>JANNZG010000024.1:0-234455 GCA_031410495.1 Porphyrobacter sp.
GCGGCCAGGGCCGCGCTCGCCTGCTCCGCCTCGACCGCCGCCAGCTTCAGCGCCGCGGCATCGTCGCGAGCCCTCGCCGCGGCCTTCTTGTCGGTCTTCGCGACCTTGGCCTTGGCCTCGCCCTTCGGCTGATTCCGGCCAAGCACAAAGTCGATATAATCGTCGATGCTGCCCGGATAATCCTTGGCTCCGCCATGATCGACCAGCACCAGCCGGTCGGCGGTCAGCTCGACCATGTGGCGATCGTGGCTGATCAGGATGACCGCACCGGCGAAATCGTTGAGCGCCTGGACCAGCGCCTCGCGCGCGTCGACGTCGAGGTGGTTGGTCGGCTCGTCGAGGATCAGCAGGTGCGGCGCGTCGCGGGTGATCAGCGCCAGCGCCAGCCGCGCGCGCTCCCCGCCAGACAGCTTGTCGACCCGCTGGTTCGCGCGCGGACCCGAGAACCCGAAGCGCCCCAGCTGCGCCCGCACCGCACCGGGCGATTGCCCCGTCATGGCGCGGTTCATCAGATCGAGCGGGGTATCCTCGCCCGCCAGTTCTTCCACCTGATACTGGGTGAAATAGCCGACCTTGAGCTTGCCCGGCGCATTGACCTCGCCCTCGGCAGGCTCGAGCTGCGAGGCGAGCAGCCGCGCCAGCGTCGTCTTTCCGTTGCCGTTGCGGCCCAGCAGCGCGATGCGGTCATCCGCCTCGATGCGGAAGTTGAGCCGCTTGAGGATCGGCGGCGCCGCGCCGTAACCGACCGCAGCGTGCTCCAGTGTGATCATCGGAGACTTCAGCGAATCGGGATCGGGAAAGTCGAAGCTCAGCGAGGGATCTTCCATCAACGCTGCGATCGGCTGCATCTTGGCAAGCATCTTGGCGCGCGACTGGGCCTGCTTGGCGGTCGAGGCACGGGCCGAATTGCGCGCGACGTAATCCTGCAACCGCGCGCGCTGCGCATCCTGCGACTGCTTGGCCGCTGCCAACTGCGCCGCGCGTTCGGCGCGCTGCTTCTCGAAGGCGTCGTATCCGCCCGGATAGAGCGTCAGCTGTCCGCCCTGCAGGTGCAGGATGTGGTCGACCACCTTGTTGAGGAGGTCGCGTTCGTGGCTGATCACCACCAGCGTGGCCGGGTACGACTTGAGGAAGTTCTCCAGCCACAGCGTCGCTTCGAGGTCCAAGTGGTTGGAGGGCTCGTCGAGCAGCAGGATGTCGGGCTCGGAAAACAGCAGCGCGCCCAGCGCGATGCGCATTTTCCAGCCGCCCGAGAAGCTGTCGACCGGGCGCTGCTGCATCTCCTCGTCGAAGCCCAGACCACTCAGGATCTTCGCCGCGCGGGCCGGAGCGCTGTAGGCGTCGATGGCGAGCAGGCGCTCGTGCACGTCGCCCATCCGGTCCATGTCGGTGCAGGTTTCGAGCTCTGCCAGGAGCGCGGCGCGTTCGGTCGCCGAGGCAAGCACGACCTCTTCGGGGGTCATGTTGCCGTGCGGGGCTTCCTGCGCGATGTAGCCGATCTTGGCGCGCGAGGGCTTCGAGATTTCGCCGTCGTCAGGCTCGATCTCGCCGATCAGCGCCTTCATCAGCGTCGACTTGCCCGCGCCGTTGCGACCGATCAGCCCGACGCGCGCGCCAATTGGCACGGTCGCGCTGGCGCGTTCAAGGATGGCCCGGCCGCCAAGCCGCACGGTGACATTGTCGATGGTAAGCATGGGGGCGCCCTTAACAGGCTATGCCCCCACGCCCAAAGCAATTCCCGCCTGACCCTTAGAGGTCGATCCCGTAGGCCTTGTATGTCTTGGCGATCGACGGCTGCATCTTCAGCGCCAGCGCGATATCGTCCTTGCCGCCGGCATCGCCCAACGCCTTGCGGACCACTCCGCGCAGGAGCCGGGATGGGATCTGATACGGCTCGGCGAGCAGCGCCGCATCGAGATCGACCTTGGCCGCCTCGAGATTGCCAAGCCGGAAATACGCCATCGCCCGACTATCGAGCGCGGAGGCGGAGTTTTCGCTCTTCTCGACAGCCTTGGTGCAGGCTTCGAAGCGGGTGTCGTCCATCTTGTTCCAGATCCCGGCCTCCCAGCACACTTCGTTGAGCAGCGTGCCATCGGTCGGGCGCTGGGCGATCAGATCGTCGAGCAGTTCGAGCGCTTCGTCCGCTCGCCCGTCCCAGCCGAGCGCCGTTGCCATCACAATCGCCGCGACCGAACGGTCCTTGGTGATCGCCTCGAAATCCTCGGCCAGGGCCACCCCTTCTGAGCCCCGGCCAAGCAGACCCAGCGTGTAGATCTGGTCGGCATAGGTCGAACCGTCGGGCTGGAGCGTCTCGGCCTCCTGCGTGTCGGCGAGCGCGCCCGCCAGATCGCCAAGCTCGCGCCGCAGCGCCGCGCGGGCGAGGTACAGGTCACGCGAATCCTCGATCTTCATCGCCGCCTCGACATCGGCCAGCGCCCCGGCGTGGTCGTAGATTCCGGCGCGGAAGCCGGCGCGATTGGTGAGCGGGTTGACGTCATCGGGCTCGGCCTCGGCAATCCCCTTGGCGAAGAGCTTCTCCAGTTCAGCGACGCGCGCGCGGTCCTTGCCGAAATACTGCCACAGCTCGCGCACCTCGCCCGCGGAGCGCAGCACCGGCAATTGCTTGTCGAAGCGTGCCAGCTCGCGCCGCGCCGGGGCGATGCGGTCGGCCGCGAGTTCCTCCTCGAGGGTGCGCATGCTCTGGTCGATGATGAGGCGCGGGCCTTCGAGCTTGGCGGCGGAGGCGAGCTCGACCCCGCCGATGGTCGCGGCGACCGGCTCTGCTGTGCCTTCAAACGCCACCTTGGCATCATCGGGAAGCAGCACTTCGGCCTTGCTGGCAAAGTAGACCGGGCCGTTGAGGCTCAAGGGGATCGCGCGCCACGCAGAGCGCGCCCGGTCGGCGTCAAAGCCCACCTCGCGCGCGGCCTGGGCTGGCGCCTCGAAGCGGTAGTCCTTGCCGTCGCGCGCCCATGCGGTGCTGGTGATCCCGCGCGCGGTGAGGACAGCGAGGCCCGTTTCCGCATCGTAGCGCAAGGTGTGCTCGATCATCTGACCGCCGCCGATCACCTGCTCCACCGTGCCTGCGACCGCCTTTTTGCGCATCTCGGCGTTGCCCTGATCGGCCATCGAACGCCAACCGGCACCAGACGTGCCGCGGAATTCGATGGTGACGTCGTAGATCGCGGGCACCCGCAGCCCCGCGCGCTGGTCGAGCGTGAGGCGCACCACCCGGTCAGGCGTCGTCTGCACCCGCGTGTCGAGCGGCATCAGGTCGGCCCCGGCCTCGCGCAGCGGCAGGCCGTAGAAGAAGCGCGGCACCTCGTCGATCGAATCCAGCCGCACACCCGCGGTCGTGCCGTCGAGCCAGTAATTCTTGCCGTCGATCACCGCGCGCACGATCACGTGGTTGAAATTGCCCGGCATCGGCGAGAGGCTCGGCAGGGCATCGCCGCCCTCGGTGCGGATCAGCACCGGCTCGGCCTCGATCCCCAACTCGCGCAGCATGGTGAGCAGCAGCAGCGACTTCGCCTTGCAGTCGCCGAACCGCTTGTCCCAGGTCTCCTCGGGCGCCTGCGGGATGTAGTTGCCCCCGTCCATTCCGTTCATGAGGTAGCTGACATCGTCCTGCACCAGCCTGAGCGCGAGCGCGGCGCGGGTCAGCGGGTCGGGGCTGGCGGCAGCGATGCCTGCGATGCGGCTGGCAAGGTCGCTGCCGGCGGTCACCTTGCCCGCCGTGGTGTAATGGACCGCGTGGTTGCGCGAGACCGCTGCCCAGTCGGCATAGGTCGACACCTGCATGAGATCGCCGAGCCGGAAGCGCGACGGCGCATCATCGGGCATCGGGTCGGGCTCGGGGATCGGCAGGCTGGCCGACCATGTCATGAAGCCGTCTTTCGCAGCTGGCTCCGGCACGGCCGCCTTGCCGAGCCGCAATTTGGTGACCGGCAGCGTCTCGGGCCAAGAGACCGTCACGCGGCCCTGCTGGAGCGGAAAGGGCTTGGCGATCAGACCCGCCTGCCACTGCACGTTATCGCCCATCGCCTGGTCGCTGGTGGTCACCGAATAGGCGAGCCGCAGCACGTCGCCCAGCTTGGCGCCCGGCACCGCCATCGTCGCCGTCAGTGACCCGTCGACAAGCCGCTTCTCGAGCCCGCGTTCGCGTCGCAGCACCTCGAACACCGCCCCGCCCTTGAGCACGTCGATCACCTGCCCGCCGCGGATGAGCTCGACGCGGTGGATGATGAGGTCGCCCTTATCGGGCATCCAGGCTGCGGTCAGCGTGCCGAAACGGGTCAGCGAATCCGGCGAATCCAGCGCGATAGCCGTGTCGATATAGCTCCACAGCCGCCCCTTCTCGATGCGCGACTGCTGGTCGAAGAGAACGATGAAGGAATTGGAGTCGGCAGGCTTGGGCTCGACCTTGGCAAGCTCGACCCAGCCGGGCGCGGTATCGTAAAGCACCGCCTCGCCCGCGAACGCCGGCATGGCCGTTCCGGCAAGCAGCAGGCCCACGAGGGGCACGGCGATGTTATGGGCACGACGGCGAGCAATACGAAGCGACATGAGGACCTCTGTTTTCCTAACGAAAAGAGAGGCTAGCGGAGCATTTCGTGCTTGTCAGCGAGGATTTGACGGGGGGCGTATTTTCCCCCGCCCTTGCACCTATTGCGCCGCCTTCCAGTCGCGCCGCAGCTTCTTGGCGAGGCTCCATTTGTGGACCTCGGTCGGGCCGTCATAAATGCGGAAGGCGCGGATTTCGCGGAACATCGTCTCGACAATCGTCTTGTCGGTCACCCCGGTACCGCCCATCACCTGCACGCATTTGTCGGCGACCCGCATGAGCGCCTCGGACACGGCGACCTTGGTCATCGAGCTTTCGACCGTGCCGAGCGAGCCGGTGTCCAGCACGCCCGCGCACCAGTCGATCATCAGCTCGCATTGCTTCAGGTCGATCATGTTCTCGGCGAGCATGAAGCCCACGCCCTCGTGGTCGATCAGCGGCTTGCCGAATGCAATGCGGCGGTTGGCGTATTCGACCGCGATTTCCTGCGCGCGGATGCAGCCGCCCAGCCAGCGCATGCAGTGCGAGAGGCGTGCCGGGCTGAGGCGGATCTGCGCATATTTGAACCCCTCGCCCGCATCGCCCAGCATCTGGTCCGCCGGGATACGCAGGTTGTCGATGGTGATCTCGGCATGGCTGCCGGGCATCGAGCTATCGATGGTGTTGGGCACGCCGGTGATCTGGATCGCAGGATCGGGCAGGTCGACGAGGAACATGCAGGCCCCGCCGTGGCTGTCGGGGTCTTCCGACTTCGCCATCACGATCCCGACCTTTGCGCCTTCCGCGCCGGTGATGAAGCACTTCTTGCCGTTCACCACCCAGTGATTGCCGTCCTTACGGCAGGTGGTGATCATCATCGAAGGGTCCGCGCCCGCGCCGTTAAGCTCGGCAGGCTCGGTCATGAAGAAGGCCGATCGCGCGCGGCCCTCGACCAGCTGGTTCAGGAACCGCTCCTTGAGATCGGGGCTGCCGACCTTGCCGATCAGGTACATATTGCCCTCGTCGGGGGCCTGGGTGTTGCAGGCCAGCATCCCGAGCGGCGTGAGGCCGGACTTGATGAGGATAACCGCGGTCTCGCGCTGGTTGAAGTGGTGCCCGTCGGGACGGATGTGCGGGGTGAGCACGCCCGCGGCGCGCGCCAATTTGCGCATTTCCATCACCAACTCATCGGTTGGCGCACCGTGGTGGTCGCGGCGCGGGTCCTGTTCGTAGGGGAAGATTTGATCCCGCACGAAAGCCTCGACCTTCGCTGCCATGTCCAGCGCTTCGCTGCTGATCGTCATTCCTGCCAACTCCGTAATACGATGAAGCGGCCCTTTCACGGCCACCGGCCCAAGTCACCTCGTTATTTGGGGATCGCCAATCTCGCGAAATTTGCAGTAAGTCGCGCCGAGGCGGTTTACAAAAGCGTCGGGCGGCGTGAAACATTGTGCGCCCTGCGGGTTTAACGCCTGAGACATTCCGTCCCGTCCGATACCTGCCCCGTTTTCAAGAGCCTGCCATCCTCTCTCACCTTATGACCCCCCCGTCCCTGCGCCCTCGCCTCGCCCTTGCCGGGCTGGCGGCGCTTGTGCTTGCCTCCTGCTCGGGCGGCGGCGACGACAAGCCTAAGCGGCCCACCCCCGAGGTCGGCTATGTGGTGGTCAAGGCCAGCTCGGTGCCGATGGCGGTCGAACTCGCCGGGCGCATATCGGCCTTCGAAATGTCCGAGGTTCGCCCGCAGGTCAGCGGGCTGATCCGGCGCCGGCTCTTTACCGAGGGCGCGGTGGTCCGCGCCGGTGAAACGCTCTACGAGATCGATCCCCGGCTATACAATGCGTCTGCCGCACAGGCGAACGCGTCCCTCGCCAGCGCGAATGCCACCGCGGAAGCCGCCCGCATCCGCGCCGAGCGCCTGAAGCCGCTGGCCGAGGCACAGGCGGTGTCCTTGCAGGAATATACAGACGCGCAAGCCTCCGCCCGGCAGGCGGCCGCCGCAGTCCAGCAGGCGCGCGCGCAGGTACAGACTGCCAAGGTCAACCTGCAATTCACCCGCGTGCCCGCCCCGATTACGGGACGCATCGGGCGCTCGCTATTCACCGTCGGCGCGCTGGTGACGGGCAATCAGGCAGAGCCGCTCGCAGTCATCCAGGGTGTCGACCCGGTGTTCGTCGACATCCAGCAATCGAGCGCCGATCTGCTCACCTTGCGCCGCAGTCTCGCGCAGGGGGGCACCGTGCCGGGCAGCGCATCGGTCAGCCTCGTGCTGGAGGACGGCAGCGAATATGGCCCGCGCGGGGTCGTCCAGTTCTCCGAAGTGATGGTCAACGCCGCGACCGGCACCGTGACGCTGCGCGCGCGCTTCCCCAACCCGGAAGGGCTGCTGCTGCCCGGCATGTTCGTGCGGGCGCGCTTCGAGCAATCGGTCAACACAAATGCGATCCTCGTGCCGCAGGCGGGCGTCACCCACAATGCGCGCGGCGAGGCGAGCGTGTTCGTCGTCGACGCCGGCAACAAGGCGGCTGAGCGCAAGGTCAAGGCCGACCGCGCGGTCGGCAGCGACTGGGTGGTGACCGAGGGGCTGAAGCCGGGTGACAAGGTTATCGTGCAGGGCCTCGCCAAGATCAGGCCGGGCGCGCCGATCAAGCCCGTCCCCGCGACCAAGCCGCAGGTGATCGCCGCGCCCAAGTCCAAGGGCTGAGGCGCGGCCATGTCGCGCATATTCATCGAACGGCCGATCTTTGCGTGGGTGCTGGCGATCATCACCATGCTGGCGGGCATCGGCTGCATCACGCTGCTGCCGATCGAGCAATATCCCGACGTCGCCCCGCCGCAGGTCAACATCCGCGCGACCTTCCCCGGCGCCTCGGCGGAGACGCTCGAAAACTCCGTCACCCAGATCATCGAGCAGCAGCTCACCGGCATCGACGGACTGCTCTATTTCAGCTCCAGCTCGACCTCGCGCGGACAGGTCACGATCAGCGCGACCTTCGAGAAGGGCATCGATCCCGACATCGCGCAGGTGCAGGTGCAGAACCAGGTGCAGCAGGCGCTCGCCCGGCTGCCGCAACAGGTGCAGCAGCAGGGGCTGCGGGTCACCAAGTCGAACCCCGATTTCCTGATGATCGTCGGAGTCTATGACGAGACCGACCGCAGCACCAATATCGACGTCTCTGACTTCCTCGTCTCAAACTTGCAGGACGAGCTTTCGCGGATCGACGGGGTGGGCGAGACCAATGTGTTCGGATCGCCCTATGCGATGCGCATCTGGCTCGATCCCGACCGGCTCGCCTCGGTCGGGCTGATGCCGGGCGACATTGTCACCGCAATCCGCAACCAGAACACCGAAGTTGCCGCTGGCGAGGTCGGCGGTCAGCCGCAGCCGGACACCAATCAATTGAACGCCACCGTTACCTCGCAGTCGCGGCTGCGCACGGTGGACGAGTTCAAGGCGATCATCCTGAAGTCCGAGCAGAGCGGCGCTATCGTGCGGCTTGGCGATGTCGCGCGGGTAGAGCTGGGGGCGGAGAACTATTCCTCGTCGAGCCGCATCAACGGCCACCCCGGTGCAGGGCTCGCCATCTCGCTTGCGCCCGGATCGGATGCATTGGCGACGGCCGATCTGGTCAAGCAGGCGGTCGCAGATGCACGGCCGAGCTTCCCGCCCGGCTACAACGTCTCCTACGCCAACGACTCCACGGCCTTCATCCGCCTGTCGATCGAGGAGGTGGTGCAGACGTTGATCGAGGCGATCATCCTCGTCGTCATTGTCATGTTCGTGTTCCTGCAAAGCTGGCGCGCGACGCTGATCCCTACCATCGCCGTGCCGGTGGTGCTGCTGGGCACCTTCGCGATCTTCTATCTCGCCGGTTTTTCGATCAACACGCTGACCCTGTTCGGGCTGGTGCTGGCCATCGGCCTGCTGGTCGACGACGCCATCGTGGTCGTCGAGAACGTCGAGCGCCTCCTGGACGAGAACCCGGACATGACGCCCAAGGAAGCGACAATCCGCTCGATGGGCGAGATTCAGGTCGCCCTAGTGGCGATCGCGGTGGTGCTGTCGGCGGTGTTCCTGCCGATGGCGTTCTTCGGCGGATCGACCGGGGTGATTTATCGTCAGTTCTCGATCACCATCGTCTCGGCCATGGTGCTCTCGGCGCTGGTCGCGTTGATCCTCAGCCCGGCCCTGACGGCGACGCTGCTGCGCCAGAAGGGCCATGACGCGGAGCCTCGCGAGAGCCGCTTCCACCGCACCTTCCCGCGCGCCGCCGACCGGGTCGAGCGCGCGCGTGACTGGTTCAACACCAGCTTCGCGCGCGGCACCGACAGGTATGTTGTGGCGGTGCAAAGGGTGGTCGACCGCAAGGCGCTGTTCCTCGCGATCTACGCCATTGTTCTCGTGCTCCTCGTGGTCCTGTTCGTGCGCCTGCCGACTGGCTTCCTGCCGACCGAGGATCAGGGTTCCGCGCGCCTCCAGTTCCGCCTGCCTGCCGGCGCGACGCTGGGGCGAACCCGTGAGGTGCAGCTCGCCATCGAGAAATACATGCTTGAGGACGAAGGCAAGAACATCGCGACGATGTTCAGCGTCTCCGGCGGCGGACAGGGTGCGGCGGGGCAAAACACCGGGCAAGGCTTCGTCAATTTCGTCGACTGGTCGCAGCGCAAGGGCGCCGCAAACTCGGCTGACGCCATCACCGAGCGGGCCGGGAAAGCGTTTGCCGCCGTTCGCGATGCGCAGGTCAACATGCTGGTCCCCGCCGCCATCCGCGGGCTCGGCCAGACCAACGGCTTCACGCTCCAGCTGCAGAACACTAGCGGCATGAGCCGCGAGGAATTCGCTAGCGCGCGCGACAAGCTGCTCGCTGCGGCAGAGGGCGAATCCACGCTCGCCGGGGTCCGCCTTGGCGAGTTGCCCGACGTGCAGACGCTGCAAGTCGATATCGACCAGTCCAAGCTTGCGGCGCTCGGTCTCAACCAGTCGGATGTGAACACCACACTCTCGGCGGCGTGGGGCGGACAATACGTCAACGACTTTATCGACCGCGGCCGGGTGAAGCGCGTGTTCGTGCAGGCCGACGCGCCCTACCGCGCGACGCCTGACGATATCGGCCGCTGGTTCGTGCGTGGCAGCGACGGGCAGATGGCGCCCTTCTCCTCTTTCGCCCGCACCCGTTGGTCGACCACGCCGACGACGCTGTCGCGGTTTCAGGGGTATCCCAGCTTCCAGTTCGAAGGGCAGGCGGCTCCAGGGGAGAGTTCGGGCGCGGCGATGGACCGGATCGAGGCGCTCGCGCAGCAGATCCCCGGTGTGAGCGTTGCTTGGTCGGGGCTGTCCTTCCAGGAACGGCTGTCCTCGGGCCAAGCGCCGCTGCTATACGGAATGTCGCTGCTGGTCGTTTTCCTGTGCCTTGCCGCGCTCTACGAAAGCTGGACGATCCCCGTGGCGGTGATGCTGGTCATCCCGCTCGGGCTGGTCGGTGCGGTGTTTGCGGTGACGCTGCGGGGCCTTGAGAACGACGTCTATCTCCAGATCGGGCTACTCACCACGATGGGGCTGGCGGCGAAGAATGCGATCCTCGTGATCGAGTTCGCCGAGCAGGCCGAGAAACGCGGCGCGCGGGTGATCGACGCGGCGCTAGAGGCCGCACGCCTGCGCCTTCGCCCGATCCTGATGACCAGCCTCGCCTTCATCTTCGGCGTCTTGCCGCTGGCGCTGTCGAGCGGCGCGGGGGCGAACAGCCGCATCGCGATCGGCACCTCGGTGATCGGCGGGATGCTGACCGCGACGGTGATGGCGATCTTCTTCATCCCGCTGTTCTTCGTGATCGTGCGGCGCACTACCCGCGACACGCTCAAGAAGCTGAAGCGGGAGCCTGCAGCATGAGGACGGGCGCGCTCCTTGCACTGGCGCTGCTGTCGGGTTGCTCGATGGCGCCCAAATACGTGCAGCCCGCCCCGCCCGTTCCCACCTCGTGGCCGGTGGGCGACGCTTACCTTGCGCAGAGCGAGGCCGCGCTGCCGGTGATGAGCTACCGCGAGGTCTTTCCCGACCCGCGGCTGGCGCAGGTGATCGAACAGGCGCTCGCCAATAATCGCGACCTGCGCATCGCGGCGGCGAATATCGCGGCGGCGCGCGCCCAGTATAGGATCCAGCGTGCCAGTCAGTTGCCGCAGGTGGGCGTGGGCGTAGGCGGCACCCGTTTCGATAACGGCACGTCTAACCAGACCACCACTGGCGGCACGACGGTGCGCTCCACGTCGGGAGCGCGCTACACCGCCGATGTCGGCGTCAACGCCTTCGAGCTCGACCTGTTCGGGCGCTTGCAATCGCTCTCCGATGCCGCGCTGAACCGCTATTTCAGCACCGAAGCGGCAGCCCGGGCGACGCGGCTGACGCTGATCGGCGATGTCGCGGATGCGTGGCTCACTTACGCCGCCGACCGCTCGCTGCTGAAGCTTGCCGAGGATACCGCCGCCAACGCGCGCGAGCAGGTCAAGCTGACGCGGCTGCGGCTCGACGGCGGCATCGCCCCGCGCACAGATCTGCGCCAGGCCGAACAGATCCTCGCCACTGCCGAGGCCGACATCGCCGCGCAAACGACCGCGCTGGCGCAGGACGTCAATGCGCTGCAACTGCTGGTCGGCGCGCCGGTCAACGAGGCACTTCTCCCGCAGTCCATCGATGATGCGAGCGAGGCAGTACGTGCCCTACCCGCCGGTCTCGATTCCACGATCCTCCTGCGCCGCCCCGACGTGGTGCAGGCCGAATACGAGCTGCGCGCCGCCAATGCCGAGATCGGCGCGGCGCGCGCGGCGCTGTTCCCGCGCATTTCGCTGACGGGGCTGGCAGGGCTTGCCAGCAACGCGTTGGGGGGCCTCTTCACCGGCGGCGCCTTCAACTACTCAGCCGGGGCGGATGTGAGCTATTCGCTCTTCGCAGGCGGTGCGGGGCGGGCGGGCGTGGCCCAGACCGAAGCGCAGCGCAACGCGGCCGTGGCAGGCTACGAACGCGCCATCCAGTCTGCCTTCCGAGACGTCGCCGATGCCCTCGCGCGGCGCGGCACAATCACCGAGCAACTGCGCGCCAACCGCGCCTTCGTCGATGCGGCAGAGGACACGTATAATCTGGCGAACCTGCGGTATCGCGGCGGCGTTGATTCCTTCCTGACCACCCTCGACGCGCAGCGCTCGGCCTATCAGGCGCAGCGTACGCTGCTGACGACCCAGCTGATCGAAGCCAGCAACCGCGTCACGCTCTACCGCGCTCTAGGCGGAGAGACGGTGGCCCCGGAGCCCGCGGACTGAGGACACGCCGGCGGCAAGGCCCGTCGGCGTTACAGGGTTGGAAGGTCCTCGCCCACGCGGTCGGCCGCACTCTGGGGCGGTATCGGGCGAACGAAGAACACAAGTATCACCGCAAGTGCCGTCAGAACCCCGATCAGCAGCCATGCATCGTTGATGGCCTGTACCAGAGCTTGCCGTTCCACCAGCGGGCGAACCATTTCCTGAGTGAATTCGTCAGGCGGCACGCCAAGTTGTTCGAGGAAGGCATCGCGGGGAATGCCGATCCGCACCGCAGTCTGGATGTTGCCCGCCTTCAGTTCCTCGACGATCGCCGCGCCATAGGTCGCGGCGCGGCTGAAGATCGTGGTGTCGATAAGGGCAAGGCCGATCGCACCGCCGAGATTGCGCATGAGGTTGAACAGACCGCTGCCATCCGCCACCAGTTCGGGCGACAGGCGTCCCAAGGCCATCCGCGTCGGGGGCAGCAGGCAGAACATGGTCGCCACGCCCCGCAGGACCTGCGGCAGGAGCATCTCCGCAAAATCGGTGTTGGCGGTCTGGTTGGTGCTCATGAGCAGACCGGCTGCAAACAGGACGAAACCGAACACGGTGAGCGATCGCGCCCCGACACGTTGCTCGAGATAGACGGCGACGGGCGCGGCGATGAGCTGGGCGATCCCGGTGACGAGCATGATCTCGCCGATGCGCAGCGCATCATGTTCGCGCACGAGGCCGAGGAAGAACGGCATCAGATAGGTCGAACCGAACAGCCCCACGCCGAGAATGAAGCTCAGCGCGCAGCCGATGGCGAAGTTGCGATCTCTGAAGCACCGCAGTTCGACCAAGGGGCCAGCCGAGCGCGAGGTGCGCCAGACAAACAATGCCGCGCACACCGCAAAACCGGCCAGCAACGCGGCCACGTTGGGGGCAAGCCAGCCATCGCTCGGCGCGTCCTTCAGGCCGATCTGAAGCGCGGTCAGACCCGCTGCCAGCAGGGTCAGCGCGGCGGCATCGACGGTCCGGGCGGTGCGCATGTTGCTGGCCGCACCGCGCAGCGTCACCGCAGCGCCAGTTGCCGCGACAATGCCCGGCAGGACGTTGATCCGGAACAGCCAGTGCCACGAATATGTCTCAGTAATCCAGCCACCGACGATTGGCCCGACCGTCGGTGCGAAGACGGCGGCAACCCCGGCGATGGTCGTGGCGATGCCCTGCGATCTTACCGGGAACAGCAGGAACACCGCGGAAAACACGGCCGGGATCAGGGTGCCCCCGGCAAACCCCTGGACGATCCGCCACACGATCAGCGAGGCGAACGTCTGGCTCTCGGAGCAGCCGATCGAGGCGATGGTGAACACCGTGACCGCCGATACGAACAGCCATCGCATGCCCAGCCGCGCGGTCAGGAAACCAGTCAGCGGGATCGCCACGATCTCGGCCGTGAGATAGGCGGTCTGGATCCAGATCATCTGATCGGTGCCGATGCCCAGCGCGTTCTGGATCGTCGGCAGGGATGTCGCTACGATCTGGATATCGAGGATCGCCATGAACATGCCGACGCACATGAAGATGAAGCCCGCCCACGTGCGCAGACCAGCTTCAGGTATTTCGTTCGCGTTCATGCGGCGTTAGCTAGCCGAAGACTGCGATCCTGACTAAAGGAAACTGGCATCCGCTTGCGGACCGGCGTCGTAACTTAGCGGAACCATGCTTCGGTGGTGCCGTCGCTTGATAATCAGAACCAGATTGCCGCTCAGTCGGCGGATGTGAGGCTCCCTTCATGATTCCGGTAAGCATCCATTCGCTCGCGACAGCGACGCCCCTGAATATTCTCGACCAGACGACCGGCGCACAGGTCGCGGAACAGCTGCTCGGCTCGGCCTTCGAGGATTTCGGCAGGCTGCGGGCGATCTACGGCAATGCCGGGATCGAGTTCCGCCAGCTGGCCCGCCCGGTCGCTTGGTACATGGAACCGCGCAGCATCGTCGAACGTACCGAAGTCTATCTCGAGGTCGCGCTCGACCTGTTTGTCGAAGCAGCCGAGAAGGCGCTGGCAGAGGCAGGGATCGCGGCTGACGCGGTGGATGCCATCGTCACCGTATCATCCACCGGCATTTCCACCCCGAGCCTCGAAGCGCGCGCGATGGGCCGGATGGGCTTCCGCAGCGACGTCTCGCGGGTCCCGGTTTTCGGCCTCGGCTGCGCCGGCGGTGTGTCGGGCTTGGGCCTCGCCGCGAAGCTGGCACGGGTGGGGCAAGGTGCAACGGTGCTGTTTGTCACGGTCGAACTTTGCAGCCTCGCGCTCCGGACCGAGAATGTCGGCAAGGCGGACATCGTCTCGACCGCGCTGTTCGGCGACGGGGCGGCGGCCTGCGTGATCCGGCCAGGCGATGAAGGGTTCACTCAGATCACCGGCAGCGCGGAAAAGACCTGGGCCGATACGCTCGACATCATGGGCTGGCAGATGGAGCCCGCAGGTCTTGGCGTGATCCTCAACCGCGCCATTCCCGCTTTCGCCCGCAAGGAATTCCGCGGCGCGGTCGAAGAGATGCTGACCCCGCAAGGCGTGCAGATCGAGGAGGTCGATCGCTTCATCTGCCATCCCGGCGGGGCCAAGGTCGTCGATGCGCTCGAAGTGGCGCTCGCCTTGCCGCAGGGAAGTTTGAATGACGAGCGCGAGGTTCTGCGCCGGCACGGCAACATGTCCGCGCCGACCGCCCTGTTCGTGCTCGACCGTGTACGCAAGCAGGGCCTGCCGCCCTTGTCGGTGATGACCGCGCTCGGCCCCGGCTTCACGGCCAGCACGGTAACCTTGCGGAGCGCGGCATGACCCTTCCTTATGCGATCATGCTGTTCATCACGCTCCAGCGGATATCCGAACTTGTTATCGCGCAGAGCAACACCAAGGCCCTGCTCGCGCGCGGCGCGGTGGAATTCGGGCGGTCCCACTATCCGGTGATGGTGCTGATGCACGCATCGTGGCTGGCCCTTTTGTGGGCACTGGTCGGCGGCGCGCCGGTGTACATGCCCTTGCTCGTGGTTTTCGCGGTCCTGCAGGCCATGCGCGTTTGGGTGCTGGCGACGCTGGGTCGGCGCTGGACGACGCGGATCATCGTTCCCAGGAACGAGCCTACGATCACCAGCGGGCCGTTTCGCATCATGCGTCACCCGAACTACTTCGTCGTGATCTGCGAGATCGCGGTCGTGCCGCTGATGTTCGGACTGATCTGGGTGGCGGTACTCTATTCCGCGCTCAATGCCGCGATGTTGTGGGTGCGCATCCGGGCGGAGAATGCCGCCTATTCCGAAGCGCCAGCCTGACCACGTGCCCCGCGCCGGGCCAGGGCCTCGCGCTCGGCCTTGATCTTGAGCATCGCCGTTTTGCAGGTCGGGGACGTTTTCTCGATGTTCCGGATCATGCACGCCTCGACCTTCTTGCGGCTCAGCGATTTCATCTCGGCGGGGCAAAGCTTGCGCGCTTCCTGCACGCAGGCCTTCTTGCCCGGGTCGGGCGCGGCCGTAGCCGGGCCGGACATGGCGATCGACGCAGCAATCGCTCCGATGCACAGCGCGATACGGTCGATCCCTTGCCGCGTCATGTTTCGAGTTTCCTTTGATGCCTTGTCATTGTCCAGCGCCTTTGCGGAGAACGGATTGAACCATCGGTGAATATGCCGGTCAAGAGCAGCCGTCATGATCCGAGCAGCCCCGCGATAAGAGCTTGTTGATGAAACACCAGCGCAAGCCGTGTGTTCCGCGATCCCGGTCACTGAGCATTATATCCAATGAATTCAACATGATAATTGGCGGAGAGGGTGGGATTCGAACCCACGTTACCGTTGCCGGTAAACCGCATTTCGAGTGCGGCGCATTCGACCACTCTGCCACCTCTCCGCGAGGCCCGTCGCGCACGTGTGCGCCGCTGGTCAGGGCGGCTGGCGACAGGGAGCGCGCCCGTTAGCCCAAGCCTTGCCGCTTGCCAAGACCTGCGCACCTACAAAATGCGGGCATATCCGGGACACCTGCCACCCGCGTGCTTGTTTTGCGTCGCCAAAGGTCCATATTGCCCGACATGGAACGCGCTGAGTTCTTCTCGACCCAGGCCGGACGCACCATCATCGCGCCCCGCCAGACCCGCGCCCGCTTCGGCATCGGCGACGTGGTCCGTCACCGCCTCTTCGCCTTTCGCGGCGTGGTCTTCGACATCGACCCGGTCTTCGCCAATTCCGAAGAATGGTACGAGTCGATCCCCGAAGACATTCGCCCGCCGCGCGACCAGCCCTTCTACCACCTGCTCGCCGAGAACGAAGATTCGTCCTACGTAGCCTATGTGAGCCAGGGCAATCTGCTCGCCGATCCGCAGGGCGGGCCGATCGATCACCCGACGGTGCGCCAGCTGTTCGAGAGCTTCAAGGACGGCCGCTACCGGATGCGGGCCTCGCTTACACATTGACAACCATGCCCTGCTAAAACGGGGCTATGGCGGACATCACCCACTCCGATAGCGACAATGCCACCATGGCGCAGCTGCGGCTTGCGCTCGAGCGTGAGCTTTACTCCGACGAGACCGTGCAGTGGCACGGCTGGCAGCTGGGTCGGCTCGATCCGCGCAGTTTCGGGATCTACATCTTCGCCGTTCCCTGGACCGCTTTCTCCCTGGCGTGGACCGGGCTTGCCTTCACCGCGGTGCTGGCATCCGAGCAGCTTGGATGGGGCCTCTTC
Organism: Porphyrobacter sp.; assembly: GCA_031410495.1. Lineage (GTDB taxonomy): Bacteria > Pseudomonadota > Alphaproteobacteria > Sphingomonadales > Sphingomonadaceae > Erythrobacter. The sequence continues at coordinate 16,550 of JANNZG010000024.1, forward strand.
GCGTGGGCCTTCCCGCTGTTCGGCCTGCCCTTCATTGCGGTCGGCGCGTGGATGCTCTCGCGGCCCTTCATGCCGCTCTGGGAGCGCGGGCGTGTGCTTTATGTCGTGACCGACCGGCGGGTGCTGAGGCTGAGCATCGGACGCGAGCTATCGATCAAGACGGTCCCCGCCGATCGCATCGGCCTCGTCCAGCGTAGCGAGCGGGCCGACGGTACGGGCACGTTGAGCCTAGCCATCAGGATCGGACGCGACAGCGACGGCGACAAGCAGACCGAAAGTTTCGACATTGGTCTCGTCGCCGATGTCATGGGCGCGCAAGCGGCGATCGACCGGATTGCCAACGGTGCGCGGGTCCCGGGCGGCAGCGCGGGCGCGCTCAGCTCTTGAGCTTCCACCCGCTCTTGAGCAGCGCATAGACGCCCGCCATCAGCACCGCATTCAGCGCCAGCAAGCCGAAGGCCGAACCCGTCACGTGGTCCCCGCCGCCCATATCGCTTGCCCCGAGGAAGCCATAACGGAAGCCCGAGATCACGTAGAAGAACGGGTTCATCCGGCTGATCGTCTGGAACACGCCGTGGAGGTTCTCGATCGTGTAGAGCGTGCCCGACAGCAGCGAGAGCGGCGCGATGATGAAGTTGGTAACGGCCGCGTTGTGGTCGAACTTCTCGGCCCAGATCGAAGTTGCCAGACCCGCCGTGGAGAGCAGCAGTGCGCCCATCAGGCCGAACCACGCGACGGCCCACGGATGCGCCATCGCCAGCGACACGCCAGGCCACAGCGCCATCGCTAGCGCCACCGCAAAGCCAACGGCAATCGCACGGGTCATCGCAGCGGCGAGGATTCCGGCCATGACCTCGCCCGGTGACAGCGGGGGCATCAGGTAGTCGATGATCGTCCCCTGAATCTTGCCGCCGAGCAGCGAGAAGGAGGAATTGGCGAAGGCGTTCTGCATCATCGCCATCATGATCAGGCCCGGCGCAACGAAGGTCGCGAAGGGCACGCCGAGCACCATTCGCCCCTCACGGCCCAGCGCGACGGTGAAAATCGCCAGAAACAGCAAGGTTGTGAAGGCTGGAGCCCAGATCGTCTGCGTCTGGACCTTGAGAAACCGGCGCACCTCCTTCATATAGAGGGCAAGCAACCCCACGCGATTGACCCCGACAATGACGGGGCGCCCGCGCGGGGAGAACCGGGTGCTCCCGCCGGTCTTGTCATCCGCCATCATTTCAGTCACGGGAGCGGCATTGTTGAGCGGATTTGCAGGAGCGTTCTCGGCCATGGCCCGGTGCCTAGGCTCCACGAGTGCCCCTGACAAGCACCCCGCCACCCGGACAGTCGCCGGACACAGGAACAGGTAGAACATATGAGCTGGACGGACGAGCGCATCGGAACGCTCAGGAAGATGTGGGAAGGCGGCGCGACTGCCAGCGAGATCGCCACCGAACTGGGCGGGGTCAGCCGCAATGCGGTGATCGGCAAGGCGCACCGGCTTGGCCTCAAGGCGCGTCCCTCTCCGGTTAAGGCCAACGAGAAAAAGAAGGCCGCCGCTCCGGTCAAGAAGGCAGCTCCCGCACCTGTGCGTCCTGCCGCTGCCGAACCGCGCGCCGAACCTGCCGAGCGCCCCGAAGCGGCCGAGCGTCCTGCTGCGCGCGCTGCCGCGCCCGCCGCGCCGCGTGTCGAACACAGCGACGACGCCGATGGCGCAGCGCCCGTTCAGGCGCCCGTGCCTCAGGAAAATCTCCCCAAGATCGTCTCGGTCGGGCCCGGTGGCTTCCTGCGTCAGGGGCCCGGCGACCAGCAGGCGCCGATCCCGCCCGCTCCGCCGCGCCGCCTCGTGCCCGCCAAGCCGAGCGCCGAGATCGCTGGCAAGACCACCCTGCTCGACCTGTCGGACAAGGTGTGCCGCTGGCCGATGGGCCACCCGGGCGAGGCCGACTTCCACTTCTGCGGCGTGCAGGTGAACCCGGGCTTCCCCTATTGCGTGGAACATTGCGGGCGCGCCTATCAGGCGCAGCTGCCGCGCGGCGTCCGCCGTCCGCCCCCGCCCCTGCCCTTCGGCGGCCCCCGGGTTCGCTGACGTATGTAACGACTTGCGGCGGCGGGGTCTTGATCCCGCCCCGCCCTGCCCTGCCCTTCCAAGCCGCTCGCGGTGTCAGGGAGCACCAACATGACCCCGGTTTTCGGATGGCGGATGATAGTTCTGGCGGGCGCCATGGCGATTGCCCTGCCAGCCACAGCGCGGGCAGAACTGCCCCAGCCGGTGCGCGCCATGATCGACGCGGCGTTAGCCACGGGTGACAAGGCCAAGGTGCGCACTGTCATCGAGATAGCGCGCACCACCAACCCTGCCGACGCGGCCGAGCTCGATACGCTCCTCGCCGGATTCGAGACCAAGCTCGCCGAGCGCGACGCCGCCGAGACCGCCGCCAAGGAAGCCAAGCTCCGCTCTGCAGGGCTCCTGGCCAATTGGTCGGGCAAGGGCGAGTTCGGCGCTTTTCGCGCGACCGGCAATTCCACCAACACCGGCATCAGCGCGGGACTGTCGCTCGAGCGCCAGGGCATCGACTGGCGGCACAAGCTGACCGCCCGCGCCGATTACCAGCGCGCCAACGGTACCACCACGCGCGAGCAGTTCCTCGGCCGCTACGAGCCCAACTTCAACGTCTCGCAGGACTTCTACATCTATGCGCTGGCGCAATACGAGCGCGACCAGTTCCAGGGCTTTTCGGCCCGTTACGCGATCTCGGGCGGAATGGGCTGGCAGCCGCTACGCAAGGACGACATCCAGCTCTCGGTCAAGGCGGGCCCTGCTTACCGCGTCACCGACTTCGTCGACGGTCGCGGAGAAAACCGGCTGGCGGGCCTTGTCGCACTCGATTTCGACTGGAGCATCACCGATCGTCTGAAGCTGACGCAGGACACCAATGCTGTGGCCGAAACGGGTAGCTCGGCGGTGGCAGTCATCGATTCGCGCAACACCTCGGTCAATCTCGTCACCGGGCTCAATGCCAAGATCAACGACAGCCTGACCGCGCGTTTTGCCTATTCGGTCGACTACAACAGCAATCCGCCGATTGGCGCAGTGGGCACCGATACGCTGACCCGGATGACTCTGGTCTACGACTTCTGAGCGAACCAGATGATGTGATGCGCGCCCTTGTTGTTCGGGCGTGATCGGACGTTCCATTCGGTGATGGTCAGCCCGGTATCATAGAGCCGCTTGCGGAACGCGGGGTCTGGCCCTGCGGACCATACCGCGAGGATCCCGCCGGGGCTGAGCGCATCGCGCGCCTTGGCAAGGCCGGTGCGTGAATAGATGCGGTTGTTGGCATCGCGCACGATCCCGTCGGGACCGTTATCGACATCGAGCAGGATCGCGTCGAACTTCGCGCAGGTGCCATCATTGGCATCGTCGATCAGTGCGGCAACATCGCAGATCTTGAGGTCGAGCCGCGGGTCGGAAAGCCCCTCGCCCGTCAGCGCGGCCATCGGTCCCTTCGCCCAGTCGATGATCGCTTCGGAAATCTCCGCGACGACGATCTGCGCTTTTGCGCCCAGCCGGGCGGCGGCTGCGCGGTAGGTGAAGCCCATGCCGTAGCCGCCGATCAGGATGCGCGCATTGTCCTTGCCGAGCCGGTCGAGCGTGAGGTCGGCGAGCTGCTCTTCGGAAAAGCGCATCCGCGTGCTCATCAGCTCGTTGCGCCCCATCACGATCATGAAGTGGCCAGCGTGGCTGTAGAGTTCGAGGAGCACGCCGTCCTCGATCTGGGTAGTGTCGATCAATTCGCGCTGGAGCATCGGTAGCTTCTTCCAAAAACAAGGCCGCCCGGATCGCTCCGGGCGGCCGATGTTCATACCTCGCAGTGAGGCTTAGTCCTTCAGGAAGTCGGGGAGACCCGCCGGACCGCTTTCACGCGGGCCACGGTCACCGCCGCGACCGCCACGATCGCCGCCACGGCCACCACGGTCGCCGCCGCCGCTGCGGGGCCCGCGACGATCGCCGCCGCGATCGCCGCCACGGCCGCCTTCACGGGGCTCGCGGGGTTCACGTGCGGGACGGGTGTCTTCGAGCTCTTCGCCGGTTTCCTGGTCAACGACGCGCATCGACAGACGGACCTTGCCGCGGTTGTCGATCTCGAGGACCTTGACCTTCACTTCCATGCCTTCGGAAACGACGTCGGTCGGCTTTTCCACGCGCTCGTTGCGCATTTCCGAGACGTGCACGAGGCCGTCCTTGCCGCCCATGAAGTTCACGAAAGCGCCGAAGTCGACGATGTTCACGACCTTGCCGTTGTAGACCTTGCCGACTTCCGCTTCCTCGACGATGCCGAGGATCCACTTCTTGGCCGCTTCGATCTCGTCGACGTTGCTCGACGAGATCTTAATCACGCCTTCATCGTCGATGTCGACCTTGGCGCCAGTTTCGGCGACGATCTCGCGGATGACCTTGCCGCCGGTGCCGATGACGTCACGGATCTTCGACTTGTCGATCTGGATCGTCTCGATGCGCGGTGCGTGCTTGCTCACTTCGGTGCGTGCACCCGTCAGCGCCTTGGCCATCTCGCCAAGAATGTGCATCCGGCCGGCCTTCGCCTGCTCCAATGCCTTGGCCATGATTTCCTGCGTGATGCCGGCAATCTTGATGTCCATCTGCATCGTGGTGATGCCGTTCTCGGTGCCGGCAACCTTGAAGTCCATGTCGCCGAGGTGATCTTCATCGCCCAGGATGTCCGACAGAACGGCAAAGTCCTTGCCCTCGAGGATCAGGCCCATGGCGATGCCCGAAACCGGCGACTTCACAGGAACGCCCGCGTCCATCATCGACAGACAGCCGCCGCAGACGGTCGCCATCGAGGACGAGCCGTTCGACTCGGTGATGTCCGACAGCACGCGGATCGTGTAGGGGAAGTCCTCGCGCGAGGGCAGCACGGGGTTAAGCGCGCGCCAGGCGAGCTTGCCGTGACCGACTTCGCGGCGACCCGGAGCGCCGAAGCGGCCCACTTCACCGACCGAGTAGGGCGGGAAGTTGTAGTGCAGCATGAAGCTCGTGTAGCTCAGGCCTTCGAGGCCATCGATCATCTGCTCGGAATCCTTGGTGCCGAGCGTGGTCGTGCAGATTGCCTGCGTCTCGCCGCGGGTGAACAGCGACGAGCCGTGGGTGCGCGGCAGGAAGCCGACGATCGCTTCGATCGGGCGAACCTGATCGAGCTTGCGGCCGTCGATACGCTGGCCATCCTTGAGGATCGCACCGCGGACGATTTCGGCTTCGAGCTTCTTCATCAGCTTGCCAGCGACCATCTGGGTCTGGCCGCCTTCTTCAGCAAACGCCGCCTTGGCCTTGGCCCGGGCTTCGTTGAGCAGGTTCGAGCGGGCCGACTTGTCGGTGACCTTGTAGGCCGCCGCGATGTCGCCGCCGATGAGGTCCTTGAGCTTGGCCTTCATGTCAGCGGTGTTGTCGCTGAGGTCGACGGTCCATGGATCCTTGGCAGCCTTCTCGGCCAGATCGATGATCGCGCCAATGACGTTGCGGATCTCGTTGTGGGCGAACATCACCGCACCGAGCATTTCTTCCTCGGTGAGTTCCTTGGCTTCGGACTCGACCATCATCACCGCGTCTTGCGTGGCGGCGACGACGAGGTCGAGACGGCCTTCGGCGAGCGCCTTGTCCTGCTTCGGGTTGAGCGTGTATTCGCCATCAACGAAGCCGACGCGGGCTGCCGCGATCGGGCCCATGAAGGGCACGCCCGAGATGGTGAGCGCAGCCGAAGCGGCGATCATCGCAACGATATCGGCCTCGGTCTCGCCGTCGAACGACAGCACCTGGCAGATCACGTTGATCTCGTTGTAGAAGCCTTCGGGGAACAGCGGGCGGATCGGACGATCGATCAGGCGGCTGGTCAGCGTTTCCTTTTCGGTCGCGCCGCGTTCACGCTTGAAGAAGCCACCCGGGATACGACCGGCGGCGGAGAACTTTTCCTGGTAGTGGACGGTGAGCGGGAAGAAGTCCTGCCCTTCCTTCACCGACTTGGCGGCGGTCACGGCGCACAGCACCACGGTTTCGCCATAGGTCGCCAGAACGGCGCCATCAGCCTGACGGGCAATACGCCCGGTTTCCAGAGTGAGGGTCTTGCCGCCCCACTCCAGCGATACGGTTTTCGTGTCGAACATTGATTTTCCTTTTGACCCGCGCAGCCATATTGCCGGGCGGGGCCTCATGTGCCGGGGAAACAACCGTCCCGGTCCGGTGCGGAGCGCTTTGGCCCCAAGGCGTGCAGACCGGATGTCTGCGTGCCCCAATGCAAAAAAGGCGGCCCGTCGGAGCCGCCCTTTCGCTAAACTCTTACTTACGCAGACCCAGCTTCTGGATCAGTGCGTTGTAACGCTCGACGTCCTTCTTCTTGAGATAGGCGAGCAGCGTGCGACGCTTGTTCACCATCATCAGAAGGCCACGACGCGAGTGGTTGTCCTTGTGGTGATCCTTGAAGTGCTCGGTCAGGTTGCGGATGCGCTGCGTGAGGATCGCAACCTGCACTTCGGGGCTGCCGGTGTAGTTGGGATCACGGGCATTGTCAGCAATGATGGTCTGCTTAACTTCGGCGGTCACCGACATAGTACGTCTCTTTCTTACTCAGCGACATCGGGAAGGTTGAAACCCCGAACGACCGTGGCCGTCCCGTCCGTGATTTCCATCAGCGCGACCGGGACAGTGCCCAGTTTCGCCAGATAGAGCCCGGAAGATTGGGGCATGCCAGACAGCACCCGGCCCTGTCGGACCGCCTGCGCGCTTGTCTGGTCGAGGTCGAGAGCCGGGATGTCGTCCAGCCCCGCCTCCAGCGGCAGGAGGAGGTATTCAAGGCTCGCGCGCTTAGCGGCTTCCTCCAGATTGTCCAGCGAAATCGCCTGTTCTCGGGTGAAGGGACCTGCCTTGATGCGCCGCAAATAGGTGACGTGGCCGCAGGTATTCAGCGCGTATGCGATGTCGCGCGCGAGGCTGCGGATGTAGGTGCCCTTGGATACGTGAGCGACGAGGGTGACGTCGGCCTCGCTACCTGCGCCGGGGTCGATGGTGAGCGAATGGATGGTCACGCTGCGCGCCTTGAGTTCTAAGGCTTCCCCCGCCCGCGCCAGATCATAGGCACGCTGGCCGCCGATCTTGAGCGCGGAATAGGCGGGCGGGACCTGCTCGATCGGGCCGGTGAAGCGAGGCAGGACCGCCTCGACTTGCTCGCGCGACGGGCGCACCTCGCTCGTCGCCACCACCGGCCCCTCGGTATCGAGGGTATCGGTCTCCTCGCCGAAGCGGATCGTGAATTCGTAGATCTTGCTCGCGTCTAGCATCCGCCCCGCCAGCTTCGTCGCCTCGCCCAGCGCAATCGGCAGCACGCCCTCAGCCAGCGGATCGAGCGTTCCGCCGTGGCCGACCTTGGTCTTGGCATAGCCGTTCTGGCGCAGCACGCGCTTCACCGCGCTCACGCCTTGGGTGCTGCCCATGCCCTTCGGCTTGTCGAGGATCAGCCAGCCGGAAAGGGGCCCGCTCACCGGCCCATCGCTTCGGAGAAATGCTTGCGGCACAGCGCGACATAGCGGTCATTGCCGCCTATCTCGGTCTGCTGGCCCTGCCTGACCGCCACGCCGCTTGCATCGACGCGCAGGTTCATCGTGGCCTTGCGCCCGCAGTGGCACACCGCCTTGAGCTCGACCAGCGCATCGGCAATCCCAAGAAGCACCGCCGAGCCGGGGAACAGCTCCCCCTGAAAATCGGTCCGGAGGCCATAGCACAGCACCGGAATGCCCGCTTCGTCGGCGAGCCGGGCGAGCTGCCACACCTGCTCGGGCGACAGGAACTGCGCTTCGTCCACCAGCACGCAATCGAGCTTCGTCGCTGCGTGGGCGGCGCTGACTTCGGCCCACAGGTCGGTGTCGGGATTGAAGCGATGCGCCTCGCTCTCGAGGCCGATGCGGCTACGCACCATGCCCGAAGAGCGGCTATCGAGCGCGGCGGTCCACAGCATGGTCGCCATCCCGCGCTCGCGATAATTGAAATCGGCCTGCAAAAGGTGCGACGATTTGCCCGCGTTCATGCTGGCATAGTAGAAGTAAAGCTTGGCCATGCTGCGCGCCTAGGCTTCGGCCCTGTCGTTGGCCTGATCGTCGTCCTCGTCGAGATCGCGCAATACCTTGGGATCGCGCAGGAGCGCTTCGATACGGTCAGCCTCGGCAAAGCTCTCGTCCTTGCGGAACCGCAGTTTGGGCGCGAATTTGAGCCCGAGCCGCTGGGCGACCTCGCGCTGGAGGAAGGCGGTGTTCTGGCGCAGCGCAGTGACGACCTCATCCTCGCCCGCACCGAGCAGCGGCTTCACGTAGGCGGTGGCATGGCGCAGATCCGGGGTCATGCGCACCTCGGTGACCGAGATGTGTGATGCGCTCACCACATCATCATGCACCTCGCCGCGCGCGAGCAGCTCCGAAAGGATATGCCGCACCCGCTCGCCCACCTTGAGGGTGCGGACCGATTGCTGTTCGGCGGTGAATGGTTGCTTGGCCATCAGATCATGGCCTCCGCGATCCGCCGGATGGAGCGGATGTTGCGCGCCGTGCCGCGGCAGCCCAGGCGCTTGGCCATGAAGGCGCCGGAGAGCTTCGAGGACGCGACGCCTCCCGCAAAATCGATGTGCAACACGCCTGCTCCCGGCGCGAGCTTTTCGGAGCCGCGCTCGGCTTGATCCTCGATCAGCTGCGCAAAGCTCCAGGCGTCAGGCGCTGCCTCAAGGAAATGGACGTGCACCTGGTTCTCGCTCCCCGTTTCGGTGAAGGGGCTTTCGCACACCGCACCGAGCAGACCTTCGCGGGTCGTGACAACTGCGAAGGTCGCAATGCCGAACTTGGCATCCACAACTTCGGCGATGCGCCGCGCATGGATCGCGAGCCCTCCGGGGTCTCCGTCGAACAGGACATTTCCGCTCGCTGTCACGGTCTTCACGTTGGCGAAGCCCGCATCCTCGAGCGCTGCCTTGAGGTCAGCCATCTTGAGCCGGTTGCCGCCGACGTTGATGCTGCCGAGCAGTGCGACAAGCCGCGCCATCACTCCATCCCCGTGGTCGTCGCGGTCGGCAAGGCAGTCGGGATCGCAGTCGAAGTCGCGCGGGCGTGGAGCGTGCCGTCCTCGCCGTAGAGCTCGCCCTCGAGGAAGATCACGCGCCGGCCGGAGCGCACCACCCGTCCCTTGCCGATCAGCGTCGCGCCTTCGGGGATGAGCCGGATGAGGCTCATCGACAGCTCGAGGTTGAGCGGCGCCTGCTGGCCTCCGCTCGCGAGCACATAAGAATAGCCCATCACGTCATCGAGGTAACCAGCCACCAGACCGCCCTGCACCCCGCCGCGCCAGGTGCAGACCTCGCGCTTCACGGTGAAGCGCATGGTGACGGTCTGGGTGCTTTCGTCCCAGCCCACGAACTCGGAACCCAACAGCGCAGTGTGCGGCGAGCGTTCCGTTTCGTGGCGGGAATTCAGGTCGTCCAGGCTCACAGTGTCCGCTCACGCTCCTCCACGGAGAAGACTTCGAGCATGTCGCCCGGCTTGATGTCGTTCGTATCCTCGAGCACCACGCCGCATTCGAGACCCGTGCGGACCTCGTCGACGTCGTCCTTGAAACGGCGCAGCGACTGGATCTTGGTCGCCGAGACGATGACATCGGCGCGGGTGAGACGCGCGAACAGACCCTTGCGGATGGCGCCTTCCAGAACCAGCAGGCCAGCCGCCTTGTCCTTCTTGCCCGCAGGGAAGACCTGCTTGACCTCGGCACGACCGACCACGGTTTCGATGCGCTCCGGCCCGAGCTCGCCCGCCATCTCCTTGGCGATGGCATCGGTGAGGTGGTAGATGACGTCGTAATACATCATCCGCACACTATCGCGCTTCAGCAATTCGCGTGCCTTGGCATTCGGGCGGACGTTGAAGCCGATAATTGGCGCCTTCGATCCACCTGCTAGCATCACGTCGCTTTCGGTGATCGCACCAACGCCCGCGTTCAGCACGCGCACCTTGATCTCGTCGTTCGAAAGGTTGTGCAGCGCGTTGACGATCGCTTCGACCGAGCCCTGAACGTCCGCCTTCACCACCACCGGGAATTCGATGAGGTTGGAGGACAGGCCGGCAAACATCGTGTCGAAGTTGGTCGGTGCCAGTGCGGTGCGCTTTTCGGTCGCCTTCTCCTGACGATACTTGGCGACCTCGCGGGCACGCTGCTCGTTCTCGACCACGGTGAAGTTGTCGCCCGCCGACGGCACGCCGCCGAGGCCGAGCACTTCGACCGGCATCGAGGGACCGGCTTCCTTGAGCTGGTTGCCCTTGTCATCGACGATCGCACGGACCTTGCCGCTTTGCGTGCCGACCACGAAGGTGTCGCCGCGCTTCAGCGTGCCGCGCGTGACGAGCACGGTGGCGACTGGGCCGCGGCCCTTGTCGAGCTGGGCTTCGATCACGGTTGCCTCGGCATCGCGGTCCGGACGGGCCTTGAGTTCGAGGAGTTCGGCCTGAAGCCCGATCGCCTCGATCAGCTGGTCGAGACCAGCGCCGGTCTTGGCCGAAACCTCGACATCCTGCACGTCGCCCGACATCGCCTCGACGACGATCTCGTGCTCCAGCAGGCGTTCGCGGATTTTCTGCGGATTGAACTCCGGCTTGTCCGACTTGGTGATCGCCACGATCATCGGCACGCCGGCCGCCTTGGTGTGGTTGATCGCCTCGATCGTCTGCGGCATCAGCCCGTCATCGCCCGCCACCACGAGGATGACGATGTCGGTGACGTTCGCGCCGCGCATCCGCATCTCGGTGAAGGCCGCGTGGCCAGGGGTGTCGAGGAAGGTGATCTTCGACTTGTCCTTGGTGGTGATCTGGTAGGCGCCGATGTGCTGGGTGATGCCGCCGGCCTCGCCCTTCACAACGTCGGTGCCGCGCAGGGCGTCCAGCAGGCTGGTCTTGCCGTGATCGACGTGGCCCATGATCGTGACCACGGGCGGACGCGTCACGAGCGTCTCTTCCGGATCAGTGTCCTCGCTGGTGTCGATGTCGACATCGCTTTCCGAGACACGCAGGATATTGTGGCCAAACTCTTCGACCAGCAGCTCTGCCGTGTCCTGGTCGATGGTCTGGTTGACCGTGACCATCATGCCGAGGTTGAACAGCGCCTTCACGAGGTCGGCGCCCTTCTCGGCCATGCGGTTGGCAAGCTCGCTGACGGTGATCGCCTCGGGGACAACCACATCGCGGACCTGCTTCTCGCGCGGCTTCGACGGGCCGCCCTGACCGCGGCGTTCCTTTTCGCGGGCACGCTTGAGCGCGGCGAGGCTGCGGGCACGGCGGCCTTCGTCCTCGTTCAGCGCACGCGTGACGGTCAGCTTGCCCGAGCGGCGGGCATCCTTGCCCTCATCGGTCGGTGCTGCACGCTTGTCGTCCTTCTTCTTGGACTTCAATTCGGGGCGCTTGGCCTCGGGGCGTTCGACCGGCGTGAAGCGGCGAGCAGCGGGAGCCGCATCGGCCTTCGCAGCAGGCTCTGCACTCTCGTCCGTCGCGGCAGGTGCCTCGACTTCAGGAGCAGCTTCGGCGACGACAGCTGCGGCCGGGTTCTCAGCGCGCTGACGCTCCGCTTCTTCCTCGGCGCGGCGGTTTTCTTCCGCACGGCGACGCTCTTCTTCCTCGCGATCGCGGGCTTCGGCTTCCTCGCGCTTGCGGCCTTCTTCGGCCATCCGCAGACGCTCTTCCTCGGCCTCCAGCTGGAGACGCTTGACGCGCTCCTGCGGGGTCTCGCCCGCCGGAGCGGGGCGCGCGGGCTTGGGCGCGGGCGTCGGTGCCGGCGCGGGGGCCGGACGCGGCGCTTCGACCACGGGCTCGGGAGCGGGCGGCGGCGGAGCGGCGACTTCGCCGGGCTTGCCGAGCACGCGGCGACGCTTCACCTCGACCACCACCTTGTTGGTGCGGCCGTGGCTGAAGGTCTGCTTGACCTCGCCCGCATCCACCGAGCGCTTGAGGCCCAGGGGTTTGCGAGTGCGCTGGTTGTCGTTGTCGTCGCTCATTATCGCTCGTCAGTCCTTCACGTATTCATCAATGTGCGCCGTCCCGCCCGAAGGCCGGTCAGCGTCGCCGGAAGTGTCCCGGCCCGAATCTCTTGTCGTCTCGTTCGTCTCGTTCGCCCCATCATTCCCGGCGTAATGCACCAGCCGGGAAACCGCCTGAAGCACGCGCTTTGCCGCGCGCATGTCGCCGGGGTGACCGGCAACGCCCAGGTGGACCACGTTGTCGCGGCCCAATGCCACAGACAGCGCGGTGCGGTCCAGTGGCAAGACCGTGCCGCGCTGGCCCGATCCTTCGGCATCGCTGCCGACGCGCCAGGCCTGATCGAGCTTGCGCCGTCCGTCCGCGCTGCTGTCGCTGGCGTGCAGCAGAATGGCGACGCGTCCGCTGCGCGCCTGCTCCTCGATGCGCGCGGAACCCAGCACGATGTTGCCAGAGCGCAATTCGAGGCCCAGCCGGTCGCCGAGATGGCGGGCCAGCGCAGCTTCGACCTTTGCGGGAAGATCGTCGGGAATGGTGAGAGGCGCACCCTTGAAGGCGCGCATCAGAGCTTTCCTGAGATGGCCCTCGGCAAGCGCTTCTTCAAGCACCGCCCGGCTCACCCCGATCCATGCACCGCGTCCGGGCGCCTTGGCCCCGGCATCGGGAAGGACGAGCCCGTCCGGCGAGATCGCCAGACGCAACAAACCGTCCCGCTCCGAGGTGTCCCCGGAGAGGATACAGCGCCGCTCGCTCCCCGCATCAGCGGGAAGCGCCGGCTCGGCGATGTCGGACGTCAGGCGCTCATTGTGTGGAGTCCGCACTGGCGGCCTCCTCGGTGGGCTCGTCTTCGAACCAGTGCGCACGCGCAGCCATGATGATCTCGTTGCCCTGCTCTTCAGAGAGGCTGTATTCGCCCAGCACGCCGCCCTTGTCGGTTTCGCGCTGCGGACGACGCTGCGGTGGACCCGCAGCGTCGTTGTTGCGGCGACGCGGTGCTTCGCGCTTCTTGGCGATCAGCTCGTCGGTGGCGAGGTCGGCGAGGTCGTCCAGCGTCTTGATGCCCGCCTTGCCGAGCGTGACCAGCATCGCTTCAGAGAGGTGCGGGATTTCGGCCAGCGCATCCTCGACGCCAAGCCCGCGGCGAACTTCACGGTGTGCGGACTCCTGACGCTCGAGCGCTTCCAGAGCGCGGCTCTGGAGTTCCTCGGCGAGTTCATCGTCGAAGCCTTCGATGCTGGCGAGTTCGGCCAGGTCGACATAGGCCACTTCCTCGAGCTCGGCGAAGCCTTCGGCCACGAGCAACTGCGAGAGCGTTTCGTCGACGTCGAGTTCTTCCTCGAACATCTTGGAACGCTCGGCGAATTCCTTGGAGCGCTTTTCCGAGGCTTCTTCCTCGGTCATGATGTCGATCTGGTGACCGGTGAGCTGGCTCGCCAGACGCACGTTCTGGCCGCGGCGGCCGATCGCGAGGCTGAGCTGATCGTCGGGCACCACCACTTCGATGCGGCCGTCATCCTCGTCGAGGACCACGCGGCTGACCGTGGCGGGCTGGAGCGCGTTGACGACGAAGGTCGCGGTGTCGTCGCTCCACGGGATGATGTCGATCTTCTCGCCCTGCAGTTCCTGCACGACGGCCTGAACGCGGCTACCCTTCATGCCGACGCAAGCGCCGACCGGGTCGATGCTCGAATCGCGGCTGATCACGCCGATCTTGGCGCGGCTGCCCGGGTCACGGGCGGCGGCCTTGATCTCGATGATGTTGTCGTAGATTTCGGGCACTTCCTGCGCGAACAGCTTCTTCATGAAGTCGGGGTGCGCGCGGCTGAGGAAGATCTGCGGGCCGCGATTGTTGCGTTCCACCTTGGTGATCAGCGCACGCACACGCTCGCCGGTACGGGCGGCTTCGCGAGGGATCTGCTGGTCGCGGCGGATTACACCCTCGGCGCGGCCGAGGTTGACGATCACGTGGCCGAACTCGACCGACTTGATCACGCCGGTGATGACTTCGCCCTGACGGTCCTTGAATTCCTCGAACTGGCGCTCGCGCTCGGCATCGCGGACCTTCTGGAAGATCACCTGCTTGGCGGACTGCGCGTCGATGCGGCCGAGATCGACCGGGGGCAGCGGATCGACGATGAAGTCGCCGACCTTGGCGCCCGGCTGCAGCTTGTCGCCCTGCTTCAGGTCGACCTGCTTGAAGTAATCCTCGACCTCTTCGACCACTTCGACAACGCGCCACAGCGTCAGATCGCCGGTCAGCGGATCGAGCTTGGCACGGATGTCGTTCTCCGCGCCGTAGCGGTTACGCGCGGATTTCTGGATCGCTTCTTCCATCGCCTCGATGACGATCGACTTGTCGATCATCTTCTCGGTGGCGACCGCATTGGCGATTGCGAGGAGTTCAGCCTTGTTGGCGGAAATGGCACTCATCAGTCGTCTGCCTTCTCTGTATCTTCGATGAGTTCGTCAGCACCGCTGGTGTCCAGCGGGCGGGTGGCGGCGATGAGCGCGTCGGTGAGGACGAGCTTCGCGGAATGCGTTTCTGCAAGCGGCAGGCGCACATCGCCTGCTTTGACTTCGGCCACGAGGATCATACCATCCTCGAGCCCGCCAAGCACGCCCTTGTTGACGCGCTGGCCGGCATAGCCCTTGTCCATGACAATCCTGACCTCGTGACCCGCCCAGTTGGCGAAGTCCTTTTCGCGGGTGAGCGGACGGTCGATGCCGGGTGACGAAACCTCGAGGTGGTAAGCACCCTCGACAAGCACTTCGCCAGCTTCCTCGGCGGCGTCCATCACGTCCGAAACGCGGCGCGAAAGCGCGGCGCACTGGTCGATCACCAACTGACCTGTTGCCGGGTCTTCGGCCATGATCTGCAGCGCCATGCCGCCGTCACCGGCTTCGGATGGCAGCATCGCGACGCGCACCAGTTCGAATCCCAAGGCGGCCGCCTCGGGTTCGATCAGCTGGGTAAGGCGCGCGATATCGGCCATGAATTCTTTCGTTCGATCACAGGAGGCATTGTGCAAACGCGGTTTCGGGCCGGCCCCCGGAGGCGCCAGCATCCAAACCTTGTCACGACAATGCCGGGATTGGCGCTGCACCTAGTTGCTTGGCGGCGATTTGGCAAGAGCCAACCGCAGGCGCGCGCGCAGGGTAGTGGTCAGGGTTCTCCGGCCACCCAGCGCCGCACCAGATCGCGCAAAGCGAGGCGTTCGCGCATCTCGAACCCCTCCGCGAAACGCCGGACTTCGAGGACTTCGGCCTCGGTGATCGGGTCTTCGAAGGCCATCGCATTGGCCCCGCCTTCAGCCCCATGCTCAGCGCGAACGATCGCACCGAACAGCTCCAGCTTTGCAACCTCCACCACCCCGGACTGGTGCTCGGCAACCGGGTTGGCAAGCGCGAGACGCGCGCCGCTGCGCGAGATATCGAGCAGGATGCAGTTCTGCGTGGAGTAGATCGAGACCAGTCGGGCCGGGATCGCCAGCCGCAGCCTTGCCGATGCGCGGCGACCGATGAGCATCGGGGCATTGCGTTCGGGGGATGACAGAAGCTCGGCCGCCATAATCGAACAAGCATGGCTGGCAGGCGTGAAGATGGAGTCGAGCGGAGACCTCGGGGCTCTACCTAGGCCGCGTTTAACGAAAGATTCACGTCGAGAACTCGTCCGTCTCGCCGGTCGCCCACTTGCGGGCCGTTGCAATCAAGGCGCGGCGCTCGCGCTCTTCGAAATTCTCGTAGTAGCGACGGGTTTCCAGCACGATCTCGTCAGTCAGCGGTTCGTCAAAGGAAAGCGCGTTAAGACCGAATTCGCTGCGGGTGATGATCGCAAAGTGGTTGATCACGCCGCAGCGCAGGATGGCGCCCTCGCCCTCGCGCATGGCATCGAGGATGGCGACCTGCGCGCCGCTGCGCGACAGGTTGAGGAGGATACAGGTGTGCGCTTTCTCGACCGCGATCAGCTGTGCCGGCAAGCTGAGCCGCAGGCGCGGAGCCGCGCGGCGTCCGATGGTCGGAATCCCGAGGCTCTCGGCAGTCGGCTGGAGCTTGACGGGATCGCGTAGCAAGCGCTCGGGTGGTTTCGGCACCGCAGCCGGCCCCGGCCCACTGGCAGGTGCCACCCCGTGAAGCGGGGTTGAAGAGAAATCAGGGCGCATTTCAGGCGGCATCCGGGCGGACCGAAAAAGCCCAAGGCGATTCGCCCGCGGGTTTCCGCAGGTCGCCGAATAGCCAAGAGAAAGTTTCGGAAAGCAAACGCATGGTGTTGTTGTCGCCCCAATCCAGACGACCGCAATAATCGGAAAGCCTTGCGAATCCGTTAGGGCCGCCCTCAGTCCTGCCCTTCCATCAGCGCGTGCTTGCGGATGCAGTGACGCAGCTGGTCATAGGTCAGCCCGAGCGCCCGCGCAGTCTGACGCTGGTTCCAGCGGTGCTTGCCCAACGCGTGGGCGAGGATCGAACGTTCGTGCGCGTCGACTGCGGCGCGCAGGTCTTCGATGGCATCGAAATGTGCCGGAGTGGGTGCAGGCGCGGCCTCGCCGCTACCTTTCGCCTGAGCCTGCGCGGCGGCGCGGCGGTGTTCGGGCGGGCGCGGTCGCCAGGGGCTGTCGAACGGGTCGAACTGCACATGGGCAATCGGCATATCGAAATCGCCCCAGCGATAGACCGCGCGCTCGACCACGTTGCGCAGCTCGCGCACATTGCCGGGCCAAGGGTGATCCTCGAGCGCGTCCATCACGTGCGGCGCGAAGCCCGGCCAGCGATCCCAATCGAGCTCGGCGGCCATCCTGCGCCCGAAATGCTCGGCCAGCACGCCGATGTCGCCTTCGCGCACTCGCAAGGGCGGCAAGGTGATGACTTCGAAACTGAGCCGATCCAGCAAGTCGGCGCGGAACTCGCCCGCCGATGCCAACGCAGGAAGATCGTCATTGGTGGCAGCGACGATCCGCACATCGACGCGGATCGGACGCGAGGCGCCGATGCGGGTGATCTCGCCATACTCCACCGCGCGCAACAGCCGCTCCTGCGCGCCCATGCTGAGCGTGCCGAGCTCGTCGAGAAACAGCGTGCCATGGTCGGCCTCTTCGAAGCGCCCCACCCGCGCCTTGGTCGCGCCGGTAAAGGAGCCCGCCTCGTGGCCGAACAGCTCCGCTTCGATCAGCGTTTCGGGGAGCGCCGCGCAGTTCATCGTCACCAGCGGCTCGTCCCAGCGGCTCGACAGGCGATGGAGGCGCTCGGCGATCAGTTCCTTGCCCGTGCCGCGCTCGCCGATCACCAGAACCGGGCGGTTCATGGATGCGGCGCGGCTGGCGCGTTCGACCGCGTCAAGGAAGGCCCCGGATTGGCCGATGAACTGGCTCTCGAGCTTCATGTCCAAACTATAGTGAAAATCCCCAATGCTTGGCAATAGGCACCAAGCTGCTGCACACCTCCAGCGCAGAAAAGCGCAGAATTCCGCCATTCACAAAGTTTGGCACGGCGGTTGCAAAATACCCGGCAAGACCACGCGCATCGCTTGGGACACATCACTGGGAGGCCACAATGATCGACCGCACCGCCACCAAAGCCAGCTTCTGGAGCTCCAAGCTCGGACACGCCGCCATCGCCAGCATCGCCGCCATGACGATGATGGTGCTGCTGTCCTCGCAGATCCAGCCGGGCGCGGCCAGCGCCGCCCCGCTCGCCCACCCCGCCGCCGAAAGCGGCGCGATGACCGAGATCGCCTGAAATGGGTGATCCGTTCGACCCCCTCGGGCCGGAGCGCCCCTCGCGGGAAGTCCCCCCCGCAGACGCTGCCGACGGCGCCAAGCCCACCCGCGCCGGCCAGGACAGTGATGCTCCGGCCCAACCCTCGCGCCTCCTGTCCGCAGGACGGCTGTCGCGCCTCGATGAGGAAATCGAGGCCTTGCGTCGCCGCCCCGACACAGGCCAGTCCCGGCGCAACCCCGAAGATCCGATTGGCGACCGAGTCGCCTCGCGGGACCGGGGCAATTCGTTTCTCGATGGAGTAGCCTTCATGGGCATTTTCAGCCGTACCCGCGACATCATTGCTGCCAACTTCAACGACATGCTCGACAAGGCCGATGATCCGACGAAGATGATCCGTATGATCATCCTCGAGATGGAGGAAACCCTGGTCGAAGTCCGCGCCAGCGCGGCGCGCACCATCGCCGACCAGAAGGAAATGCACCGTCACTGCGTGAAGCTCGACCGTCTGCAGGCCGACTGGGCCGAGAAGGCGCAGCTTGCGCTGAGCAAGGACCGCGAGGACCTCGCCCGCGCGGCGCTCGTCGAGAAGAAGAAGGCCGGCGACATGGCTGACCAGCTCAAGAGCGAGATCGCTGTGCTCGATGATGCCCTGCGCGCCTACGAGGAAGACATCGCCAAGTTGCAGCACCGCCTGCGCGAAGCTCGCAGCCGCCAGACCGCGATCGCCGCGCGCCTCGAAAGCGCCGAGAACCGCGTTAAGCTGCGCACGCTGATGAGCACCGAGCGCACCGATGAGGCACTCGCCCGCTTCGACCAGCTCGAGCGCCGCGTCGACTACGCCGAAGGCCGCGCCGAGGCGCTGCAGATCGCGGAAGGCTCGCCCCCGTCGCTCGCCGATGAAATCGCGGCGCTCGCCGGTTCGGACGCGATCGACGACGAATTGGAGGCCATGAAGAAAGCGCTCGGCAAGGCCGACGACAGTGAGGGGAAATAGGTCATGGATTTCGAAGGCGTATTGGCAATCTCCGCCATCTTCATCGGCCTGCCGTGGATGGTCCTGCACTACATGACCAAGTGGAAGACCGCTCCCACCATCACTGTCGATGACGAGGTGCTGCTCGAAGAGCTCTACAACCTCGCCAAGCGGCTCGATGAGCGGATGGACACGGTCGAGCGGCTGGTCGCAACCGACGATCCGGACTTCAGCCCCGCCCGCCGCCTGATCGCCGATCAGGAAAAGGACAACCAGCAGCTGCGCGAACTCGAGCAGCTGATCGCCGAGAAGAAGGGAACCCGCGCATGAACAGCCCCCGCACCACGCTTTACCGCGACAAGCACAACGGCAAGCTGATGGGAGTGTGCGCCGGGATTGCCGACTACACCGGCGTCGACGTCTTCTGGGTGCGACTGATAGCCGTCGCCTCGATGTTCATGACCAGTGGGTCGTCGATCTTCGCCTATTTCATCGCCGGCTTCATCCTCAGCAAGAAGCCGCCGCACCTCTACCGCGACGAGAGTGAGCGGAAGTACTGGCAGGGTGTCCGCCAGAGCCCGCGCCGCACTGCCCGCGAGATCAAGGCGAGCTTCCGTGACATCGACCGCCGCCTGGCGGCAGTGGAAGCCCACTATGTCAGCAGCAACCCGCGTCTGACCGCCGAAATCGAGCGGCTTCGCTAGAACCAGACACGAATAACAGGGACTAAGACAATGGACGTAGCACAGATGGGTGTGATGATCCCGATCATTGCGCTGATGATCCCGATCGTCGCGCTTTGGACAAAGCACCAGCAGAAGATGGCTGAGATGCAGGTCGGCGCCACAGCCGAGCAGACCGCCGAGAAGGCCGCGCAATATGTCGGCCAGATCAAGCGGCTCGAAGACCGCGTGCAGGTGCTCGAACGCATCGTCACCGACCGAGGCTACGACATCGCGACCCAGATCGAGGCCCTGCGCGACACGCGCCGCGTCGACGAAGCGGACGCGGGTATCCCGCTCGGCCTCGGGAACAAGGAGCGCGTGTGATGCATGGCGACAACTCCTTCCTCATCTTCCTGGTCGTCCTGGTCTGCACCGCCGGCTGGCTGATCAACAACTGGATCCGCGCCAAGCACGGCTATCCGATCGAGGACCAGTGGGGCGGCAAGACCGAGCGCAAGGACGACGGGGAAAACGCCCGCCTCAAGGCCGAGAACCGCGAACTTCACGGCAAGCTTGATGCCGTGCAGGACCGCCTGATCGTACTTGAGAAGATCGTCACCGACCGCGGCTACACCCTCGCCAGCGAGATCGAAGCACTGCGCGATGCACCGCTCGCACTCGAAACCAAGGAACGCGTGTGATGGAACCCACCGAGCTCATTCCCTACCTCGGCTACATCATTGCCGGCGCATTCGGTTTGGGCGCGATGGGGATCATCGCCCAGTTCCAGACCACCCGCATGAAGATCAAGAACGGCTATCCGCTCGAAGGCATATGGGGCCAGTCGCTGAAGCCCGGCTCCGACAAGGAGACCGCGCACCGCGTCACCCTGCTTACCCAGGAAAACGCCGAACTGCGCGCCGAGCTCGGGTCGATGAAGGACCGCCTTGCCAATGTGGAGCGGATCGTCACCGACGGCGGCTACCACCTCGGCGCCGAGATCGACGCGCTGCGCGACCGGGCGCTGGCGAGCCTTCCGGACAAGGGCAAGGCCTGATGAGCGGCTGGCCTCTCGTTGCGCTCGTCGCCATTCTCATCTGGGGTTTCGTCCAGATCACCCGGGCCAAGGCGGGTATCGTCAAGGACGAATACGGCAACGAAAAGATTGTAAAACGACAGGAACCCCGCAGCAGCGCAGAGCTCGAAATCGCCCGCCGCGAGCTTGAGGACCTGCGCGAGCGCATCAAGGTGCTCGAGCGGATTGCGACTGACGCCCACACCGGCGAAGCGCGCGAACAGGCGCGGATTTCCGCCGAAATCGAAGCATTGCGGGCACCGCCTGCAGCCAAGGAGGAGTAGTGCAGATGATCACCACCCTGCTCGAACCGACCCTGATCATGACCAGCGGCATGGTTATCAGCCTTGTCGTGGTCGCCGCCGCCCTGCTGCGCGCATGGCATGGCTGGCTCGACTTCAAGCGTCAGGAGCTTGAGCGCGCGCACCCCAATGCGGCGAAGGACGAAGGCTCCGGCCTCGGCACCGCGCGCATAGAACTCGCTGATCTCAAAGAGAGAATCCGCAAGCTCGAAGCCATCGCCAGCGGGGTGGAACTGTGAGCACCGCCCGCAACAGCGCCGCGCAGGCGGGCATCGGCCTCGGTTCGGCCATCGCGGTGGCGATCAGCTGGAGCCTTCACAAGTCGATCATCTGGGCCATCGTCCAGGGCTTTTTCGGCTGGTTCTACGTCGCCTACTATGCCTTCACCCGGCCCGGCGGGCTTGGCGGCTAAACAGCCCTTTGCGTTGGAGCCGCGCCCCCGTTAAGGGCGGGCCATGCGCACCCTTTCCGACATTCTCGAGGAATACGAGTTCCTCGAAGGCGACGAGCGTTACGGCCTGCTGATCGAGCTGGGCCGCGCGCTCGAACCCATGCCCGATGCCCTCAAGACCGACGCCACGCTGGTGCGCGGATGCTCGGCGTCTGTATGGGTTTATCCCGCCGGCACGGAGGGGCAGCGCCTGCATTTCCTAGCCGACAGCAACGCCGCGATCACCAAGGGCATCGTCGCCCTCGTCATCGCCGCAGTGCAGGACCGTCCCGCTGCCGAAGTCGCGAGCATGGACGTGATGGGCACCCTTGCCCCGTTCGACCTGAAAAACCAGTTGTCCAGCAATCGCACCCAAGGGGTGCCCAATATGATCGCGCTGGTCAAAGAGCACGCTGCCCGGTTGGCCGCCAGCTGAACCCCGAAAATGCGATGTTCCACGTGAAACACCGCAAAAACGCCGCGCAAGGGGGGGTCTAGAGGGGGTCTAACCGGGGTCTAGAGGGGGTCTAAACCGATCTGGGGGCCTTCTAAAACGATCTGGCACACCTCTAAAACGTGCGCTGTTCGGATGCCGTCCCCTTATCTCGTCATTGCGAGGAGCCGCAGGCTCCGTGGCAATCCATGACCGAACCGCGCCGCCAATTGGCAAGCCCGGTTCATGGATCGCTTCGCTACGCTCGCGATGACGATGTGAAATGAAATGCGGCCTCGCCAGCAATCCGCAGGATCAAGCCCCGACGCTATCCCGCACCACCGCAACCCCGGCTTCCTTCTGCGCCTTCAGCTCGGCCTTCAGCTTGGCCGGATCGCGGGCGAAGACGAAGCCGAAGCTCACCCCGCCCTCCTTGCCGATGGTCGCATGGTGGAGCTTGTGCGCCTGCACCAGCCGCTTGGCGTAGCCCTTGCGCGGCACCCAGCGCCAGTAGCGTTGGTGCACCAGCCCGTCGTGCACCAGCGTGTAGATCATCCCGTAGAGCGTGATGCCGACCGCGGTCCACCACAGCCACTCCACCCAGAGCGATCCGACGATATACATCGCCGCGTTGATCGTCCCGAACACCACGGCGAACAGGTCGTTCTTCTCCAGCACGTTGTCGTGCGGTTCGTGGTGGTCGCGGTGCCAGCCCCAGCCCCAGCCGTGCATGATGTATTTGTGCGCGACCCAGGCGAACACTTCCATCCCGAACAGCGCAGCCAGAACGGTGGCGGTGGCGGCAAGCCAGCTCATGCGGAAACCTTCTTATGCAATGCGATCTGTCCCACGCCTGCGCGGCGGGCGGCAGGCAGGGCCCACCACGGCACGTCGGGGCGGCGGTGGTGTTCCAGATGATAGCCGAAATGGAAGCACGTTGCGAGGCTCGCCAGCGTGCCGAAATCCTCGCTGCGGGTGTTGTGCCGGTCGGAGAACGCCGAGGCATCCTCCTCGGCGAGGTGCCGGTGCGGCCGGAAGGTGCCGAAGTAGAACAGCTGCAACGACGATCCCACGGCGGGCAAGCCGTAGAGCAGCACGATCTGCACCATCGGAATGTCCAGCACCAACCAGTAGATGCCGACCACGGTGTGCACGAACAGGATCGAGCGCCAGCCGAAATAGCGGCGGAAGAACGTCGCATACCAGCGGCGGAAATCGCCCGGATTGTGCTCGTCGAAATCAGGGTCGCCCGCGCGGCCCGCCAGCTTGTGGTGCGCGAAATGCGCGTCCCTCAGCTGCTTCCACGCAAAGCCTGCATAAAGCGCCAGCAGCACGGCGCCGATCGCGCCGTTGAGCTTGGGACGGCCGGGCACAAGGCTGCCGTGCATGGCGTCATGGCAGACGATGAACACGCCGACCGAGAGCCAGCACTGCACCACCGCCAGCCCGAGCGCGAAGGGCCAGTTGCTCCACGTAAGCTCGAAAACGAACATCCCGTAGGCATGGATCGCCAGCCAGCTGCCGGCGATGGCGAGGCCGAGCGCGAGGCCGATCGCGCCTTGGGGAGCGCGGGCTGGAAGGGAGACGTGCGGGTTCATCTCAGATGGATACGCGCGAGGCGGGCATAGGGTTGCGTATAGATGTCTGGCACGGGCGCGCAATTGCGTTGTGCGGGCGCTCAGCTGACTTTGACGCCCTTCCAGAAGGCAATGCGGCCCTTGATTTCGGCGGCGGCATCCTTGGGCTCGGGGTAGTACCACGCGGCATCGGCATTGGTCGCGCCTGCGAATTTCAGCGTATAATAGGACGCAACGCCCTTCCAGCCGCAGGTAGTATGCGTGTCGCTGGGGACCAGATATTCCGCGTTCACATCATCGAGCGGGAAGTAGTGGTTGCCTTCGACCACCACCGTATCGTTGCTTTCGGCGATGACCGCGCCATTCCACATTGCCTTGACCATCAGGTGCTTGTCCTTTTGTGAGCCAGCACTGTCGAGCCATTCGCCTTTGACCGCAAGCCCTTGCGGCACCCGCGCAGGGTCGATGCGGCGGTCAGTGGCTGAGGCGGGGCCGCGCGCAATGCGAAGTCCGGGCCGCTGATCGAGGTTAGGGCCGCCACTATATCGGCCGCGATGATCGCCGATCCCACACGGAAAGGCCCTCCCCATGAAACTGAAGCCGCTCGACCAGCAGACCATCGTCATCACCGGCGGCTCCTCCGGCATCGGCCTCGCCACCGCGCGCCTCGCCGCCGAGCGCGGCGCGAATGTGGTGATCATCGCCCGTAGCGAGGACGGTCTGGAGGCCGCCGCCGCCTCGATCCGCGAGATCGGCGGGCGCTGCGACACGATCCAGGCCGATGTGTCCAGCCGCGAGGAGGTCGAGGACGCGATCGCCACCGTGATCGAGCGCCACGGCGGGTTCGACACCTTCGTCAGCAACGCCGCAGTCGCGGTCTATGGCAAGCTCGAGGATATTTCGGACGCTGACCACCGGCAGGTTTTCGAGGTCAACTACTGGGGCACGGTCCACTGCGCGACCGAGGCGCTGCCGTATCTCAAGGCGAATGGCGGGGCGCTGATCGTCACCGGCTCGATCGCCTCGGATATGCCTTCGCCCGTCCTGTCTTCCTACACGGCGAGCAAGCACGCGGTGAAGGGCTATGTGGATTCACTGAGGATCGAGCTGATCCACGACAAGGCGCCCGTGTCGGTGACGCTGATCCAGCCCTCGGGCATCAACACGCCGTTCAGTGCCCACGCGCTCAACCTGATGGACGAGAAGGCCAAGGTGCCCCCGCCGGTCTATTCGCCGGATCTGGTCGCCGAAGCGATCTGCCATGCCGCGGTGCATCCGACCCGCGACATGATCGTCGGCGGCGGCGGGCGGGCGATGACGCTGCTGGCGATGCTGGCGCCCAACTTTGCCGACCGGATCTTCTCCGGCGCCTTCTTCGCCACTGCGCTGGAGAAAGGCGTGCCCAATCCGCCCCAGACCGGCGAAGGCTTCACCAGCGGCGGCGGCGAGGGCAAGGTCTATGGCGAACAGATGATGCGCCACACGAGCCTCTACACCTTCGTGCGGAGCAACCCGCTGGCCTCACTGGCCGGCGCGGCGCTGGCGGCAGGTGCGGCAGGCGTGCTGAGCACGGCGCTGCGAAGGCGGTGAGCGGGAAGTTACTCCCCCTTGGGGAAGAAGAACTCGCGCAGGTGTTCGCCGATGCGCGCGGGGCGGAGGGTCTCGGCGTCGATGCAGCACCAGCTCGATTGCACTTCGGCCAGCACTTCCTCGCCGCGCTTGATCAGCGTGGAGTAGAACGCGCGCGCACCGTTGAAGCGTTCGAGCACAGTCTGCGCGATCACGTCATCCTCGAGGAAGGCGGGCTTGCGGTAGGTGATCTCGTGCTTGAGCGCGACCCACGCCTTGGTCGCCACGTCCTCGGCCGGGGCCAGCCCGCGCCAGTGCGCCAGCACCGCGTCCTGCACCCAGTTGAGGTAGCGCGCGTTGTTCACGTGGCCCATGAAGTCGATGTCTCCCGGCTCCACCTTGATCGGGTGGTGGAAGGCGGCCGCGCCGCCCAGGGAAACGGGGGTCTCGAGAATCGCGTTTGCTGACATGAATGTAAACTAGCGCAAGATTATGACGAATTCCACTAACGGCTGAGGGTAAATTGCCGCAATCTTGCCACGGCTCGGCAATCATGACTATTGGGCCGCTCTTTGCCCCCCTAGCGATGGACCCGATCATGGCGAGCCGCCCCCGCACCCTCTACGAAAAGATCTGGGACGCGCATGTCGTCGAGACCCGCGATGACGGGACGGCGCTGGTCTATATCGACCGCCATCTGGTCCACGAAGTCACCAGCCCGCAGGCCTTCGAGGCGCTGCGGATCGCCGGGCGCGGCGTGCGGCGGCCCGAGCTCACCCTCGCGGTGCCCGATCACAACCTGCCGACGACCCCTCGTCTGGACTCGCGCGGCCTGCCCATCCCCATCGCCGATGCCGAGAGCGCAGCGCAGCTCGCCGCGCTCGAAGTCAACGCGCCCGCCTTCGGCATCCGCTACATCCCCGCCACTGCCAAGGAGCAGGGGATCGTCCACGTGGTCGGCCCCGAGCAGGGCTTCTCGCTGCCCGGCACCACCATCGTCTGCGGCGATTCGCACACCGCCTGTCACGGCGGCCTCGGCGCGCTGGCCTTCGGGATCGGCACGAGCGAGGTCGAGCACGTGCTCGCCACCCAGACGCTCCTGCTCCAGCAGTCGAGGCCGATGGAAGTGCGCGTCGAGGGCGACCTCGGCCCGGGCGTGAGCGCCAAGGACCTGATCCTCCACATCATCGGCACCATCGGCGCGGCGGGCGGCTCCGGCTACGTCATCGAATATCGCGGCCGCGTGTTCGAGCGCATGACGCTCGAGGAACGCCTCACGGTCTGCAACATGAGCATCGAGGCAGGCGCACGCGCCGGGCTGATCGCGCCGGACGACACCACCTTTGCCTATCTCAAGGGCCGCCCGATGGCTCCCAAGGGCGCGGAATGGGTCGCGGCGGTCGCCTATTGGCGCACGCTCCACACGGATGAAGGCGCGGTCTTCGCCAAGTCGGTGGTGATCGATGCGGCCAAGGTCGAACCCAGCGTCACGTGGGGCACCAGCCCCGAGGACGTGGTGGCCATCGGCGGCCGCGTGCCCGACCCCGCAGACTTTGCCGACGAGAGCAAGCGCGTCGCGGCGCAGAAGTCGCTCGACTACATGGGCCTCACGCCCGGCACCCCGATGACCGAAGTGCCCATCGAGAACGTGTTCATCGGCAGCTGCACCAACAGCCGCATCGAAGACCTGCGCGCCGCTGCTGGCGTGCTGAAAGGGCGCCACAAGGCCGCCAATGTGCGCTGGGCGATCGTCGTCCCCGGCTCGGGTCTCGTAAAGGCACAGGCCGAGGAAGAAGGCCTCGACAAGGTGTTCATCGACGCCGGGTTCGAGTGGCGCGAGCCGGGCTGTTCGGCGTGCCTCGGCATGAACCCCGACAAGGTGCCGCCGGGCGAACGCTGCGCCTCGACCAGCAACCGCAATTTCGTCGGACGGCAGGGCCCGGGCGCGCGCACCCACCTCGTTTCTCCTGCGATGGCGGCAGCGGCGGCGGTCACAGGGCGGCTCGCCGATGTGCGCGACCTTGTGTAACGTCAGAGGGTTGAAACCCGATGCCGCTAGGCGCATGGTCACGGCATGACCGACAAGCCCAAAAACCACACCGCCCGGAACGCAGCGATCGCTGCGGCGGGTGCCATCGGATCGGCGGCCATCGCGGCCGCGCTGCTCTACACGCGCAAGAAAAAGCCGAATGAGCCGACCCAGCCCGGCCCGATCCCGTCGGGCGAGCCACCCCAGACCGACTAAGCAAGGATCACGATGGAACCGCTGACCCGCGTCGATGGCCGCGCCATTCCGCTTGGCCTCAAGAATGTCGACACCGACATCATCATCCCGGCCAAGTGGCTCAAGACGATCAGCCGCGAGGGCCTTGGCGCAGGCGCGTTCGAGGCGCTGCGGGCCGAGCCGGGCAATGTCATCGACGACCCCGCCTATGCGGGCGCGAACATGCTCATCGCCGGCGACAATTTCGGCTGCGGGTCGAGCCGCGAGCACGCTGCATGGGCCTTGGGTGACCTCGGCCTGCGCGTGGTGATCGCGCCGAGCTTCTCGGACATCTTCTCGGGCAACGCGGTGAAGAACGGGATCCTTCCCGTGGTGCTGCCGCAGGAGGCGGTCGACCGGCTTCTGGAGGTAGCGCGCGAGGGACTGGAGATCACCGTCGACCTCGAAGCCCAGACGGTCACCACCCCCTATCAGGACCGCTTCACCTTCAACCTCGATCCGTTCCGGCGCGATTGCCTGCTGAACGGGCTCGACGAGGTGGGGCTGACGATGGCGCGGGGCGAGGCGATCGGCGGCTACGAAGCCCGCCGCACCGCCGCCCAGCCGTGGCTGACGCGCGGCACCGCCGCAGCATAAAATCAGGATACAGGGAGAGACATAATGAGAGCCATCCGCACCCACGCGACCGGTGGGCCCGAAACGCTGACGCTGGACGAGATCGACGCGCCCGTCGCTGGCAAGGGCGAAGTGCTCGTCGCGGTGAAGGCCTGCGCAATCAACTATCCCGACGGGCTGATCATCCGCGACATGTACCAGTTCAAGCCGCAGCGCCCCTTCTCGCCCGGCGGCGAGATTTCGGGCGTGATCGAGGCAGTCGGCGAGGGTGTCGAGGGCTTCAAGGTCGGTGACAAGGTGATGGCCGGGCTCGGCAATGGCGGCCTCGCCGAGAAGGTCGTGGTGCCTGCCGGACGCATGTTCGCGATGCCCGAAGGCGTGCCCTTCGAGAAGGCTGCGAGCCTGCTGATGACCTACGGCACCACGATCCACGGCCTCAAGGACCGCGGCCATATCAAGGCCGGCGACACCGTGCTGATCCTCGGCGCGGCGGGCGGCGTGGGGCTTTCCGCGATCGAACTCGCCAAGGCCTACGGCGCGCGCGTGGTCGCCGCCGTCTCCTCCGAAGCCAAGGGCGAAGTCGCCCGCAAGGCAGGCGCCGACGAGGTGGTGATCTACCCGCGCGAGGCGATGGACAAGGACGCCTCCAAGGCGCTCGCCGAAGCCTTCAAGCAGGCTTGCGGCCCGAACGGCGCGAACATCGTCTACGACATCGTCGGCGGCCAATATTCCGAGCCTGCCTTGCGCGCCATCGCCTGGGAGGGCCGCTTCCTGGTGGTCGGCTTCCCCGCCGGGATCGCCAAGATGCCTTTGAACCTCACCCTGCTGAAGTCCTGCGACATCTGCGGCGTGTTCTGGGGTGCCTTCAGCGCACGCGAGCCCGAAGCCTTCCGCGCGCAGGTCGACGAGCTGTTCGCGCTGATGAAGGCGGGCAAGATCGACCCGCTGGTCAGCGAGACCTTCCCCCTCGCCCGCGCCGGCGATGCCATCGCCAAGCTCGAAGCGCGCGAGGCGGTAGGCAAGCTTGTGGTGACGATGGATTGATGTTCGCAGTCGCGCGGCTTCCCGCTTGAAGCCGCGCCCGTTGCGCTTTATCGCCTCAGCCGGATCGTATCCGAAGGGACACACATTAATGACCGACGCTTTCAAGGACCGCGAACGCGCTGACGAAGCCCACTTCGCGCTCGAGGAAGAAACCGCCTTCCGCATTCTCGCCCGCCGCAACCGGCTGCTCGGCGAATGGGCCGCAGGGCTGATGAAGCTGACGCCCGAGGAGACCGACAGCTACCGCAAGGCGGTGGTGCAGGCCGAGTTCGAGGAATCCGGCGACGAGGACGTGGTGCGCAAGCTGCTCGGCGATCTCACCGGCGCGCAGATCGATGTCAGCGAATCCGACATTCGCGCCAAGTTCCAGGAAATGACCATCGAAGCGCGCCGCCAGCTGCTCGGCGAGGTCTGAGCCGATGCCGATGAGCGCCGCCGCCATCGAATCCGCGATCCTCGCCGCCCTGCCTGGCGCGACGGTCGAGCTGCGCGATCTTGCCGGCGACGATGACCACTGGGCCGCGACCGTCACCGCCCCGCAATTCGCCGGATTGAGCCGCGTGGCCCAGCACAAGCTGGTCTACGCAGCGTTCGGCGGGCGCATGGGCGGCGAGCTCCACGCCTTGCAAGTCACCACCGTGGTCCCCACGTAAATTGCAACATTCCTTCATCAAGGGCCTCACCGCACCATGTCCGACGCCAACACCCGCATTTCCGATCTGGTCACCACCAACGACGTCGTTTTGTTCATGAAGGGTACGCCCCTGTTCCCGCAATGCGGCTTTTCCAGCAAGGCGATCGCGATCCTCGACCATTGCGGCGTCTCCTACGAGAGCGTGGACGTGTTGCAGGACATGGAAATCCGCCAGGGCATCAAGGCCTTCTCGGATTGGCCGACGATCCCGCAGCTCTACGTGAAGGGCGAATTCGTCGGCGGCAGCGACATCATGATGGAGATGTTCGAGGCGGGCGAGCTGCAGCAGCTGTTCGACGAGAGCGGCGCGGTGAGAGTTTCTGGCTCCTGATATCTTTCCGCACCCGCCTCTGCGGGTGCGGTCCTCGCTAGACGCGCAGCAAGCTGCGCCCGCTGCGGGCGGCCGGTCGGCCTTGCGGTCGCTCCGCGATCGATGACTGCATCCAGTTGGGAGCGCGGATCGGCCCGCAGAGCCGCAAGCGCGACCGCGCGCCCGGAGGGGTGGCCCTGAAAGGGCCGGGCCCCCGTAGGATAGCCAAGGCGGACGGACGTCCGCCGCCCGGCGCCTGAGGCGGAAACAAAAAAACGCCCCGCAGGACCAGTGCGGGGCGTTTGTTTTTTCGGGGAGGCGCTACCCGGAGACCAGGGTGGGTCGCGCCTGCCTTCGAAGACCATTTGGGACCGCAACCTACTATGCAGGGGCCGTGCCAAACTTGAAAAACGGCGGAATTCCCCGCTTTTCGCCGGATAGGTAACGCTTGCGCAACCAAGGTTTGTAAAGCATCCCGACACTCCCTGTCGAAACCGGCAGCGCTGCGCCTTGGCTCTTGGCAATCGCCTGCCGCAGGGCCATCCTTTGCCGCAATGAGCAACGACACGCCAAACGATTCTGGCCCCCAGGGCATCCCCGCCGCGACCATCATCATTTTCCGCAACGCCCCCGATGGCGGCGCGCCGGAGGTGCTGATCACGGTCCGCTCCCGCGAGATGTCGTTCGCGGGCGGCATGGCGGTGTTTCCCGGCGGGCGGGTCGATCCGGCGGACTTCGAACTGGCCGGATTGGTCGCCGAAGAACACGGCCTCACCCACGACGAAGCCGCCCACCAGATCGCCGCCGTGCGCGAAACGCTCGAGGAAACCGGCCTCGCTCTGGGGCTGAGCGGCGACATTACCGCCGAACGTGCTGCCGCAGCACGCGCGATGCTGACCGAGACCGCGGCCCTCGCCCCGGTCCTCGACGCCTTCGGCTGGCGGCTCGACCTTGCCCAGATCACGCCGTTTGCGCGCTGGTTCCCCAAGAACGAGAACATCACCCGCGTCTACGACACGCGCTTCTACCTCGCCAATCTGGGCACCGGCGCGGTGGATGTGTCGATCGACCAGTCGGAAAACACCCGCCTGTTCTGGATGTCGGCCACAGGGGCGCTCGAAGCGGCGGAGCGCGGCGAGATCAAGGTGATCTTCCCGACCCGCCGCAACCTCGAACGCTTGGCCCTGTTCGCCAGCTACGAGGAAGCCCGCGCACAGGCCGAGGCGATCCCGGTAAAGACGATCACGCCTCGGGTGGTCGAGGAAGGCGGCAAGCCGTGGCTCACCATCCTCGGCGATGCGGGCTACCCGGTAACGGCCGAATTGCTGGAGACCGTGGCGCGCGGGTGACGACATGGTATCGCTACCATTGATGTCGCGGACACTCCGGCATACGTATCCGACCCGGCGATTTCAGACATTAATTCAGTGGCTTCCCTGACCGCCTCTGCCCCGCCCTGCAAATCTCCCTCCCGAGCGCATTGACTTCCGCGCGCAGATTTTACAACATTCATGTTAGCGTTAGCAGAAACGCGAGGTACGGCGGGCATAACCGCTGTGGGAGAGGGACATGACTGGCCTTTGGGGCTTCACACGCACTTGCCTAGCGGCAAGCCTGCTCGCCGCGACGAGCCTCGCGACCGTTGCGCTCGCCGACACGCCCGAAGCGCCCGGCACCGCCCACCCCGAACTCTGGCCGGCATACCAATATCCCGTCCCCGTCCGGCCCGATCACGAGAAAATGATCGCCGACCTGATCGCGCGCATGACGATCGAGGAGAAGGTCGGCCAGCTGGTGCAGGCAGATCTGTGCTGCGTCACGCCCGCCGAAGTGAAGCAATACAAGCTCGGCTCGATCCTCGTCGGCGGCAATAGCGGGCCTTACGGCGATGACCTCGCGCCCGCGCCCGCGTGGCTGAAGGCGGCGGATGACTTCTACCTCGCCTCGGTCGACAAATCCGACGGCGGCGTCGGCATCCCCGTCATCTGGGGCATCGACGCGGTGCACGGCCACTCGAACATCATCGGCGCGACGCTCTTCCCGCACAATATCGGGCTAGGCGCGATGCGTGATCCGGCGCTGGTCGAGAAGATCGGCGCCGTCACCGCGCAGGAAATCCGCGTCACCGGGCAGGAGTGGACCTTCGCGCCCACCGTCGCCGTGCCGCAAGACTTCCGCTGGGGCCGCGCCTACGAGGGCTATTCCTCCGACCCGGCGCTCGTTGCCTCCTACGTGGGCGCAATGGTGCGCGGCCTTCAGGGCCCGCCGACCAGCGACAACCTGCTCGCAGGGCCTTACGTGATCGCCTCGACCAAGCATTTCCTCGCCGATGGCGGCACCGACAACGGGGTCGATCAGGGCAACAGCTCCGCCACCGAAGAACAGCTGCGCGACATTCACGGGACGCCATACGGCACCGCGATTGCCGCAGGCGTCTCGACCGTGATGGTCAGCTTCTCGAGCTGGCAGGGGGTCAAGATGACCGGCAACCGCTCGCTGATCACCGGCGTGCTCAAGGAGCGGATGAACTTCGGCGGCTTCGTGGTGTCGGACTGGAACGCCCACGGACAGGTCGCAGGCTGCACCAATGATGCCTGCCCGCAGGCCCTGATGGCGGGCCTCGACATGTACATGGCGCCCGATACGTGGAAGCCGATCTACACCGACCTCCTTGCCCGGGCCAAGGCCGGGACGATCCCGATGGCCCGCATCGACGATGCCGTGGCGCGGATCCTCAGGGTCAAGGCGCGGCTCGGCGTGTTCACTGCGGGCAAGCCCTCCGACCGTCCGCTGTCGGGCCAGTTCGAGCTGCTCGGCGCGCCCGAGCACCGCGCGGTCGCGCGCGAGGCGGTGAGGAAATCGCTGGTGCTGCTCAAGAACCAGGGCGTGCTCCCGCTCGCTCCGGGCAAGCGGCTGCTGGTGGCAGGCGACGGCGCGGATGACATTGCGCGCCAGGCGGGCGGATGGACGCTGAGCTGGCAGGGCACGGGCCTCAACAACAGCCAATTCCCCGGCGCGACCTCGATTTGGGGCGGGCTGAAGCAGGCTGTCGAGGCGGGCGGCGGCAGCGCCGTGCTCTCGCCCGATGGCAGCTACAACGACAAGCCCGATGCCGCCGTCGTGGTGTTCGGCGAGACGCCCTACGCCGAGTTCCAAGGTGACCGCGCGGCGCTGCTGCTCGATCCCGAACTGACCGCGCCGTTTGCGACCATGAAGAAGCTTCAGGCGCAGGGCATTCCGGTGATCGCGGTGATGATCACCGGGCGGCCGCTCTACGTGAACCCCGCGCTCAATGCTGCCGACGCCTTTGTCGTGGCGTGGCTGCCGGGCAGCGAGGGCGGCGGGATCGCCGATGTGCTGGTGGGCGACGCGGCAGGCAAGCCGCGTTTCGATTTCAGCGGCAAGCTCCCCGCCGCATGGCCGCGCACGGCGCAGATCGCCGAAGGGACGCTGTTCCCGTTCGGCTACGGCCTCGATTACGCCGCGCCTGCGCCTGCGTGGACGGCACTCCCTGAACTCGACGCGAGCGCGCTGGGCAGTGATGCGCGGATGTGGCTCAACGCCGGAACGCCCGCCGCGCGCTGGTCGCTGATGGTCACCGGCACGAAAGGCGAGGTCGAAACCCGCGTCACCACCCTCCCCACCGAGGCGCTCGGCGGACGGGTGCGGGTGACGGCGGAGAACTTCAAGGTGCAGGAAGGCGCGCGCCGCTTCACCGTCAAGGATGGTGCGGCCAGCGTGCAGCTCGCCAACTTCAACGCGGTCGATGTCGCGCGCGAGACGAATGGCGATGTGCTGCTGCTGGTGACGATGCGGGTCTGGCACGCGCCCGCCACCGCGCGGATCGGGGCGGAAGGGCCAGCCGGCAAGGGCCTAACCGCCGTCACCCTCCCCGTCACGCCGGGCTATGTGCGATACGGCGTGCCGCTCAAGTGCCTGCGCGAGAAGGGCGCGGATGTGACCAAGCTCAACCGGCCCTTCGTGCTTGAGACCGAGGGCAAGGCCGATTTCGCGATCGCCGAAGTGCGCATCGGCTCGGACGCGGAGACCGTGCTGCCGTGCCGCTGACCGCGCGCGGGTGAACAAGATAAAGGGCCGTCAGAGCCGGACTGGGAGAGAGACATGAACCTCAAGGCTTTCGTATCGCTGCTGCCGCTGGCAGCCCTGACGCTCACCCCGATGGCCGGAGCGGCGGCGCAGGCCCCCGCGCCCGCTGCACCAAAGGCGTTGCCGGTCGGCACCTGCATCAACCTGGGCAACACGCTCGAGGCGGAGAAGGAAGACAGCTGGGGCGGCGTGCCGGTGCGGCGCGAGGACCTGAAGCGCATCGCCGCTGCGGGCTTCAAGACCATCCGGCTCCCTGTGCGCTGGCACAACAAGTCCAGCGACAAGCCCCCCTACACCATCGATTCTGCGTGGATGAACAGGGTGCAGCAGATCGTCGACTGGGCGCTCGCCGAGAACCTCAACGTTATCCTCGACAGCCATCACTTCGACCCGATCCATGACGATCCGCTCGCCGTTGCGGCGTGGCACGGGGGCGTGTGGAAGCAGATCGCCGAGCGGTTCAAGGGC
Source organism: Porphyrobacter sp. (assembly GCA_031410495.1). GTDB lineage: Bacteria > Pseudomonadota > Alphaproteobacteria > Sphingomonadales > Sphingomonadaceae > Erythrobacter. The sequence goes on from JANNZG010000024.1 coordinate 50,799, forward strand.
TACCCCGAGGACAAGCTGTGGTTCGAGCTCGAGAACGAGCCGCACAAGAACTTCAACCACACCAACCTGATCGCCACCCTCACGCCTGCGCTGACCGAGGTGAGGAAGCTGCACCCGACCCGCGCGGTGATCATCGGCGGCGAGAACTGGAGCGGGATCAAGTCGCTCGAAACCCTGCCACTGCCGGATGATCCGAACGTCTACCCGACCTTCCACTATTACGATCCGTTCCTGTACACGCACCAGGGCGCGGAGTGGACCAAGCCCGATATGCCGCCCGTCGGCCGCGCTTTTCCGCTGCCGCAGGATACCGCCCAGCTGGCGCAGGACGTCGAGACTGTGAAGGCCTTCATCGCGCGCACCGGCAAGGTGCCCTTCATGGGCGAAGTCGGGGCCTATGATGCGCACATCAGCCTCGCCGACCGCGTAAAATACCACCGTACCATCGCGCAAGCCTTCGCGCCGACCGGCATCGGCATGTGCGTGTGGGCCTACACCAACACCTTCCCCTTCTATGACCACAAGGCCGAAAAGTGGCTGCCAGGACTGCGCGGAGCGATCGGGCTGAAGGACGATACCACCGCGCCGCCTGCCCCGGCCGCGCCCTCGGTTCCGGCCCCGCAGGCCTCTGCGTCGCCGTCTTCGGGCAGCGCCAAGCTCAGCCCCGAACTCGCCGCCTTCGACAAGCAGGTGCCGGGCGACCTGATCAACGATCCGACCCGCATCGACTGGGCGAGCTTCGGCCCGAACCTCGAGGCTGGCGCCCGGCAGGCCGCCGACATTCCGGGCGGCGGCGCGGCGCGGGTGTTCGACATCAAGGCCAAGGGTCAGTTTCCCTACACGGTCGCAGCCAACGTGCCCTTGCTCGATGCGATCAGCACCGGCGATCAGGTGACGGTCGGCTTCTACGCGCGCGTGGTCAGCACCGAACGCTCGGATGGCAAGGGCATCATCGGCGTGCGCTTTCAGGAGAACGCCGCGCCCTATGGCGGGTTCGGTGACACCAACGTGCTCGTGGGCGACAAGTGGGAGTGGTACGAAGTCACCGCCCGCGCTGACAAGCGCATCCGCAAGGCCGACGCGATCGTCACCTTCCAGATGGCGGGCGCGAAGCAGGTGCTGGAGATCGGGCAGGCGATCGTGGTCAAGGGCTCGCCCACCATCGTCACCAAACAGGAGGTCGCCGCTGCCCCGCCTGCGGCGTCGCTGAAGGACCCTGCCAGCATCGAGATGCCCGACGCGCTGCGCACCGCCGGACAGCTGGTCAACGACCCCACCAACCGCGTTTGGGCGAACGGCGGCACCGGCGGCACGTGGGAAGCGCTGGAGATGCCGGAGATCTGGCTCCAGAAGGCGACCCGCTACACCACCACTGCCGTGGGCGAGAACCGCTGGGACCTCACCACAGCCATCCCGATCCTTGTCCCGATGAAGGAAGGCGACCAGTTCACCGTCGCCGTGGTCGCCCGCGCGGTGAGCGCTGCCACCGACGATGGCAAGGGCATCGTCTACGCCCGCATTCAGGGCAGCAACCCGCCTTACGAGGGCTTTGGCGACAAGGTCTTCAAGCTGGGCAATCGCTGGCAGCTGGTGAACCTGCCCTTCACCGCGACGCGCAGCTTCGATGCGGGCAATGCGACGATGACGCTGCACTTCGCCGCCGCCGCACAGAGCATCGAGGTGGGGCCGGTCTACGTCTTCAAGACAAACTGACGGTTAGCCTGGCGAGAACGCATAGGGGCCGACCACCAGCCCGGTGAACAGCCCCGCATGGACCGAGGCAAGCGGCTCGACGTCGATCCGGCCGCCGACCTGCTGCCAGACGCTCGACCCCTCGGCGCGGTAGAAGACGACTGCGGTGCCGCCGTCGAGCGCAAGTTTGAGCTCTAGCGGCGCTTGCATTTCGAGCGGCGTCTCCGCGACGATCTCGCCGCTCGTTCCCTGCTGCGCCGACGTTCGCAGCCGAACTACCATCCGCCCCTGCTCCTTGCCCGCAGCGAGGAAGTGGGTCTCGTCCATGAAGGCGAGCAGGCCGGCAAAATCGCCGCGCCGCTCGGGGGCGAAGGCAAGACGGGTGGTGAACTCGGCCTTGTGATCGCGCAACCGGCGACCGACAAAGGCGGGGCGTCCGAGGCTACCCGCAGGCGCGGGGCCAGCGGTCACGCGCAGCGCGCCATCCGCGACCTGCCATTGCGGGACCGGCCCCGGCGTGCGCAGCCCGATCCATTCCTCCGAAAGCGGCGACAGGAACTCCTCGCGCCATTGCGCCCATTGCGAAGCCGGCGAGGCGGGCAGCTTGGGCGCGGCGCGTTGCAGCGGCACGGCTGCGCCCTTGTCGAGGAAGCGCGGCCAACCGTCTTTCCACGTCAGCGGCAGCAGGAACGTCTCGCGCCCCATCAGCGTCGATTGCCCCGCAAAGGGCCTCGTGGCGAGGAACACGCCCCACCAGCTGCCGTCATCCAGTTGCACGAGGTCCGCGTGCCCCGTCGCCTCGATACGGTCGGGGCGGCCAGCGGGCAGATCGCGCTGCGTGAGGATCGGGTTCACCGGCCCCGGCACATACGGCCCTTGCAGCGCGCGCGAACGGTAGATCGTCTGCGAATGCTGGTCCGCCGTTCCGCCCTCGGCGGTGAGCAGGTAGTACCACGCGCCGACCTTGTAGATGTGCGGTCCCTCGGCCCAGATCGGCTTGGTGGCAGGGTCGACGCCCTTGTCGACGAGCAAGGTGCGCTTGGGCAGCACCTTCATCGCGACCGGATCGAACTGCTGGAGCCACAACGCGCGGTGGCCCTCATATTCCGGCTCGCCCGGAGGCGCGTCGTTATAGACGATCCATGCGGTGCCATCGGCCTCGAAATAGAGCGACGGATCGATCCCGCCGAAATCGAGCCACACCGGATCGCTCCACGGGCCGGCGGGATTTTCGGCGGTGATGACGAAGTTGCCGCCGCATTCGATGCAGGTGTTGACGATCCAGAACCGCCCGTCGTGATGGGTGATCGCCGGCGCGAACAGCCCGCGATTGGTGCCCAGCCCGCTGAAATCGAGCTGGCCCGGACGGTCGATGGCATTGCCGATGATCCGCCAGTTGATGAGGTCGGTGCTGTGCAGGATCGGCAGGCCGGGAAACCAGCTGAAGGTCGAGTTCACCGCGTAGAAATCGCGCCCCACCCGCACGATCGAGGGATCGGGGTGAAAGCCGGGGATCACCGGATTGCGATACTGCCCGGCAGGCAGCGGCGCCTCGGCCTCGGTCGTTTCATAGGCGAACCAGTCGAAGGTCGCGGTCACATCCTGCGCCGCCGCAGCGCTGCCGGTTGACGCCAGAGCAAGCGCGCTCGCCAGCCCCGCAATTGTGCGCTTCATCATCCTCGTCCCTCCGCCAGATCGCTTCGCTTGGGGGCTTGTCGCCCTGCGAATGTGCGCTTATGGTAGCGCTATCAGTGAGGGAGGCAAGAGCCAGAAATGGCCGCGAGGATACTGGAAAGCCTGCCCGCGGACTATCCGCGTGGGCACTTCATCGGCCGGGCGCTCTCGCCCGAGGGGCCTTGCGTCATCACCATAGAAAACGGGGTCCTCCACGATCTCACCGGCGTCGCCAGCACCGTCTCCGGCGCCGTCGCGCGGCGCGAATTCACCGGCGGGGTAGCGCTCGGCCCGGTCGAGGACGGTCTGCCCGAAGGCTGGTCGCTGCTTACCCCCATCGACCTCCAATGCATCAAGGCCAGCGGCGTCACTTTCGCGCTGTCCGCCATCGAGCGCGTGATCGAGGAACGCGCCCGCGGCGATGCCTCGGCAGCCTCGGCGATCCGTGCGCAGCTCGAGGATAAGGTCGGCGCCGGTATCCGCTCGGTCGTCCCCGGCAGTGCGGCCGCCGCGCAGCTGAAAGACGCGCTGATCGAGGAAGGCATGTGGTCGCAATATCTCGAGGTCGCGATTGGCCCGGATGCGGAGATCTTCTCCAAGGCCCCCGTGCTTTCCGCCGTCGGCACCGGAGCCCCCGTCGGCGTTCGCTCGGACTCGCACTGGAACAACCCCGAGCCCGAAGTGGTGCTGGTCTGCGATGCCCACGGAGCGGTGGTCGGCGCGACGCTCGGCAACGACGTCAACCTGCGTGATTTCGAGGGCCGCTCGGCGCTGCTGCTGTCGAAGGCGAAGGACAACACCGCGTCCTGCGCGATCGGGCCGTTCATCCGCCTGTTCGACGATCATTTCACCATCGACGACGTGCGCAGCGCCGATATCGAGCTTACCATCGAGGGGCCGGAAGGTTACCTTCTCGAGGGGCGCAACGATATGAGCCAGATCAGCCGCGATCCGCTCGACCTGGTAGCACAATGCCTGTCGGAGCATCACTACCCCGATGGCTTCGTGCTATTCTGCGGCACGCTGTTCGCGCCGACGCAGGACCGCGACACGCCGGGCGCAGGCTTCACGCACAAGGTCGGCGATGTGGTGACGATCCGTTCGCAGCTTCTGGGGGCGCTGCGCAACACGGTGACGACCTCGCGCGATGCTCCGGCTTGGACAACGGGCTTCGCACAATTCGCCCGCAATCTTGCGGCGCGTGGGCTGATCGACCGGATCTGACCGAAGATATTGATTTGACACGGGCGCACGGAGAGGGATCATCCGGCGTGTCCGACTAGGGATGGGAAGACGAAACTTGGACGCGCAATCGAGCAGCGCCGGCGTGCACAGCGCTATCTATCCGAGCCTCACGGGCAGGCGGGTAATCGTCAGCGGAGGCGGCTCCGGCATCGGCGAAGGCATGGTCGAGGCCTTCGCCCGGCAGGGTGCTGCGGTCGGCTTCGTCGACATTCTCGACAGCCCGAGCGAGCAGCTCATCGCGCGCCTCGCCGAAGCGGAGAACACGCCGCATTTCGTCCGCTGCGACATCACGGATTGCGATGAATACACGCGCATCATCGCGGGGCTGATCGACAAGCTCGGCGGCTGCGACGTGCTCGTCAACAACGCCGCTAGCGATGACCGCCACACCATCGACGATGTCACCCCCGCCTATTGGGACGAGCGCATGGCGGTGAACCTCAAGCACCAGTTCTTCGCGGCCAAGGCGGTGGTCCCCGCCATGCGCGCGGCGGGCGGAGGGGCGATCGTCAACATGGGCTCGATCAGCTGGCACCTCGGCCTTGCCGATCTCGTCGTCTACCAGACCGCCAAGGCCGCCATCGAGGGCCTGACCCGCAGCCTCGCGCGCGAGCTGGGGCGGCACAACATCCGGGTCAACACCATCGTCCCCGGCAACGTCCAGACCCCGCGTCAGATGCGCTGGTATTCGCCCGAGGGGGAGGCCGAAATCGTGGCCGCGCAATGCCTTGACGGCCGCATCCAGCCCGCCGACATCGCCGCGATGGCGCTGTTCCTCGCCGCCGACGACGCCCGCTACTGTACGGGCCACAATTACTGGGTGGATGCCGGATGGAGATGAAACTTCCCGTCACCGCGGTGCTCCCCGCCGACACCCTGCTGGGCGAAGGTGTGCTGTGGGATGCGGAGCGCCAGATCGTCTGGTTCGTCGACATCAAGCGGCACCGGCTATGGCATTTCGACCCCGCCACCGGCAGCAACGCTTTCGCGGAGGCGCCCGGGCAGATCGGCTGGGCGATCCCTGCCGAGGGTGGGCTGTTGCTGTGCGGCCTGAAGGACGGGCTCTACACGTTCGATCCCGAAAGCGTCGCCTTTACAAAGCTTTGCTCCATCCCCGGAGAACCCGCCACCAACCGCCTCAACGATGCCTGCACCGACCCTTGGGGACGGGTGTGGTTCGGCTCGATGGACGATTCCGAGGGTTCCGCCTCCGGCAAATTCTACGTCTTCGACCGGGGCGAGATCCGTGCGGCAGGACCGAGCGGGATCGCGATCACCAACGGTCCGGCGGTCAGCGCCTCCGGGGACCGCATCTACTTCACTGATACGTCGAAACAAAAAATCTACGTCGCCGACCTTTCGCCCGCCGGAGTGGGAGAGGCCCGGCTGTTCGCCGACACTGCCGCGCACTTCCCCAAGGCCTATCCCGATGGGCCGGTGGTCGATGCCGAGGATCATGTGTGGAGCGGAATGTACCTCGGCGCCTGCGCGGCGCGGTTCTCGCCCGATGGCAGGCTGGTCGCCACCGTGCCGATCCCGGCGCGCGATATCACCAAGCTCGCGTTCGGGGGGGCCGACTTCAGAACCGGCTACGTCACCACCGCGATCAAGGACATGTCCCAACAGAGCATGGCGCAATACCCCCAAGCCGGGAGCCTGTTCGCCTTCCCGTCGCCTGTCGCGGGCTTTGCCCAAGCGCGCGTGAAACTCGGCTGATGCGCAACATTTTCAAGGCTCTGCCGGTCGCTATTGCGATGTTCTGGCCCGCCGCGGCCTTCTCCAACCCGGTGCTCGAGGCCGGTTATGGGGACAATATGGTGCTCCAGGCAGGGCAACCGCTAACGCTGTCTGGACGCACCGTGCCGGGGGTCAAGGTCGAAGCGAAACTGGGCAACACGGGGTCTAGTGCCGTCTCGGACGGGTCTGGGGCGTTTTCCATCACGCTTCCCCAACAACCCAACAGCACGGCCCCGGTAACGCTGACGATCAGCGACCCGTCAGGCTCAACAACGCTCACCAATATCCTGTTCGGCAACGTCTTCCTGTGCGGCGGGCAGTCCAACATGGAGCTGCCCGTGATCCGCGCGCTCAATGTCGACAACGAACTGCGCCTTTCCGCCGATGGCGGCATCCGTTTGCTGGTCATTCCCAAGACCACCGCGCCGGTGCCGCAGACCGCTTTCGGCAGCCCGGTTTCGTGGAAAGCAGCGAACCGCGAGACGGTCGCCGATTTCTCCGCTGCGTGCTTCTACATGGCCAAAGCGCTGCGCAAGAAGGACCCTGCGACGCCCGTGGGCCTGATCAACGCCAACTGGGGCGGCAGCGCCGCGCGGGCGTGGTATGATCCGCAGGGCGCCGCGAGCCGCGAAGGCACCGCGCAGCTCGATCTCCTGAAGCTCTACGCCCGCGACCCCTATGCCGCGACGCAGGCTTTCGTGCCGCAATGGTTCGACTGGTGGCGCAAGGCCGACAAGGGCCGTGAGCCGTGGAAGAACCCGGCGCTTCTCGCATGGAAGCCGATCCCCAAGTTCTCCTTCTGGAACGAGTGGACCGGCACCGGGCTCGACACCAATCCGCGCGCGAATGTGTGGTTCAGGAAGGTCATCACCCTCACCCCCGAACAGGCCAGGGGCGACGGCTCGCTGATGATCGGCGCGATCGACGACATGGACCTCACCTTCGTCAACGGCCATCCGGTCGGCTACACCTTCGGATGGGGGGTGGAGCGCACCTACCGCGTGCCCGCCGCACACCTGAAGGCGGGCGAAAACACGATCCTGATCGCGGCCAACAATATGTGGGACACCGGCGGCTTCTTCGCCGGGCCGGAGCGGCTCGCTTTCACCGCCGCCAACGGCAGCAAGGTGCCCCTGGGCGCGGAGTGGGACTATGCGCAGACCGCAGTGACCGACATTCCCCCGCGCAGCCCGTGGGATGCCAATGCGGGCCTTGGCGTGATGCACAACGCGATGATTGCGCCGCTCGGGCACATGAAGCTGGCCGGCGTCGCGTGGTATCAGGGCGAGTCCGACGCGGGACAGCCCGCCTATGACGCCAAGCTCGCCGCGCTGTTTGCCGGATGGCGCCGCCAGTTCGGCCCGCAGACGCGGATGCTGGTGGTGCAGCTGGCCGACTGGGGCGAGCGGCGCTCGGCACCGGGTGAGTCCGGCTGGGCGGAGACGCGTGACCAGCAGCGCCTCGGCGTGGTCGCCGACAGCAACGCCGCGCTGGTCACCGCGATCGACATCGGCGAGCCGACCGACATCCACCCCGCCAACAAGAACGACCTCGGCAAGCGCCTCGCCGAAGCCTTCAACGGCCGCGCCATGCCGATGCCCGCGCGCGCGGTGCGCGACGGCGCCGCGATCACTGTCAGCTTCACCGGCATCGTTGGCGCGCTGACCGTGCAGGGCGGCCCCACCCCGCTCGGGGTCGAACTGTGCGAGGCCGCACAGGGCACCTGCCGCTTTGCGCTCGCCCGGCCCGAGGGAAGCAACCTCGTCATCCCCATCCCCGAAGGCATGACACCTACCCGCGTGCGCTACGCCTGGGCCGATGCGCCGGTGGTCAACCTCGTCGACGGCGGCGGAATGCCCGTCCCCGGCTTCGGGCTCGACATCACGCCGTGAAGGTGACGCGCCGCGAGGCCGTTGCGGGAGCGGCGGGCGCGCTGGCGCTGGCTTCAAGCGGAGCTCCTGCACACGCGAACCGCGCTGCTCCGCTCGGGCGCGTCACCCGCGAAGGCACACGGCTGATGCGGGACGGCAAGCCTTACCGGATTGTCGGTGCGAACTTGTGGTATGCCGCATGGCTCGGTGCCGACACCGAATATGGCGACCGCAAGCGCTTAGGGCGCGAGCTCGACCGGCTGAAGGCGCTCGGCGTGAATAACTTACGCGTCATGGCGGCGGCCGAAGAAGGTCCGCTAAAGAATGCGATCAGACCCGGCTTCACCCGCGCCGACGGCTCTGCCAACACCGCGCTGTTCGAAGGGCTGGACCACGCGCTCTCCGCAATCGCGCGGCGCGGGATGACGGCAGTGCTCGTATGCTCGAACTTCTGGGAGTGGTCGGGCGGCCTGCAAACACTTCTCTACCGCGCGACCGGGCGCTACATCGACATGGGCGATCCAGCGCACCCGTGGCCCGCCTTTGCAGATGCGACCGGAGCATTTTACGCGAACCCCAATTCGGTAGCGCTTTACCGCGAGCATATCCGCGCGCTGCTTGGACGGCGCAACACTGTCACGGGCGTCGCCTATGCCGACGACCCCGCGATCATGAGCTGGCAGCTCGCCAACGAACCGCGCCCGGGCGGCAGCGATGCGGCCATCGCTACCAACCGCGCGGCCTACCTCGCATGGATCGCCGAGACCGCCGCGCTGATCCGTGCAGGCGCACCGCGGCATCTCGTCAGCCTCGGGCAGGAAGGCACGCAGGCGACCAACGGCGATGCCGCGCTGGTGGCTGACGCCCACGCGGCGGTCGATTATGTCACGGCGCATATCTGGCCCTTGAACTGGAGTTGGGTACGCGGTGACGACCTCGCCGGAACGTGGCCCGAGGGTCGCCGCAAGGTGGAGGTCTATCTCGCCGCTCACGTTGCGATTGCCGAGGCGCTCGGCAAGCCGCTGGTGATCGAGGAGTTCGGCTTCCCCCGCGATTGCGAGGCCTATGCGCCGGAAGCGGCGACCACCTTCCGCGAGGCCTATTACCGGGTGATCTACGGCGCCGTCGAGGCAAGCTGGCGGGACGGCGGCGTCATCGCGGGGAGCAACTTCTGGGCGTGGAACGGCGAGGCCCGCAGCGTCCATCCCGACGCCCGCTTCAAGGACGGCGACCGCGCCTATATGGGCGATCCTCCGCACGAGCCGCAGGGCTGGTACGGCGTGTTCGACAGCGATGCCGCCATGCAGGCCGTGATCCGCGAACACGCAGATCGCGCTTATCTTCCCTGAGGGGCGGTCACCCCGGCCTTGGTCTGGGTGACGGGCCGCATCAACCCGTCCGCGTCATAGGTGAGGTGCTCCACCGTCACCGCCCGCCGTCCGAGCGCACCCTTCTGCTCCCCGATGGTCAGCGCCGCGTTGTGGAGGAACAGGTACCACGCGCCTTTGAACTGGGCGATGCCGGGGTGGATGGTGAAGCTGCCCTCCCCCGATCCGGTAAGCTCGCCGCGGTATGTCCAGGGGCCCGCCAGCGAGGTCGCGGTGGCATAGGAGACCCGCTCGTCCGTGTGGGTCGCCCGGTCGAGCGAGGCGTAGGTGAGGTAATAGAGCTCGCCCCGCTTGTGCAGCCACGGCCCCTCCTCGAAATGCGGCGGCGTAATCTCGCGGATCGGTCCGTCGAGGCTGATCATGTCCGCCGCCAGCTTGGCGATGTAGCACTGGCGGTTGCCCCACGCGATCCAGGTGGCGCCGTCGGCATCGGTGAAGACGGTGGGGTCGATATCCTCCCAGCTGTGCGTGCCTTTGAGGGTCATGTCGTTGCTGATGAGCGCTGCGCCCTTGGCGTCGACGAAGGGGCCTTCGGGCTTGTCGGACACGGCGACGGCGATGGCTTTGCCGGGCTTGGTCGCGTCGTGCTCCACGGCAGCGTAGAGCCAGTAACGACCGTTCTTCTCGATGACCTGCGCCGCCCATGCGTCCTTCATCGCCCACTTTAAGTCCGCCACCTCCATGATCGGTCCATGGCTGGTCCAGTGACGCATGTCCGTCGTGGAGTAGGCGAGCCACTCCTTCATGTTGAACATCTCGCCATCCGCCGCCTCGTCGTGGCCGGTGTAGAGCCACAGCGTCTCGCCCACCACCAGCGGGGCGGGGTCGGCGGTGAAGCGGTCGCGGATGATCGGGTTGCTGCCCGGCTCGGGTTCTTCTGCCGCAAGGGGTGTCGCGGCGAACAGGGTGGCAAGGCCAAGCAGTAGGCGCATCAGTGGTTGTGCCGCGGCAGTTTCCTTGCCGTGCCGCGGTATTTGAGCGCGAAGTCCATCACCCCGCCCTCGGCTAGCTGGCCGGTCTTCTCGCGGTAGAGCTCCTCCCACGGGGTCTGGCTTTCGGGCACCGCCGGGATGCCCTCCTCCGCCCTGCGCCGCGCAATCTCGGCCTCGTCGACCAGCGCATCGCAGCGCCGCGTGTTGAGATCGACGCGGATCACGTCGCCTGTCCTGAGCCACGAGAGGCCCCCGCCGACCGCGCTTTCGGGGCTGACGTTGAGAATCGAGGGGCTGTCGCTCGTCCCCGATTGCCGCCCGTCGCCCAGCGTTGGCAGCCACGGCTTTCCGGCGCGGATCATCGCGTCTGGCGGCTGCATATTGACCACCTCGGCGCTCCCCGGCCAGCCGATCACGCCCGAGCCGCGGATCACCAGAATGCAATCCTCGTCGATGGCGAGCGCGGGGTCGTTGATGCGGTGGTGGTAATCGTCCGAGCCGTCGAACACGATCGCCCGCGCCTCGAACACGCCCTCACTGCCGGGCCGCGAAAGGTAGCGTTCGCGGAAGGCAGGGCCGATCACGCTGGTCTTGAGGATCGCGAAATCGAACAGGTTGCCCGACAGCACCATGAAGCCCGCCTTGTCGATCAGCGGATCGGCAAAGGGCCGGATCATTTCGCGGTCATGGCTTTCGGCACCAGCAAGGTTCTCGGCGAGCGACTTGCCGGTGCAGGTGACGCAGTCGCCGTGGAGCTTGCCCGCTTGCAGCAGCTCCCACATCGCCGCAGGCACGCCCCCGGCGCGGTGGAAGCGCTCTCCGAGATATTTGCCCGCAGGCTGCATGTTGACGAGCAGCGGCAGGTCATAGCCATGCTCCTGCCAGATGTCGGTCTCGAGGCTCACGCCCGCGTGCGCGGCCATCGCCATGATGTGCGGCTGCGCGTTCGACGATCCGCCGATCACGCTGACGGTGGCGATGGCGTTCTCGAAGGCCGCGCGGGTGAGGATGTCGGAGGGCTTCAAGTCCTCCAGCACCATCTCGACGATCCGGCGACCCGTGCGGTAGGCCATCTGCCCGCGCTCGCGGTAGGGCGCGGGGATCGCCGCGCAGCCGGTGAGCGAGAGGCCCAGCGCCTCGGCAACCGCGTTCATGGTGCTCGCCGTGCCCATCGAATTGCAGTGCCCGGCAGACGGCGCGCTGTGGCAGGCGCGCTTCAGGAATTCGTCCTCGTCGATCTCGCCCGCCGCCAGCTTGCGGCGGCTGCGCCAGATGACGGTGCCGCTGCCGACCAGCTCGCCCTCGTGCCAGCCGTCGAGCATCGGCCCGCCGCTAAGGACGATGGCGGGAATGTCGACCGTGGAGGCCGCCATGATCTGCGAGGGCGTGGTCTTGTCGCAGCCGGTGGTCAGCACCACCCCGTCGAGCGGATAGCCGTTCAAAAGCTCCACCAGCCCCAGATAGAGCAGGTTGCGATCGAGCGCGGCAGTTGGCCGGCGGCAGTTCTCGAAGATCGGGTGGACGGGAAATTCGATGGGGATGCCGCCCGCATCGCGGATCCCGTCGCGGGTGCGTTTTGCGAGGTCCACGTGGATGCGGTTGCAGGGGCTGAGGTCGCTGCCGGATTGCGCGATGCCGATGATCGGCTTGCCGCTTTGCAGTTCCTCGGGCGTCACCCCGTAATTCATGAAACGCTCGAGATAGAGCGCCGTCATGTCCATGCGTTCGCGGTTGTCGAACCAGTCGCGCGAGCGCAGGCGGCGGGGTGCAGGTGTGTCGGTCATGAGCTCCCGGGGGGCTTGCTGAAGGAGGACGCAAGGCTCGGCCCGGCGTCGGAATTGCGGCGGATCAGCTGGTAGGCGAGCGTCAGCTGCTCTGCCTTGGCGCGGTTCGCGCGGGGCTTCTGCTTGTGGACGCGGGCGATCATCGCGACGGCCTCGGCGGTCATTTCGCGGATCGGCTGGCGGATGGTGGTGAGCTCGGGCCAGATCGAGCTGGCGAGCTCGGTATCGTCGAAGCCGCACACCGTGACATCATTGGGCACGTCCAAGTGCCGGCGATGCGCCATCGCGACCGTGGCGGCGGCCATGTCGTCGTTGGAGGCGAAGATCGCGGTGGGCGGACGCTTGGCGCCGAGCAGCTTCTCGGCGGCCACCATGCCGGAGCGGTAGGTGAACTGGCCCTGCGCGATCAGGCTCTCGTCGATGGTCAGCGCGGCATCGGTCATCGCGGAGCGGTAGCCCTCGAGGCGCTGGCCGCTCGCCACCTGATCGGGGTTGCCGATGATGAAGCCGATGCGTTCATGCCCCAGGCCGATGATGTGGCGGGTCATGTCGTAGGCGGCCTGAAACTCGTCGATCAGCACCGCGCCGTGGCTGCCGGTCGCCCGTCCCGGGCCGACCGCGACTGCGATCCCGCCGGACGAGCGGATCAGGTCGAGCACGCTCTGGTCGTCGCACAGCGGCGGGGGCAGGATGTAGCCTTCGATCCCGCCGTCGATCAGCTTCTTTATGACCTTCTGCGCCTCGGCCGTGTTCTCGCAGGCCTGCACAACGAGATAGATATCGCGGCGGCTTGCCTCCTCCAGCGCGCCCATCAAAAACTCGCTGAGGTAGGAGGCCGACGGGTTGTCGAACAGCAAGGCGATCCGCAGCTGCGACCCCGCCGCGAGCGAACGCGCCGCGCGGTTGGGGACGTAGTTAAGCTTGGCGATCGCGCTCAGCACCTTCTGCTTGGTGTCCTCGCGCACATTCTCCTCGCCGTTGATGACGCGGCTGACGGTCATCGGCGAACACTGCGCCTCGCGCGCGACATCGGTGATCGTCGGCGCGGCGTTGCTGCGGCGGGCGTTGCGCTTGCGGCTCGGTGCGGGGCTTTCCGCCTTGGAGAGGGTCGGGCTGTTCATGGCTTCGGCCATACTGCGATGGGCCGAGTGTCAGCAAGCGGGATGATAGGCGCTATCAGACGCACTCTGCCGCCGGTGGCCGCGAGACGTATCGCAAGCCGGTTGACAAGCCCTGTCCCTCTCATCATGGTAGCGCTACCACAAACACGGTGCCAGTCAAGTCGCCGTGCCCAGGGAGAGGGACATCACATGAAGGGGATCAAGCGGGCCGCGCTCGCGGCTGGCGTGTGTCTGGCGGCGTTCGGCATGGTGGCAGCGCCCGCGACCCAAGCGCAACCGGTCAAGATCGAGCGCGCGATGAAGGACGCGCCCTACTGGAACCGCGCACTCCCCACCGAACAACGCGTGGAAGACCTGCTGGCGCGCATGACGCTGGAGGAGAAGGTCGCGCAGATCATCACCATCTGGGACAGCAAGGCGGCCATCCAGAGCGAAGGCGACGTGTTCGACCCTGCCAAGGCCTCCGTGAAGTTCCCCGATGGCATCGGGCAGATCGCTCGCCCCTCCGACCGCCGCGGGCCCTCCTCGCCGCGACAGGTCGGGCGGCGCAGCATCGCGGATTCTGTCGCCTACGTGGTCGCCGCGCAGAAGTGGGCGATGACCAGCACCCGGCTCGGCATCCCGATCCTGTTCCACGAGGAATCGCTCCACGGCCTCGCGGCGAAGGACGCGACCGCCTTTCCGCAAGCCATCGGCCTCGCCAGCTCGTGGGACCCCGACCTGATCCGCAGCATCAATGCCCTGATCGCCGAAGAGACATCGGCGCGCGGCGTGCACATGGTGCTCTCGCCCGTCGTCGATGTGGCGCGCGATCCGCGCTGGGGCCGCATCGAGGAGACCTTCGGCGAGGACCCCTATCTCGTCGGCGAGATGGGCGTGGCCTCGGTCGAGGGGCTGATGGGCACGGGCACCACCCGCAAGCTCGCGCCGGGCAAGGTGATGGCGACCCTCAAGCACATGACCGGCCACGGCCAGCCCGAAAGCGGCACCAATGTCGGCCCTGCCCAGATCAGCGAGCGGACCTTGCGCGAGATGTTCTTCCCGCCCTTCGAACAGGTGGTGAAGCGCACCAAGATCGACGCAGTGATGGCGAGCTACAACGAGATCGACGGGGTACCGAGCCACGCCAACCGCTGGCTGCTCCACGACGTGCTGCGCGGCGAATGGGGCTACGAGGGCGCGGTGGTCTCCGATTACTACGCGATCGAGGACATGGCCCGCCTCCACCATATCGCCGCCGACAATGCCGGTGCGGGCGAGCTGGCGCTGAAGGCCGGGGTCGATGTCGACCTGCCCGAAGGCGCGGGCTTCAAGGACCTCGCCCGCAGCGTGCGCGAGGGCCACGTGCCGCAAGCCGCGGTCGACGATGCGGTGCGGCGGCTGCTGACCATGAAGTTCAACGCCGGGCTGTTCGACAATCCTTGGCCCGATCTCGCCAAGGCGCAGAAGTCCAACGGCGCCCAAGGCGTGGCGCTGGCACGGCTGGCTGCCGAGCGATCGCTGGTGCTGCTCAAGAACAACGGCGCGCTGCCTCTGGCGGTGCCGGACAAGGCCGGCGCGGCAAAGCCGACCATCGCGGTGATCGGACCCAATGCCGATGTGGCGCGCCTCGGCGGATATTACGGCGAACCGCGCGCGAGCGTCTCGCCGCTTCAGGGCATCCGGGCGGCGGTGGGCGATCGGGCCAAGATCGTCCACGCTCTCGGGGTCGAGATCGTCAAGGGCGACAGCGACTGGTGGGACGACGCGGTAGAGCTCGCCGACCCCGCCGCCAACCGTAGCCGCATCGCCGAGGCGGTCGAGGTCGCCAAGGGCGCGGATACCATCGTGCTGTTCATCGGCGATACCGAGAAGACCAGCCGCGAAGGCTGGGCCGCGAGCCACTTGGGCGACCGCACCAGCCTCGACCTCGTGGGCGAGCAGAACGACCTGTTCCGCGCGCTGAAGACACTCGGCAAGCCGGTGGTCGTGGTGCTCGTCAACGGCCGCCCGCCCAGCTATCCGACCATCGCCGCCGAGGCCGATGCGGTGCTCGAGACGTGGTACGCGGGCGAGCAGCAGGGCACCGCGATTGCCGACGCGCTGCTGGGCAAGATCAACCCGGGCGGCAAGATGCCGGTCTCGACCGCGCGCAACGTCGGGCAGCTGCCCAACTTCTACAACTACAAGCCGAGCGCGCGGCGCGGGTATCTGTTCGACGAGGTGACGCCGCTCTATCCCTTCGGCTGGGGGCTCAGCTACACCACCTTCAGCCTCGCCGCGCCGGTGCTGTCGGCGAGCACGATCAAGCCCGGCGACGGCGTGACGGTGACCGTCCGCGTCACCAACACAGGGAGCCGCGCCGGGGACGAAGTGGTGCAGGTCTACCTGCGCGACGAGGTCAGCTCCGTCACCCGGCCGGTGAAGGAGCTGGTCGGCTTCAAGCGCGTGACGCTGGCCCCCGGCGAGACCCGCGACGTCGCAATTGCCATTGCTCCGCGCAGCTTCATGCTGTGGAACACCGAGATGAACCGCGTGACCGAGCCCGGCACCTTCCAGATCATGACCGGCAGCAATTCGCAGGACGTGCAGAGCGTCAAGCTGGAGATGCTTCCGTGAGCCTCACCCGCCGCCATGCGCTCGAGATGATCGGAGGCACGATGGCCGCGCTGCCGCTGGTCAGGTGCGGCGGGGGTTCGGCCCCATCCACGGCGGCTAGCGCACCCGCGTCGGGCCTCAACACTCTGGCGGCACGCGGCGGGCGCAGGTTCGGCAGCGCCATCGCCTCGACCCCGGGGCGGTCGAACGCAGGCTCGATCCAGAACCCCGACTACACCGCGATCATCAAGGCCGAGTGCGGCCTCGTCGTGCCCGAGAACGAGATGAAGTGGCAGGCCGTGCGCCCCTCTCCAACCACCTTCGCTTTCGAGCGGATGGATGAGATCGTGCGCTGGGCGCAGGCCAATGCGCTCGCCGTGCGCGGGCACACCTTGCTGTGGCACCGCCCGCAGTGGTTCCCGAACTGGCTCAACACCTACGACTTCGGCGCAAACCCCGTGCGCGAGGCCGAGCGCCTGCTCACCGAGCACATCCAGACCGTCACCCGCCGCTACAAGGGCATTATCGCCAGCTACGATGTGGTGAACGAAGCGATTGACCATGACCGCAACGCTCCCATCGAAACAAGCCTGAGCCGCGCGACGGGGAGCCCCGAGGCGGTGCTCGACCTCGCGTTCCACACCGCGCGGGCGGAGGCTCCGGGCGCGCAGCTCGTCTATAACGACTACATGAGCTGGGAGCCGCAGCACGCCAGGCACTGCGCCGATGTGCTGCGCCTGCTCGAAGGCTTCAGGAAGCGCGGCACCCCGGTCGATGCGCTCGGCATCCAGTCGCATATCGAGATCTTCGCGATCGATCCGGCGACCGGCGTCGGCCCTTACGCTGAGCGCGAGTGGCGGCGCTTCCTCGATGAGGTCACGGGCATGGGATACCGCCTGCAAATCACCGAGTTCGACGTGAAGGACAAGGCGCTCCCCGGCGATATCGCCGTGCGCGACGCCAAGGTCGCCGACTTCGCGCGGCGCTATTTCGAGGTGATGTTCGACTACGCCGGGCACCTCGACGACGTGCTCGCCTGGGGGATGGTCGACAAGTTCAACTGGCTGCAGGGCTTCGAACCATCGAGGCGCGCCGACGGCCTCGAGGTGCGCGGCACGCCGTACGATTCCAGCTATCGCCCCAAGCCGCTGCGCAGCGCGCTGGCCAACGCCATACCCGCCGCCGGCTGATCCTCTCGCCGGCGGTATCACCTACGGCCCGGGCGTTCGCGTCCGGGCCATTTTTTGTGCCCGCACGCGCCTTCCGGCACTCCTACGAAAAAGGGCCCCCCGGCACGAACCGGGGGGCCCTTTCTCTGGGGAGCTACCTTCCTGTGCCTTAGAAGTTGCTTCGCAAGATGATGGAGAAGCGCCGGTCGTTCATGAAGAACGAACGCGGAGCCAGCACGCTCGGATCGCCGGTGTAAGCCTGCGTCGTCTTGGTCACCTCGTCGAGCAGGTTGACCCCTTGCACCCCGACGCGGACGTTCTTCGTCACGTTGAAGAAGATCGAGGCGTCGAGCTGCCCGGTCGGCTCGTTGAAGATCGAGTAGTACGGGAAGATGACGTCCGCCGGGGTGAGCAGGAACCGCGAGCGCCAGTTGTAGGCGGCTCGCAGGCTGATCGGGCCCTTCTCGTAGAAGATCGTCG
This sequence comes from Porphyrobacter sp., assembly GCA_031410495.1. Lineage (GTDB taxonomy): Bacteria > Pseudomonadota > Alphaproteobacteria > Sphingomonadales > Sphingomonadaceae > Erythrobacter. The sequence goes on from JANNZG010000024.1 coordinate 68,469, forward strand.
CGTTGATATTGTGCTTGGACAGCTGCTCGAGCGGCAGGTTCCCCGGCGGGACAGTCGACTGATCGACCGGCTCGCCTGTGTTGAGGAAGGTGTTCGGCAGGCCCTTGCTCTCGATGTAGGTGTAGTTGGCGGCGATCCCCAGCCCGTCGAACGGTTTGGGCAGGAAGTCGTAGGTCTGCTGGTAAGCCAGCTCGAAGCCCTTGATCTTGCCCTTCTTGTCGTAGTTGGCAGGCCCGCGCACCAGCACGTCGCGGGTGATCCCGTTGCTGGTGACAGACCGGCTGGTGATCTGCTGGTAGAAGAAGTCGCTGATGTCCTTGTAGAAGGCATTGAAGGTCAGCGATCCGACCGTGTCGAAGTACCATTCGGCGGTGAGATCGAACTGCCATGCGGTCGCCGGCTTGATGAAGGGGTTGCCCGCTTCTGCCGTCAGCTCGCCGCTCTGCCCCAGACCGATGTTGAGGAAGTTGCGGACATAGGAGTTGTCCGGCCGGGTCAGCACCTTCGATCCGGCAAAGCGCACGATCACGTCGTCGGACACGCCGAGTTTGATGTTGAGGCTCGGCAGCCAGAAGTCGTAGCTGACATTGGCGACGTTGAGCGACGATCCGCCGGTGCCCGCAAAGGTCTGGAGCTGGCCGTAGCCCGTTGCACCGAGGTTGCAGACCCCGCCCGGGCTCGAGGGCGGCGTGCCCGGAGGCGCGCCGGGCGGCACGACTGAGGCGCACCGAACCGAGAAGGGATCCTGGATGTTCAGCGCCTGCGTGCTCGGCACGCCGATGGACCCCTGCGAGCGGATGCTGGTGTTGACGTAGCGCAGCCCGATATTGCCCGACAGGCGCACCGGTCCGAGCAGGTCGTCGCTGCCGAAATCGAGCTGGACGTAGCCGGCCGAATCCTGCTGGCTGATCGGCTGGATTTCCTCGGGCAGATAGGACGTTCCGGCAATCGCATTCTGACGTCCTGCGGCCGGCACCCACGTCGGCGAACCGCCGAGCGCGCGTGCCTGATTCTGGATCGACTGGATCGAGGAAACGGCGCCGGCATAATCGCCGATCAGATCGCCCGCGAAGTAGAAGGCACCCGGAGGTCCGGGAACCTGACCGCGGAAGAAGTTCGGGAAGTCGTAACGCTGGGACGCAGCAGCAGGTGTGTCGCCGAAGTTGACCGGGCGGCTACCCGACCACGTCTCGCTCAGCATCCCCCAGTTGTAAGTGGTGTAGCGAACCGTCTGGTCGCGATCCTGGTAACGGGCGCCCCACTTGGCCTTGCGCAGGAAGGCGTCGTCATCGAACTCGTAGGCCATGTCGGCCTGGAAGGCGTATTGCTTGCCGGTGGAATCCTCGATGTGGTCCATCGCGGCGCGCCAGAACTGGAAGCGCGGATCGCTGAAGTACTGCGATTCCGTGGCGTTCGCGAGTGCCGCGCCCGGGGTCGACCACGTGTAGCCGAGGAACTGCGGCTTGTGCGGGATGATCACCGGCAGATCGCCCGAAATGTCGAGCTCCTGATCCGCGAACGACGCTCCGAACACGCTGAAGTCGAGGTTCTGCTTGCGTGAGGTGGCATACTGCGCGTCCAGCTCGACCGTGAAGCGGTCGGTCAACTCGGTGCGCATGTTGATCGAGTAGTCTTCGTTGGTGATGCGGTCGTCGACCTGACGGCGGGCGAGCGATTGCTGCTGGCCGCCGATCGGCACGAACGGCGAAGCGCCCGGGTCGCCGCGCCAGCCGTTGCTGGCATTCACGATGTAGCCTGACTGGAACAGACCGCTATCGTTATAGGCGTAATCGGTGAAGCCGATCGGGCACTGCGCGCGGGCAGTCGGATCGCCCGCAGTACCATTGGTGTTGACCCGCGTCGGGCCGGCATCGTTCTGCTGGCAGCCGCGCGGATAGGTCGAGTATTCGGAAAGGTCTGGCGCGGTCTCGAAGGTGTATTCGCCCCACTTGTTCTTGGACGCTGAGCGGATGAACTCGGCGGTGATCAGGGTCTTGCCATCGATCGATTCGAACTGGGCCGAAGCCGCGATGCCGTTGCGGGTCCGGTCGAACTCCTGCGTGCGGAACTGGCCGCCCACCGGTGCCACCCGCGAATTGGCATAGTCGGCAAAACCGTCAGCACCGGTCGCACCGAAGTTGCCGCAAGCTGCGCCGCCCGCGGGCAGGGTGAAGTTGTCGACCTTGGCCGGCAGCGGGTTGCGGCACACCAGCACGCCGCCCGCGTTGGCGGCGCTGACGAGCCGGCCGTCGCGGGTCTGGTAGTTGGCGATCTGCAAACCGTCCGCGCGGCTCTTGATCTGGGAATATGAGCCGCTGACCAGCAGGCCGAAGCGGCCCTTGTCGGTTTCCCAGGTGTTGCTGATCAGACCCGACAGCGTGGGCGTCCATTCCTTGCGGAAGTCGCCGTAATTGGCCTCGGCGCTGACGGCGACCTTGAAGCCCTTGTTGTCGAACGGCTTGCGGGTGTTGAGGTTGACCGTACCCGCCAGCCCGCCCTCGATCGTTTCGGCGGTGGCGTTCTTGCTGATGATCACCGAACCGAGCAGTTCGGCCGGAACGTCAGCGAAGTTGAGCGCCTGCCCGCCGACACCGGCCGCGAAGGCCGAGCGGCCGTTGAATTCGGAACGCACGAAGTTGAGGCCGCGTACCACCACGCCCGAGCCTTCGACCGAGAAGTGGTCAGGGTCGTTCGAGCCGGCGAAACGGTTGATGGCGACGCCGGGGACGCGCTGAAGCGCTTCAGTCACCGAACGGTCGGGGAGAGCGCCGATGTCCTGCGCGGTGATCGCGTCGACGACGGTATCGGCGTTGCGCTTGACGTTCTGCGCGTTGGCGAGCGACGCGCGCAGACCGGTGACGACGATCTCGGCGGTGGGCTCTTCAGCCGTTGCGGTGTCTTGCGCATCGGGCTCGGCCGATTGATCTTGCGCCATCGCGGCGCTGGCGCTGATCGCGCTGGTGACAACCAGAGCCGAAGCCCCCGCACGCAGCACGCTCTTGTACCACGGCATGCGGCTTCCAGCCTCAACACCGCGGCGCTGCATCGAAGTGCGCATAAGATCCCTCCCCATGTTAGCGCTATCATTTATACTCAGATAGCTTGCTCTCTCTAGGGGCCTTGGCTTATCGATGGGCGAGCGGCTTGACAATAGGTCTTCGCATTTTTGCAGACAAACTGTGGCAATTTGCCAACATGCGCGCTGCAGGATAGCATCGCGGGGGAGCATAGAGGGATGAATGGTATCGGTAACGCGGGCCGCCTTGGGCGGGTGGTAATCGTCGGCGGGGGCACCGCCGGATGGATGGCCGCGGCCGCGCTGTCGCGCTTCTTCAATGACGGGCGGCGCACGGTCACTTTGATCGAATCCGATGCGATCGGCACTGTCGGCGTGGGCGAGGCGACCATCCCGCCGATCCGTTCTTTCAACGCGATGCTCGATATTCCCGAAGCCGAGTTCCTGCGCGAAACGCGGGGCACCTGCAAACTCGGCATCGAGTTCGTGAACTGGGGCAACATCGGCGAGCGCTATTTCCACCCTTTCGGCGATTACGGCCAGGATTTCCACGGCATCGCCTTCCACCAGCTGTGGCTGCGCGAGCATGCCCGGACCGGCGCGGCAGGAGCGGGCGACATCGGCGCCTATTCGATGAGCACAGCGGCGGCCCGCGCTGGCCGATTCGCCCGCCCCGCGGCCGGCGCGCAGTCGGTGGTGCGCGAGCTTGGCTATGCCTACCACTTCGACGCCGGGCTCTACGCCGCCTACCTGCGCCGCCTCGCCGAGCGTGACGGCGTCACCCGGATCGAGGGCCAGATCACCAACGTCACCCGCGACGGCAAGAGCGGCGACGTCGCCAGCGTGACGCTCGATAACGGCGCGACGATCGCGGGTGACCTGTTTATCGATTGCTCGGGCTTCCGCGGGTTGCTGATCGAGGAGGCACTTGAAACCGGATACGAGGATTGGAGCCGCTGGTTACCGATGGACCGTGCGCTCGCGGTGCCCTCGCGCTCGCCCGGTCCGCCCGATCCCTTCACCCGCGCCACCGCGCACAGTGCCGGATGGCAATGGCGCATCCCGCTCCAGCACCGCACCGGCAATGGCCACGTCTTCTCCAGCGCTTTCATGGGCGAGGACGAGGCTCGCGAGATCCTGCTCGCCCACCTCGAAACCGAGCCCCTTGCCGAACCGCGCGGGCTGAAGTTCCTCACCGGGATGCGGCGCAAGGCGTGGAACCACAATGTCGTCGCGCTCGGGCTGTCCTCGGGCTTCATCGAGCCGCTCGAATCCACCTCGATCCACTTGATCCAGAACGGCCTCCAGCGCCTCTTCGCCCTGTTTCCCGACATGCCAATCCAGGCGATGGAGCGCGACGAATATAACCGCGGAATGCGCGAGGTGTTCGAGGATGTGCGCGACTTCATCATCCTGCACTACAAGGCGACGCAGCGCGAAGATTCCGAGTTCTGGCGCTATGTGAAGCACATGGACATTCCTGACAGCCTCGCCCGCAAAATGGCGCTGTGGCAGCACCGCGGGCGGGTGTTTCGCGAGAACGCCGAGCTGTTCGCCGCGCCGAGCTGGATTGCGGTGATGCTGGGGCAGAACATCTGGCCCGAGTCGCACGACCCGATCGCCGACACGCTCGACGAGACAAAGGTCGCCGCGGCAATGGCGCAAATGCGCGCCGCCTATGCCGACGTCGCCGCGCGCCTGCCGAGCCACGAGGAGTTCCTGCGCCAATCGGGCAGCTGGCACGAAGCGACGTTTGCGCAGGCGGTGGGCGCGTGAGCGGGCCCCGCCCGCCCGTCACCAAGGTCGTGATCGTCGGCGGCGGCACTGCCGGCTGGATGACGGCGGCGGCGATGGTGCGCGTGCTGGGGGAAATGCCGGGGCTATCGGTGACTCTGGTCGAAAGCGAGGCGATCGGCACGGTCGGCGTCGGCGAGGCGACGATCCCGCAGATCATCGGCTTCAACCGCCTGCTTGGCCTCGACGAGATGGAGTTCATGCGCGAGACCCGCGCGACCTACAAACTCGGTATCGAGTTCGTCGACTGGCTCCGGCCGGGCCACAGCTACGTTCACCCCTTCGGCAGCTTCGGCATCGACATGCTGGGCATCGAGTTCCAGCACTTCTGGCTGCGCGGGCAGAGCGTGGGGGACACTTCGCGGATCGACGATTATTCGATCGCGGCGATTGCGGGGAAGGCCGGCAGGTTCGGCTGGCCTCGCGCCGACAATCCGCGCTCGCCGATGTCGAAGCTGTCCTATGCCTTCCAGTTCGATGCGGGCCGCTATGCACGCTTTCTGCGCCGCTATGCCGAAGAGCAAGGCGCGGTGCGGATCGAGGGGCGGATCACCGATGTGAAGCAGGACAGCGAGAGCGGCTTCGTCACCTCGCTGGTGCTCGACGACGGGCGCGAGGTTTCGGGCGAGCTGTTCATTGATTGCTCGGGCTTCCGTTCGCTGCTGCTCGGGCAGACGCTGGGCGTGCCTTTCACCGACTGGACCAAGTGGCTGCCCTGCGATTCTGCCGTTGCGATTCCCTGCGAGTTGGGCGGCGCGAACGAGCCGCTGACCCGCTCCACCGCACGTCCCGCCGGATGGCAGTGGCGCATCCCGCTGCAGCACCGCATCGGTAACGGGCATGTCTTCTCCTCCGCGCATATTGACCGGCAGGCGGCAACCGACCTGTTGCTGGCGAACCTCGACGGCAAGCCGCTCGCCGATCCCAACCAGCTCGCCTTCAAGGCCGGGCACAGGGCGCGGGCTTGGGAGAAGAACGTGGTGGCGCTTGGGCTGGCGGGGGGTTTCCTCGAACCGCTCGAGTCCACCTCGATCCACCTCGTGCAATCGGGTATCGCGCGGCTGATGGCGCTGTTCCCGGACACCGGATTCTCGCCAGCCGAGATCGACCGCTTCAACCTCGAGACGGAGCGCGAGTACCTCAACATCCGCGACTTCCTCGTGCTCCATTACCGCGCCAGCGAGCGCGACGATTCGGAGTTCTGGCGGTATTGCCGCAACCTTCCGCCGCCTGACAGCCTCAAGGAAAAGCTGGAGCTGTTCACCAGCTCGGGGCGGATCATTCGCGAGAACAACGAGCTGTTCACCGAGGACAGCTGGCTTTCGGTGATGCTCAGCCAAGGCGTGAAGCCGCAAGGCTATCACCCGGCGGCGTGGATGCTGGGCGCCGAGGAGACACGCAACCGGCTCGCGCATATTCGCGGGGTCATTGCCCAAACGGTGGAGCAATTGCCGACCCAGAGTGAGTTCCTTGCCCAGAACGGCGGCGCGATAGCGCCTGCGGACTACCTCACCGCGTGAGCGCCCTGCCTGCCCCCGCGCCGATGACCGAGGTCACCGGCCCCGTCGATGCCGAGCGGTTTGCCGCGATCCGCGCGGCAGGTCGCCCGGTGGTGCTACGGGGGATCGTCGCGGATTGGCCGGCGGTCGCTGCTGCGCGCGCGGGGGACGCGGAGATGGTCCGCTATCTCAGCCGTGAGCCAACGCCGCGACCTGTCTCTGCAATCGCTGCAGCGCCATCCGAGCGCGGGCGGTTCTTCTACACCCCCGATCTGACCGGCCTCAACTTCGTGCGCGGCAATGGGAGGCTGGAAAACTTCCTCTCCGACCTGCTCCGCGCCGCCGCCATGCCCGAACCTCCGGCGATGGCGGTGCAATCGGAGGAGATCGCCACCCTGCTTCCCGCCTTCGCACGCGAGAACCGGCTGGCGCTGCTGCGCGATGTCACTGCGCGGATCTGGATCGGCAATCGCATCCGCGTCGGCACGCACTACGATGCCAAGGAGAACGTCGCCTGCTGCGTCGCCGGACAGCGGCGCTTCACCACCTATCCGCCCGACCAGATCGCGGGCCTCTATCCCGGTCCCTTCGAACTCACCCCGGCAGGCGTTCCGGTCAGCATGGTCGATCCGGTCGCGCCCGATCTCGAGCGGTTTCCGCGCTTTGCCGAGGCCGCGCGCCATGCCGAGTCAGCGACGCTCGAACCGGGGGACGCGATCTACATCCCTTATGGGTGGTGGCACGGCGTGGACTCGCTCGCGCCGGTGAGCATCCTGGTCAACTACTGGTGGAATCCGGGCCAGCCCGAAGGCGTGGTCAGTCCTTACGAAGCGCTGATCCACGCGATGCTCGCCTATCGTCACCTGCCCGAAGACCAGCGCGCTGTGTGGAAGCACAACCTCGATTATTACGCCTTCGGGGACCTGCGCGAATCCTCGGCGCATCTTCCGGATCATGCCAAAGGCGTGCTCGGCCCGCCCTCGCCATCGCTTTTCGCGCAGATGAGAGCGATTATCCGGCGGGCACTCGGCTAGCCGAAAGGGTCCGCCCGAGCCATTCGGTATAGGGCGGCGCGAAGGCGAGCGCGGCGCGGGCTTCCGCCTCGAACGCTGCACGGGCCTGGTCTTCGCGTGCATGATCCCCCGCCAGCGCGGCGGGCGGCAGGCCAGGCGTCCAGCCGAGTGCAACGAGCAGCGCGAACTGCTCCTGCCCGAGCAGCGGGAGCTCCTCGCGGAACGGGATTCGCCCGCGCCGCTGGAACTGGTCGATCACCGCCGCAACACGTCCCGGCAGGGGCTGCGCGCCGAACACGGCCTGCGCTGCTGGCGCGGCGAAGTGGAGCGCCAGCACCTCGTGAACGCCCTCCATCATCAGCACCGAGCGGCGGTTGTATTCGGCGCGTTCGAGCGGGGCGATGTCCCGGCCAGGGAGCATCTCGACCAGTAGCGCAAGCTGGCGGTGGGCGAGGTCGAGATGCAGCGGACCGAGCGGATCGAAGCGTGCGGCGGCATCGCCCAGCGCGACGACATTGCCGATCCACGGCTCGGCCGCGCGTCCCGGCGTGAGCGCCACGGCTCCCAGTGCGGGCGCACCCAGCAACGCCTCGGCCTCGGCGCGCGGCAGCGGTGCGGGCGTGCCGAGCAGCGCGTAGCGCGCGTCGATCCCTGCGACTTCGGCCAACCAGCCGGCGCGGTTGAGAGTCACACGATCCTCAAGCGCGATCACCGGCGCCGAGGCTTGCGCGATGTAGACGTGGCGGGTCGGCAAGCTCGCTGACCAGTCGGTGAAGGCGAAGCGCGGATGGGCGGCGAGCAGCGCCGCCTGAGGCCCGCTGCAATCGACGAAGAAATCCGCCTCGATCAGCCCCTGCCCGGCAAGGCCGATGGCGCGGATCGTATCGCCCTCGCCCATTTCGATCCGGTCGATCACGCCCGGCGCATAGTTGATGCAGAGAGCCTCGGCTTCGGCGATCAGGAGGTCGCGATAGGCCGCAGGGTTCCAGCGCAACGCGTAGTCCACGGCAGAGATCGGCGTCGGCTCACCCGGCGGCGGCGGGGCAAAGCGCCCGGCTTCGGCGAGCACCTGCGCAAGGCTGCCTGCGGGCGGACCGCCCGCACCGGGCAGGCGCACCTGGCCCCAATCACGGGCGAAGGCGGTCTTCAGTGCCGGGTCAAGCGCCTCGCCGTAAGCGACGACACCGCTTTGCCCCTCCCCGCCCCATCCGGCATAGCGGGTAACGAGACGATACGAGCCACCGGCGCGCATCACGATATCCGCCTCGCCGATGCCCAACCGGTCGTGCAGCTTGTTGGTGAAGGACATGGCCGTGGGCGAGGAGTCCGCGAAGGCGGCCGGTCCCGGCTCGCCGCCCACCACCGCCACTTCGCACGACGGCAGCGCGCGGCGCAGTGCGATCGCGGTGAGCACGCCCAGCTGTCCGCCGCCCGCGACGAGGATGCGGCGCAAGGGCTCGCGCGGTGTGCTCACGCCGCCTCGGCGAGGCGCGCGGCTTCGCGCATCAGGTAATCACGGTGACCGGGCATGGAGGCGACCTCGCCGGTAACCGCCATTCGCAGCCGCTCGGTGGCGCGGGCAAGTGCGTCGGGCGGGATCATTGCGGCGCGCGGATCGTGGGCCACGGGCAGCATTCCCTGCCCAACATAGACCGCGATCCAGCTGGCATCGTAGAATAGCCCGTCGGAGTATTTCTCGATCCGCCCCGCCCTTCGCCACAACTCCAGCTTGCCTGCGAGGCTATCGGGCACTGTCATTGTGCGTACGTGGTTCCAGAACTCGGAATCGTCTCGCGTGGTGGCGTGGTAGTGGAGGATCAGGAAGTCGCGCACCCGGTCGTATTCCATGTCGACCTGCCGGTTGAACTCGGCGCGGTCGCGCGGGTCGATCCGGCCGCCCGCGGGGAATAGCTCGATCAGGTAGGTGATCGCCATCTGCGCAAGATAGATCGAGGTGGATTCGAGCGGTTCGAGGAAACCGCTGGCAAGGCCCACGCCCACCACATTGTGGCTCCACGATTGCGAGCGCCTTCCGGGGCGGAACCGCAGGATGCGCGGATCGGCGAGCGGCATGCCCTCGGCCGCGGCCCGGATCGCCTCGCAGGCCTGATCCTCGTCGATATGCGCACTCGAGAAGACGTAGCCGTTGCCCATGCGGTGCTGGAGCGGGATCTGCCAGCGCCAGCCCGCGGGCATGGCCGTGGCGGTGGTGTAGGGGCGCAGATCTTCGGTCGCGTGGGTGCAGGGCATCGCCGCCGCGCGGTCGCAGGGCAGCCAGTGGGTCCAGTCCTCCCACGGCACCTTGAGCTCCTGCCCGAGCAGGATCGAGCGGAAGCCCGAGCAGTCGACGAACAGGTCGCCCTCGATCCGCCGCCCGTCGGCGAGCACCAGCGCGACGACGTCACCACTTTGTCCATCGCGCTCGACCGTGACCACCCGGCCTTCGTGCCGTTCGACGCCGATGGTCAGACCGAACTCGCGCATGAACGGGCCGAACAGCGTTGCGTCGAACTGGTAGGCATAGCCATAGGTCGACGCGAGGCCATCCCCCTGTGCCGGCGGGCGAAAGCGGTTGGCTTTGGCGGCCGCGACCGCGAGCGAGTAATCGCCCAGATCGCGGGCCATGCCGTGGCGGGCAAGCTCCAGCCAGTAGTGGTGGAAGCCCACGCCGGAAACCTCCTCACCGAAGGAGCCGAAGGGGTGGATATAGCTTTCGCCGATCTTCCCGAAGTCGCGGAAGTCGATCCCCAGTTTGAAGGTCGCGTGGGTCGCCTTCATGAACGCCGCCTCGTCGATCCCGAGCTTTTCGACGAAGCCGCGGATGTGCGGCAGCGTCGCCTCGCCCACCCCGACGATGCCGATCTCCTCGCTCTCGACCAGTTGGACGCTGGCGATACCGGGGAGCAGCTTGGCAATCCCCGCGGCGGTCATCCAGCCCGCAGTGCCGCCGCCGAGGACGACGACGCGGACTGGCTGAGGTGCATCTGACATCATGGCCACCTCGATATCAGCGACGGCTTCAGCCGACCATCTCTTCGAGCTCCTTGCCCTTCGTCTCGACGATGAAGCGCTGGACGAGGAAGAAGCTGATCACCGCGCACACGGCGTAGAAGCTGTAGCTGGCCGCCAGCCCGATCCCCGCCGCCATCAGCGGGAAAGACTGGGCGATCAGGAAATTGGCGAACCATTGGAAGAAGCCCGCCACCGCCAGCGCCGAGCCGCGGATCTGGTTGGGGAACATCTCGGCCAGCATGACCCACATCACCGGACCCCAGCTGACGTTGAAGAAAATCACGTACAGGTTCGCCGCGATCACCGCCGTGGTGCCGAGGCCCGACGACAGGACAAGATTGCCACTGGCATCGAGGCTGCCCTCGCTGAACACGAAGACCATCACGAACAGCGCCGCCGCCATCCCGGCCGAACCGATCAGCAACAGCGGCTTGCGCCCGATGCGGTCGATCACCGCGATCGTCACGAAACAGGCCGCGATCGAAACCGCGCCCGAGACGATGTTGATGAGCAGCGAATCCGCCTCGGTGAAGCCCGCCAGCTGCCACAGCGTCGCGCCGTAATAGAAGATCACATTGATCCCGACGAGTTGCTGGAACACCGCCAGCATGATCCCCACCCACACGATCGGCCGCATCCCGAGAAAACTCTTCGTGCCCGGAGGCGCGAGCACATCGGCCAGACGCGGGCGGTGATCGTCCGAGAAGCTTGCGCGGATTTCGGTAAGCTTGGCGGCGGCTTCCTCGGGGCCGAACAGGTCGGTCAGCACCTTGGAGGCTTCGTCAAGGCGACCTTTACCGATCAGATAGCGCGGGCTTTCCGGAATGAAGAACAATGCACCGAGGAAGATTGCGGCAGGCACGGCCTGCATCAGGTACATCCAGCGCCAGGCAGAAATCCCGCCCCACAGCGCGCCGGTCGAATCTCCGGCCGCTCCGGCGAGGACATAGTTGACGAGGAAGGCCGCAGTCAGACCGGTGATGATCATGATCTGCTGCACTGTCGTCATCCGCCCGCGGATATTGGCGGGGGCGACCTCGGCGATGTAGGCGGGAGAGAGCACGCTCGCTGCGCCAACGGCCATGCCGCCTCCGATGCGGGCGAAGACGAAAATCAGATGGTCCGCGGTGATGCCCTGGACCAGCGCGCCAATGAGGAACAGCAGAGCGGCGATGCGCATGACGTTGCGCCGGCCCATGCTGTCTGCCAGCGTGCCCGCGAAGAAGGCTCCGATGACGCAGCCGATGAGCAGCGATCCGACGGTGAAGCCGAGGCCTGCCTCGCTCAGCGCGAACGCCGCTTTCAGCCCGGGCTGCGTCCCGTTCACTGCCCCGCTGTCATAGCCGAACAACAATCCGCCGATCGTCGCCACTGCGACAATCGCGGAAATCAGCACCATGTTGGTGCCGCCCCGTGTGTTCTCCACAATCCCTCTCCCCGCTTGCGTGGTTGTAACCCGCATCGTTTATGTTAGCGCTACCTTTGACCGAAAATCGCGCTATGGCAAGCCGCGTTTTCACACTTGGATTCGCGTGGAGCGGGAGAGAATGGCGATGCTGACCGGCAGGAACTTGGTTGCGGGCGAATGGCGCGGCAGTGCGCAAAGCTTCAACGCCGTGGAGGCCGCAAGCGGTGCCGAAATGGAGCCTGCCTTCGCGCAAGGCAGCGAGCAGGACATCGCCGATGCCTGCGCCGCTGCTGCCTCCGCACAGAGCCTTTTCGCAGCCTTGCCGATGACCGAACGCGCGGCATTTCTGCGGCTTGTCGCCGAGAAGATCGATGCGCTCGGCGATGCCCTCACGCAGCGCGCGATGCTCGAAAGCGGCCTCCCCGAAGGACGCCTCAACGGAGAGCGCGGGCGCACCGTCGGTCAGCTCCGCCTGTTCGCCGACGAGGTGGAGAAAGGCGCATGGCAGGGCCTGCGGATCGACCACGCGATCCCCGACCGCGCCCCGCCCAAGCCTGACCTCCGGATGCGCAAGATCCCGCTCGGCCCGGTCGCAGTGTTCGGGGCGAGCAACTTCCCGCTCGCCTTCTCGGTCGCGGGCGGCGACACCGCGGCGGCTCTCGCCGCAGGGTGCTGCGTGGTGGTCAAGGGGCATCCGGCGCACCCGGGCACCTCGGAGATGGTGGCGGGCGCAATCCTTGACGCGATCCGCGAGATCGGGCTGCCGGCCGGCTTGTTCAGCCTCGTGAACGGCACCGCCCACACGCTTGGCGAAGCGCTGGTGAAGGACCCGCGGATCACGGCCGTCGGTTTCACCGGCTCGCGCGCCGGGGGCCTTGCACTGATGAACCACGCTGCGGCGCGTTCTGTGCCGATCCCCGTCTATGCCGAGATGAGCAGCGTCAATCCGGTGGTGCTGATGCCGCACCGCCTCGCCGAAGCGACCGACGCTCTGGCCGCCGCCTACGTCGGGTCACTCTCGTTGGGCGCGGGGCAGTTCTGCACCAACCCCGGCATCCTTCTGGCCATTGATGGCGAGACGACGACGCGCTTCATCGCCGCCGTCGCCGCCGCGCTTGGCGGCATTCCGGCGCAGACCATGCTCACCCCGGGGATCCAGAGCGCTTATGACGAGGGAATTGCCGCCATCGGCGCACACGGCGCGACGTTGGTCGGAACCGGCGCCGAAGGTTCGAGCGCCTGCGGCCGCGCCCACGTCTATACCGTCAGCGGAGCGGAATTCCGCGCCAACCCCGCGCTCGGCCACGAGGTGTTCGGGCCGAGTTCCATCATTGTGGCTTGCGCCGACATGGCCGAGATCGCTGCGATCTTGGCCGGGATGGAAGGTCAGCTCACAGCGACGCTGCACATGGCCGAGGCGGATTATTCGGCCGCACGCGTGCTGATCCCGATCCTCGAGAACCGTGCGGGCCGCATTATCGCAAACGCCTGGCCGACCGGGGTCGAGGTGACCCACGCAATGGTGCATGGCGGGCCCTTCCCTGCGACGTCTGATGGACGCAGCACGTCGGTCGGCACGTTGGCGATCGAGCGCTTTCTGCGCCCGGTGAGCTATCAGGACTTGCCGCCAGCGCTGCTACCCGAGGCGCTGCGGGATGGCCCGAGCGAGGTGCTCACGCGCGTCGACGGGCGCTACGAGGTCTAGGGAGCAGGCGGGGCGGCGCTCCGCAGGTCCGCGGCCAACCCCTCGACCATTTCGGCAAACGGGGTCTGGTCGATGACGATCGCTCCGGCGCGCGGGCGGTCTATGTCGAGGATCACCCCGAAGGCGAGGCTTACCAGCAGGTAGAGCGTGGTCGATGCAACCCGGTGCCGCGCGCGGGCGCCAGCCAGCGCGTAGCCGAGCATCGCGGCCGAGATTACGGCATAGACCGCGAGCAGCCAAAGCACGCGGGCTGGAAGATGCGCCTGCGACAGCGCATCCCGGCGCACGGCGGTGTCCTCCACCGTGTCATAGGCGGTTGCGAGCGCCACCTGCAGCGGGGCCGCCGTCTCTGCACGCAAGACGGCGCGCACCTTGGTCGCCACGGGCACGCGCAGGTCGGCCGCCTTCTGCGCGGCGGCAAATCGCTCCGGCCCGTCGGGCGTCTCGGCCGCAACCAGCCGCGCCTTGCCATAGGTGGCCAGATCGGTCTGAAGCGCGCGCGCCTGGTCCTGCGGCAGGGTTTCGGCGAGCATCGCCAGATAGCCGACCGCGCTCGCCTCCTGCAGCATCAGGTCGCGCCGGTCCTCGAGCCGGTTCAGCGCCATCGAGAAGGAAAAGCCCATCAGCAGGGCCAGCAGCCCGAGCACGCCCGAGAGGATGAAGCCCTCGTCGGTGCTGATTCCCGCCGTGTCGCCCGCTTTGGCGATCAGCCGCGCGTGGAGCCGCCTGCCGACCTCGTGCGCGGCGACCATCGCCAGCAGCAACAGCGGCACGATCACGACCAGCGACCACGTCCAGAATGTGTCCAAGATGTCCCCCATCAAGCGGTGGCGCGCCCGGCAGGACTCGAACCTGCTGCCTCAAGATTAGAAGTCTCGCGCTCTATCCAGATGAGCTACGGGCGCGCGCCGGCCTCGCCAATAGCGCGCTTTGCGCGACAAGGGAATCGCGCTAACCCGTCCGGCGATGGAAAACACCGCTTCACCCGATCAGCCGCTCGATCCTTCCTTCGATGTCGATCCGACCGATGGCATCGTGGCCACCGCGCGCCCGCCGGTCGCCTTCCGCCATTACGACCTTGTGATGGCGGCCTTCGTCGCGATCCTGCTGCTGTCGAACGTCATCGGCGCGGCCAAGCTGACCTTCGTGGAAGTGCCGTTCTGGCCCAAAGGCATGTGGCCCGCGCCCGACGGCACCTTCATCTACGGCGCGGGGATCCTGTTCTTCCCGCTCGGCTACGTGATGGGCGACGTGCTGACCGAGATCTACGGCTTTGCCAAGGCACGCCGCGTGATCTGGGTGGGCACGGCGGCGATGCTGTTCCTCGCCTTCATGAGCTACGTCGTCACCGCCCTTCCCCCTTTCAGCGGGTGGGAATGCGCGGCGAGCGGCTTTGGCGGAACCCGCCCGATCACCACCACGACAAACGCGAGCATCCCCGGCGGCGCGATCTGCCAGATGACTTACGAAAGCGTATTCGGCAGCACCTGGCGCATCGTCGCCGGCTCGATCATCGCCTTCTGGGCGGGCGAGTTCGTCAATTCGTTCGTCATGGCGAAGATGAAGGTGCTCACCAAGGGCCGCGCGCTGTGGACACGTACCATCGGCTCGACCTTCTTCGGCCAGGCGGTGGACAGCGTGATCTTCTATCCGGTCGCCTTCCTCGGCATCTGGACGACGCAAGCGGTGCTGACCGTGATGGTCACCAACTGGGCGCTGAAAGTGCTGTGGGAGGTCGTGCTGACGCCGGTCACCTATGTCATCGTGGGCAAGCTCAAGGCGGCTGAAGGCGTCGATCTGTTCGATATCGACACCGACTTCTCGCCATTCGGCAGCGAACCGAAAACCGCTTAGCGCGCGATCTCCGGCACCACATCCACCCGCCAGGCGAGACCCATGCGGCCTGCGAGCAGCTTCATGTCCTTCTCGGTCGGCTGAGCGAACAGCGCCTCGTGGCTCTTGGCGAGTTGCAGGACGAGCGCGCCCTGCTCCACCACCAGCCGGCTTGCCTCGAGCGAGCGGAGCGATTGCGCGCCCAGTCTGCGGGCGAGCCGTAGCGCAAGGCCCCAGCGCACTGCCTCCTCGATGGCCTCGTCGCTCGCCAGCGCGCGCACCGATTGGGGAAGGTTCAGCTGGTTGCCATTGGCCGCGATGGCCGCGGCGAGCATCGCCCGGCCCTTGCCATCAATGCCGACCCAACGCTTGTGCAGCGCCCAGTTGATCGCTTGCGGCAGGCGGATATTGGGCTCGATCTGCATCCCGGCCAGCGCGAGCATGGTTGCCGCCAGCCGCAGCCGCTCGCTGCCGTGTTCGCGCGCGGGCGCGGCGTCGAGGGTCCATGATGCCATGCGGATCGCCAGCTGCGGTTCGGTGCCGCGCTCGGTGGCGAAGACCGATACCCCGGCCAGCAGCGGGTCCTGCGCCTTGCTGGATTCGGGCAGGCGGTCATAGAGCAGCCCTTCGCGCAGGCCCCATGAGGAGAACACCACGCGCTCCGGTGCCAGCCGCGCCAGCAGCGCCTGCAACAGCACGGCGGCATCGGGCAGCTTCTCGGCGCGCATGGTGGAGATCCGCTCGCGGCCCTTGAGCGTGTCGCTCTCGCTGGCGGAGAGCGCGATGGCGAGGTCCTGCGCGGCGGCTGCGTCGATCGCGAAACCGTGCGGATCGCTCAGCGGATAGGCCTGAGCGGTCATCGCATAGACCGCCATCGCCCGCCACGTGCCGCCCACCAGATAGAGCGTGCCGTTCTGCGCAGGGGTCTGCGCGGCAAGGTCCCAGCCCGCCTTGCGGATCACCTTGTCGAGCGACTTGGCCATCTGCGCGCGGTTGCCCTTGCGGTGATCAGGCAGGCGCAACGTGCCAAGCGGGAGGGTGCTAGCGCTGTCGGTGGTGCCATTGGACACCCGCACCAGTTCGAGGCTACCGCCGCCCAGATCGGCGACGATCCCGCGCGCATCGGGGAAAGCGCCGATCACGCCGTGGGCGCTCAGCAGCGCCTCTTCCTCGCCCGAAAGCACCCGCGGCGAGAGGCCGATGCGGCGCAATTCCTCGACGAATTGCGGGCCATTGGCGGCATCGCGCACCGCCGCCGTGGCGACAGTCTCGACATCCTTGACCCCGAGGTCCGCTATCAGCAGCGCAAACCGCCGCAGCCCCTTCAGAGCCAGCGCCATCGCCTCGTCGGCGAGCCTGCCGGTTGCCGCAATCTCGCGGCCGAGCTTGGCGGTCACCTTCTCGTTGAGCAGCACCGTCGGCGCGCGCATCGTACCGCCGTAGACCACGAGACGCACGGTGTTCGAGCCGATGTCGATGATTGCCCGCTCGCCGTTGCCTCCCCCACCTTCGCGGCTTTCACGCCGCCTGCGCCAGATCATGCAGCGGCCCCGCGGCGCAGGGAGAGCTTCGGCACGGCGCCCGCCTCCAGCGCGCCGCCGCGGCCGGAGAGCGAGGGGTTGGTCATGAAGTAGCGGTGGCAATTGAAGGGCTTGGCGCCCGCCTCGGTCGCGACCCGCGAATAGCTGCCATCGGGATGCAGCCACCAGCTTTGCTCGGTGTCGAGCATATTGGCGAGCAGCACCTGCTGGAGCACCTGATCGTGCACCGTGCGGTTGAGTATGGGGATCAGCGCCTCGACACGGCGGTCGAGATTGCGGCTCATCAGGTCGGCCGACGCGATGAACACCGCCGTGTGCGCGCTCGGCATCGGATGGCCGTTGGCGAAGGCGTAGATGCGGCTGTGTTCGAGGAACCGGCCGATCACCGACTTCACGCGGATATTTTCGGACAGATCGGCAACGCCCGGACGCAGGCAGCAGATGCCGCGCACCACCAGCTCGACCTGCACGCCCGCATTGCTCGCGGCGTAGAGCCTGTCGATCACGCCCTCGTCGGTCAGCTGGTTGCACTTCATCCAGATCGCGGCGGGCTTGCCGGCCTGCGCATGGGCGATCTCGGTGTCGATCCGGCGGTAGATCTCCTCGCGCAGGTCGATCGGCGCGATATGGATGCGCTCCAAGGCGTGGGGTTCGACATAGCCGGTGACGAAGTTGAACATCTTGGCCGCATCGCGCCCCAGCTTGGGGTCGGCGGTGAAGAAGCTGAGGTCGGTGTAAACCTTGGCGGTGACGGGGTGGTAGTTGCCGGTCCCGAAGTGGCAGTATGTGCGGAAAGACTCGCCCTCCCGCCGCACCACCATCGCGACCTTGGCGTGGGTCTTCCAGTCGGTGAAGCCGTAGATCACCTGGACGCCCGCGCGTTCAAGCTTGCCTGCCCATTGCAGGTTCTGCTCCTCGTCGAAGCGCGCCTTCAGCTCCACCACCGCGGTGACCGACTTGCCGGCCTCGGCCGCCTCAATCAGCGCGCCCACCACCGCGCTTTGCGAGCCCGCGCGGTAGAGCGTCTGCTTGATGGCCACCACGTCGGGATCGGCGGCCGCCTGACGGATGAAATCGACCACCACCTCGAAGCTTTCGTAGGGGTGGTGGACGATGATGTCCTTCTCGCGGATGGCCGAGAAAGCGTCGCCATCATGCTCGCGGATACGTTCTGGGAAGCGCGGGGAATAGGCGTCGAACTTCAAGTCGGGGCGATCCTCGCGGACGATCTCGGCAAGGCCGTCGATGCCGATGATGCCATCGGTCTTGATGACAGCAGCCTCGTTCACGCCGAGCTGGTTCAAGAGCAGCGCCTCGGCGGCGGCATCGAAATCTTCCTCGATCTCGAGCTGGATCACCTGCCCCCGCCGCCGCCGCTGGAGCGCGCTGCGGAAGGTGCGCACGAGGTCCTCGGCCTCTTCTTCGATCTCGATGTCGCTGTCGCGCAGCACCCGGAACAACCCGTCACCTTCGATCGTGAACCCGGGGAACAGCGTCTCGGCATAACGCTGGATCAGCCGCCCGATCGAGATGTAGAGCACCTCGCCGTCGCCCGCTTTGGCACCCGTCACCTCGTCGGGCACGCGCACAAAGCGCGGCAGTGCGCCGGGGATCAGCACCATTTCGATCAGCTGCTCGCCCGTCGCGTTGCGGGTCAGCGTGAAGAGAAGCCCGATCCCGCCGTTCTGGACGAAGGGGAACGGGTGCGCCGGATCGAGCGCTTGGGGGGTGATGACCGGCAGGATCTCGTTGAGGAAGAAGCTCTTGAGCCACTTGTGCGCCGCCGGGCTGACCCGCTCCTCGTCGGCAACATGGATCCGTGCGCCCGCAAGGCCATCGCGCAAGCTCCGCCAGATCGACTGCTGGCGCTGCGACAGGTCGGCCAGTTTCTCGCGGATCGCGGCAAGCTGCTGCGTGGGGCTGCGCCCGTCGAGCGAGGGTGTCTCCAGCCCGCGCTGCACCTGCCCGACAAGGCCCGCGACGCGGATCATCATGAACTCGTCGAGATTGCTGCCCGAGATCGACAGGAACCGCACCCGCTCGAGCAGCGGATAGGCCTCGTTGCAGGCCTCGGCCAGCACGCGCTGGTTGAACTGGAGCCACGACAGCTCGCGGTTGAAATAGGGGGATTCGTCCGGCCCAAGCTCGGCCAGCTGTGCCGCGCCCGCACCCGCGAGGTCGTTCATGCTGCCAATCGGTGACGTGCTCATCGCTATCCTGTTCCGCCTCGCGCCGGACATTGCGGCGCGGCTCCTCGCAAGGGCCATGTTCGCTTGGCCTTGCCGTGTAAATCAGGAAGATGGGCTTGTCACACCAATGTCGGCGTGATGGCCCCGTCAGATCAGGTTGTGGCTCTCGGAAATCGCCGTGATGCCGCGCTTGCCATTCGCGTCGCGGCCGAGCTGGACGATCACGTCGATCACGCTGGCGGCATAGGCGATCGTGTCGGCGCGGGTGAGGCCGATGCCGGTTTGCATGACCATCAGGCTCAACTGCTCGAGCGCACCGCGCAACGAATTGGCGTGGATGGTCGAAAAGCTGCCCGGGTGCCCGGTGTTGATCGCGCGCAGGAAGCTCACGCTCTCGCTCCCGCGCAATTCGCCGAGCACGATGCGGTCGGGGCGCAGGCGCAGCGCGGCTTGGAGCAGCTCGTTGGCGGTGACCTTGGCCTCGCCCAGCTCGCCCTTCACGGCGACGAGCCCGACCGCGTTGGCGCCGGGGAACTTCAGCTCGGGCGTGTCCTCGACCAGCACCACGCGCTCTTCGGGCGGGATTTCGCCGAGCATGGCGTTGAGGAAGGTGGTCTTGCCGGTGCTGGTGCCGCCGGAGATGAGGATCGTACGCCGCGCGCGGATCGCGGCGCGCAGATAGGCGACGGGTTCGGTCTGCGGGTCGGGCAAAATGACCTCGCCTGCGCCCATCAGCGGTCCGGTGTCATAGGCATCGAGCGGCAGATCGAGACGGCGGTGGCGACGGATCGCCATCACCCAGTGCTTGCGGCTGGCGGGCGGCCCGCAGAACTGCACGCGCGCGCCGTCGGGCAGGGTTGCGCCGAGCAAGGGGTGCTCGCGGTTGATGCCCTGATGCGAGACGCGGGCGACCTGCTCGGCGAGGCGCTGCACCAGCCGGTCGTCGATCTCCGGCGTTTCGATGCGCTGCATTCCGGGAGTGGCGGCGTCCTCGATCCACACCTCGCCGGGGCGGTTGACCATGATCTCGGTCACCGTGTCGCGCTCCAGCCAGCGGCGGAAGGGCGCGAGATAGGCGTCGAGATAGACGCTCCGCTCCGCCGAGAGCGGCACAGCGTCCTCGTCGCTGCCCAGCCGGTGGATGTCGGCGCTCATCAGCCGCCTGCGACCGCGCTGAAATCGAGATCGCGCGCGGTGAAGACGCGGATCGGCTCGCCCATGCGCACCTTGATGGTGGGGCTGATCTGGCCGTTGGATTGCACAGCGGTCTGGGCCGCGCCCTGTGCGCCGCTGCCGAGAATGAGGCCGCCCACGCCGCCGGTCGCGACGGCGCTGAGGCCCCCAACCACCGAGAGCAGCAGGCCCGAACCGAAACGCTGGAAGAAGTGGGTGTTCACATCGCCTTCGAGGCCCGTGGTGCCGTCGAATGCGACCGCTGGCGAGGCAAGGCTGACCGACACGCCGTCGGGCCGGATCAGCCGCGTCCAGATCACGTAGGCGCGCTTCTGGCCCTGCTGCACGCCCGCCTGATACTGTCCGATCAGCCGCGAGGAGCGGGGCACGAGCACGCGCTTGCCGTCGAAGCTCTTCACGTCCTGGCTCACCACTGCGCGCACATAGCCGGGCACATCGGTGTTGATCGCGGTCTCGAGGATCGCGGGGATCAGCGTGCCTTCAGTGACGGTGGTCGAGGGGTTGACCATCGACTTGGCTTGCGCGGGCGGGCCACCGACGCCGCCGACACGGCTGGCGAAGGCCGCCGCCCCGCCGGTTCCGGCCATCTCGGCGCCCGGCGTGCCGGGGGCAGGTGCGGGCACGCCGCCCTCCGCTGCCCGGATCGCGCGCGCGACGCTCGCATCGTAGACCAGCTGCGGGCTGCTGTAGGGGTTGAGCGCGTTGCCGGGCATCATGCCGGGGTTGACGGCATAGATCGGAGCGGGCGCGGGATCGACGGGCGGCACCACCGGCACTGCGCCGGGCACGGTCGCCGGATTGATGGGCTGCACCACGACGGGCGCGGCCTGCGGCTGGGCGATGGCAGGATTGCCGATGCCCTGCGTCTGCTCGGTCGTGCGTGCGGCGTTCATCGCCCAGAATGTCACGGCACCGAGCAGGGCTACAACAGCCACTCCGGCGGCAAGCCCCAGCCCGTCACCGCGCGCCTTGCGGTCGACAACGGCCGGGAAGCCCGCACGGCTGGCAAGGTCGATGATCTCGGCAGATTCGCGGTCGCGCGGATCGCCGCCCTCGCCCGAGCCGTTTCCGCCCTTGGTGGGCAAACGCATGGCCAGACGCATCAGAGGCTCTCCCTAACGGTATCGGTCTGAAACAGCATCACTTCTTGCTCTTCCCGCGCGGCGCGCTCAGCCCGGCGGTGCGCGCAGACGGGGCTGTTGCGGCGGTATTGATGAGCGTCGCGGTGTCGCGGCCCGAACGCAGGATCAGCTTGGGCGGAACGCCCTCGACCACCACGGTGTCGCCGCGCACGGTGTAATTCACCGGGCCCTCCTCGCCCGCCTCATTGGTGACGAGGATCGCGGGCACCGAGACGCCCTCGGGCCAGGTCAGGAACACCGCATCGCCATCGTCGAAGGCGCGGGTGGGGAGGAGGTCGGCGTCGCCGGTGCTCGCCCAGGCGAAGTTGAGTTTGGCGGGGTCGAGCACGCCGGACGGGTCGGTTTCGGGCGCGGCGGCGGCTTTGGCGGCGAGCGCTTCGGCCTCGGCGATGGCGGCGAGGCGCGCTTCCTCGGCGGCTTTCTCGAGCTCGGGATAGCGGAATTGCAACACGTAAAGCGCTGAATTCCTTGGCGAGGAAATCAGCTCGAAGAGATAGGTGCGGCGGTCGGTCACCACCGTCATGTTGGTGCGCGCGGCAGGCTCGAGCGGCTTCACGAAGAGGATCGTCTGGGCCTTGTTGGGCTGCACCTGCCACGCGGCGGAATCGCCGATGGCGACGTTCTCGATCACCTCGTCGGGGCCGAACTTGATGGTCGTCTGGACCTTCACCTTGCCTTCGACCCGCACCACGGCATTGGCGTTATAGACCAATGTTTGCAAGCGGTTATCCTGCGCGGCGGCAGGCACGGAAAGGCCGAAGGCGAGCGCGGCGAGAAGCACGGCGCGGGTCATTGATAGGTCTCCGGAGGGGGCTTTGCGGGGGTAGGCACGGCCTTCGTCGCCGACGCAGTGCGGAAGCGGTTGCCGATCCCTTGGGTGCGCGATGTGGCGGGGTTGAGCGGAGCCACCTGGGACCCCCCGCCGCCGGTCGCATAGACACGTGTTTCACGTGAAACATTGGCCGCAAGCCCCGCGTCATTGGCGGCTGGAACGTTCTGCAAGGGGCCTAGATCGACCCTGCGGGGGATCGAAACTGCGCTGGAGGGGGTCAAGACCGCGCCACGCGGCGCGCCCGCCAGGGGCTGCTGCACGACCGGCACGGCGCGCGGGCCATCGGAAGCGCGGCGACGCTCCTTTTCGGGGACCAGCCCGAACACCTGCCAGCCCGCCACCATCGTCGAGGCGACCTTCAAAGACAGGAACATCAGCGCCATGTGCACCGCGCCCACCAAGAAAAATGCCATCGCCGCCTGCTGGTCGATCTGGCCCGGCACCTTGGTGAGCGCCTGCAAGACCGGCACCGCCATCTCGAGCATGATCGACCCGCCCAGCACCGCGAACAGCGGCGCCAATGCCATCATCGTCAGCCCCTTGAGCCAGCCGGTGAACAGCCCGCGCGTGCCTTCGAACAGCGCCAGCACCACGAAAATCGGCCCGATCGCCAGCAGCAGCGCCAGCGCAATCCGCGCCGTTACCAGCAGGCCCACCGTGCCCAGAAGCAGCAGCATCGCCCCCACCCACATCATGCCGGGCGGCGAGAAGGCGCTGATGTCCTTGGTGTTCCCGCTCGCATTCTGGATCGCGATGAACACCACGTCGAGCTTCTGCGCGAAGACCGCCGTGGCACTCTCCCCGCTGGTGCCGGTCAGGATGCCCGCGATCTGGTCCGGCCCGCCGATGAAGACGTTGTAGAACACGTTCGAGAAGGCGACGAAGCTGGTCGCGAAGGTCAGCACCAGCCCCAGCGTCATCATCTTGGGCAGCAGCGCCCGCACCGAGAGGTTCGAGCGGCCCAGCATCAGCGAAATGCCGAAGAAGGCGACATACAGCCCAAGCAGGATGGTCAGCGCGAGCGCCAGCTGGCCCTCGGTCCCGAACAACCGGTTGAAGGCCTGCTCGCTCACATTGCTGGCGATGCAATCGACCGCGGTCAGCGCCGCAGAAACGCCGGTGCCCATTGCCTGTGCGGTAGAATCGCAGCTGGTGCTCATTCGGCGGCCTGCGAGACCGGATCGGCGTCAGGATCGGCATCACCGGGCCAAGCCCGCCCGGTGAGCGCGGGGTACCACGCCTCGGGCGCATCGCCCACGGCCTCGCGCAGCAGGTCAAGGCGCCGCACCGCGCTCTCGCGGCCTGAAAGGATCGTCAGCACTTCCGGCGCCCCCGACAGGTCGAGCCGCACCACCACCGATGCGTCCGGCTGACGCACGAGGAAGGCGCGGCTGTGCGCGGGGAGCGAGCGGATCAGCGCGAATTCGTGCGGGGTGAGGCCGAAGCCGTCGCAATAGTCCTCGGGCCGCGCGCGGCTGTTGGGCATGAACACCATCGTTGCGGTCTGCTCGACCAGCGCGGTGGAAATCTTGCTGTCGAGCGCGTCGCGTGCCGATTGCGTGGCGAAACCGACCAGCGCGTTGCGCTTGCGCAGCGTCTTGAGCCAGTCGCGGATGCGTGCTGCAAACACCTCGTCGTCCAGCGCCTTCCAGCCTTCATCGATGAGGATCATTGTCGGCTGCCCGTCCAGCCGCTCCTCGATGCGGTGGAAGAGATACATCATCGTCGGGGTGCGCAGGCGCGGGTTTTCGAGCAGCGCGGTCATGTCGAAACCGAGCACGCGGGTGGCGAGATCGAGCCGGTCCTGCGCGTTGTCGAACAGCCACGCGTGCTCGCCGTCTCCGATCCACGCCGCGAGCCGGTCGGCCAGATCGCCCGGGGTCGGGCGGCGGGCGCCGGAGAGCAGCTCCTTGAAGTGCCTGAGGCGGCGCAGCGACGGGTCATTGGCATAAGTCGCATCGACCGCCGCGCTGATCGTCGCGAACTCCTCTGGCCCATCGGCCTTCAGCAACACCGCGAGCCAGTCGCGCAGGAAGGCGCGGTTGGCGGGGGTGTCGGCAAGGCTCAGCGGGTTGAAGCTGGTCGGCGTGCCGGGATTGATCCGGTCATAACGCCCGCCGATGCCGCGGATGAACGGCTCGGCGCCGCGGTCCTTGTCGAACAGGATGGTGCGCGGTTTGAACTTCTGGGCCTGCGCGGCGAGGAAGTTCATCACCACGGTCTTGCCCGAGCCCGAGGGGCCGATGACCGAGAAGTTGCCGAGATCGCCGTGGTGGAAGTTGAAGAAGAACGGCGTGGCGCTGGTCGTCTCCAGCAGCGTCACCGCATCGCCCCAGTGGTTGCCGCTCGCCTGCCCCAGCGCAAAGCCGTGGAAGCTGCCGAAGCCCGCCATGTTCGCCGAGGAAATCAGCGCGCGGCGGACGATGTATTCCTCATTGCCGGGGAACTGCGCCCAGAAAGCGGGTTCGAGATTGGTGTCCTCGCGCACCGCGATCGCGCCTGTATCGGCGAGCGCGGCGGCGCAGGAGGCCATCGCCTCGTCGAGCTGCGGGAGCGTGGCGGAGCGCACCAGCACCGTGAGGTGATGATCGCCGAAGCCCACCGCGCCATTGCCCAGCGCATCGCGGGCGGCGAGCATTTCGGCACGCTCGGCCGCGGCATCCTCGTCCACCGAGCGCGAACGGCGCAGGGCAAGGTCGATCCGCTCGCGCGAGGTCGTGCGCTCGTTGGGGGCGTAGCTTTCGGTGACGACCATCTCGAACGGCAGGCGCAGCAGGTTGTCGAGCAGACCGGGCGAGGTCGCCTCGGGGTAGTCCTTGAGGCCGAGGATCGCCGCAAAGTCGGGGTCGGCCGAGCCGCGCAGCTCCATCGCATCGAGCCCGAAGCTGGCGCGGCGATAGGGGAGCATATTGCCGATGTCGGTCTCGGGGCTCGGGCGGCGCACGGGGCGCATCTCGCCATTGTAGAGCGCCGAGAGCAGCTCGAGCATTTCGGAATTGGTGCCGCCGTTGGCGCTTCCGGGCGCTTGGTAATCGCCCAGCACCGCCGCGCCGTAATTCTGCAAGCTGGCGACCAGTCCGGTGATCGCGGCCTTGAGGCTGCGCAGATCGCGGGGGTCGGCTTCCAGCTCGCCCTGCCCTGCGCGGCTGAACATCCGGGAGAGCTTTTCGGGCAGCCCCGTCTTGCCGCGCGCGGGGCGGCGGATGAGGGTGACGAACTGGTCGTTGATGAACAGCGATCCGCCCGCCAGCCGCTGCTTCCAGCGCGAATCGATATGGCGCGACAGGGGATCGGGGAACTCGGCATCGAGCTCCACCTCAACGCGGCGGCGGATCACGTGGTGATACATCACGAAGCGCGCATCGAGGGTGGAACGCAGCATCACCTCGCGGGTGGCGGCGTGGGCGTTGAGGGCGTCGCTATCCTCGGTCTCGAACAAGAGGCCGGGCACCTGGATGGCGTTCATCACGCTGCCGTCGCGCAGCAGCACGGTGTTCTCGTCGATCAGCCGCGCATAGGGCAGCCGGTCGCCGACACGGGCTTCCTTCGCGCTCCACGCGGCGGCTCCGATCCACTTCACCATGACGCGGCGTCCCTACGGCGCATAGGAGTTGCACCCCCAGCGCTTGTAATTGGGAACGCGCGGGCAGCGCGATACCTTCGTGATCCACAGGTCGAAGACGCGCGGTTCGCGCAAGCTTGCGAAGTAGCCGATCACGTGCATCACCGCAGGCACCGGCAGGATCCACCAGCTCTTGAGGATCAGGAAGGCGATCGTCGTCACCATCAGGTTGATGATGAAGAAGTTCATCGTCACGCCCAGGAACATCTGCGGGCGGGTGAGCGCACGGTGGACGGGGTGGCGGACGAGGTCGGTCACGGTCTTATCCGGCGGCCGACTGGATGCCGGCGACGATGGTGGTCGCGCCGAACAGGATGAACACGCCGATGATAACGGTCGCGCCGAAACGCCAGTTCATGCGGCCGGTCAGCATCATGAAGCCGATCGCGGCCACCGCCATGACCGCAACCGTGGTCGCGACCGTGCCGAGCAGCGTGCCTTGCAGCCACAGCAGCGCATTGTTGATCGGGCCCGAGCCTGCCGGATCGGTTCCTTGCGCAAAAGCAGCGCCCGGCGCGAGCGCCAGCGTCAGGGCAGCGGCGATACGGGCGGGAAGGCGGAAATTGGACATCATCTCTCCGTCAGGCTTTCTCGTGGTCAGGCGCAGGGTCGCTCACTCCGCGGGGCCGCGTGAATGGTCGGCGAGGCGGCTGATAATGGCGGCAACGTACTGCCGTGTCTCGCGGATATTTGGCACACCACCAGAACGTTCGACCCGGCCCGGCCCTGCGTTGTAAGCGGCGAGCGCCTTTTCGAGGTCACCGCCGAAGCGGTCGAGCTGTTCGCGCAGGTAACGCGCCCCGCCTTCGAGATTGGCGAAGGGATCATTGGGATCGACACCGAGGTAGCGCGCGGTGCCGGGCATCAGCTGGGCGAGGCCCTGCGCACCGACGGGGGAACGCGCGTTCTCGTTCCAGCGGCTTTCCTGCCACACCACCGCTTCCATGAGCGCGGGCGACAGGTCGAACCGCTCGGCCAGCTCGGCCAGCTTGGCGGCATAGCGCGGGGGGATGCCGGTGGCATGGCGGGCGGGATCGGAGCTGGCGTATTCGGGGATTGCCGCATCGTCGGGCACAGTCTGCGCGGCGGCAGCAGGCGCGGAAGGCACAGGCGCGGCAACGGGCGGTTGGCCCACCAGCGGCCCCGCGACCCAGCGCGCGCCCTCAGGGCCCAATTCCATGACATCTGCGCAGGCCGGTGCGGCACAAAGGCTCGTCGCGGCTGCAAGGGCGAGACTACTCGCCCGGGCAAGAATCATTCCGAAAGCCTCCAAGAAAGCCACGAATGTCTAACCCAAAATAATTAACCGCGACACCACTTATGATGCCGCGCCCCTCGCCCCGCCGCATGGTTGGCGGGTGTATCCCCGGGACCACACGTCATGCGCGTCCCGGGGCTTGTCTGTGAGGATCAGTCGCGCAGGGTCAGCTGTTCGCGCGAGCGGGCATTCATCGCGAAGTCGCTGCGCTCGAGGATCCGCAGACCACGGTGGGCGAGCGTGCGCGAATCCGTCTGCGTGCCATCGGCGGTCACGACCTGCACGGCTTGGCTGGCACGGGCGGCGTCGATGAAGGCGTCGTGCGCCTTTGCTTCGTCACCGGCCTGCGCATAGGCAACGCCGAGGTTGATCAGGATCGCCGGATCATAGGGGGCGAGTTCACGCTCGCGCTCAAGCCGGGCGATCGCTTCGGCCGGCTCGCCGGAGACCAGAATGCCAGCGGCAAGCTGCGGCTCTTCGGTGTAGGCTGCGGCAGGGGCGCTCATCACGGGGTTGGCGGCGGTCAGCGCGAGAGCGAACAGGGTCAGGGACATCGGTACATCTCCTCTAGGAACTCAGGGAAGATGACTCATCGCGGCGACCATTGCAACAAAACTGAAACATTGTCTTTTTTCTGTAATCTGGCGCGCCATGTCTCTGATAATACTGAAAAAGAATATGACACATTACCGCGCAGGCCGAGGCCCCGCGTGAAAAAAGTGTTTTTGCTGTCACATGAGTCGCGAGGCTCAGCCCGCGTCGAAGACATATCCGGCCGAGCGCACCGTGCGCAGCGGATTGCCGCCGCCCGCGCTCTTGATCGCCCTGCGCAGCCGCCCGACCCACACATCGACGGTGCGCTCGTCGATCGGCGGTTCGCGCTTGCCCAGGCCCTGGATGAGGTCCTCGCGGGTCAGCACGCGGTTGGGGTTCTCTGCGAGGAAGCGCAGCAGGCGGAACTCGTTGGGGCGCAGCACGATCGGCTGCCCCGCCCAGCGCGCCTGAAGCGCGGACATATCGATGGTCAGCGACCCGATCTCGAAGCGGCGCGGCGCCTGACGCGCGGCTGTGCGCGATTGCAGCGCCAGCACCCGGTCGAGCACGGCGGTGCGGGTCAGCGGCCCGACGACATAATCATCCGCCCCCGCCCGCAGCGCACGGCGGCGGTCGTCGGCATCGTCGGCTTCCAGCACCATCGTCACGTGCGCCTCGGTGGTGCGCGGATCGGCACGCAGGCGGCGGCACATCTCCAAGCCCGCCAGTTCGGGCAGCACCCAGTCGACAAAGGCCCACATCGGCCCCTCGACCAGCCGCACCGGCCCTTCCGGCCCCAGCCGGTCGAAGGTGAAGCGGCGATGATCGTGGACGAAGTCCTCTAGGCTCTCGCCGAGGTCGCCGGTCACGAAGATATTGATGACGTCCATTGTGCTGCGGCCCCGGGTTTCCGTCCCCGCGGTGGCGCAGCCTTGTGACGCGTTTGTGACTGGATTTCAGACTCGTGTCACAGAAGCCGAATTCGGCTCAACCGGTCACACTCACCTTGTCCATCAGCGGCACCGGCATCCCCATGCCGGTGGGGAATTTGGGGCGATAGGGCGCCTCCAGCGGCGCGATCTCCTCGGGCGCAAGCTGGATGTCGAGCGCCTTCACCGCATCGGCAATATGCTCGGGCCGCGTCGCACCGATGATCGGGGCGGTGACCTGCGGCTTGGTGAAATGCCATGCGAGGCCGATGGTGGCCATCGCCGCGCCGCGTTTGGCGGCGAGCGCCTGCACGGCGTCCACCACAGCGCGGTCGGCCTCGTCCTCCGCCTTGTAGAGCGCCTTGCCGACCACGTCGGTCTCGCTCCTCACCGTGCTCTCGCCCCACGGCCGGGTCAGCCGTCCGCGCGCGAGCGGGCTCCACGGGATCACGCCCACGCCCTGATCGTCGCACAGCGGCAGCATCTCGCGTTCTTCCTCGCGGTAGAGGAGGTTGAGCTGGTTCTGCATCGAAATGAACCGAGTCCAGCCGTTGGCGCGCGCCACTTCCTGCGCCTTGGCGAACTGCCAAGCGAACATCGATGACGCGCCGATATGCAGCGCCTTGCCCGCCTTCACGATGTCGTGGAGCGCTTCCATCGTTTCCTCGATCGGCGTGCGGTCATCCCAGCGGTGGATCTGGAACAGGTCGACATGATCCATGCCGAGCCGCGTTAGGCTATCGTCGATGGCGGCGAACAGCGCCTTGCGGGAGAGCCCGCCGCAATTGGGGGCGTTGCGCCACACGCCGAAGGCCTTGGTGGCGACCACGATCTCGTCGCGGCGGGCCATTTCGCGCAGCAGTTTGCCGGTGATTTCCTCGGACGTGCCGCCCGAATAGATGTTGGCGGTGTCGAAGAAGTTGATCCCCGCCTCCAGCGCCTCGCGGAAGAACGGCCGCGCGGCGTCCTCGCCCAGCAGCCAGTCGCCGTGCCAGCCCTTGGAGGTGTCGCCATAGCTCATGCAGCCGAGGCACAGGCGCGAGACGGTGAGGCCGGAGGTGCCGAGGCGGGTGAATTGCATGGCGCGTTCCTTCAGGAAAGGGTCAGGCCGCCGTCGACCACCAGCGTCTGGCCGGTGATGTAGGCAGAAAGCGGCGAGGCGAGGAACAGCGCCGCGCCCGCCATGTCCTCGGGCGTGCCCATGCGGCGAAGGGGGATTTTCTTGAGGCTGGCCTCAAGGCGCTCCGGGTGATCGGTGGTGACGGAAGTGAGCTTGGTCGGCACCAGCCCCGGGGCGATGCCATTGACCCGGATACCGTCCCGCGCCCAGGCCTCGCCCAATGTCTTGGTGAGGCTCGCCGCCCCTGCCTTCGATGCGGCATAGGCGGGGGTGCCGATGGTCGATTTGAACGCGGCGACGCTGGAGACGATGATGATCGCACCCTTGGCTTGGGCCAGCGCGGGGTGGAAGGCGCGCGCGGCATCCATCACCGAATTGAGGTTGATGTCGACCACCGCATCCCAGCCCTCGCGAGCGAATTCCTGCCGCCCGTAGCGCACGGTGCCTTGGGAGAGCACGAGCACATCGAGCGGGCCGAACTCGGCCGCCAGCCGACCCGCCGCCTCGCGGTCGGTGAGGTCGAGCTGGCGGTAATCGAGACCGGTGAAGTCGCTGTCCTCGGCCTCGAGATAGTCGCCAAAGTCGGGTCGCGTGCCGGTGACAGTCACCTGCGCGCCGCGCTGGCGGAAGCCGTGGGCGATGCCGTTGCCGATCCCGCTCGACCCGCCGATAACGAGGGCGCGCTTGCCGGTGAAGTCCAAGACGTCAGCCATCTCAGATGCTCCGCGAGATCACTTCCTTCATGATCTCGTTCGTGCCCCCGAAAATGCGAGTCACGCGCGCATCGCGCCACAGGCGGGCGATGGCGTATTCGTTCATGTAGCCCGCCCCGCCGTGGAGTTGCAGCGACGCGTCGCACAGTTCCCACTGCAGGTCGGTGTGCCACAGCTTG
The DNA here is from genome assembly GCA_031410495.1 of Porphyrobacter sp. Classification (GTDB taxonomy): domain Bacteria; phylum Pseudomonadota; class Alphaproteobacteria; order Sphingomonadales; family Sphingomonadaceae; genus Erythrobacter. The sequence goes on from JANNZG010000024.1 coordinate 99,002, forward strand.
GCGGCGCTCGCCTCTGCGGTGGTGAGCTCGCCCGCGAGGTGCTTACGGATCGCCCAGTCGAGGTGCGCCCAGCCGACCTGCAGCTTGGCCTTGAGGTCCGCGAGCGTGAACTTGGTGTTCTGGAATTCGAACACGGTCTTCCCGAAGGCCTTGCGGTCCTTGGCGAACTTGACCGCCTCGTCGAACGCCCTCTGCGCCGCGGCTTGCGCGCCGACAGCGATGCCGAGGCGTTCCTGCGGAAGCTCTTCCATGAGGTGCACGAAGCCCATGCCCTCTGCACCGAGTATATTGGTCATCGGCACGCGGCAGTCGTTGAAGAACAGCTCCGAGGTGTCGGCGGCGTGCTGGCCGATCTTGTCGAGATTGCGCCCGCGCTCGAAACCGGGGGTGTCGGCGTCGACCAGCACGAGGCTGATACCCTTCGATCCCAGCTCGGGATCGGTCTTGGCGACCACGATCACGCAGTCGGCGTTCTGGCCGTTGGTGATGTACGTTTTCGACCCGTTGATGACGAGGTGGTTGCCGTCCTTCTTGGCCGTGGTGCGGATGCCCTGAAGGTCGGACCCTGCGCCCGGTTCGGTCATGGCGATCGCGGTGATCACGTCGCCGCTGACCATGCCGGGCAGATACTTGGCGCGTTGCTCGTCATTGCCGAGGCGTTCGAAATAGTTCGCCGTGATGTCGTTCTGGAGGGTGAAGCCCGCCGACGAGCCGAGGTAGGACAGCTCCTCGGTCAGCACGCAGTTGAAGCCGAAATCGAGGCCGAGGCCGCCGTTCTCTTCCTTCACCGTCATGCACAGCATACCGGCGTCGCCCATCTTTTTCCAGACGTCGCGCGGGACGATCCCGTTGGCCTCGTGCTCGTCCATGTGGGGGGTGAGATGCTCGGCGAACACCTTGCGGACAGTGTCGCGGAAGGCCTCGTGGTCTTCGTTATAGGCGGTGCGATAGGAGGTCGCGAGCATGGGGGTTCTCTCCGGAGGATGGGTTTTGATTTGAGACGATCAAAGCCCGCCCACGGGTGAGGGTCAAGCGCGAAAGTGGGGGAGGGTCGGAAGTGTATTGCTTGCAAGTTGCTCCATGTACAATCACTTCACATGAAGATGCCCAGCCCCGCCGTATCGTGTCTTCTCATCGGTCTCGTGGGAGTAGTGGCCCTTTGGTTGCTGGGCGACAAGGCTTCGGCGATCATCCTTTTCGCCGCTGAAGCCGTCGCATGGGCGGGTATTGATGCGGCGACGGCGACAGAAGAAGACTGAACGTCACCGACCGTTCAAGTGGACAAAGGCCAACAACGCAGACGACCTGGCCACCTGCGTCATCCCAGCGAAAGCTGGGACCTAAAGCGGCAAGCGCTGCTCTGTGGGACTCTAGGCCCCAGCTTTCGCTGGGATGACGGGAGGGATTGAGGATGAGCCCCTCACCCCCGCTGGCAGAGCACCAGCACGCGCAGGGTGTTGCCGCTGCCGGCGAAGACCGGCGTGGCGTGGCCCACCGGCAGTGTCTCGAGCACCGGCCTCAGCTTGGGGGGCAGATGGTCGGGGGTGACGCGGGCGTTGCGGACCACCTCCGCGCCGATCTCGGCGGCGACCTTCACGGCTTCGGGGCACGAGCGGATCGTCTCCATCCGCGACTTGAACTCTCCGGTGGACACCTTGCCGGGGATCACCGAGATCTGGAGCAGCGCATAAGTCACAGGCGGCGCTTCAGCGGCAGGCGGCGTTTCCTGCGCGGCGACGGGCGCGGCGCTCAAAGCTGCCGCCACCAACGCCGCGATCATGCGAGCCATGCCTTGCCCCTGCCCCTACGCCGCGTCCTAACCGACGAACGCCCGCTCGATCACGAACTGCCCGGGCTTGTTGTTCGCGCCTTCCTCGAACCCGCGCCGTTCCAGATCGGCGGCGTGGTCCTTGATCATCGCCATCGAGCCGCAGAGCATCACGCGGTCCTCATCCGGCACGAAGCGCTGCGGGCCCTTGGACTGTTCGAAAAGGCGGCCATCGTCGATCAGCGCCTGAATGCGACCCTGCGTGCGGAACGGCTCGCGGGTCACGGTGGGCACGTAGATCATCTTCTCGCGGTCATCGTCTTCGAGCAGCGGGTCGCCTTCGAGCTTGCTTTCCAGCAGCTCGCGGTACGCCAACTCGTTCACGTTGCGCACCGAGTGGACGACGATCACTTCCTCAAACATCTGGTAGACGTCGGGATCACGCACGAGGCTCATGAACGGCGCAAGGCCGGTGCCGGTCGAGAGCATGAAGAGCCGCTTGCCCGGAAGCAGCGCGTCGGTCACCAGCGTGCCGGTCGGCTTCTTGCCGAGATAGATCGGATCGCCGACCTGGATGTGCTGGAGCCGCGAGGTGAGCGGACCGTCCTGCACCTTGATCGAGAGGAACTCGAGCTCTTCCTCATAGGAAGGCGAAGCGACCGAATAGGCGCGCAGCAGCGGCTTGCCGTTGTCGCCCGGCAGGCCGATCATCACGAACTCGCCCGACCGGAACCGGAAGCTTGCCGGGCGCGTCATCTTGAGCGTGAACAGCCCCTCGCACCAGTGGTGGACATAGGTGATGGTCTCGACAGAGAGCGCCGCGCTTTCGGTGAACTGGTCGCGGTCGATAGTGGGCTGGGTCACGCGTGTGCCTCGGATACAGGAGTGCGATGCCCGGGAGGGGCAGCAGAATGGGCGCGCAAATGGACGCTTAGGCGCGCGGCTTCAAGACAGTTTCGCAAAGAGGCCTGAAAGCAGGGCTTTGGCTCAGTTCCAGCGCGCCGCGTTGTAAAGCTCGACCGCTTTTGCCTCGTTCTTGCCGATGTCCGATGCGCCCAGCGTGTCCGCCTTGAACTTGCCCAGCGCCTCGACCGCGGAGGTCGGCGCGACGCCCTTGGCCGCGGGGTATTCGTTGTTGCCGTTGGCGAGAAATTTCTGCGCAGCTTCCGACGACAGGTATTCGAGGAACTTCACCGCATTGGCGCGGTTGGGTGCGGTCTTCACCACGCCTGCGCCGCTCATGTTCACATGGGTGCCGGTGGTCGCCTGATTGGGGAAGATGATGCCGATGGAGTCGAGCACCTTGCGCTTCTCCGGCGTGTCGAAGCGCGCGAGGTAGTAGGTGTTGACCAGCGAGATGTCGCACTCGCCTGCCGCCACGGCCTCGATGTTCGAGACGTCGTTGCCCTGCGGCGGGCGCACGAAGTTGGCAACCACGCCCTTGGCCCATGCGCCGGCTTTCTCCGGCCCGTCATGCGCGATCATGCTGGCCAGCAGCGCGATGTTGTAGGCGCTGGAGGACGAGCGCATGCAGATGCGGCCCTTGAACGCCGGGCTGGCGAGGTCCTCGTAATTGGCGAGCCCGGCCGGCGCGCCCTTGGCCTTGTTGTAGATGATGATCCGTGCGCGGGTCGTCATGGCGTACCAGCGCTTGGCAGGGTCGCGCAGGTTGGCGGGGATGCGGTCCTCCAGCACCTTCGAATCGACCGGCGAGAGGATCCCCGCCTCCTCGGCGCGCCACAGGCGACCGGCATCGGTGGTGATGAGGAGGTCGGCGGGGCTGAACTCGCCCTCGGCCTGAATACGCTCGATCAGCGCGTCGGCATCGGCCTCGATGCGGTTGACCTTGATGCCGGTCGTCCGCGTGAAATCGTCATAGAGCGCCAGATCGGTGTCATAGTGGCGCGAGGAGTAGATGTTGACCTCGCCGGTGATCGGCACGGCGGGGGCTTTGTCCTCCCCGGTGTCGGCACAGGCGCCGAGCAGGCCGAAGCTGAGGCCGGCAAGCGCGGCGAGGAGGAGGTTTTTCATGGGGAGAGGCTTTCCGGGTCGGTTCTTGCGAATGACTTGCAATATTATTGTGGGCCACGCAAGGGCTAACTGCGTCAGGATCAGCCGCGCACGAAGGCTCGGACGCTCTCCGGATCGGGGAGCACCGAATAGGTCTTGGCCGGATCGACCGGCAGCGCGGTCTCGACCGTGATCGTCGCCCCGTCCGCGCTTTCGAGCAGCACGCGGGAGCGCGCGCCCATAGGGTGCACGTCGCGCACGCGGCAACCTCTCACATCGGCGACTGGCATGAGCCGGTCGGCCTGTACGAGAAGGTCGAAGGTGGCGGCATCGGGAAGTTCGCCGACCAGCGCGCCGATCGGCCACAGCCCGAACGGCGTATCCAGCCCCTCCTCGCGCTGCGCCCCCCCAATTACCTGCGCCCCGCCGAAGATCGCGCCGACCGCAGCGGTGGCGGGGGCTTCGTGGAGCTCTTGCGGCGTGCCGAACTGGACGATGCGCCCCGCCTCCATCACCGCGATCCGGTCGCCGATGTCGAGCGCTTCGGCAGGATCGTGCGTGACCAGCACCACCGTCGCCCCCGCTTCGCGCAGCAAGATGCGGCATTCGCGGCGCAGGCGGCGGCGCAGCACGATGTCGACGCTGGCGAAGGGCTCGTCCATCAGCAGCACGTGAGGCTCGGGCGCCATCGCCCGGGCGAGCGCGGCGCGCTGCTGCTGGCCGCCCGACAGCTCGTGCGGATAGCGCGCGCCCATTCCGGCGAGGCCGACGCGAGCGAGCCAGCTCTCGGCCTCGGTGCGCCGCGCCTTGGGCAGCCCGAAGGCGACATTGGCGGCAAGTGTCATGTGCGGAAACAGCGCCCCGTCCTGAAACACGAGGCCGACGGGCCGAGCCTCGGGCGGGGGATTATGCTGCGGGTCGGCGAGCACTTCGCCGCCTAGCACAATCTCGCCCTGCTGCACCCGCAGTAGACCCGCCGCGAGGCCGAGCAGTGTTGACTTCCCGCAACCCGACGCGCCAAGCAGACACGTGATCTCTCCCGCAGGCGCGGTGAAGCTGACGTCCTCTAGCGCCTGTACGGGGCCATAAGCATGGGCAATATGACGGAATTCGAGGCTCAATGACCGATCCAGCCCAATCTGTTCAGGGGTTGCGAATGAGCCGCATTAGGCAACTTCGCCCCCGCTACGCAAGCGGAGCCGCAGATGCGGGCAGCAGCGGCGGGCGCTGGACGCTTGCCGCGCTCGCCATCGCGGTGCTCGTCGGCCTGCCGATCGCGGCGATCGCGTGGGAATCGCTAACGGGCGGAAGCGGCGCACTGGGCGAGATCGCGGGCACGGTGCTGCCGACCTATATCGCCAACACCCTGCTGCTGATGCTGCTCGCTGGCGGTATCGCAGGGGTGACAGGCACCGGCTGCGCATGGCTGATCGCCGCGACGCGCTTTCCGGGCCGCAAGATTCTCGGCTGGGCGCTGGTGTTGCCGTTGGCGCTTCCGGCCTATCTGGCGGCCTATATCTACGCAGGCCTGCTCGACTACGCGGGGCCGGTGCAGAGCGCCCTGCGGTCCGCGACCGGCTGGGGGGTGAGCGACTACTGGTTCCCCGACATCCGCTCGCTTGGCGGCGGGGCCTTCGTGCTCGGCATCGTGCTCTACCCTTACGTCTACCTCCTCGCGCGCACTGCCTTTGCCACCCAGAGCCAGACCCAGTTCCGCGCCGCGCGCAGCCTCGGGTCAGCGCCCGCCAAAGCATTCTGGCACGTCGCGCTGCCCGCCGCGCGTCCCGCCATCGCAGGCGGCCTTGCGCTGGTGCTGATGGAAGTGCTCGCCGATTTCGGCGTCGCCGACTACTTCGCGATCCCCACCTTCTCGACCGGCATCTTCCGAAGCTGGCTGGCGATGGGCGACAAGCCCGCCGCCCTGAAGCTCGCCGCGATCATGCTGATCTTCGTCATCGCGCTGGTAGCGTGGGAAGCGAATACGCGGCGCGGGCGCAGCGACAGCCGCGACGGGCTTGCCGCGCGGCCCACCGAAGAGCCGCTGGTGGCACTCTCGCCGACGGGGAAGGCGCTGGCCTTTGCCGCGTGCCTCACTCCCGTCCTGCTCGGGTTCGCCCTGCCTGCGGGCTACCTCGTCAGCCTCACGATGAGCGACACCGCACAGAACGCGGCAGGCGACCTTGCGACCTATCTCGGCGGTAGCCTCAAGCTCGGCGTGTCGGCAGCAAGCCTGTGCCTCGTCGCCGCGCTGCTGCTCGCCTTCGCCCGTGCCCGCTCGCAATCGCGGGTGACGGCGAGCGCGATCAGGCTGGCGACCCTCGGCTATGCCCTCCCCGGCGCGCTGCTCGCGGTGGGGTTGCTCGCCCCGCTCGGCGCCTTCGACGTCACGCTGACCCGCTTTGCCCGCGACAATCTCGGTTACGGCGGAGGCCTGCTGCTGACGGGGACAAGCGCGGTGCTGGTCTATGCGCTCTCGGTGCGGTTCATGACGGTCGCCTACAATTCGGTGAGCGGCGGCTTGGCGCGCATCCCCTCGGGGCTCGACGCCGCGGCGCGCAGCCTTGGTGCGGGACCATCGCGGGTGCTGGCACGGATTTATGCCCCGCTGCTCGCGCCGAGCCTTGCGGGAGCCGCCGCGCTGGTGTTCATCGACACCCTGCGCGAACTTCCCGCGACGCTCATCCTGCGCCCCTTCAACCTCGAAACCCTCGCCACCCGCACCTACCGCCTCGCCGGTGACGAGCGGCTGGTCGAGGCGGCAATCCCCGCGCTGATCATGATCGCGGCGGGGCTGCTGCCGGTGCTGGTGCTCAACCGCCTGGGCAAGCGTTAGGGCAGAAAGTGTCACGCCAGCCTGTCAGTGAGGCTTGTCCAAACGGCTTCTAGCGTTACAAGACGAACCGAATGGCACGCTTCCCTTTCTCCGCGATCGTCGGTCAGGACGACATGAAACAGGCGCTGCTGATCGCCGCCGTCGACCCCTCCATCGGCGGGGTGATGGTGTTCGGCGATCGCGGCACCGGCAAGTCGACCGCGGCGCGTGCGCTCGCCAGTCTGCTCCCGCCCATCCTCGCCGCCGAGGGGTGCCCCTATGGCTGCTCCAAGGAAGACCAGGTGCGCTATCCCGGCGTCTGCGGCACCGGCAAGATGGTGAAGCGCCCGGTGCCCTTCGTCGATATGCCTCTGGGCGCGACGGAAGACCGGGTGATCGGCAGCCTCGACCTCGAACGCGCGCTGCGATCGGGCGAGAAGGCGTTTGAGCCCGGCCTCTTGGCGAAGGCGCACCGCGGGTTTCTCTATATCGACGAGATCAACCTCCTCGAAGACCACCTCGTCGACCTGCTGCTCGACGTTGCCGCCTCGGGCGAGAACGTGGTCGAGCGCGAGGGGCTTTCGGTCCGCCACCCCGCCAAGTTCGTGCTGATCGGCAGCGGCAACCCTGAAGAGGGCGAATTGCGCCCGCAGCTGCTCGACCGCTTCGGGCTGTCGCTGGAAGTGCGCACGCCCAAGGACATCGACACACGCATCGCGATCATGAAACTGGTCGCCGAGAACGAGGCCGACCCCGAAGGTTTCGCCGCGCGCTGGGCGGACGCCGACGATGCAATCCTCAAGCGTGTCGCCAAGGGCAAGGCGCGGCTCCCCAAGCTTGCCGCGGGCGACGATCTGCTGCGCGATGCGGCGAACCTTTGCCTTGCGGTCGGCGCGGACGGGCTGCGCGGCGAGCTCACCCTGATGCGCGCGGCGCGGGCGCTGGCGGCGCTCGATGGCGCCAAGAGCGTCACCCGCAAGCACCTCATCGCCATCGCGCCTTCCGCGCTGCGCCACCGGCTGCGGCGCGACGTGCTCGACGAGACCGGCTCCACGGCGCGCATCACCCGGGCGATCGCCGAGCTGTTCGGATGATCGCCGCGCCCGCTGACCCGCTCGACGAGGCGGTGCTGGCGGCGCGGCTTTTCGCTCTCGCCCCGCAGGTCTTCAAAGGCTTGGTGCTGCGCGGCAGCAGCCCCGCACGAGAGGCTTTGGTTACAGCATTGGGCGAGACGATCGCGCTGCGCCGCCTGCCCGGCCATGTCGATGATGAGCGGCTGCTCGGCGGGATCGATCTTGCCGCAAGCCTCTCGGCCGGGCGGCCGGTCCGTCAGAAGGGGCTGATCGAGGAAGCACAGAGCGGCGCGCTGATCGCAGGCATGGCCGAGCGGATGGACGGCGCGATCGCGGGGCGATTGGCGCAGGCGTTGGACGATGGCGCGGCTGCACTGGTGCTGCTCGACGACGCGGCCGATCCTGAAGAAGCGCCGCCGCAAAGCCTCACCGAACGCGTCGCCTTCATCGCCGACCTGTCGACCTCGCGGCGCTGGCAGGGTGTAACGCTGGCCCCGACCGAAGGGGCGCTGGCCGATGTGGCCCCGCTCGATGACGCAGCCCTGCGCGCGCTCGCCGCCACGGCCGAGGCGCTGGGGGTGGATAGCCTCAGGGCGCTGATCTTCGCCGGCGAGGCGGCTCGCGGGCTGGCGGCGCTGGAAGGTCGCGCTGCTGCGGGCAAGGCCGATTTGACAGGGGCGGTGCGCCTCGTCCTCGCCCCCCGCGCCACGCAGCTACCGCCGCAGGAGCAGGACGCGCCGCCCGAAGACCAGCCCCCGCCCCCCGACGGCGAGCGGGACGACCAGTCCGACAGCGAACAGCAACAGCAGGACCTCGACCTCTCCGAAATCCTCGTCGAGGCGGCCAAGGCCTCGATCCCGGCGGGCCTTCTCGAAAGCCTCGCACAAGGGAAAGCCCCGCGCCGCTCCTCCAGCAGCGGCACCGGACAGAAGCGCAAGGCAGCGACCCGTGGCAAGCCTCTGGGCGCCCGCCCCGGAATGCCGCGCGGCGGCGCGAAGCTGGCGCTGATCGATAGCTTGCGGGCCGCCGTGCCGTGGCAGGCGGTGCGCAAGCGTGAGGCAGGCGCGGATGACACCTCGGCGATCATCATGCGCAAGGAAGACCTGCGCATCCGCCGCTTCGAGGAGCGCGCCGCGCGGGTCACGATCTTCGCGGTCGACGCCAGCGGCTCGGCGGCGGCGGCGCGGCTTGCCGAGGCCAAGGGCGCGGTCGAGCTGATGCTGGCGCAGGCCTATGTCACCCGTTCCGAGGTCGCTCTGGTCGCGTTTCGCGGCACCACCGCCGAACTGCTCCTACCCCCCACCCGTTCGCTGACCCGCGCGCGGCGCACGCTGTCGGAACTGCCCGGCGGGGGCGGCACACCGCTCGCGCTCGGGCTCAATGCCGCACGCGAGGTGGCCGAGGCGGTGATCGCCAAGGGCCGCAGCGCCGCGCTGGTGATCCTGACCGATGGACGCGCCAATATCGCCGCAGACGGTTCGCCCGGACGCCCGCAGGCCTCAGCCGATGCCGAGGTGGCCGCGAAAGCTATCGCGGCGCGCGGGATCGATGCGCTGGTAGTCGACATCTCCGCTCGCCCCGGCCCCGAGGGCGCGGCGCTGGCGCAGGCGCTCGGAGGCCGATTCCTCGCCCTCCCCCGGGCCGACGCGAAGATGCTCCAGGCCGCGATCAACGCCGTCCAGCCGATCGGCAAGGCGGCATGAGCACCCTCGACTGGAACCGCGAAGGTTTGGTCTGGCCCAACCGCGAGGCGAGCACCTTCATCACCACAGGCCGCTCGCGCTGGCATGTGCAGCAGATGGGCAAAGGCCCTCCCCTGCTGCTGCTCCACGGCACCGGCGCCTCGGTCCATTCATGGCGCGACGTTATGCCGCTCCTCGCCAAGGACTACGCCGTCACCGCCATCGACCTGCCGCGTCATGCCTTCACCACCGGCCACGATGCCTATGCGATGAGCCTGCCGTCGATGGCACTCGAGATTGCCGCTTTGCTCAAGGCGCTGGAGCTTCAGCCCGCCGCCATCATCGGCCATTCGGCGGGCGCGGCGCTCGCGTTGCAGCTGGCGCTGGCGCATGGCTATGGCGGCCCGATCGTGGGCCTCTCCGCCGCGCTGCGGCCATTCCCCGGCCCGCTTGCACAGATTTTCCCCGCCATCGCCAAAGCGCTGTTCATCAACCCGCTCGTGCCGCGGCTTTTCGCAGGCACCATCGATCTTGCCGGCGGCACCGAGCGGTTCATGTGGCGCTCGACCCATTCGCGCATCGATGCGGCGGGGATGGCCTGCTACCGCACCCTCCTGAAGAACCCGGACCACGCCGGCGGAGGCCTCGCCATGATGGCGAACTGGGACCTGCCCGGTCTCAAGGCGCGCATGGGCGAGGTGGCAAACCCGGTGCTGCTGGTCCACGGCGCGAAGGACCCCGCGATCCCGCTCGACTGGGCGAGGGACGCGGCAAGCTGGCTGCCGAACGCGCGGCTGGACGTGCTCCCCGGCCTCGGCCATCTTGCCCACGAGGAAGCCCCCGAAAAGGTCGCCGCGCTGATCGCGGGGTTCCTCGCTGGGCAGAGCCAGGAGACCTGAGGATGGATAGCGCAACCTTCGGCTGGATCGAGCTGGTGCTGTTCTACAGCATCGCGATCGGCTTCGGCGTGTGGCAGTTCTGGAAGATGGACCGCATGCTCAAGAAGACCCGCGCCGAACGCGAGGCGAAGGAAGCGGCTGAGCGCGATGGCGGGCCTGCGGAGTAGAATGTCCGCTTGCGGTGGTTCAGGGACAAAAGCCGCCGGCGCGGAAACGACCCCATCGCCGACATTACTCTGCTGAAGCACTATGAGCTATGCCTCGCCCGAAACCGTTCACGCTAAATTTGCTGCTGCAAGTTGCACTTATTGTAGCGAACCTCGCCATCTGGCGCTTGATGTTTGGATTTTTCCCAAACATGCCGAAATTCGCAGCAATTGCCATCGGGCTGACGGCAATATCAGTGTTTTACACTGTCTACCTTTGGCGAAGGCCATGCGGCCACGGAAGGATAACAGATGGTGGTCGACACGGTTGGTGGCCTCACGTCGTCAAGCTCTGTTCCGAATGTGGAGATGAGATTTAGTTTATTACGGGCCGCGCGTTGATATCAGCTTCCCACCCAATTCCAGTCATTGGCTGCTGAACCCCAGCCGCCAAAAAGCTGCCCCGCAACCTACCCCCGCCGCGGCATCCGGTACGGCAGCATGAACTGCACGATCCGCGACGAGAACCGCCGCATGTCCAGGCTCTCCTGCACCGCCACCACGTCCTCGCCGAGGAAGCGCGAGGCGAGTTCGCTGCGGGCGTAGAACGGCGTGTCCTCCCACGTCCGGCGCACCTCGGCCACGCCGATGTCGGAGCGGGTGCGGCGGGTTATGCCCCACTTGCTGTCGGGCAGCGCCGCGATCGGCGGCAGCTCGACCGGCTCGGGCACGCCTTTGGCATCGAAGCGCAGGGCGCTGGCGAACAACGATCCGTCGCCGCGCTCGCCCTCGTAACATACCAGCGCGCCGTCCTTGAGGTGCGCGCGCGACCAGTGCCAGGTGTTGAAGCCTGTCTCCAAAGGCTCGGCGCCGCGGTTGTGGTCGAGATAGGCCTTGCCGCTCCACGAAATGCCGGGCGAGGTCATCTCGACCTCGATCCGTGCGCAGGGGGCTAGGCAGTGCCAGATATGGTTCTCCTGACTGTCGAGCGCGAAGGCGGTGCGGTTCAGCGCCTCGGGGATCACCCGCACGCGGCCGCGCACCGGGCGCTGCCAGGGGACGAACAGGCGGGTGTCGCCTTCGACGATGTCGATGACCAGCGCGTCGCCCTCCCACCGCACGTTGCTGGGGCCGAGAACGAGATTGCTGGCATCACGCTCCAGCGCGCCGGATGCGCGCTCGGTCATCGTCCAGCGCGCCTGCGGGCCGTAGAGCGCGACGTTGAGCGCGCAGTGGTTGAGCGGATCGACCCGCCCGCTCTTCTTGTAATGGGGCGAGAAGACGCTGCCCAGAAAGGCGATGATCGTCAGCCCGTGCTGCCCGTCGTCGGAGATCGCGTCGACATACCACCAGCTGTAGCCGCCGGGCGCGATGTCCTCGTCGAAGCGAGGTCCTTCGCGATCACCCGCGCTGCCAGCTGCCCGGACAAGGCTGCCATGGGCACGCCAGCCGCCGGATGGGTCGCCCCGCCCGTGCAATAGAGACCGGGCAGACGGGTCTTGGGCCCCTGCCGCTGGAAAGAGGCCGCCCAGCCGTGCGACGCTCTGCCATAAAGTGCCCCCCCGGTTGCCGGGAAGAGGCCTTCCCAGTCCTGCGGGGTCATGAGCCGGTGCGGCAGCGGATCCTCGAGCTGCAGGCCGCAGCGCCGGAGCGTGGCCATCATGGCGTGCGTGCATCGGTCTCTCTCCTCGGAGGTATAGGCGTGGACGTCCCCGTCGGCGGGGGCGTTGACGATGATCTGGAGGCGCTCGCGGGCGCCGGGTGGCGGGGCGGGGTCGCCCACACGCGCGCCGCGATCGATGGCGCAGACGTAGACTGTCGGCTCGGACGGGGTGCGGCCTTCGCCGATCTCGCGGAACTCGCGGGCATAGTCGCGCGAGAAGAAGACGTTGTGGTGGGTGAGGTCAAAGCCTTCGGTGCGGGTGTGGGCATACCAGACCAGCGCCGAGAGCGAGCGTTTGGCCCGCGGGATCGCAGGCACCGCGCGGGTCGCAGCCTCGCCAAAGCGCCCGGTGGCCAGCGCGCCGGGGTCGCCGTTGCAGATGACGACATCGGCGGGGATGACCTCGCCGCTCGCCAGCCGCACGCCGCTGGTGCGGCCGTTGGTGGTGAGGATTTCGGCAACGGGCGCATTGGTGCGCAGTCTTGCGCCCTGCTTTTCGGCGAGCCCCGCGATGGCTTTGGCGAGGGCGTGGATGCCCCCCTCGATCAGCCACACGCCCTTGGCCTCGACATGCGCGATCAGCATCAGCGTGGCGGGCGCAGAGAACGGCGAGGAGCCGCAATAGGTCGCATAGCGCCCGAACAATTGCTGGAGGCGCGGGTCCTTGAAGTGTGCGCCGAGCGCCTTCCACATCCCGTCGAAGGGGCGCATCGCGAGCATATCACCCATCTTCCACGGGCCGATCCGCCACATCATCGGCAGCGGAGTGGAGGCCTTGTCGCCGCGCAGGAAGGGGTCTTCCAGCACCTCGAAGATGCGCTGGGCTTCGGCGGTAAAGGCGCGGTAGCCGCGTGCGCTTTCCGGCCCTGCAAAGTCACGCACAGCAGCGGCGCTGGCGTCGGGGTCGGCGTAGAGATCGAGGCTGCCGCTGTCGTCCCACGCATGGCGGGCGAGCACCTCGGCCTTGGTGATGCTGACATGATCCTCGAGCCGCGCATTGCAGGCGGCAAACACCTCGTCGAAGACCGCGCGGTAGGTGAAGACGGTCGGCCCGCCATCGATGGCGGCACCGTCGACCTCGACGCGGCGCGCCTTGCCGCCGACCCAGGCCTCTTTCTCGAAGATGGTAACGTCAGCGCCGCGCGCGGCAAGCAAGGCGGCGCTGGTGAGCCCGCCTATGCCTGCTCCGATCACGACGACTCGCGCTTGCACCCTTCCTCGCTCCCGTCATTCCCCGGATTATCATTGACCTTACGCGCGTATCTGTCCAACTATTTAGACATATGAGCTGTAAAGCATCTTGATCATGCGCCGATGGGATGCCTTCCGGGTCGGTTATGCGACGCGCCGCAACCGGCTTTTCGCGTCGCCGAAATTCCAGTATTGGGCCGCGCGTCTGCCGGTGATCCGCTGGATCGCGCGGAGCCGCGCCAACGGGGCCTTCGACGTGCTCGCAGGCTTCGCCTATTCGCAAGTGTTGCGCGCCTGGGTCGAGAGCGGGTTGTTCGACATTCTGAAGGAGGGGCCGCTTCCGCCCGCCACGGTCGCCGCACGCCTCGAATTGAGCGAGGACGCCGCGCTCACCCTGCTGCGCGCGGGCCGATCGCTGATGCTCTCGGAAGAGCCTGCGCCGGGCCTGTGGATGCTCGGCGAACAGGGCGCGGTGTTCGCTTCCAACCCCGGCGTGCAGGCGATGGTCCGCCACCACCGTCTGCTCTACGCCGACCTTGCCGATCCGCTGGCGCTGCTGCGCGCTGACCGCAAGGACCCGACCGCGCTCTCGCGATTCTGGACCTATGCCGGCGCGCTCCAGGGGGCGACGATCCGCGGCGAGGAAACGGCAGAATACAGCGAGCTGATGGCCGCCTCGCAGCACTTCGTCGCCGACGAGGTGCTCGCTTCGGTGTCGTTCAAGGATGTCGAGAAGCTGCTCGATGTGGGCGGCGGACACGGCGCATTCCTGCGGCATATCGGAACGGCATGGCCGCATCTGAAGCTCGGATTGTTCGACCTTCCGGAGGTTGCGGCAACCGGAAAGGCGCGGCTGGGCGAGGCTGTGGGAGCCTCCCGCGTCACCGCGCATCCGGGCAATTTCTTCGAGGACCGTGTGCCGCAGGGCTACGACATGGTGTCGCTGGTCCGCATCCTCCACGATCACGACGATGCGCCCGCGCATGCCCTCCTCGCCAACATCCGCGCCAGCCTCGCGCCCGGTGCGCGGCTGCTGATTGCCGAGCCGATGGCGCGCATCCCCGGGGCCGAGCCGATGGGGGAGGCCTTCTTCGGATTATACCTCTGGGCAATGGGCTCGGGCCGCCCGCGCAGCCCTGCCGAACTGGTCGCGATGCTGCGCGTCGCAGGCTTCGCACGCACTCAGGTTATCGCCACTGCGCAACCGGTCAACGCAAGCGTGATCATCGCCACCGCCTGAGGATTAAATGTCCAAGTTGTTTGACAGTCTGATCTGTAAGGCGTAGCAAACAGGTGGGAGAACGTAACAACTGGACTTTCGAGTCGGCGTTCGCGCCATCTCGGTCCGGATCGGGAGGCGAAGCGATGGATACCCTGGCAGTGATTCTCGAAGGACCGGAGCGTCTCGCTCTGCGGTCGCTCGAGATGAAGCCGGTGGAACCAGCCGACGTCCTCGTTGAGATCGCCTACAGCGGCATCAGCACCGGCACCGAGAAACTGCTCTTCACCGGGCGCATGCCGCCCTTCCCGGGGCTTGGCTATCCGCTCGTTCCCGGATACGAATCCGTTGGCCGCATCGTCGATGCCGGCCCCGAAGCCCGCGCCCGCATCGGCGACTGGGTCTTCGTCCCCGGAGCCAATTGCTATACCGACGCGCGGGGCCTCTTCGGTGGCACCGCGCGCCGCGTCATAGTGCCGTCGGCGCGAGTTTTGCCGATCCCCGAGCACCTCGGCGAGTCCGGGGTGCTCTGCGCTCTCGCGGCGACGGCACTTCATGCCATCAAGGGCGGCTTTGCCCGGCGCGAGGCTCTGCCCGACCTCATCATCGGCCACGGCGTTCTCGGCCGCCTGCTCGCCCGGCTGACGCTGGCCCTGGGCGGCGCTGCACCCACCGTGTGGGATCTGAGCCCCGCCCGCCGCGAAGGCGCGGTCGGCTACAACTGCATCGACCCCACCACCGACGACAAGCGCGACTACCACGCGATCTACGACGCCAGCGGCGACGCCGGCCTGATCGACGATCTGGTCATGCGCCTCGCCAAGGGCGGCGAGATCGTGCTCGCGGGCTTCTATTCCGAGCGGGTGAGCTTCGCCTTCCCCGCCGCTTTCATGCGTGAAGCGCATTTCCGTGTGGCCGCCGAATGGCAGCCCGGCGACCTCGCCGAAACACGCGCGCTGATCGAATGCGGGAGGCTCGATCTGAAGGGCCTCGTCACCAACCGGCGGCCTGCCGGGGAGGCGCTCGACGCCTATCCGCAGGCCTTCACCGACCCCGATTGCCTGAAGATGGTTCTCGATTGGAGCGAATGCTGATGTCTGTGCTCGATACCCGAACCCTGGAAGACCAAGCTGCGATGTTGCGCGATGAAGCCGGCATCGAACCCGATCCGGTGCACACCGGCGAAGTGAAGAGCGAAACGCAGGTCATCGCGATCTACGGCAAGGGCGGTTCGGGCAAGAGCTTCGCGCTCTCCAATCTCAGCTACATGATGGCCCAGCAGGGCAAGCGCGTGCTGCTGATCGGTTGCGATCCCAAGTCTGACACCACCAGCCTGCTGTTCGGCGGCAAGAGCTGCCCGACGATCATCGAAACCTCCAGCCGCAAGAAGCTGGCCGGCGAGGAAGTGAAGATCGAAGACGTGTGCTTCCAGCGCGACGGCGTCTTCGCGATGGAACTCGGCGGCCCCGAAGTGGGTCGCGGTTGCGGCGGCCGCGGGATCATCCACGGCTTCGAACTGCTCGAGAAACTCGGTTTCCACGACTGGGGCTTCGATTACGTGCTCCTCGATTTCCTCGGCGACGTGGTGTGCGGCGGCTTCGGCCTGCCGATCGCCCGCGACATGTGCCAGAAGGTGATCGTGGTCGGATCGAACGACCTGCAATCGCTCTACGTGGCGAACAATGTCTGTCAGGCGGTCGAATACTTCCGCAAGATGGGCGGCAATGTCGGCGTGGCCGGCATGATCATCAACAAGGATGACGGCACGGGCGAAGCCCACGCCTTCGCCGAAGCGGTCGGCATTCCGGTGCTCACCGCGATCCCGGCGAACGAAGACATCCGCCGCAAGAGCGCCAATTACCAGATCATCGGCATCCCCGGCGGCGAATGGGCGAGCCTGTTCGAGGACCTCGCGATCAACGTCGCCGAAGCACCCCCGGTGCGCCCGACCCCGCTGACTCAGGACGGATTGCTTGGCCTGTTCAGCGCCGATGTGACCGGCGCCAATGTCGAACTCATCCCCGCCACCCAGGCGGACATGCGCGGCGGCGTCTACGAAACCCGCCCGACCCTCGAAGTGGTGTACGACGAGGCCTGATGCGATGAGCGACGCTTTCCCCTCCAGCGCCCCGCGCGCCCCCGACCGGATCGCACTCGATGCGGCGCCGGTCAGCGAAGGCGGCGGCTGCGCGTCGAAGGACACGATGGCCGACGCCGCGCGCGCTGCGGGCAAGAGCGAAATTCTCGATCGTTACGCAGCCGACTATCCGGTCGGCCCGCACGATCAGCCCCAATCCATGTGCCCGGCATTCGGATCGCTTCGGGTGGGCCTGAGAATGCGGCGCACCGCGACCGTACTCTCGGGCTCGGCCTGCTGCGTTTACGGCCTGACCTTCACCTCGCACTTCTACGGCGCGCGCCGCACGGTCGGCTATGTGCCCTTCTCCTCGGAAACGCTGGTCACCGGCAAGCTGTTCGAGGACATAAAGGAAGCGGTCGAAGGCCTCGCTGACCCTGAGAATTACGACGCGATCGTCGTCACCAACCTGTGCGTGCCCACCGCCAGCGGCGTGCCGCTGCGGTTGCTCGGCAAGCAGGTGAACGGCGTGCGGATCATCGGTATCGACGTGCCGGGCTTCGGTATTCCGACCCACGCCGAGGCCAAGGACGTCCTCGCCGGAGCGATGCTCGCCTACGCCCGCGAAGAAGTGATGGCAGGCCCCGTCGCCGCGCCGCGCGAACGTTCGGACCTGCCGAGTGTCGCCCTGCTCGGCGAGATGTTCCCGGCTGATCCGGTGGTGATCGGGCAGATGCTCGCGCCGCTCGGCCTTGCTGCTGGCCCGGTCGTGCCGACCCGCGAATGGCGCGAGCTTTATGCCGCGCTCGATTGCTCGGTCGTCGCTGCGATCCACCCCTTCTACACCGCCAGCATCCGCGAATTTGAAGCTGCGGGCCGTCCGGTGATCGGTTCCGCGCCTGTGGGCGCCGACGGCACCGCCGCCTGGCTCCAATCCATCGGCGACACGATGGGCCTGCCGCAAGCCAAGGTCGACGCCGTCAAGGACGCGATGATCGCCGCCTGCAAGGGCGCGATTGCCAAGATGCCCATCAAGGGCCGCATCACCGTTTCGGGCTATGAAGGCTCCGAGCTGCTGGTCGCCCGCCTGCTGATCGAAAGCGGCGCCGATGTGCCCTATGTCGGCTCTGCCTGCCCGCGCACCAAGTGGTCGGATCCCGACCGCGAATGGCTCGAAGCGCGCGGCGTGCACGTGCAGTTCCGCGCCAGCCTCGAGCAGGACATCGCCGCGGTCGAGGAATACCGCCCCGACCTCGCGATCGGCACGACCCCGGTGGTGCAATACGCCAAGTCGCGCGCCATTCCCTCGCTCTACTTCACCAACCTCATCTCGGCCCGTCCGCTGATGGGTCCGGCAGGCGCTGGCAGCCTCGCCACGGTGATCAACGCCGCGATGGGCAACAAGGCGCGCTTCGATGCGATGCGCGACTTCTTCGAAGGTGTCGGCACCGAACACGCAGCCGGCGTCTGGGAAGAGCTTCCCGTCGACCGGCCCAAGTTCCGCAAGAAATATGCGGCCCTCAACGAGGCGGCCCGCAAGGCTGCCGAGGCGGTGGGATCATGACGCTCATCCTCGATCACGACCGCGCCGGCGGCTACTGGGGCGCAACCTACGTCTTCACCGCGGTGAAGGGCTTGCAGGTCATCATCGACGGCCCCGTGGGCTGCGAGAACCTGCCCGTCACCTCCGTGCTCCACTACACCGACGCCCTGCCCCCGCATGAGCTCCCGATCGTCGTCACTGGCCTCGGCGAAGAAGAGCTGGGCAAGACCGGCACCGAAGGCGCGATGAAGCGCGCGTGGAAGACGCTCGATCCGGAGCTGCCCGCAGTGGTCGTCACCGGCTCCATCGCCGAGATGATCGGCGGCGGCGTCACGCCCGAAGGCACCAACGTCAAGCGCTTCCTGCCGCGCACCATCGATGAAGATCAATGGCAGTCGGCTGACCGTGCGCTGACGTGGCTGTGGACCGAATTCGGCCCCAAGAAGATGCCCGCCCCGCGCGAGCGCCGCGAAGGCGAGAAGCCGCGCGTCAACATCATCGGCCCCAGCTACGGCATGTTCAACATGCCGAGCGATCTGGCCGAGATCCGCCGCCTGATCGAAGGCATCGGCGCGGAAGTCGGCGTGGTCTTCCCGCTCGGCACGCACCTTGCCGACATTTCCAAGCTTGCCACCGCGGACGCGAATGTCTGCCTCTACCGCGAGTTCGGCCGCAATCTGTGCGAAACGCTCGAACGGCCCTATTTCCAGGCCCCGATCGGCCTCAGCCAGACCACCAAGTTCCTCCGCGCCCTCGCCGCCGAGCTCGGCCTCGACCCCGAGCCCTTCATCGAGCGCGAGAAGCACACCACCATCAAGCCCCTCTGGGACCTGTGGCGTTCGGTCACGCAGGACTTCTTCGGCACGGCAAGCTTCGGCATCGTGGCCAACGAGACCTATGCGCGCGGCATTCGCCACTTCCTCGAAGACGACATGGGCCTGCCCTGCACCATCGCGGTTTCGCGCTGCGCCGGGGCGAAGACCAAGAACGAAGACGTTCGCGCGTCGCTTCATGCCAGTCCGCCGCTGGTGATGTTCGGCAGCTATAACGAGCGGATGTATCTGGCTGAAATGAGCGGCGGCGGGCATGGCCCGAGCACGCAGTTCATTCCCGCCAGCTTCCCCGGAGCCGCGATCCGTCGGCATACCGGAACACCCTTCATGGGCTATTCGGGCGCGACCTACCTCGTGCAGGAAGTGTGCAATGCGCTGTTCGATGCGCTGTTCCACATCCTGCCGCTCGGCACCGAGCTCGACAAGGTCGATCCGACGCCGGCGCGCAATGAAGCGCAACTGGCCTGGGACGATGACGCCAAGTCGAAGCTCGACCGGCTTGTCGAGGCCCAGCCCGTGCTGGTCCGCATTTCCGCCGCCAAGCGGATGCGTGACACGGCCGAACGGACCGCGCGCGGGCGCGGCGCCGATACAGTTACGGCAGATTGCCTCCAAGAGGCACTGCTCGAAGGTGCGGGAGCATGACGACCATGCTCGCCCGGACCACCAGTTTGTCGCTGCTGCGGACCTGTTCCGCACCGGCGCCATCCCATGCCCCCACCAATAAGGGGGCTCTCCAATCCACGTGGGGGATCACGCGGGGATGCCGACGGAGGCCTTCGGGCTTTCAATCACACCCAACTGAACGGAGAAAACCCGATGAACGAACGTATCGGAACTCACCTGACGCCTGAAGAGGCACAGGAAATCCACAAGGGCTTCATGGGCACCTTCACCCTTTACGTGGTGATCGCTCTCGTGGCGCACGCCCTGATGTGGGCCTACAAGCCCTGGCTCTAATTCCATCACGATTGCGCGCGGTCTGCAATCGGCAGGCCACGCAGATATCTGATTGGTAACGAAAGGAATTTTCCCATGTGGAGAGTTTGGTTCTATTTTGACATTCGCCGCGCACTCGTAGCGCTCCACGTTGGTCTCGCCGTGTTGGCGTTCACCATCCACTTCATCCTGCTCAGCACGGATCGTTACAACTGGCTCGAGCGCGCTCCCGGCACGCCTGCGCCGGCTCAGGCCGCTATCGAATCGTCGGAAGCTCCGGCGGCAGGGTAGTACCTGGTCGAATGTGAGGGGGCAGGTTCGCCTGCCTGCCTCCTAACACTCTTTCGATCAATTCAAACACCCGCCTTCTGGGCGGGAAGGATGGACCTATGGCGCTCCTTAGTTTCGAGCGGAAATACCGCGTCCGCGGTGGCACATTAATCGGCGGCGACCTCTTCGACTTCTGGGTCGGGCCGTTTTATGTCGGATTCTTCGGAGTGACGACGGCAATCAGCGCGCTGCTTGGCACCGCGCTGATCTTCGCCGCCGCGACACAGGGTCCGACCCTCAACCCCTGGCTGATCTCGATCAACCCACCACCGGTCGAATTCGGCCTCTCGCTGGCACCGCTCAAACAGGGCGGATACTGGCAGATCATCACCTGTTGCGCCGTCGTAGCTTTCAGCTCGTGGGTGCTCAGGCAGGCGGAAGTCTCGCGCAAGCTCGGCATGGGCTACCATGTTCCGATCGCCTTCAGCGTCGCGGTTCTCGCCTATGTCACGCTCAACGTCATCCGTCCGCTGCTGATGGGTGCGTGGGGCAACGGCTTCCCCTACGGGATCTGGACGCACCTCGAGTGGGTCTCGAACGTGGGCTACGCCTTCGGCAACTTCCACTACAACCCTGTGCACATGCTCGCGATCTCGTTCTTCTTCACGAACTGTCTCGCGCTCGCACTGCATGGCGGCCTCGTGCTGTCGGCGGTCAACCCCAGCGCGGGAACCGACGTCAAGACGCCCGAATACGAAGACACCTACTTCCGTGACTTCATCGGTTATTCGGTCGGCACGCTCGGCATCCACCGGGTGGGGCTCTTCCTCGCGCTTTCTGCCGCGTTCTGGAGCGCCGTCTGCATCGTCATCTCCGGCACTCTGTATGTCGGCAGCTGGATCGAATTCTGGGATTTCTGGAAGAAGATTCCGATCTGGTCGTAAGGAGCACCTGAACCATGGCGACTTATCAAAACATCTTCACGCAGGTGCAGGTCAAAGGGCCACCCGAAATGGGCGTCCCGATGGCCGAAGGGGAAGACATCCGTATCCCCTACACCGGCTACAACTACTGGCTGGGCAAGCTCGGCCAGGCACAGTTCGGGCCTGTCTATCTCGGCGTCACCGGGGTGATCTCACTGGCCTTCGGCACGCTCGCGATCATGATCATCGGTCTCAACTTCTGGGCGCAAGCCGGATGGAGCCCGCAGACTTTCATGCGCGAGTTCTTCTGGCTGTATCTGGCGCCTCCGGGGCCTGAATACGGCTTCAGCCCCTTCGTTCCGCTGGAAAAGGGTGGCTGGTGGATCCTTGCCGGCTTCAGCCTGACGGTCTCGATCCTGATGTGGTGGGTGCGTACCTACCGCCGCGCACAGGCGCTGGGCATGGGGATGCACATCCCCTGGGCCTTCGCCTCGGCAATCTGGCTCTACCTGGTGCTGGGCTTCATCCGCCCGATGCTGATGGGCCAGTGGTCGGAAGCGGTGCCCTTCGGCATCTTCGAACACCTCAACTGGACCAACAACTTCTCGCTCACCTACGGGAACCTGTTCTACAATCCGTTCCACGCGCTCTCGATCGTCTTCCTTTACGGGTCGGCCGTCCTGTTCGCGATGCACGGGGCGACGATCCTGGCTCTCGGCCGCTACGGCGGGGAGCGCGAGATCGAGCAGATCACCGATCGCGGCACGGCTGCCGAACGCGGTGCACTGTTCTGGCGCTGGGTGATGGGCTTCAACGCCTCGTTCGAATCCATCCACCGCTGGGCTTGGTGGTTCGCGGTGCTGACGACGCTCACGGGCGGCATCGGCATCCTGATGACCGGCACCGTGGTCGATAACTGGTACCTGTGGGCGCAGGAGCATCACTACGCTCCCGATACCATCAACTACGATCCCACCGGCGCTGCCCAGGCAGCCCAGGGCAACAAGTAACCAAGAGCGCGCCGGGCTTTGCGGCCCGGCCCCTCGAGGACTTCTGTCAGGATACAAAAACCCGGCCGGGCATATGCCTTGGCCGGGTTTTTCTATGCCTGTTTTTGGAGAGTGGGATCGTGGGCGCCTCGCCCCGGAGCTGCGAATCAGCCCTTGAGGCGGGCGCGCAGGTCGACGAGGTGGAGCGGCAGCGAGGCGGCCAGCGGCAGGGCGATCCACCACCAGTCAGCGCCAATCAGCGCCGCCCTCAGCCCCAGCATCATCAGCGCCCCGGGGCCGAGCAGGCCGAAGACTTTGCCCCAGCTCCAGCGCCGGATAGTGCGCAGCCACAGGGCCTCGCCCAGCAAGACGATGAGAATGAGATCGGCCGCATGACCGCTGGCAAAGAGCCACGCCATCATGCCTGCGCCCTTTGCCTCGCCCCCGGTCTCAACCGAAGGGAGCGTTCATCTGGACGACGGTCCAGTTCAGCGTCGCGGCAAAGCTGACCCACGCAAGGTAGGGCACCAGCAGCAGCGCCGCGCTGCGCGAGAAGCGGGCGCAATAGGCGATCAGCACAGCGATCGAGAGCCACAGCAGCGTGACCTCGATGAAGGCCCAGTCGGGCCGCTGGAAGCGGAAGAACAGGATCGACCAGCTGATGTTGAGGAAGCCGTTGAGCGCGAACAGCCCGATCACCCATTCGGCCTGCGCCGAGGTGCGCGCCGCGCGCCATGCGGTGATGCCCGAGACCGTGATCAGCGCGTAGATGACGGTCCAGCCCATCGGGAAGACGACATCGGGCGGGTTCCAGGCAGGCTTGGCCAGCGCCTGATACCACGGGCCGACATCGGTCACGGTCGCCCCCAGGGCCGCGACGCACAGCGCCGCGATGGTCGCTACCGTAACCGGAATGATCATCATCCGGTTCATCCGGGGCGGTCTAAGGCTCATGCGGAGAACCTGCAATGGCATTGCGCGCGCCCTCGCTTCAGGCCCGTCAGTGTGCGGGCCGCAAGCCGAGCAGGTGCGCGGTGTCCTTGAGGAAGATCTTGACGTGCGCCATCGGTTTGGCGCGCACCAGCCTCTTGTGCATATAGGCCTGCCACGTCAGCTCCTGCACGTCCTTGTCGTCGCACATGGTGACGAAGCGTTCGCGGCGCTTGTCGGACGAGTACCAGAAATACTGCATCATCCCGAGCACCCAGAACACCTTGCCGTGCTCCTTCATGAAAGCCTTGCGCGCGCCGCGCAGCTGCTTGGCATCGCCGGTGCGCAGGAAGGCCGCAGCCGCCTCGCCCACCAGCCGCCCGCCGACCATCGCGTAATAGATGCCCTCGCCCGAGGCCGGGGCAACCACGCCCGCGGCATCGCCGGCGACGATCACGTCGGCGCCGTTGTCCCAGCGTTTGAGGGGCTTCAGCGGGATCGGCGCGCCTTCGCGGCGAACTGTCTCGCAGCGATCGAGCCCGAGGTCGTCGCGCATCGTGGCAATCGCGCCGCGCAGGGAGAAGCCCTTGTTGGCGCTGCCCACCCCGATGCTCGCGGTATCCCCATGCGGGAAAACCCAAGCGTAGAAATCGGGCGAAAGGCGGCCCTGATAATAGACATCGCAGCGCGAGGCATCGAACTGGTCGGTGTTGCGCGGCGGGGACTTGATGATCTCGTGATAGGCGAAGACGCAAGGGATGCGCTCGGCGCCCGGCAGGCATTGCTTAGCCACGGCCGAGCGGGCGCCGTCAGCACCGATCACGACGCGGGCGCGCACGCTCTCAAGAGCGCCGCCACGGCTGCGGCGGAAGGTGACGATGGGGTGGGCGTGGTCGTCACGCTCGATCTTCTCGAAGGTCGCGGTGAGGCGCTCGGCCCCCGAATTGCGAGCGCGTTCGCGCAGGGCCTCGTCGAATTCCTCGCGGTCGACCAGGCCGACATAGCCGATCTCGCCCACTGGCATATCGACCGCGCGGCCCGAGGGCGCGATCATCCGGGCCGAGCGCGCCTTGGCGACGAGCAGGCTCTGCGGAATGTCGAAATCGGCGAGCAGCCGCGGCGGGATCGCGCCGCCGCAGGGCTTGATCCGCCCGCCGCGCTCGATCAGCAGCACCGAATGGCCCGCCAGCGCAAGATCGGTCGCCGCCGTCGCGCCCGAAGGCCCGCCGCCGATGATCACGGCGTCATAAATCGTCTGGTTCATGCAAATTGCTCCCCTGGCCGCGCCGGGCCGTTCCGTTTGATGAGGCTGGCGCGCATCGCCGCCCCGCCGGTCGCTGTGACCGCTAGTATGGCGGCGAGCACGAAGGCGCCCGCCTCGATGGCAAAGATAAGCTGGAAGGCCGCGCCGACATTGCCGAGCAGCGCCCGCGCCACGTCGAGCCCGACCGCGCCGATCAGGCCGCCGAGCCCGAAGGCGATGGCCTGGCTGGCACCCCAGACGCCCATGCGCACGCCTTCACGCGTGGTCTCTCCCGCACCGGCAAGGCCCATCATCGCGCCGATCGACGCGACCGCGAAGACGCCGTTGCCGAGGCCGAGGACCATCAGATTGAGTTCGAGCGGCCAAGGCGGTCCGGTGACCGCTGCGACGCCGAGCGCCGCCAATCCCAGCCCCGAAGCAAGGCATCCGCCGACCACCCAGGGGCGCAACCCGTCGGGGCGCTTGCCGGTGAAGGCGCTGCCGCCGACCCCTGCAAGGATCATCCCGATCAGAATGCCGCCCTGGTGATATTGCCCGACGGTCTTGGTCGATTCCCCCGGCGCGAGGCCGAAGACGAGGCCGGTGAAGGGTTCGAGGATCAGGTCCTGCATCGAGAAGGCGATCATCGACACGAAGATGAAGATGGTGAAGCGCCGCGCCGAGGTCTCGCCCCAGATCTCGCGGATCGCCGCACGGAAATCGGGTGCGGGCGCGCCCTCGTCATCATCGCGGAAGTGGCCCGCCTGCCGTTCCAGCCGGAAGGTCGCGATTACCACCAGCGCCACCATCACCGCGGCAAGTCCGGCAGCGACCGTGGTCAGCCGCTCGGGCGAATAGGGGATGAGCAGCTTGCCCACAGTGATCGCCGAGGCGACGATACCGCCGACCATCATGATCCATGTCACCGCCGCAGCAGCAGCGCGGCGTTCAGGCGCGACACCGCTTGCGAGCAACGCCAAAGCCGAGGTTCCGCCCGCGCCCACGCCCACGCCGATCAGCGCATAGGCGATCACCGCCAGCGTGAAGGCGAGCGGGAAATTGCCCGCCATCATCAAGGTCGCCTGCGTCGCGAGCATGCCGCCCGCCGCAAGCACCGCAATCCCGCCGATAATCCACGGCACCCGCCGCGCACCCTTGTCGGAGCCGTGGCCCCACAGCGGACGGGCCATCTGCACGCCATAATGCCACGCGACCAGCCCTGCCGGAATTGCGGCCGCGAGCTTCAGCTCGACCACCATGATGCGATTCAAGACCGTCGTCGCCAGCATCACCAGCGCGCCGATCGCCGCCTGCACCAGCCCGATGCGGATGATGCCGATCCAGCCGAACCCCGCCCGCGATTGCAAATGGGGCAGTCCGCCGTGCATCAGATATAGCCTCCGAGGCCGAGCGCCGCAGCGAGCATTCCGAGCACGTAGAGCGTCACGCCCACGCCGTTATACCACGGCGCATATTTGGCCGGATCGCGCAGCAATTTGGGCATGGCGGCGATCTGCGCGGCGAGCACGCCGGTCACGATCAGCGCCGAAAGGGTAAAGCCCCACACCGCCAGCAGCACGATCACCACGATCTGCGCCGAGGCCATCGTAATGCAGGCGAGCCGCGCGGCATCGGTGACGCCCATCGTCACGGGCAGCGAGGTGAGGCCGGTCTGGCGGTCACCCTCCACCGCCTTGAAGTCGTTCAAGACCATGATCCCGTGCGCGCCGAGCGAGTACATGATCAGCACCGACACGAGATAGACCGAAGGCATCGCGCCCAGCATCACGGCCGCGCCGGTGAACCAGCTCAGCCCCTCATAGGTCAGCCCGCACACCAGCGGGCCGACAAAGCCGTTGGCCTTGAAGCGCAGCGGCGGGGCGGAATAGGCCCAGGCAAAAGCGAGGCCGACGAGCCCGGCGACAAACACCAGCGGCCCGAGTGCCCAGGCGACGCCCGCCGAAATGAGCGAGGCGATAATGGCGATATAAAGCCCCCAGCGCCCCGGAATGCGTCCCGAAGGGATCGGCCGGTGGGGTTCGTTGATGGCATCGACGTGCCGGTCGAACCAGTCATTGACCGCTTGGGACGTGCCGCAGACGAGCGGTCCGGCCAGCAGAACGCCGCCCGCCACAAACCACAAGCGGCCTTCCAGCCCCGCGCCGGACGAGACCGCGCCGCACATGAAGGCCCACATCGGCGGAAACCAGGTGATCGGCTTGAGCAGTTCGAGAACGACGCGCGGCCGCAAGGTCTGCCCTGTGACAGGTGCCGAAGGCGGCACGGCGTGATTCGAGGATGCCAATTGTCCCATGTACGGAAGCTATCATGACAAGCGAAAGCGTCCAAACATTTTGACACTTTGATTCCAACGCGGGACGGTTTTTCCGTTCAAATTCGTAAACGGGTGGACCGGCGTGTCCAAAAGGGAGTGTCAGGTCCAATGCCGTGTTGGGAAAAGGGGGCTGAAAAGCGTGGTCGTTTTAGGCCGCTTCCAGCGCGTTCTAGACCCCTCTTAGATCGTTTTAGACCCCCGCTAGCGCGGTTTAGACCCCCGCTAGACCCGGTTTAGCACGGGGTGGTCCAAAACACCGGAAACCCCAACAAGGGGGCTTTATTCGTTGTCGCCGGCGAGGTTGCCGAGGCCGTAGCGGTGGAGCTTGGAATAGAGGCTCTGGCGCGAAAGGCCGAGGATCTCGGCGGCCGAAGCACGGTTGTCCGAGGTATAGGAAAGCGCCGCCTCGATGCACAATCGCTCGATCAGATCGCTGCTCTCGCGCACGATGTCCTTGAGGCTCATCCGGCCGACAAGATCGGTGAGCTGTTCGACCGAGCGCGGCAGGTCCTGCGCGCCCGGCGGAAGGTCGCGCAGGCGGCGTCCGACGGGGCGGATCACGAAGGCGTAATAGCCGTCTTCCCCGGTGGTGCGGACCGCCGAAAGCTCGACCGGTTCGCCCTCGACATCATGGCCCACACGCAGCACCGTGGCGACATTGCGCGCCGCGCCGTGCTGGTCGATCTGGCCTTCGATCAGGTCAAGATCGATGCCCGGACGGCCGATCGATTCCGACAGGTGCCGCCCGCGCAGCTGGTCGACGCTGGCGGCCTGCAACAGCTCGACAAAGGCGGCATTGGCGGTGACGATTTCGAGGTTGCTATCGGCGACCACGAAGGCATCGGGCATCTGGTCGACGAGCGCCAGAACGGGGGAAAACTCGGCGCTCGGCCGGTCGGTGGTGGGCACCAGGCGGACCAGCAGAAACTGGCCGCGATCCTGCGTGAAACCGTTTACCGAGGCCATCACCTCGCGCGATCCGCGCGAGATGCGGATGCGCCCCGGGCTGACCGTGTCCGACACCAGCGCGGCGCCGACGAGCGACTGCACCGCCTCGTGCGAGCCGCGGTCGATGAAGTTCAGAAGCTTCTTGCCGGGCAGGCTGGCGGGCCTTGCGCCGATCAACTGGTGCGCGGCCGGATTGGCCTCGCGCACCCGCAGCGTGCCGGCCTCGACGATCATCACCGGCTCGGTCGATCGTTCGAACAGCATCCGGTAACGCGCCTCGAGCTGGCGCATCCTGAGGTAGTCGCGCTCAAGCGATTGCTGCACCTGAAGCAGGCGCTGCTGAAGCTTGCCCGCTTCGCGCAGATCGCGGCCAAAGGCGATGCGATGCTCGCCCCCGTTGACGCTGAGCACGGCGTATCGGATCGGCACGTCACCATCGCGCGAGGGGTGGTTGACCTGCCGCCAATGCTGCACCTCGCCACGGCGTGCGGCGGCCAGCATCTCCATGACTTTCGGGCGACTTTCGTCGGTCACCGTCTCGATCCAGTTGCTGCCGACCATGTCGGCAAAGCCCGGAAATTCGCGCGGATCGAAGGCCGCATCGAGGATGGTGCCGGTGTCGTCGAGGACCAGGGTCACGTCGCCGGCGACCATCGCCAGCTTCATCGCCGCATCAGCATCGAGCGTGTTGAACAGCTCGGCAGCCTTCCCGAACGGGTGCTTGCCTTCAATGCTGTGTTTGCGGGTGAGCATGGTGCCTCGAACCCTATCGCAGGTTCATTGTGCGGGGCGCAGCGTGAGACACCAGGGAGTTGGCCAGATCAAGCGCGGAGAGCGCATCGGCACCCGTGCCGTCGGCCCCCACTTCTCTTGCTATGCCCGGGTTTTCGTTGATCATTCGTCCGCCAATCAGCACGATGATACGGGGGTTGGCAGATACGTTGCGCACCGCCCTGATGAGGTTCGCGAGCGCGGCGCTAGGGCAATCGCGGGCGAGGGTCAATCCGACCAGATCGAAGGGCTGGCGGGCCAGCCGGTCGAGCAATTCGCGACGTTCCGGCTTGACCAGCGCCTCGCTGCGCCAGCCCGCGCGGGCGAAGACTTCCTCGATCATCATGACGCCGAAATTGTGGTGATCGCCGGGCATCGGGGAGAACAGCGCGCTGTATGGCATCTGCATATCGCCGAACTCCGCGGGCGATCGGGCGGCGACTTCGCGCATCACTTCCTGCAGGCGCCACAGGCCCATCGTCACGTCGAGGAAATCGCATTCGTCGCTCTCCCACATCTCGCCCAGCTTGCGGGCGGCAGGGGCGAGAAGGTCGAGGCAGATGGTCTCGACCGTGGCCCCCTTGGCGATGAAGGCGTCGACCTCCTCGAGCAGGCTCGCCGCCTCCAGACGGAGCGGCAGGAGCGCGAAACGGGAGGCCTCGTCGGCGGTGATGCCGCCCGGGCGGCGCGACGGGTCGGCGGAATGCGAGGTGTTGTGCGCCATCAGAAGGCGGGGGATAATCTGGCTCTCGATGATGGTGTTCACGGTGTCGGCAGGCTCGGCATCGGGTCCGGCAGCGCGGCGGCGCACGCGCTCAAGCGGGGCGGCAATGACTCCCCGGAGCACCGCGGATCCCGCCCCGAACACCCCAGATGGCTTCGATTCTCCCATACGAAAAACCCTCCCCAGGTCATGCGGAAACCCACCGCACGAAGAAAAGACCGCGTCCAAGCAGCCTTGGCCCTGATCCCGAAAAGCCAGCGACTCTTGCGTACGCCTTTTTAGGGCGACGCGCAAACGACCTTACCTAAGATAGCCCAAGCGTCAACAAAACTAAACGTCCAATCTAGTTGACACTCAAGTTGGAAAGGGTAATCTCTGATTCTGAGAGAAAAGGCTAACGCATCACATGACTCGGATGGATCAGGCATCCCCGGTCGAACCTGGAACCACGGTGAAGGGGGCGGGCCACAAGAGGGGCAATACCGGCGCACTTTACACCGCCGAGGAACGGCAGCGGCGCGACGAGTCGGGTTGGACAATCGTTCAAGGCGTGCTCGCCCCGATCCAGTTCTTGGTTTTCCTCGTTAGCCTCGGGCTGGTCGTCCGCACGCTCGCCACGGGCGAAGGCGCATTTGCCGCCGACGTCTCGGTCGTGATCAAGACTCTCGTGCTTTATACCATCATGATCACCGGCTCGATCTGGGAGAAGGTGGTGTTCGGCAAATGGCTGTTCGCCCCCGCATTCTTCTGGGAAGACGTATTCTCCATGCTCGTTCTGGTGTTGCACACCCTTTATCTGGTGCTGCTGCTGGGTGAGATCGGGACGCTTGAGCAACGGATGCTGGTCGCGCTTTCGGGCTATGCTGCCTACATCATCAATGCCGGCCAATTCCTTTGGAAGCTGCGCATGGCCCGGCTCGAGGGCGCCCAGTCGCCCAAGGCGGTGGCCGCATGAGCCCGCTTGCCACACTTGACGGCTGCGCGGTAGAACTCGCCCGCGACACTCGCCCTGCTGCCGAGCCCCAGCGGCCCGTCCTGCGTGAGCGCGGGCAGCGCGAAGTATTCTGCGGACTTACCGGCATCATCTGGCTGCACCGCAAGATGCAGGACGCCTTCTTCCTCGTTGTCGGCTCGCGCACCTGTGCCCACCTTCTGCAATCTGCAGCGGGCGTGATGATCTTCGCCGAACCCCGCTTTGCCACCGCGATCATGGAAGAGCGCGATCTGGCCGGTATGGTCGATGCGCAGGACGAGCTCGACCGGGTGGTGAACCGCCTGCTCGAACGCCGCCCCGACATCCGTACCCTGTTCCTCGTCGGGTCGTGCCCTTCGGAAGTGATCAAGCTCGATCTTGCGAAAGCTGCCCAGCGCCTCGGCGCGGTGCACATGCCGCGGGTACGGATCCTCAACTATTCGGGCAGCGGGATCGAGACGACCTTCACGCAAGGCGAGGATGCCTGCCTCGCGGCGCTGGTGCCGGTCATGCCGACCCTTGCCGCCGATGCGCCCAAGGAACTGCTGATCGTCGGCAGCCTCCCCGATATCGTCGAAGATCAATTCCTGCGCCTGTTCGCGGAAATGGGCATCGCCAAAGTCGGCGCCCTGCCGGCGCGCAATGCCCGCGAATTGCCGAGCGTTGGCCCGGGCACGCGCTACTTGCTGGCCCAGCCCTTCCTTGGCGAAACCGCAATGGCGCTCGAAGGACGCGGCGCCCGGCGGATTGAAGCCCTGTTCCCGTTTGGTGTCGATGGCACAAGCGACTGGCTGCGCGCTGCCGCCCGCGAATTCGGCGTTGATGCCGCGCTGGCCGAGCAAGTGATTGCACCGGGACGCGCCCGCGCCGCCCGTGCGCTTGCCAACCTGCGCCCGCAGCTTGCTGGCAAGCGCATCACCTTCCTCCCCGACTCCCAGCTCGAAGTGCCGCTCGCGCGGTTCCTGCAGGACGAGCTCGGCATGGAGCTCGTCGAAGTCGGCACGCCCTATCTCCACCGCGCGCACCTTGCCCGCGAGCTTGAGCGGTTCGGCCCGAACGTGCGCCTCAGCGAAGGCCAGCATCTGGACCGTCAACTTGACCGCGTGCGCGCTGACCGTCCCGACATCACCGTTTGCGGACTTGGCCTTGCCAACCCGCTCGAAGGCGAAGGACTCACCACCAAGTGGGCCATCGAACTCGTCTTCTCGCCGATCCATGGCTTCGACCAGGCCGCCGATCTCGCCGAACTCTTTGCCCGGCCGCTGCGGCGCCGCGACATGCTGGAGATTTAGGCGATGCAACTGGCAGTCTGGACATACGAAGGCCCCCCGCACGTCGGCGCAATGCGCGTGGCGACCGCGATGGAGAAGCTCCACTACGTGCTGCACGCGCCGCAGGGCGATACCTATGCGGACCTGTTGTTCACGATGATCGAGCGGCGCGGCAAGCGACCGCCGGTCACCTACACCACCTTCGAAGCGCGCGATCTTGGCAAGGACACCGCGCAGATATTCCAGGATGCGGCCCGCGAGGCGGTCGCCCGCTTCAAGCCGCAGGCGATCATCGTCGGCGCTTCGTGCACCGCCGAACTGATTCAGGACGATCCGGCCGGCCTGTCCGAGGCCATGAACCTGCCCTGCCCTGTCATCCCGCTCGAACTGCCGAGCTACCAGCGCAAGGAAAACTGGGGCGCGTCGGAAACCTTCTACCAGATCGTCCGCCACCTCGCCGACAAGTCGGTGGTGCGAAGCCCCCGCGAAGGCCGCAAGGCGCGCGCCAACATCCTCGGGCCCACGGCGCTGGGCTTCCGTCACCGCGACGATCTCGTCGAGATCCGCAAGATTTTGGCCCAGCTGGATATCGAGGTGAACCTCGTTGCTCCGCTGGGCGCCACCCCGGAGGACATCGGAAAGATCGGCAATGCCGATTTCAACATCGTCCTCTACCCCGAAATAGCAGATGAGGCCGCCCGCTGGCTTGAGCGCACTTTCGCTCAACCCGCGGTCCGGACCGTCCCTATCGGCGTGGGAGCTACCCGCTCTTTCATCGCCGACGTCGCCGAGCTGGCAGGTGCAGATCCCACGCCTGCCCTCGGCGACACCTCTTCCCGGATGCCCTGGTGGTCGCGGTCGGTCGATTCGACCTACCTGACCTCCAAGCGCGTCTTCATCTTCGGCGATGCGACCCACGCCGTCGCCGCCGCCCGCATCGCCCGCGAGGAGCTCGGTTTCGAGGTCTGTGGGCTGGGTTGCTACAGCCGCGAGTTCGCCCGCGAAGTCCGCGCAGAGGCTGCGCGCTGCGGCATTGAGCCGCTGATCACTGACGACCACCTTGCGGTCGAGGACGCTATCGCTGCTGCCGCACCCGAGCTGGTGCTCGGCACGCAGATGGAGCGGCATATCGCCAAGCGCCTCGGCATCCCCTGCGCGGTGATCTCCGCGCCGGTGCACGTACAGGACTTCCCCGCCCGCCACTCGCCCCAGATGGGTTTTGAGGGCGCGAACGTGATCTTCGACACCTGGGTCCACCCGCTGGTGATGGGCCTCGAGGAGCACCTCCTCACCATGTTCCGCGAGGACTTCGAGTTCTCTGATGAGGCCGGCGCCTCCCACCATGCCGCGCACAGCCCGCGCAAGGCGGCGGCGCAGCCGACATCCGAAGCGCTGGTGGAAGACATTCCGGCGCCGCAGATGGCAATGGCCGGCGCGGACGATGCCCTGTGGACCGCCGAAGCCGAGCGCGAGCTCAAGAAGATACCCTTCTTCGTGCGCGGCAAGGCCCGCCGGAACACCGAGAATTTTGCCAGCGCCGAAGGGCGCCTCCAGATCGACCTCGAAACCCTTTACGACGCCAAAGCGCACTATGCACGGTAGTGTCCCCTCGGCCTCCTCGGTGGACCCCCAAGCACCCGTCCGGGTGGTGATCGTCACGCTCGACAACCACCTGAAGGGCGCAGTTGCCCGGGCCGAGGAAGAACTTGCCAAGGAAGGCATCGACCTCAGCCTCCACGCAGCAAGCGAATGGGCCAGCGAAAACGGCGAGCTCGACGCGGTCAAGGCTGCGATTGCCGAAGCCGATATCGTCATTGCGACGATGCTGTTCCTCGACGATCACATCCGCGCGATCCTGCCCTCGCTCGAAGCGCGCCGCGAAGCCTGTGACGCGATGGTCTGCCTGATGAGCGCGGGCGAAGTGGTGAAGCTCACCAAGATGGGCGGCTACCGCATGGACGCGCCTGCGAAGGGCCCGCTTGCGCTGCTCAAGAAGCTGCGCGGCAGTTCCGGCAAGGACGGCAAGCCCAATTCCGGCGCGGGGCAGATGAAGATGCTGCGGCGCCTGCCGAAGCTGCTGAAGTTCATCCCCGGCACCGCCCAGGATGTGCGCGCCTATTTCCTTACGCTGCAATATTGGCTGGCGGGCTCGGACGAGAACGTCGTGGCGATGGTTCGCGCGCTGATCGACCGCTACGCTGCAGGCGAGCGGATGTATCGCCGCGGCGTTACCAAGGCTGATGCCCCGCTCGAATATCCCGAGACGGGCGTCTATCACCCGGCGACCCAGCAGCGCATGTCCTCGAGCCTGCGGCTTCTTCCCTCGAGCGAAGGCCGCGAAGGCACCGTGGGCCTGATCCTGCTGCGCTCCTACCTTCTGGGCCGCGACTGCGCGCATTACGACGGCGCTATTGCGGCCTTCGAGGCAGCCGGGCTCAAGGTCGTGCCTGTCTTCGCCGCCGGCCTCGACGCGCGGCCAGCCATCGAAGAGTTCTTCATCGGCCCCGATGGCCGCCCGACGGTCGATGCGATCGTCAACCTCACCGGCTTCTCGCTGGTCGGCGGCCCCGCCTACAGCGACGCGCAGGCCGCGCGCGAGGTCCTCGGTAAGCTCGACCTGCCGTACCTCGCGGCCCATGCCATCGAGTTCCAGACCATCGAGGAATGGGCCCACCGGCCGCAGGGCCTGCTCCCGCTCGAATCCACCATGATGGTCGCCATGCCCGAACTGGACGGTTCGACCGTGCCGAGCGTGTTTGGCGGCCGTGCTGGAAGCTCGGACGCGGGTTGCTCCGGGTGCGATCGCAATTGCGCGCGCCCCACCTCGCACAAGGCCCGTCCGATGCAGGCGTGCCCCGAACGGTCCGAGGCGCTGGCAGCACGTACCGTCAAGCTGATCCAGCTGCGCAAGAGCGAGCGGGCCGCCCGCAAGCTTGCCATCGTGGTGTTCAACTTCCCCCCCAATGCCGGAGCGACCGGCACCGCCGCCTTCATGGCCGTGCACGAATCGCTCTACGCCACGCTCCAGCGGCTCAGCGCCGAGGGATACGCCGTTGATGTTCCCGAAAGCGTGGACGCGATGCGCGACGCGCTGCTCAAGGGCAACACGGACCGCTATGGCACCGATGCCAATGTCGCGCACCGCATCCCGGCCGATGATCACGTCCGGCGCGAGCCGCATCTGGCCGAGATCGAAGCCGCGTGGGGCCCCGCCCCCGGCAAGCAATTGTCGGATGGCGGCCACATCCTCATTCAGGGCGCGCATTTCGGCAATGTCTTCGTCGGGGTCCAACCAGGCTTCGGATACGAAGGCGATCCGATGCGGTTGCTGTTCGAGGGCACGTTCTCGCCGACCCACGCTTTCAGCGCCTTCTACCGCTGGATCCGCGAAGATTTCGGCGCCCATGCGATCCTGCATTTCGGCACGCACGGTGCGCTCGAATTCATGCCGGGCAAGCAGGCCGGGATGTCGGGCAAGTGCTGGCCGGATCGCCTGATCGGCGACACGCCCAATTTCTACCTCTATGCGGCCAACAACCCCTCAGAAGGGATGCTGGCCAAGCGCCGCTCGGGTGCCACGCTGGTGAGCTATCTCACCCCGCCGCTCGCGCAGGCCGGGCTCTACAAGGGCCTCACCGAGCTGAAGGCTACGGTTGAACGCTGGCGCACGACCATTGATGACGCGGATCACGCGGCAGAGCGCGCAGACCTTTCGCAGCTCATCGCCGACCAGTGCGACGCGCTCGACATCACTTATGCCGATATCGGCGAGCTGCCCGCGCGGCTTTACGAAATGGAAGCGGCGCTGATCCCGCATGGCCTGCACGTTCTTGGACGCAACCCGGAAGGGATCGAGCGCGAAGACATGCTCGATGCGATGATGGAAGCCGCTGCAGCGGGCAACACGCCGGCCGACCGCGACGTGCTGGGTGCCAAGCTCGATTCGTCCGATGAAATGTGGTCGCTGATCCACGCGCTCGATGGCGGTTACGTCCAACCGGCCCCGGGCGGCGACGTGGTGGTGAACCCCGACGTGCTGCCCACCGGCCGCAACATCCACGGGTTCGATCCCTTCCTGATGCCGTCCGCATACGCCTGCCGCCTCGGCAGCGAACAGGCCGAACAGCTGATCGCACGCCATGTAAATGGCGGGGAGCCCTTCCCCGAAAGCATCGCGATGGTGCTGTGGGGCACCGACAACATGAAGTCCGAAGGCGTCCAGATCGCCCAGGCGCTGACGCTGATGGGCGCGCGCCCGCGGCGCGACTCCTACGGACGGCTCGCGGGTGCGGAACTGATCCCTCTGGCCGAGCTCGGTCGCCCGCGGATCGATGTTGTGATGACCCTGTCGGGCATTTTCCGCGATCTTCTGCCGCTGCAGACGCGGATGCTGGCCGAGGCAGCCTTGCTCGCCAGCAGCGCACAGGACGAGACGCTCGAAGCGAACTTCGTCCGCAAGCACACGCTCGCGCAAATGGCAAAGCACGGCTGCGACCTCGAAACCGCGGCGCTGCGGGTCTTCTCCAATGCCGAAGGGGCCTACGGCGCCAACGTCAATCAGATGATCGAGGGCGGTGTCTGGGCCGATCCGGACGAACTCGCCAATGCCTTCGAGATCAACAAGGGCTTCGCCTACGGTGTCTCGGGCAAGCCGGTGCAACAGCGGGAAATGCTGCAGAGCGCGCTGAGCACGGTCGATTTCACCTACCAGAACCTCGAAAGCGTCGAACTCGGCATCAATGATGTCGACCAGTATGTCGACGGTCTCGGCGGTGTGACCCGCTCGGTAGCACGCGCCAAGGGCGTGGAGACCCCGGTCTACATTCTCGATGCGACCCGCGGCAGCACCAAGGTGCGCACGTTGGGCGAGCAGATCGACCTTGAGACCCGCACGCGCACGCTGAACCCGAAGTGGTTCGAAGGCCTGCTCGAGCACGGCTACGAAGGCGTCCGCCAGATCGAAGGTCATGTCACGAGCACGCTCGGCTGGTCGGCGACCACCGGACAGGTTGCGCCCTGGGTCTACCAGAAGATTTCCGAGACCTTCGTGCTCGACGCCGAAATGCGGCGCCGGCTTTCGGCCCTCAACCCGAAGAGCTCGGCGCGGGTTGCGAGCCGGCTGCTCGAAGCCTGCGACCGCCACCTCTGGGAGCCCGACGAGGCCACCCTCGCCGCCTTGCGCGAAGCCAATGACGAGCTGGAGGACCGCCTCGAAGGCGTGTTCCCGGCGGAATAAAGATCAAGGGATAGATCATCATGAACCTTCACAGCCCCTCATCCGCTTTCAGCCCGCCCGATGGCGACGGTTCGGTCCAGGTCCAGCTGGACCCCGAGGACAAGATCAAGGGTGCCAAGGTTTTCGCCGTCTACGGCAAGGGCGGGATCGGCAAGTCGACCACCTCCTCGAACCTCTCGGCTGCCTTCTCGAAGCTCGGACACCGGGTGCTGCAGATCGGCTGCGACCCCAAGCACGACAGCACCTTCACGCTCACCAAGAAGCTGATGCCGACGGTGATCGACGTGCTGGAAACGGTCGAGTTCCACGCCGAAGAGCTCCGGCCCGAGGACTACATGTTCGAAGGCTATAACGGCGTGATGTGCGTCGAGGCCGGCGGCCCGCCGGCGGGCACCGGCTGCGGCGGTTATGTGGTCGGCCAGACGGTCAAGCTGCTCAAGCAGCACCATCTCCTCGAAGAAACCGATGTCGTGATCTTCGACGTGCTTGGCGACGTGGTGTGCGGCGGCTTTGCCGCTCCCCTCCAGCATGCCGAGCGCGCGCTGGTGGTTGCGGCCAATGACTTCGACTCGATCTTCGCGATGAACCGGATCGTCGCGGCGATCGCGGCAAAATCGAAGAACTACGACGTGCGCCTGGCAGGTGTTGTCGCCAACCGCAGCAAGGACACGGACGAGATCGACCGCTTCTGCGAAAAGGTCGGGATGCCCCGCCTCGCGCACTTCCGCGATGTCGATGCGATCCGTCGCTCGCGCCTCAAGAAGTGCACCTTGTTCGAGATGGGCGAGGATCCGGAAGTGATCGCGGCGCAGGACGAATATCTGCGCCTCGCCGCGATGCTGTGGGCCGGCGTCGACCCTTCGAAGGCCCAGCCGATGAAGGACCGCGACATCTTCGACTTCCTGGGCTTCGAGTGATGGCGACGCGCAACCCATCCGAGTATGATCACCGCCGCGAGGCGCTGGCGACCTATTTCGACAGCACCGCGCGTCAGGCGTGGATCGACCTCACCTCGGACGCCAAGGTTTCCGGCATCCGCGCGACGGTGCGGGCCGGACGCGACGCCATGCGCGCCAATCTGCTCGACTGGCTGCCGACCGACCTGCGTCGCACCAAGATACTGGACGCCGGATGCGGAACCGGCTCGCTGGCCGTCGCAGCCGCCTGCCGCGGCGCTGAAGTCACCGGGATCGACGTTGCCGCTGGCCTCGTCGAAGTCGCGCGCGAGCGCACACCATCGTTCATCGGTCATGGCCGGATCCACTGGTGCTCGGGCGACATGCTCGACCCTGAACTGGGCACTTTCGCCCACGTCGTGGCGATGGATTCGCTGATCCACTATCAGCCCGAGGATCTGGTGGACGCCTTGAGCCAGTTGGCCCAGCGCACCACCCATTCGATCCTGTTCACCTTCGCGCCGCGCACCAAGCTGCTGAGCGCGATGCACGAAGTGGGCAAGTTCTTCCCCAAATCGGACCGTTCGCCCGCCATCGTACCGGTCGCCGAAGGCGATCTGCGCGAGCGGCTTTCGCGCCTCTCCGGGTGGAGTATCGGCCGCACGCAGCGCATCCAGTCGGGCTTCTACACGTCCCAGGCTCTCGAGCTCGTGAGGCACGGATGAACAGCCCCGCTCGCCCCAAACCGCCGCATTGGACCGAGGTGGCTTTCCGCCTCCTTCCCTTTGCCGATGCGGCGAGCGATGATCTGCCGCTGCCGCGCTTGCTGCGCCTTTCGCTGTTTCAGGTCAGCGTCGGCATGGCGACAGTCCTTTTGAACGGCACGCTCAACCGCGTCATGGTGGTCGAACTCGGAACGCCGACCTGGCTGGTGGCGCTATTGATCGCGGTGCCGCTGCTCGCCGCGCCGTTCCGGGCGCTGATCGGCCACAAGTCCGACACCCACCGCTCCGTGCTGGGCTGGAAGCGCGTCCCCTATATCTGGTTCGGCACGCTGATGCAGTTCGGCGGCCTTGCGATCATGCCCTTCGCTTTGCTGCTGCTGGCGGTGCCCGAACGCTTCGAACTCGGGCTTGTTGCCGCGACGATCGCCTTCCTGCTGACCGGCACCGGCTTCCATGTGACCCAGACCGCGGGCCTCGCGCTGGTGACCGACCTGGCGCCGAAAGATAAGCGCCCGCGCGCGATCGCGCTGCACTATGTGACGCTGCTGATCGGCATGATGTTCTCCGCCTTCGTGATCGGCGGCGTGCTCTCGGACTTCTCCGCGACCAAGCTGGTGCAGGTGATCCAGGGCTGCGCGCTGCTGACGATCATCCTCAACGTCACCGCCATTTGGAAGCAGGAAGCGCGCAACCCGGCTGCCACTAAGGCGCAGGAGCCCGATGCGCCGACCTTCTCGCAGCTCTGGCAGGCCTTCGTGAAGGACGGCCGCAACGCCCGCCTCCTGACCGCGATCGGCATTGGCGCGGCCGGCTTTGCCATGCAGGACGCCCTGCTCGAGCCCTATGGCGGAGAAATCCTCAAGCTGTCTGTCGGTGCGACCACCGGGCTGACGGGGGCCTGGGCCCTCGGCGCTCTTACCGGCTTCACCGTCTCCGGAGCAGCGCTCGCACGCGGTTGGAACCCGCTGCGGCTTGCCGGTGCCGGAATGGTAATCGGGATCAACGCGTTCCTTCTGGTGCTTTTCGCGGGGCCGTTCGGCGCGCCGCTCATGCTCTATGCTGGCGCGCTCGGGATCGGGGTCGGGCTCGGCATGTTCTCGGTCGGCACGCTGATGGAAGCGATGGGCCTTGCTCAGGGCGAAAGCGCCGGCTTGGCTCTGGGCGCCTGGGGTGCGGTGCAGGCGACCTGCGCAGGCTTCGGCATCGCTATCGGCGGCCTGCTGCGCGACGGAATCGCGGCCGTGCTGGAAAGCGGCCACCCCGCAGCCAGCATGGCGATGCGCGCGACCGGCTATGGCTCGGTCTACATTCTCGAGATTGGCCTGCTGCTCGCGGGCCTCGTCGCAATCGGCCCGCTGGTTTCCTATCAGCGCCGCGACCCCGATGCCGAAGAGTCCCTCGGCCAATCCTTTGGCCTGATGGAGTTCCCGACATGATTACTGTGCCCGTCTGTCCCGTCTTTTGCCCGGCTGCGCCTCTGCCGGCCCTGTTTCTCGAGAGGAATGTGAAATGAACGCTGCCTATATCGTCGGCACATTCGATGTTGCCGAGCTAGCTTTTCTGCTGTTCCTGGGCTTCTTCGTCGCCCTGGTATTCTATCTCAACCGCGAAAGCCGGCGTGAGGGCTACCCGCTCGAGGACGAGGACACCGGCAGGGTCCACACCATCAAGCTGACCGACGGCGACAAGAAGTCGTTCCAGCTGCCCCACGGCCGCGGCACCTATGTGCCCGAGGACGTGGCCCGCGACGATGTCAATGTGCCCGCTGTCTCGGCCTTCCGCTCCGCCGGTGCTCCCTTGGTGCCGACCGGCGATCCGATGGTCGACGGCATGGGTCCGGCCGCTTGGGCCAATCGCTCCAAGTATCCCGACCTCACCTTCGACGGCCGCCCGCGTATCGTTCCGATCGCGCAAAGCCACGAACTGGTCGTCGCCCCCAATGATCCGCAGCTGATTGGCTGGTCGGTGGTTGCCGCCGACGGTATCACTGTTGGCAAGGTCAGCGATATCTGGGTCGACCAGGCCGAACACCTGATCCGCTATCTCGAAGTCGAGACCACCAGCGGCAAGAAGGTGCTCGCACCGATGATGGTCGCTGTGGTCCACGGCAACAGCCTGATCGATGCGCTGCTTCCGATCACAAACGACAAGCCCAAGTATGTCGAGATCGACGCGATCACTGCCGCGCAGTTCGACGCCGTCCCGGCGCTCGAGGCACCCGGCATCATCACGCGCTACGAGGAAGACCGCATCCAGGCCTACTTCGGTGGCGGTTATATGTACGCAACCCCTGAAAGGTCGGAAGCATGGCTCTGAACGACCTCGCTTCGGGTCCGGAGGCAGCGGTAGCAATGCCGCTCGCCGCCGGGTTCGATCACGCCGCTCTCGAAAACGACGGCCCGAAGGCGTTCGGCGACCGGATGGGGACCCCGCAGCCGGATGAGACCGTGCTGTGGAAGGGTCGCCCGCAGGTGGCCCTCCTCGCCCGGACCGCCTTCCACACCCGTACGCTCGGCCTGTACATGACCGGCCTCGCTGTCGTGGCGCTGGCGATGGGCAGGACCGACGCGGCGATTGTCGCGGTGGTGCTCGGCACGGCATTGATCGCGCTGCTCTACGTTCTCGCCTGGGCGAGTGCGCGCAGCACGCTCTACATCCTCACCGACACGCGGATGATCATGCGGATCGGCATGGCGATCGAGACGCGGATCAATATTCCGCTGAAGCAGGTCACCGCCGCCCACCTCCGGATGCGCGGCAAGGACCAGGGCGACATCGCCTTCGAGCTCTCCGGTGACCGGTTGCTTGGCAACCTGCTGCTGTGGCCGCATGTCCGCCCCTGGCACTATGCCAAGCCGCAGCCGATGCTGCGCGCCGTGCCCGATGCGGCCCACGTCGCCCAGATGATTGCCGAGACCCGCGCGCGGTTCGGGGCAATCGATCGTCATTTGAGCGAAATCAAGGAAGCGGCCCCGGCCAGCGTCCAGACCGTGACACAGCCCGCGGCCGTCTCCGGTCGTCTTGTGCCGGTTCTGCACCGTGACCAGGGTTTTGAGGGAGCGCCCGCATGATTGTCCGGGAATACGAGAAGGACGAAGTCACCGTCCACAAGGCGCCCCTCGTCCTGATGGGCGGCATGGTGGCGATCGCTCTGGCGCTGACCGTATCGGT
Source organism: Porphyrobacter sp. (assembly GCA_031410495.1). GTDB lineage: Bacteria > Pseudomonadota > Alphaproteobacteria > Sphingomonadales > Sphingomonadaceae > Erythrobacter. Next base: position 140,262 of record JANNZG010000024.1, read on the forward strand.
CCGTCTCGGCATCTTCGAGCGCGAGGCGGTGCCTTCGGTAGCACGCGCCGAAGCCGGGATCACGGCGGCCGAGGTGCGCACTCTGCGCTTCTTCGATGAGCCCGATGGCACGGTGCGGGTCGAGGACGGCGCGACCGGCGAAGTTCTCAGCCGCTTCGGCCAGGGCGAAGGCGGCTTCATTCGTGCGACCGTCCGCAGCCTCGTCCACCAGCGCCGCATCCGCAATCTGGGCCCCGAATTGGCCTTCACGTTGACCCGCTGGACCAACGACAACCTCACTCTTGCCGATCCGGCCACGGGTCGCAGTGTCGAGGTGAGCTCGTTCGGTCCCGACAATCGCGCGGTCTACGCCAACCTGCTGCCCAGCAAGGCGGGGACGCGCTGATGGCGCTTTCCTTCCTGACAGCTGAGTCCTTCGAGACGCCCTGCACGATTACGGTCGAGCAGAGCCCCGAGCATTTTCACGCCCATGTCGAGCTTGCCGGCGATGTCGAAATGCAGCCGGGCGACAAGGTCCGCGTGCACGGTGCTCCGATCCAGATCCCGTTCGGCAGCCGCCAGGTGTTCGAACGCCGCGCGACCGTGACCCGGGCCAGCCCTCTGGCCCGCGCCGTCACCCGCTTCGCCGCCTATTTCGATCTGGCCGAACTCTACGAAGTCAGCTTCAACGCCGGGAGGATCAAATGAACGCCTACAAGCCGATGACCAGCGAGGAAGCGATGGCGATCGCGACGCAGGACACGATGCTGACCCCGCGTTTCTACACCACCGATTACGACGCGCTCGACGCGATCGACGTGAGCCTTGTCCGCCGCGAGTGGGACCAGCTGATCGCGGACATGGTGGGCGATCCGAACAAGCTGCACTTCAAGCATTCCGACCGCTTCAAGGGCGTGATCGAGGGTCTGGAGCCGTCGCTCCGCCAGGAGTTCACCGACTTCCTCGTCAGCTCGATGACATCGGAATTCTCAGGCTGCGTGCTTTATGCCGAGATCGCCCGGCGCACCAAGAACCCCGACGTGAAGCAGCTCTTCCGTCTGCTCGCGCGTGACGAGAGCCGCCATGCCGGCTTCATCAACGAAAGCCTCAAGGATGCCGGCATCGGCGTCGACCTCGGCTATCTGACGAAGACCAAGAAATACACGTACTTCAAACCGAAGTTCATCTTCTACGCGGTCTATCTATCGGAGAAGATCGGCTACGCGCGGTACATCACCATTTTCCGGCACCTTGCGCGCAATCCGCAGTACAAGTTCCACCCGATCTTCGACTGGTTCGAAGAGTGGTGCAACGACGAGTTCCGCCACGGCGAGGCCTTCGCCATGCTGCTGCGCGCCGATCCCAAGCTGCTCGAAGGCGCCAACAAGCTGTGGGTGCGCTTCTTCCTGCTGTCGGTCTACGCGACGATGTATGTGCGAGACCACAACCGGCCGGTGTTCCACGCCGCGCTTGGCGTCGATCCGACCGAGTACGACTACAAGGTGTTCGAGATCTGCAACCAGATCAGCCGCCAGGTCTTCCCGGTTGAGCTCGATATTGATGCACCGGGCTTCCGCCGCCAGATGGAGAAGCTCCGGCTTGCTGCTGCGCGGATCGAGGCGGGCAAGGAACAAGGTGGCTTCGGCGGCATGCTGAAGCGCGCATCGGGCATGGCCGGCGCAGGCCTCGCCTTTGCGCGGATGTATGTCCAGAAGCCCAAGGCCAACCCGCTCCCCGGCTCGATCAGGCTGCAACCCGCGTGGTGAGCTGGAGCGGCCATGTCTTGCCGTTCATCGTGACGGTGGCGATCTGGTTCGTCGCGACCGGGCTGATTGCCTGGGCGGACAACCGCGAGCGCGCCACCTTTTCGACCAGCCTGTTGTTCGGCAGCATTGCCGGAATCGCAGGGCTGGTGGTGATCCTGGTTGCCTCGATGTCGACCCAGATTTGGGCGGTGTACCTCGCCTTTGTCGGTGCGCTGATGGTGTGGGGCTGGCATGAACTGTCGTTCCTCACTGGCGCTTCGGCAGGGCCGCGCCGCGGGCTCAGCGATCCTTCGCTGACCGGCGTCGCGCGGTTCCGCCAGGCGGCGGGAACTGTGATGCACCACGAGGTCGCGCTGGCGGTCACTGCCTTGCTGCTGATCTCGCTATCGTGGAACGCGCCCAACCAGATCGGCGCGACGGTCTTCGTGCTGATGTTCGGAATGCGGCTGATCTCCAAGATCAATCTCTTCGTCGGCGTGCCGAATTCGACCTCGGAGATGCTCCCCGAGCACCTCGCCTATCTCAAGAGCTACTTCGGGCGCAGCCGCCTGACGGTGCTGCTGTTGGCCTCGATCGTGGCCATCGCCGCGACCACGGCCTGGTTCGCCTCGCTGGCGCTTTCCGCACCCGCTGGCAGCGCCGCAATGGTCGGCGCCAGCCTGCTGACCACGCTGAGCCTGCTCGGCGTACTCGAACACCTCTTTCTCGCCCTCCCGTTCCGCGACGGGATGCTGTGGGGCTGGGCCATATCCAGCCGCGCAGGGGCGCAACGGAACACCAACGCATGACCACGGAAATCAAGGGAACCCCGATGGACTTCGAAGCCTTTTTCGCCGGCGAACTCGACACGGTGCGCGCCGATGGCCGCTACCGGGTGTTCACCGACATCAAGCGTCACCGCGGGAAATTCCCGCACGCAACCCGCTTTGTCGATAACGAGACCCAGGCCGTTACCGTGTGGTGTTCGAACGATTACCTCGGCATGGGCCAGCACCCGGCGGTGCTGGAAGCGATGCACGAATGCCTCGACGAATGCGGCGCGGGCTCCGGCGGTACACGCAATATCTCGGGCACAAACCACTATCACGTTGAGCTGGAACGCGAATTGGCCGACCTCCACAACAAGGAGAGCGCGCTGCTGTTCACCTCGGGCTATGTCTCGAACTGGGCGGGCCTCGGCACGCTGGCGGGCAAGATCCCGGGCTGCGTCGTGTTCTCCGACGCCTTGAACCACGCCTCGATGATCGAAGGCATCCGCTACAGCCGCGCGCCCTACAAGATCTGGCGCCACAATGATGCCCAGCACCTCGACGAGATGCTCTCGATGTACGGCCCCGACGTGCCCAAGCTGGTCGCGTTCGAGAGCGTCTATTCGATGGACGGCGACATTGCGCCCATCGCCGACATCCTCGATGTCTGCGAAAAGCACGGCGCGATGAGCTATATCGACGAGGTTCACGCTGTCGGCCTCTACGGCCCGCGCGGCGGCGGGATTGCCGAGCGCGAAGGCCTGATGGACCGGATCACCGTGATCGAAGGTACGCTCGGCAAGGCGTTCGGCGTGATGGGCGGATACATCGCCGCGTCAGCCAACCTCGTTGATTTCGTTCGTTCTTTTGCGAGCGGCTTCATCTTCTCGACCGCCCTTCCCCCTGCCGTTGCAGCGGGCGCGGCCGCCAGCATCCGCCACCTCAAGACCTCCAGCGACGAGCGCGAGCTTCAGCAGAAGCGCGTCGCGCAGGTGCGCCGGGCCCTTGATATCATGGGAATTCCGCACCTCGACAACCCGAGCCACATCATCCCGGTGATGGTTGGGGACGCCAAGAAGTGCAAGATGATCAGCGACTGGCTGATGGACAACCACGGCATCTATGTGCAGCCGATCAACTACCCGACCGTCCCCGTCGGGACCGAGCGACTGCGGGTCACGCCTTCGCCGGTGCACACCGATGGCGACATCGACCGGCTGATCAAGGCGCTTTCCGAGATCTGGTCGCATTGCGAGCTGGCCCGAATGGAAAAAGCCGCCTGAGGGCAATGTTTCTGCTTCGCAGACGAATGTTCCACGTGAAACAGCGTTCCAGACCCTCTCTAGCGGGGGTCTAAACGCGTCTAACAGGGGTCTAAAAGGGGTCTAGCGGGGGTCTAAACCGCGCTGGAGGGGGTCTGAAAGCCCCCTGAAAACGTCGCCCCCGCCGCCCCCCGGACAAAACCGGTTACCCGATCTCCCTTGGACGGGAGTGGAGGGCGGATGCCTGGGGCGAGGCATCCGCCCTTCTTTCGTTTTGGGGCGGGAGGCGGAAACAGCGATAACTCAGGTTTTGATCTCCGGTTGCCGCCCGAGCCAAACGTCAAGCGCTGCCAGAACCCAAAGCATCAAGCAAAAATCCACCGTAGCTATGCCGGTTACGGTCGCAGCCGGAACCCATTTTGTGGTCCAGGGAATATGCCAAATCAGAGCAGCGTGGACGGCTGCGAACACTGCCATGATCGCCCAAAACACGGGGTGTCGGCGGAGCGGCCGTTTCACGTAGATAAGGAATGCGAACACCGCCGCGAACATTATCGCGGGGAGAGCCGCACTTCGGTTTCCAAAATGATCGAACAGCATGAACACGGCTATGAAGCAAACACCGACAAGCAACAAAGCCCGCCAAGGCAGCCAGATCTTTTGGGCAGCCTTCAAATCGCTCTTAAATTGACGGTTGATCGAACGCATTGCTTCCGCTGACGTTTGGAGGTGCTTGCGCGCCAGACTGCGCCAAACGCTTAAGGCCTGCAACGAGTTAGTTGCCGATACCTCTTCCCCCGTCATCCCGCCGCAACTCGATCATCCAAACGTAATGCCCGACAGCACCCTATCCACGTCTTGCTCGACACTCGCGTTCGAGCGGTCCGGCGAGGCTTCGGTGTCGACCGATGCCGGTACCGCGGACTCGATGCGGTCGATTGCGATGCAGGTTCCGCCGCGAACGGCGCGCAGGTCGGTGCTCGACAGTTGGTGGCTCATGCCTGCGTCGCTGTTCTTAAAGACGGTGAAGCGCACGCCGCCGATGGTGCGGTCTTCCTGCTGCGATCCATTGCCGCCGGCAAGCCCGCGCGTCAGGCAATCGGCGACCACCGCGGGGTCCCGGCTTGTGCCAAGCTGCAAAAATGTAGTGACGATGAAGGGTTGGACACCGCCGCGGTAACTCTTTGCGCCGAAACGGATCTGGCCCGTTCCGGGGCCGACCGGGGCTCCGTCGAACATGGCCCGCCAGCCCTCGGGCGTGAAATAGGTCGCGGAGAAATCCTGTGTCGGCGTGAGCGTGGCCGGATATTTGAAGGCGATCTTGCCGTCCTCGCTCCGCCATTCCTGAAGGGCGTTTGCAGGCGCGGGGGCGGGTGTGCTGGTCGCGACCGCCTCGGTCCCATCGGCGGATTGCGCCTCGGATGCCGTGTTATCCGTGGGGGCGCAGCCGCAGAGAATGACGATGGCGAGGGAAGTCAGCAGGGGCCTGATCATGCTCGCAGCCTAGACCCGGTGCCGGAGGTTGGACAGCCCGGCCGCTGCCTTGGTGCGCCCAACCGTTCGCGCCCCGCGCCCTGCCCTCACTTCACCGGAATAAACCGCACCGCCACGCCGCCGGACGCGGCCAAGTGCACGGCCCACGTATCACCGCCGGTCACGACCTTTTCCTCGATCACGATGTCATAGGGGTTGTAGTCCCAATGCGCGTGCGGCCCGTCGCGGTAGATTTGCGCGCGGTACTTCTTGCCGGGCTCGAGGAAGGTCAGCGGCAGCGACAGGTCGCGGGGGTCCGCATCGGTCAACGCGCCGAGGAACCACTCCTTCGACTTCCGCCCCTGCCGCGCGAAGGCGACATATTCGCCGACTTCGCCCGCGAGCGCGATCGACTGCTCCCAGTCGGCCTCCACGTCCTTGATGAACTGGAAGGCCTCCGGGCGCTTCTCGTAATTCTCGGGCAGATCGGCGGCCATCTGGAGCGGCGAGTAGATCGTCACATAGGTCGCAAGCTGCTTTGCCAGCGTCGTCTGCGGGCGGTTCTTCGGGTCGCCGCGCGGCATGTCGGGGCGCACCGGCGGGCGCTCGTTGGGGCGCAGGTCGAAGATGCCGGGGGTGTAGTCGAACGGCCCGCCGAGCAGCGCGGTGAAGGCGATCATCGCCTCGTGCGACGGCGGGTTGGGCGGCGAGCCCCAGGCGTTGAACTCCATGCCCCGCGCGCCTTCGCGGCTCATCCAGTTGGGATAGGTGCGGCGCAGGCCGGTGTCCTTGACCGGTTCGTGCGTGTCCATCGCGATCTGCCGCGCGGCGGCGGCCTTGATGACGCGCAAGTGGTGCTCGATCATCCGCTGGCTGTCGTAATATTCGTAGTGGCGGATGCCCTTGTCATCGACCCATACCGCGTCGCCCGCGTCCGAGACGTAGCCCGTCTTCACGTAGTGCGCGCCGACCTTCTTCACGAGGTCGAGCCCGGCATCGAGCTGGTTTTCGTAATTGGTGAGGTTGGCAGAGGTTTCGTGGTGGACGATCAGGTTCACGCCCTTGGAATTGGCGTAGCGGCTGACCTCGGCGATGTCGTAATCGGGGTATTCCTCGGTGAAGCTGAAGACGTCGCCGTTGTTGAACCAGTCGCCGTCCCAGCCCTTGTTCCAGCCTTCGACCAGCACACCGGCAAAGCCGTTCTTGGCGGCAAAATCGATATAGCGCTTGGCCTCGGCGGTGGTCGCGCCGTGGTACTTGTTGCTGGCCCAGGTGCGGTCGTTGATGTGCATCGCCCACCAGATGCCGACGTACTTGCCGGGCTTGGCGTAGGACACGTCGCCGAGTGTGTTGGGCTCGTTGAGGTTGAGGATGATGTCCGAATTGATCAGGCCGACCGCGTCGGGCGCGATCTGGATGGTGCGCCACGGCGACTTGAAGGGCGCCTTGGTCTTCACCTTCGGCCCGCCCGACCAGTTGCGCAGGCGCGCCTCGAAATTGCCGGGGCGCAGCGCGAGCAGCGACATAGAGGACCAGTCGACCAGCGCCGCTTCGTGGATCGCCATGTAGATGCCGTCGGGGTTCTTGAAGGTGGCGGGCGTGTGGGCGTTCTCGACCTCGCCTGCGGGCTTCATGCGGTAGATATATTCGTTGCGGTTGAAGCCGTCGGCAGGCGTGTACCAGGTGGTGGTCTTCTCGCCGACGCCGAACTGGGTGAGCTCCTCGACCACCGCGACGTCGCCCTGGAAGGCGGGCTGTTCGCCCACTTCGTAGCGGAAACCGATGCCGGTATCGAAGGCGCGGAAGCGGACGGTCATCTGCCGGTCGGGGCCTTCCGAGGCGCGGAAGGTGACGGCGAGTTCATTGTGCTGGTCGCGCACCAGCCGGCGCTCGCCCCACGGCTGCTCCCACGTGGTGTCGCTGCTGTCGCGCGTGGATGCGGCGATGACGAGGCCACGTTCGAACCCGTGCTGCTCGGCGAAGAGGAGGCCCATCTTGGAAGGCGCGATCACCTGTTTGCCGTTGTACGCGACGGCGTAGCTGGCCTGCCCGCCGTCGTCCTTGACGGTGACGGTGATCTTGCCGTCGGGCGAGGCCAGCGTCAGGGTCTCGGCATAGGCAGGCGCGGCGGCCCACGCGATGGCCGCCATCGTGACCAGCGATTTCCAGTGCTTCGTCATCATCCCTCTCCTCGCAGGCCTAGGGGGAGGCCCGCGTCATTTGGTCTCTTTGAAAATCCGGAAGCCCCATGCGGGCAGATCGAGCGTCTCGCCGCCTGCGAAGGTCATGGGTTTGCCGCTCAGCGCGTCGGTGTAGGTGCCGAGGTGGCGCTCCTTGTCGAAGCTCACCTGATGCGCGCGGGGGCTGAGGTTGAAGACGGCGAAGACGCGCTCGCCTGCGCCGCCGCGAGTGAAGGCGTAGACGTCGGCGGTCTCGCTGGTCGGCACCTCGACCATCACCGCGCCGAAGCGCCCGTTGTGGAGCGCGGGCATCTCGGTCTTGAGCGCGATCAGCTGGCGGAAGAGTCCGTCATAGCGGCCCTCGCGCCAGACGATCGGGTCCTTCTCGAAGAACTTCAGCTTGCGGTCGAGGTCGGCCTCTTGCCCGTTGTAGATCAGCGGCAGGCCCGACCCGACAAAGGACAGCGCAATCGCGGCTGGATAAGCGGGGCCGTAGATTTCGCTCGCCACCGCGTCCCACGAGTTCTGGTCGTGGTTGTCGGTGTAGACCATGCGCAGCGCGGCGTGCGGCCAGCTTTCGGCCTGCTCGGCGTAGTAGCTCCGGATCGCGAATGCGCCGCTGCCGTCCTTGGCGAGGCGCTGCATCGCCTCCTTCCATTTCCACGCATAGGTCGCATCGAACGCCCGGGCGTGGAGGTCGCGCTGCTCCCATTCGGCGAGCATGAAGACGGGCTTCACCGTTTCGAGCTGGGCGCGGGCGGTTTCCCAGAAGTCGGTGGGGACATAGCCTGCAACGTCGGCGCGGTAGCCGTCGATGCCGAAATCGCGCACCCAGTAGACGAGGCTCTCGGTCATGTATTGGCGAAGGCCGGGCTGCGCGTAATCGAAGTCGGCGACATCGGTCCAGTCGGTGCCGTTGGGCGACATCAGCGCGCCTTCGGGGGTGCGGGTGTACCACTCGGGGTGGCTCTTGGTGAGCGGGTTGTCGAAGGCCGAATGGTTGGCGACCCAGTCAAGGATCACCTTCAGCCCCAGCCGGTGCGCCTCGTCGACGAAGGCGCGGAAGTCCGCCTCGGAGCCAAGCTCTGGATTGACCGCGCGGTAGTCGCGCACCGCATAGGGGCTGCCGAGCGGGCCCTTGCGGTTCTCGACGCCGATCGGGTGGATCGGCATCAGCCAGATGATGTCGACGCCCATCGCGGCAAGCCGCGGAAGCTGCTTTTGCGCGGCCTTGAAGGTGCCTTCGGGGGTGAACTGGCGCGTGTTGAGCTGGTAGAGCACCGCATCGGCGGTCCAGTCCGCGCTCTTGATTTGGACCAACTCGCGGGGCGCATAGTCCGGCTCGGCCAGCGCGGGGGTGGCAGCGAGCGTGCTTGCCAAGAGGGCGATAAGCAGCCGCCGCATTACGCCTGACCCGCCTGCATGGCCGGGGCCCCCGCCCCCTCCCCGTCGGTCACGAACAGCGTCGCCGCTGCCGCCAGCACGAAGCTCACCGCCGCAATCACCATTGCGTAGATCGGCTCCCCGCCGAACAGGTTGGTGAGGAGAAAGCCCAGCAACGTCGAGGCCAGCAGCTGCGGCACGACGATGAAGATGTTGAACACACCCATGTAAATGCCCATCTTTTCCTGAGGGACGCAGCCGGCGAGGATCGCGTAGGGCATCGACACGATCGAGGCCCAGGCGATGCCGATGCCGATCTGCGGGATCCACAACAGCGCCGGATCGCGCACCAGCATCACCGCAGCAAAGCCCGCCGCGCCCATCAGCAGGTTGACCGCGTGGAGCCGGCAGCGGTCGATCTTGGCGGCGACCATCACGAAGCCCAGAGCAGCGGCGGCGGCAAGGCCGTTCCTCACCGATCCCATCAGGCTCCACCAGTCGGCCCCGTCCTGATAGGCGGCGCTCACCGTATCGGTTGCGCCGAAGTGATATTCGGTGACCCCGGGCGTGCCGTAGATCCACAGCGCGAACATCCCGAACCAGCTGAAGAACTGCACCACGGCAAGCTGGCGCATGGTCTTGGGCATGGCGAAGAGGTCGCTGACGACCTCCATGTAGCCGCTGCCATTGCGCCCTTGCGAGCGCAGCATTCCGGCGATCAGCTGGATCACCCCGAAACCGGCGACCAGCGCGGCGAGCACATAGATGTCCTTGGCGACCTCGATCGTGCCGAGGAAGGCCGGGCGCGCCTCGCTGCGGGCCAGCACCACCAGCGCGGCGATGATCACGCCCGCGATCACCCAGATCGTCCCGCCGCGCGTAAACAGCGCCGCGCTGCGCGGCACGTCTGCACTCGCGGAGCGACGGCTGTCACCGCGCGCGGCTTCGAAGCGGGCGAGCTCCTCGGGCGAATATTCCTTGGTGCTGAACACCGTCCAGCACACCGCCGCGAGCAGCGCCGCGCCGCCGATGTAGAAGGCCCAGTGCACTGTCTCGGGGATCTGGCCTGCGGGCGCGACATTGCTGAAGCCGAGCCAGTTGGTCATCACCCACGGCAGCGCGCCTGCGATCACCGCGCCCGCGCCGATGAAGAAGCTCTGCATCGCATAGCCGATGGTTCGCTGGCGATCGGGCAGACTGTCGCCGACGAAGGCGCGAAACGGCTCCATCGTGATGTTGAGCGAGGCGTCCATCAGCCACAGCGTGCCCGCCGCGACCCACAGCACCGGCGAATTGGGCATGATGAACAGCGCAAGGCTCGCCAGCAGCGCGCCGACGAGGAAATAGGGACGGCGGCGGCCATAACGGCCCCACGTTTTGTCCGACAGGTGTCCGATGATCGGCTGCACGATCAGCCCCGTCATTGGCGCGGCGATCCACAGGATGGCGAGCTGGTCGACCTCGGCGCCCAGCGTCTGGAAGATGCGGCTGACATTGCCGTTCTGGAGATCGAAACCGATCTGGATTCCGAGGAACCCGAAGCTCATGTTCCAGATTTGGCCTGCGTTCAGCGCAGGCTTGAGGCCGCCTTGCGTCATCGTCGTAATATCCCTCTCCCCGGCCCGTCGCCCGACCGGGCGTGACGCGGCTCGCGGTAGCGCATATGCTGTCCAGGTCCGATGCCCGTTCATGTCTTGCGCGCTGCCTGAGCCAGTCTGGACGCCCTGCAAAAATTTGCAAGAAACTTTGCCGCACCGGTCCGGAAAAAACCTCCGGGCCAGCCTTTACTTGCATAATTCAGGATAGATTTTCGTATGTTGGCGATGCGAACGGTTCGTCGCGCCGCCTCCTACAAAGATTTGCAAAACGCCGCCCAAGCTGTCAGAACAATGGCGAGAGGGAGTTGGGTCATGGTGCGAATCTTCGCAAGCGTTGCGGCTGCGCTTTGCGCGGGGACCGCCTTGGCAGGCGGGCCTGTCGCGGCCGACAAACCAGCCGTTGCAGCTGCGCCCGCGCCGCTCGCGGAACGCCAGCTGGAAGACGAGATCATCTATTTCGTCCTGCCCGACCGCTTCGAGAACGGCGATCCCACAAACGACAAGGGCGGCCTCAAGGGCGGCCCGTTCCAGACCGGCTTCGACCCGTCAGCCAAGGGCTTCTACCACGGCGGCGACCTCAAGGGTCTGACCGCCAAGCTCGACTATATCCAGGGCATGGGCGTGACCGCGATCTGGTTCGCGCCGATCTTCAAGAACAAGCCCGTGCAGGGCAAGCCCGGCGAGGAAAGCGCGGGCTATCACGGCTACTGGGTGACCGATTTCACCAGCGTCGACCCGCATTTCGGCACCAATGCCGAATTCAAGGCCTTCGTCGATGCCGCCCATGCGCGCGGGATGAAGGTCTACATGGACATCATCATCAACCACACCGCCGACGTGATCGGCTATGCGGACGGCGAGGCCAGCGGCTACGCCTATCGCAGCAAGGCCGACTATCCCTTCTCGCGGCGCGGCGGGCCGGATGGCAAGGCGATCAACGCTGGGTTCTCAGGCGACGACAACGCCGATCCCGCCAACTGGGCCAAGCTCACCGACCCCTCCTTTGCCTACACTCCGGTGGTCCCCGAGGCCGAGCGGAACGTGAAGGTTCCGGCGTGGCTCAATGACGTGACGCTCTACCACAACCGCGGCAACTCGCACTGGGTGGGCGAAAGCTCGGTCTATGGCGACTTCTCGGGGCTCGACGATCTGGCGACCGAGAACCCGCGCGTCGTGTCGGGCATGATCAACATTTTCGGCCAGTGGATCGACGATTACGGCATCGACGGATACCGCATCGACACCGCCAAGCACGTGAACCCCGAGTTCTGGCAGGCCTTCGTCCCCGCCATCCTCGATCGCGCCAAGGCGAAGGGCATCAACCACTTCCACATCTTCGGCGAGATCGCCTACGAGGAACCGACCGCGACGCTCGCCGCGCAGGTTATGGCGGAAAGCCACCTGCCCTATGCGCTCGACATGGGCTTCGCCAAGGCAGCGCAGCTGGTCGCGAGCGGCAAGGCCGGCCCCCGCCTGATGGCCGAGTTCCTCCAGCAAGACGCGATCTATCCGGGCGGCGAAAAGACCGCGCTGGGCCTGCCAACCTTCCTCGGCAACCACGATTTCGGACGCTTTTCGATGTTCGTGCGCCAGATGAGCGGATCGGATGACGAGGCCAAGCTGCTCGCGCGGGTCAAGCTCGGCCATGCAATGATGTTCCTGCTGCGCGGCGTGCCGACCGTCTATTACGGCGACGAGCAGGGCTTCATCTCCGACGGCAACGACCAGCTCGCCCGCGAGGACATGTTCCCCAGCAGGGTCGCGGTCTACAACGACAACAACCTGATCGGCTCGGATGCCACCACGGCGCAGAGCAACTTCGATCCTGCGCACCCGCTCTACCGGCTGATCGGCGAACTCGCCCGCGCCCGCACCGCCAGCCCCGCCCTGCGCCGGGGCCTCACCGAAGTGCGCGCCTTCGAGGAAGCCGCTCCCGGCCTGCTCGCCGTGGAGCGCCACGATCCCGAATCCGGACAGCGCGTGCTGGTGCTGTTCAACACCGGAGAAACGCCACTTTCGCGCAACGTCGAGGTAAGCTACCGCGCGCGCCGGGTCGCACCGCTGCTGGGGAAGTGCCCCGCCGCCCTTGCCGCACCCGGATCGGTGCGGGTCACGCTGCCCCCGTTCGGCTTTGCCGCCTGCATTCTGGAGACTGACGACTAATGGCAACCGCCCGGCCCTTCGCTGGCCCGACTGCCGCTCCTGACGCCGCCAGCGACACGGCTCGCTCGGGGGCCTGGTGGCGCGGCGCCGTCATCTACCAGATCTATCCGCGCAGCTTTGCCGACACCAATGGCGACGGGATCGGCGACCTTGCCGGCATCGCCGAGCGGCTCGATTACATCGCCGACCTCGGCGTGGACGGCATCTGGATCTCGCCCTTCTTCACTTCGCCGATGAAGGACTTCGGCTACGACGTTGCCGATTACTGCGGCATCGACCCGAGCTTCGGCACCTTCGCGGACTTCGACCGGATCATCGCGCGCGCCCATGCGCTGGGCCTCAAGGTGATCATCGATCAGGTCTATTCGCACACCTCGGACGAGCACGCGTGGTTCCAGGAGAGCCGCGCGGATCGCACCAACCCCAAGGCCGACTGGTACGTCTGGGCCGACCCCAAGCCGGATGGCTCGCCGCCGTCCAATTGGCAGTCGGTGTTCGGCGGATCGGCATGGCAGTGGGATGGGCCGCGCAAGCAGTATTACCTGCACAATTTCCTGACCTCGCAGCCCGACCTCAACGTGCACAACGTCGCGGTGCAGGACGCGCTGCTCGACGTGGCGCGGTTCTGGCTGAGGAGGGGCGTGGACGGGTTCCGCCTCGATGCGCTGAACTTCTCGATGCATGACCCCGACCTGCGCGACAATCCGCCCTCGGGCCTGCCGATGGAGCTGGTGACCCGGCCCTTCGACATGCAGGTCAAGCAGTACAACCAGTCGCACCCCGACATCGTCGCCTTCCTCGAACGCATCCGCGCCACGCTCGACGAATTCCCCGGCCGCTTCACCGTGGCCGAAGTGGGCGGGCCGGAGCCGCTCGCCGAGATGAAGGCCTTCACCGCAGGCGGCAAGCGGCTGGATTCCGCCTACAATTTCGACTTCCTCTACGCCCCGCGCCTCACCGCGCCACTGGTGCGTGCCTCCCTGTCGCAGTGGGGCGGCGAGGAGGGCGAAGGCTGGCCGAGCTGGGCCTTCTCGAACCACGATGCCCCGCGCGCGGTGACCCGCTGGACGCTGGACGGCGACATGGCCCGCGCCGCGCGGCTCAACCTGCTGCTGCTGCTCAGCCTTCGTGGCAATCCGATCATCTATCAGGGCGAGGAACTGGGCCTGCCGCAGGGCCACGTCGCTTTCGAAGACCTTCAGGACCCCGAGGCGATCACGAACTGGCCGCACACCCTAGGCCGCGACGGGGCGCGCACGCCGATGCCCTGGGCGGCCGCTGCGCCGCAAGCGGGCTTCTCCAGCGCGAACCGCACCTGGCTGAAGCTTGATCCCGTCCACACCGGCTTCGCGGTCGACCAGCAGGCGACAGACCCGGCCTCGACCCTCGGCTATGCGCGCCGCTTGCTCGCCCTGCGCCGGGACCATCCGGCGCTGGTGCATGGCGATATCGAGCTTCTCGCAAGCCCGGAGGACATCCTCGCATTCCTGCGCCATGACGAAGGTGATGCAGGGGCTGGCAGCGTGCTGTGCGTCTTCAACCTCGGTGAGGCGCCCGCGCAGTGGAGCCCTCCGGCGCGGCTCGGCACGCTCCGCCTGCTGGCCACCGAAAGCACCGTCAGCCCGGGCGACAGCATCCCCGAGGCGCTCGCCCCCGGCACCGGCTACTGGGCCGCGGCGCAGGGCGCCTAGGCGGGCATGGACGAAACCCCCGGCCCCTCTGCACGGCGCAGCGCGACGCTCGAAGACATCGCGCGCGAGGCGGGGGTGTCGATCTCGACCGTGAGCCGCGCGCTCAACGACAGCCCGTCGGTCAAGCGGCGCACCAAGCAGCAGATCTGGCAGATCGCCCGCGCGCATGATTACGAGTTCCGCTCCTCGATGCCGAGCGGCCCGATCGGCGCGGACGCGACCATCGCCGTCGTCGTTCCCGCCCCGCAGGCCCGCGACAGCCGCGTGTCCGACCCCTTCTTCCTCGAGCTGCTCGCGGGCATCGCCGAAGCCGCGCGCGAGCGGAATGCCGATCTCATCATCAGCCACCTCTCGCCCCGCGCCGGCGGCGATCTCGATTACGCGATGAGCACCAGCCGCGCGACGGGCGTGATCTTCATCGGCCAGAGCTCGCTCCACCACGAATTCAACGCCTTGGTGGCCCGCGACGACCGCTTCGTGGTGTGGGGCGCAGAGTTCCCCGACGCGCAATATTGCGTCATCGGATCGGACAACCTTGCAGGCGGCCGCCGCGCCACGGCGCACCTTGCCCGGCTCGGACGGCGGCGCATCCTGTTCCTCGGCGATACCGAAGCGCCCGAGGCCGAGCAGCGCATGCGCGGCTACAAGCAGGCGCTCGAGCAGGCGGGTATCGCCTTCGATGACGAGCTGATCCTGCCCGCCCATTTCGAGGTCCACTCGGCCGAAGCCGCAGTGCGCAGCGCGGTCGCGCGGGGGCTGCGGATCGATGCCGTGTTCGCCGCGAGCGACCTCATCGCGATCGGTGCGATCCGGGCGCTGACCCGCTCGGGGATGCGCGTTCCCGAGGATGTTTCGGTGGTCGGCTACGACAATATCCCTGCGTCGCGGCTCGTCACACCGCAGCTCACCACCATCGATCAGGACGCCAATCTGGCGGGGCGGATGCTGGTCTCCAAACTGATGGACAAGGGCGGCGGCCCGGCGATTTCGCAGCGGCTTGAAACGAGCCTGCTGATCCGCGAAAGCTGCGGCGGATGACCGCTTCTACCCCTCTGAAAAGCATCGTGATTGTCGGTGGCGGCAGCGCGGGCTGGATGACGGCAGCGGCGCTCTCCCAGGCGGTTGGCACGTCCTGCTCGATCACTCTTATCGAGAGCGAGGCGATCGGCACGGTCGGCGTCGGCGAGGCGACGATTCCCCCGATCCGCCACTTCAACCAGCGGCTGGGCATCGACGAAGTGACCTTCGTTCGCGAGACGCAAGGCTCCTTCAAGCTCGGCATCGAGTTCGTCAACTGGGGCAAGCTCGGGCACAGCTACTTCCACCCATTCGGCCAGTACGGCGCTGAATTCGATAGTGTTCCTTTCTACCACCACTGGATGCGCGAGTGGCTGGAGGGGCGCGTCGAGGGCCCGATCGACGACTATTCGATGTGCTGGGCGATGGCGAAAGCGGGCAAGTTCGCCCACCCCTCGCAAGACCGGCGGCTGATCCAGTCGACCTTCGACTACGCCTACCATTTCGACGCCGGGCTCTACGCCGCCTTCCTGCGCCGCTATGCCGAAGCGCGGGGCGTGATACGCCTTGAAGGCAAGGTCGTCGATGTCGCCTTGCGCGGCGAGGACGGCTTTATCGAGGCCGTCGCGCTCAACAGCGGCAGCCGGATCGAGGGCGAATTCTTCATTGATTGCAGCGGCTTCCGCGGGCTTCTCATCGAGGAGGCGCTGGAGGCAGGCTACGACAATTGGCAGCACTGGCTCCCCTGCGACCGCGCTGTCGCCGTGCCTTGCGAGCGCGGCGAGTTCACCCCCTACACCCGCTCCACGGCGCGCGAGGCCGGGTGGCAGTGGCGCATTCCGCTCCAACACCGCACCGGCAATGGATATGTCCATTGTTCCCAGTTCATTAGCGAGGACGAGGCGGCCGAGACGCTGCTCGCCAACCTCGACGGCAAGGCGCTCGCAGACCCGCGTCCGCTGCGGTTCGTGACGGGCAAGCGGCGGAAGTTCTGGGAGAAGAACTGCGTCGCGATCGGGCTTTCGGCCGGGTTCATGGAGCCGCTGGAATCCACCTCGCTGCACCTCATCCAGTACGGCATCCTGAGGCTCCTCGCGCTGCTGCCCGACAATACCATGTCGCCGCTGTTGGCGCGGGAATATAATGCCCAGACTTCAAAGGAATACGAGCTGATCAGGGATTTCCTGATCCTCCATTACAAGGCCACGGAACGCGACGATTCCGAGCTGTGGCGCTACTGCGCGGCGATGCCGATCCCGGACAGTTTGCAGTACAAGATCGACCATTTCCGCAGCCACGGAATGCTGGTGGCGGAGGCCCAGGAGCTGTTTGCCAACCCCAGCTGGATCGCGGTCTATCTCGGTCAAGGCATTTTTCCCAAAGGCGCTCCTGCCCTAGCATCGATGCGCGAAGGTGTGCCGGTGGCGCAGCGGCTCCAACAGGTGCGTCAGGCGATGGACGAGGCGGTGGCGACCATGCCGTCGCATGGCGATTTCATCGCCCATCACTGCGCCGCGCCGAACATCGCCGCCTGACACTGTTTCTGCTTTGCAGACCTTCTGTTCCACGTGAAACATCGCCGATAGTGCCCTTCTAGCGGGGGTCTAAACGGGTCTAGAGGGGGTCTAGACCGCGCAAACACGTGTCCAGAACGCGCAAGCCACCCTCTAAAACCGCACGCCCCGAACGACGAAAGGGCCCGCCGTTGCCGGCGAGCCCTTCCTGAGACCCTGAGGCGACCCGCAGGTTGCTGGTCAGAAGCTCTTGCGGATCGTGAAGTTGAACGTCCGCCCGTAGCTTTCGTAGCGGCTCGGGAAGGTCCCGATCGTCGCGGTGTTCGTCGCATTGCGCAGATCGTTTTCCGTCACGAACGGCTCGTTGGTCAGGTTGAACACCTCGGCGAGGATTTGCACGCCGCCAAGGAAGCCATTGTCCTTGTCGAAGGTGTAGCCGATCTGCCCGTCGAGGATCGTTTCCGGCTGCGCCTTGGCACCCTGAAGTGCGCCTGCGAAGTTCTGCACTTCCGAAAGGAAGCCCGAACGGTAGCGGGCGGCCAGCTTGGCGCGGAAGCCGTACTTTTCGTAGAAGACATCGGCCGACCACGTGGTCTTCGAGTAGCCCGGGATCGGGGTCGACGTGGTGCCGTTCGAAATCTTGGCATCCGAGTAGGTGATGCTGGCGAAGCTGCCGAACCCGTCGAGCGTATCGCTGAAATCACCGTAGTTCAGGCGCAGCGTGCCTTCGACACCCTTGATCTTGCCGCTCGCGAAGTTGGTCGGGCCCGAATAGGTGCCCTGCGCCAGCGCCGGGTTGGCGTTGAGCAGGTTCTGCCATCCGGCGAGGTTCACTTCGCGGGTGAGGTCGATCGAGCTGGTCTGATCGACGACCCAGTCCGAAAGGTCCTTGTAGAACCCGGCGACGATGATCGCGCTGCCCGGCGTGAAGTACTTTTCGATCGAGATGTCGAAATTGGTCGAGCTATAGGGCTCAAGCCGCGGGTTACCGCCGCCCAGCGTGTAGCAGACCCGCCGCGGCGGCTGGAACTGACCCGGCAGCACAGCATCCGGGATCTGGTCGCTATTGGTATCGGAGCAGACGGTCCGGTCATAACCGAGGTTCTGGTTGGCTGCCAGCTGGTCAAGCCGCGCGCGGGTCACGGTCTTCGAGGCCGCGAGGCGCACGAAGGCGTCAGGCATCACCTCGAAGGAGAGGTTCGCGCTCGGCAGCCAGTTGCTGTACTGGTACCGCACCTCGTTGATACGGCCACCGGCGATGGTGCCGGTCGACTTCTGGCGGGTGTCCGAATAGCGCAGGCCGATATTGCCGCGGACCGGAACCGAACCCAGATCGCCATTGATGTCGGCCTGGATGTAGAAGTTGTCGATCTGCTCGCCCACGGTCCACTGCGTGTCGAAGGTCGCCTTCTCCACCAGATAGGTGCCGTCGGTCAGGAAGCTCGCCGGGTTATAGGCGAGAATGTTCATGCCAAGGCTCTTGGTGTCGGTCGCACCCACGATCGCGCTGGTCGGCACCCGCAGGCCGTTGCCGAAGGCAGCGGTGGGACGCAGGAAGCTTTCGTTCGTATCGATGTTCTTCTGGCGATCGGTGTAAAGCCAGCCGATGGTGACCTTGCTGATCAGCGGGCTGCCAACATCCCAATAGGCTTCTGTGCGCAGCTGGTGCAGCTGGTCCTGAATGACCGGCTGCTTGAGGAAGCCAACCTGGCCCCAGCCGCCCGGATCGGTCAGCAGCACGTTGGCCGGATTGGTGTAGTCCAGCCCGCTCTTGATCGAATATTCGCCGCTGCTGGGCGTGGTGAAGGTCAGCGTATCGAGCGCGCCCGAACGGCCGCGGCCGGTGCCAGCATAGCTCTCGTAGTTGATGTCGTTACGGTCGAGGTTCGAGTAGCCGTAATCGAGCACGAGGCCGATGTCGTCGGCGACCTTGTATTCGAGATTCATGCCCAGCGCGTAGATGTCCGAGTCCGCGCCCTGCGTATCGGTGCGCAGGATCGGCTGGACGTTGTTGTAGGTCGCGCTCGAAGCAAACGGACCGCTGCCGGTGGTGCTGACAAGGCCCGCGCCCGACCACGATGCGATCGGGGTTTCGGTGCCGCGGAAGATGCCGCTGTCCTTGGTGTTGGTGTAGAAACCGTCGAGGGTCAGCGAGAAGGTGTCATCCGGCTCGAACTGGAGGCTACCGGCGACCGAGGTGCGCTTGAATTCGCGGCTGACGACGCCCTGACGCGGGTTGTCGTTGGGGTAGATCACGCCCGCTGCGGTGCGGCCGACCTGATCATTGGCGGTCTTGAGTTCGCGCGAGATGTACTGGGTCGGGATCGACTGCACGGTCGCGCCGATCGACCAGCCAACGGTGCCATCGGCGTTCTGGTCGATGTAGCTGCCGAAGAAGCGATAGCCGTCGGCGGCGTAATCGGGGTTGAGCTTGCCCTGGTCGTTGATCGAATAGGTCGCCGATGCGGTGATCTGGCGCTTCTTCGAATCGAGCGGCTTCACGGTGCGCAGGTCGACCGCGCCGGCGATGCCGATCGCGGCAAGCTGGGCGTCACCGGTCTTGTAGACGACGCCCGAAGCGACGAGTTCGGAGGGGAACTGGTCGAATTCGATGCCGCGGTTGTTGCCCGCCGAAACGACTTCGCGGCCGTTAAGCAGCGCGAGGGAGAAGTCCGGGCCGAGGCCGCGGATCGAAACCTGCTGCGAGCGGCCACGCACGCGCTGGGCGGTCACGCCGGGGAGGCGGGCCAGCGAGTCGGCGATCGACTGGTCGGGCAGGAGGCCGATGTCTTCGGACGCGATCACTTCGACGATCGAGGTGGCGTTGCGCTTGGCATCGAGCGAGGTCTTGATCGAGCCGCGGATACCGGTGACGACGATCGCATCGCCTTCGTCCTTACCTTCGACTGCGGCCTTGTCGTCAGGCTTGTCCTGCGCGAGCACCGGAGCGCCGGTTGCGGTCAGCGCCAGAAACGTTGCGGCGCCGCACAGCAGGCGCACGCTTGCATTGATCCCGTTCGTCTTCATCTGAAATCCCCTCCAGCAAGCGCCGTTTGTCAGCGCTTTTGCAGGTTTTTTCATAGCCCAACCTGAACCTCAGGTAAATCGCCAATCAGCGATTGTGCGACGAGTTGGGGGATTTTCGGGTAAATTACTGAGATTTCGTGCGTTTTGGCGCTTTGTGATCGCCCTGTAGATGCGCCGGACGGTGCGTCGAGGTGAATTTGTTGCGCGATTGTCACAGTTTTGGCGCCTCGATTGCGCGCACAAGGTGCAACCTGCAAGATTGTGCGCGCTCTATGCCGGAGCGGACCGGCGCCGATCCAAAATATGCAGGACTTTAAGGATGTTATCCATTCGCCTTGGACAGTCCGTGCGACTTTGTTAGGCTCGCCCCCATGACCGCTCTCCCCGCCTCGCCGCTTTCCAATGCCCCGCAGGGGTGGGAAATTGCGCTCGACCAGGCGAGCATGGGGCATTTCTCGCAGATGCAGTACGCGCTGGTGACGGTTCCGGGCTTCCTCGACACCCCCGCAAACGCCATTGCCGGAGCCGTTTTGCAAGATTTTGCAAAAATCACGCCGCAGTATCCCGGGGTGCGTGCGGCGCTTGATCCGGCAGTGTGCGCTGCGTGGCTGGCGGTGCTCGGGCCGAAGCTCGACGATTGGTTCGGGGCTGCACCGCACGGGTGGGCAATGCAGGCGTGGTATTCGCTCGTCACCACCCCGCCTGCCGAGCTGCTCCCGATGCAGCGCCTGCCCCATGTCGACGGGACGGACGAGCGCCAGGTTGCGATGATGCTCTACCTCCACCGCACCGGACACGGGGGGACGGCGTTCTTCCGGCACAGCTCCACCGGCCTCGAGTCGCTCACCGCCGACACCTACCCGCGCTATGCCGCTGCCGTGCAGGCCGAGTATGGCCGCACCGGCCTGCCGCCTGCCGCCTACCCCACCGACGGGAGCCCGCACTTCGCGCGCACGCACGTGGTGGCGGGGCACTTCAACGAGGCGGTGTTCTACCGCGGCAACATTCTTCACAGCGGCGTGATCGACAACGCCGCTCCGCTATCCGCCGACCCGCGCACCGGGCGGCTGACGATCAACGCCTTCTTCCGCCCGGCGGCGGGATGATGCTCCAAGGGGACAGGGATCATGGAACGGCCTGAGGTCACAAAGCTCGTCATCGTCGGCGGGGGCACTGCGGGGTGGATCACCGCCGCCGCCTTCGCGCGGCTGCTCGGGGGGCGCCTCAAGATCGAGCTGGTCGAGAGCGAGGCGATCGGCACCGTCGGCGTGGGCGAGGCGACGATCCCGCAGATCATCCGGCTGAACGCGATCCTCGGCCTCGACGAGAACGCCTTCCTCAGCGCGACCTCGGGCACCTTCAAGCTGGGGATTGAGTTTGTCGATTGGGGGAAGAAGGGCAGCCGCTACCTGCACACCTTCGGCGAGACGGGGATGAACCTCGGCAATGTCGCCTTCCACCACTACTGGCGGCGCAGCGCGGGGAGCACGCCTGACCCCAAGGGGCTGTGGGACTATTCGCTGCACCAGATGGCGGCGGACCAAGCGCGCTTCGGCAAGCTCGACCGCGTCGGCAACACCCCCATGACCGGCCTCGCCTACGCCTACCACTTCGATGCGAGCCGCTACGCCCTGTTCCTGCGCGCCTATGCGGAAGGCAAGGGCGTGACCCGCACGGAAGGCATCGTCGAGTCTGTCCAGCGCCACGGCGAGAGCGGCGACATCGAAGCGATCACCTTGAAGGACGGCAAGCGCGTCGAAGGCGATTTCTTCATCGACTGCACGGGTTTTCGCTCGCTGCTGCTCGGCGAGACGCTGGGCGTCGGCTATCAGGACTGGTCGAAGTGGCTCCCCTGCAACCGCGCGCTGGCTGTGCCGAGCGAGCGGCTCCCCACCCTCGTCCCCTATACCCGCGCCACGGCGAAGGACGCCGGCTGGCAATGGCGCATCCCGCTCCAGCACCGCACCGGCAACGGGCACGTCTATTCCTCGGGCTTCACGACGGACGAGGCGGCGGCCGATGTGCTGATGCAGGGATTGGACACCAAGCCGCTCGCTGACCCGCGCCCGATCCGTTTCACCACCGGGCGGCGCGAGACCTTCTGGGCGCACAACTGCGCAGCAATCGGCCTGTCGAGCGGGTTCCTCGAACCGCTCGAATCGACCTCGATCCACCTCATCCAGTCGCACGTCAGCCGGCTGATCCAGCTCTTCCCGCGCCACGGCAATCCGGTTGCCGAGCGCGAGGAATACAACCAGCGCTGCGCCGCCGAGTTCGCGCAGATCCGCGACTTCCTGATCCTGCACTACCACCAGACTGACCGCGAGGATTCGGAGTTCTGGCGGTATTGCAAACACATGGAGGTGCCCGACAGCCTCACCCACAAGCTGGCGCTGTTCGCCGCATCGGGCCGCGTGGGCCGCGATGTCGATGACCTGTTCCGCGATGCGAGCTGGGTGCAGGTGATGCTCGGCCAGGGGATCACCCCTGCGGACTACGATCCGATGGCGGACCAGATCGCGCCCGCGCAGCTTGCCGAGTTCCTCCAGAATGTGAAGACCATCACCGCCCGCGCGGTGTCGGGTCTGCCTTCCCACGAGGATTACCTCAAGGCCCACTGCCCCGCCGATCCGGCGCTGCTGGCGGCGGCATAGTTCCCCTCCCGCTTGCGGGAGGGGTTAGGGGTGGGCGCGAGCGCAGCGAGCCACCTCAAGACAGGCCCACCCCCGACCCCTCCCGCAAGCGGGAGGGGGGCACATCGGTCAGCCCCTTGCGTTGGCGCATGAAAAAGGGCGGCGCAGTTTCCCGCGCCGCCCCTTCATGCCTGCCCGCAAGGGGCTGGCGGATTACTTCGACTGCGATTCGAGATAGGCCACGAGGTTCGCACGGGCCTGATCGTCCTTCACGCCGGGGAAGGCCATCTTGGTGCCCGGGACATAAGCCTTCGGGTCCTTGAGGTATTCGAACAGCTCCTGGGTGCCCCAGGTGATGCCGCTGTTGAGGTTGGCTTCCGAGTACTTGAAGCCCGGAGCCTTGCCCGAGTGGCGGCCGACGATCTTGTGCAGCGACGGGCCGATGCGGTTCACACCTTCATCGAGCACGTGGCAGGTGCGGCAGGCCGCGAAGACCTTTTCGCCAGCTGCGGCGTCGGTGGTGAAGCTCGCGTACTGGAGCTTGCCGCCGGCGTCGGCAGCAGCGGCAGCCGGAGTCGCGGCAGCAGCCGGGGTCTCGGTCACGGCCGGAGCAGCAGCTTCGGTCGGGGCCGGAGCCGGCGTGTTGGCGTCGCCGCCCTTGGCGCCGCCACAGGCCGAAAGAGTCGCAAGGCTGGCCAGCGCGGCCGCGCCCATCAGGAAATTACGCTTCATGGTTGTTTGTCCTCTGAACAATTCAGTTCTCCCGCATCCCCGCGGGCCATAAACCAGATTCTCGGGCATGAAAAGCGGGACTTCACGCATCGTTCACGTCCCTCTCCACAGTTCCGCTAGGGTGGAAGCACGCTGCGGCACAAAGGTTCCCGTGCGGCTTCGCAAAGATTGCCATGCAGGCCTCAGGCGTTATGGTTAGCGCCATGAAAAACCTGCCCCTGCACACCAAGATCCTCCTCGCTCTGCTGGCCGCGCTGCCGCTGTGGTTCCTGATCGCCGCGACCGGCACGAAGATCGGGATATGGGGCTGGAAGTTCGGGCTGCTGACGATGACGCTGGGGGGCGGGCTGATCCTGCTCGGCGTGGTAACGTTTGCCGCCGTGGTCTCGGTGATCTTCACGGTGCGCGAGAAGCCGCGGCGCAAGGGGCCGCTGGCCATCTGCTTTGTGGCGCTGGTGGTGCTGGCGGTGGGTCTGTTCACCTTCCTCGGCGCAAGCGGCAAGGCTGAGGCCAACCCGATCCACGATATCGCCACCGATACCGCCAATCCGCCCGCCTTCTCGGCCGAGACGATGGCCGCGCGCGAGGCGGCGGGCGCGAACCCGCTCGACGATTACCAGACCCCGCTGGGGCAGATCGCGCTCTACAAGGAGAGCGGCGTCTCGCCCGAACTCGCCGTGAAGAGCCACGCGCAGATCATCACCGCACGGCCCGACCGCCCTGCCCCGCTGCCGCTGGGCGGCGCGAGCAAGGCCGAGGGCGTGGCGGCGGTCGCTGCGGCGATGGGCGGCATGGGCCTCACCGACATCCGCTCCGATGCCGCGACCGGCATTGTCGAGGGCACGGCGGGGACCTTCTGGTTCGGCTTCAAGGACGATGTCGTCGCCCGCGTCGGCGATGCGCAGATCGATTTCCGCTCGGCAAGCCGCGTGGGCGTGAGCGACCTCGGCGCCAACACCGCGCGGATCATCGACCTGCGCGCACGGACCGAGGCGATCCTCGGCTCGGCTAGTCGCTGAAGGCCGACGCAGCCATCGCGCTGCGCTGGAATACGGTAAGCACGCAGAGCGCCGCGTAGGCATAGGCGATGGCGCCGAACCACGCGGGAGCGAGGCACATGGCGATGAAGACCACAATGGTCTCGGCCCCTTCAGCGAGGCCGGTGGAGTAGAAGAAGCTCTTCTTCCCGTGGGCCTCGGTGCTGTCGCCGCGCTTGCCCGCGATCACCGCGAAGGCGAGGAAGCTCACCCCCGTCAGCACGAAGCTCGCGACCAGCACCAGTGCGGGGAGCAGGTTGGCGGGCGCGAGCAGGCCGAAGCCGAGGGGCACGCTGACATAGAAGGCGAAGTCGGCAACGATGTCGAAATAGCCGCCAAGGTCGGAAGGCCCCCGCGCCCGCGCCACCGCCCCGTCGAGCCCGTCGAGCAGCCGGTTGGCGATGATCAGCGCGAGGCCCCAGCCGAGATGGCCTAAGGCAATCGACGCCGCCCCGCCGAGGCCGAGCGCCAATCCGGTGAAGGTCAGCGCATTGGCCGTCACCCCCGCCCCCGCCAGCGACCGGCCCACCGCGTTCAGCGGCGGGTCGATCAGCGGGCGGAGTTTGGCGTCGAACATCGCGTTACGGGCCCCACGTCACCAGCCCGATCCACGCCCCCGTCATCGCACTGGCGAGGTTGCCGCTGATCCAGCTTTTCATCCCCAGCGCAGCAGCCTCGGCGCGGCGCTCGGGGCACAGGGTGCCGATGGTCGAGACCAGCAGGCCCACGCTGGCAAGGTTCGCGACGCCGCACAGCGCATAGGTGACGATCAGCTCGCTCCGCAGCCCGAGCGTGCCCGGCGGCAGCGCGGCGAGTTCGAGATAGGCGACGTACTCGTTGAGCACCGCCTTGGTGCCCATCAATCCGCCCGCCGCCTGCGCCTCGCCCCATGGCACGCCGAGCAGCCACATGAAGGGTGCCAGCGCCCAGCCGAGCAGGCGTTTGAGGGTCAGCGGGTCGCCGTCGACGAAGGGCAGGCTCGCCAGCGCCATGTCGACCAGCGCCACCAGCGCAAAGACGGTGATGATCACTGCGATCACCGCGAGGAACAGCTGCAAGCCGTCCATCGTCCCCTTGATGATCGCGTCGATGCTGGACTCGTAACGGACGCCGGGGTCTTCCTTGTCGACCTCGGTAGCGGTGTCGTCCACGCCCGGCGGCACCATCAACCGCGCAATCAGGAGCGCGGCGGGGAGCGAGATCAGCGAGGCCGAGATCATGTGTCCTACCGCGTCCGGAACCACGGCCTTGAGCGTGGTCGCATAGAGGATCAGGATCGCGCCGCTGATCGTCGCCATCGTCAGCGTCATGATCTGGAACAGCTCGGAGCGGCTGACGCGGGCGAAATAGGCGCGGGTCACCAGCGGCGCCTCGACCACACCGAGGAACACGCTCGCGCCCGCCGAAAGTCCGACCACGCCCGAGACGCCGAGCGAGCGGCGCAGCAGGAAGCTGAGGCCGTTCACCATCCAGCGCAGCACGCCCCAGTGCCAGAACAGCGCCGCCAATGCGGAAAAGACGATCACCAGCGGCAGGATCTGGAACGCGATCACCAGCGGCGGCTGCGCGCCTGGCTTCAGCGCGAAGGGCAGCTCCGCCCCGCCGAGGTAGCCGAACATATAGCTGGAGCCCTTGAGCGTCGCCGCCTCGACCGCGCTGACCGCATTGTTGACGAGGCCCACAGCCTCCCAGACGATCGGCACCCGCACGATCAGCACGGCGAGCAAGCCCTGCATGAGCAGCGCCCCAGCGATCCACTTCCAGCCGGGATGCCCGCGGCGGTTCTCGCTGATGCTCCACGCGAGCCCCATAAGCACCGCGATGCCGATCACGCCGCGCAGCTGGTCGAACAGCGCCATGCCGCTCATCCGCGCCGCCAGCCGTGGTAGCGTTCCACCCACTTGAGCAGGCCCTCAGGCTTGTGCGCCTTCTTCCAGTTGCCCGCCGCGAACTTGTTGGCCTCGGCCATCGTCGGGTAGGAGTGGATCGTCCCGAGGATCTTGTTGAGGCCGATCCCGTATTTCATCGCCAGCACATATTCGGCCAGCAACTCGCCCGCGTGCGCGCCGACGATAGTCGCGCCCAGCACCTTGTCCTTGCCGCCTGCCGGGGTGAGCACCTTGACGAAGCCCTTGGTCTCGCTCTCGGCGATGGCGCGGTCGAGATCGTCGAGATCGTAGCGGGTGACCTCCACCGCGATGCCTTGCTCCTCGGCCTCGCGTTCGTTGAGGCCGACGCGGGCGAATTCGGGGTCGAGGAAGGTTACGGCGGGGATCACGCGGTAGTCGGCCTTGAACTTGCGGAAGGCGCCGAACAGCGCGTTGACGGCGGCGTACCACGCCTGATGGCTGGCGGTGTGGGTGAACTGGTAGGGGCCCGCGACGTCTCCGGCGGCGAAGATGTTGGGGAACTTGGTGGCGAGAAATTCGTCCGTGACGACCGTCTTGGCGGTGTCGACGCCGATGTCCTCCAGCCCGAAGCCGGAAAGCCGCGCCTTGCGCCCGACCGCGACGATCAGCGCGTCGAAGGGAATGCGCACTTCGGCCCCGCCATGTGTGGCGATGAGCGCCTTGCCCTCGATCCGCTCGGCCTTGTGACCGGTGAGCACCTTGACGCCGTCCGCCTCCAGCACGGATTTTGCAAGCGCCGAAACATCGGCATCCTCGCGCCCGAGCAGCGCGTCGGCCATCTCGACCTGCGTGACCTGCGAACCCAGCCGCGCCAGCGCCTGCGACAGCTCGCAACCGATCGGCCCGCCGCCCAGCACCGCGATGCGCGCTGGCGCCGCGTCTATCTGGGCAAAGGCGTCCCACATAGTCTCGCTGGTGAGATAGCCGCTCGTCTCGATTCCGGGGATCGGCGGCACCACCGGTTCGGCCCCGCTGGCGATCACGATGGAGCGGGTGGTGAGGCGCTGGGTCTCGCCATCATTGCGCGCGATTTCGACCGTCCACGGGTCGATGATCTTGGCATAGCCCTTCACCACATCGACGCCGAGGTCGGTGTAACGCTCGACCGAGTCATGCGGCTCGATGGTCTTCACCGCATCCAGCACCCGCGCGATCACTGCCTCGAACGGCACCTGCGGCTCGGTGGCGGTGAGGCCATAACGATCCGCATGGCGCATCATGGCGGCGACCTTGGCGCTCTTGATAAGCGCCTTCGACGGCACGCAGCCGGTGTTGAGGCAGTCGCCGCCCATGTCCCTAGCCTCGACCAGCGTCACCTTGGCCTTCACCGTCGCGGCGATATAGGCCGAGACAAGGCCCGCAGAGCCCGCACCGATGACAACGAGGTTACGGTCGAACTTGGCGGGGCGCGTGAAGCCCGCGTAGACCTTTCGGCGCTGGATCGCACCGATGATCGCTTTGGCAATCCACGGCACGATGGCGAGCAGCAGGAACGAGATGAGCAGCGCCGGGGAGAGCAGGTCTCTAACATTGTCGACCGAGGCAAGCTGCGTCCCGGCGTTCACATAGACGACGGTGCCCAGCAGCATCCCGATCTGGCTAACCCACATGAACGTCACGGTTCGGATACGGGTCAGGCCCATCACGAGGTTAATCGCGAAGAACGGGATGTAGGGGATCATCCGAAGCGTGAACAAGTAGAAGGCCCCGTCGCGCTCCAGCCCCGCGTTCATCGCCTTGAGCCGCTCACCGAAGCGCGCCTCGATGCTGTCGCGCAGCACGTAACGCGAGGAGAAAAAGGCCAAGGTCGCGCCGAGGGTCGAGGCAAAGGAGACGAGGATCGTGCCCGTCACCACCCCGAACAATGCCCCCGCAGCGAGAGTCATGATCCCGGCGCCCGGGATGGATGCCGCCGTCACCCCGACATAGACCGCGAAGAACCCGGCGAGCACCTTTACGGGGTTGTCCGCGTAGAAGGTCTCCCACTTGGCGACTGCCTGCTTGATCCCATCGAGCGTAAAGGATTGCCCGAGATCGAAGTAGAAATAGGCCGCAACGACAGCGGCGAGCGCGGCAAGGACGGCAAGTTTCTTCACAGATGACCCCTCAAGCGCGCGCCAGTGCAGCGTATTTCGCGATCCAGCCTTTGTCGATCCGGTGCTTGAGGGCAAGCACCCATCGTCCCTCGGCGGCGAGCGGCCCGTAGCTGGCAATCGCCGATCCATCGCCGGTGTTCATCAGATAAAGGTTGTTCCAGCGCGGGCGGTAGGCGGCGCGCGGGGGCTCGCCGTGGAGTGCGGCGCGCAGGTTGGCGGCGAGCACCGGCCCTGCGAACACCGCATGGACGCCCGAATGCGGAAGTGCCCGGTCAGCCCGCGCGGCGACGTCTCCGGCGGCGAAGATGTGCGGGTGCGAGGTCGAACGATGGTGGGCGTCGACGAGGAGGAAGCCTGCCTCGTTCGTGGCGATGCCGCTTTCGCGTACCCACACTGGCGCATCGCTCCCGAGCGCGGCGATGACGAGGTCGGCGGGTTCGAGCGATTGCGCGCCGGCCAGCAAAGCCCCACCCTCGAACCGCACGTTGTCGGCGATCAGCGCGATGCCTTGGCGGGCGAAAGCCTGCTTCACCCGACGCCGAACCGCCGAGGCGAAGCCGGGGAGCAAGCCGCCCTCACCCGTTGCCAGCGTCACCTGCGGCCTCGCTGTCCCCGCGAGGTTGCGCAGCGCAAAGGCAAGCTCCACGCCCCCCGCCCCGCCGCCAGCGACCACCACGCGCGGCGGCGCTGGCGTGGCGGCAATCCGCTCCACGAAGGCGCTGATAGGCCGAATGTCGATCAGGCGCGGGTCATCGCCGAGCAGCGCCGCTCCCCGCCCAACGCCCCCGGTATCGAAGGACGCCACCGTGAAGGCGATCTCGCCGCCGCCCGCCGTGCGCACCACCCGCGCCTCGGTATCGAGGCCCGTGCAACGATCGAGCACCAGTTCCACCCCCGCCCGTGCGGCCAGCGCGGCGAGATCGACCAGCCCCTCGTCCTTCCCGTGCTGTCCTGCCAGCCAGCCGGGCACCATGCCGGAATAGCGCAAGGTCGGCTCGGGTGTGACCAACACGCAAGCCGCTCCCGCAGGCACGCCGCGGCGGATGAAGTCGGCAAGCACCGCGACATGGGCATGGCCGCCGCCGACCAGCAGCAGCCTCGCCTCCCCGCCACCGCTTGATCCTTCGCCGCCTGTCATCACTCCCGCACAATCGCGGTCCGTTCAGCCAAGCGCAAGCTTTCCAAGGTATCGGGTTTGTGATACATCATAACGTCGCTTTTATCCCTCCATGCGCATATCTTTACGAATTTGCAGAGATATTTCTTGGCGGAACCTCCTGATCCCCGGGCAATTGACGGTTTGCGGCACCGCACTGTTGCAATAGAAGCACTCAAGAACCGGCGCGCGCCATCCGGCCGGGCCATGACACGCACACACCGGTTTCGCACGGAAAGGCTCCAATGGCAGTTGAAGGCCAAAGTTACGGCTCACAGATTTCGCTGGTGAAATTCTTCAGGATTTTCTTCGACATCCTGAAGCCCGAAAGCAATTTCTACTGGCTCGCCGCGGTCTACGGGATCGGGATCAGCCTGCTGAGCCTCGCGACCCCGATCTCGGTGCAGATGCTGATCAACACCATCGCCAACACCGCGATGACCGCGCCGCTGGTGGTGCTGTCGTTCACCCTGTTCGGCCTGCTGCTGATCTCGAGCATGCTTTACGCCATGCGCGTCCACCTGATGGAGATCTTCGCGCGGCGTTTTTACGCGCGGATGGTCGCGGAGATTTCGCTGATCTCGGTCTATGCGCAAAACCCGTTCTTCGGCGATGCCAAGAAGAGCGCGCTGTTCAACCGCTATTTCGACGTGGTCTATGTGCAGACCGCGATCCCGATCCTGGTCATCGGCGGCTTCACAACGCTGCTCCAGATCGCGGTCGGCTTCGTGCTGGTGTCGCTCTACCACCCCTACTTCCTCGGCTTCACGCTGGTGATGATCGCGCTGATCTGGATCGTGTGGCTCGCCTGGGGCGCGCGCGCGCTGCGCACCGGGGTCGATGTCAGCCACGCCAAGCACGCCACGGCGGGATGGCTGGAGACGATTGGCAACTCCAACGGATTCTTCAAGTCGCAGCGCCGCGTCGACTACGCGCTCGACAAGACCGACGACTATACCCGCGCCTACGTCACCGATCGCAAGCGGCACTTTCGCCACCTGTTCGCGCAGACGGTGGCCTTCCTCGTCATGTATGCTGGCGCCAGCGCCGCCTTGCTCGGGCTGGGCGGCTGGCTGGTGATCCAGAACGAGCTGACGCTGGGCCAGCTGGTCGCCGCCGAACTGGTGCTTTCCGCCGCCTTTGCAGGCGTGGCGCAGCTCGGCAGCTATCTCGGCTATTTCTACGACCTGTTCGCGGCTGTGGAGGAGATCTCGCACTTCTACGATGTCGAGCAGGAGACCCCCAAGGGCGCCGATCCCTTCGACGGGCCGGATCACACCATCGTGATGCGCGGCGTGTGCGGCACAGCGCGGCACGAGGAGGTGTGCTTCGACTTCTCAATCCCGAGCGGCGCGATCATCATGGCGGCCGCCAGCCAGCACGGGCTGCAGCGGTTGTTCACCAACATCCTCAAGCTGCACGATCTGCCGCAGGGCGGGATCGCGACACTGGGCGGCATCGACATCAAGGCGATCGAGACGCACCACCTGCGCAACAATGTCCACGTGCTCGAACGGCCGACCATCGTCGAGATGACGATCCGCGAATATCTCGCGCTGTCGTGCCCCGACACCGCGCCGCAGCGGATGATCGCGGCGCTGGAAACGGTCGGCCTTGCCGATACCATCGCAACCTTGCCCAAGGGCCTCGACACGCCGCTTGCCTCGACCGGCTATCCCCTGTCGGCGGTGGAGCTCCAGCAGCTCAAGCTTGCCAACGCCCTGCTCGAACGCCCGCGCATCCTCGTGCTCAGCCGCCTCTTCGACCTGCTCGACCCCGAGCCCATCGAACGCGCCGTCACCGAGCTGCGCGCGCAGGCCTATACGACCGTGATCTACTTCTCGAACCGCCGCATCGATCTGGGCTTCGACCGCTTCCTCTATCTCGAACCGCAGCGGCAACGCTATTTCGACACCTTCGAGGAATTCAGCGCGGCGATGGACCTGCCCCACAACCAGGGAGGTGCATGACATGGCGAACCGCAAGGAAGACATGGCGCACTTCACCACGCTCGCCTCGATCAAGGTGCCGCGCATCATGCGGGTGGTGTTTATGCTGGTGCTGGCGGCGGTGGTCATCGCGGTCGCCTTCCTCGTGTATGTGCCGTGGGTGCAGACCACCTCGGGGCGCGGGGTCGTCACGACGCTCAGCCCCAACGAGCGCAAGCAGGACATCAACGCCGTGGTGCCCGGCCGGATCGAGGAATGGTACGTGCGCGACGGCAGCTCGGTGAAGAAGGGCGACCCGATCGTCCGCATCGCCGACATCGATCCCAACCTCATCGAGCGCCTGCAATCCGAACGCCGCCAGATCGATCTCCAGCTGCAGGCCGCCAAGTCGGCGCTCGCCACCGCCGAGATCGACGTGCGCCGCTCGCGCGAGCTGTTCGAGGCGGGCCTCTCGGCGCGGCGCGATTACGAGCTGGCGCAGATCAAGGTCGCCGACCTCCAGGGCAAGGTCGCCGCCGCCGAGGCTGACCTCAACCGCGCCGACGTCAATATCTCGCGCCAGTCCGAACAGATCGTGCGCGCCCCGCGTGACGGCTTCATCCAGAGCCTCAACGCAGGCGACGCCGCGACCTTCATCAAGGCCGGCGATGTGCTCGCGACCTTCGTGCCAGACGGCGCCACGCGGGTGATCGAGATCTTCATCGACGGGCGCGACGTGGCGCTGGTCCGCCCCGGCGACAAGACCCGCGTGCAGTTCGAAGGCTGGCCCGCGGTGCAGTTCTCCGGCTGGCCCTCGGTCGCGATCGGCACCTTCGGGGGCCGCGTGATCGCGGTCGACCGTTCGGCGCAGATCAACGGCCGCTTCCGCGTGCTGATCGCCGAGGAAAAGCTCGACGGCCTCGGCTGGCCCGAGGAACGCTACGTCCGCTTCGGCGCCGCGGTGCAGGCCTTCGTGCTGCTCGAGACCGTGCCGGTCGGCTACGAGATCTGGCGCCAGCTCAACAATTTCCCGCCGCAGCTGCCGGCGGCCGAAAGCACCGGGCAGACCAAGTGACGATGGCACCCAGGGCGTTGACGAGGCTTCTGGGCGGCGGCGCTGCCGCGCTGGCGCTGGCCTTCGCGCCTGCGCCCGTGCTCGCTCAAGACATCGCTCCTCACGCCGAGCCCATCGACGTCGCGCTGAACACGGGGCCGCTGACGCCCGAGGAAGTGCTGCGCTCCTCGGCGCTGACGTTCCCCTCGATCCTCGAAGCTTTCGAGCGTGAGGCGGCGTCCCGCTCCGACCAGCTCGCCGCCGACGGCGCCTTCGACCTGATGCTGAAGGGCGAATATTACGACCGCCTCACCGGCTACTATTCGGGCGGCTACGGCAAGGTCGAAGCGCGCCAGCCGCTGCGGCCTTACGGCGCCGAGGTGTTCGGTTCCTACCGCGTCTCGAACGGCGACTTCCCGATCTACGAGAACTACGATTACACCAACCAGCTGGGCGAGGCGAAGGTCGGCGCGCTGTTCTCGCTGATGCGCAACCGCGACATCGACAGCCGCCGCTTCGCCATCGAGGACACGCGCCTCGCCGCCAGCCAGGCGCAGCTCGATGTGCTGCTGGTGCAATTGAACGTCCAGCACGAGGCGCTGCGCGCCTATTGGCGCTGGGTCGCGGCGGGCGAAGAAATCCACGTCTTCGAAGAACTGCTCGAGATTGCCGAGGCGCGCCAGATCGGCCTTGGCCGCGAGATCAGGGAAGGCGGACGCGCCCGCATCGCGCTGACCGAGAACGAGCAGAACCTGCTGCGCCGCCGCACGCTGCTGGAACAGGCCCGCCGCGACTTCACCACCGCATCGAACTCGCTCGGCTTCTACCTGCGCGGCAGCGACGGACGCATGGTCGTGCCCACCCGCGATATGCTGCCCGATCTCAAGCGGATGAAAGCCGTCCCTGCCGCCGAGGTGCTGGCAGCAACACCGCTCACCGCCGTGATCGCCACCCGGCCCGAGCTCCAGACCTTCAAGCTCGCGCTCGAGCGTGCCAACAACAAGATCGCCCTGCGCCAGAACGACCTCAAGCCCATGCTCGATGCCAGCGTCGAGCTGTCGCGCGATTTCGGCCAGATCGGCCCGGGCGGTCCAGGCTTTGATTCGACCGACACGGTGGTGGGCCTCACTTTCAAGGTGCCGCTCCAGCGGCGCGAGGCGCGCGGGCGATTGCAACGTGCCGAGGCCGAACTGCGCGAGACCGAGCTTCGCCAGCGTCGCATCGCAGACCAG
Source organism: Porphyrobacter sp. (assembly GCA_031410495.1). Classification (GTDB taxonomy): domain Bacteria; phylum Pseudomonadota; class Alphaproteobacteria; order Sphingomonadales; family Sphingomonadaceae; genus Erythrobacter. Next base: position 173,842 of record JANNZG010000024.1, read on the forward strand.
ATCACCACCGAGGTCAGCAACATCCTCGCCAACCTCTCGGCAGCGGTGAAGCTCGCCAACCTCGCCGAGGCCGAGGTCGCGCAGGCCAACCAGATGGTGCAGGCCGAACGCACCCGCTTCCGGCTGGGCGCGGGGGAGTTCTTCCTCGTCAACGCGCGCGAGGAAACCGCCGCCAACGCCCAGATCGGCGCGATCCGCGCCCAGCTCGCCGGGCGGCTGGCCGAAGCCAGCTACAACGCGGCGACGATGAACCTGAAGTCGCTCGGGCTGGAGTAGGCGCAATTGCCTCGCGGTTGTTCAGAGGAGGGCAATCGGAGGTTGCCCATCGGACCGCGCGAGCGCATGGGAGCGCCACACCCCATCCACGTTACGAGACCCACGCCTCATGACGACGAAACTGCTGACCGGGCTGCTCGCCAAGCAAGGCGACGGCTCCACCGAAGCACGCCGCACCCTCGGAGAGAAGCTGTTCCAGTTCGCGTTCGGCGCTGTGCAATGGCCTTGGCTCCTGCGCAGCCTCTACGGCGGCACGCAGGCCGAAAAGCAGGCGCTGCTGGCGCGGCTCGGGCTGGAGGCGGACGCCTTGCCCCACCTCGGCAGCTGGAAGGCCGACACCTATCTGCTCCACCGTATCGTCGACGTGGTCGTGACGGATCGTCCCGCCAATGTGGTCGAGCTCGGCTCCGGGGCGACCTCGCTGGTGATCGCCAAGGCGCTGGCCATGCACGGCGGCGGGCGGCTCCATTCCTACGACGGGCACGCGCCCTTCGTCACGGCGATGAAGGACTGGCTGGCGGAAAGTGATCTTTCCGCCGCCTTCCACCACGCGCCCCTCACCACCCGCGACGTGCGCTGGCCGGGCCTGTGGTATGCGCTCACCGAAGTGCCCGGCTCGATCGATCTCCTCGTGATCGACGGGCCGCCCTGGGCCGTCCACCCCTTCGCACGCGGGATGGCCGAGCGCCTCTTCCCGCTGATCGCGCCCGGCGGCACCGTGATGCTCGACGACGCGGCCCGCCCGGGCGAGCGTTACGTGGCGCGGCGCTGGAAGAAGGCGTGGCCCGATTTCGAGTGGCGATACGAAGGCGCGGGCACCAAGGGGCTGCTGGTCGGCACCCGCCGCGCTTAAATCTTGCCCTTGAGCGCCTGATAGGCCGCCGCCGTCACCGTGTTGGCGAGGTTCAGCGAACGGATCACGTCCGAGCGCATCGGCAGCTTGACCAGCCGGTCGGCATGGCGCTCGACGATCGGCTTGGGGATGCCCGTGGTCTCCTTGCCGAACACCAGCATGGCATCATCGGGATAGTCAGGCTCGTAGAAGCTCTGCGCTCCGAACTCCTCGAACAGGAACAGCTGATCGGATCGCGGGGTGCGGGCTTCGAGGAACGCCTCCCAGCTGGCGTATTCGGTCAGGCGCACATGCGGCCAGTAATCGAGGCCTGCGCGCTTCACCCGCGTGTCGGTGATCTCGAAGCCCAGGGGGTGGATCAGGATCAGCTCCATATCCAGCGCCACGCAGGTGCGCCCCACCGACCCGGTGTTGCCGGGGATTTCGGGCTGGACGAGGATGATGGAGATGGACATCGCCCCCGCCTAATCCGCGCGGGGCCCTGAGGCCAGAGGCAGGTAGAGGTCCGTCACCATCTCGCTTTCGGGAAGGCCGGGGCCGAAGTTGCTGCGCTCGCAGAACAGCGGGAAGTCGCGCAACGCCTCGCCGCTCGCTGGCAGCCATTCGCGGTAGAGCCAGTTTGCGGGCGCTTCGAGATCGTCGCTGCGGCCGGTAAGCCGCAGGCGAGCGCATCGGCCGCCGGGGATCGTGCTCTCGCCCATCCCCTTGCCCGGCGCGAGGCCGGGCAGGCGGCTGCACGCGAGTTCGACCTGCGGCGTGCCCTCCCCGTCGCTGTGAAAGATATTGAAGGTGCGCGTGCGCTGCGGCCCCGCGCCGTTCGCCTTGCGCCACGCGATGAAGCGACCGAGCGTTGCGCCCAGCAAATGCGGCGGACCTTCGTGCTGCATCGTCAGGACGGGGGTGGCGGCAAATTCGGTGATGGCGACCTGCTCGGCAGAGTATTGGGACATTGCGTGCTTCCTTGCGTTGTCATGCGGCGAGATTGCCGCGTGCCACGCCGTCCAGTCTGGAACCTCGCGAAAGGCGCTCGGGCTCACCCCGAAGGCCTTGCGAAACGCCTTCGCGAAAGAGTCCGGGGTCTGGAACCCCGCCCCTAGCGCGATGTCGATGACCGGCACCTCCGAGCGACACGCGAGCGCGAAAGCGGCCCGCTTGAGCCGCGAAAGGCTCACATAGTGCTGCACTGAAATGCCGAAGGTCGCGGCGAACTGGCGATGGAAGTGAAACTTGCTGAACGCCGCAACCTGCGCGAGCGCCTCCAGCCGCAGGTCACCGTCGGGGTGCCGATCAATATGATCCAGCACCCGCGCCATGCGTCTTGCGTAGTTGGTGGCGGCGGTCTCGTTCATTCCATCCTCCGTGGCAGGGGATGGTTAGGAGAACCAGCCAAAGCGCGCCCGACCGATCTTGCGGTTCACACAGTGCTGGCGAGATAGTGGCGCAGCGTCGAGAAGTGCGAGAGGCCCGCGATCATGGTCACCTGTGGGCGGCTTGGCAGCGCCGCAGCCAAGGCCTCAGCCATGGCGGGCGGGGTCCAGTCGTCCTCGGTGCCCTGCCAGATCGCCACCGGCTGACGCACCCTGGCAAGCTCGCCCGACCAGTCGGCGACATAGGCGTGGATTTCGGCCGCATAGGCACCGCGCTGCTCGAGCAGGCTGGTGCGCAGCGACTGCGCCAGCGCTGCGAGGAACAGCGGATCGCCGGCCAGATTGCGGTCAGCGCCCTGCGCTTTGGCCATCAGCGTGGCTGCCATCTTGCGCGAGGCAACGCGGGCGACCTGCGCCTGCAAGAACGTCAGCGCGGAAAATGGCCAGCGACCGGCGAGCGCGGCGCGGAAGACCGGTGCGCCTGCCATGCCGCCGAGGAAATCACCAAGCGATAGTGGACCAGCGGGCGAGACGAGGTCGATCTGCTCCACCCGCTCGCCCAAGTGACGAGCCACCCGCAAGGCCGCCGCCGCACCTAGCGAGAAGCCGACCAGCCGGAGCGGCCCTTCGGGGAACTGCGCGGCGATCTGATCGGCCAATCGGGCGAAATATCCGCCCGCCTCGCCGGTCGCGAGCGCGTTCCCGCGCGCGACCACGTGGAAGTCTGCTGCCTTGGCGGCGATCTCGGGCCCGAAGGCAGCAAGCTCCGCCGCCGATCCGGGCAGGCCGTGGAAATAGAGCTTGCGCGGGCGCAAACCCTCAGCCCAGCTTCGCCTTCAGCAGCTGGTTGACCACACCCGGATTGGCCTTGCCCTGCATCGCCTTCATCGTCTGGCCGACGAAGAAGCCGAACAGCGCTTCCTTGCCGGCGCGGTACTGTTCGACCTTGTCGGCGTTGGCGGCGATGATCGCGTCGACGGCGGCTTCGATGGCGCCGGTGTCGCTGACCTGCTTGAGGCCTTCCGCCTCGGCGATTTCGGCAGGGTCGCGGCCGGTCTTGAGGACGATCTCGAAGATCTCCTTGGCCTGCCCGCCGCTGATTTCGCCCTTGTCGGCCATCGCGAGGATGGCGGCCTGCGCGGCCGCCGTGGCGTTGGCGGCATCGGCTTCATCGCCGAGCGCCTTCATCACACCGGGCGCGACCGAGAGCGACCAGTTGGCGACCTGCGTGGCGACGGCCTCCTCGCCCTTGCCCGTGACCTTGGCGGTTTCGGCCAGCAGCGTCTCGAACCGCGCGAAAGTCTCGACCTCGGCGGTCAGCTCGCGCGCGTTGTAGGGGGTGAGGCCCAGCACCTCGACGTAACGCTTGCGCTTGGCGTCCGGAAGTTCGGGGAGCGAAGCACGGCATTCGGCGAGGAAATCCTCTTCCAGCACCAGCGGCAGAAGGTCGGGATCGGGGAAGTAGCGGTAATCGTGCGCATCTTCCTTCGAGCGCATCGTGCGGGTGGTGCCGGTGCCGGGGTCGAACAGGCGGGTTTCCTGCACGATCTTGCCGCCGCTCTCCAACACATCGACCTGCCGCATCGCCTCGTGCTCGATCGCCTGCATGACGAAGCGCACGGAGTTGACGTTCTTGGTCTCGGTGCGGGTGCCGAGTTCGTCGCCCACCTTGCGGACCGACACGTTCACGTCGGCGCGCATCGAGCCTTCTTCCATGTTGCCGTCGCAGCTTCCGACATAGCGCAGGATCGCGCGCAGCTTGCGCAGATACGCCCCGGCCTCGGCGGGTGAGGCCATGTCGGGACGGCTGACGATCTCCATCAGCGCCACGCCGGAGCGGTTCAAGTCGACATAGGACATGGTCGGGTGCTGGTCGTGCATCAGCTTGCCCGCGTCCTGCTCCACGTGAATGCGCTCGATGCCGATGACCTTGTCTTCCGGGATGCCCGCCTTCTCGTCCGCCTCGATCAGCAGCGAGCCCTCGCCGACGATCGGGTGATAGAGCTGGCTGATCTGGTAGCCCTGCGGGAGGTCGGCGTAGAAGTAGTTCTTGCGGTCGAACCGGCTCCACGCGTTGATCTGGGCTTCAATGGCCATGCCGGTGCGCACCGCCTGACGGATGCACTCGGCGTTGGGCACGGGGAGCATCCCCGGCATCGCGGCATCGACGAGGCTGACCTGCGAGTTCGGCTCGGCACCGAACGCGGTCGCGGCGCCCGAAAACAGCTTGGAGTTCGAGGTCACCTGCGCGTGGACTTCAAGGCCGATCACGACCTCCCATTCGCCCGTGGCACCCTGAATGCGGTAGTTGCTCATTTCGTTTCCTCATCCGTCTTGTCGGTATTGCGCGTGTCGAAGCGCGCTTCTCCGTATTCGACGTTCTTCCTGACCCAGTTGGCGACCATGAAGGTCAGCGGTATTGCCAAGATGATCCCCACACCGGCGATCCACAGCGGCAGATCCGCGTTCATCATGTCCTGCCCCGCCCCATCACGACATCTCTACCCTCGGCCTCACCGGTGCCGGAGTAGCCCCGAGCAAACGGCGCGTCAGCGCCTGTCCGGGCAATTCCACCAGCCGGTACGTGACATAGGCACCCGCAACGACGATCGCCAGCATCACAAGCGTCAGCGCGTCGCAGACCAGCGGCGCAGCTTTGACAAAGGTCTGCCCTGCCGGAGTGACGCTGATGGCAACGATCTTGGTGATCTGCAACACCTCGCCCAACCGGCCCTGCACGAAATTATGGATCATGTAGATCGAATAGCTGGTCATTCCGAGAAACTGGAACGGCCGCGCTAGCAGTACCTGCGAGACGACCCCGGTCTGACGCGCCATCACGAGGATCATGGCCGCGAACACCAGCGGAGCAAGGAATGTGACGAGGCCGGTCGCCAGCGACAGGAAGGTGACGGTGATCGCCAGCGCGCCCAATTCCTGAAGGCTCCCGCCCGCGGGAGGCCGGCGCCGGAACAGGAAACAGGTCACAACGCCGAGCCCGAACCCGGCAATGCAGCGCAGGATGCCGCCCTCGAAGGTGATCAGCAGGTCAGGCGCATAGGACAGCAGCCCGAGCATCGCGACCGCGACAAGCCCGAGGCTGACCGGCACAATCCTGCTTTTGGCGAAGACAAAGACGCAGGCGAACAGCAGATAGGCCCATATCTCGGCTGCGATGCTCCATGCCGGGACGTTCCAGCCGCGCGCCTCGCCGATCCCGAAGCTCTGGGTCAGGAACAGCGCCTGGACGAGCGGCTCGACCGCGCGCGTGCCACCGAACGGCTCGCGGGTGACGAAACGCGCGATCGTGTCGCCGCCGATGATCAGCAACAGTTCGAGGGCGATCATGCTGGCCAGCACGAACAGGTGGAGCGGATAGATCCGCCCCAGCCGCAGCCCCATGAAGCGGGCGATCGAGACCTCCTCCTCGCCCAGCCGGTGCGCGTAGGCATGGGTGATCACGAAGCCGCTCAGAACAAAGAAGTAATCGACGAACAGCCACCCGTTCTGCACGATCGGGAGGCGCGCGATGTTGCCGTTCGAACCGAAGTGGAAGATGACCAGCATGACAGCGCAGACGCCGCGCAAGCCATCGAGTACGTGGAACCGCATCGCCGCATCCCGGGGCGATGTGGCGGTGTTCACCACCACTTCTCGGGCTTGGCGGTGAAGCTCGCACGCTGCTGGATGGCGAGGCCCGCATTCAGCACGCCCTGCTCGTCGAAGGGCTTGCCGACCAGCTGGAGGCCGAGCGGCAGGCCGTCGGCGTTGATCGTTGCGGGCACGCTCATGGCGGGGAGGCCGGCAAGGCTGGCGGGCACGGCGAAGACGTCGTTGAGGTACATCGTCAGCGGGTCTTCGCTCATCGAACCCAGCGGGAAACTCGCCGTCGGCGTCGTCGGCGCTAAGATCACGTCGCACTGCTCGAAGGCCAGCGCGAAGTCGCGGGCGACCAGTGCGCGGACCTTCTGGGCCTGCGTGTAATAGGCGTCGTAGAAGCCGGCCGAAAGCACATAGGTGCCGATCAGGATGCGGCGCTTGACCTCGTCGCCGAAGCCTGCGGCGCGGGTGGCGGCGTACATATCCTGAAGGCCCGAGCCGTCGGGAAGGTCGCGCAGGCCGTAGCGAACACCGTCATAGCGCGCGAGGTTCGAGGAGGCTTCGGCAGGCGCGACGATGTAATAGGCGGGCAGCGCATATTTAGTGTGCGGCAGGGAGACGTCGACGATCTCGGCGCCTGCGTCCTTGAGCCATGCCTTGCCCTGCTCCCAGCTGTCGAGGATCGCCTGATCGGTGCCCTCCATGCGGTATTCACGCGGGATGCCGACCTTCTTGCCGCGCAGGTCGCTGTTCAATGCAGCTTCCCAGTCGGGCACGTCCATCTGGAGCGAGGTAGCATCCTTCGGATCGAACCCCGCCATCGCGCCGAGCATGATGGCGCAATCCTCGACCGAGCGGGCCATCGGGCCTGCCTGATCGAGCGAGGAGGCGAAGGCAACGATGCCCCAGCGCGAGCAGCGGCCATAGGTCGGCTTGATCCCGCAGATGCCGGTGAAGGCGGCGGGCTGGCGGATCGAGCCGCCAGTATCGGTGCCGGTCGCGGCAGGAGCGATGCGCGCGGCGACCGCCGAGGACGAGCCGCCCGAGGAGCCGCCCGGGCTCATCGCGGCGTTGCTGCCTGCCTTCTGCCACGGCGAGGTGACGTTGCCGAAATAGGACGTCTCGTTGGACGAGCCCATCGCGAACTGGTCGAGGTTGAGCTTGCCCAGCATCCCTGCGCCCGCGTCCCACAGCTTCTGGCTGACGGTGCTCTCGTAGCGGGGGGTAAAGCCTTCGAGGATGTGGCTCGCGGCCGTGGTCTGCACACCGTTGGTGGCGAACAGGTCCTTCATGCCGATCGGCACGCCCGCCATTTTGCCCAGCACCTTGCCCGCCGCGCGGTCGGCATCGACCTTGTCTGCAGCGGCGAGCGCGTGATCGGGGGTAGTAACGATGAAGGCGTTGAGCGCGGCGGCACCGGCCACGGCGGCGTTGAAGCTGGTCGTCACTTCACGCGCGGTGAAGTCGCCCTTCGCCACGCCGTCGCGGATGTCTTTCACGCCAAGAGAGGTCAGGTCAGTCATTGTTTCCAACCGTTCGCCCTGAGCCTGTCGAAGGGCTGACCTTCTTTGGGCGCAGGATCAGAAAAAAATACCATCCTTCGACAAGCTCAGGATGACCGAGCAAAGCCCTGCGGCTTTTACTCGATCACCTTGGGCACGCCGAAGAACCCGTGCTCGGCCGCGGGCGCATTGGCGAGGACATCGCCCTGCCTGCCGCCGCCGGTCAGCGGGTCGGCGTCCACCACATCGTCGCGCAGGCGCAGCGTGTTGGGGATCACCGCCGCCATCGGCTCGATGCCTGCGGTGTCCACCTCGCCCAGCTGCTCGACCCACTGGAGGATGCCGTTGAGCTCGGGCACCATCCGCTCGAGCTCGGCATCGTCCATGCGGACGCGCGCGAGGCTGGCGATCTTGGCGACGGTTGCCTTGTCGACCGACATGGAGCCCGCGTCCCTTACTGCGCCTGCGGGCCGGCCGGAGCCTCGCCCTGCGGCGCGCCACGCTGGGGGCCACCCTGCTGGCCCATCTGCTGCTGCATCGCCTGCTGGAGGATCTTGAGGTTCCGGTCGAAGGTCGGGCGGCTCATGATGTCCACCACCTCGATGTCGAACTCGAGATCGGCATTGGCCGGGATCGGCGAGTTCGGCGGCGGGGTCGCGCCATAGGCCTTATCGGCGGGGATGAAGAGCGTGTACTTGCCGCCCTTCTGCATCTTCTGGAGCCCTTCGTAGAAGCCCGGAATGGTCGCGCCTTCCTCCACCGGGAAGGGATTGCCGGCCGGGAACAGCCCCTGCACGGGCAGCGGAATGTCCTGCGATTCGTCGAAGACGGTGCCGGTTGCGGCCAGCTTGCCCTTGTACTTGACGAAGACGACGTCACCCTTGGCGACGTTCGGGCCGGTGCCGGCCACTTCGGTGCTGACGCTGAGACCGCGCGGCACGGCCGACCAGGCGACGCCCGCCCCCACCAGGACGGCGAGGACAACCCCGATCCACAGCTTGGTCAGCGAGCCCTTGGCAACGGGCTTGATCGGAACGCGGGTAATCTCGGTCATGGTCTTGTCCTGATGGGCGGCACGGCAATCGCGGCGGTATTACGACAAAAGGGCGCGGGGTTTATGCCGCGCCCTGATGGCTGATCGGAAAGGGGGATTCAAGCGGTTCCGGTTGCGGATGCACGCCTGAGGACGGGATTACTTGCTCCCGTCACGCTCCATCCGCTTGCGCTCCATCTTGCGGGCGCGGCGCACGGCGGCAGCCTTTTCACGGGCGCGCTTCTCGGAGGGCTTTTCAAAGTGGCGACGCAGCTTCATCTCGCGATAAACGCCTTCGCGCTGCAGCTTCTTCTTGAGCGCGCGCAGGGCCTGATCGACATTGTTATCGCGAACCATGATTTGCATAAACGACGACTACCTCAATTTTCCGAACGCCCAGAGCCCCGCTGTGATTCTGCGCGGGGGTGCGCGATGAATTTCCAATGGAATACGGGCGATTCCCTCTAGGGACCGCCCATGAAACCGCGCCCCGATAGTCCAACAGCGCCCCAAAGGCAAGACATCAGCGCGCAGGAAACCGCCGCAGCCGCGCTAGGCAGATCGCGATGGCCTCGCTATGGCCGCGCCATGGCAGGTGAAATCTCCCCCCTCGCGGCAAGCCTCAATGTCGCCCTCGGCGGCGCTGTGGGCTCGGTGCTGCGCTATCATGTCGGGCGCGCAGTGGCGAATCTTGCCGGGCCGGACAACACCTTCCCGTGGGGCACGCTGGGCGTCAACATCGCCGGCAGCCTGATGATGGGCGCGCTGGTCGGCTGGCTCGCGCGCGGGACGATGGCCGAACCGACCGCCGAGAACGCGCGCCTGCTGATCGGCGTCGGGCTCTTGGGCGGCTTCACCACCTTCAGCGCCTTTTCTTCAGAGCTCGTCACCATGCTCCACCGCGGGCAGGCAGGGATGGCCGCAGGCTATGCCGCTGCCTCGCTCGCCGCTGGGATGGCCGCGGTGATCGTCGGCCTCGTCGCCGCGCAGAGCGTCCAATGACCGATACCCCCACCCCGCCCACGGACAACGTCCGCCAGTTCACCGTCAGCGAGGATGATGACGGCATCCGGCTCGACCGCTGGTTCAAGCGCAACCTGCCGCTGATCGGCTTTGCCACTGTGTCGCGCTGGGCGCGTACCGGACAGATCCGCGTCGATGGCAAGCGCACCAAGCCGGAAGACCGGCTCGAACAAGGACAGGTGCTGCGCGTCCCCCCGGGCGGCGAGGAAGCGCCCGCCGCGAAGAAAGCCAAGCCGCGCATCCGCACGCTGAGCCCCGAGCAGATCGCCGAGGCCAGGGACATGGTGATCCGCGAAACGCCTTACGCGATCGTGCTCAACAAACCCCCCGGCCTTGCCACACAGGGCGGGAGCAAGACGACGAAGCACGTCGACGGGCTGCTCGATGCCTTCGTCACCGACGAGAAGACCCCGCGCCCGCGCCTCGTCCACCGGCTCGACAAGGACACCTCGGGCGTGCTGCTGATCGCCCGAACGCCGGGCAGCGCCGCGAGCTTCTCCAAACGTTTCGCGAGCCGCTCGGCGCGCAAGGTCTATTGGGCGCTGGTGGTCGGCGTGCCGGATCTGGCCGAAGGCGTGATCGACGCCCCCCTCGCCAAGCAGCCGGGTACCGGCGGCGAGAAGATGCATATCGATGAGGAGAACGGCGCGGCGGCCAAGACCCGCTACCGCGTGGTCGAGCACGCCGGACAGCGCGCCGCCTGGGTCGAGCTCGAGCCTCTGACCGGCCGCACCCACCAGCTGCGCGTCCACATGGCGGCCATCGGCCACCCGATCGTCGGCGACGGCAAATATGGCGGGCCCGACGCCTTCCTGACCGGCGCGGTGAGCCGCAAGATGCACCTGCACGCGCGCCGGTTGATCATCTCGGAGCCCAAGGCGGGTGAAGGGACCGGCGGCAAGCTGGATGTTACCGCCGAACTGCCGCCGCACTTTGCGATGAGCATGGACGTGCTCGGCTTCGACCAGAAGCTGTCGGATGCTTCGCCGCTGCGCGAGGAGACGCCCGAGAAGACCGGCGAGGAGAAGAAGCAGGCCGCCCGCCGCCACTTCAAGCAGGCGAAGAAGGAGGCCCGCACGCCGCGCCGTGCGCGCGGTGCCGTCGCTGCCAAGCCGAAGACGAAGCCCAAGGGCAAGGCCCCCGCCAAGCCGCCTGCCAAAGGCAAGGCTCCGGGCAAGCCGAAGGGTCCGGTCGTCAAAGGGCGGCGCTGATGCATCCCAATCCGCTCTACCGCACCGATGACCGCGCATTGTGCGAGAGCCTGATCTCGGAGATCGGCTTCGGCATGGTCTTCGCGACCACACCTGATGGCCCGCGCGTGGCGCATACCCCGCTGCTGACCACCGGCGACGGAGCCGTGCAGTTCCACCTTGCGCGCGGCAATGCGCTGGCACGCCACCTTGATGGCGAGACGGCGCTGATCGTGGTCAATGGCCCCGACGCCTATGTCTCGCCCCGCTGGTACGACAACCGTGATACCGTGCCGACGTGGGATTACGTCGCGCTCGAGCTCGAAGGCCGGGTGCGCACAATGGACGACGCAGGGCTGGAGGCGTTTCTCCATGCAGCCATCGCCAAGCACGAGGGCAAGCTCGAAGGCACGCCGTGGCTGGCCGGGGAATCCTCAGAGAAAATGTGGAGCGGGTTGTTCCGCGGCATCGTCGGCTTCGAGCTCGAGGTGCTGGCATGGCGGCCCACACTCAAGCTCTCGCAGAACAAGACGGCGGATGAGCGCATCCGCATCGCTGCGGGGCTGGACGCCGCGGGCCACGCCGCCCTCGCCCATCTTGTCCGGAACATCGCGGCATGAGGCTCGCCGTGTTCGATTGCGACGGGACGCTGGTCGACGGGCAGGCGGACGTGTGCTGGGCAATGGAGCGCGCCTTCAAGCGTGCAGGCCTCGAAGCGCCCGACAACCACGCCGTGCGGCGGATCGTCGGGCTTAGCCTGCCCGCTGCCGTCCGCAGCCTCGCGCCGGGCCTCAGCGACGAGCAGAACCGCGCCGTCACTGAATTCTACCGCTCCAGCTTCCGTGCGCGCCGCGAGGAAGGCTTGCTCGACGAGCCGCTTTACGAAGGCATCGCCGACCTCCTGCGCGATCTTCACGCGGGCGGCTGGAGCCTTGCGGTCGCCACCGGCAAGTCCGACCGGGGCCTCGCCGCCTGCCTTGCGACGCACGGGATCAGCGACCTGTTCACCTCGCTCCAGACCGCCGACCGCCACCCTTCCAAGCCGCACCCCGCGATGCTCGAAGCAGCTTTGTTCGAGGCCGGGGCCACCCGCGAACAGACGGTGATGATCGGCGACACCAGCTTCGACATGATGATGGCACGCAGCATCGGGGTCGCCGCGGTCGGGGTCGGCTGGGGCTATCACGGCGCGGACGAATTGCTGGCGAGCGGCGCAGGCCGCGTCGTCGACACCGCCGCCGATCTGGCCGCTGCCCTCGAGGAGACACTGCCATGAGCAAATCCGCACGCGAGATCGCCGATGAGCGCGCCCGCACCGGCTTCATGATCATCACCATGGTCCGTTTCGGCGGGGTCGCGCTGGTGATGCTCGGCTTTGCCATCGTGCGCGGGATTATCGACCTGCCCTACATCGTGGGAGTCGTGTTCGCGGTGATCGGATTCTTCGACATCTTCTTCCTGCCGCGCTTCATCGCGCGCCGCTGGAACGCCGGAGCCGGGCCGAAGGAATGATCCGCCGTTTCTACAAGGATGTGACGCTGGGCGCGGTGCCCGGCGCCAAGGCGCCCCGCTATCAGGTGCTGCTCGACGGGCGCGGGGTCAAGACCGTGGGCGGAGCGCCGCAGGTGGTCCCCAACGAGGCGCTGGGCGAGGCGCTGGCGGCGGAATGGCGGCGGCAGGGCGAGAAAATCGATCCTGCCAGCCTGCCCCTTCGCGACATGGCAGACTACGCGATCGACATCGTTGCTGCCGATCCGGCAGCGATAGCACGCGGGCTCGTCAGCTACGCCGAGACAGATACGCTCTGCTACCGCGCCGACCCTGATGAGCCGCTCCATGCGCGCCAGCAGGCGGTGTGGGAGCCGCTGCTTTCCGCCTTCGAGGCGGCGCACGGCATCACGCTGGTGCGGGTAAGCGGCGTGCTCCACCGCCCGCAGCCGCCTGAAGCTCTCGCAGTGCTGGAAGCGCGGCTGAACACCCTCGATCCCTTTGCGCTGGCAGGGGTGGAGGCGATGGCCAAGCTCGCCGCGTCGCTGGTCACGGCCCTTGCCGCGCTCGACGCTCGCCATGAGGATGAGCCGCTGGCCTTATGGCAGGCGACGTGCCTCGAGGAGGAGTGGCAGGCCGATCTGTGGGGCCGCGACTGGGAAGCCGAGGAGCGCCGCGAACGGCGCCAGGCCGATTTCCTGCGCGCCTGGGCGTTTGCGCGGATGGCGCGGACCTAGATCAGCCCGCCGCGACCCAGTCGGCCACTTCGGCCGCAACCTTGTTCGCCGCGACGTTGAGCGCTGCGCCGACCGCGCGGGTCTCCGCCACGACACCGGCCTCGCGGGCTTCGAAGCGGCGGGTGGCGACCTTGCCGTCCTTGTCGACCCGCACCGCGTCGAACCGCACCACCGCCGATTGGGTCTGCGCGTCGTAGCCCATGTCGATCAGCGTGCCCTTGAGCGTCAGCGTCGCCAGCGTCGCCGCGTTGTCGCCATCCACCACCATCGCGGCTCCGCGCGACCGGATCGTCTCTCCGACCAGCCGCCGGAACAGGCGTGCGGGCTTCTCGATCCAGTAGGCCTCTTGCAGATAGGCGATCTCGGTGTCGGTCACCGCCACCGGCACGCGCAGCACGTCGAGCTTGGCGGGGGTGTCGATCGTCAGGATCGCGATCACCGGCTGCTCGCCGCCGCTCCCCACACCCGGACCGACCGGCGCGCTCGCTGCGGGGCTGAGGGTCAGCAGGCTCGCAGGCGGCTCGCTGCCGAGGCTGACGCAGCCGGACAGCGCGAGCAGCAGCGGAAGGGCGATAAGGGCAGGCCGGATCATGGCGTTGTTCATCCTTATGGCTTGTAGTCGGGCAGCGACTTGCCGCCGACCAGCGCGCGCGCGCCTTCGCTTTCGAGCTTCTCGGTGATCGTGCGCAAAGATCGGCTGGTGGCGCGCAGATCCTCGAGCGTCGCTTCGGCAGCGGGCAAGGTAGTGGTGCGCAGCTGGCGCGCGGCGGGGCGCGTGTCCTCGAGCGTCGCCGACAGCGATGCGAGTGCGGCGTTGGCGCTCTTGAGCGTCGCGCGCAGTTCCTGCGCCAGCGGCTGGCCTTCCTTATTGAGCACCCCGTCGGTGGTCACCGCCAGCTTCTCGACCGCATCGAGAGTCTGGTTGAGTTCGGTGAGCGTGGTGCGGAAGTCCTTGAGGTTCTGTGTCAGCTCGGGGCTGGCATCGGCAAGACCCTTGGTCAGCCGGTTGGTGTTGCGCAGGATGCCTGCGATCTCTTCCTGATTGTCCGGCCCGAGAATGACGTTCAATTGCTCGGTCAGCGTCGCCAGCCGCTCCAGCAGCAGCGGCGCGTTGGCGACGATCTCGCCGAAGCCGCCGCGGCCGGGCGGGATAACTGGGCGCCCTTCAGGGCAGGCAGTGGTCTCGCAGGTGATCGCCGGATTGTTCTTGCGCGCCCCGTCGAGCAGGATCGTCGAGACGCCGGTGAAGCTCGCCTGGATGGTCGCCTGCGTGCCGACGAGGATCGGCACTTCTTCCTTCACTTTGATGCGCACGCGCACGAATTCGGGGTTGTCCTTGGCCAGCGCGATCTCGGTCACCTGCCCGACGGGCACACCGGCAAAGCTGACCTGGCTACCATTGGCAAGACCGGAGACCGACTGGTTGTAGAAGATGTCGTACTCGTCCTGCTGGCCTTCATTGAGCCGCGCGATCCAGACGATGAACGCCGCCAGCGCCGCCAGCAGCACCAGCGTCACCGCACCGACCCACAGATGATTGGCTCTGGTCTCCATGTGCTGTCCCTATGCCGCCCGGCGGGCGCGGTTGTCCAACATTATCCGGCTCATGGCTCGCCGCGGAGGTGCGTGGCATGGGCGCTGCGACCGCGCGGGCCGTTGAAATATTCCTCGATCCACGGATGCCGTGTCGCGACCAGCTCGGGGATCGTGCCAACCGCGATGATGCGCTTGTCGGCGATCACCGCCACCCGGTCGCAGATCTCGTAGAGCGTATCGAGATCATGGGTTATGAGAAACACCGTAAGGCCAAGCGTCTCCTTGAGCTCGCGGGTCAGCCGGTCGAACTTGGCCGCGCCGATCGGATCGAGCCCGGCGGTCGGCTCGTCGAGGAACAACAGCTCCGGATCGAGCGCCAATGCGCGGGCGAGGCCGGCGCGCTTCTTCATGCCGCCCGAAAGCTCGGACGGGAACTTCTGCACCGCATCCTCGGGCAGGCCGGTGAGCATCACTTTGTAGCGCGCGATCTCGGCGCGGAAGCCGGGGTCGAGGTCGGGGAAGAACTGCTTGAGCGGCACTTCCACGTTCTCGCCCACCGTCAGCGTCGAGAACAGCGCCCCGCCCTGGAACAGCACGCCCCAGCGTTCGCGCACGGCGAGATCGTTCTCGGCATCATCACCGCACAGGTTGTGGCCGAGCACCTCGATCCGCCCCGCATCGGGGGACTGGAGACCGATGATCGAGCGCATCAGCACCGACTTGCCGGTCCCCGATCCGCCGACAACGCCGAGGATCTCGCCGCGCCGCACGCTGAGGTCGAGACCGTCATGCACCGCAAAGTCGCCGAAGCGGTTGACCAGCCCTTCGACCACGATGGCCGGGCTGTCATCGTCGGGATGGGCGTTCATCTTCATAGCGTCAGCCCCACCCAATCTCGGTGAAGAACACCGCGAAGAATGCGTCGAGCACGATCACCGCGAAGATCGCCGAGACCACCGCCATCGTCGTGCGGCGGCCGACTTCCTCGGAATCGCCGCGCACCTGAAGGCCGTTGTAGCAGCCCGCCAGCGCGACGATCAGCCCGAACACCGGCGCCTTGATAAGCCCCACCCACAGGTCGTGCGTCGGCACCACTTCCTGAATGCGCAGCAGGAAGGTGATGAAGGGTATGCCGAGCGACGCCTGCCCGACCACCGCCCCGCCGACGATCGCCACCACCGAGGCATAAAAGCCGAGCAGCAGCATCATGAAGGTCGCCGCCATGATCCGCGGGATCACCAGCACCTCGATCGGCGAGATGCCGATGGTCAGCATCGCGTCGATCTCCTCGGTCAGCTTCATCGTGCCCAATTGCGCGGCAAAGGCGCTGCCCGATCGCCCTGCGACCATGATCGCGGTCATCAGCACGCCCAGCTCGCGCAAGGTGATGCGCCCGACGAGGTTGACGGTGAGCGCCTCGGCGCCGAATTGCTCCAGCTGCACCGAGCCCTGCTGGGCGATCACGATGCCGATCAGGAAGCTCATCAACCCGATGATCGGCAGGGCCGAGACGCCGACCAGCTCCATCTGGTGGACCAGCGCCTTCATGGGGAAGCGGGTCGGATGGCGCAGCAGGCTGCCCGCGCCGATCAGGATCTGCCCGAAGAAGCCGACCACCCCGTAGATGCCCCGGCGCGCGCCGTAGATATGCTCGCCGAACTTCGTCGGCACGCGCTCCCACACGGGCAGGCGGTGGGGGTGCGTGTGACCCTCGGTATCGATCTCGCGCACCGCAGCGAGCAGCCGCTCGGCCTCGGGACTGGCGCCGGTGATGTCGCAATCGAGCCGCCGGGCGAAGCGGCACACGACATAGGCGCCGACCGTGTCGATCTCGTCCACTTCAGACAGGTCGACGACGCGCACGGGGCCGTCCATGTTCCTGAGATCGACCTCGAGCGGGCCGATATGGGCAAGCGTGAGCTGGCCCGACAGCGCCAGCCGGGGGCCTTCCGCAGTCGTGTCGTCCAGCCTGTGTTGCGCACCGCTCTGCATCGGCTGCGAGGTATGGGGTGATTTTCCGCGCCTCGCAAGGCTCTCGCGGCAAAGCGCAATCTACGTCCATCATTGCATCGCAACATGGGTGCTGGCATGGCCCCGCTCACTATGAGCGACACGACGCAGCCAGTTTTGGCCACCACTTTCGACCCCGCCGATATCGAGGCGCGCTGGTATGCCCATTGGGAAGCGAACGGCCTGTTCCGGCCCGAGCGCCCGGATGCCGAGGCCTTCACCATCGTCAACCCGCCGCCCAACGTGACAGGCAGCCTGCATATCGGCCACGCGCTCGACAACACGTTGCAGGATGTGGTGATCCGCTATGAGCGCCTGCGCGGCAAGGACGCCTTGTGGGTGGTCGGCACCGACCACGCCGGGATCGCGACGCAGATGGTGGTCGAACGCCAGATGGAAGCGCGGCAGGACAAGCGCACCAACTACACCCGCGAGGCTTTCGTCGAGAAGGTCTGGGAGTGGAAGGCGACAAGCGGCGGCACCATCACCAACCAGCTGCGCCGTCTGGGCTGCTCGATGGACTGGAGCCGCGAGCAGTTCACGATGGACCCGCACTTCACCAAGGCGGTGATCAAGACTTTCGTCGACCTGTTCAACGACGGGCTGATCTACCGCGACAAGCGGCTGGTGAACTGGGACCCGAAGCTGAAGACCGCGATCAGCGACCTCGAAGTCGAGACGCAGACGATTGCGGGCGGCTTTTGGCACCTGCGCTATCCGCTGGCTGCCGACGAAAACGGGAATCCCGTCACCCTGCCCGATGGCCGCGATTATCTCGAAGTCGCCACCACCCGCCCCGAAACGATGCTCGCCGACATGGCTGTCGCGGTGAACCCGGCGGACGAGCGCTATGCCAGCGTCGTCGGCAAGCACGTGGTCCTGCCGCTGACCGGCCGCCGCATCCCGGTGATCGCCGACGAGCACGCCGATCCGGAGCTTGGGAGCGGCTGCGTCAAGATCACGCCGGGGCATGACTTCAACGACTTCGAAGTCGGCAAGCGCGCCGGGTTCTCGGCGTCCGAGATGCTCAACATGCTCGATGCCGAGGCGAACGTCTGCCAGACGGCGGACGGTCTGGTGCCGGAGGAATTCATCGGCCTCCACCGCTTCAAGCGCGACGGCATCGACGGCGCGCGCGAGCTGGTCGTGGCCCGGATGAAGGAGCAGGGTTACCTCATCCCGCACGTCACCAAAAACAAGGACGGCGAAGAGGTCGAGCACGACGCCGAGCCGCGCCAGATCGCGACGCCCTTCGGCGACCGCGGCGGCGTGGTGATCGAGCCGTGGCTGACCGACCAGTGGTATGTGAACGCCGCGGAACTGGCGAAGAAGCCGATCGAAGCGGTCCGCTCGGGCGATATCGGCATCGTGCCGAAGTCGTGGGAGAAGACCTTCTTCAACTGGATGGAGAACATCCAGCCGTGGTGCGTCAGCCGCCAATTGTGGTGGGGGCACCGGATCCCGGCTTGGTTCGCTGATGACGGCCGCTGCATCGTCGCCGAAGACGAAGCCGCCGCGCAGGCGCTCGCAGGCGCAGGCGTTGCCCTGACGCAGGACGAGGACGTCCTCGACACGTGGTTCTCCTCCGCGCTGTGGCCCTTCGCGACGCTCGGCTGGCCGGACGCCGACGCGCCGCTGCTCAACAAGCATTTCCCCAACTCGCTCCTCATCTCCGGCTTCGACATCCTGTTCTTCTGGGATGCGCGGATGATGATGATGGGCTTCTACAATATGGGCCAGAAGCCCTGGGACACGCTTTACCTCCACGGCCTGGTGCGCGCGGCGGACGGCGCGAAGATGTCGAAGTCCAAGGGCAATGTCGTCGATCCGCTCGGCCTCATCGACCAGTACGGGGCCGACGCGCTGCGCTTCTTCATGGCGGCGATGGAGAGCCAGGGCCGCGACATCAAGATGGACCAGAGCCGGGTCGAAGGTTACCGCAACTTCGCGACCAAGCTGTGGAACGCGGCGCGGTTCTGCCAGTCCAATGGCATCGGTGCCTCGGCCAGCGTGAAGGCCCCGCAAGCGCGCCTCGCCGCCAACCAGTGGATCATCGGCGAGGTCGCGTCCTGCGTGACCGAGATCGAGCGCGCGATGGCCGACCTGCGCTTCGACGCGGCGGCCAACGCGATCTACCAGTTCACGTGGAGCAAGTTCTGCGACTGGTATCTGGAGCTGATCAAGCCGGTCTTCGCCAGCGACGCCGACAGCCCTCCAGCGGTGGAGACCCGTGCGGTCGCCGGCTGGGCGCTCGACCAGATCCTCGTCATGCTCCACCCCTTCATGCCCTTCATCACCGAAGAGCTGTGGCACAAGCTGGGTGCGCGTCAGTACGAGCTGATCGTGGCGCAGTGGCCCGCGCCGGAGGCCGAGGTGTCGAAGGACGCGACCGACGTCATCGACTGGGTGATCGAGCTCACCACCAACACCCGCTCGGCGAAGAACGAACTCGGCATCGCGCCGGGGGCGAAGCTGGCGGCCTATCTCGCCGCGCCCTCGGACGTCGCAACACGCACGATCGAGCGCAGCAGCGCGGCCATCGAGCGGCTCGCCCGCCTGACGCCTGTGACCATTGGCGAGGCCCCCGCTGGCCCCGCCATGCAGGTAGTCGCAGGCGGCGACGTGTTCGTCATCCCGCTCGAAGGGATCGTCGACATCGCCGCCGAGAAGTCGCGGCTTGAGAAGGCGCTCGCCGCCAGCACGAAGGAAGCCAAGAGCCTCGAAGGGCGTCTGTCGAACCCCGCATTTGCCGAGAAGGCCAAACCCGAAGCGGTCGAAAAGGCCCGCGCCGATCTTGCCCACCACACGGGCGAAGTCGAGCGGCTGACCGCGGCGCTGGCGCGGCTGGGGTGAGGTGAACCTCACCCTCGCCACCGACGACACCGGCGGGCCGGAGATTTTCGCCTCGTTACAGGGCGAAGGGCCTTCCGCCGGAATGCCGGTCGCCTTCGTGCGCCTCTCCCGCTGCAACCTTGCCTGCACGTGGTGCGACACGGCCTATACGTGGCACTTCGAGGGTGACGCCGGTCCGTTTGGGCGCCCCCACCGAGACGGGATCGCATTTGATCGCAAGGCCAATCAGGTGACGCTCACCCCCGCCGAAACGGCTGATCGTATCGCTGCGCTGGGCCAGAAGCGCCTCGTCATCACCGGAGGCGAGCCTTTGCTTCAGGCGCCTGCCCTCGCCGAAATGCTGGGCCACTTGCCGGACATCTCCGTCGAGATCGAGACCAACGGCACGGTCGCCCCGCCCGTGCGACTCGATGTGCGGGTCGACCAGTACAATGTCAGCCCCAAGCTCGCGCATAGCGGGAACCCCGCCGACCTCGCGCTGATCCCCGAGCGGCTCGACGCATGGGCGACCGAGCCGCGCGCCTTCCTGAAATTCGTGATCGCAAAGCCGGAGGATGTGGCCGAGGTGCTGGCGCTCCAGCGCCGCTACCGCTTCCGGCCCGAACGGGTGTTCCTGATGGCCGAAGGCACCGACAGCGCCACCCAGCGTGAGCGGCAGGGGTGGCTCAGCGGGCAATGTCTGGAGCATGGTTTCCGGATGAGCGACCGGCTGCATATTCACTTGTACGGGGATACGCGGGGTACCTGATCCCTCGTCATTGCGAGGAGCGTAGCGACGCGGCAATCCATGAACCGCCGGCGCGATAAACGCACCCTCAGGTCATGGGTTGCTTCGCTTTGCTCGCAATGACGAAGTGGGGCTTACCCCTGGCTTCTCCACCGCATCACCACGCGCTCGACCAACTCGTCCTCGCCGCCGTCTGTGCTCCACAGTTCGGCGAAGCTCGGGTCTTCGGAGGCCGGGCGCTTGTGCTCTTCGAGCTGGTCGAAGGTCACGCGGATCGGGATTGCGACACCCTCGCCGCAGATGATGCATTCGCGGTTGCGCAGCGCCGGGATGGAATCGAGGAAGCCGCGCGCGCCTTCGGGCATGGCGGCTTTCACGAAGGCCTGGTCGCGGTCGTTGTTGAGGCGCATCGAGATGATCGTGCCGCACTGCGACAGCACGCCTTCGGCCAGGTCGGAGGGACGCTGGGTGATGAGACCCAGCGAGATGCCGTACTTACGGCCTTCCTTGGCGATGCGGCTGAGGATCTTGCCGACCGACGATCCGTCGGCGTTCTTCTCATTGGGCACGTATCGGTGCGCTTCTTCGCAGACGAGCAGCACCGGACGGGTCTTCTCGTCACGGCCCCAGATGGCGAAGTCGAAGACGAGGCGGCTGAGCACCGCGACCACGGTCGAGGTGATGTCCGACGGCACGCCCGACACGTCGATGATCGAGATCGGCTTGCCGTTGCCGGGCATCCGGAAGATCTTGGAGATGAATTCGACCATCGTGTCGCCGACCAGCATGCCTGAGAACATGAACTGGTAGCGCGGGTCGGCCTTGATCTCGTCGAGCTTCTGCTTGATCCGCATGTAAGGCGCGGTCGAGGTCGCCTTGTCGAGGCGGCCCATCTCGTCCTGCAGGATGTTGCTGAAATCGGAGAGCAGGTAGGGGATCGGCGAATCCACCGTGATCTTGCCCATCACCTGCGCCAGCCGGTTCTTGGTCCGCGCGGCGAGGAGGCACTTGGCGAGAATGTCGGCGTCCATCTGCCGTTCGTTGCCGCTGGACGAGAGCAGCACTTCGCAGTGCTCCTCGAAGTTCATCAGCCAGTACGGCATCTGCAGGTTCGACACGTCGAGGATCTGCCCGGTGGTGCGGAACGCGGCAGCGTATTCGCCGTGCGGGTCGATCATCACGATGTGACCCTTGGGCGCGGCCTCGCAGATGCGGTGCAGGATCAGCGCCGCGCTGGTCGACTTGCCGGTCCCGGTCGAGCCGAGCAGCGCGAAGTGCTTGCCCAGCATCGCGTCGATATAGAGGCCGGCGCGGATGTCCTTGGTCGGGAAGACCTTGCCGATGGTGATGCTGGCGCGGCCATCGCTGGCGTAGATCTGTTCGAGATCCTTGGTGGTGGCGGGATAGATCATCGCGCCGGGGATCGGGTAGCGGGTGACGCCGCGCTTGAAGCCGTGGATGCGGCCCGTCAGCTTTTCCTCCGCACCTTCGCCGAGGAAGTCGATGTGGGCGATGATCCCGCCGTCGGTGCGGCGGTCCTTGCGCTGGTCACGCACGTTGGCGAGCAGCCATGCGTCGCCGACACGGATCTTGATCTGGCTGCCGACCTGCCCGGACAGGGCAATCGACGGATCGGGATCGTCCATGCACTCGTTGAGCCGCTGGAGATCGAGCGCGATCTGCGAGCCGGAACCGGAAATTTCGAGCACCACGCCGATCGGCAGGCGCGCATTGTCCTGCTGGCCCCCGGCATAGGCTGCGGCGAGTTCCTCGGAACCCGACGGATTGGGTCCAGTGAAGCGTTCGAAATCGTGCCTGGCGTTATCGGTCATCTGCGCCCTTCCCTGCGCGTCCCTTGGGAACGCCAGCGGAATTAGCGGGGACGAGGTTAAGATCGCGTCAACGATGGGCGCTGACCTTACGGCGCAGGCTGGCTCAGGTGCGGGCGAAGAAGCGTCCGGCCGCCCAGCCCATCCCGAGCGAAAGCGCAATCGCGCCAAGGCCATAGAAGAACGACCAGCGCTGCGAGGCGACCACTACCTGCCCTTCGAGCCCGGCCTTGACCACCTCGATCCTCGCCGTGGCGCTCGCCACCACCCGGCCCTTGGAGACGGCGAAGGTCTCGGCGGTGTAGCGGCCCGTGGTGACGTTGGAGGGCAGGTCGATGCGCGCCTGGTAGAGCACCTTCTCGCTGATCCGCACCCCGCCCGGGTTCTCCTGATAGAGCCCCTGCCGCCGCCGCAGCTCGACCAGCCCGCGGGAGAAACGCGCCTGTTCCTCGGGCTCGATCTGGCCGGATGGCGAAAGCTGGATGAAGTCCGTGCCCAGCTCGAAGATCGCCGCGGTGCGCTCGTCGACGATCTGCTTGATGGGGCGCGAGGAGGAGACCGCGAAGAACGAGGGCGCGGAGCGGAAATCGGTGGATTCGGCGTTCATCCACATGCCCGCGATGCGTTCCTTCTCGCGGATGCGCACCGGCTGGGTCGGGCCTTTCAGCACCACCACGATGTCATAATCGCCCGCGCTGCCGGCCGCCTCGGGATCGATCACCGCGCCGTAGAGCAGCAGCCGCGCACCGGTGAAGCCCTGCCGCACCTCGATGAGCGACTGGCTGACCTCGGGCACCAG
Organism: Porphyrobacter sp.; assembly: GCA_031410495.1. Classification (GTDB taxonomy): domain Bacteria; phylum Pseudomonadota; class Alphaproteobacteria; order Sphingomonadales; family Sphingomonadaceae; genus Erythrobacter. The sequence continues at coordinate 196,665 of JANNZG010000024.1, forward strand.
CACCGGCTCGCGCTGGGCAAGAGCGGGGGTGGCGGTCAGCGCGCTCCATGCGAGCACCAGCAAGGCGAGGCGCGCGGCGATGTTCACGCGGCCGCTCTCACAATTGCTCCACGGTGTAGATCTCGTCGGGCTGCACCCCGAGGCCGTAGAGCATGCGCAGCGCGATCAGCAGCACGAGCGCGGCCAGCGCGAGGCGCAGGTATTCGGGCTTGGCCTTGGCCGCGATCTGCGTCCCGAACTGCGCGCCGAGCACCGATCCCAGGAGCAGCAGCGCGGCCAGCACAAGGTCAACCGCGCGGGTGGTGAGCGCGTGGGTCATGGTCGTCACCATCGTCACGAACAGGATCTGGAACAGCGAGGTGCCGACCACCACATTGCCGCTCATGCCGAGGATGTAGAGCATCGCCGGCACCAGCAGGAAGCCGCCGCCGATCCCCATCAGCATGGTGAGGATGCCGACCGCCATGCCCAGCAGCATCGGCGCAAGCGGGGAGAGGTAGAGGCCCGAGGCATAGAACCGCCAGCGATAGGGCAGGCTCGCCACGAGCGGGTGGTGGCGGCGCTTCTTGACCGGCGCGCCCTTGCCGAACAGGCCGGGGCGCAGCGCGTTCACCGCCTCGCGCATCATCAGCGTGCCGATCGAGCCGAGCATCAGCACGTAGAGCACCGAAATCACCACATCGATCTGGCCCAGCGTCTGGAGCACGCTGAACAGCCCGGCGCCGATCAACGCACCGAATATCCCGCCGCCGACCATCACGCCGCCCATCCGGTAATCGACCCCGCCGCGCCGCGAATGGGCGAGCACGCCCGAGACGCTCGCGCCCGTCACCTGCGTCGCCGCCGAGGCGGCTGCGACGGTCGGAGGGATGCCGTAGAAGATCAGCAGCGGCGTCGTCAGAAACCCGCCGCCGATCCCGAACAGGCCCGACAGGATCCCCGTCAGCACGCCGAGGAGAACAATGTAGAGCCCGTTGACCGAGAGATTCGCGATGGGCAGGTAAACGTCCATGCGAGGGGACTAGCCGAGGCAGCGGGGGGATGAAACCCGCGCCGCTTACGTTGTTCTCTATAGATCGCGTATTGGCGCGATGCAGACCACCGAAGGTGGCTGAAAGCAGATAACGCTAGAAACCCGCCGAAATGGTCGCCGCTACGCCCGAGCCCGGTGCTGCATCGCCCGCCACGCGCTGGCGCCAGTCGACCGAGACGCGCGCCGGCACCTTGCCCACCCTGACGTCGAAGCGCAGCGAGGGGCCGACGTCGAGCCGCTGGGCGTCCTTCTGCGCGCCGCCCCACACGCCTGCGCCAAAGCTCATGCGCAGCGCATCGCGGCTCAATCGCCCGACAAACGGCAGATCGCGGATCACCACCGCCTGCCCGTCGGCAAAGGGCGTGGCGGCCGCGCCGCCGACCCAGCCTGCCTGTCCGTAAGCCTCGAGCCGCGAGCCGAGCGGCAGGGGCACCGGATTGAACTCGGTGACAGCATAGGCGGCGGGGCGCACCTCGCTGCCGAACAGGGTCTCGGTGTAGCGCGCCTCGGCCGCGAGCCGCAGCGGCACGCGCGGCAGCGGGCGCAGCGAGGCGCCGAGCGCCAGCTCGCGCTCGCCGCCCTCGATCAGCGCCTGATAGGCGCGCAGATAGAGCCTCGGATCGAGGCGGCTGGAGCGGGCGAGCCGGTATTGCAGCACCGCTCCTGCCTGGTTCGCCCCGTAGACCGGCACGCGGCCCTGCGAGACCGGCGCGGCCTCGGAGCCCTGACGATAGAAGGTCCAGTAATCGAGCGACCAGCGCCCCGGCGGTTTGGCGGGTTTGGCGTCCGGCTGGCCGGCGGGCAGGAACGGGGCGCTCTGCGCGACCTCGGCCGCGGCAAAAGCAGGCTGCGCGCGCGGGATGCCGGGCGGCAGGCTCGGGAAGGACGGCAGGCCGAGGTCCACCTCGCGGGCGTAGCGATAGGGGCCGGGCTGCGGCGCGCGGAGGACGCGGACGATCTGCGGGGGCAGCGGCGCGCCCGGCATCGCGGTGCCGTAATAGGCCGCCGGGTACGCCGCCGGATAACCGGGCGGGTAAGCGGCCGGGTATGGGGGAGGCGCCGGCGCCAGCATATAGGGATCGACGACCGATTGCGGGGCGTAGCCATAGGCCGCAGGCGGGCTCTCGAAGGCGGCGGCGGGCGTTTCGAAGGGATCGTCCCACAACACCGCGCGCAGGCCCACCCAGCCGATCACCAGCATCACCAGCACGATCAGAGGGCCGCCGCGATAGGCGGGGCGAGGCTGGACGAGAGGCGTCACCGCGCGACGCCGAGCGGGCCGGAGGGGGCAGGATGCGCCTCGTGCTCGGTCTTGTCCCACGCCGCCGCGCGACCGGCGAGCGCGCCGATGTAGGTGAACAGCGCGCGCCGCCCGGCGATGATCGCAAGAACGTTGGCGAGCGGCACGCGGACAATCGCCCACAACCCCTCGCCCATGCCATATTCGCGCGCGGTAAAGCCGAAGCGCAGCATGATCCGCCACGTGAAGGCGAGCGCGTTGAGCGCCAGCACCGCCTTCAGCAGCGGCGAGAGCGCAATCGGCGCGGCAAGGCCCGCCGCCACCATCACGCCCATCAGGCCGGTCAGCACCACCAGCACATAACCGATCAGCAGCAACAGCGCGGTGAGCGGCCCGCGCCGGTCACGCGCACGCATCCAGCATTCGGTAACGCCGCCCGCCCAGCCGATCCGGTCCCAGCCCTGCAAGGCGATGCCGAGCACCCAGCGGCTTTTCTGGCGGACCACGGTGTCGATGGTGTGGGGGAAGTAGGCGCGGGTCGCGATCAGCTGCCCGTCCTCGCCGCGCGCCCGCACGAAGCGGCATTGCCCGCCCGCCGCGGCGATGGCGAGGCCGAGCTCGTAATCCTCGGTGAGGGAGTCGCTGGCGAACGGCAGTTTGTCCCCGTGCCGCGCAACCAGCCAGTCGAGCGCGCGGCGCGATGTCGCGCAGCCCACCCCTGCCCCCGGCAGCCCCGCACCAAGCGCGTCGCGGACGACCATCGCCTTGCCGTGGGCCTCGGTGAACTCTTCGCAGTAATGGCTGCCGATGTGCCGCGCGAGGAACCCGCGGTGGCGGGGCACCAGCGGCTCGACAGGGAGCTGCACGAAGTCCGCTCCGCCCGCGATCGCCTCGTCGAGCAGGCCCAGCCCGCCCGCATCGACGATGTCCTCGGCATCGTGGAACACCACGGCGGCAAAGCGCCGTCCGCCGCGCACCTCGTCGATGGCGAGCGCGGCATAGAGGCGGTTGAGGCAATCGGCCTTGGTGGTCGGCCCGTCGCGACCGAGGATCACGAGCCGCAGGCGCGGATCACGGCGCGCGGCGGCAATGGCCGCGCCCAGCGTGGCGGGATCGTTGCGGTAACAGCCGACATAGAGCCGCAAACCCGGCTGCGGCCAGGTGTCGAGCAGGTGGCGGATCGTCTGGCCGATCACGGCCGCCTCGCGCCAAGCAGGGATGACCACCGCGACAGGGCCGGATAGCGGGCGGTTCTGGAGCGCGGCGCGGCTGCGGCGCGGCGTTTTGATGCGGCCCGTCGCGCGCAGCCACAGCCACACGGCGTCGACCGCCAAATCGTCAGCTGCGCCGATCAGGAAAAACACCCCGGCGAACAACAACAGTTCATGCTGCAGCAGGGCAAGCCACTGCCACGGATAAAGCTCCGGCACGGACAAGGTGCGACCCCTCCCCCCAATAAGGATTTCTACTTACCTTGCCAGGGAGCCCCATGCAACGGGGTGAATTATTTTATTGGTTTCAATCGTTTTAATTTGCAACGCGATAGTAAACACGCCGCTTACCAGCTTCCGGTATTGGGCATGCTGACCCACGGTTCGGCAGGCTCGAGATGCCCTTCCTGAAGCAGCTCGACCGAGATGCCGTCGGGCGATTTGACGAAGGCCATGTGCCCGTCGCGCGGCGGACGGTGGATGGTGTGGCCGCTGTCGAGCAGGCGCTGGCAGGTCTCGTAGATATTATCGACCCGGTAAGCGAGGTGCCCGAAATTGCGCCCTCCCGTGTAGTCCTCGGCCGGCGAACCGTCGGCAGGCGGCCAATTATAGGTCAGCTCGACCTCGGCGACACCCGCCTGCCCGGGCGCGGCAAGGAAGATCAGCGTGAAGCGCCCGGCCTCGCTGTCGAAGCGGCGCACTTCCTCGAGCCCGATGAGCTTGAAGAAATCGACCGTCGCGTCCGGATCGGTCACGCGGATCATGCTGTGCAGATATTTCATTCAAACTCCATTCATCGACAGTGATGCACAACTCGTCGCATCAACTCTGATGGGGGACAATGCGATGAGCAGCGACGACATGCAACCGGCGAATCCGACGAGCAGTGCCTTCCTGGAGGCAAACTCCCTGCGCTGGTTCGGCACCGCAGGCATCGTCGCCGTCGGCATGATCGCGGGCGGATACCTGCTCGGCAACGGTTTGCTGCGCGCCAAGGATGCCGAGCGCGCGGTGACCGTGCGCGGGCTAGCCGAGCGCGACGTCACCGCCGATCTGGCCACCTGGACGATCTCCTATTCGACCACCTCGACCAACATCGCCGAGGCGCAAGCCAAGGTGCGTGCCGACACCGCGACCATCGAGGGCTTCTTCAAGGAGCTGGGCTTCCCTGCCGACGCGCTCCAGCCCACCGGCGCCAACGTGTCGAGCATGACCGACCAGAACGGCGTCACCAGCTACACCGTGCGTCAGCGGCTTGCCCTGCGCACCAACGACATCGCGCGCGCGCAGAAGGCGGTCGCGCGCCAGTTCGATCTGGTCAGCCGCGGGGTGTTTCTCGAGGAAGGTTCGGGGATGGCCTACACATTCACCAAGCTTAACGACATCAAGCCCACGATGGTGGCCGAGGCGACCAAGGATGCCCGCGCATCGGCGCAGCAGTTCGCCAAGGACTCCGATAGCGGCGTGGGCAAGATCCGCGACGCGACGCAGGGCTATTTCGAGGTCACCAGCCGCGACGGGGATTCCGGCGGCGGCTGGGGCATGGCCGACAGCCCCTATAAAAAGGTGCGGGTCGTCACGACGGTGAGCTTCAGCCTCGATTAAGGCTCGGGGGCTTACCGCTTGGCGACATTTTCGCACTAACGGGCGCGCAGGGCAAAGGGTCGGTTGCACGCCGGCGTTATGCCAATTATGCGCCGCCTCCATTGCGGGGAACGGCACGTATACCTCATTCTCTGAGCCCTCCCCCCCGAGGGTAGCCCAACCGGATAACCTTAACGGTCATGCTGCAACACCTGCGCGACTTCTTCCGTTCCCCGTCATCGGTGAAGCTGCCCGAGGTGCCGGGCGGCACGCGCTACTATGCAATCGGCGATATTCACGGGCGGCTCGACCTCTACGACGCGATGATCGCCGGGATCGAGGCGGAGATCGCCGCTGCGCCCGGGCTTGACCACCGCATCGTGCTGCTCGGCGACCTCGTCGACCGCGGGCCGGACAGCGCCGGGGTGATCGCACGCACCTATGATTGGCAGCAGCGCCGCAATGTCCGCGTGCTGGCGGGCAATCACGAGGATATGTTCCTCAACGCCTTCAAGAAGCCCGAGGCGCTGCGCCACTTCCTCAAGCACGGCGGTTACGAGACCGTGCTGAGCTTCGGCCTCAGTTCGCACGATCTGTCGAACCTCGCGCTCGAGGAGATCCACGAAAAGTATTGCGCGGCCATCCCGCAATCGATCCGCGACTACGTCGCAGGCTTCGAGACGATGATCCGCGCTGGCGACTTTGTCTTCGTCCATGCCGGGATTGATCCGGCCCGCCCGCTCGCCGAGCAGAAGCGCAGCGACCTGTTGTGGATCCGCGGCGGCTTCCTCGATCACGAGGGCGCGCTGGAGAAGGTAGTGGTCCACGGCCACACGATCTTCGATCACGTCATGGACTGTGGCAACCGCATCGGTATAGACACCGGCGCATTCCGCTCCGGCGTGCTGACCGCGCTCGTATTGGAGGGCGACCAGCGCCGCATCCTCCAGGCGCGCGCCGCGGAGGACGGGACGGTCGCAATGTTCAACGGCGATCGGGCTCACTGACCGCCGCCAGGTGCCCCGGGGCACCGCTTTTCGCGCAAGGGCTTGAGTATGAAGATTGCGATGGTGGGTTCGGGCTATGTCGGGCTCGTGTCAGGCGCCTGTTTCGCCGATTTCGGGCATGACGTGGTCTGCATCGACAAGGACCAGAGCAAGATCGACCGGCTCCATGCCGGGATCATGCCGATCTACGAGCCGGGCCTCGATGCGCTGGTCGAGAGCAACGTCAAATCCGGTCGCCTCAGCTTCACCACCGAGCTTGGCGAGGGCATCGCCGGGGCCGACGCGATCTTCATCGCTGTCGGCACCCCCAGCCGCCGCGGCGACGGGCACGCCGACCTCACCTTCGTCTACGAAGTCGCCCGCGAAGTCGGCGAGAAGCTCAGCAATGATGCGGTGGTCGTCACCAAGTCCACCGTCCCGGTCGGCACCGGCGACGAGGTGGAGCGGATCATCCGCGAGACCGGCACCACGCACAAGTTCGCGGTCGTCTCCAACCCCGAATTCCTGCGCGAAGGCGCGGCGATCGGCGATTTCAAGCGCCCCGACCGGATCGTCATCGGCGCCGAGGAGGAATTCGGCCGCGAGGTGATGCGGCAGGTCTACCGCCCGCTGTTCCTCAACGAATCGCCGATCCTGTTCACCAGCCGCCGCACCAGCGAGCTGATCAAATACGCCGCCAACGCCTTCCTCGCGACCAAGATCACCTTCATCAACGAGATGGCGGACCTGTGCGAGAAGGTCGGCGCGAATGTGCAGGATGTCAGCCGCGGGATCGGCATGGACAACCGCATCGGCAAGAAGTTCCTGCACGCGGGCCCCGGCTACGGCGGAAGCTGCTTCCCCAAGGACACGCTCGCGCTGCTCAAGACCGCCGAGGATTACGACAGCCCGACGCGGATCGTGGAAGCCGTGGTCAAGGTCAACGAAAGCCGCAAGCGCGCGATGGGCCGCAAGGTCGTCGACGCGCTGGGCGGCGCGGACGATGCGCGCGGCAAGAAGGCGGCGCTGCTCGGCCTGACCTTCAAGCCCAACACCGACGATATGCGCGACAGCCCGGCGATTGCAGTCGCCCAGACGCTGATGGACGCAGGCGTGGATGTCGCCGCCTATGACCCGGAAGGCATGGAGGCCGCCGCCCCGATGCTGCCGGGCGTCACCATGTGCGGCAATCCTTACGAAGCGATCGAAGACGCCGACGTGGTGGTGATCGTGACCGAGTGGGATGCTTTCCGTGCGCTCGATCTTCGCCGCGTCAAGGAACTCGCCAAGGCGCCGGTGATGGTCGACTTGCGCAACATCTACAACCCCGACGATATGCGCGCCGCCGGCTTCACCTATCTGAGCGTGGGGCGCGCCTAACCGCTGAACCAGTGGCGGCGGTTGCTCTGCTGCGACAGGGCCCGCACCGTGACGCCCAGCACCAGCAAGAGCCCCGCGATGGCCGCATAGCCGACGAGCGCGGCTCTCTGCCCGCCCGCCGCGTTGATCGCGACCAGCGCCCAGCAGAACACCAGCCCGTAGAGCGGCGCCCCGCGTGATTGCCACACGGCGAAGGCGGCGATGCATGATCCGATCACGATCATCACCGCGGTGATGGCGGGTGAAAGCTCGGCGCCCATGATGCCGTGGTATTTGAACGCCGCTGCAATGTTGACGATGCTCGCCGCGGTCAGCCACGCCGACAGGGCGGTGAAGGCGGGGGCAGCGAAGATTCGCTCGCCCCGCGACAGCGAGGGCGCGGCGACCAGAGCGCGCAGCACCACCAGCAGCCCGCCGAGCGAGACGAGGATGATCAGCACCGAAACGAAGGTGAGGTTGGCCAGCTGGGTATAGGTCGACCACACGCCCTGCGCCCCGAGCGCGACGGCGGCGGCCCAGCCGACGCGCGCCAGCATGGCATTGCCGCGCTGGGCGGGGAGCGCCTGCCAGATGGCGAAACCGACCGAGAGCAGGAACAGCGGCCCCCAGATCGCGAAGGCCCAGCCCGCAGGCGTGATGAGCGTGCGCACCGCGTCCGAACGCGTGCCGATGAATTCACCGATCCCGATGCGCGGCAGGAAGCCCGCGCCGATCTGCACCACCACCGCAAGGATGATCGCGGCCCGCTGCGCCACCGAGCGGCTGATGTGGGTGCGCTGGGTGATGGCTGACCCGATCACTTGCATTGTGGGAGTTTCCTTCGAGTGATAGGGCCCGCCCGTCCTAAAGTAGCGAAGCGGTAGGACAACAAGAACGTCCTCAAGTAGCGTAGCGATAGGACAACAAGAACGTCAGGGGGCCGTCATAAGCCGGGTTCTGTATCCGTGCACGGTATCCCCGAGGGGACCTGCCGCACGGTAGCAGCCATTCATCTGGTCGCCGGATTGCTCCGGCGCTCTAGCAGCCAACCCGGGTCTCTCGGCGCGAAACACGCCTACCCTTCTTGCGAAAGGCGCGAGACCCCTATTCGGCCTTGCTCCGGGTGGGGTTTGCCATGCGGTTGCCGTTGCCGGCCCCCCGGTGCGCTCTTACCGCACCCTTTCACCCTTGCCTGTCCCCCGAAGGACCATCGGCGGTTTGCTCTCTGTGGCACTTTCCCTTGCGCGCCCGAAGGTACGCCGGCGGGCGTTACCCGCCACCCTTGTTTCGTGGAGCCCGGACTTTCCTCGCGCCCCCGAAAGGACACGCGGCTGCCTCAGGCCCCCTGACCTGCGGGGCTATAGGCGCGCGGGGCAGGAATAGCTAGCGGGTGCGCCCCTGGTCGCGGTCGAGCAGCAGCTGCCACAGGATCGCGGCGATCTCGCCATCGGGCACGCCGGTGATGTTCTCGGGCCGCCAGCGCCGCTCGAAAGCCTCGACCGCCTTGACCTGATCGGTGATGTCGTAGCCGAAGCGTTCGAGCGCGAGGAAGAACGAGCCCTCGTTGTGGAACGGATTGCCCGCAGCAAGGCATTCCGGGCGCGGCAGGCACAGCTTGTAGTCGGCGAGGCGGTGCCACGGGAACAGCTCGCCCGGATCCACTTTGCGCATCGGTGCGACGCAGGAGTGGCCGACGACGTTGGCGCGCGGGATGTCGTATTGCTTCACCATCCGCGCCAGCAGCGGGAGCAGCGCGTCGATCTGCGCCTCGGCGAAGGGGCGGTAGCCGCCATTCTCGGGCGCATGGCCGGGGTGATCGAGTTCGATCCCGATGCTCGCCGAGTTCACGTCCGGAATGCCGCGCCAGTAGCTCGCACCCGCGTGCCACGCGCGGCGATCCTCGGGCACCAGCCGGATGACCTCGCCCTCTTCGGTGATGCAGTAATGCGCGCTGACCGAGGAGGCGGGGTCGCACATCCGCTGAAGCGCGGCTTCGACCGGCTTCATCTCGGTGTAGTGGATCACCACCATGCTGATGGGGAGCGTCCGCTCGCCATGATTGGGCGAAAGCACCTCGCGGTGCACCAACTCGTCGCCAGTCTCGTTGTTGCCCCCCGACATCGTTTCGGCCCTAGCCGATCATGCCTTCAGGCTCCGGCAGCACCGCGCCCAGCACCAGCGCCCCGTCGCCCAGCTTGTACTGGAGGCCGCCGTCCATCTCTGCGGCGAGCACTGCGATCATGTGGGCGGCCGCCGTGCGGCTGGTGATCTCGCTCTCGTCGAGGTCGCCTTGCAGCGCGCGGCCGATGGTCTCGTCAAAGGCGATCCGGTCGCCGCGCGCACGGGCGACGATCTCGACCGCACCCTCGCGACGTTCCGCGCCGATATCAAGCGTACCGCCGCGCACGAGGCTGTCGAGCGCGATCTGCGCAAGGTTGAGCAGCACCTTGACCGCCGGCTTGGGCAGGCTGGGTTCCGCGATGGCCCAGTTGATCTCGACCCGCTTGGCATCGGACGCCAGCGCGTCGATCACGCTCTTGGCCTCGTCGATCGGGATCGCCTCGCCAAAGCCACCCGCCGCGCCGAACGCGAGGCGGAAGAACTTGAGCTTGTCGGTGCTGATCTTCGCAGACTGTTCGAGCAGCTCGACCACCTTGGTGCGCATCTCGGGATCGCGCTCGTCGGCGAGGAGCTCCAGCCCGTTGGCGAGCGCGCCTACCGGCGAGAGCATATCGTGGCACAGGCGCGAGCAGAGCATCGCGGCAAGATCGGTCTGGGAAATCATCGCGCCTACCTAGCCACCGATGACGTCAAAGGGAAGTGCGGTGAAACCCGCTTCCCCGTCTCTCCAGAACCTTACGTCCGCTTGCGCAAGGATCGCCCATACCGCGCCATCGCCAGCCGCGCAGGCACGGTCGGTGGCGGAAGGGGCGGGTTCGCCCACAGGGTGCGAGTGGAAATAGCCGATGACCTGCGCGCCTCCCGCCCGTGCGGCACGCTGCGCGTCGATGAGGGCCTGGGGGTCGATCTCGAAATGGGTCGCGGGGGTGAGGTGGACGTTGGCGGTCTGGCGGGCCTCGGTGATGCGGGTGCCGTCGCCGAGCAGGATTCCGCAAGCCTCATGCGGATGCGCGGCAGCAGCAGCGGCGCGCATGGTTGCGAGGGCTCGGCTTGTCACTTCGACATCCATCGCGCATGGCCATAGCATGTCCGAGAGCGAAATCATCACCGGCACCATCCCGTCCGCAACCCGCCTCGACAAGGCGCTGGCCGAGGCGACCGAGTTCAGCCGCGCGCGGGTGCAGGGGTTGATCGACGAAGGCCGTGTCGATGTTGCGGGGAAGACGGCCACCTCGGCCTCGATGAAGGTCGCCCAGGGCATGGCGTTCCGCATCATCGTATCCGCCGCCATGCCCGCCGAGGCGCTGCCGGAGGACATTCCGCTCGTCATCGCCTTCGAGGACAAGCACCTCATCGTCGTCGACAAGCCTGCGGGCATGGTCGTCCACCCGGCGGTGGGCAACATCAGCGGCACGCTGGTCAACGCGCTGCTGCACCATTGCAGGGGGAATCTCTCCGGCATCAACGGCGTCGCGCGGCCAGGGATCGTCCACCGCATCGACAAGGACACCTCCGGGCTGCTGGTCATCGCCAAGTCCGATGCCGCGCACGAGGGCCTCGCCGCGCAATTCGCCGCGCACACCGTCCACCGCCGCTACATCGCAGTGACCGCTGGGGTTCCCTCGCCCGCCGAGGGCACGATCAACGCCCGCGTCGGTCGCTCCGACAGCGACCGAAAGAAAATGACGGTGCTCCCCAACAATTCCTCGCGCGGCAAGACCGCGATTACCCATTACAAGGTGACCGAGAGGCTGGCCGACGCCGCCGTGATCGAATGCCGGCTGGAGACCGGACGCACCCACCAGGTGCGCGTTCACTGCGCGTCAATCGGCCATCCTTTATTGGGGGATCCCGCCTATGGCAAAACACCCAAGTCCCTGCGCCCGCTGCTGGAGCGACTCGGCTTCGAGCGGCAGGCGCTGCACGCCGCGGAACTGGGGTTCCAGCACCCCGTGACCGGCGAAATGGTGCAGCTTCGGAGCGATCTTCCGCCCGACATGGCGGAACTTATCGACCAACTGCGCGATAGTGATCGATGAAAAGCGCAACCATCTGCTGAATTTTCGCGTATATATAGAACCCGTGGCCCAGCGCGGGATGCCCATCAGGGGTCCTGCCAGAGCGGTCGACGCCAGAAAGGTTAGGTAACCAGTGACCAAGTCCCCAACCGCCCGGACAAAATCGACATCGGTCCCGGCGCTGAGCGGTGAGCAGAGCCTCAACCGCTACCTGTCGGAAATCCGCAAGTTCCCGATTCTCACCGCCGAGCAGGAATACATGCTCGCCAAGCGGTATCAGGAACACGAAGACCCTGAAGCCGCCGCACAGCTGGTGTCGAGTCACCTGCGCCTCGTCGCGAAGATCGCGATGGGTTACCGCGGCTATGGCCTGCCCGTCTCCGACCTCATCTCGGAAGGCAATGTCGGCCTGATGCAGGGCGTTAAGAAGTTCGAACCCGATCGCGGCTTCCGCCTCGCGACCTACGCGATGTGGTGGATCAAGGCTTCGATGCAGGAGTTCATCCTGCGCTCGTGGAGTCTCGTCAAGATGGGCACCACCGCGGCCCAGAAGAAGCTGTTCTTCAACCTTCGCCGGATGAAAAAGCAGCTCGAAGCCTACGAGGATTCCGATCTCCGCCCCGAGGACGTGACCAAGATCGCGACCGATCTCGGCGTGCCGGAGCAGGAAGTCATCAACATGAACCGGCGCATGATGATGGGCGGCGACGCGTCGCTCAACGTCAGCTTGCGCGGGGACGAGGAAGGCTCCGGCCAATGGCAGGACTGGCTGGCGGATGACCGCCCTCTCCAGGACGAGACCGTGGCCGATGCCGAGGAATCGCAGATGCGCATGGCGATGCTGGGCGAGGCGATGGAAAGCCTCAACGAGCGCGAGCGGCACATCCTCACCGAACGCCGCCTGACGGAAAAGCCGCAGACGCTCGAAGAGCTTTCGCAGGCCTACGACGTCAGCCGCGAACGCATCCGCCAGATCGAGGTGCGCGCCTTCGAGAAGCTCCAGAAGGCCATGCAGCGCATCGCCGGCGAGCGGCTGCTTCCGGGCATGGCGTAAGCCTCGGAAGGCTTAAGCGGCTAAGACTTTTCAAAGCCCTCCAGCCGCCCTAACACGGGTGGCTGGAGGGCTTTTTCATGACCGTGTTGATCCGTTACCAAATCGCCGCGGCGTTCGCGGCGGTGATCGCCCTCGCTGCGCCCGCCCACCCGCAAAACGCGGCGGAGGCGTCAGCCCCTTTCGTTCACAGCTCTGGCGTCGTGTTTCCGGCCGTGGTCGACGGTTTCCGCCGCACCCGGGTCGACGAGTTCGATACCGGGGGTGAGGAGATTTTCGTCGCTTACGAATCGACTCAGCCCAAGATCAAGATGTCGATCACGATCCTCGGCAACATCGGATTCAGATGTCGCGATACCTTCAAGGACGCCGATCGCGACATGGTTGGGCGGGGCCTAACCCGCAGAGACAGCCTGCCGATCGTGCTCCTTCCCGGCGCTTCGGCCGAACAGTTCTCGGCCACCTATGCGGTTGCGGCATCGCCTGCTGCGGCAGGGAGCCCCGCATTGCCCGCGAGGGTGAGCGATCTGTGGATGGGCTGCACCACCAACGGCTTGTGGACAGTGACCTATCGCGGCGTGTTCGACGCTGCCGACGAGGCAAAGGCCGCCGGCCTCGCCAAGCGGCTGTTCGATCGCATCGACTGGACGAAGCTGACCAAGACGAATTGACACGCGGGCGGAGTTGGATCGTTTCAGACGGGCGCTTGCGCGTTCTGGAGCCCCTCTAGACCCGTTTAGACCCCTGTTAGACCCCCTCTTGCGCGGTTATGCGCCGTGTTTGCGCGGTGTTTTCGGGGGGTTGGAGATCGCCACCCCCTCCCATCCGTTCGCCCTGAGCCTGTCGAAGGGTCGTACTTTTGTTTGGATTTCGGCGCGCAAGTTGCGGAAAGAAAAGCAGTCCTTCGATAAACTCAGGACGAACGGGCGCTGGTGGCAGCCCAACAAAAAAGGGCGCCGCGAACCCTTGCAGCGCCCTACTTGGCTCACCGATGTTTCACGTGAAACATTGCGGGAACATCACTTCGCTCCCATCACTTCGCCGGAGCCAAATCCATCACCGCTGCGATCATCGCCCGGGCGCCGAGCGTGATGCTCGCCTTCGGGTCGACCTGGAACAGGGGGGAGTGGTGTCCGGCGATCGCCGGGCCGCCCGCTTTGGCCGCCGCCAGCCGCTCGGGCGTGGTGCCGCCGACGAGGAAATAGTAGCCCGGCACGCCGAGGCCGTCCGGCACGAAATAGGTGAAGTCCTCAGCGCCCATGTTCTGCTGCACGAAGGGCACCACCGCGCCTGTTCCCAGCGCCTTGCCGAGCGAGGCGTTGAGCCGCCGCGCCAGCACCGGATCATTGTTCGTCACCGGCGTGCTTTCGACCACGTTGACGATCACCGGCAGATTGTCGGGCAGGCCGTGGGCCTTGCCGATATTTGTTGCGATGCGGCGGATTGCCGCGATGGCCTGCGCGCGGGTCTCCTCGTCATTGGCCCGCACGGTGACCTGCAACTTCGCCTCGTCCGAGATGATGTTGTGCTTGGTCCCGGCATGGAACGAGCCGACCGTCACCACCACAGGCTTCAGGGGACCGATCTCGCGCGAATCGATCGATTGCAGCGCGGTGACGATCTGCGCGGCGATATACACCGGGTCACGCCCGAGATGCGGCGCGGCCCCGTGGGTGCCGATACCCGGCACGATGATGTCGACCGAATCCGAGGACGAATACTGGATGCCTTCCGAGGCGGCGACCTGCCCCGTCTCGAGCTCGGCCGCGACGTGGAAGGCCAGCGCGTAATCGGGCTTGCCGAAGCGTTCGTAGAGCTTGTCCGCCATCATCGCCTTGGCCCCGCCAACCCGCTCCTCGGCGGGCTGGACGATGAACATCAGCGTGCCCTTCCATGCGGATTTGGTGGCGGCGAGGCGCCGGGCGGTGGCGATCATCGCGGTGATGTGCGTATCGTGCCCGCAGGCGTGCATCACGGGCGTTTCCTTGCCGTCCTGCCCCATCTGCGTGACCGTGGAAGCATAGGCGAGGCCGGTCTTTTCCTCCACCGGCAGCCCGTCCATGTCGGCGCGGATCAGGATCAGCGGGCCCTTGCCGTTCCTGAGGATGCCGACCACGCCGGTGCCGCCGACATTGGTGGTGACCTCCAGCCCGGCCGCCTTCAGCTCGGTCGCCATTTTGGCGGCGGTGCGGTTTTCGAGGAAGGAGAGTTCGGGGTGTTGGTGGAAGTCGAGGAACAGCGGGGCGAGGTAGGTGTCGTACTCGGCCTCGATGGCTTTGCGGGTGGCGAGGTCCTCGGCCATGGCGGGCTGAGCGGCGACGGCCAAAGCGATGGCACTGGCGGCGATGTGGAACAGGCGCATGGTAATCTCCCCGGTTGCTTGGTGCCCACTAGCCACACCCCGGGTCGGGCTGCAAGCGGCGGGTTTGCTGCCCCCTTTGCGGCCCGCCCCGGCTGCGCTAGAGCGGGCGCATGGTGCGCACCATCTTCCGCTATGTCGCCAAGGGAATCGCCAGTTTCGTGGTGCTGACCGTGGTGCTGGTGGTGGCCTTCAAATGGCTCCCCGTGCCGGTCACCGCGACCATGATCGTGGACCCTCAAGGCATCAACAAGGACTGGGAATCATTGGACAATATCGACCGCGATCTGGTTTCTGCGGTGATTGCGTCGGAGGATGCGCGGTTCTGCCAGCACTCGGGTTTCGATACCGAGGCAATCGAGAAAGCGATGCGTCAGAACCTGGAAGGCGGGAAGATCCGCGGCGGGTCGACGATCAGCCAGCAGACCGCGAAAAACGTGTTCCTGTGGCAGGGCGGCGGCTATTTCCGCAAAGGGCTGGAAGCGTGGTTCACCTTCTGGATCGAGACGATCTGGGGCAAGCGGCGGATCATGGAAGTCTATCTCAACGTCGCGGAAACCGGGATCGGGACCTATGGCGCAGAAGCCGGGGCGCAGCGCTATTTCGGCCATTCCGCCGCCAAGCTCTCCGCAGACGAGGCAAGCCGCATGGCAGCGGCGCTCCCCAGCCCCAAGAAGCGCGCCGTGACCGGCGTGAGCGGCTGGATCGCGCGCCACGGCAACCGGATCGAGCGGCGGATCGGCATCGTCAGGCGTGACGGGCTCGACGCCTGCGTCTACAACTGATCCGACATGGCCCACGCGCACGCTCATCCTGATGATCACTCCGGCCACGCGCACGGGCACGGGGGGCATGGTCACAGCCATGCACCGACCGATTTCGGGCGCGCATTTGCTGTAGGCATCGTGCTCAACACCGCCTTCGTCGTGTTGGAGGCATCGGCAGGCCTGATCTACGGCTCGGTGGCGCTGGTCGCGGATGCGGGGCACAACCTTTCCGACGTGCTGGCGCTGGCCCTGGCATGGGGTGCAAGCATCGCCGCCCGCCGCCCCGCTTCGGGCCGCTACACCTACGGCTACAAGAGCTCCACGATCCTCGCCGCCCTCGCCAATGCGCTGATGCTGGCGGTGGCGATCGGGGCGATCGGGTTCGAGACCATCCACCGGATGATGACCCCCGCCGAGCCGCAAGGCCTCGCGATGATGGCCGTTGCGGGCGTCGGGATTGCGGTTAACGCATTGACTGCCATGCTGTTTGTGCGGGGCCAAGGCGACATCAATATCCGCGGCGCGTACCTCCACATGGCGACCGATGCGCTCGTGTCATTGGGCGTGGTAGTGGCGGGTCTCGGGATCGTGCTGACCGGTTTTGCGTGGATCGATCCGGTGGTGAGCCTCGTCATCCTCGGCGTGATCGCTTGGGGGACATGGGGCCTCGCGCGCGACAGCTTCGCGATGGGGCTCCTAGCCGCGCCTGCCCGGATCGATCTTGTCGAGGTGAAACAGCACCTTGCGGGGCTGGAGGGTGTCACTGCCGTCCACGATCTTCACGTCTGGCCGATGTCGACCACCGAGGTTGCATTGACTGCGCACCTCGTCATGCCCGGCCGCCCGGCGCGCGACAGCTTCCTGCGCGAACTCGCCGACAGCCTCGAACACCGCTTCGGGGTCGGCCATGCGACAATCCAGGTCGAGAGCGGCGAAGAGCCCTGCCAGCCCTGCGGAGCGGACTGCTGATGGCCGCGCTCCCCCGCCAGTCCGCCGACGATGCCCGCGAGGCGCTGCGCGATGCGATGGCGCGGCTCGCGGCCGGCGACCAGTCCGCGCTCGAGGAAATCTATCGCGCTACGCGGGTGAAACTCTTCGGGATTTGCCTGCGTATCTTGGGTGATCGAAAGGAAGCAGAGGACGCCTTGCAGGACGTCTACGTCAATCTCTGGCAGCGGGCCGACCGCTATGACCCGTCCCGCGCGAGCCCCATCGCGTGGCTGGCGGCGTTCGCGCGCAACCGGGCGATCGACCGCCTGCGGACCGGCAAGGTGCGCGGCGGAGCGGTGCCGGTCGAGGAGGCCGCGCCGCTGCCCGACCAGAGCCCGCTTGCCGATGCCCTGCTGGTCGATGCCGAGCAGCGCGCGCAAATCCACAAGTGCCTCGGCGCGCTGGATGACCGCACGCAAGGCCACATCCGCGCGGCCTTTTTCGAGGGCCAGACCTATGCGCAGCTCGCCGAGGCGGCCGACGTTCCGCTCGGCACGATGAAGAGCTGGATCCGCCGCGGGCTGCAACGCCTGCGCGCCTGTCTCGAAGCGAGTGAAGCGGCATGAGCGCGCCGGAAGATACCGTGCCCGAGGATGGCGTGAACCGCGACGATCCGATGATCGCTGCCGAGTGGGCTCTGGGCCTGCTCGAGGGCGAGGAACTGCTCGCCGCGCGCGGGAAGTATGCGACCGACCCGAACTTTGCGTGGCGCAAGGAGTGGTGGGACAACTGGTTCGCCCCCATGACCGACGCCATGCCGGGCGCCGAACCGGGCGAACACGTGTGGGACGGCATAACCTCCCGGATCAAGGCGCAACAGGTGGCGGTCGTCAGCACTGCTCCCGACGCGCCGGCCAGCGATGTGATCGCGCTCGAGACGCGGGTGCGGCGCTGGCAGTGGATGGCGGGGCTCTCCAGCGCCGCCGCCGCCCTGGCGCTGGTGTGGATCGCCATGACCACCGGCCGCGCGCCTGTCGCTGCGCCGCCGGTGCAGATGGCCGCCGCTGCGCCGCTGGTTGCCACCGTGCCGATTGGCGAGACCGGCCTCCGGCTCGACGTCACCTATATTCCCGAGAGCGAGAAGATGCTCGTCGCCGCGATCGGCCTCAAGGCCGACGGGGTGCATGATCACGAGCTGTGGCTGGTGCCCGCAGAGGGCGGCACGCCGCAATCGCTGGGCGTCGTCGCGCCGGGCGAGGTGCACTCCATGACCCTCCCGCACGCTCTTGCCGCCAAGCTCGGTAACGGGGCGCAACTGGTGCTCACCCGCGAGCCGATCGGCGGCAAGCCCGCAGACAAGGACGCCGGCCCGGTGGTCGCCAAGGGCGCATTTACCTCCGTCTGAAAACGGGCGTCCGCAACGCTCTCGCCTCGCCGCAGCGGCGCGGCATTTCATCCGCATTATCGTCAGCCCGGCATCCGAATGCGGCGCAGCCCCGTAGCTCTGTCTGCAAGCGAGAGAGACTTGCAAACACGATCCCCCCGATTGACGGAGCTCAACTGTGACCCCCAAGAACACCCTGACTGCCATCGCCGCAGCCGCACTCGCCGCCACCACCGGCATGGTCGCCGTGCCTGCGCTGGCCGACCACCACATGGAAAAGAAGGCCGACGTGCCGATGGTCGGCGGCGCTGCCATGTACCCGACCAAGACCATCGTCGAGAACGCGGTGAACTCGAAGGACCACACCACACTGGTCGCAGCCGTGAAGGCCGCCGGCCTCGTCGATGCGCTGTCCAGCCCCGGCCCCTTCACCGTCTTCGCGCCGACCAACGCCGCCTTCGCCAAGCTGCCCGCCGGCACCGTGGAAACGCTGGTGAAGCCTGAGAACAAGGCCACCCTGACGTCGATCCTCACCTACCACGTCGTCCCCGGCAAGGTTTCGGCGGCCCAGCTGATCGAGATGATCAAGGCCGGCGGCGGCAAGGCCGAACTCAAGACACTCAACGGCGGCATCCTCACCGCGCGCGTCGAAGGCGGCAAGGTCGTGCTGACCGATGCTGCGGGCGGCAAGGCGACCGTGACCCAGGCCGACGTCTTCCAGTCGAACGGCGTGATCCACGTCACCGACACCGTCTCGCTGCCGGGCTGAACAGACACACAGCTGGCGCTGTTCCGCCCTCCCCCCATCCCCCCACCTTGGGCGGGGTAGCGCTTCTCGGACCCCGTCCGGCCTTCCTCCAAGGCCGGGCGGGGTTTCGCGTTTTTAGCGAGTTCGACATTGATTTCAGTTATTTATTTCGCATCCGGCGCATCATCTCCGCCGTAGCTTGGCGGCAAGCGGGAGGGCTTGCAGTCCCGACAACAAGCAAAAGGAGATATCTGACATGACCCTCAAGACCACGCTTACCGCCGCTGCCGCCGCGCTCGCCCTCACCGCCGGCTTCGCCGCGCTGCCCGTCGAAGCGCACCCGCACCACGCCACCGCCGCCGCCTCGCCGAACATCGTGCAGGTCGCGGCCAGCACCGGCGTCCACAACACGCTGGTCGCCGCAGTCAAGGCCGCCTACCTCGTCGATACGCTGAGCGGCCCCGGCCCCTTCACCGTCTTCGCGCCCACCGACACCGCCTTCGCCAAACTGCCGGAAGGCACCGTGGCCACGGTTCTGAAACCGCAGAACAAGGGGATGCTGACAGGCATCCTCACCTACCACGTGGTCGCGGGCAAGGTGACCAGCGCCGATCTGATCAAGCTGATCAAGCACCACGGCGGCGAAGCCACGATCGAGACGCTCTCGGGTGACGAGCTCACGGCGCGGCTGTCGGGCGACAAGATCGTGATCACCGACGCCTCAGGCGGCGTGACCGCCGTGACGCAGGCCGACGTCATGACGTCGAACGGCGTGGTCCACGTGACCGACGGCGTGTTCCTGCCGGGCTGATAAGCTTCAGCAAACGAAGCTCCGTCCTGCCTTCATTGTGAGGGCTGGGCGGAGTTTTGCGTTGCGTGAGTAGTAGGCCGGTCAGCCGGGGTTATCGCTGCGTTCGCCTGCTGCGGCCGCCTCGGCATAGAGCGCGCGCAAGTCTTCCGGCGCCATGGCGGAGAGCGCCTCGTAAGCTGGCCGGGTCAAATTCCGGTCGCCGTTGCCTTCGCCGTGGAGGTTGTAACGCCCATTCTTCGGAGAGAGGATGAAGAAGAAGCTGAGTTTACGTGTCGGAGTGGGCCCGGTGACGACGACAAGCGTCGCGCCATCGTCGCAGGCATAGACTTGCCACGGAACCTCACCGAAAGTTCGCTCGACCGGGCCGCGATCGCACTGCAACGGCGCCGGCTTCGGCGGGGGTTCAGACGCTGATTGCGCAGCGAAAGCGGCAAGTATCGGCAAGGCATAGAGCGCCAGTGCCATACGCCTTTAAGCCGCCTCTTCCTTCTTCTTTTCGCTGCCGATCACGCGGATCGGTTCCTTCTTGCCCGCGACCACGTCGGCGTCGATCACGATTTCGGTGACGCCTTCCATGTCGGGCAGGTCGAACATCGTGTCGAGCAGCAAGCCTTCCACGATCGAGCGCAGCCCGCGTGCGCCGGTCTTGCGCTTTATGGCACGCTCGGCGATCGCCTGGAGCGCGTCGGGGGTGAAGGTCAGCTCCACGTCCTCGAGCTCGAACAGCTTGCGGTATTGCTTGACCAGCGCGTTCTTCGGCTCGTTGAGGATCGTCACCAGCGCCGGCACGTCGAGATCGTGCAAGGTGGCGATGACCGGCAGACGGCCGACGAATTCGGGGATCAGGCCGAACTTGAGGAGATCCTCAGGCTCGGACTTTTCAAGCAACTCGCCCACGCGGCGCTTTTCCGGATCCGCAACGTGCGCGCCGAAGCCGATCGAGCGCTTCTGCAGACGGTCGGCGATGATCTTGTCGAGCCCTGCAAAGGCACCGCCACAGATGAACAGGATGTTCGTGGTGTCGACCTGCAGGAACTCCTGCTGCGGATGCTTGCGTCCACCCTGCGGCGGAACGCTCGCGGTGGTGCCTTCCATCAGCTTCAGCAGCGCCTGCTGCACGCCCTCACCCGAAACGTCGCGGGTGATCGAGGGGTTCTCGGCCTTGCGGGTGATCTTGTCGATTTCGTCGATGTAGACGATCCCGTGCTGCGCCGTCTCCACATTGTAGTCGGAGGACTGGAGCAGCTTGAGGATGATGTTCTCGACGTCCTCGCCCACGTAACCCGCTTCGGTCAGCGTGGTTGCGTCAGCCATCGTGAAGGGCACGTCGAAGGTGCGGGCCAGCGTCTGGGCGAGCAGGGTCTTGCCGGAACCGGTCGGGCCGACGAGCAGGATGTTCGACTTTGCCAGCTCGACATCGCCGGACTTACCGGAGTGCTTCAGCCGCTTGTAATGGTTGTGCACGGCGACCGAGAGCACGCGCTTGGCGCGGTCCTGACCGATCACGTAGTCGTTAAGCTGCGTGAAGATATCCATCGGCGTGGGGATCTCGCCGTCCTTCTTGCCGGCGATCCCTGCCTTGGTTTCTTCGCGGATGATGTCGTTGCACAGCTCGACGCATTCATCGCAGATGAACACCGTGGGGCCGGCGATAAGCTTGCGCACCTCATGCTGCGACTTCCCGCAGAAGCTGCAGTAGAGGGTGCTCTTGCTATCGGATCCGCTCAATTTGGTCATTCCTGTGTCCTCGAATCCGGCCCTGCACGCTGCGCTGCGCGCGTGGCGGATTCGTCAAGTGTATCTATGGCACCAGATGAATCAACACATCCCGCGCGATTTCGTGTTCTTACCATAGAGCCGCCGTTCGCGAAGGCGCGGAAAAGCCACGGCTTGTCGCGGGCTGTCCCGCCCCGGTGCAGGGGCGGGACCAAAGCTTGAGTGCGTGACTCTTATTCAGGCGCGCCGCCCGAACCGTCTTCGCTGCCGGTTTCCTCGTTTTCCGGACGGGTCTCGAACACCTTGTCGACAAGACCGAAGGCCTTGGCTTCCTCGGCTTCAAGAAAGGTGTCGCGGTCCATCGCCTTTTCGATTTCCTCAAGGCTGCGACCGGTGAACTTCACGTAGAGATCATTCATGCGGCTGCGGATGCGCAGGATCTCGCGCGCCTGGATCTCGATGTCCGAGGCCATCCCGCGTGCGCCGCCCGAAGGCTGGTGGACCATGATCCGCGCATTCGGCAGCGCGATGCGCATGCCCGGCTCGCCGGCGGCAAGCAGGAAGCTGCCCATCGAGGCGGCCTGACCCATGCACACGGTCGAAACGCGCGGCTTGATGTACTGCATGGTGTCGTAGATCTGGAGACCCGCCGTCACCACGCCGCCCGGCGAGTTGATGTACATGCTGATCGGCTTGGAGGGGTTCTCGCTTTCGAGGAACAGCAGCTGCGCGGTCACGAGCGAGGCCATGCCGTCCTCGATCTGGCCGGTCACGAACACGATGCGCTCGCGCAGCAGGCGCGAGAAGATGTCGAAGCTACGCTCACCGCGGCTGGTCTGCTCGACCACCACGGGCACGAGCGCACCCGTGTAGGGGTCGCGGGTGAACTGTCCCTGCGCGCCGTAGGTTTCGCCGGAATTGCCGAACAGATCGATCATGGAATGCCCTTGCCCTTGATGGTTGCGAAATGGCTATGTCGGCAGGCCGGGGGCAATTTCAAGGGCGTTTACCTTGTCCCTGTGAATTGGCGGAGGGCAAACCTGTGCGCAGGGGGTGTTTTGCCCCTTGAGCCTGCGCGCAGGCGTGGCAAACGTAGCGCCATGAACAACCGCACCTTCGCCCGTCCGGCGCTCGCCCTTCTCCTTGCCACCGCTTCGACCGCCGCCGTCGCCCAGACCGCGGCTCCGGCCTCGCCGGAGAAGGACGCAGCGACCTATGTGGAACGCATCCGCGCGCTCGATGATGCGGGGCCGCAGATCAATGCGGTGCTCGTCTACGACGCAGAAGCGTCCGCCAAGGCGCGCGCATCGGCCAAGACCGGGATCCTCAAGGGCCGCACTGTGCTGGTGAAGGACAATGTCGAGACGTCCGAATGGCCCACGACCGCCGGCAGCCTCGCCCTGGCCGATAAGACCACCGGCCGCGACGCGACGATGATCGCGCTGATGCGCAAGAACGGCGGCGTCGTGCTGGGCAAGACCAACCTTTCCGAATGGGCCAACATCCGCTCGAACGATTCGACCAGCGGTTGGAGCGCGGTCGGCGGGCTGACCCGCAACCCCTATGCGACCGACCGCAACTCCTGCGGCTCGTCCTCGGGCAGCGGAGCGGCGGTCGCGGCGGGCTTTGCCTGGGCGGCGATCGGCACCGAGACCAACGGCTCGATAACCTGCCCCGCTTCGATCAACGGTCTCGTCGGCTTCAAGCCGAGCGTCGGGATCGTCAGCCGCACCAATGTGGTGCCGATTTCCTCGACGCAGGACACCGCCGGGCCGATGGCGACGTCGGTCTATGACGCCGCCTTGCTGCTCACCGCGATCGCGGGCGAGGACAAGGCCGATCCGGTGACCCTGGAGGCCAAGCGTGTGGCGGACTACACTGCGGGCCTCGACACCGCTTCGCTGAAGGGCGTGCGCATCGGCGTGATGCGCGGCGCAACAGGCAACCGCGCGGACATGAAGGCGCTGTTCGAAAACGCGCTCGCCGATCTCAAGGCGGCAGGTGCCGAACTGGTCGATGTCGAATACGAGGCGCCCGGCGAGATGTGGCAGGCGTCGCTCCCCGTGCTGCTCTTCGAACTGCGCGTCGAGATGGACAAGTATCTCGCCGGCCGCCCGGGAACCGACGGCCCGCGCAGCCTCGCCGACGTTGTCGCCTTCAACAAGGCCCATGCCGATACGGAGATGCGCTGGTTCGGGCAGGACCTGTTCGAGGAAGCGCTCAAGACCACCGATGCCGAGGCCTATGCCAAGAACCTTGCGACCTTGCGCCGCCTGACCCGCGCCGAGGGGATCGACAAGTTGCTCGCCGACAACAAGGTTAGCTTCCTCGTCGCCCCCACCCGCGGGCCGACGTGGAGCACCGACCTCGTCAATGGCGACAGCTCGGGCGACCGCAGCGGCGCGGGCTATCTCGCCGCCATTGCGGGCTATCCCCACCTCACCATTCCGATGGGCGGGATCGAGGGCCTGCCGGTGGGTCTGAGCATCATGGGCGGCCAGTGGCAGGACCACGAAGTGCTGAAGGCGGGCGCGGCCTACGAAAAAGCGCGGACAGCCAAGCTGCCCGCGCCGACATTCGCACCGTGGAAGCCGGCGGAGCGTTAATCGCTCCGCCGATCCCCTGATTACTTCTTGGCAGCGGCCTTCTTGGCCGGAGCCTTCTTGGCGGCGGGCTTTTCTTCAGCCGGAGCCGCGTCAGCCTTCTTCGCCGGAGCCTTCTTGGCAGCCGGCTTCTTGGCGGGTGCAGCTTCGGCAGCAGGCGCTTCCTCGGCAGCAGCTTCAGCCTTCTTGGCCGGGGCCTTCTTCTTGGCGGCGGGAGCCTTCTTCGGCGCAGGCGCCGCTTCGGTTTCCTCGGCCTCGATCGCGGCCTGAAGTTCCTCGACGGTCACTTCACGCTCGGTTACTTCAGCCTTGTCGAACAGGAAGTCGACGACCTTGTCCTCGTAAAGCGGCGCGCGCAGCTGGGCGGCGGCCATCGGCTCGGACTGGATATACTGCACGAACCGCTCGCGATCCTCGGCGCGATACTGCATCGCGGCCTGCTGGATGAGCATGCTCATTTCCTGCTGGGTGATCTCGACGCCGTTCGCCTGACCGATTTCGGAGAGCAGCAGGCCGAGGCGCACGCGGCGCTCGGCGATGGCCTTGTACTCGTCCTTCTCGTCCTCGATCTGCTTGAGAGCAGCGGCCGGATCTTCCTCGTTGACAGCTTCCTGCTGGAGCTGCTGCCAGATCTGGGCGAACTCGGCCTCGACCATCGTGCCGGGGACTTCGAAGCTGTGGCCGGCGGCAAGCTGGTCGAGCAGCGCGCGCTTCATCTGTGTGCGGGTCAGACCAGCGGTCTGCTGCTCGAGCTGCGCCTTCATGATTTCCTTGAGCTTGTCGAGGCTGTCGAGGCCAAGGCTCTTGGCGAAATCTTCGTCGAGCGTGGTTTCGCTTTCGACCTTCACCGCCTTCACGGTGATGTCGAAGGTCGCGTCCTTACCGGCGAGGTGCTCGGCCTGATATTCGGCCGGGAAGGTGACCGTGATGGTCTTTTCCTGACCGGTCTTCACGCCGACCAGCTGCTCTTCGAAGCCGGGGATGAAGGTGCCCGAGCCGATAACCAGCGCGGCGTCTTCGGCCTTGCCACCGTCGAACTCGACGCCATCGAGCTTGCCGACGAAGTCGATGATCAGCTGGTCGCCGTCCGCCGCCTTCTTGGTCTTGGGCGCGTCCTTGTAGCTCTTATTCTGCGAAGCGATGTTGCCGAGCGCCTCGTCGATCTGGGCGTCGGTCACCGGCACAACAAGCTTTTCGAGCTTGAGGCCGTCGGTGCTCGGCGCTTCGATAGCGGGGAGCACTTCGAGGCTGACGGTGATCGCGGCGTCCTTGCCCTCTTCGTAATCCTCGTTGAGGCCGATTTCAGGCTGCATCGCGGGGCGCAGCGCTTCGTTGCGCAGCAGCGCGTCGACCGATTCGCGGATCGTGTCGTTCACGACCTGACCGTGCAGGGCTTCGCCATGCATCTTCTTGACGAGATTGACGGGCACCTTGCCGGGGCGGAAGCCGGGCATCCGCACCTGCGGCGCCACCTTCTTGATCTCGGCTTCAATCTTCGCCGAAAGCTCGGCGGCCGGGATCGTGATCAGGTAGGCGCGCTTGAGCCCTTCGTTGACGGTCTGCTGGGTCTGCATGATGACTGTTCTGAAGCCTTTTTGCCAAAAATCCGGTGAGCCGGGCTGGTTCGGGGCGAATTTGGTGCGGGCGAAGGGACTCGAACCCCCACATCTTGCGATACCAGAACCTAAATCTGGCGCGTCTACCAATTTCGCCACGCCCGCATGCCCGAACGAAGCCGCGCGGGGAAACCGGCTAAGGCACCCCGCGCGTATTAGCGAGCGCCCTTATCTGCCCCAAGCCAAAAGGGCAAGCGCAACACGCTTGAAGGCTTGGGGATTGGCCATTAAGGGCGCGGGCATGACCGACGAAACCCCTGAACTCACCCCCGAGAGCACAACTGCCAGCACTGGCGCCGACGTGCCGCCCGACCACCTGTCGGTCAATCCGCGCAGCCCGTTCTTCGATGGAGAGAGGCTCCAGCGCGGGGTCGGCATCCGCTTCAAGGACCGCGTGCGCACCGATATCGAGGAATACTCGATCTCCGAAGGCTGGGTGCGGGTGCAGGCAGGCAAGGCCGTCGACCGCAAGGGTCAGGCGCTGACCATCAAGCTCAACGGCCCGGTCGAGGCCTGGTACGAAGACCTCGGCGAGAACCCGCCGGTCGCCAAGAAGGGCTGAGGCGACGGGGGCCTTGCGCCCCTACGCTTGCCAAATCCGGCATTTGCGCCCACTTGGCGGCGGATATGTCCTCCCCCAAGAAGCCCGAAGTCGTCATCATCGGCCGTCCCAACGTCGGCAAGTCCACGCTGTTCAACCGGCTGGTGGGCAAGAAACTCGCCCTCGTCGATGACCAGCCCGGCGTGACCCGCGACCGGCGGATGGGCGATGCTGTGATCGCAGGGCTGCACTTCACGATCGTCGACACCGCCGGGTGGGAGGACGAGGACGAACTCAGCCTGCCGGGCCGGATGCGCAAGCAGACCGAAGCCAGCTTGGCGGGCGCGGACGCGGCCGTGTTCGTGGTCGACGCGCGTGCAGGCCTCACCCCGATGGACGAGGAAATCGCTCGCTACCTGCGCGAACAGGAAGTCCCCGTCGTGGTGGTCGCCAACAAGGCCGAAGGCAATGCCGGCGAAGCTGGCGCGATGGAAGCCTATGCGCTCGGCCTCGGCGAGCCGCTGGCCATGTCGGCCGAGCACGGCGAAGGCATCGCCGACCTGTTCGGCGGGCTGTGGCCGATCATCGGCGCCAAGGCCGAAGAGT
Source organism: Porphyrobacter sp. (assembly GCA_031410495.1). Taxonomy (GTDB): domain Bacteria; phylum Pseudomonadota; class Alphaproteobacteria; order Sphingomonadales; family Sphingomonadaceae; genus Erythrobacter. Next base: position 223,349 of record JANNZG010000024.1, read on the forward strand.
GGGAAGAACTCAACGAGATCGAGCGCGCGGAAATCGCCGCGATGGACGAGGAGGATCGTCCCTCGGGCCCGCTCAAGCTCGCTATCGTCGGACGGCCGAACGCAGGCAAGTCCACGCTGATCAACCGCCTTCTCGGTGAAGACCGCCTCCTGACCGGGCCGGAAGCGGGCATCACCCGCGATTCGATCGCCATCGACTGGGTGTGGACCGATCCCAGATCGGGCGAAGAACGCGAGATCCGCCTCATCGACACCGCCGGGATGCGCAAGAAGAAGAACGTGACCGAAAAGCTCGAGAAGCTCTCGGTTGCCGACGGACGCCGCGCAGTAGACTTTGCCGAAGTCGTGGTGCTGCTGCTCGACGCCACCCAAGGCCTCGAGCATCAGGATCTCAAGATCGCCAGCCATGTCCTCGAAGAAGGCCGCGCGCTGATGATCGCGATCAACAAGTGGGACGTCGCCGAGGACGCGAGCAAGCTGTTCAACGGCATCCGCGGCGCGCTCGATGACGGGCTGGCGCAGGTGCGCGGCCTGCCGCTGTTCGCGGTCTCGGCCAAGACCGGCAAGGGCCTCGACCAGATGCTCGCAGGCGCCTTCGACCTGCGCGATGCATGGTCGAAGCGCGTTCCGACCTCGGCCTTGAACCGCTGGTTCGACGATGCGCTAGAGGCCAATCCGCCGCCTGCTCCGGGTGGCAAGCGGATCAAGCTGCGCTACATCACCCAGGCCGGCACCCGCCCACCGCGCTTCGTGATCTTCGGCTCGCGATTGGACCTGCTGCCGACCAGCTACGAACGCTATCTCGTCAACGGCATCCGCGCCAAGCTCGGCTTCGACGCCGTGCCGGTGCGCGTGACGCTCAAGACCAACAAGAACCCCTACGCCAAGGACGGGTAATGTCTCTCGACCTCCTCGCCGCCGCGCTCCACACGCCCTTTGCCGCCGACATTCTCGAGCGCACCGCGTCGACCCCGCGCGTGCAGCAGGTGGTCCAGCTGAGCCTTGCGCCTGCGTTCCTGCTCTCCGGTATCGGCGCGGTGATGAACGTCATCATGGCGCGCATGATCTGGATCGCGAAGCGCGTCGAGAACATCGAAGAGAAGATGGAGGGCCATCGCACCGCCAAGCAGGCGCGCGAGCTGTCGTGGCTGCTGCAACGGCGCAAGCTGATGCAGGGCGCGATTATGTTCTCGACCGCGGCGGCGGTGATGATCAGCCTCGTGATCGGCCTGCTGTTCATCGCGGCCTATATCACGGTGCAGATCGGCACGGTGATCGCGGCCCTGTGGGTGTTGACGATGCTGCTGCTGGTGACGGGGCTCGGGTTCTTCCTGTTTGAAACCCGGCTTGCGGCGCGCGGCGCGCAGATGCCCAAGGAATAGCCACGTCCCTTTCGAGGCATGGCCGGGCCGCTGATCGGGGCAAGTTCACGCATTGATGGTCCGTGCTCCGGTGCCCGGAAATGCGGCTGGGGCTAGGCAAAGTACCCAAGCAAAAGGGCAGAGCCGTCATCCGGCCCTGCCCCTTTTTTGATCAGCCCTGCGGCTTTCCCTTAGTTTGTCACTTGTCGCCCGCCGGAGCGCTCTGCATCTGCACATAATTGGGCAGGCCCATGCGGTCGATCTGTTCGAACTGGGTCTCGAGGAAGTCGACGTGCTCCTCCTCGTTCTTCAGAATATAGGCAAACAGGTCGCGGCTCACGTAGTCACGCACGGTTTCGCAATGTTCGATGGCGTCGCGCAGCAACGGGATTGCCTCATGTTCGAGCGCGAGGTCGGCGCGCAGCACTTCCTCGACCGTTTCGCCGACCTTGAGCTTATGGATTGCCTGGAAGTTGGGCAGCGCCTCGAGGAACAGGATGCGCTCCGCCAGCTTGTCGGCGTGCTCCATTTCCTCGATCGATTCGTGGCGCTCGTAAGCGGCGAGCTTTTTTAGGCCCCAGTTGTCGAGCACGCGGTAGTGCAGCCAATATTGGTTGATCGCGGTCAGCTCGTTGGTGAGCGCCTGATTGAGATAGTCGATGACCTTGGGGTCGCCCTTCATGGGGATGCTCCTTGCACAATGTCGGATCGCCGGTCGGGCGTTGCCGACCTGATACACGCTGCAAGGCCCTGCCCGCAAGGGGAGGTCAGAAAATCGCTTTGCGATTCAGCGGTTTGCGAGGCGTTCGCAATCGCGGATCACGCAGGCTCACTTGCGAACATCTCGCACTTGGCGGCCGTACGTTCGGCGTCGATGATTTCCTGCGCTTCCTCAAGGCACTGGCCGCAATTGGGGCGCTTGCCGAGGCACGCATAGGTCGCTTCCGCGTTACCGTCACAGATGAGCGCGGCTTCGCGCAAATCATTCTCACGGATTGCATTGCAGATGCAGATGTACATGGCCGCTCGAATCACTCCTGCGAAGCGTTTGCAGCAACGAATGTATGCGAATTATTCTCAATAACAAGGAGGAAAGTTACTTCCGCAGCGGGACAAGTCGGCGATATGTCAGGCAGCGCCATACCCATTCGAGCGGCCCGTAGTTGAAACGCGCGAGCCACGGCTTCGACCAGGCCAGCATGGCAATCCACGCGAGCACCACAACGATGTAAAGCTGCGGGCGGTTTAGCTGTCCGAACAGGCCGAGCGCCCAGCCTTGGAAGACGAACATCATCACGATCGAGGTGCCGAGGTAATTGGTGAACGCCGCCCGCCCCGCCGCACGCACGCGCTGGCCCAGCCAGCCCGTAGCCATAGGCGCGTAGACGACCATCAGCGCGGCAAACCCGATCACCATCGCGAGACGTGGCAGCGGGCTCCACCCGACGAAGGCCGCGAGCGTCCCGTAAAAGCTGAAACCTCCGGCCTTGACCGCCAAGGCGATAACAAGGTGCAGCAATCCGCCCACGATCAGGCCGGCCCAGCCCCAGCGGATCATCTTCGCCCGGTCAAAAGAGCCACTGAAGAAGCCGGATCTGTAGAGCGCCATGCCGATCAGCATCAGCGGAAGGGTCTCGAAGCTGAACAGGACAACGTTGACGAGCGGGAGAGACCAATCCTCTGTCACCCGGTGCACCACCAGCGCGCCGTAATCGCCCGAAATGATCGCCGCACTCTCCGGCTCGGCGGCCGCCAGCGATTTGTCGATCTGCGCGATCAAATGGGCGCGTTCTTCCGGCGAGGAATCGCCGAACGCCGTATCGGCGACCAGCCATTGCCCGGTCATGATCGTAGCGTAGAACAGCACGCCGAGCATGTAGCCGAACAGACCGACCGACATTTGCGTCTTTGGCTTCCATTTCAGGCACGCCAGCGCAACAAAACCGAGCGCGGCGTAATAGAACAGGATATCCCCCGGCCAGATCAGGAAGTTATGGATGATCCCGAAAACCATCAGGATTGCCAGACGCCACGCCTGCAAGCGCCTCGTCGAGCCGCGCGCCCACGCCTTCTCCATGAAAAGGTACATTCCGGCGCCGAACAGCACGGTGAAAAGCCCGCGCATCTTGCCGTCGATCAGGATGAACTGTGCGATCCACATCCATCCCCCCGGATCGGCGGGATCGGTTTTGAAGGCGGTCGGATACATGTAGGCCTCGAACGGCTGTCCGAAGGCGACGATGTTGGCCCACAGGATGCCCATGACCGCGATGCCGCGGATGAAATCGAGCGTCTCGATGCGTTCGGCCACAGCGACCGGCGCGATAGCTACGGACTCGTCGCCAAAAATCTCGTTGGCCTCCTCCGGCGTGATGGTCGCATTCATGGCCTGATCCCCCCAGTCTTTTGACGGGAGCAAGCTTAGCGAATCACCGCATCATGAAAAGGCCGCCGGTCGAACGCTGCACGCCTTTCGCGGAAGGCTTAGCCCTGTCCGGCGACCACGCAGGCCTTGCCGTCGCTCTTCAAGGAGGCGCAGGCGCGGGCGGCTTCGGCCTCGCTCGAGAATCCGGTGGCGAGCAGGCGGGTGACCTTGCCGCTCGGAAGCAGCGTCTTGGTCGTGCCCTTGAGTGCGGCGTGGCTGGCGACCTGGCTCCACAGCTTGTCGGCATTCCCCGCGACACCGAAAGCGCCGAGCTGGACGCGCCAACTGCCCTGCTTGCGGGCAGGCTGAAGCGCGGGTTTGGGAGCAGGCTGGGGTGCCGAGGCAAGCGTCATCCCGGTGACGGGACGGGGTGCGGGCGGCAGGCCGGCAGGCTTGGCAGCGGGCAGCTTCGCAGGCTGCGCCGCCGCGGCAGCCACGACAGGAGCGGGAGCCTGCTCGACCGGGCGAGCTGCGCCAAGCTCTGCCGCGGCCAGTTCCGCCGATCGCTGCGAGCGAGCGCCGTCCTCGATTTCGCGGGCGAGGCTCTGCGCCTGAACGCGCTGCGCCTGCGGCACATATTTGTCCATCTGCGCCAGCGCATCGCGCGCCTGCGGCAGGCCTGCGCCGCTCGCCAGCGTCATCAGCGCATAGGCACGCACCCAGTCGCGCGGGGCGTAATCGGCGTTGAAGTGGGAGAGGCCCAGCACATATTGCGCGCGCGGATCGCCGCGCTCGGCTGCAGCCTTGATCAGCGGCATGGCCTTGGCCTGCTCGCCCTCCTGAAACAGCATCAGGCCATAGTTGTCGGCGGCCTTCACATGACCGAGGCTGGCCGCCTGCTCGTAGAGCTTGCGCGCACGGGCATTGTCGATCTCGACCCCGCGTCCGAGGCGGTAGGCCTGCGCAAGGTTGAACAGCGCATCGGGATCACCCGCCGAGGCCGGGCCCTGCCATTCGACCACCGCGCGGTTGAAGTCTCCGGCGCTCCACGCATCGACGCCGGCCTTGACGTCGGCGAATGCCGGTACGGCGAACAGCGCCAGCGCCGCAGCGCCAAGTCCGCTCGCAGCGACCCGCGCCGCCATGCCTGCCGGTTTGCCCATGATGATGCTCGTCATCGCATTTGCCTCTTGGATGTTCGCGGATGTGTGAAGTGCGTCGCGCAAGGCATAGCCCGAACACGGTTAGCAAATCGTTGCCTCTGCCCCACGCGGAGTGCGACGACACCGGGGCATCCGGGCAAGCCTTGGGTCAATTGCGGTGTCGATTGCGTCGCGAGCGCCGATGTTAACCCTAAATTAGGGGTATCCTGCGATCCCCATGGCAATCCAGCCGTTGTCAGGCGCTGCAATAGGGCGGCGCTCAGCGGTTCAATCCATGGGGGACCCCAGCGTTGCGTGTACTCGCTTTGGCATCGCAGAAAGGTGGATCGGGCAAGACCACCCTGTCCGGACATCTCGCCGTCCAGGCGCAGCGCGCTGGCGCTGGCCCGGTCGTGCTGATCGACATCGACCCGCAGGGCTCGCTGGCGGATTGGTGGAACGAGCGCGAGGCGGAATATCCCGCCTTCGCCCAGACCACCGTCGCACGGCTCGCCAACGATCTTCAGGTGCTGCGTCAGCAGGGCTTCAAGCTCGCGGTGATCGATACCCCTCCCGCCATCACCATGGCGATCCAGTCGGTGATCTCGGTCGCGGAACTGATCGTCGTGCCGACCCGCCCCAGCCCGCATGACCTGCGCGCTGTGGGTGCCACGGTCGACCTGTGCGAGCGCGCCGGCAAGCCGCTGGTGTTCGTCGTCAACGGCGCAACGCCCAAGGCCAAGATCACCTCGGAAGCTGCGGTTGCGCTGTCGCAGCACGGCACCGTCGCCCCGATCACGCTTCACCACCGCACCGATTTTGCCGCCTCGATGATCGACGGCCGCACGGTGATGGAGGTCGATTCCGAAAGCCGCTCGGCTGCCGAGATCACCGCGCTGTGGCGCTACATCGCCGACCGGCTCGAAAAGAACTTCCGCCGCACCGTGTTTGCCCCTGCTCCCAACGGCATGGCGCAGCAGCTCGGCGGCGTTCCGCGTCCTGCCGGTGGCTTCGGTCGCCGGGTGGCCCAGTAAGCGAAAAGGGGTCCGAGGACCATGTCCGAACCCGGTTTCGCCTCGCTCGGCCCGTCGTTGCTGGCCCGCAAAGGCGGTGCCAAGCCCGCGATGCGTCCGCAGGTCGCCCCGCTCGTCGTTGACGAGACGGAGATCGGCGAGGAACAGCTCGAGGATCTCGGCTGGAACGACATGGGCGACCATGATCACGATGGCGGTGCTGACGTGGTGCCGATCCACGGCGATATTGCGCCCGACATGGATGCGTCCGGCCCCGGACCGATCGTCCGCCGCCAGCAACGCCGTCTCGAAGAGCGCGTGCTTGCCGATGCGGCGATGACCGGCCCGGACGACCACGAAGAGGAATACGACGAGGAGGACGAAGCCGTTTACGGCGAATCCTTCGACGGTGCCGACTACGACGAGGACGAAGAAGAGGACGAGGATCAGGACGGTGTGCTCTACACCCCGCTCGCGCCCGTCGCCTTCGAACAGCCTGTTGCTACGCCCACGCCGCTTGCCAAGCGCGCCGCCAAACCGGCCCGCCTGCCTGCCGTACAATCGGGTCGCCGCGCCGCCTTCACGCTGCGGCTCGATACGGACCGCCATCTCAAGCTGCGTCTCGCGGCCACCATGCAGGGCGTCAGCGCCCAAGTGCTGGTGACAGAGGCGCTCGACCGACTGCTCGCCGAATATGGCGATCTCGACGTTATTGCCAACCACCTGAAGCGTCACTGACGGCGCCGACGGACCGACCGACCACCACATGAACCGCGACGATAAACGGGGGAATTTGACTATGGACCGCAGCATCAAGACCGGCCGCCTGACTGCGCCGCGCCTCGCGCTGGCCGTCACCACCGCCATCGCAGGGCTCGCCCTGACCGGCTGCATGACCTCGGGCGCGCCGCGCGCCGAGCTGTCGTTCAACAGCGCCCAGACCGCGCTCGCCAAGGGGCAGGTCGACAAGGCCATCACCCATGCCGAGGCCGCTGTGCTGGCTGACCCGCGCAACCCGGGCTTCCGTGCCCTGCTGGGTGCCGCTTACCTTGAAGCGGGCCGTTTCCAATCGGCCGCGACCAGCTTTGGCGACGCGCTCGACCTCGGTGACGAGAACCCGCGTACCGTTCTGAGCTTCGCGCTCGCCAACATCGCGCTCGGCGAAGGCCGCGCTGCGGTGGCGGCGCTGGACGAACATTCGGACGGGATCGATCCCGCAGACCTCGGGCTTGCCCTGGCACTGGCCGGTCAGCCGGAACGCGGTGCGAGCGTGCTCGTCAATGCCGTGCGCGCGAGCGAGGAAGCCTCGCCCAAGTTGCGCCAGAACCTCGCCTATACCTATGCGCTCGGCGGCAACTGGCGGATGGCCCGCGTGATGGCCGAACAGGACGTTCCCGCCGACCAGATCGATGCGCGCCTGTCGCAGTGGGCTTCGACCTCGGCGCCTGAAATGTTCCAGCAGCGTATTGCGACCCTCCTCGACGTCGCCCCGCGTGCCGATGGCGGCCAGCCGCAGCGCCTCGCACTCGCCAACTTCCCCGAGCAGTCGGTGATGGTGGCAGAAGCCGCCGCGCAGGCCTCGAGCGAGGACACCGTGCAGGTCGCCCAAGCCGAAACCTCGGCCGACTTCACGCAGGCTTTCAGCGCGCCCGAACCCTCGGTGGAGACTGTTGCGGTGGCCGACACCGGCCCGCGCTATGTGTCGAACCCGGTCGTGCAGCAGCTTCCCGCAAGCTCGGCGCTCCGTTCGCCCGCCGCACCGCGCGTCGCCGCCGCCGCGCCGCAGCGCCGCATGGCCGCGACCGCTGCTGCTGTATCGCCCGTCAGCGCCAAGGGCCCGGCCACGCACCTCGTGCAGCTCGGTTCCTACGACAGCAAGGTCGAGGCCGAGCGCGGCTGGAAGGTCGTGCAGTCGAAGTTCCCGCAGTTGAAGGACCGCAAGCCGGTGATCACCCAGGCGGTGGTCAATGGCCGCACCTTCTGGCGCATCGCCGCCGAGGGCTTCACTTCGCAGAGCGCCAAGTCGATGTGCGGCACGGTCAAGTCGGCCGGTCGCGGCTGCTTCGCCTACGCTGCCTCGACCCCGCCTGCCGGCGCGGTGGCGCCCAAGGGCGAAGTGCGGGTCGCCTCGCGCCGCTAAGAGTTTCTCGATACCACGATTGAGCAACCATGCTCCCGGATGGCCTTATGGCTGTCCGGGAGTGGTTTTATTGCGCGTGTAGGAAATCGTCAGGGTTCTGTTCAAACCGGAAATACTGGCGCCCGCATGCACTTGCTGAACAAACCCCTCAACCGTGCAGGATCGCCCCGGCAAAAGCATGCCAGCCCGGCGAACTCCAGAGCAGCATTGCGATGACCCCGGTCGTCCCCGCAACGGCGAGGTAGATCCAGTAAGCCACGTGGATGCGGTGCAGGCGATACAAATCCCACAAGAACATTGGCGCGACGCACACGGTCGGCCAGAGCAGCGTCGAGATCGGAGAGGTCGGCACCGAATCGTAGAGGAACGGCATCCGCGCCGTGGCCGCCCCGATCGGCGCAATGGTCGCGAGGATCATCAGCCGCTTGTGCAGCCCGGCATCGTGTTTGCGCGCTACAAGCCCGATGCACACCAGCACCGAGAAGCAGATACCGCTCCGCAGCTGGGTGATGACGGTGTTGGTCATCCCGTAGAGGGTCTTGGCGAGCGCGGCTTGCGCTTCGGGACCGCCGCCTTCGGCAAAGGCAATGCGGGCCGCGAAATTGGCCGGGACCAGCATCAGCCCGGCTATCACCAGCGTGGGAGCGAGCACCATGCCGATCATGCCAAGCTGGAAGTGCCACTGCTTGCGCCCGGTCGCCATGAGCACAGTTTGAAGCAGCAGCATCGCCATCCAGCTCGCCATGGTGAGCGCATGGAAATGCGCCTGCCACAGGAAGTCCGGTCGGCCGCCCCCGCCAATATCGGCGACCCGTTTGAAGGAATCGGGCACGAACCCGACGAGGATCACCGCGATCAGGAACAGCGCCATCCCGACGTAAATCCAGCGGTCGATAAACTCGGCCAGCGACAGCGACTGCCGCGGCTCGCCGCTCGTCAGGCCTACTTGTGTTGCCATGTTCGCTTCCCCCAAAGCGTGTCCACAGCAGTGAGAATACGCCTCTTTGTGAAGGAAAGCAAAAAGGCCGGGTCAGCCGCCGAGCCTGACCCCGCCCTTCCAAAGCCCCAGCACCTTGCCTTGCGCGCCCTGCCGATCAAACGGGGTATTGTCGGCGGTCGCTTCCATCTTGCGGCGGTCAATGATCCACGGCGCATCGGCGTCGATGAGCGCAAGGTCAGCCTCGAGCCCCGCGGCCAATTCTCCGGCGGGCACACCGAGCAGGCGCGCAGGGTTGCGGGCGGTCAGGTCGAAGGCCCGGACGATGTCGATCACCTCGTCGCGCACCAGTCCCAGCACCATGGCGAGCAGGGTCTCGGCCCCCGCCATCCCGGGCGCAGCGTCGGCGAAGGGCAGGCGCTTGTCCTCGGGCCCGCGCGGATCGTGGCCGCTGGCGATCACGTCGACCGTCCCGTCGGCAATCGCGGCGCGCGCCGCCTGCCGGTCCGCCTCAGAGCGCAGCGGCGGGGAAAGGCGCATGAAGGTGCGGAAGTCGGCGGTAGCCAGGTCCGAAAGCATGAAGTGCGCAGGCGTGATCCCGCAGGTCACCTGAACCCCGCGCGACTTGGCCTCGCGCACCAGAGCAAAGCCCCGTGCGGTCGTCACCTGGCGGATATGCAGCCGCGCGCCTGCCAGTTCGGCGAGCGCAATGTCGCGGGCGATGGCGAGCGCCTCGGCCTCGGCGGGTGCGGCGGGAAGGCCCAACCGGGTCGCGATCTCGCCCGCCGTGGCGGACGCCTCTCCGGTGAGGGCACCATCCTCGGCGTGGGTCACCACGACCAACCCGAGCATCGCGGCATATTGCAGCAGTCGCAGCATCACGCCGCTATCCGCAATCCAGCGCCGTCCGGTGGCGATGCCCTTGGCCCCTGCCTCCTGCATCAGCGCCAGCTCGGCAAGCTCGCGCCCCTCGAGCCCGCGGGTGGCCGCGGCGAGGGGATGGACCCACAGATCAGGCTTGCCGCTCTTGGCGATGAAACCGACCCGGCTCGGCAGATCGAGCGGCGGTGACTGGTCGGGCATCAGCGCGGCGCGCGTGATCCCGCCAAAGTGGAACGCGGGCTTGTCGACGGCGAAAACACCCAGATCGACGAGACCGGGCGCGAGGAGCTTGCCGCGGGCGTCAACGACCGCGTCACCCTCTTGCGCGCCCACATCGCTGCCGAGCGCGAGGATCACCCCGTCCGCGCAGCGCAGGGCCCCCTCGATCAGCCCTTCGGACGAAACGAGCTTCGCGTTGACGATGGCGAGAGGCTGCACCTGTTTCATGCCCAGCCCTCCACGCCGCGTGCTTCGCGGGTGAGGATATCGAGACACGCCATGCGGATCGCCACCCCCATCTCGACCTGCCGGGTGATCAGCGAGCGACCCGCCAGATCAGCGACCTCGCTGTCGATCTCGACCCCGCGGTTCATCGGCCCGGGGTGCATGATCAGTGCATCAGGCCGCGCCAGCGCAAGGCGCCTGGTCGTCAGCCCGTAGAGGTGGCGGTATTCGCGAGCAGAGGGGACGAACTGCCCGGTCATCCGCTCGGATTGCAGGCGCAGCATCATCACCACTTCGGCCCCGTCGAGCGCGGCGTCGAAGTTGTGGAACATCTCCACCCCCATCGCCTCGACCCCCTGCGGCATCAGCGCAGGCGGCGCGCAGACGCGCACCTTGGCACCAAGCGCGGTGAGGCACAGGATGTTCGAGCGCGCGACGCGGCTGTGCAGGATATCGCCGCAGATCACGACATTGAGACCGGTGAAGTCCTCCGCCCCCTCGCCCCGCTCGGCGAGCGCATGGCGGAGCGTCAGGGCGTCCAGAAGGCCTTGCGTGGGGTGCTCGTGGCTCCCGTCGCCCGCATTGAGGACCGGACAATCGACCTTGTCGGCGATCAGTCCGGTGGCGCCCGACGATCCATGCCGGATCACGATCGCATCGGCGCGCATCGCGTTCAGAGTGATCGCGGTGTCGATCAGCGTCTCGCCCTTCTTCACCGAGCTTTGGGCTGCGTGCATGTTGACGACATCCGCCCCCAGCCGCTTGCCGGCGATCTCGAAGCTCAGAAGCGTGCGGGTCGAGTTCTCGAAGAAGGCGTTGATGAT
>JANNZG010000025.1:0-144512 GCA_031410495.1 Porphyrobacter sp.
GCCGAAGGCGCCGAGGAAACCGCCGACGGCGAGATTTCCGAATCGACTGCTGGCCCGACCTACAAGGAAGAAGAGGACGTCGAGGAAGAGGAAGAGAAGCCCAACGAGGACGACGAGGAAGACGGCATCGAACGCCGCGCCCGTCGCCCGGTCGAGGAAGAGGAGGAGGACAACACCCTCAGCCTCGCCCAGATGGAGGCCGCGCTCAAGCCCGAAGCGCTGGAGAAGTTCGCGCGCATCACCGAACTGTTCGCCCAGTTCGAAAAGGCGCAGGCCAACCGCCTCGAATCGCTCGGCCTCGGCATCGACTTCCCGGCAGAGAAGGAACGCAACTACCAGAGCCTGCGCGAGGAACTGACCGCCCAAGTCGAAAGCGTGAAGTTCCACGCCACCAAGATCGAATTCCTGGTCGACAACCTCTACGCCTTCAACCGCCGCCTCACCACGCTGGGCGGCCAGATGCTGCGTCTTGCCGAGCGTCACAAGGTCAAGCGCCTCGACTTCCTCACCGCCTATGTCGGCAACGAGATGGACGATGCGTGGATCAAGGAACGCGCCAAGAAGGACAAGAAGTGGGCCGCCTTCGCCGAGCGCGAGGAAGACGCGATCGAGCGCATCCGTTCGGAAATCGCCGACATCGCCGCGCAGACCGGCATGAGCCTCCCCGAGTTCCGCCGCATCGTCAACATGGTACAGAAGGGCGAGCGCGAGGCACGTATCGCCAAGAAGGAAATGGTCGAGGCGAACCTGCGCCTGGTGATTTCCATCGCCAAGAAGTACACGAACCGCGGCTTGCAATTCCTTGATCTTATTCAGGAAGGCAATATCGGCCTGATGAAGGCGGTGGACAAGTTCGAATACCGCCGCGGCTACAAGTTTAGCACCTATGCGACGTGGTGGATCCGTCAGGCGATCACCCGCTCGATCGCCGATCAGGCGCGCACCATCCGTATTCCGGTGCATATGATCGAGACGATCAACAAGCTGGTGCGTACGAGCCGCCAGTTCCTCCACGAGGAAGGCCGCGAGCCGACCCCTGAGGAAATGGCGCAGCGCCTGTCGATGCCGCTCGAGAAGGTCCGCAAGGTGATGAAGATCGCCAAGGAGCCGATCTCTCTCGAAACGCCGATCGGCGACGAGGAAGACAGCCACCTCGGCGATTTCATCGAGGACAAGAACGCGATCATCCCGGTGGATGCCGCGATTCAGGCGAACCTCAAGGAAACCGTCACCCGCGTGCTGGCATCGCTCACCCCGCGTGAAGAACGCGTGCTGCGCATGCGCTTCGGCATCGGGATGAACACCGATCACACGCTGGAAGAAGTCGGCCAGCAGTTCTCGGTGACCCGCGAGCGTATCCGCCAGATCGAAGCGAAGGCGCTGCGCAAGCTGAAGCACCCGTCGCGGTCGCGCAAGATGCGGTCGTTCCTGGATCAGTGACCAGCATGTCCAAGCTGCCATTTGGCCTTCTCGGAGGCTTTCTCATGGTTCTTGGCGTGATGATGTTCATCTATGGGCAGTGGCGAAGTATCATTCAATTCGGCAACAACTGGGTGGAACGTTCCTACGTCGTGATGTTTGCCGCGCTGTGCTGCTTCGTGGCAGCGGCGGTCATCAATTCGCGGAAGTGATGCTGGCAGCATGAGCGAGAGGGAACAGCGCCCGAGCTGGCTTGCCGACACGCTCGGCAACCGGCCCTTCGTGGTCAGCGTGCTGTATCTCTCCTGCTTCTTCCTGCCACTCATGCTGGTGGTGGCAGTGCCGCTTGCCTTCATCTTCCGGCGCGGGCCGTCGGAGGAGTGGGAGACGAGCCACTACCGCTACCTCACCCGCACTTTCTGGCTGGCGTTCGGTTGCGCGACAATCGTGCTGGTGCTGGGCCTCACCGCTATCTCCATGATGGAGTCCAAACAAAGATTTCGGCTTCCCGCTCGCTCTCCTCGGCATGGCCGCAGCGCTGGTAATCATTGCCCAGTTCGGAGTGCGCAGCGTGTTGTCGATGGGCTTTGCCGTGGCGCGGCAACCCATGCCGCGACCTGACACGCTGTTGTTCTAGACCGACATCCCGACACCCGTCGAAAAAGCCTCGGCCAAGGGTGGAGAATCCCCGCCCATACGCCTATAGGCTGGCCATGCGCATCGCCATCGCCTCCGATCATGCCGCCGTGGAGCTCAAGGCCGACCTTGCCGAGTGGCTGGTCGAGGAAGGACACGAGGTCGCCGACCTCGGCCCCGCCCCCGGGCAGAGCGTCGATTACCCCGATTACGGCTACCGCCTCGCCGAGATCATCGCCGAAGGGACGGTCGAATTCGGCATTGCCCTGTGCGGCTCCGGCATCGGCATCTCGATCAGCGTCAACCGCCACCCGCAGGTACGCTGCGCTCTGGTGAGCGAGCCGCTGTCGGCCGCCCTCGCCCGCGAGCACAATGACGCGAACTGCATCGCCCTTGGCGCGCGGCTTATCGGGATCGAAATGGCCAAGTCCTGCGTTGCGACATTTCTCGACTCCGAATTCGCCGATGCCGGCGACCCGGCCGGGCGCCACCAGCGCCGCGTCGGCAAGCTCGGCAAGCCCCCGTTCCAGCCCGACCACATCGAGACCCATCAATGAGCACCGCTCCGATCGATTTCGCCGCCCGCGCTTCCGGTTCGCCCATGGACCATTTCTGGCATGACGACCTCGCCCATGCCGATCCCGAGATCGCCGCCGCCATCGGCAAGGAACTCGCCCGCCAGCGCGACAAGATCGAGCTGATCGCTTCGGAAAACATCGCGAGCCGCGCGGTGCTGGAAGCCGCCGGATCGGTCTTCACCAACAAGTATGCGGAAGGGTATCCGGGCAAGCGTTACTACGGCGGCTGCGAATATGCCGACGTGGTCGAGACCCTCGCGATCGAGCGCGCCAAGGAGCTGTTCGGCTGCGCTTTCGCCAACGTCCAGCCTAATTCGGGCTCGCAGATGAACCAGGCGGTGTTCCTCGCCCTGCTCAATCCGGGCGACACCTTCATGGGCCTCGACCTGAATTCGGGCGGCCACCTCACCCACGGATCGCCCGTGAACATGAGCGGCAAGTGGTTCAACGTCGTCTCCTACGGCGTCAACCGCGAGACCGAGATGGTCGATCTCGAGGAAGTCGGCGCCAAGGCGCGCGAGCACAAGCCGAAGATCATCATCTGCGGCGGCACGGCCTATTCGCGCACTTGGGACTTCCCCGCCTTCCGCGCCATCGCCGATGAAGTGGGCGCGGTGCTGCTGTGCGACATGAGCCACATCTCCGGCCTCGTCGCAGGCGGCGCGCACCCCTCGCCCTTCCCGCATTGCGACATCGTCACCTCGACCACCCACAAGTCCCTGCGCGGTCCGCGCTCGGGTATCATCCTGTGGAACGACGAGAAGTACACCAAGCCCTTGAACATGGCGGTGTTCCCCGGCCTTCAGGGCGGCCCGCTGATGCACATCGTCGCCGCCAAGGCGGTCGCCTTCCGCGAGGCGCTGCGTCCCGAGTTCAAGACCTACGCGCACCGCATCGTCGAGAACGCCCGCGCGCTTGCCGCGAGCCTCGAGGAGAACGGGTTGCGGATCGTCAGCGGCGGTACCGACAATCATTCGATGCTGGTCGACCTCACCGCCAAGAACGTGACCGGCAAGGACGCCGAAAAGGGCCTCGATCGCGCCTGGCTCACTTGCAACAAGAACGGCATCCCCTTCGACACCCGCTCGCCCTTCGTGACCAGCGGCGTCCGCTTGGGCACGCCTGCCGGCACCACCCGCGGCTTCGGCCCCGAGGAGTTCCGCACGGTCGGCAAGCTCATCGCCGAAGTGGTTGAAGGTCTTGCCAAAAACGGCCCCGAAGGTGACGCCCAGATCGAAGAGAGCGTCCGCCAGCGGGTCAGCGCCCTGTGCGCCGCCTTCCCCGTCTATCCCGGAATGTAAGGAACCACTGCCATGAACGAACCGAACGGACGTCAGGACTGGGTTGAAGACGTAAAGGCCGAAGTTACCGGCATGGCCAAGGAAGGGGTCAATCACCCCTCGACCGCCCCCGTGCTGACCGGCGCGGCGATTGGCGCGGTGGCTGGCTGGATCCTGCCCGTCGTATCGGTTCCGTTTGGTCTGCTGGCAGGTGCGGGCTTCATGCTCTACCAGAGGATCAAGAAGTAACCCTCTGAATGCGTTGCCCCTTCTGTGCCCATGACGATACGCAAGTAAAGGACAGCCGCCCGACCGAGGATAACGCCTCGATCCGGCGGCGTCGCCAGTGTTCGTCGTGCGGCGCGCGTTTCACCACCTTTGAGCGCGTGCAGCTGCGCGAGGTGGTCGTGGTGAAGTCCGGGGAGCGCCGCGAGCCCTTCGACCGCTCGAAGCTCGAACATTCCGTCTCGCTGGCCAGTCGCAAGCGCGGCATTGATCAGGAGCGGCTCGACCAGCTCATTTCCGGCATCCAGCGCCAGGTCGAAACCTCGGGCGAGGCCGAAGTGCCGTCGGCCCATATCGGCGAGCTGGTGATGGAAGGGCTGCGGCAGATCGATTCGGTCGCCTATATCCGCTTCGCATCGGTCTACCGCGATTTCTCCGAAGCGCGTGACTTCGAGGAATTTGCGCACACCGTGCAGCAAGCCGCCAAGGATTAACGGGAACATGGCCGACCTCAACAAGCCGGTGATCGTTCTCGTGCGCCCGCAATTGGGCGAGAATATCGGCAAGGCGGCGCGGGCAATGCTCAATTTCGGGCTGACCGAGATGCGCCTTGTCGCCCCGCGTGATGGCTGGCCCAACCCTTCGGCAGGCCCTGCGGCATCAGGCGCTGACATCGTGCTCGAACAGGCCAACGTTTACGAAACCACCGCCGAGGCCGTAGCCGACTGCGCCCATGTCCACGCGACAACGGTGCGCAAGCGCGGCGTGACCAAGCCGGTGATCGGCCCTGACGAGGCTGGACGCCTGGTCCACACGCAGGCAGGCCGCCACGCAATCCTGTTTGGCCCCGAACGTTCGGGGCTGGAAACCGAGGACGTGGCGCTCGCCCGCAATATCCTGACCATCCCGATCAACCCGGAGTTCGGCTCGCTGAACCTCGCGCAGGCCGTGGTGCTGGTGTCCTACGAATGGGCGCGGCTCGGCCGGGAGCTGGCGGGCGCGGACGCGGTGCTGGTTCAGCCGACCGTCGAGGAGATCCTGCCACCTGCCCCGCAGGACGAGCTCGAAGGATTGGTCGCGCATTTCGAGAAGCTTCTCGAGCCACTCGATTACTTCTTCCCCGCTGGACGCGCCGAGGCGACCCGCCGCAACCTTCGCGGGCTGCTCACCAAGCCCGGCTGGAACCATCTCGAGGTCCGCACCTTGCGCGGCGTGCTCAGCACGCTAGAGAGAAGCCACCGTAATCAATAGGATTTTGCCGTGCGCCTTACGCTGACTCTCGCCGCCCTCGCGCTTGCACTTCCCATGCCGCTCCTCGCCCAGAGCGCCGAGCCGCAGCCGGAGCCCTCGCCGACGCCCGTGGCGAAGAAGGACACCTCCAGCAAGCTGATCTGCCGCCGCGAGGTGAAGACCAGTTCGCGCATGGGAGCGCCCAAGGTCTGCCTCACGCGCCAGCAGTGGGAGGAGCGAGACGCAGCCAATCGCCGTGACCTGCGGGAAACCGATGGCCGCTGAGGGCTGGCGGGGCCTGATTCGTTTCGAGCGCCCGCCCTCGCAGGCTTGACCGCGCTGCCATTCCTGCTATGCGCGCGCCTTCGCAAATGGGCCCTGCACCCCGGTGAAGCAGTGGCCGCATCAAACCTCCTTCGGGCGTGATGGAGCGATACCGGGTTAAACGCCTACCATTGGGGTAGGCCAGCACATTGAAGGATACGACTATGTCGAAGCGCAACAGCGCCAAGTACAAGCTTGACCGCCGGATGGGCGAGAACATCTGGGGTCGTCCGAATTCCCCGGTGAACAAGCGTTCCTACGGCCCCGGCCAGCACGGTCAGCGTCGCAAGGGCAAGATGAGCGACTACGGTCTGCAGCTCCGCGCCAAGCAGAAGCTCAAGGGCTACTACGGCGAAGTCACCGAAAAGCAGTTCAAGAGCACCTATGCCGAAGCTTCGCGCATGAAGGGTGACACCAGCCAGAACCTGATCGGCCTGCTCGAGCGTCGCCTCGACATGGTGGTCTACCGCGCCAAGTTCGCGCCGACCATCTTCTCGGCCCGCCAGATCGTCAGCCACGGTCACATCTATGTGAACGGCGTGAAGTGCAACATCGCCTCGCGTCGCATCGATGTGGGTGATGTCATCAGCCTCGGCGCCAAGGCCAAGGAAATGGCGCTCGTGATCGAAGCCCAGGGCCTCGCCGAGCGCGACATTCCCGATTATGTCCAGCCCGACGGCAACGACAAGATCACCTTCACCCGCGTTCCGAAGCTCGACGAAGTGCCCTACCCGGTCACGATGGAGCCGAACCTGGTGGTCGAGTTCTACTCGCGCTGATCCGGCTTTCAGCCAATCCGCAAAGCAAGAGGGCGATCCTGCGGGGTCGCCCTTTTCTTTTGTGCCGCGCACTGCAATCCTTCGCCCTGCAACGGGGGAATGGGATATGAAGGTGCTGCTGCTGGACGGTCATCCGGATGAGGCGCGGCTGACGACGCATCTTCTCGAAATATACGCCCGCGCCCTGCCCGCCGATGCCGATATCACCCGCATCGCGGTGCGCGACCTCGCCTTCGATTCCAACCTGAGCCGCGGTTACAAGCAGCGCACCGATTGGGAGCCGGACATTCACCGCATCGCGGAGGCGCTCGATGCCTGCGATCACCTCGTGGTCGCCTTCCCGATGTGGTGGGGCGCGGAGCCGGCGCAGCTCAAAGGCCTGCTCGACCGCGTGCTGCTCCCCGGCTTCGCCTTTGCCTATCGCAACAACAGCAATCTTTGGGATGCGCTGCTGGAAGGCCGCTCGGCCGATGTGATCGTGACGATGGACACGCCCCCGTTGTTCCTGCGCCTGATCTACGGCAATGCGATCGTCCGGCGCTGGAAGGCGCAGGTCTTGGGCTTTGTCGGGTTCAAGCCGGTGCGCTTCCTCGCGCTCGGCACGGTGAAGAATGGCGGTGCCGACAAGAACATGGGCGCGTGGACGGCGAAGATCGAAAAGCTCGCGCGCACGGTCCGTCAGGCTAATCCTGCGAAAAAGCAGCCCCGGCTGGAGGCTTTCCTCAGCCGCAAGAAGAGCTAGTCCCTGACCCGGTCCCACTCGGTGAACTCGTAGGCGATCGAGCCTTCGACAAGCCGCTCCCAGATATCCGCGACGACATCGCCGGGGATGCCGTGCGCGCCAGCCTCGGCGACGGCGGAGGCGATCACGCTGGCCTTGCGCGCCTCGTCACGCACCGCATCGCGGGTCGGCTTGATCCGGGCGGCGGCGCGCATGTAGCCGAACCGTTTGGCGAGCAGCGCCACCAGCTCGCGGTCGAGCGCGTCCACGCCGGCGCGCACTTCGGGCATGGTCGTGCAATCGTCGGGGTTCAGGGTAGCTTCCTTCATGCCCCGCGCCCTAGGCGGTGAAGGCGGGGCTTGTCGAGAGGGGTTGTCCGGCGGGCTTGTCGAGGCGACGTGCGCCTCACTTGCTCTCCGGCGCCGAAGCCATTGCCTTGTCGAGGAACGCGCCGATGTCGGTCAGCATCTCGACGCGCACCTTGCTGTCGTCGAGGCCGTGCTGGAGATCCTTGTACTCGCGATACATGACGCTCTTGCCCGCGGCCCTCAGCGCCTTCGCCATGTCCTGCGAATGGCGCACCGCGACGTTGAGGTCGCGCGTGGCGTGGAAGAGCGCAACCGGCGCGACGAACTTCGCCGCCAGCCGCCGCGGACTGCCCGACTCAATATGCGGGCCGGTGCCCACGAATTCCTTCACAAGCCGCGAGTTGGTGTAGCCGCGCGAATCCTCGGCAAGGTAGCCAAGGTCGGTCACCGGCGCGATCGCCGCCACCGCCTTGAACAGCGTCGGATCGAGCACCTGCGACTGCAACGCCGCATAGCCGCCATAGGACCATCCGACGATGGCGAGCTTCTCGGGCTTGGCGATGCCCTCGCTCACCAGCCAGCGCCCCGCGTCGTTGACATCGCCGATCGCGACTTCCCACGCCTTGAAGCCGTTGCGGCCATACCAGTTCTCGCCGTAACCCGCCGAGCCGCGGTAGTTGGGCTGGAGCACGGCATAGCCCTTGGCGATGAAGTATTGCACCAGCCAGTCGAAGCCCCACTCGTCGCGCGCCGAGGGGCCGCCGTGGGGCATGACGATGGCGGGGAGGTTCTTGCCGTCCGACCCCGGCGGCACGGTGAGGTAGGCGGGGATCATGGTGCCGTCGGCGGCCGGATAGGACACCAGGCGCATCTTGCCCATGACCGCGCCTTCGAGATTGCCGCGCACGGGCAGCAGCGGTTCGAGCGCACGAGCGGTCCTGTCGTAGAGGTAGACCATGCCCGGCTGGGTATCGCTGGAGGCAACCATCAGCAGCTTGCTCTCGTCAGAGCTGGCGCCGACAATGTTGATAAGCGGTTGATCGGGAAGAGCCTTGCCGAGGTCCTTCGCCAGCTTGGCAAGTTCGGGATCGAAATAGGCGATCTCGCGCTTCTCGGTGGCGTAGGTCGCGCCCACGGTCCGGCGCTGGCGGCCGATGCGGATCAACCCGTCGATATCGACGTCATTGCGCGCCAGCAGGACCTTGCCCGCACCCGTCCCGTCCAGCGGGAAGGCGGCGAGCGCATCGTAGCCATCCTTGGTAATGAAGCCATAGGCAGCATTGCGGCCAAGATCGGCGGCGACCGGGGCGAAGCCGGCGATCGCCTTGCCGTCAA
Organism: Porphyrobacter sp.; assembly: GCA_031410495.1. GTDB lineage: Bacteria > Pseudomonadota > Alphaproteobacteria > Sphingomonadales > Sphingomonadaceae > Erythrobacter. Next base: position 8,836 of record JANNZG010000025.1, read on the forward strand.
TGCTGAGGTCACCAAAGGACCGCCACGCCCCGCCCCCGGCAGGACGATAGAAGTAGTCGTACTGACCCGTCAGCCTGCCGCCCGCATCGACGGGAGCGCGCACCTTGAGGCGCAGCTTGCCCGTTTCGTCGGCGACATAGCGCACAGCGAAGGGATCGGCTTTCTCGACTTGGCGGCGGCGGTTGGTCACGACATTGACGAGCTCGGCCCCGAGGCCTTCCTGCGTGTTGTTCATGCGCGTGCCGGTGCTGAATTCGGGGACCAGCTCGGTCGACATCAGCACTTCGCCCTGCTCGCCGCCAACATCGAGCGCGAGGAGACTGCCGCCGCTCTGCGCAAAACCGAGCGCGTTGGAGGATGCCTTGCGGCTCAACTCGCGTATGCCGCCGCCCTTGAAGCTATCGACGATGAACATTCGGTCGATCGGCAGTAACAAGGCGCCGCCGGGTGCGGTGGCCATCGCAGAAGCCCGGCACACGATATGATCCTCGTCGGCCCAGTCGCACCAGTCGAGGTCAGTGGTAATGTCGGTCTGCGCAAACAGCTTGACCACTTCTGCGTCGCCGGCGAGGTCGATGACGTTTAGAATCTCGGTGTGTTCAGGGCCGGCCGAGATGACGGCGAGCTTGTTGCCCGAGGGCGAGAGGCTGATGTCCATCACGCTCTCGCGCGCGCCAAAGCGCAGCGCGGCTTCGTCGGTGGCGGTATCTTGTGCGGTGACCGATACGGCAAGACTGCCTGCTGCGAGGGCGCTGCCCGCAAGCAGCCATCGACGCACCAACGGCGACGCCTTGAAAGCGAAAGTCATAGAATATCCCCTGTCTGCGACACCGCCCAGACTAACGCGGGGAAATCGGGCTTCAAGCCCCTTTGTGCAGATAATCGCGGCGGAAGTCGCTGGCAAAGCGGGCGAATTCTCCCGCCGCGATGCTATCGCGCATGGCCTGCATCAGCGCCTGATAGAAGCTGAGGTTGTGCTCCGTCACCAGCATCGCGCCAAGCATCTCGCCCGATTTGACGAGGTGATGGATATAGGCGCGGCTGTAGGTCGTACAGACCGGGCAGGCGCAGCGGGAGTCGAGCGGGCCGGTGTCCTCGGCATGGCGCGCGTTCCTGAGGTTCACCGGGCCGTCCCATGTGAAGGCCTGTCCGTTGCGGCCCGAGCGGGTCGGCAGCACGCAGTCGAACATGTCGATCCCGCGCTCGACCGCGCCGACGAGATCGTCGGGCTTGCCCACCCCCATCAGGTAGCGCGGGCGGTCCGCCGGGAGCATATCGGGGGCGTAGTCGAGCACGCCGAACATCGCCTCCTGCCCCTCGCCCACAGCCAGCCCGCCCACGGCGTAGCCATCGAAGCCTATGTCGGTCAGCGCGTCGGCGCTGATCCGGCGAAGGTCTTCGTGGAGCGCGCCTTGCTGGATGCCGAACAGCGCGGCACGGCTGGCGTGCTCCTCTCCTGCGTTGAAACCCTCGCGGCTGCGCTTCGCCCAGCGCATCGACAGTTCCATCGAGGACGCGATCTCGTCCCGCGGACGGTCGGCGCGCGGGCATTCGTCGAAGGCCATCACGATGTCCGAACCGAGCAGGCGCTGGATCTCCATCGAGCGTTCGGGAGTGATCATATGCTTGGAGCCATCGAGATGGCTGCGAAACTCGACGCCCTGTTCGGTGAGCTTCCGGAGCTCCGAGAGGCTCATCACCTGATAGCCGCCCGAATCGGTGAGGATCGGGCGCTCCCAGTTCATGAATTTGTGGAGGCCCCCGAGCCGCGCCACGCGCTCTGCACCGGGGCGCAGCATCAGGTGGTAGGTGTTGCCGAGGATGATGTCGGCGCCGGTCTGGCGCACCGCCTCTGGCTTCATTGCCTTGACCGTCGCCGCCGTGCCCACCGGCATGAAGGCAGGCGTACGGATTTCGCCGCGCTGCATCTGGATGACGCCGGTGCGCGCCTTTCCGTCGGTGGCGTGGAGCGTGAAAGAGAAGCGGGGCGCGGTCATGGCGCTCGCCCGCTAGCGCGCGGCGCTGGCGATGTCACGCTTGCGGATTTCGGGCAGCAAAAAGGCCGGAGCAGCGCGGGGCTGCTCCGGCCTTCGAGGGGTTCAAGCCTGCGAGGGCTTAGAACTTGTAGAGCACGGCGGCCGTGGCGCGGGTCGAATCGAACGCAATCGTGTCGATCCCGGCGCGGAAGGCGATCGGGCTGTCACCGAGATTGAACTCGACGCCGGCGCCGACGAGGTAATCGCCGTCGGTGTTGTCAAAGCCGGCCGGCGGGGTCACGCCGACGAGGTGCTGGACGTCGAATTCGACTTCCTGATAACCGCCGCGGACGAACACCTTGGCGCTCTGGCCAACGCGCACACCGGCACGGGCGGCAACGCCGTATTCGCTGTCGATGGCACCATCACCGAAGTGGTAGTTACCTTCGGCACCGACGAAGAAGGTGTCACCCACGGGGACGTCGACGCCGGCGACGACGCCGTAAATGCCGCCGTCATCGTTCGGCAGACCGATGCCCAGATCGTGGATACCGGCCGAGGCACCGACATAGAGCTCGGGGCCCTGAGCGGTGGTCGTCTGCGCCTGGGCAGCAGCCGGGAGAGCGATCGCGCCGAGAGCGGCAAGCGAAGTGAAAGCGAAGGTCTTCATACCTGTTTTCCCTTGTTTTATCCGGAGCCCGAGAGGTCGGGCGCCGATGGGAACGCAACTATGGCCCTATCACTTACGCTAGGATGAACTGTCTGAAAGGCTGCTGTTCAGGCTCTGCGAACAACGTGCGGAGCCGACGAATGTCAGCTTTCGATCGACCAGTGAAAAATGACGGAGTGCCGGTTTCCCGGCACTCCGTTATCCAGTCATGCTTCAGAACTTAATGCCGACACCCACGGTGCCACGCAGCGTATCGAAAGCGATGGTGTCAACGTTGGCGCGCAGCACCACCGAGCTCACCGGAACTTCCACGCCGACGCCGACTAGGTAGTCGCCGCCCACATCGTCGACTTCGATGTTGTTGTCATCGAGGTAGTCCTCGCTGACGCCGGTCAGGTTCTCGATGTCGAGGTCGACCCACTGGTAACCACCGCGAGCGTAGATCTTGCTGCCGCCCTGCGTGCGGAAACCAAGGCGGGCAGCGACGCCGTATTCGGCTTCGATCGGGCCATCACCGAGGTTGGCGTTGCCTTCGATACCGGCAAACAGGCTTTCGCCGACCGGGAAATCGGCCGCAGCGAAGACGCCGTAAATGGTCGCGGTATCGTCGATGTTGAGCTGGTCGAACTCGCCGTTGTCAGCATCGAAATCGCCGAGATCCACGCCAAGGTCATGGCGGCCGACCTGGGCACCGACGGTGATTTCGGGGCGGGTGCTGTCACCCTGGCTCTGGGCCTGGGCTGCGGCCGGGAGAGCGACGGCGCTGACCGCTGCAAGCGTCGTGAAGACGAACTTCTTCATGTTTTTGCGTCCTTTTCAATCCGCCGCGGGAGGTGCGACGTCGGAAAGGGCGCTAGGCAGGTTGACTTTGCTGCGTAATTAACGAAGGTAAGACTTGCCATTAATGTCCGGTAATCGGTGCAATACACCCGATAGGAGACATATGGTTATAAACATGAATTACTCTCTTAGACGCCAGCCAGTACGGAAGATGATCGCGATAACGGTGACGCAAATCGTCAGGAAGGCCACCGTCAGGCCCAGCGAGACAGCGATAGGCACGTCCGACACGCCGTAGAAGCTGTAGCGCAGCCCGCTCACCAGAAAGGCAATGGGGTTGGCGAGCGCCACCGCGTCCCACGGCGCTGGCAGTTCCCGAATCGAGTAGAATGTCCCGCCAAGGAAGGTGAGCGGCGTGAGGATCAGCATCGGGATGATCCCAAGCTTTTCGAAGCTGTCGGCCCAGATCCCGAGAATGAACCCGAACAGCGCGAAGCTTGCCGCCACCAGCATGATGTAGAATGCAGCGAGCAGCGGGTGGGCGATGTGGTAATCGACGAAGAAGGTCGCGGTACTCAGGATGATCGCGGCAAGGATCAGTCCTTTGGTGGCCGCCGCCCCGACAAAACCCACAAGCGTCTCGGCCACACCGACAGGTGCGGAGAGCAGTTCGTAGATCGTCCCGGTGAAGCGAGGCATATAGATGCCGAAGCTCGCATTGCTGGTGGTCTCGCCAAGCAGGGTGAGCATCAGCAGGCCGGGGATGATGAAGGCGCCGTAGGACACCCCGCCCACCGGCTCCATCCGCGACCCGATCACCGTTCCGAACACCACGAAATAGAGCGAGGTCGTCAGCACCGGCGACAGGATCGACTGGAAGGCGGTGCGGAAGGCACGGCTCATCTCGCGGCGGTAGATGGCATAGGCGCTGCGCAGGTTGAAATACATTACGCTGCCTCCGACTTGTGGCCGAGCAGGCTGACGAAGATGTCCTCGAGCGACGAATCATGGATGTCGAGGCTGGTGTAGCCGATCCCGGCGCGGGTCAGCGCCTGCGCAAGCTGCGCCACTTCCGCGCGTCCTTTGCCCTCCCCGTTGCCGCCGCGGTAGATCATCCGCGTACCGCCTTCGGTAAGTTCGACGCCGAATGCGGCGAGCGCAGGCGGCACTTCGGCCAGCGGCCCGGCGAGGTCGATGACCGCCTCCGTAGTGCCCAATCGCTCCATCATTGCGCGCTTCTCGTCGACCATCAGGATGCGCCCGCCCTGGATGATGCCGACGCGGTCGGCCATTTCCTCGGCTTCCTCAATGTAGTGAGTGGTGAGGATGATCGTCACACCGCGCTCCTTGAGCGCCGCGATCTGCTCCCACATCCCCTTGCGCAATTCGACATCGACGCCCGCAGTGGGCTCATCGAGGAACAGCAGTTCGGGCTCGTGCGCCAATGCCTTGGCGATCAGCACGCGGCGCTTCATCCCGCCGCTGAGGACGCGGATCTGCACATCCTTCTTGTCCCACAGCGACAGGCTCTTGAGGATCGCCTCGAGCCGTGCGGGATCGGACGGCTTGCCGAACAGGCCTTGCGAATAGGACACCGCGCGCCACACGGTCTCGAACATATCAGTGGCGAGTTCCTGCGGCACCAGACCGATCCGCGCGCGGGCACGGCGCCAGTCCTTCGACAGGTCCTGTCCGAAGGCGGTGATCGTGCCGCCCGTGGGCCGCACCAGCCCGCACACCGCGCCGATCAGCGTGGTCTTGCCCGCACCATTGGGGCCGAGCAGCGCGAAAATCTCGCCAGCGCGGATATCGAGATCGACCGAGTCGAGCGCCCGGACGCCGCCCCTATACGTCTTTGAAAGCCCGCGGATCGACAGAATGGGTTCGCTCATTGCTTCCGGTTACGGGAGCAGCAGCGAGGAGTCACCATAGGAATAGAAGCGATATTCATTGGCGATGGCGTGTTCGTAGGCCGCCATCATCCGCTCGCGGCCCATCAGCGCGCTGACCAGCATCATCAGGGTCGATTTGGGGAGGTGGAAGTTGGTCATCAACCCGTCCACGGCCTTCAGCTTGTAGCCCGGCGTTATGAAGATTGCCGTGTCGCCCGCGAAGGGCTGGATGACGCCTTGCGCGTCCACCGCGCTCTCGAGCAGGCGCAACGAGGTGGTGCCGACCGCGATGATCCTGCCGCCATTCGCCCGCGCTGCGTTGAGCTGGTCGGCGGTCTCGGCGGAGATGCGCCCAAACTCGGCGTGCATCTGGTGGTCGTCGGTGTCGTCGGCCTTCACCGGCAGGAACGTCCCCGCGCCCACGTGGAGCGTCAGCATCGCCCGGCCGATGCCGGCTCCATCGATAGCGTCAACAAGCCTTTGGGTGAAGTGCAGCGAGGCGGTGGGCGCGGCGACGGCGCCTTCCTCGCGCGCGAACATCGTCTGATAGTCCTCGAGATCCTGCGCATCGATCCCGCGCTTGCTGGCGATGTAAGGCGGCAGCGGCATGGTGCCCGCGCGGTCGAGCAGGACCTCGACCGGCTCCTCGCCCTCGAAGAACAGGGTCAGCGAACCGTCCGCGTGGCGCGTTTCGGCAAGGGCGGTGACGCCGCCTCCGAACACGAGCTGGTCGCCCTCCTTCACCCGCTTAGCGTTTTTTAGGAAAGCCTGCCAACGGCGCAGGTCGATGCGCTTGTGCAGCGTGGCACCGATTTTCGCCTCGCCGTCCGCGCGGCGACCTTCGAGCTGGGCGGGGATCACGCGGGTGTCGTTGAAGACCAGCACATCGCCGGGATTGAGGAGGCCCGGCAGATCACGCACGCCCCTGTCCTCGAACGGAGCATCGGCCCCACGCACCACCAGCATCCGCGCCGCATCACGCGGGCGCACGGGCCTCAGCGCAATGCGCTCGGGCGGCAATTCGAAATCGAACAGGTCAACCTTCATGGCGCGCGCGCCTAGCGGGTCGGCGCGCCGCGTGGAAGGGGATTACTTAGTGGGAAGCGGCGCGCTCAGCATGTCTGCCGAGATCGGCGCTTCCTTGGCCGCGGGCGGAGGAGGAGGCGGCAGATTGTCGCTCTCCATCGAGGCCTGCACGATCGTGGTCGGCGTCGCCGGCGGCTCGCCGCGGGTGATCGCGTCCACAGCTTCCATGTTCTCGATCACGCGGCCGAAGTTGGTGTACTTCTTGTCGAGGCTGAAGCGCGGGTAGAAAACGATGAAGAACTGGCTGTTGGCGCTGTCGTCAGAGGCGGCGCGCGCCATCGACAGCGTGCCGCGAACATGCGGCATCGGATTGAACTCGGCCTTGAGATCGGGAAGCTCGGAGCCCCCCTGCCCGGTGCCGGTCGGATCGCCGCCCTGCGCCATGAAGCCGTCGATCACGCGGTGGAAAACCACGCCGTTGTAGAACCCTGCGCGGGTGAGCGTCTTGATCCGCTCCACGTGGGCAGGAGCCCACTCGGCCTGAAGCCGGATTTTGACCCGCTGGCCGTTCGACAGGTCGAGCACCCAGACATTCTCGGGATCGACCGCCGGATCGTAATTGATCGGCGCATAGGTGCGCGGGGCCGCGGGCGCAGCCTCGGCGGTCACAGGGGTCTTGGCGTCGTCGCCGAAGGCTACGGGCGGGGTGTCGTCCTTCTGCTGCTGGGCGAAGGCCACCTGCGGAGCGGCAAGCAGCATAAGGGCGGCAAAGGCAGGCGCGAGCTTGGCTATGATCATGGTTCCATCCGGATTGGTGAGGCCGTTTAGCCCCGCCTGCCTGACACTGCAATGAATGATACGGGCGCAGGCTACGCCCCTTTGCGCCCCTGCGCGTCGACCCGCGCGACCACGTCTGCACGTACCTCCGGGCTGACGAACTTGGCGATCTCGCCGCCGTAGAGCGCGATCTCCTTGACGAGGCGGCTGGCGATCGGCTGCAGGCTTACATCGGCCATCAGGAAGATCGTCTCGACCCGGTCGTTCAATTGGCGGTTCATGCCGGTGAGTTGGTACTCATATTCGAAATCGGTCACCCCGCGAATGCCGCGGATCACCACCGAGGCTCCTTGCGCATCGGCAAAGTCGACGAGCAGCGCGTTGAAGCCCACCACTTCGACATTGGCCAGGCCGAGACTCGCGACCTCGCGCTCGACCATTGCGATGCGCTCGGCATCGGAAAACATCGGGCTTTTGGCGATGTTGGTGGTCACCCCGATGATGAGGTGATCGACCAGCTTGGACCCGCGCCGGATAATGTCGGCATGGCCCAAAGTGATGGGATCGAAGGTCCCGGGATAGATCCCGACGCGGCGTGTCATTGGCTTTAGTCTCCCAGTCCGCGACTCTAGCGGTCGCGTTCGACGATGTAGCGGGCGAGCGCGCGCAGAATGTCGGCTTCGGACCCATAGGAGGCGAGCCGCAGGATCGCCTGATCGACCAGCGCGCGGGCCTGTTCGCGGGCCTGGTCGACGCCCATCAGAGTGACGAAGGTCTGCTTGCCCTGTTCGTTGTCCTTGCGCAGCGCCTTGCCGGCCTTGTCGATATCGCCTTCGACATCGAGCAGATCGTCGGCAATCTGGAAGGCGAGGCCGATGTCGCGGGCATAAGCGCGCAGGTGCGCCCTACCCTGCGGCGCGACCTTGCCGAGGACTGCCCCCATCTCGACGCTGGCGGCCAGCAGCGCGCCGGTCTTGAGCTGTTGCAGCCGGGTGATCGCCTGAAGGTCGTATTTCACGCCCTCCTCGTCGGCGACCATGTCCATCATCTGCCCGCCGGCCATCCCGCTCATCCCGCTCGCCTGGCCGAGGGTCAGGATCAGCTCGCTGCGGGTGAAGGGGTCTTCGGATGTAGCATCGTCGGCGAGGATTTCGAAGGCGAGCGCGTGAAGCGCGTCGCCGGCCAGCACGGCGGTTGCCTCGTCATAGACCTTGTGAAGCGTCGCCTTGCCGTGGCGCAGGTCGTCATTGTCCATGCAGGGCAGGTCGTCGTGGATCAGCGAATAGACATGGATCGCCTCGATCGCCGCCCCTGCCCGCAGCGCTGCATCGCGCGATACGCCGAACAGGCTGGCGGTGCTGCATACCAGCAGCGGACGCACCCGCTTGCCGCCGCCCATCGCGGCATAGCGCATCGCCTCGACAAGGCGCGCCGAGGTGTCATCGGGGATTGGGAGGAGCGCATCGAAGACCGAATCGATCTCCGTCTGGATGTTCCTGATCGCCTCGCCCAGCATGGTGCCCTGCGTCTCGGCCAGCATCGCTCAGCCCTCCGTATCGAACGGCCGCGTGCCGGTTGCCCGGCCATCTGCGGCGGTGACGATCCGCTCGATACGCGCCTGCGCCGCATCGAGCCGCTGCTGGCATGCCGCTCGCAGCGCCTCGCCGCGCTCGTATAGACCGATCGACTGGTCGAGCGGCACGTCGCCGCGTTCAAGCTGCTGCACGATGCTCTCGAGCGCGGCGAGCGCCTGCTCGAAGCTCATACCGGCGATGTCCGGCGCTGCTGCAGCCGGTGATGAAGTGCCCTCGTCCATAGCGCGGAGCATTGACGGCGCGGGCGGGCGCGGTCAAGGCTGGCCGTCACGGGCGGGATCAAGAACGCAAGGGTTAATCGGCATATGTTGAAGTGGATCATCGCCTACGGTGTCGCAGCCGTGTCCTTTCTGGCATTCGACATGGTGTGGCTGCGATGGGCGGCCGGGAACCTCTACAAGCCCGTGATCGGCGAGATCATGGCCGAGAAGTTCAACGGCGGCGCGGCGATCGCCTTCTACCTCATCTACATTGCGGGGATCACGTGGTTCGCGATCCGTCCGGGCATGGAGGCCGGTGCGGTGCAGCCTGCGATGCTCAACGGCATCTTGCTGGGCGCGCTGTGCTACGCCACCTTCGACCTTACCTCGCAAGCTGTGTTCAAGGTCTGGGCGACCCATATCAGCGTGCTCGACATCCTGTGGGGTGCGTACGTGACGGGTGCGGCGGCCTCGATTGCCACTTGGGCGGTGCTGCGCTTCGCTCCCGCAGCGGCCTGAGAGCGCGGCCCTCGGCCCATGTTCATCGGCCACTTCGCGCCCGCCTTCGTCGCCGCTGGGGTAAGCCCGGAGCGCCCGCGTCTGGCGACAATGTTCGTGGCGGCGCAGCTGGCCGACTGGGGCTTCTTCAGCCTCGCCACCCTCGGCATCGAGCATATGCACGTTGACCCGGCGGCGAGCGTGATGGTGCCCTACGATCTTTACGACATGCCCTTCACGCACAGCCTGATCGGCATCACGATCCTCGCCGCGGCGTTCTTCGGCATTGTTGCCGTCGCGCGGCGCGATCTCCAGCTCGGGGTGATCGCAGGTCTGGTCGTCTTGTCGCACTGGTTCGCCGACTGGCTGGTGCACGTCCCTGACCTCACCCTAGACGGCACCCCGCCCAAATTCGGGCTGGGGCTGTGGAATTATCCGTGGGTCGCTATCCCGCTGGAGCTGGCGCTGACCTTTGGCGCGTTTGCCTTCTTTATCCGCCGTACGCGCGGGCCGATGGGCCCTCCGCTGGTGCTGGCGGGCACCTTGCTGCTGTTCCAGCTCGTCAACTGGTTCGCCCCGCAACCGGCGAGCGCCGGACCGGTACTCTACCTGCAGGCACTGTTCGCCTTCGGCGTGTTGACCGCAATTGCCGTCTGGGTCGGGGAGAATCGCTGGTTCCGGAGACGCGGCGGCTTGGCCTCGTCCGCGCAGTGATCTAGGGGGCGCGGGCCAAGGAGCTCCCGCCCATGACCCAGACGTCTGCCATCACCCCCGAAATCGTCGAACAGCACGGCCTCTCGCCCGAGGAATACCAGCGCGTCCTGTCCGCGCTCGGCCGCGAGCCGAACCTTGTCGAGCTCGGCATCTTCTCGGTGATGTGGTCGGAGCATTGCAGCTACAAATCCTCGCGCATCCACCTCAAGAAGCTCCCCACCGAGGCGCCGTGGGTGATCTGCGGCCCGGGCGAGAACGCGGGCGTGATCGACATCGGCGACAATCAGGCGGCGATCTTCAAGATGGAGAGCCACAACCACCCCTCGTATATCGAGCCCTATCAGGGCGCGGCGACGGGCGTGGGCGGCATTCTGCGCGACGTCTTCACCATGGGTGCGCGGCCCATCGCCAATGCCAATGCCCTGCGTTTCGGGCGGCCTGACCACCCGAAGATGAGGCACCTCGTGCAGGGCGTGGTCGCGGGGATCGGTGGTTATGGCAATTGCGTGGGCGTGCCCACCGTGGCGGGCGAGACCAATTTCCACCCGGCCTACGATGGCAACATCCTTGTCAACGCGATGACGGTGGGCGTCGCCGATCAGGACAAGATTTTCTACTCCGCCGCCACCGGCATCGGCAATCCGATCGTCTATGTCGGCAGCAAGACCGGACGCGACGGGATCCACGGCGCGACGATGGCAAGCGCGGACTTCGGCGAAGATGCCGAGGCCAAGCGCCCCACGGTGCAGGTCGGCGACCCCTTCACCGAGAAGCTGCTGATCGAAGCCTGCCTCGAACTGATGGCGACCGACGCGATCGTCGCGATCCAGGACATGGGTGCAGCGGGCCTCACCTCCTCCTCGGTCGAGATGGCATCCAAGGGCGGCGCGGGCATCCGGCTCGACATGAACAAGGTGCCCTGCCGCGAAACCGGCATGACGCCTTACGAGATGATGCTCTCGGAGAGCCAGGAGCGGATGCTCATGGTGCTCCAGCCCGGCAAGGAAACGATGGCCGAGGCGATCTTCACCAAGTGGGAGCTCGATTTCGCGGTGATCGGCGAAGTCACCGACACCGGCCACATGGTGCTTGAATTCAACGGCGAGGTGGTGTGCGATATCCCCCTCGACCCGCTTGCCGACGATGCGCCGCTGTATGACCGGCCCTATCTCTCAAAGGAGGAATATGCGGTCTGGGCGGGCGTGAAGCCGCTGGCTGAATTGCCCTCGACCGACGACGTAGGCGCCGACCTGCTCACGATGATCGGCTCGCCCGACCTCGCCTCGCGCCGCTGGATTGCCGAGCAATATGATTCGCAGGTCGGTGCCGACACGCTCCAGACCGGCGGCGATGCCGGCGTGGTGCGGGTGCATGGCACGGACAAGGCGCTCGCCATCACCACCGATTGCACCCCGCGCTATGTCTTTGCCGATCCCTATGAAGGCGGCAAGCAGGCTATCGCAGAGGCCTATCGCAACCTTTGCGCCGTGGGCGCGCGCCCGCTGGCGGTAACCAACTGCCTCAACTTCGCCAACCCGCAGCGCCCCGAGATCATGGCGCAGATCGTCCACGCGCTCGACGGCATGGGCGACGCCTGCCGCGCGCTCGACTTCCCGATCGTGAGTGGCAACGTCAGCCTCTACAACGAGAGCAAGGCGACCGGCGGCGGTTCGGCGATCCTCCCCACCCCGGCCATTGGCGGCGTCGGGATCATCAACGACCTGTCGAAGATGATGACCATGCACTTCAAACAGGCTGGCGACGCGATCTACCTCGTCGGCCCAGAGTTCTGGGCCAAGCCCGATCCGACCCGCTCGCACCTCGGCCAATCGCTGTGGCTGCGCGTGGTCAAGGGCATGGAAGCCGGCCGCACCCCGCCGACCGACCTCACCGTCGAGCGTAATGCGGGCGCGATCATCCACGAACTGATCGCCGATGGCCTCGTCAACGCGGTGCACGATCTCAGCGACGGCGGCCTTGCGGTCGCGCTGGCCGAGATGGCGCTGTCGGGCGGGATCGGCGCGGAAGCCGATCTGGCGGGCAACTCCGAGTACACCGCGGCGCAGTGGTGGTTCGGTGAGGATCAGGGCCGCTATCTGGTCACCGTCCCCGACGTGGCAGCGCTCAACGCGACCCTCGCCAAGGGCACGCGCAACGACGAGACCGCGCAGATCGGCTTCCAGAGGATCGGCACGGTCGGCGGTGATGCTGTGCTGGGCGTCCCGCTTAGCGAGCTACGTGCGGCGAACCAGCGCTTCTTCCAGGAGTGGATGGAGGTCTGATGGCCTCCTCGGGTTACTCCGGCACGCCGCTCGTCAAGAAGCTGACCCTGCGGGACGGGATGCGGGTTTGGTTCGATGCCATGCCCGAACACGTGATCGACGAGATCGACGAATATGCGCTCGACCTCATCTTTGTGGCCGACCCCGTTAAGGGCCTCGATGCGGCGCACATCTTCGTGACCGAACGCGAAGTGCTCGAGGGCCGGCTCATCATGCTGCGCCAGCGCCTCGCGCCCGATGGTCAAATCTGGGTGAGCTGGCCCAAGAAAGCTTCGGGCGTGGCAACCGACATCACCGAGGACACGATCCGCGAGCTGTGTCTGCCGCTGGGGCTGGTCGACACCAAGGTCTGCGCGATCGACGAGACCTGGTCGGGCCTCAAGCTGGTGATCCGCAAGGAACTGCGCTGAAGGCTTAAGCGGCTTGGGCGCTTGCTCCGCCAAGCGTCAGCTGTTCACGGGCAGTGCCTTCGCTCTCGAGGATCGTCAGGCACTGGCGGTAGACTTCGGGCTTGCCGATGCCAAGGCGCTTGCGCGCTTCGCCGATATCCTCGCGCATCAGCGCCGCAATATCCTCGTGCGAAATCTTCGCCGCCGCCTTGCCGAGCCTGCGCCCTTCCTTGATCGCGGCGAAAATCGGCGCCTTGGTGCCGCTCACCTTCTTGATCTGCCGCGCGCCCGCATAGGCGATGAACAGGATCCCGGTGTTGAGGTTCTGCTGGTAGCTGAAGCCCAGCAGGCTCACCTCGCCCAGCGCATCACGGCCATAGCCGGTCAGCACGTGGAACAGGTCATGCGTGTCGCGCACCCGGTCGAAGTACCACTGAACCTGATCATTGGGCAGGCTTTCAGGCGGCGCCCAGCGGTGGCTTTCCGCAACCAGCCCGGCCGCCGAGAGGCCCTCGCGCTTCATGAAGGCGATGTAGTGCGCCGCGACGGTGTTCGGCCCGCAATCGGCCCAGCGCGCGTGATCGTCGAGCATCGCAGGGAGATCGACGCTGTCGCGCAGGAACTTCTGGCCCTCGGGCGAAGTGATGAAGTCCCGCGCCTGCGCGTAGCTGCGCTTGCCCTTGGTCGCCTCGATGATGTGGAACACCTGTTCGGTGTCCTCCTTGTCCTCGACCAGCTTGCCGAAGTGGTGCAGCACCTTGAGCGGGCGGAAACCCGAGGTGCGGCGATCCGGGGCGACGAGCGGGAGTTCGGTCAGGGCCATCGGCATTGATCCTTAAGCGGCGAGCAGCTCGGGCTCGGCCGGTGTCTTGCTGGCGAGCATGTCGTAGGGGTTGATCCCTTCCAGACGCATGATGCGGTGGCATTCGCGGTACTCGGTCGGTTCGGGAATGTGCATCGCGGCGCGCACTTCGTCGAGCGGGCGTTCGAGCAGCTGGCGGATCGGTTGTGCGATCAGCGCGGGCGCGCCCTTACCGGTGCGATGGGCCTGACGGACAGCGCCGAAGATCGGGGCGGCGGTGCCCGTCGCCATCTTCTTGATGTTGGCCGCACCGGCATAGCCGATCAGCAGATGGCCCTGGCTCGGTTGCTGGCCGTGGGTGAACAACAGCACGCAAGTTTCGCCCAGCGCATCGCGGCCATAGCCGGTGAGGATGTGGAACAGGTCATGCGTGTCGCGCGAGCGGTTGATGTACCACTCGACGAGGTCAGGGTAGCGGGGGCGCCCGGCACGCTCGGATTCGGCGACGAGACCGGCCGCGGAAAGGCCCTCGGCCTCCATGAAATCGCAATAGGCATGAGCCAGCGAGCCCTTGGGCGTGCGGCGCAAGGCCGCATGATCGTCGAGGATCTCGGGGAGTACGGGTTCGTTCGACCGCAGGAACTCGCCGCGCTCAGACAGCGCAAGGTCGGCGACCCGCGGCATGAAATCCTTCGACGGAAGCGATTCGAAGATCTTGAAGACGAGGCTGGTGTCTTCCTTGTCCTTCATCAGCTTCTGGAAGCTGCTGACCGCGCGCAGCGGGCGATAGCGAGCCGGCTGACGATCGGGGTGCAGGAGCACCGTCCCGTCAGGGGCAAACATCCGGCTGAATTCATCGCGATCGGTTCGGTTCATGGGTTTCGTGTCCTGAGCTGGAAGCCGTTCTTAGCTTCAGCCTGCTTACACTAGTGTTAATAGCCGATTCGGTACGTGCATCGCAACCTTTTTTGCAAATGAGGTATTCAGACCCGCCGGATCAAGCGCCCTTCCATTCCTCGCGGGGAATACCGAGCAGCGTCAGCACCGCAGTGAGATCACCCGCATCGACCCGCCCGTTCGCCGCCGCGCGTGCCTTGGGCTTGGCGCGATAGGCAAAGCCATAGGTCGCCGCCTCGATCATCGGAATGTCGTTCGCGCCGTCGCCAATCGCCAGACTGCGCGCACCCTTCCCCAATTCGGACTGCTCATCGAGCAGAACCGCGGCCTTGACCGCGCTATTGGTGATCGGGCCTATGAGGCCGCCCGTTAGCTTGCCGTCCTCGACCGCTAGCCGATTACCGACAACGCGGTGAAACCCGAGCATTTCCGCAACCGGATCGGCAAAGTGGTGGAAGCCGCCCGTCACCAAGACCGTCCGCGTACCCATCGCAGCCAGCGTGGCGACCAGCGTCGCCGCGCCCGGCGTGGCGGTGATCCGCTCGGCGAGGCAGGCGTGGATCGCGCTCTCGTCGAGCCCCGCAAGCAGCGCCACCCGCTCGCGCAAGGCTGCCTCGAAATCGAGTTCGCCCTGCATCGCCCGTTCGGTAATCTCGGCAATCTGCGGCTTCAATCCGGCGTAATCGGCGAGTTCGTCGATGCATTCCTGACCGATCATCGTCGAATCCATGTCAGAAACGAAAAGGCGCGGCAGCGTGATCGCTCCGCGCGCCACCAACATGTCAGCGGGCTGGAACACCGCATCGATAGCAGCCAGAACGGCGACAGGCTCACCCGTGGCAAAGCGCAGTTCAAGCATGCCGATATCGGGTTCGGACGCGCCCACAGACGCCAACTCTGCGCCCGCATCTACCAAAGCGCTCGCCAGTGCATCGAGACGCGTTTCACATTCACTTGTCTCTGCTATCAGCCGCGCCATGAGCATTTCGACTTCTCCCGAACAACCGCTCGCGCTCATCGCAGGGCCGACCGCGAGCGGCAAGAGCGCGGTTGCAATCGCGCTGGCGCGGCGGTTGGCCAGCAGCGGCCGGCGCGGCGTTGTCATCAACGCTGATTCCGCTCAGGTCTATGCCGACCTCGGCGTGCTCTCCGCCCGCCCCACCGAGGACGAGATGGACGGTGTCGAGCACCGCCTGTTCGGCGCGTGGGACGGCGCGGAAGCCTGCTCCGCCGCCGCATGGGCGAACCGCGCACGCGCCGAGATCGCAGCCTGCCATGCCGCGGGCGACGTCCCGATCCTCGTCGGCGGGACCGGGCTGTATCTCAAAGTGCTTCTGGAAGGCATTGCGCCCATCCCCGAAATCGACCCCGCGATCCGCGTCGCCGTTCGGGCGATGTCCGAGGAGGACGCCTACAAGCTGCTCCTCATCGAGGACCCCCAGCGCGCCACCGAATTGGACCCGGGCGACCGCCAGCGCATCGCCCGCGCGCTTGAGGTCAAGCGTTCGACGGGCGTCACTCTCGGCGACTGGCAGCTCGCCAAGGCGGGCGGCATCGCCGACGAGGTCCATCTTCATGCGCTGATCATCGAGCCCGAGAGAGCATGGGTCTACGAACGCTGCGACGCACGTTTCCACGCAATGCTGGACGCAGGCGCGATCGACGAGGTCGAGGCGTTGCTGGCGCGCGAGCTCGATCCAGACCTGCCGGTGATGCGCGCCATCGGCGTGCCCGAGATTGCCGCTTATCTTGCCGGCGCGATCGACGCGGAACGTTTGGTCGCTGCGGGGCAGCAAGCGACGCGCAACTATGCCAAGCGCCAGTTCACGTGGTTCCGCCGTCAACCTCCCGCAGATTGGCCGCGTGCGCACCCCACATGGGAACATGAATCTATCGACATTGACACGCCATTTGCATCATTGTTACGCAAATAGCTCTTGACTTGTCAGATTATAACCCTTAGCGCCGCTATCAATCGGTCCGATGGCAGTCCCCTGCATCGGGCCGGTTTTTTATGTTGAAGCCCCTCACCGGCCCGCACGGCCTCGTGACAGTAGATTGATGGAGTGCCCCGTGCCCGGCAAGCCGGACTCAAGCCCGACGACAGACCCTGCAAGCTCGATGAGCGGCGCAGCGATCCTCGTGAACGCCCTGATCGAGCAGGGCGTGGAGTACGTGTTCGGCTATCCCGGCGGTGCGGTGCTGCCGATCTATGACGAGCTGTTCGGCGACGAGCGTATCCGCCACATCCTCGTTCGCCACGAAGCAGGCGCGGCCCATGCGGCAGAGGGCTATGCCCGCTCGACCGGCAAGCCGGGCGTCGTGCTGGTCACCTCCGGCCCGGGCGCGACCAATGCAGTCACCGGGATTGCCGACGCGTGGATGGATTCAATCCCGCTGGTCGTCATCACCGGGCAGGTGCCAACCTCGCTGATCGGCACTGACGCGTTCCAGGAGGCCGACACCGTCGGCATCACGCGCCACTGCACCAAGCACAATTACCTCGTGAAGGACCCGGCCGATCTCGCCGCGACGATCAAGGAAGCCTTCCTGATCGCCACCACCGGCCGTCCCGGCCCGGTCGTGATCGACATTCCCAAGAACGTGCAGATCGCCGTCCCGTCCGAGCGCCGCGCGCTGACTCGCTCCGGCGCGCACCGCTATGCGCCGCAGACGGTCGCGCCGCCCGAGCAGATCGTCGAGGCCATCGAACTGATCGCCAACGCGAAGGCTCCGATCTTCTACACCGGCGGCGGGATCATCAATTCCGGCCCCGAGGCGAGCCGCCTGCTGCGCCAGTTGCAGGACATGACCGGCGCGCCCGTCACTTCCACACTGATGGGTCTGGGTGCCTTCCCGAGCAACCACCCCGACTGGCTCGGGATGCTGGGGATGCACGGCACCTTCGAAGCGAACATGGCGATGAATAAGGCCGACGTAATGGTCTGCATCGGCGCGCGCTTCGATGACCGTGTGACGGGACGGCTCGACGCCTTTTCGCCGGGCTCTACCAAGATCCACATCGATATCGACCGCTCCTCAATCAACAAGGTCGTGCCGGTCGATCTCGGGATCGTCGGCGATTGCGGCACGGTGCTCGCCCAGCTGATCGAGGCGTGGGGCGGCCGTCAGCCGAAGAACCTCGGCGAATGGAAGGCGCGGATCGCCGGATGGCGTGCGCGCGAATGCCTTGCCTACCCTGAGCGTTCGCCCAAGAACCCGAACATGATCATGCCGCAAAAGGCAGTCGAGCGGCTTTATGCCCTCACCCACAAGCGAAGCCCGATCATCACCACCGAAGTCGGCCAGCACCAGATGTGGGCGGCGCAGTATTTCCGGTTCGAGGATCCCAACAAATGGCTCACCTCGGGCGGGCTCGGAACGATGGGTTATGGCCTTCCCGCCGCGATCGGTGCGCAGCTTGGCAATCCCGATGCGCTGGTAATCGACATCGCGGGCGAGGCGTCGATCCAAATGAACATTCAGGAACTCGGCACGGCGAGCCAATACCGCCTGCCGGTCAAGGTGTTCATCCTCAACAACGAATACATGGGCATGGTCCGCCAGTGGCAGGAACTGACCTACGAGAGCCGCTATTCGAACTCCTATTCCGACAGCCTCCCCGATTTCGTGAAGCTCGCCGAAGCCTATGGCTGGAAGGGCATTCGCATCACCGAGGAGAAGGACTTGGATGACGGGATCATGCGGATGCTCGATCACGACGGCCCCGTGATCGTCGACTGCATGGTCGCGCCCGATGCCAACTGCCTGCCGATGATCCCGAGCGGTGCGGCGCACACCGACATGATCCTCTACGGCGACAAGGTCGACGGCACGATGGACGACGAAGCCAAGGCGCTGGTCTAGGACACGAACGATGCCCATGAAAATCGCCGAAGCCGCGTCCGAGCGCCATGTGCTCGCCGTCATGGTCGACAACGAGCCGGGGATCCTTGCCAAGATCACCGGCCTGTTCACCGCGCGCGGCTACAACATCGACAGCCTGACCGTGGCCGACATCACCGAGGACCACGCGGTCAGCCGCATCACCATAGTCACCAACGGGCCCCCGCAGGTGATCGACCAGATCGAGGCGCAGCTCGAGCGGCTGGTGCCGGTGCACAAGGTCACCGACCTCACCACCGCCGGGCCGCACGTCGAGCGCGAGCTGGCGCTGATCAAGGTAACCGGCACGGGCGACAAGCGGGTCGAGGCGCTGCGCGTGGCGGAAATCTTCCGCGCTCACGTGGTCGACACCACCACCACCAGCTTCGTCTTTGAACTCACCGGTGCGCCGGAGAAGATCGACAGCTTCGTCGCCCTGATGCGCGATCTCGGACTGGTCGAAGTCGGCCGCTCGGGCGTGGTCGGGATGCTGCGCGGGGCCGAGGGGGCCTAGATCACATTCACCTATTCCACACCGTCTTCCGGGGCTTGACCCGGGACCCCGCTTCCTTCTGGTCGTCAGCAAGACCGGGACAATGAAACAACGAAGGCAGGAACTACTACCATGAAAGTCTACTACGACGCCGACGCCGACCTCGGCCTGATCAAGCCGAAGAAGATCGCCATTGTCGGCTACGGCTCGCAGGGCCACGCCCATGCGCAGAACCTGCGGGACAGCGGCGTGGCGGAGGTCGCGATCGCCCTGCGCGAAGGTTCGGCGACTGCCAAGAAGGTCGAGGCCGCCGGCTTCACGGTGCTGTCGAACACCGCCGCTGCGCAGTGGGCCGATCTCATCATGATCCTCGCGCCCGACGAGCATCAGGCCGGCATCTGGGAAAACGACATCAAGGGCCACATGAAGCCCGGCTCCGCGCTCGCCTTCGCGCACGGGCTCAACATCCACTTCGGCCTGATCGAGCCGCCCGCCGATATCGACGTGATCATGATCGCCCCTAAGGGCCCGGGCCACACGGTCCGCAGCGAATATGTGAAGGGCGGGGGCGTGCCCTGCCTTATCGCGATCCATCAGGACGCGAGCGGCGCGGCGCATGACGTGGCGCTGGCCTATGCCTCTGCGGTCGGCGGCGGGCGCTCGGGCATCATCGAGACCAACTTCCGCGAGGAATGCGAGACCGATCTGTTCGGCGAGCAGGCGGTGCTGTGCGGCGGGATCACCCACCTCATCCAGGCCGGGTTCGAAACGCTGGTCGAGGCCGGTTACGCCCCCGAAATGGCGTACTTCGAGTGCCTCCACGAAACCAAGCTGATCGTCGACCTGCTCTATGAAGGCGGCATCGCCAACATGCGCTACTCGATCTCGAACACCGCCGAATACGGCGACATCACCACCGGCCCGCGGATCATCACTGACGAGACCAAGGCCGAGATGAAGCGCGTGCTCGCCGACATCCAGTCAGGCCGTTTCGTGAAGAACTTCGTGCTCGATAACCGCGCAGGTCAGCCTGAACTCAAGGCCGCGCGCAAGCAGGCTGCCGCCCACCCCATCGAGCAGACCGGCGAGAAGCTCCGCGCCATGATGCCGTGGATTGCGGCTAACAAGCTGGTCGACAAGGCGAAAAACTGACGGCACAGCATCGGCCCGATGTTCGAAGGCGGTTACGCTAAGCTGGTATACACGGCGCTCGCCATCGTCTGGGTGGTGATCGTCGTGCGTGCCGCCAGCAACGTCAAACAGCCCGAAGATTTCGTCGTCACCGTCTCCCAAAGCGAGGTGCAAGCCTTCGCACGCGAACAGCTGAACACGATGCAGGCGCGCTCCTTCGCCGAGAAGGTCGAGCTGTGCACGATCATCTTCGAAGACAGCGACGGCAAGCTCGGCACCACGAAAGTGCGCTCCGGCGATGAATCGGCCTGCGATCTGCGCTACTTCGACGAGCCGGGCATGGCACCGTTGGCGAGCATCCACACACATGGCGCTTTCGATGCCAGATATGACAGCGAGGTGCCGTCACTGCTGGATATGGAAGGCGATATCGAAAGCCGGCTCGATGGCTATGTCGCGACCCCGGGCGGCCGCTTGTGGCGTGTCGACTGGCAGCAGCAACGCGCCGTGCTGGTGTGCCGCGAAGGCTGCTTGCGGCAGGACACCGCTTATCGTCCCTGCCCGGGCGACCCTGTCGCCACCACCTATTCGCTTTCGCAACTAACCGCGCGGGACCGGCAACGTGTCGCCAGCTGTTGACGCGACGCCTGCAAGGTGGAACCTCGTGACCGCCAGCGAATTAGAGACCCTGAGCAAGGAGACCGTTTCCATGAAGAACCGTACACTCGCCGCCGCTGCTGCGGCCACGCTGATCGCCGTCACCGGCGGGATCGTCGCTGCACCCGATATCTTCGCGCAGGGGGCGCCACCGCAGGTGCCGGGTGCCAAGGACCCCAAGCGCGTCACCGCCGGGAGCTATGCGCTCGACCCCAACCACACGCTGGTCGGCTGGAAGGTCAGCCACTTCGGCTTCAACGACTATTTCGGCATCTTCGGCAACATCAAGGGCACCCTGACCCTCGATCCCGCCAAGTTGCAAAACGCCAAGGTCGAAGTGCAGGTGCCGATCGCCGAAGTGAGCGTCGCCAACGCCGGGCTCAAGGGCCACTTGCTGCGCGCGGGCAAGGATGGCGCCGCGCCCGACTTCTTCGGCCCCGAACCGGGCATGGCGACCTTCACCTCGACCAAGGTGACAAAAACCGGCGCGACCACGGCCGACATCACCGGGACGCTCACCATGAACGGCAAGAGCGGGCCGGTGACGCTGAAGGCCGATCTCAGCGGCGCGGGCGCCAATCCCTTCAACAAGAAGGAAACCGTCGGCTTCCACGCGACGACGACCATCGATCGCACCCTGTGGGGCGTCGGCTACGGCGTGCCGGTGATCAGCAAGGACGTGACGCTGACGATCAGCGCCGCCTTCGAGAAGCAGTAAATCCGCCACTCGACTTGATACACGCAATCGGGCAGGCGTGTCGCTACGATGCGCCTGTCCGATTGCCACAATATCGACGATTTCCGCAGCCTCGCGAAGGCTCGGCTGCCGTTTCCGGTGTTTGATTACATCGATGGCGCAGCCGATGACGAACTGACCAAGGCGCGCAACACCTCCGCTTTCGCCAGCGTCGATCTGGTGCCGGACGTGCTCGCCGGGGTCGAGACGATCGACAGCTCCTGCACGATCCTCGGGCGGCAATCTGCCCTGCCGCTGATGCTCTCGCCCACCGCCGTGCAGCGCGCCTTCCATTGGCAAGGCGAGACCGCGGTGGCCGAGGCGGCGGAGAAGTTCGGGTTGTGGTTCGGCATCTCAAGCCTCGCCACGCGAAGCATCGAAGAGATCGCCGCGCTCACTAGCGGGCCCAAGCTGTTCCAGCTCTATGTCCACAAGGACAAGGGCCTCAACACCAGCATGATCGAACGCTGCCAAGCGGCGAAGTTCGATGCGCTGGCTCTGACGGTCGACACCATCGTTTCGGGCAAGCGCGAGCGGTGCCTGCGCAGTGGCTTCACTACCCCGCCGCGCTTAACCCCGTCGAGCATGTTGAGCTACGCGACCCGCCCGCGCTGGACGCTCGACTACCTGCTGCGCGAGAAGTTCCGCCTGCCCAATCTCGACACCCACGTGGCCGAGGGCACGGGCAAGGCGGTGAGCATCGCCGAATATTTCAACACCATGCTCGACACCTCGATGGACTGGGACACCGCGGCCGCAATCCGCCAGCAATGGGGCGGAAAGTTCGTGCTGAAGGGCGTGATGAGCGCAGGCGACGCGCGGCGGGCGGTTGAGATCGGGGCAGATGCGATCATGATCTCCAACCACGGCGGCCGGCAATTGGACGGCAGCCGTGCCCCCTTCGACCAGTTGTCCGAGATCGTCGATGCGGTGGGCGGCCAGATCGAGATCATCTGCGACGGCGGCGTGCGGCGCGGCACCCATGTCTTGAAAGCCCTGTGTTCGGGCGCGACCGCAGCCTCGGGCGGGCGGCTCTACCTCTACGCGCTGGCAGCAGCCGGTCAGGACGGGGTCGAACGTGCACTCGGCATCCTCAAGGACGAGATCGAGCGCGGAATGCGGCTGATGGGGGTGACGAGGGTTGACCAGCTCACCGAAGCCCGCATCCGTCGCCGCTGACTTTCGCAACAAGGACCGGACCGCATGATCACCGCCACCCGCGCCCTTCGCGCCCTCCTCCCGGCCCTCGCCCTCGCCGCCTGCGGGAGCGCGCCCAAGCAGCCGGGCAATGATGCCGAAACCTTTGCTGCCCGTATCGGGGCGACACCCACGCCCTCACCTGCCGCGACCGCGACGCCGCAGGGCGCGGCCCCCTCTCCCTCCGCGTCGCCTGTCGCCTTCACGCGCGGCACCATGTCCGATCCCGATGCCGCGATCTGCGGCGCGCCGCTGATGCTGCCCTTCGTCGGCAAGCTCGCCGACCAGCCCACCCGCGCCGCGATAGCCCAGGCATTGGGCCGCACCGAAAATCTGCGTTTCGTCGCGCTCGATGGCGTCGCCGCCTTCGCACCCGATCCGGCCAGCCCGCGCCTGCTGGTGCTGGTCGACGCGCAAGGCATCATCCGCGATGCGCGGTGCGGATAGCTATGCGGCAATCCCGACTTGCGCCTTTGCGCAATAATCGGCAAAGGTTCGCGCCATGACGCGGAACGGACTTGCGCTGCTTCGACTTATGCGCCCTTGGGCGTAGGCAGCCGCGCGCGAGGATCAGCGCGGCCCCGCTCCCAAGGGTAACCCGCCGCAGCCTTCCTGAAAAACTATCCGCGACGAGCCTCTTTCCATGTCCATGCTCAAGCATCCTTCCGCCAAGTATCGTCCCTTCGGCCAGATCGACCTGCCGAACCGCCAGTGGCCCTCGAAGCTGATCGAGACGGCCCCGCGCTGGCTTTCGACTGACCTGCGCGACGGCAACCAGTCGATCATCGACCCGATGGACGCGGTGAAGAAACGCCGCTTCTTCGACCTGCTCGTCGAGATCGGCCTGAAGGAAATCGAGGTCGGTTTCCCCAGCGCGGGCGCCACCGAGTTCGACTTCATTTCGGGCCTCGTGAAGAGCGATGCGATCCCCGAGGACGTGATCGTCCAGGTGCTCACCCAGAGCCGTGAAGATCTGATCCGCACCAGCTTCGCCAGCCTCGAAGGCGCGCGCGCGGCCATCGTTCACCTCTACAACGCAGTCAGCCCTGCATGGCGCGACATCGTGTTCCGCATGAGCCGCGAGGAGGTGAAGGCCATCGCTGTCGCAGGTGCCAAGGTGATGCGCGATGAAGCCGCGCGCTATCCCGGCACCGACTGGCACTTCCAGTATTCGCCGGAGACATTCTCTACCGCCGAGCTCGATTTCAGCATCGAGGTCTGCGCGGCGGTGATGGAGGTGCTTGCGCCCACGCCCGAGCACCCGATCATCCTCAACCTGCCCGCCACGGTCGAGGCCGCGACGCCGAACATCTACGCCGACCAGATCGAATACTTCACCCGCCACCTGCCGAACCGGACAAGCGCGGTGATCAGCCTCCACACCCACAACGACCGCGGCACTGGCGTCGCAGCTGCGGAGCTGGGCCTCATGGCGGGCGCAGACCGTGTCGAAGGCTGCCTGTTCGGCAATGGCGAGCGCACCGGCAATTGCTGCCTCGTGACGATGGCGCTCAACCTCTACACGCAAGGCGTCGACCCGCAGCTCGACTTCTCGGACATCGACCGGGTGATCGAGACGGTCACCTACTGCAACGACCTACCCGTCCACCAGCGTCACCCCTACGGCGGGGAACTGGTCTACACGGCGTTTTCCGGCAGCCATCAGGACGCGATCAAGAAGGGCTTCGAAGCCCGCGAGACGCAGAACGACGAGCAGTGGCGCGTGCCCTATCTGCCGATCGACCCCGCCGATCTCGGGCGCAGCTACGAGGCGGTGATCCGCGTCAATTCGCAGTCCGGCAAGGGCGGGTTCGCCTGGGTGCTGGAGAAGGATCAGGGCCTCAAGCTGCCCAAGAAGATGCAGGCCGATTTCTCGCGCCACGTGCAGCACCTCGCCGACGAGCTTGGCCGCGAGCTGAACGCCGCCGACATTTGGGACGCTTTCCGCCGCGCCTATTACGTCAAGATTAGCCCCCGGCATTTCCAGCTCGTCCGCTACGAGGAAAGCCGCGCGTCGGACGGCACGCGGATCTTTGCGGGTACGATCGCGGTCGAGGGTACGGAGCAGAGCGTTTCGGGGCGCGGCAACGGCCTCATCTCGAGCGTGATGGGCACCTTGCGCGAAGCCTTCGGCGTGGAACTCGAGGTCATCGATTACACCGAGCACGCTCTAGGCGCAGGCACCGATGCGCGCGCGGCGGCCTATCTTGAATGCCGCGCTGCGGACGGGCGTACCATCTGGGGCTGCGGGATCGACGAGGACATCGCCACGGCCAGCGTTCGCGCAGTGCTCTCGGCGGCGAACTCGGCCATCGCCGCCTCTTAATTCCTCGCTGGCACCCGCGCCGCGCGGTGATATGCTCGCCCGGGCGCCCGGCGAGGCGTGAGGGAGAGGGACGATACCGATGCACAAGATGATGACAGCCGCCCTGCTGCTGACGGCCTCGCCGCTGGCAGCGCAGATCGCCACGCCAGAGCGGCCGGTGACCGACCCCAAAACCGTGACCTCCCCCGTCAATCCCGAGGCGCGCGCAGTGCCGCTCGACGATATCGGCAATTCGCGCGGCATCGGCGGAGCGACGTGGAGTGCGGACGGCCGGCAGGTGTTCGTCTCGACCAACCTGACGGGCCGCTACAACATCTGGCGCACCGATGCGGACGGTAGCTGGCCGCTGCAAATGACCCAGTCGGACGAATCGCAAAGCGGCCTCGCCGCCTCGCGCGACGGAAAGTGGCTCTACTTTGCGCAAGACACCGGTGGGGACGAATATACCGACCTCTACCGCGTGCCCACTGGTGGCGGCGCGGTGGAGCAGGTCACGCGCACCCCCGACCTCAGCGAGCGCGGAATGGTGCCGGGCGGCGCTGACGGGCTGATCGCGCTGTCGGTCAAGAAGCGCAGCGAGGCGCAGTCCAATCTCGCCGTGCTCGGCCCGGACGGCACCGTCCGCGTGCTGACCGCCGAGGCCGATCCTGCCTTCTCGTGGTCGGCGCGGGTCTGGGCTGACGGCGGCAAGACGATCTTCGCCAACCGCGACACGGTGGATTCGACCACCTCAGAGGTGTGGCGCATCGATGTTGCGAGCGGCAAGGCGACCAAGGTTCTCGGCGCGGAGAAGACGATCTTCACGGTCGCCGATGTCAGTGCCGATGGCCAGTGGCTGGCGGTCACCACCGATGCCGATATCGGCCGCCCGCGCGCGGGGCTCTACAACCTCGCGTCGAAGCAGTGGAAGTGGCTGAAGCCCAACATCTGGGACCAGTCGGCGATCCGGTTCACCCGCGACGGCAAGTCGCTGATCGCCGAGAGCAGCGACGACCTGCGCAGCACGTTGGTGCGCTATGATATCGCGACGGGCGCTGAAACGCCGCTCAAGCTTCCGGCCGGCATCAATTACACGGTCGGCAACGATCCGCGCTCGCCGGACGGACGCTCGTTGCTGGTGGGGAGCGTGGCCGCCAATGTGACGGCCGAGCTCAAACGCTATGATCTGGCTGACGATAGCGTGACCCCGCTCACACGGCTGGCCCTCGCCAGCCTGCGGCCCGAGGCGCTCGCCACCTCGCAGATGGTCACGTACAAGAGCTTCGACGGCACGCTCATCAGCGCGCTCGTCACCATGCCCGCCAACCTGAAGCGTGACGGATCAAACCCCGCCATCGTCCTTCCCCACGGCGGCCCGACCGGCAAGACAGACGACGGCTTCGACGATATCGCCGCCGCTCTGGCGAGCCGGGGATACATCATCATCGCCCCCAACTTCCGCGGCTCGACCGGCTACGGCACGGCCTTCCAGGCGGCCAACTACGACGATCTGGGCGGCGGCGATCTCAAGGACGTAATCGAGGCCAAGCGGTTCCTTGTCGCCAGCGGCTATGTCGATCCCAAGCGGGTCGGCATTGTCGGTGGCTCCTACGGCGGGTTCATGACGCTGATGGCGATCGGCAAGGCGCCCGACGAATTTGCCGCGGGGGTGCAGTACTTCGGCATCATCAACTGGCGCACCATGTACCGCGACATGGACGAGGTGCTCAAAGCCTATCTGCGCAGCCTGATGGGCACGCCCGAGGACAATCCCGCAGGCTATGACCGCGCCTCACCGCTCACCTACATCGCCAATGCCAAGGCACCCTTGCTGAGCCTTCAGGGCGAGAACGACATCCGCGTGCCGCGCGGGCAGGCGCAGGAGGTGGCGGACATCCTCAAGGCCAAGGGCCGCACGGTCGAGACCGTGTTCTACCCCGCCGAGGGTCACGGCTTCCGCAAACGCGAGAACCAGCTGGATTCGCTCAAGCGCACCGTCGCTTGGTTCGACACCTACCTGAAGCCGCAAGCCCCAGCGAAGTAAGGACAAAATTGCGCATGACCGAAGCGATCCTCGAACCCGATCTGCCCATCATCGACCCGCACCACCACCTGTGGGACCTGCGGGCGATGGTGGGCATGTTCCCCACGCCGCACCATCACTTCATCGCCGCGCTGGTCGACAATGCGCATTACACCTTCGACCAGCTTCACGCGCACCTTGGCAGCGGCCACAACATCATTGGCACCGTCTTCATGGAGTGCGGGGCGTTCTACAACGGCGCCTATGGCGACGCGCTGAAGCCTGTGGGCGAGGTCGAGTTCGTCAACGGCGTCGCCGCGCAGGCGGCGAGCGGGCTCTACGGGCCGGGGCGTGCCTGTGCGGGGATTGTGGGCCACGCCAACCTGATGCTGGGGAGCGAGGCAGGGGCGGTGCTCGATGCGCTCCACGCCGCTGCCCCGCGCCGCTTCAAGGGCATCCGCCATGCGGGCGCGTGGGATGCCGACGCGGAGGTGCTCGGCCCTCCGTTCCATCACCCCGAAGGCCTATATCGCGACACGACCTTCCGCGCCGGGTTCGCCGAACTGGGCAAGCGAGGCATGACCTTCGACGCGTGGGTGCTCGAACCGCAATTGCCCGACGTCATCGACCTCGCCCGCGCCTTCCCCGATCAGCCGATCTGCCTCGACCACTGCGGCACGCCGGTGGGCGTCGCGAGCTACAAGGGCCGCCTGCACGAACGCTTCGACGAATGGCGACGCAACATCCGCGAACTCGCCAAGTGCGAGAACGTGGTGGTCAAGCTCGGCGGGCTTGCGATGGCCTTCTGCGCCTTGCCCGAAGACGGTCCCGCCGCCGGGCACGGCTCGGAGCACCTTGCAGCCCTGTGGCGGCCCTATATCGAGACCTGCATCGAAGCCTTCGGGCCGAACCGCGCGATGTTCGAGAGCAATTACCCAGTCGATTACTGGGGCGCGGACTATCCGGTGCTGTGGAACGCCTTCAAACGCCTTGCCCACGGTGCGAGCGCCGAGGAGAAGGCGGCGCTTTTCGCAGGGACCGCGGCGCGGTTCTACGGGCTGGAAGACCTGCTCGTCTGACGCAGCGTCACTCGCAAATTCGCGCTTGGCACATCAGGAACCTGCGTTAGAGAACCCCGTTCAAACCGAATACGTTTTGAGGAGAGACCGATGCCCCTTCCCGCCCCGTTCGATCGCCTGCGCCTGCCGCTGATCGGATCGCCGCTGTTCATCGTCTCCGGCCCCGAGCTGGTGATCGCGCAGTGCAAGGCGGGGATCATCGGCAGCTTCCCGGCGCTCAATGCCCGTCCGCAGTCGCAGCTGGATGAATGGCTCCACCAGATCACCGAGGAACTCGCCGCGCACAACCGCGCGCATCCCGATCGCCCGGCCGCGCCCTATGCGGTCAACCAGATCGTCCACAAGACCAACGACCGCGTCGATGCCGACATGGCGACCTGCGCCAAGTGGCAGGTGCCGATGGTCATCACCTCGCTGGGCGCGCGCGAGGATATCTACACCGCCGTGCGCAACTGGGGCGGCGTGACGATGCACGACGTGATCAACAACCGCTTCGCCCACAAGGCGATCGAGAAGGGCGCAACGGGCCTCATCCCGGTTGCCGCAGGGGCTGGCGGCCACGCGGGCGCGCTCTCGCCCTTCGCGCTGATGCAGGAAATCCGCGAGTGGTTCGATGGGCTCGTCGCGCTCTCGGGCGCCGTCGGACACGGGGCGACGATCCTTGCCGCTCAAGCCCTTCGCGCCGACTTCGCCTATGCGGGCAGCGCCTTCATCGCCACCAAGGAAGCCAACGCGACCGAAGGCTACAAGAACGGCATCGTCGAGGGCTCCTCGGACGGGATCGTCTACACCAACCTCTTCACCGGCGTGCACGGCAACTACCTGCGCTCCTCGATCGAGGCAGCGGGCATGGACCCGGACAACCTGCCGGTCAGCGATCCCAGCGCGATGAATTTCGGCAGCGGCGGCAACACCAAGGCCAAGGCGTGGAAGGACATCTGGGGCTCGGGCCAGGGCATCGGGCCGATCAAGGAAGTCGGCACGGTCGAAGACCTCGTCGCCCGCATGGAGCGCGAGTATCACGCGGCCAAGGCGCAGCTGCTCGCCAATTCGGGCTATGTGTCGTGGGGCGCGATGGCCGAAGCGGCGGAGTAACGCCTACTCCGCGCCCCAAAGGCTCTCGGCCATCGCGTCGAGCTCGCTGAAATCATAGCCGGTGCCGAGCGGGTCCTTGCGGTTGAGCACGACCCGCCGGCGCTCGGCGAGCAACTGCCGCCGCAGCGCGCCTTGCAGCAGGTGGAGCCGGAGCAGCGCTTCGGCCAGCGCCGCCCCGTCGTCGCGGGCGCGGGTCAGCGCCCAGGTCTCCTCGATCATGCCGACGCGGGCGATCACCATCTCGTTGTAACGCCGGTGCGGGCCGCGGTGGAGCGGCATTCCAGTGCGCAACGAGGCCTGCTCGTTGGCAGGCAGCAGCAGCCCGTTGCGGCGGAAGTCGTCGAAGCCGACCCGCCCGCGCCCCACGGCGGCGAACATCGGCCCGAAGCACCGCTGCGAGAGTAGCTGGCAGGGCAGCAGGTGATGGCGCTGGAGGCCGGGATCATATCCGGCCATCCCCCGCGTGTTGACCGCGCGAAAGGAGATGGCGTTCCGGTGATGAGGGTGATCCCGGTGCCGCATGGCTACTCGCGCCAGACCGAAATGATCGACCGGTTGCGCGAGGGGCGCAGCGCCAGCGGCGTGCCATCGGGCGCAATGATGCTTTCGTCCTGCTCAAGCCCGCCGGCAAGCACGAGGTGATTGACGAGCCGGATGCCCAGACGCGTCGCCGCCACGCGGTCGGTGCTGAGCGGCGGCTCGATCCGGAGTTCCTGCCCGATCCAGAAATCCAGCCCCGTGCTCTCCAGCGCGCCGTCGGCCGTCTCGACAAAGGCGGTGAGGCCGAGCGCGGGGAATGGCCCGCCCTCGAGCCAGGCGCTGGTCACGGATTCGAAGAACCGGCGGCCGATGGCCGTGCCTGCCGGGCTCCAGCTCACCGCGGCGAGATCTTCGAAATGGCGCACCATCTCGCAGGCCAGACCGAGCAACGTGCGCATCACCGGCATCGAATTGCGCCCTGCCGTCAGGTGCGGGCCCGGCAGCAGCGTCAGCGCTTCGTGCGTGCCGGGCTCGGGCAGCTCCGGCAGATCGAAGCGGTGCGCCATGTCGGGAAAGGGGATCGCGGGGCCCGGGGCCAATCCGGCGAGGTCGAAGGTGAGGCCATCCGACAAGAGCTCCAACCAATGCTGCTGGCCGGGCCACAGCGCCTCGGCGTGCGGCCCGTCCTCGGGGATCGGATCGTGGCTAATGCTGACCGCCGGCCGCCGCGCAACGAAGGCCCTGACCGCATCGCGATCGGGCCGTCTGCCTTTGGCAAACAGCAGGTGCAGCTGGGCGTCAAGGGCGCGCTGCGACTGTGAAATCGTCCAGGCCCCCCTCGAAGTATGGCCGATGTCCGGAAAAACCGAACGAATACTTTGGCCTGTTTGCCCGCCATCGTCGAGTCCCCAAAGGCAGGACTTTCCCGTTATGGATCAATTGTCAGAACAGGCCGAGCCGCAGACCCTCGGCAAGGCCGGCGCCCAGATCGCGGCAGGCGGCGAGACTTGGCGCGGACACCTCTTTAAGCGCGCTGATCGCTTCGGGGGTCTGCGCTGCGAGGTTCACGATCAGCGGATCGGCAACGCGCTTCAACCGCCACCCTGTCGCGATGCGGTCGATCTGGCGCTGCGCCCCCTCCCCGTCCGATCCTGCGGCGATGAGCGTGGCATAGGCCCGCCCCTCGATCCGGCCGAGCACGGGGTAATAGGCGCGGTCGAACATCTCCTTCATCGCCCCGCTCATGGTGCCGAGGTTCTCGGGGCAGGCGAAGATATAGCCATCGGCAGATAGCAGCATGGCAGGCTTGGCCTCTTCAGCGGCGACCAGCCATGCAGCCTCCCCCGCGCCCTCGGCCGCCGCGCGCGCCATCGCTTCGCTTGCGCCGGTGCGGCTGTGCCAGATGATCAGGAGGCGAGCAGAAGCGGACATGGCGGCGAGGCTGGCCCGCGCGCCTGTCGATTGTCAACCGCGCAGGCCTGTCAGCTTCTAACCTATTGCGCTATCACGCCGCACATGGCCACCCGCCCCCTCACCCCCCCAACCTTTGCCCCGGTCCTCGGCGTCGCCAGCTCGCTGTCGGGCAAGGCATGGCGCTGGCGCGGGGGGAACATGGAGCTGGGCGAGGATGCCGAGGGCGGCATGGCCGGTCTCGACCGTTCGATCCTCGACCAGATCCTGCTGACCCGCGGCGTTGCCGAGGACGATCTGGCCCGCCACGCCCAGCCCACCTTGCGCGGCTTCCTTCCCGACCCCTCGATCTTCCAGGACATGGACACCGCCGCGACCCGCCTCGCGCACGCCGTGACGACGGGCGAACGTGTCACGATCTACGGCGATTACGACGTAGACGGCGCAACCAGCGCGGCGCTGCTGGTCGAACTGCTGCGCCAGCTGGGTCTGGACGCGGGCTACTACATTCCCGACCGCCTGCTCGAAGGCTACGGCCCGAGCGGAGAGGCGCTCGTCAAACTGTCCGAGAGCGGATCGCAGCTGATCGTCACAGTCGATTGCGGCGCGATGGCGCACGAGGCGCTGGGCATGGCGCGCGACGTGGGCGTGGACGTAATCGTGGTCGACCACCACAAGTGCTCGCCCGATCTTCCGCCCGCCCACGCGCTGGTCAATCCCAACCGCTTGGACGAGAGCGACCTTGGCGCGTCGCACGGCCACCTCGCAGCCGTGGGCGTCGCCTTCCTTCTCGGCGTGGCGCTGGTGCGCGATCTGCGCGCCAAGGGATGGTTCGCGCAGGGCCGCCAGGAGCCCGACCTGATGGGCCTGCTCGATCTCGTTGCGCTCGGCACCGTGGCCGATGTCGCCGCGCTCCACGGGCTCAACCGCGCCTTTGTCTCGCAGGGTCTGAAGATCCTCGCCCGGCGCGAGCGGATCGGGATGGCGGCGCTGATGGACGCAAGCCGCCTCACCCGCGCCCCCCAATGCAGCGACCTCGGCTTCGCGCTCGGCCCGCGCATAAATGCAGGCGGGCGGATTGGGGAATCGACGCTCGGCGTGCGCCTCCTCACCACCTCCGATCCCGAGGAAGCGCGCGCCATCGCCGTGCAGCTCTCGCAATTGAACGAGGAGCGCCGAGCCATCGAAGCGATGGTGCAGGAGCAGGCCGAGGCCCAGATCGCAGGCCAGCACAATATGGCGGTGCAGGTCATCGCCGGGCATGGCTGGCACCCGGGTGTGATCGGCATCGTCGCCGGGCGCATCAAGGAGAAGACCGGCAAGCCTGCGGTCGTGATCGCGCTCGACGAGATGCAGGGCAAGGGCTCGGGCCGCTCGATCAGCGGGGTCGATCTCGGCGCCGCGATCATCGCCGCGCGCGAGGCCGGGCTGCTGGTCGCAGGCGGCGGACACGCGATGGCGGCGGGGCTCACCATCGATCCTGCGCGCCTTTCGGATTTCGCAGGCTTCCTCGACGAACGCCTCGCCCGCGATGTGGAGCGTGCGCGGTCGGGGGCGGCGATGCTGCTCGACCTCGCGCTGGCTCCGGGTGGGCTCACCCCCGAACTGGTCGAGACGCTGGAGGCCGGCGGCCCCTACGGTGTCGGCTGGCCCGCGCCGCGTGTGGCGGTCGGCCCGGTGCGGATCATCAAGGCGGATATTGTCGGCAAGGATCACCTGCGGATCGTTGCCGCTGGCAATGACGGCAAGAGCTTCAAGGCGATCGCCTTCCGAGCGGCGGAAACCGAGATGGCGCAGACCCTGCTCCACCGCAGCCAGGGCCGCCGCTTCCACCTTGCAGGCCGGGTGAAGCTCGATGATTGGGGCAACCGTCCGGCCGCCGAACTGCACCTCGAGGATGCCGCTTTCGCCGATTGAGCCGGGGCGACAAGATTTTGCCGCATCCCGCCCAAGTCGGGGCTTGACCACCTCCGAACACCCCCCTAAAGGCGCGCTCTCGCAATCGCGACGGCCCCTTCGTCTAGCGGTTAGGACGCGGCCCTTTCACGGCTGAAACACGGGTTCGATTCCCGTAGGGGTCACCATCTTTCGAGATGGCTGAACAGGGCGGCAGGCTTCGGCCTCGCCGCCCTTTTTCTTGTCATATTCCGGTCTTCCTTCGGCAGCGCCCTGCCGCCCCCTTCCCTCGCCCCATCCTTGCCTGTAATGGCGCGCATCATGGGCAGCAGCCAGAACATCCCCGTCGCCGGCATCCTGCTCGCCGCGGTGACCTTCGTGGCACTTCTGCTGCTGGGCACCGACGTGGTGATCGCGATTGCGGTGCTGACCGTTTGGGTCGGTTCGCTGCTGGTCGCCGCAGGACGCCCGCCCGAGCCGCCCAAGGCCAAGGTCAAGCAGGCGCTCTCGCTCGAATCGATCCGCGACCTGATCGAGAACTCGTCGATCCCGCTGGTCATCACCGATCGCAACACCATCGCCATCGCCAACCAGGCGGCGCGCAAGATGATGGGACAGCACGTCATCGGGCAGGACGCGCGCGTTGCCTTGCGCCAGCCCGAGGCGATCATGCTGGTCAACGAGAACCGTCAGGGCGAGGCGATCGTGCGCGGGCTCGTGCGGCGCGGCGATATCTGGCAGATCAACCGCCAGAACCTCGACGACCGGCTGGCGATGCTCGAATTCATCAACCAGACCGCCGAAGCGGACATCAGCCGCGCGCATACCGACTTTGTCGCCAATGCCAGCCACGAGCTGCGCACGCCGCTGGCCTCGATCCTCGGCTATGTCGAGACGTTGCAGGAGGGCGAAGGCGATATCGGCGCGCCGGTCGCGAAGAAGTTCCTCGGCATCATCGAGCGCGAGGCGCAGCGGATGCACGCGCTGGTCAGCGATCTGATGAGCCTGTCGCGGGTCGAGGCCGAAAAGCATGACCTTCCGACCGAGCGGATCGATCTCGCCTCGCTGGTCGAGCGCGCCGCGCGCGATGCTGCGGGGCCCGAGCGGACCGAGCGGCTGGTGCTCGGCCTCGCCGCCGAGCCGATGGTGCTGGGCGATCTGCAACAGCTCGAACAGGTGGTGCGCAACCTGGTCGACAACGCGATGAAATACGGCGCGGCCGATACGCCGGTGACGGTGGCGCTCGATCTGGCGGAAGGCGGCCTGGCGCGCATCGCGGTCACAGATCAGGGCGAAGGCATCGCGCCCGAGCAGATCCCGCACCTCACGCGCCGTTTCTACCGCACCGATCCGGGCCGCAGCCGCGCTTCGGGGGGGACGGGCCTCGGGCTTGCGATCGTCAAACACATTGTGGAACGCCACCGCGGACGGCTCGACATCACCAGCCAGGTCGGCAAGGGAACGCGGGTCGTGGTGCGGTTGCCGATCGCCGAACCGGACGCCTCGGATGCGGCAGCGGTGGAAGAAAATGCCGAGACCGTTCCCGGCGAGGCGGAATCCCGGCAAATGTCATAGCGCTGTCTTAATTCTTCCACATCCGCGGGCCATGGCAGCTATGCCGGGGCACGGGGACAGGCCGGACAGGGGAACGCCGGCCCGACCATCACTTTCATTCCTGCAGGGAACCACAGGTCTCATCCATGTCGCCGATCACGCTGATCCTCATCGCCTTGGGCCTCGGCCTTGTCGGCTGGCTTGCGGGCCGTGCCAAGGCGTGGAGCTTCCAGACCGGCGACGTGAGCCAGCGACCTGCCTCGCGGCCGATCTATCATGCGTGGTACGTCGCGCTGTGGATGGTGATCCCGGTGCTGCTGTTCGTCGTCGCGTGGGGCGTCATCGCCCCGCAGCTGGTGCTGCAATCGGTGATGGCGACGCCCGCCGCCGACAGCCTGCCGACCTTCGGGTTCGAGCGTGACGCCTTCCTCGGCGAAGCGCGCGCGGTGGCGCTGGGGCAGGCGCCCGGCGTCTTCAACGACGAGGCCGAGCCGCTGATCGCGCCTTTCCGCGAGGCCTATGGCCGGTACAACACCATCGGCATCATCGTCACCATCCTGATCGCGCTGGCCGGCGGGGCGCTCGCCTTCCTGCGCCTGCGACCGCAATTCGGTGCCCGCACCAAGGTCGAGCGGACGGTGATGATGATCCTGCTGCTGGCCTCGCTGGTCGCGATCCTGACCACGCTCGGCATCTTCGGCAGCCTCGTGTTCGAGACCGTGCGTTTCTTCAAGGTCGTCTCGCCGATCGACTTCCTGTTCGGCACCAAATGGGCTCCCGACACGATGGCGAGCCCCGATGCGGTCGACCCGACCCGCTACGGCGCAATTCCGCTGTTCTGGGGCACGATCTTCATCGGCGCGATCATCGCCATGATCGTCGCCATCCCGCTGGGCCTGATGAGCGCGATCTACCTCACCCAATATGCCGACCCGCGCGTGCGCACCTGGATCAAGCCGCTGCTCGAGCTGCTCGCGGGCGTGCCGACCGTGGTCTACGGCTACTTCGCCGCGCTGACGCTGGCCCCGATGATCCGCGACGCGGCCGTGGCAATCGGCATCGCCAACGCCTCCACCGAGAGCGCGCTGGCCGCCGGGATCGTGATGGGGGTGATGATCATCCCGTTCGTCTCCTCGATGGCCGACGATTCGATGGCTGCCGTCCCGGGCGCGATGCGTGACGGGAGCCTCGCGATGGGCGCGACCAAGTCCGAGACGATCCAGCGCGTCCTATTCCCCGCCGCCCTGCCCGGCATCGTCGCTGGCATCATGCTCGCCGTCAGCCGTGCGATCGGCGAGACGATGATCGTGGTGATGGCCGCATCGCCCGCTGCCAATCTCACCGCCAACCCGCTCGAGCCGATGTCGACCGTCACGGTGCAGATCGTGAAGCTGTTGACCGGCGAGCAGAGCACCGATCACCCCGCCACGCTCAGCGCCTTTGCCTTGGGCTTCGTGCTGTTCATGGTGACGCTGGCATTGAACTTCATTGCCCTGCGCGTCGTGAAGCGTTTCCGGGAGGCCTACGAATGAGCAGCATCCCTGTGGGCGACACCATCGTCCCCGCCGCAGCCGCACAGCCGCTCGGCCCGACCCGCACCGACGCTTTCGAGAAGCGCCTCGCCAAGCGTTACCGTGACGAGCGCAACTTCCGCCTGCTGGGCCTCGGCGCCGTTACCTTCTCTGTCGCAGTGCTGGTGTTCCTGCTCGGCAATATGCTGATCAACGGCATCGGCGGCTTCCAGCGCGCCGAGCTTGAGGTGAACATCGACTTTGCCGCCCTGGGCGTCGAGGGCGATGCGACCTCGCTGTCGGCACCCACGGCGGTGCAGACGCTCGAGATGCAGGGCCTGCCCGATGCCGTCACCGCCATCGCGGAAGAACAGCTCGGCAAGGACGCCGCCGCGCAGATTTCGCCCGAAGGCTGGCGCGATGTCGCCGCCGCGCTGACCTCCGATCCTTCGCTGCTGACGAGCAAGAAGGTCTTCCACATCGCCGCCTCCTCGGAACTGGCAAGCGCGCTGCAAGGCGAAGGCTCGCCCGAGATGCTGGCGCTCGCCAAAAAGCTGTCGGACCAGGGCAAGCTCGCGCGCAACTGGGACTGGGGCTTCCTCTCCCGTTCGGATGCGACGAGCCCGCAAGCAGTCGGCATCTGGGGCGCGCTCAAGGGCTCGATGCTGACCATGCTGGTGACGCTGGTGCTGGCCTTCCCGGTGGGCGTGCTCTCGGCGCTCTATCTGGAGGAATATGCGCCCCGCGGCCGCTGGACCGACATCATCGAGGTGTCGATCAGCAACCTTGCCGCGGTGCCCTCGATCATCTTCGGCCTGCTCGGCCTGTCGATCTTCCTCGCGGCCTTCCCGGACCTGCGTTCCGCCCCGCTGATCGGCGGGATGACGCTGGCGCTGATGACCATGCCCGTGATCGTCATCACCGGGCGCAACGCGATCAAGGCGGTGCCGCCTTCGATCCGAGACGGTGCGCTGGCCATCGGTGCCTCGCCGGTGCAGGTCGTGTTCCACCACGTGCTGCCGCTTGCCCTGCCCGGGATGCTGACGGGCACCATCATCGGCATGGCCCGCGCGCTCGGCGAAACCGCCCCGCTGCTGCTGATCGGAATGCGCGCTTTCGTCGCCACTCCGCCCGACGGTTTCACCTCGCCCGCCACGGTCCTGCCGATGCAGATCTTCCTGTGGTCGGACGAGGTCGACCGCGGCTTTGTCGAGCGCACCAGCGCGGCCATCATCGTGCTGCTGGTGTTCCTGCTCGCCATGAACGGCCTTGCCATCTACCTCCGCAACAAGTTCGAGAAACGCTGGTGACTGTGATCCATCCCAACATGGCCGACGAAACCGCGAAGATTCGCGCGCGGGACGTCTGCGTCTTCTACGGTGAGAAAAAGGCGATCGATAATGTGTCGATCGACATCTCGCCCAATTACGTCACCGCCTTCATCGGCCCGTCGGGCTGCGGCAAATCGACCTTCCTGCGCTGCTTCAACCGCATGAACGACACGATCGGCGCGGCCAAGGTGACGGGTCTGATCGAGCTCGATGGCGAGGACATCCACGGAAACCGCATGGACGTGGTGCAGCTGCGCGCCCGCGTGGGCATGGTGTTCCAGAAGCCCAACCCCTTCCCCAAGTCGATCTACGAGAACATCGCCTACGGCCCCAAGATCCACGGGTTGGCCGAGAAGAAGGCCGATCTCGACGTGGTGGTCGAACGTTCGCTGACCCGCGCAGGGCTTTGGGACGAGGTCAAGGACCGGCTCGAGGATTCGGGCACGGCGCTGTCCGGTGGCCAGCAGCAGCGCCTGTGCATTGCCCGCGCCATCGCGGTCGATCCCGAGGTGATCCTGATGGACGAGCCGGCCTCCGCGCTCGACCCGATTGCCACCGCCAAGATCGAAGAGCTGATCGACGATCTGTCCGGGCGTTACGCCATCGTGATCGTCACCCACTCGATGCAGCAGGCGGCCCGTGTCAGCCAGCGCACCGCCTTCTTCCACCTTGGCAAGATGGTGGAATATGGCCCGACTTCCGAGATCTTCACCAATCCGATCGAAGAGCGCACCAAGGACTATATCACCGGAAGGTACGGCTGATGGCTGAGCACACCGTCAAGGCATTCGACGAGGACATCACCCGCCTGCGCGGCCTGATCGCGGAGATGGGGGGCCTTGCCGAGGTCGCCATTTCGGAATCGCTCGACGCGCTGGTGCGCGGCGACGAGGCGCTGGCCGAGCAGGTGGTGGCCCGCGACAAGCGCATCGACGCGCTCGAAATGGAGGTCGACAAGCTGGCCGTGCGGATCATCGCCCTGCGCGCGCCGATGGCCGACGACCTTCGCGAAGTGATCGCCGCGCTCAAGATCGCCGGCGTGCTGGAACGCATCGGTGACTATTCCAAGAACATCGCCAAGCGCACCAACATGATCGAAGGTCGCGCGCGGTTCGAACCGCTGACGCTGCTGCCGGTAATGGGCGAGCTGGCGGGCGAGATGGTGCACGATGTGCTCACCGCCTACGCCGCGCGCGACCCCGCGCTGGCGCGCGAAGTGATCGCCACCGATGCCAAGGTCGACGGGTTCTACAACTCGATCTTCCGCAATCTCGTCAGCTACATGGTCGAGAATCCTTCGACCATTTCGAGCGCGGCGCAGCTATTGTTCGTGGCCCGCAATATCGAGCGGATCGGTGACCATGCGACCAATGTGGCCGAGATGGTGCACTTCGCCGCAACCGGTGTCTATCCGCCCGAGGGTGATCGCTGAGGGCTGGAGATTCCAGCATCGTTTTGCGGGCCTCCAGACACGTTTAGACACCCCCTAGACTCGTTTAGACCCCCTCTAGACCCCTGTTAGACCCCCGTTAGCGCAGTCTTTGCGCGGGTGTTTCACGTGGAACATTAGTCTGCGCAGCAGAAACACGGGTTGACGTGCCCCTGTTGAAAACTTGGGCTATGCGGTTTCATCAAACTGTCGCTCAAGTGACACATAGCGACCGTGCCCCCCGCGCTTGCGGGGCTTGAGGAGGCATCCTGCATGTCCGCTGCCAAACTGCTGCTCGTCGAAGATGATCCCGCGCTCTCCGAGCTGCTCGAATACCGTTTCCAGAACGAAGGCTACGCCGTGCGCTGCACCGGCGACGGCGACGAAGCGCTTGTTTTGGCTGCAGAAGAAACGCCCGATCTGATCATCCTCGACTGGATGATCGAGGGCACGAGCGGCATCGAAGTGTGCCGCCGCCTGCGCCGCGACAAGGAAACGGCGCACGTGCCGATCATCATGCTCACCGCCCGCGAGGCCGAGGATGACCGGGTGCGAGGTCTCGAGACCGGGGCGGACGATTACCTCACAAAACCGTTTTCGCCCCGTGAGTTACTGGCCCGCGTCGCAGCCGTGATGCGCCGCATCCGCCCCGCGTTGGCGGGTGAGACGATCGAAGTCGGCGACCTCAAACTGGACCCCGTCGCGCACAAGGTCCAGCGCCGCGGCAAAGCGCTCCAACTTGGCCCGACCGAGTACAGGCTGTTGAAATTCTTCATGGAAAGCCCAGGCCGGGTGTTCAGCCGCGGCCAGCTTCTCGATGGGGTATGGGGCACAGGCTCCGACATCGAACTGCGCACGGTCGACGTCCACATCCGCCGCCTGCGCAAGGCGGTCACCGTCGAGGGTTCGAAAGACCCGATCCGCACCGTCCGCTCCGCCGGCTACGCCCTCGAGGCGAACTAGTCAGACCTAGCGGCACACCCCCGACCAGCGCGCATCCTGGTCGAGGTGGAGGTGATCGGCATGGGCGGCATTGTAGTCCGGCGAGAGCACGGTGGCGAAGCTGTCGCAGGCTCCGCTACGCACCGCGCGCAGGAACGCGGCTTTCTCTCCGGTGCCCTTCCAGTCCTTCAACACGCTGATTCTGCGACCGTCTTTGAGGACGAAACCTGCGATGTCGATGGCATTGGCGGTAGCGTGCTCGCTCCACTGCCCCTCGGCCTGACCGTAGATCCGGCGGCACGAGAAGGCCCCGAGATGCTCGATCCGCGCCAACTCGCTGCCAAGGATCTTCCGCGCGGCAGGCCCGACGGAATCGCGCCGCCAGATTTCCAGAGCCGCCGCGACGGGGCAGGTAACAGGCGGCGTATCCGGCGCGAGCGGATAGTCGGAGAGCCGAGTGCGGTCGGCCCGGGCGCATTGCCCCTCTCCGGTGGCGGGCAGAGCGGTGAAGGCGATATCGCTACGCTCCAGCACCGCACGGCACTCGGTGACATCGCCCTTGAGCCGCGCGAATTTCGCATGTGTCGCAAGCCCAGGCGGATCGCGCAGGTCGAGCGGCGCCCACGGATTATGCTCTGGGTGGGCCAGCAGCCACTGCCATCCGAGGATCGCGGCGATCATCAAAACCAGCCCTGTGATGGCCCGGCGCGCGGCGGCGAAATGTCGGTTTGGACCTGAACGCTGCTTCTTCTGCATCAGTGAAAATCGCGCGATTTCGGCAAGATACGGTGATCGCGCGGGTGCCCGGTGACGTTGGGTTGGGGCGCCAGCTCGTCGATCAGATCGCGCGGCGCAGGGCCGCGCCCCGGCATCAAACGCCCCGCCTCGTCCGCCCGGGCAAGCGGCGCGTCGAGCAGGTCGTCCGACAGCGCGTGAAGCCGCTGTGTCGCGTCGGTAAGGTTCTGGGCGATGACGTGAATCACCTCGTCGTCATACTCGACGCGGCCCCGCACCTCCATCAGCCGCGCCCCCATCACCACCTTTCGCTGCTTCTCCTTGAGGTCAGGCCAGACCACGAGATTGACCACCCCGGTTTCGTCCTCGAGCGTGATGAAGGTAACCCCCTTGGCGCTGCCGGGCCGCTGGCGGATCAGAACCACGCCGGCGACCTGCACCATGCTCCTGAATTTCCTCGCCCTTAGATCGCAGGCCCGCACGAACCCACGCGCGGCGAGATCTGCACGCAGGAAGGCCATCGGATGCGCCTTCAGACTGAGGCGTGTCGTCTGGTAATCGGCCACCACTTCCTCGGAGAGCGGCATGTCCGGCAGGCGCATGCGCGCGCGCTCCGCCCCCTCCTCACGCACCCCGGCAGCCCGGAACAGCGGCAGGTCAGGCGCGGCGACGAGGCTCCGCGCATCCCACAGCGCCTGCCGTCTTGATAGGCTGAGCGACGTGAAGGCATCGGCGCTGGCAAGTCGCTCGATATGCGCAGGCGAAAGCCCTCCCCGCATCCGCAAATCCGCCACATCGCGGAAAGCCCCGCCCGCCTCGCGCGCGCTCACCAGCGTGGCGGCGACGTGCTCGGGAAGCCCGTCAATCTGACGCAGGCCGAGGCGCAGGGCACCTCCCTCCAGCGTGCAATCCCAGACCGAGTGGTTCACATCCACAGGACGCACCTCCACCCCGTGCTCCCGCGCATCGCGCACGATCTGCGCAGGGGCGTAAAAGCCCATCGGCTGCGAATTGAGCAACCCGCAGGCAAAGGCCGCCGGGTAGTGGCACTTGAGCCAGCTCGACACATAAACCAACTGCGCAAAGCTCGCCGCGTGACTTTCGGGAAAGCCGTATTCGCCGAAGCCCCTGATCTGGTTGAAGCAGCGCTGCGCAAAGTCTCGGTCGTAGCCGCGCGCGACCATCCGCTCGACCATCATGTCCTGAAGTTCGTCGACCATACCGCGGCTGCGGAAGGTCGCCATCGCCTTGCGCAGGCGGTTGGCTTCGAGACTGGAGAACTTCGCGGCATCGAGCGCGATCTTCATCGCCTGCTCCTGGAAAATCGGTACGCCGAGCGTGCGCCCGAGGATGCTGGTGAGCTCGTCGGGCGGGCCGTGTTCGGGCGAAGGCGCGGGGATCTGCACCGGCTCGGCACCCCTGCGGCGTTTGAGATAGGGGTGCACCATGTCGCCCTGGATCGGCCCGGGGCGCACGATCGCGACTTGGATGACAAGATCGTAGAACTCGCGGGGTCGCAGGCGCGGCAGCATGTTCATCTGCGCGCGGCTCTCGACCTGAAAGACGCCCAGCGAATCACCCTTGCGGAGCATCGCATAGGTCTCCGGGTCCTCGCGCGGGACGGTGGCGAGGGTCAGGTCGCGGCCATGATGCGCGCCTAGCAGATCGAGGCATTTGCGGATGCAGGTCAGCATCCCCAGCGCCAGAACGTCGACCTTGAGGATGCCCAATGCGTCGATATCGTCCTTGTCCCACTCGATGAAGCT
Source organism: Porphyrobacter sp. (assembly GCA_031410495.1). Lineage (GTDB taxonomy): Bacteria > Pseudomonadota > Alphaproteobacteria > Sphingomonadales > Sphingomonadaceae > Erythrobacter. Next base: position 50,989 of record JANNZG010000025.1, read on the forward strand.
GCGCTCGGGCATGGCTCCGTTGCCGATCGGCACGGTCTCGATTAGCGGGCTTTCGGTGAGGATGAAGCCGCCGACATGCTGGCCAAGGTGGCGCGGCATGCCGATCATCTGCTCGGTGAGTTTCAGCACCCGTCTGAGGTGCGGGTCGGTCACGTCGAGGCCGGTTTCCGCCGCGTGCTTCTCGCTGATCTCCCGCCCCCACCCGCCCCACACGGTGCGCGACAAGGCGCTGGTGACGTCCTCGGAGAGGCCCATCACCTTCCCCACCTCGCGGATCGCCATGCGCGGGCGATAGTGGATGACGGTGGCGCACAGTCCGGCGCGGTCGCGGCCGTATTTCTTGTAGATGTACTGGATCACCTCCTCGCGCCGCTCATGCTCGAAGTCGACGTCGATGTCGGGCGGTTCTTTCCGCTCCTCGGAGATGAAGCGGTCGAACAGCAGCTGGTGCTTGGCCGGATCGACCGAGGTGATGCCGAGGACGTAGCAGACGGCCGAGTTGGCGGCGCTCCCCCGCCCCTGACACAGGATCGGCGGTTCGCACCCGCGCGCAAAGTCGACAATGTCCTTGATGGTGAGGAAGTAGCGCGCGAGGTCCAACTTGGCGATCAGCGCGAGTTCGCGATGCAGTGTTTCGCGCACGCTTTCGGGCAGGCCCTCGGGGTAGCGGCGCCCTGCCCCCGCCCAGACTTCGGTTTCCAGATATTGCTGCGGCGTCTGCCCGTCGGGGTAGATTTCTTCGGGATATTCGTAGCGCAATTCATCGAGGCTGAACTGGCACCTGTCCGCCATCTCGCGGGCGGCGCGGATCGCGTGCGGCCAGCGGGCGAAGAGGCGCTGCATCTGCTCGGGGGATTTCAGGTGCCGCTCGGCATTGGGGTGGAGCAGGTGCCCGGCATTGGCCACGGTCGTCTTGTGCCGGATCGCGGTCATCACGTCCTGCAAGGCGCGGCGCTCGGGCGCGTGGTAGTGCACGTCGTTGGTGGCGAGTAGACCGAGGCCATTGTCCCGCGCAAGGGCGTCGAGCCGCTCGATCCGGGCGATGTCGTCGCCGCGGTAGAGGTAGGCAGCGGCGATGTGCTTGAGAGTCGGGAGCTGGCGGACAAGGTGGGGGAGAAGGTCGGGGAATGGCAGCTCCCGCACGTCATCCCGGCGCGGGCCGGGATCGCTCTCGGCAACCGGTTCCGGATCAAGTCCGGGACGACGGAAGGGCACGACATTGCTCGGCACCTTGACCGTGAATACCGCATCCAGATCATCCGGCGGGAGCAGGATCAGCTGTAAGCCTTCCGAATGGTCCACCAGCAGCGCGAGGTCGATCTCGCATACGCCCTTGTCCTGCCACCCGCCATCGAGCGTCTGCATACGTCCGGCGCTGATTAACCGGCACAAGCGGCCGTAGGCGGCGCGGTCCTCGGGGTAGGCGAGGAAGGCGAGCCCCTCCACCGTCTCGATCCGGCAGCCGATCACGGGCCGCATCTTGAGCGTTTTTGCCTCGGTGTGAATGCGCACCACCCCGGCGAGCGAGTTGACGTCGGCGATCCCCAGCGCGTCATAGCCCTGCGCATGAGCGGCGAGCACCAGATCGACCGCGTCCGAAGCCCCGCGCAGGAAGCTGAAGCAGCTCGCCAGCCCCAGCTCGACGAAGGGCGCACGCTCGGGCGGCGCGATGTCGGCCGGGTCGATATCCAGCGTGCGCTTGTCGGGAGTGAGCGGACCCTCGGGCATGTCAGCCGGTCAGCTCCGCAAGCCGCTCCTTCACCGCGGCCAGATCGGCTGCGAACAGGGCCGCCTGCGTCTCGCGCGCTTCGCCATCGAGCCGCAGCAGGTAGGAGGGGTGCGCGGTCACCCACAGCTCGGTGCCGTCATCGAGCTGTATCGGCGCGCCGCGCGCCTTGGAAATGCTCACCGTCTTGCCGAGCAGTCCACGCGCCGCGCTTGCCCCCAGCGCCAGCACGAGGCGGGGCTGGACGATGCTGCGTTCGGCGTCGAGCCACCAACGGCAGGTGTCGATCTCCTTGGCGCCCGGCGACTGGTGCAGGCGGTGCTTGCCCTTCCATACGAACTTGAAGTGTTTGACCGCGTTGGTGACATAGGCCGCGCTGCGGTCGATCCCCGCGCGGGTCAGATAGGCGTCGAGCAGCTGCCCAGCAGGGCCGACGAAGGGCCGTCCGGCCTGATCCTCCTGATCGCCCGGCTGCTCGCCGACGATCATCAAAGGTGCCTTGAGTGGCCCCTCGCCCATCACCGCGCGGTTATCGAGGTTACCGATGGGGCAATTGCGGCAAGCATGGATCGCCCGGTCGACACCCTCCAGCGTGGCGGGCCGTTCGCCCATATCGAGGCTACCCGACGCAACCATCCGCGCCTCCCGCGCCTGCGCCCCGGCGATCAGCTGCGGGATCAGCTCGGCCTCGGGCAGGTTCTTCCAGTATTTCTTCGGCATCTCGGACAGCATCGCGCCGACCTTGAGCCGAGCCGGATTGAATATCGAAGCGTAGTAGGAGCGCCACAGGTCTTCGACCGGATCACCGTCGGGAGCGTCCGAGCGCCGCGCGGGCGGGCCCTCGTGCATGGTCTCCCCGTCCCAATGGACGCTGCCGCGCGGGGTGAGGATCGACCAGCGCATGTTGGCGAAGCGGCGCATGAAGAAGCTCGCCTCGGCGCGGACGATGTGGTGATCTGGCTCAAACCAGGCGACGAAATGCGGGGTGCCGTCTTCCTCTGCCACTTCGCGGAAGCGGACGAAGGCGTGCATCTTGTGCGCATCGCGCCGCACCGACTTGGCGAGTTCCTCGAGACGGCGGACCTGCACGTCGGCCTTGTCCTCCATCAGCCGCGGATAGCGCTGGAGCCGCCACAGCACTTGATAAAGCAGCCCGAAGCGCGCCGGGTCGGAGTGCAAAGCTGCGCTGCGGGCGATGGTCAGGAAACGCTGACTGGCACGGACTGGCGGGGCGTCTGCGCGCGGCACGGGAAGGCGCTTTTCGCCGTTGCGCGCAGGGCCCTCTGCGGCGAACAGGTCGCCCGTCCCGCCCGGCTCGATCCACGAGACCCGGTCGGGCGGCACGTCGCACTGGATCAACCCCCGCGCCCGTTCGCGCCAGAAGGCGAAATCGTCCGGCGCAGGCAAGTGAATGGCGTAATGCGAACCGAGAGAGACATTCTGCATCGCGGTCATCCAAACAGCTCCAGCTGTTCAACCTTTGGCACGATGAGTCCGCGCAAGTCGGCGCGATCGGTGAGCAGCGTGGGGCGCCAGTCGACCGTGCAGATGAAGGGGCGCACCTTAGTGATTGAGGCAGTCAGCCGTCCCACGTCGTCGAGGCGCAGGCTGCGGTGACGCCGCACCGTCAGGATGCGCGCTACCGCCTTGGTGCCCAGCCCCGGCACGCGCAGCAGCATCTCCTTGGGCGCGCGGTTGACGTCGACCGGAAAGCTCTCGCGGAACTTCAGCGCCCAGGCGAGCTTAGGATCGATGTCCAGCGGCAGGTTGCCGTCCGCTTCGGCCGCGTCGGCGACTTCCTGCGGGGCGAAGCCGTAGAAGCGCATCAGCCAGTCGGACTGGTAGAGCCGGTGCTCGCGCATCAGCGGCGGACGCTTGAGGGGGAGCACCGCCGAGGCATCGGGGATCGGCGAGAAAGCGCTGTAATAGACGCGCCGCAGCCCGAAGCTGCCATAGAGCCGGCTCGCCTTGCCGATGATCGCGGTGTCATTGGCATCATCCGCGCCGACGATCATCTGGGTGGACTGGCCCGCGGGCGCAAAGCGCGGCGCGTGGCGGAAACGCTTGCGCTCGTCCTTGGCCTCGATGATCCGCGCCTTGGTGCGCCCCATTGCGCCCTCGATCTGGGCCTCGTTCTTGTCGGGAGCGAGCCGGGTCAGGCCAGCATTGGTCGGCAGCTCGACATTGATCGAGACCCGGTCGGCATAGAGCCCGGCTTCGTGAATGATCTCCGCGTCGGCCTCGGGGATGGTCTTGAGGTGGATATAGCCGCGAAAGTCATGCTCCTCGCGCAGGATGCGGGCGACTTCGACCAGCTGCTCCATCGTGTGGTTGGCGCTCTTGACGATGCCCGAGGACAGGAACAGCCCCTCGATATAGTTGCGGCGGTAGAAGTTGAGCGTGAGGTCGACCACCTCCTGCGGGGTGAAGCGCGCGCGGGCGACGTTCGAGCTCTTGCGGTTGATGCAGTAGTGGCAGTCGAAGATGCAGTGGTTGGTCAGCAGGATCTTGAGCAGGGAAATGCAGCGCCCGTCCGGCGCATAGGCGTGGCAGATGCCCATGCCCTCGGTCGAGCCGATGCCTTTGCCGCCCAGCGAATTCTTCTTGGCCGTGCCGGACGAAGCGCAGGAGGCGTCGTATTTCGCCGCATCCGCGAGGATTTCGAGCCTTTGTTGTAAGCTGGGCTTGGGGATCGTTGGCTGGACCATAGGAACCTTGGAACTGTTTCCTGTTCCTTATATGTTCTTACGATCCTTTCTGCCTAATGCAAAGGTTGCAAACGCGTTCAGATGAGGCGTCGGAGCCGCAGGGCGTCGGGAACGGCACCCGGGCCGTCACACAGGAAGTCGAGCACCGCAGGGTGCATCGCCCCTTCGAACGCCACACCGGCCAGCCCGCCCTCCACCCAGGCGATCGACCCGAGCGGTGCGTTGATGCCATTGACCTTCATCGTTACCCGGTCGCCCACCTCGGCAAAACCGGCCTTTCCGCGGATCTTGCAGCCGCCTTCGGAGATGTCGATCAGGTCAACGTAGACCACGCGCGAACGCACCCGGCTCTTGACCGTTAGGCCTAGCGGCCGCCGATCGGATGATCGTGAGATCGAGTCGAGGTTCATGGCGTCAAAGCGTCGCACAAACTGGTAAAGAAAAGTTGACCGGGGGCCTGCGGATAGCCTCAGGCGTAGAGCCCTTGCAGGAACCATTCGGGCACCCCCCCGCGCCCGTCCCCGGCAATGCCCCGGCGGTAAATCCAGTAGCGTGCGCCGTCGGTGTCCTCGATCCGGTAGTAGTCGCGCAGACGCGCCGTGGAGCGTTCGCGCCACCATTCGGGCGCGATCCGCTCCGGCCCCTCGACCCGTGCCACCTCGCGCACGGTGCCGCGCCAGCGGAAGCGCTGCGGCAACCCGTCGGGCGAGGCATACAGCACCGCGATCGATTCGGGCCTGTCGAGCAGCTTCAAGGGGCGGGCGTGGAAGGCGAGCAGACCCTGGGAAAGCGGTAGCGGATCGAGCGGCGGCTGCCAGACCTGCGCGCGTTCGGGCAAGTGGCTGGCGCGCAGCACAGGGCGGGTGACGGCCTTGGGCCCCAATCGCACCGTCAGACGGTCGATGCAGGCGGCGAGCGCAGTGCCGTGGCTCTCGGCCGCCGCGTCGAGATCGGCCTGCGACAGCGCCAGCGGCTCGCTCCAGCTGGCGCGCAGCTGCACTGTCTCGATCCCGAAGCCGGCCTCCACATCGTCGAGCCGTTTGGCGAACAGGCGCATGATGTGGCTCGCCTCGCGGGTGGCGGCGGCCAGTTCGATCCGCCGCATCAGCACCTCGCCGTCGACCCGCCACAGCGCGAGTTCGAGCCGCCGCGCGCCCTCCCCCCGCGCCTCGAGCACACGCACCATGTCATCGGCGAGGTCCTGGGTCACCCGGTCGAGCAGGGCACGATGGCGCAGCGGCTCGGCAAGGCGGCGCTGGACCATCGGCATCGGCCTTGCGATCACCGGCAGCAGCGGCTCGGGCACCCTGCCCAGCAGCTGGTCAAGCCGGAGCAGCGGATTGGCAGAGGGCGAGCGGTGATTGCGAAAGCGTCGGTGCAGAGCGTCGCGCGCGGCGGCCTCGCGGGCGTCGCCCTCCCCCGCACCGGTCACCCCGGCAAGCTCGCCGAGGCGCTTGATACCAAGGCGGCGCAGCACGGTCAGCACGTCATCATCGAGCCGCAGCGCCGCCACCGGCAGATCGCCGAGCTGGCGCAGCGGATCGTCGCCAGCATCGAGGATCGCGCCCGGCCGCCCATAACGGGACAGAGCCCAAGCCGCCCCGGCCGTCGGCGCGAGCGTCGCGCGTGCCGTCAGCCCGCGCGCGGCGAAGGCCGAAGCGACATCCGCGAGCAGCCGTGCCTCGCCGCCCAGCAAGTGAGCAACCCCGGTGACGTCGACCAGCAGGCCATCGGGCGGATCCATCGCGCTCCACGGTCCCCAACGCTGCGCCCACAGTGCGAGCTTCTCGAGGCTAGCGAGATCGCCCGCCGGATCGCCCGGGACAGCGACGAGATCGGGGCACAGCGCACGCGCGTCGGCGAGCAGCATCCCGGTTCGTGCGCCCGCCGCAAGCCCTGCGTCATTGGCGGCGGTGATGCGGGGGCCATGCGCTGTCTCGAGGATCAGCGCAGTGGGCGCAGCATCGGCTGTAGCGCGCTCGTCAGACGAGAACGCGAGCCGCCAGCGATCGACCGACAGTCGAGCGAGCCAGACGGACAAAATCCGGCGTGGCGGCCCGCTCGGCATCGGGATCGCGGCGGATGACGAGGGCTGCGTTGTCATCGCTCAACATCCATTCGCCCGGCGCGTGGGCGCGCGCACGGAACAGTTCTGCGTGCCATGTGGCGGTGCCTGGGGCGGCGGCGTTCCAGCGCGGGCGCGGCGAAGGCGCGGCCCGCGCCCGCCAGCGCATCCGCGCCGAGGAAAGGTCGGCTTGCGCATCGAGCCGCACCAGCCACAGCCGCACCCCGTGCCGCTCGGCTGTGAGGCTGAGGCGGCGCGAGGCGGTGAAGGACAACGCACGCGGATTGCCCGCGATCTCGCCGATCACACAGGCGAGGTCGCGGCAGCGCACGCCCTCCTCGATCGCGAACAGCGCATCCTCGGGCGTGGCAGCAGCAACGTGGATCAGCCGGTGACGCCAATCGGCAGGGAGCCCAGCGAGGCAGGGCCGCCCGCCAAGCCGGATCGCCTTTCGATCCTGCACCCACAGCACCTGGCGGGTGTCTGCAGCGGCGCTGCCCGCAAGCGATGACGTCAAGGCGTCACGCGCCAGCGCCAGCGCCAACCCCGCTCCGCTCGCTTCGGTCGAGGAAGCGAAGATCTCGGAGTGGAAAGGTTGAGCAGCAAGGCCCGGCCGCCAGCGCACTTCGGACTCGCGCCCATAAAGCGAGGGGGCGAGCGAGCGGGCGAGAAGGCGCGCGGGAGAGGATTTGAACGACTTGGAGGACATAAGCGAACGACTCATTTGTTCGCATTATGTTCCAACATTTACACGGTGGCAATGCAAAGGGCGCGGGAAGCTGTTGAAGCTCCCCGCGCCCTTCAAAGCGCATTGCTTTGGCTCGGTTCAGTCCTCGACGACCGGTCCCGGGAACTCGCCCATGTCGGGAGCGTCGTCCTGCCATTCGCCCTTCTGGAGATTGGAATTCCAGAAGCCATACACGAAGTACAGCGCGACACCGCCAATCATGTAATAAACGAAGAACATCAGCACATTATACGGAACCGACGTGATAAGGTACAGGCACGACACAATGCCCAGCACCGGCAGCACCGGATAGAAGGGCACCTTGAACCCGCGCGGCAATTCAGGCGCCGCGCGACGCAGATAGATCACCGAAAGGCACACAATCGCAAACGCTGCCAGCGTGCCAACCGAAGTCATGTCGCCGAGCACGTTGATGTCAAAGAAGCCCGCCGCAGTCGCGGTCACAAGGCCGACCACCACCGTGTTGAGTGCCGGCGTCTGGAACCGCTTGTTCACCCGGCTGAATACCTTCGGAAGCAGGCCGTCACGCGCCATGGTGTAGAAGATGCGCGTCTGAGCATACATCAGCACCAGCACCACAGACGTAAGGCCGATGATCGCCCCGACCTTGATGATCTTGGCGAGCCAGCTCCACTGCGGGCCGAAGCTGTCGACCACAACCGCGACCGGATCAGGCACGTTGAGGGTGTTGTAGGGCACCAGCAGCGTCATGATCGCGGCGACCAGCATGTAGATCACGGTGCACACGACCAGCGAACCGATAATGCCGAAAGGCATGTCCTTGGCCGGATCCTTGGCTTCCTGCCCCGCTGTCGAGACCGCCTCGAAGCCGATATAGGCGAAGAACACGATCGAGGCGGCACGGATGATGCCGTCGATCCCGAATGCGCCTTCACCATTGTTCGCAGCAGCGTCGAAGGGCGGAATGAAGGGCACCCAGTTGGTCGCCATCAGTTCGGGAAGCTTGCTGAGCACGATTGAGCCGCCGACAACGATGAAGGCGGCGAGCACGCTCACCTTGATGGCAACAATGACGTTGTTGACCTTGGCCGATTCGGACACGCCCACGACCAACAGCCCGGCCAGCGCCATGCAGATGCCGAAGGCAGGCAGGTTGAAGATCGTCGTCACCGTCTGGCCATCGACCAGCACCGGAACGCCGTCACGCATCAGCGTGTAGCCGGCAGGGCCGGTGAACTGCGGTGGAATCTGCAAACCGAAGTCGGCGAGCAGGCTGACGACGTAGCCGCCCCAGCCCACCGCGACAACCGAAGCGGCAAGCCCATATTCGAGCAGGAGCAATGCGCCCATGATCCACGCAACGAACTCGCCGAGCGTGGTGTAGCCATAAGTATAGGCCGAGCCCGACACGGGCAGCGTCGAGGACAGCTCGGCGTAGCAAAGGCCCGCGAAGGCGCAAACGATGCCTGCCACCACGAAGCTGAGCAGCACCGCAGGCCCGGCATGGAGCGCAGCGGCGCTCCCGGTGCGGACGAAGATGCCCGCCCCGATGATACAGCCAACGCCCAGCAGCAGCAGGTTCCACTTGCCCAGCGAGCGCTTGAGTTCGCTGTTCTGGGTTTCACGTTGGACCTGCGCAATGGATTTGCGCGCGAACATCCGCTGGAGGACGCTCCGGTTCGGCTTGCTGGACATTAGAATTCCCCCCTGCACGCCTGCGCGGCGCGCGGCTTGATCCGGTCAAGAAACATCTGAACTAGGTCTCCCATTGATCGCAGGCAGATCCCCCGCGCGATCGACTGGGCGTAACGCTAGCGCAACATGACGGCAAAACAAGCCGAAAGCGCGGGGTTTCCCCCGGGGCGCGCAGCCGCTAGAGCTTCGGACCATGTCCACGACCTTCCAGCTCGACACCAGCACAAGCCGCGCGAACCCCACCCCGCAGCCGATGCGGCGGCTGACGGTGCCGGCGATCCGCGGTCGCAAGACCGACGGCGTTACCGGCCAGCCGCTGGTGATGCTCACCGCCTACACCGCGCGCCAGGCACAGATCCTAGACGCGCATTGCGATCTGCTGCTGGTCGGGGACTCGCTCGGCCAGGTGATCTACGGCCTTCCCTCGACCGTGCCTGTGACGCTCGAGATGATGGCGAACCACGGCGCCGCGGTAGTGCGGGGCTCCTACCACTCGGTAGTGGTGATTGACATGCCTTTCGGCTCCTACGAGGCTTCGCCCGAGCAGGCGTTTACAAGCGCGGCCTATCTCCTGAAGGAGACCGGTGCGGCGGCCGTCAAACTCGAAGGCGGTGCAGCGATGGCGCCGACGGTGGCCTTCCTCAACCAGCGCGGCATCCCTGTGATGGGCCATGTCGGGCTGACCCCGCAGGCTGTGAATGTCCTTGGCGGATACGGCGCGCGCGGGCGCTCTGATGCTGAGGCCGAGAAAATCGTCTCCGACGCCAAGGCACTTGATAATGCAGGTGCCTTCGCCATCGTCATCGAAGGTGTGGTCGAGCCGATTGCCATCGCCGCGACCAAGGCGGTCGCCTGCCCCACCATCGGCATCGGCGCCTCGGCCCAATGCGATGGGCAAGTGCTCGTCACCGATGATATGCTGGGCATGTTCGAACGCGTGCCGCGCTTCGTGAAGCGTTACGAGGATATCGCCGGCGTGATCGACCGCACGGTGGCTCGCTACGCGGAGGAAGTGCGCAATCGCACCTTCCCGACCGAGGACCAGACCTACCAGCCCAAAGCCTAGCCCGCGTCCCGAGCGAGGCGCATTGCCAGCGGTGCTGCGAGCACCAGTTGGGCGAGGTGATAGAGCAGCAGCGGCGCGATGACGAAGCCCGCGCTCGCGGGGCCGAACAGGATCGCGGCCAGCGGCGCGCCGGTAGCGACGCTCTTTTGCGAGCCGGCAAAGAGGAACGCAATCTTATCGGGGCGTGGCAAGCCCAGCGCGGTCGCAGTGCCCCACGCGCTTCCCAGCGCCAGCGCCAGCATTGCCAGCACCAGAATGATCAGGACAAGCCAGTCGGCGGGGGCAAACATCGTCGCCAGCCCCTGTTCGACCGCGCCCGAGAAGGCGACATAGACGGCGATGCCGATAACCGCGCGGTCAAGCCAAGCTGCGGTCGACTTATGGGCAATCAACCGGTCGATGAACCGGTCTTGCACTGCCTGTCCGATGGCGAAGGGCAAAACGAGGATCAGCATAATGCGGATGATCGCGTCGCTGCCGATCTCTCCCGCCGCGCCTCCGCCGAGCAGCGCGAAGAGCGGTGCACTGACGAACACGCCGACAATATTGATCAGTGCCGCGCCCACCACCGCGAGCCCGACATTGCCTTGGGCGAGGCTCGTGTAAGACGTCGCCGACTGCACGGTTGAAGGCAGGCTGCCGAGATAGACGAAGCCGATCGCCACCAAGGGTGGCAACAGGGGGCTTGCCAGCTTGGCAAATGCAAGTCCGGCAAGCGCCATGCCTCCGAATACAAATAGCATCAGGGGTCCGAAATAGCGCCAATTGGCTAACCCGCGCGCGATCTCGCTGCGGCGGATACGCATCCCGTTGACGAGGAAAAGTACGAAGATACCGGTGTTCGACACGGTGGTCGCAGTCGCACGCGCCTCGCCTGCTGCGGGGAGGATCAACGCAAGTGCGGTGGAGATCACCAAGACGGCGATCATGGGATCCTTGAGGAAGGGGAAGCGCGACAGAAAAGCCATCGGGCGCAGGCCCTGCCCTGCCCGCGGGCGCTTGTCGAGAGTGCGGGTCTCAACGCTCCGTGAGATTGCGGGGGCGCACTTCGGCCAGCAGCGCGGCGAACCGGGCGGCATCGTCGGGCCTGCCCAGCTCCCGCGCCGCCCGCAACCGGAGGCCAAGCAGCACCGGATCATGCCCAGCACCGATTGCAACGGTGTGGTCCAGAAGCAGCGCGGCGCGCGTCCAGTCCCCTATCTCTGCCTGCCTTTGCGCCAGCGCGATGAGCGCGCTTGCCGTTTCCGTCTCCCCCGCCACGTGACGCGCCAGTAGCAGGTCCGCAGCCTCGCGGTTGCCGGAGCGCGCGAAAGCCCACACTGTCTTGCGGGCAAGAGGCCAGGGGCGCCGCGCTTCAGCGGCCAGCGAATATGCTGCAATGGCCGCCTGCGGATCGCCGCTGCCGAGCAAGGCGTCTCCGCTGAGACTGGCGACATCTGCCGATGCCGGGAATTGCGCGCGCAACGATGCGGCCTTGTCGTGCGCGCCTGTTTGATTGGCTGCGAGAAGATCGCGACGCACCTCGGCAGTGGGGGCCGGCAGTCCTTCGCGAGCGACAAGCACGCTCGGTCCGCTCCGCGTTGCGCCATAAGCGCGGGCCAGCAGAGGGGCCGCCGCACGGCGATCGCCGAGCCGTTCCTGCGCACGGGCGACCAGCATCACGAGATAGGGTGAGGCTTCGGGCAAGGCCGCTTCCGAGGCGAAGCGGCGGACAACTTCGTCAGCATGGCCTCCCGCAAGCAGCGCATAGGCGAGGAGTTCGCGCACCCGGACGTTGGCGGGCTGCCGCGCGGCAAGACCTTCGAGTGTCAGGGCGGCGCTGTCGGCGTTGCCTTCCTTCAGGCTGATCACCGCGTCGAGCTGCAACGCCGCCGGGCCGCCGCGCGCTGCCATTCCGCTGCGCGCGAGCAGGCTACGGGCCAGCGCATCCTCGCCGCCGCGCGCGGCAAGCACCGCTTGTAAGTAAAGCACCCTCGGGTCGTCAGGAGCAATCTCGCCAAGCCGGCGCGCAGCAGACAGCATCGCTCGGGCCTGACCACTGTCACCGAGAGTCGCCGCATATTCGGCCCAGATGTCGGGGTTCTCGCCATCGGCCTTGATCGCAGCCTCGAACCAGGGCAGCGCATCGGCCGCGCCGTGAGCGTCACGCACCATCAGTGCGCGCAACAGCAAAGCGGGACCATGATCAGGGCCAAGAGCGAGAGCTCGGTCGGCCGCCTCGAGCGCAGTCAGGTGCTCGCCGCCGCGCAGGCGCAGCCGGGCAATGGCGAGCCAAAGATCGGGATTCTCGGGTGCAAGACTTCGCGCGGTATCGAGAGCGCGGGCCGCGTCAGCCAGCTTCCCGTTCCGGATCGACACATCGGCCTCGGCGACAAGCTTGGCGACCGCAGGGCTCGCAACGACCGCCCCGCCGCGTCTGGGAAGGTCGGTGCCGCTAGAACAGCCTGCCACAACTAGCGCCAACGCCAGCGCAGCGAGCGGTCTAGGTCTGCAGATCATACTGCTTGAGCAGGTCATAAAGCGTCGGCCGACTGATCCCGAGCAGCTTGGCGGTGCTGGAGATGTTGCCTTCGCTGCGGGACAGGGCGTGGCGGATAACCTTGCGGTCAGCCGCTTCGCGCGCGGATTTCAGGTTGAGGATGTCGGCAGTCTCATCCTTAGCCGCGCCGAGGTCGAGGTCATCGGCATTCACCAGCTTCCCGTCGGCCATGATCACCGCGCGCTTCACTCGGTTCTCGAGCTCGCGCACGTTGCCAGGCCAGTCATGGGCATCGATCGCAGCGAGCGCGTCGGGCGCGAAGCCGGAGACGGCGGGGTTCATCTCGGCGGCGAAGCGCTTGAGGAAGGCCTTGGCGAGCAACACCGGATCACCGTGCCGCTCGGCAAGGCCGGGGATACGGATCACGATTTCAGCGAGGCGGTAGAACAGGTCCTCACGGAATGCCCCTTGCTGGATCATGCTCTCCAGATTCTGGTGGGTCGCGCATACGATACGGGTGTTGACCGGGATAGCGCGCCGCCCGCCGACGCGTTCGATGGTCCTTTCCTGCAGGAAGCGGAGCAGCTTGACCTGCAACGGCAGCGGGATGTCACCGACCTCGTCGAGGAACAGGGTACCTCCGTCGGCGCTCTCGATCTTGCCTTCTGTTGTTTTCACCGCACCTGTGAAGGCGCCCTTCTCGTGGCCGAACAGCTCGCTCTCGAGCAAGGTCTCGGGGATTGCGGCGCAATTGATCGCGATGAACGGGCCGCCCGCGCGGTCGCTCGCGTCGTGGAGGCCCTTCGCCAATAGCTCCTTGCCTGTCCCGCTCGCACCGAGCAGCATCACCGACACCGACGTGCGCGCGACGCGTTCGATGGTGCGCGCAACCTTGACCATCTCGGGCGCGCCGGTGATCAGGCGGCCGAGCACCGTCTTGTCGGCCCCGCTGCTCGCCACCAGACGCCGGTTCTCCTCCTCGATGGCGCGCAGATTGAATGCCCGCCGCACGATCAACCCCAGCGCTTCGATGTCGATCGGCTTCTGATAGAAATCATAAGCCCCGCGGGCAATTGCCGAGAGAGCGCTCTCTCGCGCGCCATGACCGCTGGCGACGATCACCTTGGTGTCAGGTTTCAAGGCCATGATCGCATCGAGCACGGCAAAGCCTTCGGTGGTGCCATCGGGATCGGGTGGCAAGCCGAGGTCGAGCGTCACGACGGCGGGTGCCTCGGCCCTAAGTGCCGCGATTGCGCTATCGCGGTCGCCCGCGATCACCACCTCGAAATCGTCATAGGCCCACTTGAGCTGGGCCTGCAGGCCGGGATCGTCCTCGATCACCAGCAGGACCGGTTTCCTGTCAGCTGCCATCACGCCACCTCCTGTGAGGAATCTTCGTTAGTGTCCCGCCCACCGCCGAGCAGCATCGCCGCTTCGGCGAGCGGCAGAACGATGGAAAAGCGCGTACCGAGGCCCTCGCGGCTCTCGACCGCGATGCGCCCACCCATCGCCCGCACCAGTTCGCGCGCCTCGAAGGCGCCAATCCCGAAGCCGCCGTATTTGGACGACACGAAGGGCTTGAAGAGGCCGGTGCGCACAAATTCGGGGCTCATGCCCTTGCCCGCGTCGACCACCTCGATGGTGCCGTGAAGACCTGCCGCCGTCACGTCGAGAAACACCGGCATCCCGGGCTCGCTCGCATCGATGGCGTTCTGCACCAGATGGATCAGTGCCTGCTCCAGCGCCTCACGGTTGCCTATCACGCGCACCGGCACCTCGCGGGTCAGCGACACCTGGTGCGTGCCCTTGAAGCGCGCCGCAATCGAGCGGGCGAGCTCGACGAGGTCGATCGGCGCAAGCGTCGACACTTGCCCCGAACCATAGCGCCCAAGCCGTGCGAGCAGAGCCGAGAGCTTGTCGGCCGAATTGCGCAAGGTCACCAGCATGTCGGCGCGGAAAGCAGGGTTGTCGGCGTGCTTCTCGGCGTTGGCGGCGAGCAGCGAAAGCTGACTGACTAGGTTCTTGATGTCATGCATGACGAAAGCCATGCGGCGGTTGAACTCGTCGAAACGGCTCGCATCCATCAGCGCCTGCTGACCCGCTTGTTCGGCAAGGTAGCTGGCGAGCTGCTGGCCCGCGACGCGCAGAAGATCGAAATCCTCCCAGTCAAGCTGGCGCGGATTGCGCGGACGAGCGAGCACGATCACACCGACGAGCCGGTCGAAATGGGTGAGCGGCACCAGCGCCCAGGCATCGTCTGCCTCCATCAGCCATTCCGGAACGTGGCCGGCCTCACCGTGATGATCGATCCCGGCGCGCGCCTCGTCGAGCGCGAGAATCAGGTTGTGCTGCTCCATGAGTCCCGAAAGCATGAAGTCGCCAGCCATCGCGGGCACGGCAATGGTCGGCCAGTTCCAGCGCGCGGTAAGTTCGAGCCGCGCTTCCTCGTTGGGCATGAGCAACAGGCCCGCCGGGCTCTCGGTGATATCGGCGAGCGCCTTGACCGCGCGCTCCTCGAGGCTGGCGCTGCCCGTCCCGCCGTGTCCGATGGTGCGGGTGAAGCGCAGCCACTCCTCACGGTAATCGTAGCGGTGCTGGAAGAGGTGCTTGGTCGCCGTGACCCGGAGCCAACCCCTGATGCGCGACGACGGAAGAGCAAAGGCCGCCGCGACGATACCGATCACGGCGAACACCGCTTGGCCGGCGCGTGCCGCATCGCCGCCGATCAGTGCAAGCGCCTTGGTGACGAAGACCAGGCCCGCGATATAGGCGCCGATCAGCAGCAGCGAGAGCGTCCTGAAGGCAACCGTGCGCGAGGGGCTGAACTGCATCCGCGGTCCGGCGGCATTCATGCCGAGCGCAAAGAGGACCGCCATCGTTCCCGCAAACAGCCCGCGCAGGTCGCGCAGAGCTGCAGGTGTCTCGCCGCCGAGATAGGATAGGGTGTGGAGGTTGAGATCGTAGGCAAAGATCCCCGCCAGCGCCATGCCGGTCCAACGCAGCACGGGGCGCAGCGCGTTGGCCGCGCCGGCGTAGAGGTTGTGGAGCAGCATCAGCGCGCCGATTGCCACCAGCATGTCGATCATCAGGCCAGCGGCCCTCGCCGCGCTCTCCGCCTCGGGCACGCCCGCCATCCGGTCACCAACGAACAGCACCACAGGCTGAAGCAGCTGCACCAGTACCAGCGCTATGATCACCGGACGCACCGGTTTGAGGCTGGCGCTGCGGCCATCTGCGGCGAACAAGCTGAAGATCGTCGCGATCAGCGCCAGGTTGCGGGTTACCGCCGCGATGGTGACAAGATCATTCTCCGCGCCGAGTGCGGCGGCGAGAGCGCACCACACTGCGCTGGCGGCAGAGGCAACCATCAATCCGATCCGGTCAGGGCGGGAACGCTCTCCGTGCCGCCACAGCCACACGAAAGCGCCCGCGCTGAGCACCGCGCCCGTCACCCAGGCGAAGACATGCGCCAGCGCGACTAGGGCGCTCGGCCAGATCACCGCGCACCCTCGGGCCAGAGGATCACCCGCAGCGTCTGCAGCAGGATCACGAAATCGAGGAAGGGCGTGTAATTCTTGGCGTAATACAGATCATATTCGAGCTTGCAGCGGCTGTCCTCTACAGAGGCTCCATAGGGGTAGTTGATCTGCGCCCACCCGGTGATCCCCGGCTTCACCATATGCCGTTCGCCGTAAAAGGGGATTTCCTCCTCGAGGCTGTCGACGAAGGAAGGCACTTCGGGACGCGGGCCGACAAAGCTCATCTCGCCCTTGAGGACGCTCCAGGTCTGCGGAAGCTCGTCAATGCGGACCTTGCGGATGAAACGCCCGAGCCGAGTGACGCGGGGGTCGTTCTCCTCGGCCCACTTAGCCCCATCCTTTTCGGCATCGGTGCGCATCGAACGCAGTTTGATGAGTGTGAAGGGCTCGCCGTAGAGGCCGACACGCGTCTGGCGGAAGAACGCGGGGCCCTTGCTGTCGAGTTTCACCAACAAGGCGAAGAGAATGATGAGCGGGAAGGTCAGCGCGAGCAGGATGACGCTCGCGGTGATGTCGAAAATGCGCTTCGAGGCGCTCGAAAACATTCTGCTGCTGGAAAAGCCGTCGGAGAAGATCAACCAGCTCGGGTTGATGGTGTCGAGATCAACGCGGCCTGTCTCGCGCTCGATAAAGCTCGAGAAGTCGTTGACGTGAACGCCCTTGGTCTTGATGCGCAGAAGGTCCTTCAGGGGCAGCGCGTTACGACGCTCCTGCAAGGCAAGCACCACCTCGGAGACGCCAAGGTTCTCGACGAAGCGGCCCAGATCGTGGATCGCGCTGCGCGGGATCGCCTCCTCGACGCGGCGCTGATCGTCACTCATGGCGATATAGGAGACGATGGCGAAGCCGGTCTCGGGCTTGTCGCCAAGTTCGCGCAGCCGCTGGGCGCGGTCGCCAGCCCCCAGCACCATGACACGGCGGCGGAAGGCCGAGGAGCCGAGGAAAGAATTGAGCAGCAGACGGTCTGCGACCAGCACCACGATCGCGAGCCCCATCGTGTAGAGCAGGGTCGATCGCCAGAACATGTCGCTCGGAATGACGAAATCGATCACGGCCAGTGCGATGATGCCAAGGCTGATCGCCACCAACACGCGAGCGCCGGCAAAGCGCAAGGATCGCAGCGAATTCGGACCGTAAACTCCCACCGCGATCATCGCGAGCCAGATCACCGATGCAGTGCCCAACAACGCGAGAGCGCGCTCGGAAAAGGTGCCGGTGTCCACCCCGATCTGATGCGTGCGCCATTGCCACGCAACCTCGCTCGCCACCACGAGCAAGCCAAGATCGAGCAGGCCGAGCAGGAGCACGGCGTGCGGGATGTAATGCTTGAACAGGCGGATCATTGCGCGGGCTGGCCTCTGGTGCTGGCTGCCGCTTCTAGGCCCTAGACCTTAAGTGTCGGTAAAATTTACATGCGTCTCGCGGCCCGCGCAATTCTGCGGCTTTCGACGGTTAATGCGGCCCTCACTATGCGGGGCGCGTGCGGGGTAGAACTCCTGCGAGGCGGGTCGGAGCAGGGGTGAGGCATTCCGCTCTTCCACACCGCAAACAGGGCGTGCCAAGCGGCACAGCGTCGGCGCGGTCGAGTGAAACACCGCGTGCGTGGGCCAAGTCGCCCGCGAAGCGCGCCTCGATCCCGAGCACAACCGCACGGCGGCCGGCGCACATCACCCCGTCGCCGTCTACGGTGCGAGTGATCGTGAACCAGTGCCGCGCCGCTGCCTCGCCCTCGCCGAATGTTGCTGCCTGTGTGAGCACGGTTCCCGGGCGCTCGAAGGCGGCAAAGGGCACCCATGCCGGCCAGCGCGCGCCGTCGAGCGGGTAGAGCGCCCCGCTCCCTCCGGCTGTGAACTGCGTCATCCGCCCCGCCCGGTCGATAACCGCCATGAAAAACGGAAGACCCCGCTCGCCCACCCGCCCCAGCGTGGTGAGCCGCTGGGCAACCTGATCGAAGCTGACGGCGAACCGGCGTTGCAGGACCGCAAGGTCATATCCGGTAGCCTCGCAGGCGCGCAAGAAGCGGCGATAGGGAAGCAGCAGTGCGCCGGCGTAGTAGTCGGTGATGTGCTCGCGCAGAGCATCGCGGGCCTCGGCGCTGGCAAGGTTCGCGCCCGCGACCAGCAACTCGATCTCGTCGCGCATCTCGAGCGCGCCGACCTGCCGTGCGATTTGAAAGCGCCGCGCCGCGCCGGGCAGCATCTCGGAGAGCTGCAACTGGCGAGCGTGAAGGTCGAGCCTGTGAACCTGCCCCGGCATTACTTCGGCGGGCAGAATTCGCACCGAAAGCTGGTGCTTCTCCCGAAGCCGCTCGGAGAGCGCGGCGCTGATCTCTCCGCGGGAAAGGCGCAGTTCGTCGGCGAGGCTTTCTGCGGCATGATCGAGATCGGCAAAGTGGTTCTGCCAACGCTCGACTGCTCGTCGCACCGCCGCAGCGGCATCTTCGACAACGAGGCGCTCACCGCCTGCGGTATCGTAAAGCCTCGCAAACGCCGCAGCAATCTGCGGCGCGGCGGCGAGCAGCTCCTGCACCTCCTCACGGTCAATGCCGAGATCGCCGAAACGCTTGTCTGCGAGGCGCCGAACCATCCCGTCGAGCCCGCCGATCGCATCGTCCTCGCGCAGGCTGCGGGGGTCGAAGTCGAAGCGCTCGATGACCTGCACGAGTACACGAGCAGAGAGCGGGCGCTGGTTACGCTCGATAAGGTTGAGGTATGAGGGCGAGATCCCGAGGAGGCTCGCCATCGCGGCTTGTGTAAGTCCCTCACGCTTGCGCAAACGGCGCAGCGCGGGTCCGGCGAGGAGGTTGGTGTCGGCCATAGCACTCTGTAAATAACTTTACGGATTGACACAAGATCACGGCGATTTGTCGGGATAGCGACACGATTATCTGTAACTTTCGCTGTAATGCTGCGTCGCAACACGGCAGAGGCACCTCATCCAGCGGCACGAGCCTGATCGGCCCAGCCACTCCCCAGGATGGACAGGAGACGCACATGACTTACCAGAACACCATCACCCGGATGCGCGACGTCGTTGCTGCGAACGGGCCGAGCTGGGCCGCGATCGATCCCGAAAGCGCCGCGCGCATGGCGATCCAGAACCGCTTCACCACCGGCCTCGACATCGCAAAGTACACCGCCAAGATCATGCGCGCCGATATGGCCGCCTACGATGCGAACCCCGCGCAGTACACACAGTCGCTCGGCTGCTGGCACGGCTTCATCGCGCAGCAGAAGCTGATCGCGATCAAGAAGCATTTTGGCACCACCAAGCAGCGTTACCTCTACCTCTCAGGCTGGATGGTCGCTGCGCTGCGCAGCGAGTTCGGCCCCCTGCCCGCCCAGTCAATGCACGAGCAGACCTCGGTGGCGGCGCTGATCGAGGTGCTCTACACCTTCCTGAAGCAAGCCGATGCCCGCGAGCTTGGCATGATGTTCCGCGCGCTCGATGCCGCCCGCAAGGCCGGTGACGCGGTCGAAGCCAAGCGCCTCGAAAACGCCATCGACAACTACGAAACCCACGTCGTGCCGATCATCGCCGACATCGATGCAGGCTTCGGTAATGCGGAGGCTACCTACCTTCTCGCCAAGAAGATGATCGAGGCGGGCGCCTGCGCCCTGCAGATCGAAAACCAGGTTTCGGACGAAAAGCAGTGCGGCCACCAGGACGGCAAGGTCACTGTGCCGCACGAGGATTTCCTCCAGAAGATCCGCGCTTGCCGCATGGCATTCCTCGAGATGGGTGTTGAAGACGGCATCATCGTCGCCCGCACCGACTCGCTCGGCGCCGGCCTCACCAAGCAGATCGCCTTCTCGAAGGAGCCGGGCGATCTGGGCGACCAGTACAACAGCTTCCTCGATGCTGAAGAGGTCGATCCGTCCAACATCACCAACGGCCAGGTCTTCATTAGCCGCGACGGCAAGCTGCTTTCGCCCAAGCGCCTGCCTTCCAACCTCTTCCAGTTCCGCGCTGGCACGGGTGATGATCGCGTCGTGCTCGATTGCATCACGTCGCTCCAGAACGGCGCGGACTTGCTGTGGATCGAGACGGAAAAGCCCCACGTCGAGCAGATCGCCAGCATGGTCGATCGCATCCGCGAAGTCGTTCCCAACGCCAAGCTTGTCTACAACAACTCGCCCAGCTTCAACTGGACGCTCAACTTCCGCCAGCAGGTGTTCGACGCTTGGGTTGAAGCAGGCAAGGACGTGTCGGCCTATGACCGCGCCAAGCTCATGAGCGTCGACTATGACGGCACCGAACTCGGCGCCGAGGCTGACGAGAAGATCCGCACTTTCCAGCGCGATGCTGCTGCTCGGGCGGGCATCTTCCACCACCTCATCACCCTGCCGACCTACCACACTGCGGCGCTCAGCACCGACAACCTCGCGCGCGAGTACTTCGGCGAAGCTGGCATGCTCGGCTACGTCAAGAACGTGCAGCGCGAGGAAATCCGTCAGGGCATCGCCTGCGTGAAGCACCAGAACATGTCGGGCAGCGACATTGGTGACGATCACAAGGAGTACTTCGCCGGTGAAGCCGCTCTCAAGGCGGGCGGCGCCCACAACACGATGAACCAGTTCGAGGCTGCGTAAGCGGCTTTGGCGAGTGGGAGAGAATCCCGGGAGGATCGGTCAATCCGGCCTTCCGGGATGCCCCCGAACCGCCTAAGGACCTGCGGGTGAAATCACCCAGCGGAGAGTGACATGACCGATACCGACACCCCGAAGACCGAGCCTGCCCGCGCCCGCGCGCTGCTCTCGACCGCCGACATGAAGCTGCTGCGCCGCGCGCTCGAAAGCCACGCGCGCAACACCGAGGACCGTGAGGAATTGGCGAAAATCAACGCCCTGCACCACCGCCTCGGCACCTACGTGCCGGCCGCGTAACAACCCGTTTCACAGTTCTCCTGGGGAGGAGAAACGGCCGCCGGAATGCACCCGCAAGGGTCGCGCTCCGGCGGCCGCCTTTTTTGGGTTCTTTGTGGCCCTACCGCTTCGCTACTTGAGGGCCATAGGCTCACTTCTTCGGCATCAGCCCGAGGGTCGCCGAGGTCATCGCCTCGGTCGCGGTGGCGATCACCACCGGAGCGTCGGGCGCCCAGAAGGGGGAATGGAGCGAGGGCAGCTGGATTTCGCCCTTCTGTGCCTTGTCCCACTGCTCCTTGGGCACCCCGCCGACCCAGAAGATCAGCGACTGCACATTGACTTTGTCGGCGCGGTAGAACTGGCTGAAATCCTCGCCGCCCATCACGGCCGGCGTTTCCGCCACCCGGTCCCCGAAGCGCGCCTTGAGACCCGCCGCAACCTTGTCGGTCATCGCAGGCGTGTTGTAGGTCGCGGGCGTATAGGGATCCTGCACGGTCATCCTCGGCATCTTGTCCTCGGGCATCCCCGCGGCGATCGCTTCGCCCTTCGCGATGCGGGCAATCCCGTCGAGGAGGTGCTTCCTCGTCTCGTCGCTATAGCTCCTGACGGTCAGCTGGAGCCGCGCCTCGTCGGGGATGATGTTGTGTTTCGCGCCGGCCTGGAAGCTACCCACCGTCACAACCGCCGAATCCTTAGGACTAAGTTCGCGGCTGACGAGCGTCTGTAGGCGCATCACGATCGCCGCGGCGACGACGATCGGGTCCTTGGTCGTCTGCGGATAGGCACCGTGCCCGCCGATTCCCGGCACCACCAGATCGACCGAGTCCACATTGGCGAGCGCAAAGCCTTTGGTGTAGCCGATCTGCCCCGCAAGCCCCTGCGCGGAGTCATGGAAAGCAAGGACATAGTCGGGCTTGGGGAAGCGCGTGAACAGCCCGTCGTCGAGCATTGCCTTGGCACCCAGCCCGATCTCCTCGGCGGGCTGGAGGATCATCACCAGCGTGCCCGACCACTCGGCTTTCCGCTTGGAAAGCTGCTGCGCCGTGCCGATCCAGCTCGCCATATGGGTGTCGTGCCCGCAGGCGTGCATCACGCCTGTCTCGGTCCCGTTCTGCGCCACGGCGCGCACCTTGGAGGCAAAGGCGAGGCCGGTCTGTTCGACCACCGGCAACCCGTCCATATCGGCGCGCAGCAGGACCACCGGTCCGGGGCCGTTTTTCATCACCGCAACCACGCCGGTCTTGCCCACGCCCTCGGTCACCTCGAAGCCCATCGCCCGCGCACGGGCGGCCAGTTTCTTCGCCGTTTCAACCTCTTGGAACGACAGCTCTGGGTGCGTGTGGAGGTCCTTGTAGAGCTCCACCAGCGCCGGCAGATCAGCGGCCACCGCATCGTGCAGATTGTCCGCCTGAGCAGGCATCGCGCCCAGTGCGAGCAGGCTTGCCCCTGCCAGAATCCCAGTGATGCGCATGGCCGTATCCTCCCATGTAGGCGCCTGTCATGGCACAGCATCGGGACAAGGGAAACGGTAGGACTTGTTGCGGGTCGGTGGTGCCCCTGGCCAGACTCGAACTGGCACTTCTTTCGAAACTCGATTTTGAGTCGAGCGCGTCTACCAATTCCACCACAGGGGCGCCCGGAGCGGATTTGGGGCTGTTAGCGTTGGCCAATCGTGCTGGCAATGTTTCACGTGAAACAACGCCAAAAACGCGTTTTGGCGGGGGCCTGGAGGGGGTCTAACAGGGGTCTAGAGGGGGTCTAAACCGGTCTGGAGGGGGTCCAGAACGATCTAAAGGGTGCCTAAAAGCGCTTCCCTTTCGTCGCCCCTGCGCAGGCAGGGGCCCATCCGACGTTTGTGCCCCACGAGCGCGTGGATGGATCCCCGCATCCGCGGGGATGACGAAAATGGGATGAGGAACGCTCCCTGCCTGCGCGGGGATGACGGTTTGAGGCTTAACGCAGCGCCCCGGCGAGCAGCTTGTGCAGCTTGGAGTGCAACCCGTCATTGGCCGCCAAGACCTGTCCGGCATGGATCGGCTCGGAGCGCCCGCGGTAGTCGCTGACGAAGCCGCCGGCCTCGCGCACCAGCAGGCAACCCGCCGCCGTGTCCCACTCCGAAAGGCCGCTCTCCCAGAAGCCGTCGAAGCGCCCCTGCGCAACGTAAGCCAGATCGAGCGAAGCCGCGCCGAAGCGGCGGATGCCTGCCACTTCCGGCCCGATCGCACCGAAGATGCGGCTCCATTCGGCAAAGTCGCCGTGGCCGAAGAACGGCACGCCGGTCGCCACCAGGGCATCGGCCAGACGCGAGCGGGCCGAGACGCGCAGGCGCGCATCCTGAAGCCATGCCCCGCGCGATTTTTCCGCCCAGAAGGTCTGGTCGGTGATCGGCTGATAGACCACGCTGGCGACCACATCGCCCCAACCGCTGCCATCGAGCTTGGGCTCTTGCGCGGCGATGGAGATGGCGAAGTGCGGGATGCCGTGGAGGAAGTTGCTGGTGCCATCGAGCGGATCGACGATCCAGCGCGGCATGCCGGGCTTGCCTTCGATCACGCCGGCTTCTTCCATCACGAAGCCCCAATCGGGACGGGCCGCGAGCAGTTCGTCATAGAGCGTGCGCTCGGAGCGGATATCCGCCTTGCTGACGAAATCAGCGGGGCCCTTGCGGCTGACCTGCAAGTGCTCGACTTCGCCGAAATCGCGACGCAAGCGCCCGCCCGCCTTGCGCGCGGCGCGCTCCATGACGCGAATGAGGCCGGAAATAGCTGCCATTACAATACTCTCTGCCGTTCGCCTCCGACAGGATCGAGAGGCTCACTTACGGCGCTTGTATGCCTTGCTCACGCTCGGCACGAACGGGATACAGGGTTCAGCCGGCCTTGCCGACGTAGGCCTGCTCGTAGACGTCGACGACGATGCGCGTGCCGGCACCGATGTGCGGCGGCACCATGATGCGCACGCCGTTGTCGAGGATCGCGGGCTTGTAGCTGGACGAGGCGGTCTGCCCCTTCACCACCGCGTCGGCCTCGACGATCATCGCTTCGATCTGCGAGGGCAGTTCGACCGAGATCGGCTTTTCGTCCCATAGTTCGAGGTTCACCTGCATCCCGTCCTGAAGGAACGGGCGGGCATCGCCCAGCAGGTCGCCGGGCAGCGTGATCTGCTCGTAGGTGTCGTTGTCCATGAAGACGAGGTCTTCGCCCTCGGCATAAAGGAACTGGAATTCCTTGGTGTCGAGGCGCACGCGCTCGATCGTGTCGGCGCTGCGGAAGCGCACGTTGGTCTTGCGGCCATCCTGCAGGTTCTTCATTTCGACCTGCATATAGGCCCCGCCCTTGCCCGGCTGGGTGTGCTGGATCTTGGCGACTTTCCAGATGCCTTTTTCATATTCCAGAATGTTGCCGGGGCGAATGTCGACGCCGCTGATCTTCATGGGGCTGTGGGCCTTTATACGTGATGGAAAGAGCGTTTGGAGCACACCGCCGCAACGGCGCATGCCCCGAAATGATGCGCGCCCATAGCCGAGGCGGCCGCGCGCGGCAAGCGGGGGCAAAATAGGGTTAAGAGCATGGCAAGACGTGCGCCGCGCTGATAGAGGGGCGACATGAAGACCCGTTACGTGTTCCTCCTGTTCATCAGCGCCGCCGCGGCCGCCGCCTATCTGCCGAGCAGCGTGCACGGGCAGGACCGTGACGCTTCCCGCCCGCAGGGCCGTGCTGCCGCTCCGGCTGGCGGCACCTTGAGCATCCTCGATCACGGCTACTGGCAGTGCACCCTGCCCGGCGACGCAGGCGGCAAGGCCTATGTCGAAGTGCCCGAGGAAGACTTCCGCATTGGCACTGCATCCAGCTACAGCAACGCGGCCGGCTCCGGCATCTACCTGCTGCGCGGCACCGAGCTGATCTTCACCCGCGGCCCGAAGAAGGACCAGCGTTTCCGGGTGATGGGCGAGAACACCGTGCAGAAGCTCAATCCCGACGGGAGCCTGAGCAAGCTGATCTGCACGCGGGTGGGCGCGGCGCGGTGACCTCGCTCTAGCTCGTCATCCCAGCGGAAGCTGGGACCTAGAGCGGCAAGCGCTGTCCCCGGTGGCCCTAGGCCCCGGCGTTCAACCTCCGGTTGTGCTTCGCAACCGCTGGGGTGACGATTAAGCTCCTACCCCCGCATCGCCTTGGCAAACGCCTCGATCGCCTCGACCTCGTCGCCGTTCCACACCGCGCCCGACACCGCGAGGAAGTCTGCGCCTGCTTCGATCAGCGGCTTGCAGTTGTCGGGCGTGATGCCGCCGATGGCGACGCAGGGGATTTCGAAGATGCTCGTCCACCATTGCAGCAGTTCGAGATCGGGCACCTCGGCGTCCGGACCCTTGTCCTTGGTGGTCGAGGGGTAGAACGCGCCGAAGGCGACGTAGTCCGCCCCCGCCTCGCCCGCTTCCATCGCCTGGTGGCGGCTGGCGTGGCAGGTGACGCCGATCTGCGCCTCGCGGCCCAATTCCTCGCGGGCGTCGCGGGGCGAGCCGTCGTCCTGTCCGAGATGCACCCCGTCCGCCTTCAACCGCTTGGCGAGCGCCACCGAATCGTTGACGATAAACGCCACGTCGTGCGCGGCGCAGATCGCTTGCAGCGGCTCGGCGAGGAGCGCGGCCTCGTGGCTGTCGACCCCCTTCACGCGGAACTGGAAGGCGGTGACGAGGTCGCCGTGGCGACGGGCACCCGCGGCGAGCGCGCGTTCGAGCCGGGCGGGGAAATCGCCGCCGACATCGAGAGGGCTGATGAGATAGAGCTGTGTCTGGGTCATGGCGGCCCCCGCTAATGGCTTGTAACGGCGCTGTCACCTGTTCAGGCGGCACTCAGGCCGGGTCGGGCTTAAGCGGGGGCATGAAACAGATCACCCGCATCCTCACCCCGCTCGCCCTGCTCACCGCTTTGGGCGCTTGCACGATCATCCCCGCCGGCAGAGGCGTCGAGAGCGTCTCCCAGCCACAGGGGAGCGTCGTTGCGCTCGGCCAGGCGGTGCAGGTGGGCGCGCTGGTCGTCACCCCGCAATCGGTGGTCGAGGACAGCCGCTGCCCGATCAACGCGCGTTGCGTGTGGGCCGGTCGCCTGATCGTGAAGACCCTCATCGACGGCAAGGGCTGGCGCGAAACCGCCGACCTCACCTTGGGCGAGCCCTATGCCACCCACGGAACCGCCCTCGCCCTCTCCTCGGGCGAGCCGGGACGCATGGCGGGCGAAGGCAAGGAAACCAAGCCGGGCGACTACCGCTTCGGCTTCGAAGCGCGCTGAGGCCTAGACGCTGGCGCTGGCGATCTGGTCGATCGCCTTGCCCAGCACCGTGTTGAACTCGTCGTCCGACTGGCCCTTGCGCAGGTCCTGCAGCAGCCCGCGGCTGAAGCTGGCTATCATGCCGGGGTTGGCGGACAGGCGCGCGCAGGCGTCGTCGGTCGAGAACCCGCCCGACAGAGCGACAACGCGCAGCACCTTGGGGTGCCGTGTAAGCGAGGTATAGAGCCCGGCGGTTGCGGGGATCGAGAGCTTGAGCATGACCTGCTGGCCTTCCGGCAGCGCATCGAGGTGCTTGGTGATCTCGGCGAGCAGAATCGCCTCGCCCTCGGCGCGGTCCTCAGTGGTGATGTCGTATTCCGGCTCGATGATCGGCATCAGGCCCGCAGCGATGATCTGCGCGCCGACTTCGAACTGCTGGGCGACAATGGCGGCGATGCCTTCAGGGTTCGCGGACTTGATGACCGAGCGCATCTTGGTGCCGAACATCCCGGCCGCCACGGACTTTGCCAGCAGCGCCTCGAGCTTCACCATCGGCTTCATCAGCTGGACGCCGTCAGCTTCATCAGCGAGGCCTTCGTCGACCTTGATGAAGGGCACGATCCCGCGCGCCTTCAGGGCTTCGGTGGTGGTCTTGCCATCGACGTGCCCATCCATCGTCTTCTCGAACAGGATCGCGCCGATCACCTTGCCGCTCGAAAAGCAGGGGCTGGTGATGACGCGCGCGCGCATCGCGTGGATCTGGGCGTACATTTCCTCGTCGCCCGACCACTCGCTGTCCTCGACCCCGTAGCCGCGCAGCGCCTTGGGCGTGGAGCCCCCCGACTGGTCCAATGCCGCGATGAAACCCTGGCCGGTGGCGATGCGGGTCGTCATTTCCTGGGTGTTCATGGCGGGTTCTCCTGGGGCGCAAATGTGGGCTTTTCCGGTCTATGCATAGGTATGCACAGGGCCTTCGGAGCGCGCCTTAGCCAACCATCTGCGATGCTGCAACCGCGAAGGCGCAGAGGCCGATCAGCGGCGCGACAGCCTGCGGATGATGCCCGTGAAGCTCAGCGCCGGTTGCCCGTCACCCGTCACTATTCCGCGCACGAAGATCGTCTTGCCGCCCCCGCGCGTGACCTCGCCCCGCGCCTCGACCAGCGCGCCGCACGCCACCGAGCCGAGGAAATCGCCCGACAGGTTCAGCGTCACCGCATGGTCGCCGTTCAGCACATCGGTGGCGATGGCGAACAGCGCGAAGTCGGCGAAGGTCATCATGCAGCCGCCATGCATGAAGCCGCCGCCGTTCATGTGGCGCTCCTCGGCGCGGAAGGCGCTGGTGTAGGAGCCATCCTCCTCGCGGCGGTGGTAGAACGGGCCGGAGCGCGTCTCGTAGGGGTCGCCCTGCCAGTAACGCCAACCGGCAAACTCGCCTTCCTCCATCACCGAGAGGGTGCCGTAGCTGGTCTCGACCATCTCGCTCATGACTTGTTCCACAATTGCAACTTGGCGATCGATGCGGCGAACCCGTCATCGGGATCGAGCCGCGCAAGGCTGCGCTCGGCGAGCTGCCACCCGCTCATCGCGCCCTTGCGCCACAGACCGGTGACGAGGAACGGCCCCGACCACACCTTGCTGCCGAAGGCGAGTTCAAGATCGGCTCCTGCGACGAACCACGCGGTCTTGCCGTAAACCCGCGCGTAGACCTCGCGGAAGGCAAACTTGGTGCAAGCGAAGCCGCGCTCGGCGGCCGCAAGGAAGCTCGGACGGTCGAGCAGTTGCGGCGGGCGCGAGCCGATCATCATCATCGCATTGCGCGCGACGAGCTTCTTGATCGCCTTGGTATCGCCCGCCACCCAGGCGCGCATGAGGCTTAGCTCGAGCGCTTCGATCTGGGCTTCGTTACCGGCCATCTCAGGCCTCGAGAGCGGCGACGCCGGGCAGGACGCGGCCTTCCATCCATTCGAGGAAGGCGCCGCCAGCGGTTGAAATATAGGTGAAATCTTCCGAGACGCCCGCCTGCGCCAGCGCCGCGACGGTATCCCCGCCGCCCGCAACGCTGATCAGCGAGCCTTCGAGCGTCAACGCCGCAGCGGTGCGGGCGAGCGCCACAGTGGCAGCATCGAACGGCTCGGTTTCGAAGGCGCCCAGCGGCCCGTTCCACACCAGCGTGCGGCAGGTCTTGAGCACATCGGCGAGCGACTCCACAGCCTGCGGGCCGATGTCGAGGATCATCTCGTCGGCGGCAACCTCGTGGACGTTGCAAGTGCGCAAGCTGGGCGGATTGGCGGCGAATTCCTTGGCGACCACGACGTCGTACGGCAGGTGCACGGTGCAGCCCGAACGGTCGGCCTCGTCCATGATCCGCGTGACGGTGTCCGCCAGATCGTGCTCGCACAGGCTCTTGCCGACATTCACCCCGCGCGCGGCGAGGAAGGTGTTGGCCATGCCGCCGCCGATGATGAGGTGCTGCACCTTGCCCACGAGGTGCTCGAGCACGGCAAGCTTGGTCGAGACCTTGGCCCCGCCGACTACCGCCGCAACCGGCGCTTCCGGATTGCCGAGCGCGGCGTCGAGCGCCTTCAATTCCGCCTCCATCGAGCGGCCCGCATAGGACGGAAGGAAGTGCGTCAGCCCTTCGGTGGTCGCATGCGCACGGTGCGCCGCGCTGAAGGCGTCGTTGACGTAGAGCGTGCCGTTGGCGGCAATGGCCTGCGCGAAGTTGGGATCATTCGCCTCTTCGCCCGGCCAGAAGCGGGTGTTGTCGAGAAGGCCGATGTCGCCGGCGCGCAGGATGCCGATCGACTGCGTCACCACCGGGCCGGTCAGCTCGGGGATGAACATGATCTCCTCGCCCAGCACGCGGCCTACGTCGCCCACAACCATGCTGGTCGAGAGCATAGAAGACCGCTGCCCGCCCGGACGCCCGAAATGCGCGAGCATCAGCACCTTGGCACCGCGCCCCGCGAGTTCGAGGATCGTCGGCCTGATCGCCTCGACCCGCGTCACATCGGTCGCCGATCCGTCCTTCATGGGAAGGTTGAGATCGACGCGCACCAGCGCGACCTCACCGGTCAGGTCGGCGGGCAGGTCATCGAGGGTCTTGAACTTGGGCATTGCTCTCTCCTCACCCCCTCCCGCCTGCGGGAGGGGCAGCGAGACTTGCCAGCTTGCTGGCTAGTCGCAGCGGGGTGGGCAACTGTGCACTCGCCCACCCCCGACCCCTCCCGCAAGCGGGAGGGGAGAAGTGCTTAAAGGAACTTCGCCATCACCCCGGCGGTGTCGATCATCCGGTTGGAGAAGCCCCACTCGTTGTCGTACCAGCTGACCACGCGGGCGAGCTTGCCTTCCATCACCGAGGTCTCGAGGCTGTCGACCGTCGAGGACGCCGGGTAGTGGTTGAAGTCCGAGGAGACGAGCGGCTGGTCGGTAAAGTCGAGCACGCCCTTCATCGGGCCTTCCGCCGCAGCCTTCAGCGCAGCGTTGATTTCCTCGACCGTGGTGTCGCGGGTCGGCACGAAGACGAGGTCGACCATCGAGACGTTCGGGGTCGGCACGCGAACCGACGAGCCGTCCAGCTTGCCCTTCAGTTCCGGCAGCACCAGGCCCACCGCACGGGCAGCGCCGGTGGTGGTCGGGATCATGTTGACGGCGCCCGCACGCGCGCGGCGCAGATCGCTGTGGATCTGGTCGAGCATCCGCTGGTCGTTGGTGTAGCTGTGGATGGTGGTCATGAAGCCGCGCTCGATACCGATCACGTCGTTCAGCACCTTGGCGACCGGCGCGAGGCAGTTGGTGGTGCAGCTCGCGTTGGAGATGATCACGTCCTCGGCGGTCAGTGTCTCGTGGTTCACGCCGAACACGATGGTCTTGCTGACGCCAGTCGCAGGCGCCGAGATCAGCACGCGCTTGGCTCCGGCGGCGAGGTGCGGGCGGCTGGCTTCGTCCGACTGGAAGAAGCCGGTGCATTCGAGCACGATGTCGATGCCCATTTCGCCGTGCGGCAGGTTGGCGGGATCGCGCTCCTTGGTGACCGCGATGCGCTTGCCGTTGACGATGATCGCATCGCCATCAGCCGTCACTTCGCCGTTGAAGCGGCCGTGGACCGAATCGAAGGCGAACAGCAGCGCATTGGCCTTGGCGTCGGCAAGGTCGTTGATCGAGACGAGCTCGAGATCGTGGTCGGTGCGCTCGAGAATGGCGCGGGCAACGAGGCGGCCGATGCGGCCGAAACCGTTGATGGCAACTTTGGTGGCCATGAGAGGTACTCCTGCTTATGCGTTCAGTTTGTTCAGGATTTGCGGGACTATTGCCTCCGCGGTGAAGCCGAAATGGGCGAACAGATCGCTCGCGGGCGCCGAGGCGCCAAAGGTGTCGATACCGATGTTGAGCCCGGATGTTCCGGTGTAGCGCTGCCACCCGAAGGTGCTGGCCGCCTCTACGGAGACGATCAGCGCGTCTGCGGGGAGTAGGTCGGCCTTATAGGCGGCGTCCTGCTCGTCGAAGAGCTCGGTGCAGACCATCGAGACAACGTCCGCGCCAATGCCCTGCGCTTCAAGCTGCGCGGCGCAGGCATAAGCTAGCTCGACTTCTGAACCGGTGGCGAGGAACACGACCTTGCGCGCAGCCCCGGCGGCCTTGATGCGGTATCCGCCCTTGGCCGAAAGATTCGGCCCAGCTTCGAGCCGCAGCTGCGGCAGGTTCTGGCGGGTGAGCGCCAGCACCGTCGGGCGATCCTTCTGCTCCAGCGCGATCTGCCAGCACTCGGCAGTCTCGACCGCATCAGCGGGGCGCATCACGAGGATGTTCGGCATCGCCCGCAAGCTTGCGAGGTGCTCGACCGGCTGGTGCGTCGGACCATCTTCGCCCAGCCCGATGCTGTCATGCGTCATCACATAGATCACGCGGCAATGCTGGAGCGCCGAGAGGCGGATCGCCCCGCGGGCGTAGTCGGTGAAGACGAGGAAGGTGCCGCCATAGGGGATCACGCCGCCGTGCAGCGCCATCCCGTTCATCGCCGCGGCCATGCCGAACTCGCGGATGCCCCAATAGACGTAGCGGCCGGAGTAATCATCCTTCGAGAAGGTGCCGATCCCGCCCGCCAGCGTGTTGTTCGATCCCGTAAGGTCGGCGCTGCCGCCGATCGTGTCGGGGAGCATCGGATTAAGCGCACCCAGCGCGATCTCGGAGGCCTTGCGGGTGGCGATCTTCTGCGGGCTCGCGATCAGGGAGGCAATGTGCGCGTCGAGGCTGAAGCCCTCCGGCAGGTCGCCCGCCATGCGGCGCTCGAACTCGGCCTTCTGGCCCGAGGCTTCGAGGCGTCCGGCCCACGCACCATGCGCCGCACGGCCCGGTTCGCCCGCAGAGTGCCAATCGGCGAGGATCTCGCTCGGCACCACGAAGGGCTCGGACGTCCAGCCCAGCGTCTCGCGCGCCGCAGCCACTTCCGCCGCACCGAGCGCCGCGCCGTGGGTGGCGCTGGTGCCCTGCTTGTTGGGAGCGCCCTTGCCGATGATGGTGCGGCAGGCGACCAGCGAGGGCCGCGGGTCGGCCTTGGCCTCGGCGAGCGCACGCTCGATATCGGCGAAGTCGTGGCCGTCACACTCGGTGACGTGCCAGCCCGTCGCGACATAGCGCGCCTTGATGTCTTCCGAGGTCGACAGGTCGGTCGCGCCGTCGATGGTGATGCGGTTATCGTCCCACAGCACGTTGAGGCGCCCCAGCCCGAGGTGCCCTGCAAGCCCGATCGCCTCGTGGTTGATGCCTTCCATCAGACAACCGTCGCCCGCGATCACCCAGGTGCTGTGATCGACCAGCGCGTCGCCATAGACGGCGTTGAGGTGCCGCTCGGCCATCGCCATGCCCACCGCCATCGCGAGGCCCTGCCCGAGCGGACCGGTGGTGCACTCGACGCCGTCGAGCATGAAGTTTTCGGGGTGGCCGGCGCAAGGCGAGCCGAGCTTGCGGAAATTGCGGATGTCGCCGATCGTCGGCGCGGCATAGCCGGTGAGGTACAGCAGGCTGTAAATCAGCATCGAGCCGTGGCCCGCCGACAGCACGAAGCGGTCGCGGTCGGCCCACTTGGGCGCGGTCGGATCGAACTTGAGGTGGCCGGTGAACAGCACCGTCGCCACATCGGCCATGCCCATCGGCATCCCGGGGTGACCCGAATTGGCCGCCTCGACCGCGTCCATCGAAAGGGCGCGGATGGCGTTGGCCATCGGCTGGAGGCGGGCTGCGTCGATGCTCATCGGCACGAAATTCTCCTGCTGCTTGCGACAGCGCCCGACGGGCGATTCGACCCCTGCCGCAGTGCGCCGTGCCATTGCCGAGCGCAGGGGGGAGGTCAACCTTGCGCAGAGCTTTCCTCCCATCATCCGCGCCGCACACTTATCAACAGCCCCTCCCAAGCCTTTGCGTGCCATGCTTTTGCTTGGTATCCCTTGCCACCATGACCGCTGACCGCATCGCATCCGCGCTGGCCCGCATTGAAAGCGCGATGGCGCGCATCGACGCCGCGCGTGAGGCCGGCCTTGGCACCGACGGCAAGGGCGGCGGCGGATCGGCCAAGGTGGTCGAACTCGTCAACGTCCACGAGAAGTTGCGCGAGCAAGTCGCGGAAAGTCTTCGCGAACTCGACGACCTGTTGACCCAGCTGGAAGATTAGAATGAGCACTGTCACGCTCAGCATCGGTCCCAAGAGCTACACCGTCGCCTGTGCGGACGGGCAGGAAGCGCATATCCGTGCGCTGGGCGCGATGATCGCGGAGAAATACGCGCAGCTCGGCAGCGCGCGTGCGCCGCTCGAAGCGCAGAACCTGCTGTTTGCCGCGCTGTTCCTCGCCGACGAACTCGATCAGGCAAAAAAGCGCCTCGGCGATGCGCCCGAACCGGCGCCTGCGCCTGCGCCCGCAGTGGACACCGTCGATCCCGAAGTGGTCGAGGCGCTGCGCAATGCGATCGTCGCACTCGAGGCCGATCTGGCCGCCGCGCGCGAGGCGGCAGCTAGCCCCGTCCCCGCACAAGCGGCACCGGCGACCCCGCAAGCCGACCTCTTCGGCGGCCCGGCCGCACCCGATCAGCTCCTTGAAACGGTGGCGCAGCAGCTCGAAGCCCTTGCCGACCGCGCCGAGGCAAATGCCGCGGCGCTTGAAGAGGCGGTCCAGAGCGCCTAGATTGCTATGTGGCGGGACTGCCCGGCACGAGCCGATTGAACATCCCTGAGGCTATAAGTAATCCAAATGGGAGCTGTCCCTGCCCTTGCCTGCCGGTTCGTCCGGAAGACTTGGGCATACGGCGCCCACCTGACGTACCACGCGTCAGAGGATTTCAAGTGCAAACGACCCATGGTGGTTCCGCTACTTTCGTTTTTTCCGCACGCCCTCCGGCGTGCGGTCCTCGCTCACGCGACCTGAAGGTCGCGGCGCTGCGGGCGCCCGTTCGGGCTTGCGGCCCTTGCGGGCCGAACTGTCTCTGATCCGTTCGGGCTGAGCTTGTCGAAGCCCTGCTTTTTCTTCACTGGCGAAGCTGAGGACACTTCATGTCGAACAAAGCCGAACTCCGCCAGAAACTGCGCGCCGCTCGCAAGGCGCATGTCGAGGCACTGCCCGACTCGATCCGTGGGTTGCTGTTCCACCGCCCCCCTGCCCCGCTGCTGGCGCGCATTCCGCAGGAAGCTGTGATCGGCCTCTACCATGCCGGGCCATGGGAGGCCCCTGCAGCGGCCTATGCGCGGTTCTTCCGCGATGCGGGGCACGTGCTCGCCCTGCCCTTCTTCGCGGACCCCGATGCGCCGATGGCCTTCCGCCACCACACCGACCCTTACGCGCAGGACGATCTGGAGGTTGGCCCCTTCGGCATGCTCCAGCCCGCTGCCGACGCCGAGGTGCTGGTCCCCGAGGTGCTGTTCATTCCCCTCGTCGGCTTTACCGCGACAGGCGCTCGGCTCGGACAGGGCGGCGGGCATTATGATCGCTGGCTCGCGGAACATCCCCCCGTCCTTGCCGTTGGGCTCGCATGGGACGCGCAGCTGTGCGACGCCCTGCCCACCGAACCCCACGACATCGCGCTCGACGCGGTCGTCACCCCCACCCGGATTTACGGAAACCTGTGATGCGCGAGACTCCCACCTGGCGAATTCCCTTCGGCATCATAAGCCTGTTCGTGGCCTTGATGGTCTACGGCATCGTCATCGCACGCTACGCGCCGGCGCTCATCGGCAGCTGGCATGGCGGGGCGCAGACGGTCGTTTACGTGGTGCTCGGCCTGATCTGGCTGCTGCCGCTCAAGCGCTTCCTGATCTGGATGGAAACGGGCAGCTGGAGCGCGCCCGAGGCCGCATCGCAGGCAAAAGAAAAGGCGGACTAACGCCCGCCTTGCCTTTGCCATTTCGGCGATCCCGAGGAACAAGTGGCGCGAGTGACGGGGCTCGAACCCGCGACCTCCGGCGTGACAGGCCGGCGCTCTAACCAACTGAGCTACACCCGCGCATCTTGTCCTTTCGAGCGCGGCGGCGATGCCGTCCCGCTCGTGGAGCAGCGCCATTACGTCCGGTGCATCGGGCTGTCAACGCCCTCGGCACCGCCCGAAGCGCAATATTTTTCCCTAATCGACCAGCAGCAAAGCGGGCGTTTCGATCAGCCGCTTGATGCCCTGCACGAAGCTCGCCGCATCGTGGCCGTCGACTACGCGGTGATCGCAGGAAATCGAGATGTTCATCAGCTTGCGCTTGGCGACGCGCTCGCCGCCCATGCCGTCGCTGACGAACATCGGACGCTCGACAATGCGGTTGGGGCCGATGATCGCCACCTCGGGCCGATTGATGACCGGAGTGGTCGCCACGCCGCCGAGTGGGCCCAGCGAGGTGATCGTCAGGGTCGAACCGGAAAGCTCCTCCGACGTCGCCTTGCCGGTGCGCGCGGCCTCGGCCAGGCGGCCGATCTCGCGGGCGAGCTGCCAGAGGTTCTTGGCCTGCGCATCGCGAATCACCGGCACCATCAGGCCCGAGTCCGTCTGCGCCGCCATGCCGAGATGGATGCTGCCGTGGCGCGTCACCACGTTGGCCTCGTCGTCGTAGCGCGCATTGATCATCGGGAAGGCCGGAACCGTCTTGCAGATCGCAGTGATGAGCAGCGGCAACAGGGTGAGCTTGGGTCGGTCACCGCGCGCGGCGTTCAATTGCGCACGCAGTTCTTCCAGATCGGTGACGTCGCACTCTTCGACATAGGTGAAGTGCGGGATGTGGCGCTTGGAGGCGGCCATGTTCTGGGCGATGCGCTTGCGCAGGCCGATGACCTTGATGGTCTCGTCGCCGCGCGCCTTGCCCGCCGCGCCGAAGCCGCTGCCGGCGTTGTAGGCGAGGTAGGCGTCGAGATCGGCATGGCGCAGGCGGCCGTCGGCGGCGGGCTTCACTTCGGCGAGGTCGATCCCCAGATCGCGCGCACGCTGGCGCACGGCGGGGCTGGCCAACACTTTCGATTCCGTTCGTGCTGAGCTTGTCGAAGCACTGCCCTTTTCTTCGGAAGCTAAGGACGGCCGTTGAAACTGCGTTTCAGCTTCGCTTCCGACAGGCTCAGGGCGAACGGAGTTTCGAGCGAGCGCCGCAGCATCGTCCGCATCGCTCGCGTCCGGGTTCTCGACCTCGATCCGCTCCGCCACCGCATCCGATACCGGCGCATCGGACATGTCGTCCTCGATCTGCTCGGCGGCGGCTTCGGCTTCTTCGTCCGAGGCCTCGCCTTCGGTCTCGATCACCAGCAGCATCGCGCCGATGGCGATGGTGTCACCCACCTCGCCCGCGAGCGCCGTGACGATGCCCGACACCGGGCTCTCGATGTCGATCGTCGCCTTGTCGGTCATCACGTCGACGAGGTGCTGGTCCTCCTCCACGCGGTCACCGATCTTGATGTGCCACTCGACGACTTCCGCCTCGGCAACGCCTTCACCCACGTCGGGCATGTTGAATGTGAACTTGGCCATCTGTTCGGTCAGTCCTTCAGAAGCTTGTCGATGGCCTCGCCGATGCGGACCGGGCCGGGGAAATAGGCCCATTCGAGGCTGTGGGGATAGGGCGTGTCGAAGCCGGTGACGCGTTCGACCGGGGCTTCGAGGTGGTAGAAGCAGCGTTCGGTGACGAGCGCGGAAAGCTCCGCGCCGAAGCCGCTGGTGCGGGTCGCCTCGTGGACGATCAGACAGCGTCCGGTCTTCTCGACCGAGGCTTCGATCGCCTTGATGTCGAGCGGAACCAGCGTGCGCAGGTCGAGGATCTCGGCATCCACACCCTTGGCGATGCACACGGCCTCGGCCACGTGCACCATCGTGCCGTAGGCAAGCACCGTCAGCTGCTCGCCCTCGCGCACGGTGCGCGCCTTGCCGAGCGGGATCTTGTAGTAGCCTTCCGGCACCACGCTGTCGGGATGCTTCTTCCAAGGCTCGACCGGCTTGTCGTAGAAGCCGGTGAACGGGCCGTTGTAGATGCGCTTGGGCTCGAAGAAGATCACCGGATCATTGTCTTCGATGGCCGAGATCAGCAGGCCCTTGGCATCGTGCGGGGTCGCCGGGATCACGGTCTTGAGGCCCGCCACGTGGGTGAACAGCGCTTCGGGGCTCTGGCTGTGGGTTTGACCGCCGAAGATGCCCCCGCCGAAGGGCGAGCGCACGGTCAGCGGCGCGATGTAGTCGCCCGCCGAACGGTAGCGCAGACGCGCGGCTTCCGAGATCAGCTGGTCGAGGCCGGGGTAGATGTAATCGGCGAACTGGATTTCCGGCACGGGGCGCAGGCCATAGGCCCCCATCCCCACCGCCACGCCGATGATCCCGCATTCCGAAATCGGGGTGTCGAACACGCGCGTCTTGCCGTGCTTGGCCTGAAGGCCCGCGGTCGCGCGGAACACGCCGCCGAAATAGCCGACATCCTCGCCCATGATGATCACGTCGGGATCACGCGCAAGCATGATGTCGAGCGCTTCGTTGATCGCCTCGATCATGTTGAGGCGGCGTTCTGCGATAACGTTTTCGCCCACGGTGGCCGGTTCGCTAGTGTGTTGCTGGCTCATCCGAAGGGCCTTTCGGTGCCGAACTTGGTGATGCGTTCGCGGATCGCCTGTGCGGCCTGTTCCTCGAGGTGCCAGGGCAGCTCCTCGTAAACGTCCTCGAACATGGTGTGGAACGGGTGGTGGAGGCCGTGGCCGAGGATGCCGTTCTTCTCGGCCTCCTTGGTGGTGGCCTTGACCTCTTCGGCGCAGGCGAGGTCCATCGCGGCCTGCCGGTCTTCGTCCCATTCGCCGATAGCGATCAGATGGTTCTTGAGACGGTTCACCGGGTCACCCAGCGGCCACTCCTCGCGCTCCTGCGCGGAGCGGTAACCCGAGGGGTCATCGGAAGTGGAGTGCCCTTCCGCGCGGTAGGTGAAGTATTCGATCAGCGTCGGGCCGTGATTGCCGCGCGCGCGGTTGGCGGCCCATTCGGCGGCGGCGTAGCAGGCCAGCGCGTCATTGCCGTCCACCCGCAGCGCCGCGATGCCGTAGCCGAGCCCGCGCGCCGCAAACGTCGTGCGCTCGCCGCCGGCGAAGCCCGAGAAGCTCGAAATCGCCCACTGGTTGTTGATGACGTTGAGGATCACCGGCGCGTTGTAGACGGCGGCAAAGGTGCAGGCGGAATGGAAATCGCCCTCGGCAGTGCTGCCCTCGCCCACCCAGCTTGCCGCGATCCGGCTGTCGCCCTTGGCGGCGCTCGCCATCGCCCAGCCCACGGCCTGCGGGCACTGGGTGGCGAGGTTGCCGGAGATGCTGAAGAAGCTGTGCTCGCGGCTCGAATACATGATCGGCAGCTGGCGGCCCTTCAGCTTGTCGGCCTTGTTCGAGTAGATCTGGTTGATCATCTCGATCAGCGGATAGCCGCGCGCGATCAGGATGCCCTGCTGGCGGTAGGAGGGGAACACCATGTCGTCGCTCGCCAGCGCCATCGCCGGCGGGATCGAGGTCGCCTCCTCGCCGGTGCACTTCATGTAGAAGCTGGTCTTGCCCTGCCGCTGGCCGCGGAACATCCGCTCGTCGAAGGCGCGCACCATCGCCATGTGGCCCAACATCGCGCGCAGCGTGTCCGGCGAGAGGCGCGGGTTCCACGGGCCGGAAGCGAGGTTGTCGTCGCCCAGCACCCGCACGAGGCCATAGGCAAGGCCCGCCATCTGCGAAGGGTGGATGCCTTCGTCCGGACGCGGCTGGTCGCCGGGCTGGCCGATCTCGATATGCGAGAAGTCCGCCTTGTCGCCGGGGCGATACTTGGGCTCGGGAATATGCAGCGCGAGCGCCGGGCGGTTGCTGTCTGACGGTGTCGCCGGATCTGCCATGTGTCGCGCTCTCCCGTGCTCGCAGGGCCACGAAAAGCCTGGTGCGATCATTGCTTGAATACGTATTTTTATTTCAACGCCCGAGGGCGGTCAAGCGCGCTGGTTGTGCGAGGGTCACACCGCAACAGGGGCACTGATCGGAGGCAGCGGCGCGTAATCATGCACCACGAAATCTTCGATCGCATATCCGAATATTGTTTCCGGCTTCCGCGTGATTGCGAGGCGCGGGTGGCCCTGCGGCTGGCGGGCGACCTGTTCCTCGATCAGATGCGCGTGGTTAAGATAGAGGTGAACGTCCCCGCCCATCCATACGAGCTCGCCCGGCTGCATCCCCACCTGCTGCGCGATCATGGCGGTCAGCAGCGCCGCCGACCACAGGTTGAACGGCAGGCCGAGCGCAACGTCGCAGCTTCTTTGATACAGAACGCAATTGAGCCGCGCCTCGGCACCCTCGCCTGCCACATGGAACTGGTAGGTCTTGTGGCACGGTGGGAGCGCCATGCGGTCGAGCTCTGCGACGTTCCAGCCTTCGATGATGTGGCGGCGGCTGCCGGGGCTGGTCTTGAGGCTCTCGATCACCGCAGCGATCTGGTTGATGCCTTCGCCCTTCTCGTAGAGCCCGTCGGCGCGGTAGCGGTAGGTCGGCCAATCGACCCACTGCTTGCCATAGACCGGGCCGAGATCGCCCCAGCGGTGCGCGAAGGCCTCGTCCTCGGCGATTCGTGCGACGAAATCCTCGAGGCTAATCGCGTCGCCCGTCTCGCGGACGTAGCGCGCGTGGGGCCACTCGTTCCAGATCTTCACGCCTTGCAGCACCAGCGGGCGAATATTGGTCTCGCCGGTGAGGAACCACAGCAGCTCGCGCGTTGCCGTCTTCCAGTAGACGCGCTTGGTGGTCAGAAGCGGCATCGCCCCGCCGCCAAGGTCGAACCGCAGCATCGCACCACACACCGATTTGGTGCCGATACCGGTGCGGTCGATGCGCTCGCTCCCGGTCTCCCAGATCTGCCGCATCAGATCGAGATATTGCTGCTCGGGATGCTGATCCGCGAGCGGGGAAAGGGGATTCGCAAGGGTGGCCATGAAGGGCACTATAGGAGCGCAATTGCCTGCTTGCCACTATGCTCATCCCCACCTATAGGGCGCGCCTTGCCTCGATCCACAGCGGGTTTTTGCCCTTGTGGAGCCGACACGGTCGGGGAGTAGCTCAGCCTGGTAGAGCACTGTCTTCGGGAGGCAGGGGCCGGAGGTTCGAATCCTCTCTCCCCGACCAATTTCCTTTTCTGATCAATCGACGCGCGCCCGCTTTGCGGGTGCGTCGTCGTGCGCACGTCATGCATGGCGGCGTGCGGGCTGACCCTGTTGCTCCGTGGCCACAATGCCACTTGTCCACGACATTTTGGGATGTGACGCGAAACTGTCACCGACCGGTCATGGGCCTGTCACTGGCCCACTCT
Source organism: Porphyrobacter sp. (assembly GCA_031410495.1). Taxonomy (GTDB): domain Bacteria; phylum Pseudomonadota; class Alphaproteobacteria; order Sphingomonadales; family Sphingomonadaceae; genus Erythrobacter. The sequence continues at coordinate 90,908 of JANNZG010000025.1, forward strand.
AGCGGACGCCCAACACCAACGGTTCGAAAGAAACAGGGAACCACTATGATCAGTCACGTTTCGCGTCTTGCGCTTGCCGCTTGCATCATGTCCGCGGCGGCTCCGGCCTTCGCTCAGGCAGCCGATGCGCCCCAGGACGACACCGCCGTCGCCGACGACTCGGGTATCCAGGACATCATCGTCACCGCGACCCGCCGTGAGACGAACCTGCAGAAGACCCCGGTCTCGATCTCGGTTGTCAGTGCCGCCGCCATTCAGGACCGCAAGGTGCAGAGCCTGCTCGACCTCGGTGACGGCTCCGTCCCCAGCTTGCGCGTCGCCACTTTCGAAGCGCGCCAGTCGGCACTCACCATCGGCATTCGCGGCATCGTGCCGCTCGATGCCAACCAGCCTGCCCGCGAACAGGGCGTCGGTGTCTACATCGACGGCGTGTACCTCGGCCGCCAGCACGGCATTAACACCGCGCTGTTCGACATCGAGCGCATCGAAGTGCTGAAGGGTCCGCAGGGCACGCTGTTCGGCCGCAACACCGAAGGCGGCGCCCTCTCGCTCGTCACTCGCGCCCCTAGCGGCGAATTCGGCGGCAGCATCAACGGCGGCATCGGCAATCTGGGTGCCTACAATCTTGGCGCCAATCTTGACCTCCCGGCCATCGGGCCGTTCTCGATCAAGCTCGATGGCGTGCTGAGCCATCAGGACGCCGTCACCAAGAACACCTTCCCCGGCGCCTATGGCATGGGCTATTTCGACCGCAAGGGCGGCCGGATCGCGGTGCGCTGGGACGTCGCGCCCGGGATCACCAACGATTTCGCCGCTGATCGGTCGATCGACCACAACACGCCGTTCTACACGCAGCTGCTCAACTACAATCCCAACAGCTGTGCAGCGACCACCACGGCGCAGCCCGCGGCGCAGGACGTTATTCCTGGCCAGTGCGTCCTGCCCGGTACCAACTTCACCGGCGGCCTGACCGGCACGGTCCGCGCGCTGCTTCCGGGTGTCGTCGTCAACGGCGATACGGTTGCACGCGTGACCGACATCGGCCGCCCGCAGGAGCGCAGCACGGACAAGGTCTACGGCTACTCGAACACCTTCAAGTGGAACTTCGGCCCGGAGCTTGAGCTCCGCTCGATCACCGCATGGCGCGGCGTGGACGTGAAGCAGTTCGACAACATCGCCGCCGCAGCGCGCCCGCCGGTCGTCAACCTGACCGCCTCGTGCACCGCAGCTGCGCCCTGCGCCTTCAGCCGCTACAGCATCGCCGATCTCAAGCAGCGCCAGTTCAGCCAGGAAATCCAGGCTGTCGGCTCGATCGGCCAGTTCGACTACGTCGGCGGCCTCTACTACTTCATCGAGAACGTCAGCGACACTGCGGCAACCCCGAACACGCTCGGCGCGGTGGCAACCGTGACCGGCGGCGTCGTGACCGGCGCGACCTACGTGCCGATCCCGTTCTGCACGGGAACCAACCCTGCCTCGCTCGCCAGCTACTTCACGGGTAACGCGGTTGCCGGTTGCAACATCGACCGCGCCTCGGTTGTTCGCTCGCGCAGCTATGCAGCCTACGGACAGGTGACTTGGAACCCGACCGACAGGCTGCACGTGACCCTTGGCGGTCGCTATACGAAGGACAAGAAGGAAGGTCGTCTCGTTGCCTCGCGCAACCTCGACTACGCCGATCCCGTAAACGCGGCCGCGCTCACGCGGATCGGCTACACGCCGCTCGAAGAGACCTGGAACCGCTTCAACCCGCTCGCGATCGTCGCCTATGACTTCAGCCCCGAAGTTCACGGATATGTGAAGTATGCGACCGGTTACCGCGCAGGCGGTGCCAGCTCGCGCACGTCGAACTACCAGGCGTTCGATCCGGAAGACGTGAAGTCCTACGAAGCGGGCATCAAGGCCGACCTGTTCGATCGCCGCGTGCGCTTCAACCTCGCCGGCTACATCATGGACCGGAAGGGCAGCCAGGTCGATCTTTCAACCATCCAGCCAACCGCCACGGGGAACTTCAACAATCTCGTGACATTGAACGCGCCCGGCACGACCAAGATCCGCGGGATTGAGGCCGACGTCACAATCAAGCCGGCCGCTGGGCTGACGTTGAATGCGTCGTATGCCTATACCTATACCGACGTCCCGGCGGTGCCGATCACCTACGTGGGTCGGTGCACCGGCGTGAACTCTCCGGTCGTCACCCCGCCGTGCACGGCACCTGGCCAGATCATCAACCAGACGACCGGCTTCCAGAAGTTCTACATCGTGTACACGCCGCGCAACGCCGCGAGCGCGTCGATCGATTACGAGCTTCCGATCCTCAACGAAGCGGCCTCGCTGCGCTTCCACCTCGATGGCAACTACTCGCAGGCAACCCAGAGCTTCGACCAGTTCGCGACGAAGAACGACTCCTCGTTCCTCGTCAACGGCCGGATCTCGATCGCCGATATCAAGCTGTCTGGCGGCGGGCAGAAGCTGACGGTCGGTATCTGGGCACGCAACCTGTTCGACAACCAGTACGTCTACCGCCGCGACCCGTCGAACAGCCTTGCGCAGGTTCAGGCGACGACCGCGCTGGTCGGCACCGTTGGAAACACCATCGGCGACTACGGCAACTTTGCGATGCCCCGGACCTTCGGTGCGGACGCAGTGCTGCGCTTCTGATCCAATCCAGTTCCGAACTGATCAACAGGCGGCGCGTCCCTTAGGGGGCGCGCCGTTTGTTTTGGGGGCTCGAGATTGGGCGCGTCATCCTTGCCAGGCGGTGGTGGCAATGTGCGCTTTGGAAGCGTTTCAGCGCCCAGCGAATCAGATTCTTAACCATGAACCGTAACGATTCGGGCTGCGCCTAGCACCCCTCTTTGCGCTTCGGCGAGGTCGGTCTGACCGGCCTTCTGGTTCTGGCAAATCCGCTCAAGACAATAAAAAAGCCCCGGTTTCCCGGGGCTTTTTGGCATTGTCGGGTATCGCGTATTAGCGACGCGAACCGAACAGCCAGTCCATGTATTCCCACATTGCCTTAACTCCTAACAGCGTGACGGCTGCCAGGACGTTTAACACATTATTAACCTTAATCAAGCGCTAAGAGCCGCCGACCCTCCGCCCATCATCGCCAGCAGTTCCGACATGGCGATCGCCCGCGAGAACAAGTAGCCCTGCGCCTGATCGCAACCCATCGCTCTCAGGGCCGCGGCAACCTCGAGATCCTCGACACCTTCGGCGACGACGGTCTTGCCGAGGGAATGCGCAATCTCGATCGTGGCGCGCACCACGGCGCGGCTTTCCTCGGATGTAGCCATGTGCTGCACGAAACGCTTGTCGATCTTTAGCTCGGAGCTCGGCAGCTTCTCGATGTATTCGAGGTTCGACTGGCCGGTACCGAAGTCGTCGATCGAAAGGCCGATGCCCCGCGCCTTCAAGGCGGCCACCTGCGGCGCGATCCGGTCGTCCTCGAGCTTGGCGGTCTCGGTCAGTTCAAGCGTCAGGTTCTCAGGAGGAAAACCGTAGCGGCCGAGCATCGTCATGATGTCGAACAGCAGGTGCGTATCGGACAGGCTCTTGGCCGACATGTTGACTGCCAGCTTGAAACGCGGATCGAGTGCGATCGCCTGCTTGCCTTCAAGCAGTGCGGTTTCCATTACCACCAGAGTGAGTTCGTTGATGCGGTCGCCCGCCTCCGCAGCGAGTACAAGATCCTGAGGGTTGACGAATTCGCGTCCATCAGGCCGCCAGCGGATCAGTGTCTCCGCGCCGACAATGCGGCCCGAGGCAAGGTCGATCTTCGGCTGGTAGGCGACCCCGATGTCGCGGTCACGCAAGCCCTTCTCGAGCACGCGGAACAGTTCGAGGCGATTGTTGCGCGCCTCAAGATGGGCAGCATCGTTGATGATGAAGCGCGCACCGCGGGTCGCCGCCTCGTCGGAAGCCTGCATCGCCTTCTTGATGCGCAGCGACACCGGCAGGTCGTGGTTCGTGTCGATCCCTAGCGCTGGCGCGCTGTTGGACGACTGCCAATCATGGCTGATCGCCGTCTTGAGCATCAGCGCAAGTCCGTCAGCGTGGCGCTCGAGATCGTTGGTGGGCATGCGCGGCGAGAGCCACACCAGCTGATCACGCTCGAAGGCGACGTCATCGACCTCGCCGGGCGCTTTAACGTAAGCGATCAGCGTGTTGACGAATTCGCCAATCTCTCGCGCCGTCCATTCCTCGGAGATCTCAGCAAGGTTGGCGATCTTGAGCGCGTAGACGTCGAACTCCCCGCGCGGCTGCTCCGAACTGATCGCGTTCGTCGTCATCGCGTCGACAGTGTGGCTATAGTATTTGCGGTTGATGCGCTGGAACCCGAATGCCGCGCCGCCCAGCGTCATCAACGCCGACATGATGTCGAAGCTGATGCCGAAATCGTCAAGCAGGAACGGCGAGACCAGCAGGACAATCGCTACAATCAGCAGGGTCCTATGCGATTTCGAGCGACCTCTGACCACCCACGCGATAGCTGCAGCGGCAAGGCCAAGGGCCGGAAACCACATCAAATCAAGCGGCACGCTTCGCTTAAGCGTTTGCGCTCCCATGATGTGAAAATAGGCGCCAGGCACGCTGCCGTCGCGCATTGGCATGAAAAAGAAGTCCGTCGTCCCTAGAAAGGCCTCGCCGATGATTACGTTCTTGCCATCGAGCGCGCCTTTCGGGACCTTGCCCTGAAGCACGTCGATGTAACTGATCGTCGGAATGGTGCGCGGATCGAAAGACAGGTCGGGCCGATAAAGTCTGTCGGGGCCGTGGTATTCGGCAAGCACTGCGGAAAGCGATGGATAGCTGCGACCGTTGCTTTCCACGCGGGTGGGAAAAGTCACCGAGAGGCCAAACGGACTCGCCTTGCCGGTCATCGCTGCCATCTCGGCACGGCTCTGGAATGCGGGGAGCGGAAGCAACTCCTCCAGGGTGCGGAAGGCCCTCTCCTCGTGGGGCACCATGCCGATCCACACCTTGCCCCTGTGCCGGGCAAGCGTCTGCGCGAACAGCGCGTCGGCAGCGGGCGTCTCGGTCGATGAATGCGACCTATCGAAGGTGATCCGCTTCACACCAAGGCTGACAAGCTGGTCGACAACGCGGCTTTCTTCGATGCGGGTCGGCAGCTTGCCGTTCAAAGCTTTCAAGGTCTTGTCGTCGACCGCGATCATCGCGATGTCCTGCGGCGCGGGGCGGCTCCGGACCTCGGCGCGCACCGCGCGGAAGAAGTCCTCGGCGGGCAGCGGCAGTTCGATATAGGAGGACACCAGCCCGAACAAGACCGCGATCACCGCCACCTTGATGCGCTTGCGGCGGAGCAGATCGGCGCTCGAGCTGCGCCCGTTTTCGGATTGAAGTTCAAGCAGTTCGTCGCCGGAATTTCCGAACGCACGCCGCATCCTGTCGGCCAGTGACGTAAACCTAGCAATCATCCGGCGCGCATATCCCGTTGGGAGACCCGCCTTGTTCCTAGGTTACAATGGTTAATTCATCGCAAAGGTCTCGCCCGAAGGTCGGTGCCGACGTTCACATCACCCGTTCGGCGAGGAACCCGAGCACGATGGTCAGCACCCCGAGACCGATCGACAGGTGCCAGCGCAGGCGCAGGAAATCGGGCGCGGCAAAGCCCAGCGCGCGGTCGATGAACGGCGATCCGAGGATCAGCGCCCCGAGGTAGAGTAGAGCCGGGCCCGGCCACTCCCACCCGAAGCTCCACGGCAGAAACAGCGCCACAGCGAGCAGGCTCGGCATTACGGCCAGAAGGTAGGCGCCCGCCCCTGCCCTGCTATTCGCGATGGCCTGCCCCCACCACACGCCGCCAAGAAAGCTGAAGATTGCCGCGGAATAGGCGAAGCCCCCGGCCAGCGCCGCGTAGCGCCATTCGTGGCCGATCGCGAGCAAGCCGACGCACAGGATCTGCGGCAGCAGCCCCGCATAGCCGAGCGCGCGGGCGGCCTTGGAGAGCGAAGGTGTGGTAGCCGATGTTTGTCCGTCCATGGCGGCACAAGTCGCCGCAGGCCGCACGGTTCCCGCGCGCCTTGCCTCGGATGAGGCTTTGCGCCACTTGAGCGGGCATGGACCTGTTCGATCTCAGCGGCCGCACGGCCATTATCACCGGCGGCAATGGCGGCCTTGGCCTGGCGATGGCGCGGGGACTTGCCAAGGCGGGCGCGAATGTCGCGATCTGGGCGCGGAGCGAGGAAAAGAACGCAGCTGCGCTCGGGGAACTGCGCGGGCTCGGCACGGGCGAAGTCATCGCGCTCGGCTGCGATGTGTCCGACGAGGCGCAAATCGAAGCGGCGATGGAGGCAACCCTCGCCGCCTTGGGCCGCGCCGATGTGTGTTTCGCCAATGCCGGCATCTCCGGCGCGGGCACGGCGATCCCCGACATCACCGCCGAAGGCTGGGACCACACACTCGCGGTCAACACCCGCGGCGCGGCGCTGGTCTACAAGCACGTGACCCGCCACATGATCGCGCGCGCCAAGGATGGCGAGCCGGGCGGCAAGCTGATCGCCACTTCCTCGGGCCAGTCGATCATGGGGGTCAACCGCTCGTCGGACTACGCTGCCTCCAAGGCGGCCCTCAACGGCCTCACCCGCGCCGCCGCCTTCGAGCTGGCGCGTTACCAGATCACCGCCAATGCCTTCCTTTTCGGCTTCTACGAGACTGACATCACCGCCAAGGCCGATCCGAAGTTCGCCGAGTGGATGAGCCGCCGCATCCCGCTGCGCCGTCCGGGCGATCACGCGGGGCTCGAGGGGCTGGCGGTGTTTTTCGCCTCATCCCATTCCGACTACATCACCGGGCAATGCCTGCCCGTCGATGGGGGCCTGTGCATCTCCTAGTTGTGCATCGGACGGGGCGCGCCATCTAGAGTTTGGAACGGGCGGCATGCCTAGCCGTTCACTTGCAAAGCCCCTCGCAACCGGAAAGCCCCCTCCCCCGTGTCCGACGATCAGATTCCCGACTTCGACAAGCTGCCCGAAGACCGCATCCGCCAGCGCGCCGTACCTGCGGGCCGCGTGGCGCGGATCGGCACGTTCGGGCGTCTCGTGGGCGGAGTGGCAGGCGGCATGGTGGCCGAGGGTGCCCGGCGTCTCGCCAGCGGCGAAGGCATCACGGCGCGCGACCTGATCCTCACCCCCGGCAATGTCCAGCGCATGACCGACCGCCTCTCGCACCTGCGCGGCGCGGCGATGAAGATGGGGCAGATGATCAGCCTCGACGCGGGCGACTTCCTGCCCGACGAGCTTTCGAAAATCCTCGCCACGCTGCGCGATCAGGCCAATTTCATGCCGACCAAGCAGCTTGATCAGGTGCTCCGCAGCGAATGGGGTCCGGACTGGCGCAAGCAGTTCCGCTGGTTCAACCCCCGCCCCATCGCTGCGGCCTCGATCGGTCAGGTGCACAAGGCCCTGACCCGCGACGGCGAGGAGCTGGCGATCAAGGTGCAATATCCCGGCGTCGCCAAGAGCATCGACAGCGACGTCGACAATGTGATGACGCTGCTGCGCGTAGCAGGCTTCGCGCCGCCCGAACTCGAAATGGGCAAGCTGATGGCCGCGGCCAAAGAGCAGCTTCACGAGGAAGCCGATTACCAGCGCGAGGGCGCGCAGATGGCGCTCTACCGCGAGCGGCTGGCGGGCACCCCCGGCTTTGTCGTCCCCAAGCTGCACGAAGGCCTGACGCGCGGATCGATTCTCGCGATGAGCTTCGAGGAGGGCGTCTCGATCGAGGAGCTCGGCAACGAGCCGCCCGAGCGCCGCGACGAGGTCTTTGCCCGCCTGATCCGGCTCGTGGCGCGCGAGCTGTTCGAATTCGGCGTGATGCAGACCGATCCGAACTTTGCCAATTTCCGCTATCGGCGCGAGACGGGCGAGATCATCCTGCTTGATTTCGGCGCTTGCCGTCCGGTCGATCCGGCAGTGGCGAACGGCTATCGCCGGATGCTCGAGGCAGGCCTCAGGGGGAATGCCGAGGAAGTCCTCAAAGCCACAGTCGAAGCGGGCTTCATGATGCCCATCGTCGCCGAAAAACACCCCGAGCGGGTGAACCGGATGATCGGCATCGTCATCAACGAGATGCGCGAGGACAAGCCTTTCGATTTCGGGGATCGCGCCTTCATCCCGCTGCTGCGCGACGAGGGCTATGCCATCGCGCAGGACAAGGACACCTGGGCCTTCCCGCCGATCGAGACGCTGTTCGTGCAGCGCAAGGTCTCGGGCACGGCGCTGCTCGGCGCGCGGCTGAACGCGCAGGTCAACATCCGCCGGATCACCGAGGAAGTGCTGGCGAGCACCTCCCCGCTTCCGGCGGCCGCCGCCTGACGGGTGATTGAACCCCTCCAGACCCGTTTTGACCCCGCCCAGACCCGTTGCTGACAGCGTTTAACCCGCGGTTAGGCACGTCTTGCACCGCATCTTGCACCAGGGGGCGATGTTTCACGTGAAACCAACAGGATACGCTGTAGACACCTCGCGAGATTTGTATTAACGCGCCGCCATGCACGGGGGGATCGAGCACAAAATCGGGGTGTTGTTCGTGTGTCTCGGCAATATTTGCCGGTCACCGATAGCCGAAGGTGCGTTCCGCGAACTGGCGCGCGAACGCGGCTTTGCGTGCCTTGTTGATTCCGCCGGAACCGCTTCCTATCACCTCGGCAGCCCGCCCGATCCGCGCGCCATTGCCGCCGCAGCGCGCCACGGAGTCGACATCTCCGGACAGGCAGCCCGCCAGATCGAGCGCGACGATTTCTACCGCTTCACCCACATCGTGGCGCTCGACCGCGCCAATCTCGAAGGCATCCGCTCCCGCGCCCCCCGCGATGCAACCGCGCAGTATTCCATGCTGTTGGACGCGGTCGAGGGCCGCACAGGCGAGCCTGTGGCCGATCCCTACTACGGCGACGATGCCGCCTTCGATGCGGCGTGGGACGTGATTTCCGAAGGCGTAGAAGCGTGGCTCACCCGCCTGGTGCGCGAAGCCGAGGCGCTGAAGTCCTAGCCTCCGCGCAAGAGCTGCACGCCCCAGTCACGTTCGAACAGATAGAGCAGCAACCTTGCAGCCTCGCCCCTCGGGGACGTGAGGCCTCCGTCGCGCTCCATTAGCAACCGCGCATCACCATGCGCGATCGGGAGCAGACGCTGCACCTGCTCGAGATCGGCGATCCGGAAACCTGCCTCCCCTGATTGCCGCGTGCCGAGCAGCTCGCCGCCGCCTCTGAGGGCGAGGTCTTCTTCGGCGATCCGGAACCCGTCCTGCGTCTCGCGCATCAGGGCAAGCCGCGCGCGGCCGGTCTCCGACAGCTGGGCGGAGCGCAGCAGCAGGCAGGTGGACTTCTCCGCCCCGCGCCCCACCCGCCCGCGCAATTGGTGCAGCTGGGCAAGGCCGAAACGCTCGGCCTGCTCGATCACCATGAGGGTGGCAGAGGGCACGTCGACGCCGACTTCGATCACCGTCGTCGCCACCAGCAGCCGCGCCTGACCCGTGGCGAAGCGTTCCATCGCGGCGTCTTTCACCTCGGGGCGGAGCTGGCCGTGGACCAGCACCACCGCCTCGCCAAACCGCTCCTTCAGCGCTGCAAACCGCGCTTCGGCGGCGGCGATGTCGGCAAGGTCGGGTGCGCCGTCGATCTCGCGGACCATCGGGCACACCCAATAGGCCTGCTGGCCGCCAGCAAGGTGGCGCTCGACCCCTGCGACCACCTCTTCGATCCGCTCCATCGGCACCACGCGGGTGTCGATCGCCTGTCGCCCGGGCGGCAGCTCGTCGAGACGGCTCACGTCCATCTCGCCATATTGCGCCAGCGTCAGCGAACGCGGGATCGGCGTGGCGGTCATGGCGAGCGTATGCGGCGCGCGGCGGCCTTTCGCCGCCAGAGCAAGCCGCTGCGCCACCCCGAAGCGGTGCTGCTCGTCGATCACCACGATCCCAAGGTCGCGGTAATTCACCGTGTCCTGAAAGATCGCATGGGTGCCGACGAGGATCTGGATCGAACCGTCCATCAGCCCCATCAGGATGCTCTCGCGTTCCCTACCTTTGGCGCGGCCTGTCAGCAGCGCGACCTCGACACCCGTCGGCCCGAGCATCTTGCGCAGGGTCTCGAAATGCTGGCGCGCGAGGATCTCGGTCGGGGCGAGGAGCGCGGCCTGCTTGCCCGCCTCGACCGCGATCAGCATCGCGTTCAGCGCCACCACGGTCTTGCCCGCGCCGACATCGCCTTGCAGCAGTCGCAGCATCGGCGCTTCCTGCGCCATATCGCCCTCGATTTCGGCGATCGAGCGGGTCTGTGCGCCGGTGAGGCCGAAGGGGAGTTGCAACCTCGCCCGCAAACCTCCGTCGCCGACCAGCGCCTGCCCCTTGCGCCGCCGTCCGTCGGCCTTGACCAGCAGCAGCGCGAGGCTGTTCGCCAGTAGCTCGTCATAGGCGAGCCGGTCCCGCGCCTTGGCATCGGTGCCCCCGTGCGCAAGCCTGAGCGCCGCCGCCCAAGCGGGCCACCCCGCACGCTCAAGCTGACTCGGTTCGATCCACTCGGGAAGTTCGGGCAGCCGCGCCAAGGATTGCTCGATGAAGTCGGCGATCCGGGGCTGGGTGAGCCCCTCCGAAAGGCGATAGACCGGCTCGCTCATCCGCCCCATATGCGCCGCGCTCTCGACCTCGATATGGTCGGGATGGACGATCTGGAGCATGTCGCCGTAACGGTCGAGCCGCCCGGCGATCCACCGCTTTTCGCCGACCGGGAGCAGTTTTTTCGCCCCGAAGGCCGCCTTGCCGAACCAGTTCAACGAGCAGACATTGCCCACCGCATCCTGGGCCAGCACGCGATAGGGGCCGCGGCTCCCGGCGCGAGGGGCGCGGTGTTCGACCGGCGTGAGCGCGATGATGACCTGCTCGCCCTCGCTCGCCTCGTCGAGATTCGCCACCGCCCGCCGGCTGACGAAACGCTCCGGCAGATGGTACGCAACGTCTTTCACCCGAGCGAGGCCGAGTTTCTCGAGCGGCTTCGTCAGCTTCGGCCCGACGCCTTCGAGCGTCGTCACTTCGGCAAAGAGCGGGTTGAGAGCCTCGGGGCGCATGATGCATTCGCTAACACCGTGCTTGCGTCTTTGCGAGTTGAAGCGGCGCAGACCTGTGGCTAGGTGGGCGCCATGACTGACACGCCCTCTTTCGAACAGCGTCTCGCCCGCGCGAAATTCCGCAGCTGGCACCGCGGCACGCGCGAGGCCGATTACATGATCGGCGGCTTCTTCGACCGCTACCACGCAGGCTGGGACGAGGCCGGGCTGGCGTGGTTCGAGGCATTGCTCGACGAGGATGATGTCGATGTGATGGCCTGGGCGTTTGGCTCGCAGCCGCCGCCTGAACATCTTGCCGGCGATCTCCTCGCGACCATGCAGAAGCTCGATTACGTCGACATTCCGCGCTGACCCTGCGCTGTTCGACAAGGTGACTCCGGGCGGCTAAGGCGCGGAACAAATTACCCGGTAAGGCGCTTGCCCTTTAGCGCGCGACACGCGGCCCACCACCTTCTACCCCCTTCTCCAACGAGCAGGGGGCTCTTTTGCTTGGCGAACGAACCTCATGCCTGACCTCAACCGCATCCTCTCGGCCAAGGCCCCGCTGACCCTCGCCTCGCTGCCGCGCGGGAGCCTGCCGCTGGTGCTGTCCGATCTCGCCCGCGCCGCGAAGCGCCGGGCGGTTTACATCGCGCCCGATGATGCCGCGATGCGCGCCGCCGCCGAGGCCGCGCGGTTCTTTGCGCCCGAGGTCGAGGTGATCACTTTCCCGGCGTGGGACTGCCTGCCCTACGACCGGGCCAGCCCCGCGCTGTCGGTCAGCGCCGAGCGCCTCGCCGCGCTACATCGCCTCCAGCAGCCCGGCACTGCCCAGCAATTGCTCGTGACCACTGTCAACGCGGTGCTCCAGCGCGTGCTCACCCCGTTCCGGGTGCGCGAGAGTGTGCGCGAGTTCAAGGTCGGAACGACCATCGGGCACGAGAGCCTCGCCGCGCTGCTTACCCGGCAGGGCTACAGCCGCACCGACACGGTGATCGACCACGGCGAATTCGCGGTGCGCGGCTCGATTGTCGACATCTTCCCGTCCTCGCTGGATTCGGGCCTGCGGCTCGACTTCTTCGGCGACGAGCTCGAGAGCCTGCGCCTCTTCGACCCCGCCACCCAATTGACGGTGGAGCGGATTGACAGCCACCTGCTGCTCCCCGCCTCCGAAGCCTTGCTCGACGACGAAACCATCAAGCGTTTCCGCAGCCGATATCGCGAGATGTTCGGCGCCAATGCCACGCAGGACCCGCTGTACGAGGCGGTTTCCGACGGGCGCAGGCTGGCCGGGATGGAGCACTGGCTCCCGCTGTTCGAAACCAAGCTGGCGACGTTGTTCGACCACCTCGCCTCGGACGACGTGGTGGTGATCGATCAAGGCGCTCTCGGGGCGGCTGATGAGCGGCTCACCGACATTGCCGATTACCACGACCAACGCAGCCGTATCGCAAGCGAGAAGAAGGGCAGCTACCGACCCCTGAAGCCCGACGCGCTCTATCTTTCACGCGCCGAACTCGACGCCGCACTGGCCGCCCAGCCCGTTCACCGCGCCACCGGCTTCGTATCGGACGATGGCGCGCAGGTGCTCGACTTCGGCTTCCGCTCGGCGCGCGATTTTTCGCCCGAACGCGGGCGCGGCGAGAATGTCTACGAGGCCGCCGCTGCGCACCTCAAGGCGGTGGCCAAGTCGGGCCGCAAGCCGCTGGTCGCAGCTTACTCGAACGGCAGCGCGCGGCGCATTGCAGCGATTCTCGACGAAGCGGGCGCCAAGACCGCGCTCGCCACCACGTGGCAGGAAGCACTGGGCCTCGCCGCGAAGAACAAGGTCGCGGTTGCCGTACTCCCGCTCGAGACCGGCTTTGCGAGCGATACCCTCGAGCTCGTCACCGAAGCCGACGTGCTTGGCGACCGGCTGGTGCGGCGCAAAAAGAAGCGCAAGGATTCCGACGCCTTTCTCGCGGAGCTTCAGGCGCTCAGCCAAGGCGATCTGGTTGTCCATATCGAGCACGGGATCGGCCGGTATCTCGGACTTGAGGCCATTCCGGTCGGCAAGAGCAAGCACGACTGCGTGGCGCTCGAATATGCCGGCGGGGACAAGCTTTTCATCCCGGTCGAGAACATCGACGTCCTCACCCGCTACGGCTCGTCCGAGCAGGCCGTCGCTCTCGACAGGCTGGGCGGAGAGGCGTGGCAGCGCCGCCGCGCCAAGCTCAAGGAGCGCATCACCGCAATCGCTGGCGAGCTGATGCAGGTCGCCGCCGCGCGCGCGCTCCGGCAGGCGCCCTCCCTCCCCGCCGATCCTGCGAGCTTCGGCCAGTTCACCGACCGCTTCCCGTGGTCGGAAACCGAGGATCAGGAACGCGCCATCGCCGACGTGCTCGGCGACCTCGAAAGCGGGCGTCCGATGGACCGGCTGGTGTGCGGCGATGTCGGCTTCGGCAAGACCGAGGTGGCCCTGCGCGCGGCGTTCGTGGCGGCGATGCACGGCCAGCAGGTCGCGGTGGTCGCGCCGACGACATTGCTCGCGCGCCAGCACTACCAGAACTTTGCCGAGCGTTTTGCAGGCTTCCCGCTGAAGGTCGGTCGCCTCTCGCGCCTCGTCACCGCCAAAGAGGCCACCGAGACCCGCGAGGGGCTGGAAAGCGGCGATATCGACCTCGTGATCGGCACCCACGCGATCCTTTCCAAGTCGACCAAGTTCAAGAACCTCGGCCTCGTGATCGTCGACGAGGAGCAGCGCTTCGGCGTCACCCACAAGGAGAAGCTGAAGCAGCTGCGCGCCGACGTCCACGTCCTCACCCTAACGGCGACGCCCATCCCGCGCACGCTTCAGATGGCGATGAGCGGGCTGCGCGAACTTTCCACCATCCAGACCCCGCCGGTCGACCGCCTCGCGGTGCGCACCTACGTGATGGAGTGGGACGACATGGTGATGCGCGAGGCCTTGCTTCGCGAACATCATCGCGGCGGGCAGAGCTTCATCGTCGTCCCCCGCATCTCCGACATGGCGGACGTCGAGGAATGGCTCCGCGAGAACGCGCCCGAGATCAAGTCCGTCTCCGCCCACGGCCAGATGAGCCCCAGCGAAGTCGAGGAGCGCATGGGCGCCTTCTACGACCGCAAGTATGACGTCCTGCTCTCGACCACGATCGTCGAAAGCGGGCTCGACATTCCGAGCGCCAACACGATCATCATCCACCGCGCCGACCGCTTCGGCCTCGCCCAGCTCTACCAGCTGCGCGGCCGCGTCGGGCGGGCCAAGCTGCGCGCCTATGCCTACCTCACGCACGAGGCTGGCGTCGCGCTCTCCGAGATCGCGCAGAAGCGCCTGAAGGTGCTCGGCGACCTCGACACGCTCGGCGCTGGCTTCCAGCTTGCCAGCCACGACCTCGACATCCGCGGCGCGGGCAACCTGCTCGGCGACGAGCAGTCGGGCCACATCCGGGAGGTCGGCTTCGAACTCTATCAGGCGATGCTGGAAGAGGCGATTCTGGCCGCCAAGGCAGGCGAGATGGGCCTCGAGCGTCCGCGCGACAAGCTGACACCGCAGATCACGGTCGATGCGCCGATCATGATTCCCGAGGAATACGTACCCGACCTCGCGGTGCGCATGGCGCTCTACCGTCGCCTCAACCAGGCCGAGGGGCAGACCGAAATCGAAAGCATGGCCGCCGAGATGATCGACCGCTTCGGCGACCTGCCGCAGCCGACCAAGAACCTGATCCGCCTGATCGAGATCAAGCATCAGGCGATTCTGGCCTGCATCGCCAAGATCGATGTCGGCGCGCGCGGCACACTGGTGACCTTCCACAACGACGATTTCCCCGATCCGGAAGGCCTCATGGCCTATGTCGCGCGGCTCAGTGAAGGCGGCAAGGACACCGCCAAACTGCGCCCTGACATGAAGCTGGTGATCAACCGCGCATGGGGCGACCCGCAAAGCCGCCTCAACGGCCTATTCCAGCTCACCAAGGGTTTGAGCGGAATCGTGAAGAAAGCGAGCAAGGCGAGGAAGGCAGCCTGAAGGCTAGAGCCTTCGTCAGAGCCTAGCCGTGTCCCATTCCCCGCGCCGTGCGGGCGAGCGCCACCACGCGCTCGCTCGGCATGGGCTGGGCGCGCAGGAAGCCTTGCCAGTAGTCGCAGCCTTCCGCCGTGATCGCGGCGCGCTGGATTTCGTCCTCGATCCCTTCGGCGTAAACCGCGAGGCCCAGCGCCTTGCAAAGCGCAACGATCGCCCGCAGCACGGCCAGTGCAGTCGGATCGGCAGGCACGCCTTCAACCATCGCCTTGTCGAGCTTGAGCGCGTCCAGCGGCAGCTCGCGCAGATAGCGGAAGTTGCAGAACCCCGCCCCGAAGTCATCGAGCGCGGTGCGGAAGCCGAGGCCGCGCAGCGCCTTCAGCGCGCTGGCGGCTTGCGCGAGGTTGCGCAGCAGCACGTCCTCGGTGATCTCCAGCATGAGCCGCTGCGGCGCGATTTCCGAGCGTCCGATAAGGGCGGCGAAATCGGCGGCAAAGCGCGGATCGCCGAGTTCCTCTGGCGTAATGTTGAGCGAAAGCGTTAATGTCTCGGGCCAGGTCGCCGCATCCTCCAGCGCCCGGGCGACCACGTGGCGCGACAGGGGGGCGACTAGCGCCGCCCGCTCGGCCACCGCGAACAGATCGCGCGCACCGATCGCGCCCAATGTCGGGTGCCGCCAGCGGGCCAAAGCCTCTGCCCCGGTAAGCGCACCGGAGACACATTCGAACTGCGGCTGGAACAGCACTTCAATTTCGCGTCGGTCGAGAGCGCGTAGGAGGTCTGCCTCCAGCACGTCCGGACTGACGCCGGGCAAATGCCCGCGCACAGGCCCACGCAAGGATGTTCGACCCTGTTCCATCACGTTCCTCTTGCCCCCGCCACCCTTAAGCGTTGCTTTCGCACCTGCCTCGCATCAATTGCAATCCGCCCGAATCTGGCACATCAGGGCAAACGCCGAGTGACGCGCCGGGGATAAGCGGTGTGGCGCGGCTTTTTTGCCCTGGAGGGGGAATGATGTCGGGCAATCGAGCAACTGGCGGGGCGACCTACGAACGGCTGGCGCTGCTTGCCTCTGATACCGAGCGTGCGATGGAAGCCCGCGACGCACTGCTCGCGCAGGGCGACTGGGTGCCGCTTGCCGAAGCCGATGCTGTGGTGGTGCTGGGCGGCGACGGTTTCATGCTTCAGACCTTGCACGCAATGCTCGATGCCAAACGGGTGATCCCTGCTTACGGAATGAACCTCGGCACGGTCGGCTTCCTGATGAACCGCTATCACAGTCGCACCGCGATAGCCGCGCGGGTCAACAAGGCGCGGCATTGGACGATTGCCCCCTTGCGCGTCGAAGCGGTGACGCAGGACGGCGAGACGCACCAGCTTTGCGCGATCAACGAGCTTTCCCTGCTGCGCGAGACCCGTCAGACCGCCAAGATCGAAGTCACCGTGGGCGACCGGGTGCGCATCCGCGAACTGGTGTGCGACGGGGTGCTGGTGGCGACGCCCGCAGGGTCGACCGCTTACAACCTCTCCGCCCAAGGCCCGATCCTGCCGCTCGACAGCAAGATGCTCGCCCTGACCCCGATCAGCCCCTTCCGCCCACGGCGCTGGCGGGGCGCGATCTTGCCTGACCGGATGCCAATCATCCTCAAGGTGCTCGATCCCGCCAAGCGCCCGGTCGCCGCGGTGGCCGATCAGAAGGAGCTTCGCGACATCGCCGAAGTGCGCCTCCAGATCGCCCGCGACAGCGACCTTACCCTGCTGTTCGACCCGGGCCAGAGCCTCGAGGAGCGGATCGTGGCGGAGCAGTTCGTCACGGCGTAAGTTGACGAAGTACATCTGGAAAGCGCCTTGCGGACGCATCAACTAGCGCACTACAGTATTGCCGTATTAATACAGCAACACGGTGGCCACCTTTACCGCCAAATCCCTCTTGCAATCACCGGCACCCGCCCATATAGGCGCGCTTCCGCTCTTCCTTAGACCGCTTGGAAGAGTTGCTCCCCGATAGCTCAGCGGTAGAGTAGGTGACTGTTAATCACTTGGCCGTAGGTTCGAATCCTACTCGGGGAGCCAAATTTCTCTCGGAATACAAAGGCCCTTGAGGGGCTCGCCTAGTCGTCGAATGGAAATGGTCCGCGCGGCGCGAGGCCCTCTTCGGACTGCGCATCTCGCACCATCCGCTGGCTGAGCTTCGAATAGAGCGATTTCATCACGAGGTTCTGCACTGTCGCCGGCTGCAAGGGCGAGGTGAAGGTCAAGCCTGCTTTCCCGTCCGCTGCCCAGACCACATAGGCGCTCATTGCTTCGAGGCCGGTGATCTTGATCTCGTGGAGGCTGTCGCGCGCCAAGTCCTGCCCGGACAGGGTGCGGATCTTGCATCCCTCTTCGGATATGTCGGTGACCCTCGCCGCATAGGAGAGGCCGGCAGTGTCGGTCAGGTCGGCGACAAGTTCGATGCCGCGCCGAAGCGCCCACCGGCGGTCTGCGGGAATCCCGTCGTCGTTGGCGGGCACGGCGCTATGCACCGGGTTCGTCAGGCTTGCGCTCATGCGCGCGGCGGTCTGTTCCGGACCGTCTTTCGCCTTTCCTGCGATCCTCGCCCTGCAAGGGGACCTGTGCCTTGCGGCGATCGGATTTGCGGCGTTCGCCTTCGTCGTTCACACAGCCCCCCTGCACTTGCGGAGCGGTAAAGCTGGCGCGATTTCAATCGCAAATCGCTTAACTAAGATAATTTTTCGGGTGGGTCGCAGTTGTTGCGGCTGGTAGCCCACGTGCATTGCGTGACCTGACAACAGGCGAGCGCATGATACGCCGGGACGATTGTGTTCCCCGCTACACCGGTTAATCCCTTGCCCGTGGCCTTCACCGCGACCAGCTTTCTCCTCTTCCTGATCGGCTATTCCAGCCAGCGCAGCGGCGTGTGCATGGTGCGCGCGGTTCGCGAGGTGATCGAGCGGCGGCGAGTGCACCGCCTCGCAGGTTTCACACTGGCTGCCGCGATGGCGATGCTGGTGATGGGGCTGGCCGAATGGCTGGGCGCGGCGCCCTTCATGACGATCCTCGGCACCACGCCTGACCTGCTAGCGGTCGCGGGCGGGGTGCTGTTCGGCCTCGGCTCGTTGCTCGCCGGGCACTGCGCGACGGGCCTGCTCGCATCGCTCACCAATGGCGAGCTGTGGCGCAGCGCCTCGATCGCAGCGATGGTGCTGGCGGCGCTGCTGCTCGGCCCCGAAATGTCGAGCGCGGCGCTGATGCTGCCCGCACGCCTAGCCGTACCCTCACCGCTGAACGGCCACGCGGGCCTTGCGCTAACGGTCGGCGGCATATTGGCGGTGGTCGCAGGTTCTTACATTTACCGGCGGATCGGCTGGAGGGCACCGCGCGGCGGATGGTCGCCGCTGATCGCGATGAGCCTCGTCGGCGCCGCGTCGGGCATCCTCTTCGCGCTCGATCGGCACTGGGTCTACACCAGTCGCATCGCCGAGATCGCCTATGGCCGGATGGCAACGCCGGGGACGATCCTCGGGCTGCTGGTGCTCGTTGCGGGCATGGTGGCGGCAGCCGTGGCGGGCGGAACCTTCCGCATCGTGCTTGGAAGCACGCGAGACTGGACAAGAGCCTCGCTCGGCGGACTGCTCATGGGTGTCGGGGCGACGCTGGTGCCGGGCGGCAACGACGCGATGCTGTTCACCGGAGTGCCGCTGCTGCTGCCCAACCTGCTCGTCGGTTACGCGGCCTTCATCGCCACCTTGCTGGCGGGCCTGCTACTGCGGCGCAGACCGGTGGCGGAAGCCGCCTAGATACCCGCGAGCAACCTCACGCCGACCACCAGCACCAGCAACGCAGTCAGCCAGCGGATCCACTTGGGCGGGAGCAGGCGCGCGGCGAGGACGCTCCCGATCTGGCCGCCGATCACCACCGCCACCAGCAAGGGCAGCGACGCGCCGAGCGCGGTGCCGAACACGCCGGGGCCGTTCTTGAGCATCTGCCCGGCCAGCCCGAACAGCGAATTCAGGAGGATGAAGAGGCTCGCCGTAGCCGCAATCCCGCGCGCCTCGTGCCAGCGGGCGAGGTGCAGCAGCGGCGCGAGGAAAATGCCCCCGCCAATCCCGACCAGACCGGCAAAGTAGCCAAGCGGCGCGGCAGCAAGCGGCATCCACCGCGCGAACCGCGTCGGAGTACCGTCAACATTTTCGCGCACCGGGATGAGCATGGTGAGGCTGGTCAGCACCAGACTGCCGCCCAGCAAGGTGAGGAAGGTCGCTTCCTTGATCGGAGTTAGGCCGCCCAGGAAGCTCATCGGTGCCCCAAGCGCCACGATCACCAGCGCCTTCTTCCACGGGGTGATGCCGGCGCGGGCAAAGCGGATGCTCGATCCCGCTACCACCACGATGTTGCACGACAGCGAGATCAGCGGGAGCAGGCGGTAGTCGAGCCCTGACAGCGCCAGCAGCGCCGAATAGGTCGACCCTCCCCCGAAACCGACGCTGGCGTAAAGCAGCGCGGTCACAAGGAAGGCGAGCGCCAGTAGCGCCGGAACCGCCCCGATCATCATCCCTCAGCCCCCCTGAGTGCCATTAAGCGATCGCGCGCGGCGACAGTGCGCCGTGGCAATGCTTGTACTTCTGGCCGCTGCCGCAAGGGCACACAGCGTTGCGGCTCAGCCCGAGGTTGGCATAAGGATCGGTGCCGGACGACGCTCCGCCCGGGCCGACCTCGGCCATCGGCGAGCCTGCCAGCGATCCGAACAGTTCGGGCCGCGCGGCCGAGCCGTCAAAGTCGGCCGAATCGTCAAGGCCGGTGAGCGGATCGATGTGGCCGGTGAGGAAGCTGGGCAGATCGGGCAGGCTTTGGGCCTGCGGCTGCTCGAATTGCAGCTCGGCGCGGAACAGGATCTTGGTGACCTCCTCGCGCAGCGTGTCGAGCATCGATTCAAACAGACCAAACGCTTCCTGCTTGTACTCGTTGATCGGCTGCTTCTGGGCCATGCCGCGCATCCAGATCACCTGACGCAGCGCGTCGAGGGTCGAGAGGTGCTCCTTCCAGTGATGGTCGAGCTGGCGCAGCAGCACATCCTTCTCGACAATCCGCCAGATGGAGGGATCAGAGCTCGACATCTTGTCGTTCATCATGGCGTCGGTCAGCTCGCGCAGGCGCTCTTCGAGCAGCTCGGGCTCGACCTGCTCTTCGGCAAGCCATTCGTCGAACGGCGGATCGAAGCCGAAGATTTCCTCGGTGCGTGCCTTGAGTGCGGGGATATCCCACTGCTCGGGGTAGGAACCCGGAGGGCAGGCGGCACCGACGAGTGTGTTGATCGTGTCGTGGCGCATGTCGAGCACCACGTCGTCGACAGCCTCGGAGTCCATGATCTCGGCGCGCTGTTCGTAGACCACCTTGCGCTGGTCGTTCATCACGTCATCGTACTGCACGACCTGCTTGCGCATATCGTAGTTGCGGGCCTCGACCTTCTTCTGCGCGGTCTCGATGGCCTTCGACAGCCACTTGGAGCCGATCGCCTCGCCGTCTGCGAGGTTGGAGTTCATCATCTTGGAGAACAGCGTGTCGGGGCCGAAGATGCGCAGAAGGTCGTCTTCGAGGCACAGGTAGAACCGCGACAGACCCGGGTCACCCTGACGGCCCGAACGGCCGCGCAGCTGGTTGTCGATGCGGCGCGATTCGTGGCGTTCGGTGCCGAGCACGAACAGGCCGCCGGCGGCGCGCACGCGGTCCTTTTCCGCAGCGACCTCGGCCTTGATGCGGGCGATGGCGGCGTCGCGCTCGGGCCCTTCCGGCATTTCGGAAAGCTCGTCATTGATGCGGAACTCGACATTGCCGCCGAGCTGGATGTCGGTGCCGCGCCCCGCCATGTTGGTGGCGATGGTCACCGCGCCATAGCGGCCGGCCTGCGCAACGATATGCGCTTCCTGCTCGTGGAAGCGGGCGTTGAGGACGGCGTGCCGCACGCCTTCCTTGTCGAGGTATTCGCTGAGCAGTTCGGACTTCTCGATCGAGACCGTACCGACCAGCACCGGCTGGCCGATCTCCTGCTTTTCCTTGATCGCCTTGGCGATGGCCTGGAACTTGTCGGCAGTGTTCTTGTAGAACTCGTCGTCATTGTCGATGCGCGCGACCGGCAGGTTGGTCGGGATTTCGACCACGCCGACCTTGTAGATGTCCCAGAATTCCGCCGCTTCGGTGGCCGCGGTGCCGGTCATGCCGGACAGCTTGGGGTACATGCGGAAGTAGTTCTGGAAGGTGATCGAAGCGAGCGTCTGGTTCTCGGGCTCGATCTTCACGCCTTCCTTGGCCTCGACCGCCTGGTGGAGACCATTCGACCAGCGCCGACCGTCCATCATGCGGCCCGTGAACTCGTCGATGATGATGATCTTGTCGTCCTT
Source organism: Porphyrobacter sp. (assembly GCA_031410495.1). GTDB lineage: Bacteria > Pseudomonadota > Alphaproteobacteria > Sphingomonadales > Sphingomonadaceae > Erythrobacter. The sequence goes on from JANNZG010000025.1 coordinate 112,390, forward strand.
GACGATGTAATCGGTGTCGCGCTTGCGCCCGAAATTGGCGACCAGCGCCTGATCGAGGTGGTGGACGACCTGGGTGTTCTCGACATCGTAGAGGTTGGTGGTGGCGAGCAGACCCTTCTCGATAAGAAGCTGCTCCACGCCTTCCAGACCGTCTTCGGTGAGCTGCACGCGCTTCACCTTCTCGTCGATGTCGAGCCATTCCACCGGAATCTCGCGCGCCACGAGGTCGAGCGCGACGTAAAGGTCGGACTTGTCCTCGGTCGGGCCGGAGATGATCAACGGGGTGCGCGCTTCGTCGATGAGGATCGAGTCCACCTCGTCGACGATCGCGAAGTTGAACGGGCGCTGCGCCATCTGGCTGCGCTCGTGCTTCATGTTGTCGCGAAGGTAGTCGAAACCGAACTCGTTGTTGGTGCCGTAGGTGATGTCCGAGTTGTAGGCGTCGCGCTTGTACTCCTCGGGCATGTTGGGGACGATCACGCCCACGCTCAGCCCGAGCCAATTGTAAAGCTTGCCCATCTCGGCCGCGTCGCGGCGGGCGAGGTAATCATTGACGGTGACGACGTGGACGCCCTTGCCTTCCAGCGCGTTGAGATAGACCGCGAGCGTCGCCATCAGGGTCTTGCCCTCGCCCGTGCGCATTTCGGCGATCTCGCCGCGGTGGAGCACGAGGCCGCCGATCAGCTGCACATCGAAGTGGCGCATCCCGAACACGCGCACCGATGCCTCGCGCACCGTGGCGAAGGCTTCGGGCAGAATGTCGTCAAGGCTGGAGCCGGCATCGATGAGGCCGCGCAGCTTGTTGGTCTGGCCCTGCAGCTCCTCGTCGGAGAGCGCCTGGAGCTCGGGCTCGAGAGCGTTGACCTGCGCGACGATCTTGCGGGCGGACTTGATGTAGCGGTCGTTGGAGGAGCCGAAGACCGACTTGACGATAGTGTTGAACATAAAGGAAAACCTCTGATCGAGCAGCGGCCCGTCAGGAGGGGGCCAGCGAACAGCTTATGGGGAAAGCGCGCGCGGCTCTGAGGCCCGGCGCACGCGAGAACACGGTCGGAAAAGCCGATCGCTGACTATTCGAAGGAGCGTTCGATACCCATCAGGACCGGCAGGCGCAGCACGCGCGGCGCGACTGGCGGGGGGCACGGCGTTTCGGCCGCGCGGGTCGCCTGAATGGTCGAAGGTGCAGGCTGGCCTGCGACACTTTCGCTCTTGGCGGCCTCGTCTCCGCTCGCCGCAGAGATGCTGGAACTGCACGCCAGCGCCTCGGCCAAGGATGCCTGCGCCGTGCCGCCGAGAGCGACAAGGCCTGTAAGCAGGGCCAGAAAGGCTAGGAAACGCCGGGTCATCGTTGTTACAGATAAGCAATCGCGCGCGTTTCGTCCACCTGCTTTGCCGATTTACTGTGCTCCTTTGCGCTTCTAGAGCCGCGAACCATGGATATCGCACGCTCCCCCCTCGCCCGTCCCTTCCCCGACATGCCGCCGATTGCGGGCGTTACCCTTCGCGTCGCGCGGGCGCAGTACAAGACGTGGGACCGCTGCGACATGACCTTCGCCGAACTGGCCGAGGGAACGAGCGTGGCAGGCGTGTTCACCAAGAGCGCCTGCGCCTCCTCAGAGGTCGAGATGGGCCGCGAGTCGGTGAAGCAGGGCCGCGCGCGGGCGCTGATCGTCAATGCGGGCAACTCCAACGCCTTCACCGGCTATCGCGGCCGCGAGGCCGTCGAGGCGATCCTGGCGCAGGTCAGCGAGGCCCTCGGCTGCTCGCAGGACGAAGTGTACGTCTCCTCCACTGGCGTGATCGGCGTGCCCCTCCCCATCGACAAGGCGCGCGCGGGGATCGCCGCTGCGCTCGTCGCCGAACCCTGCGACTGGGAAGATGCGGCGAACGCCATCGGCACCACCGACACTTTCGCCAAGGGCGCAGGCGCGTCGGCGATGGTGGGAGGCACGCGGGTCGAGTTGGCCGGATTCATCAAGGGCTCGGGCATGATCGCCCCAGACATGGCGACGATGCTCGGCTACATCTTCACCGACGCCGACGTGGCCCCCGCCTTCCTTCAGGAAGCACTGGAGCGCGCCAATGCCGCGACCTTCTCGTGCATCACGGTCGACGGCGACACCTCGACGAGCGACACCGTGATGGCCTTCGCCACCGGCAAGGCCGGTAATGCGCGGATCGAGAGCTGGGATAGCCCCGGCGCAGACGCCTTCGCCGCGGCGCTGGCAGATATGTGCCGCGAACTGGCGCAACTCGTGGTGCGCGACGGGGAAGGCGCTCAGAAATTCGTCACCATCCGCGTTTCCGGCGCGGCCAGCGACGACAGCGCGCGGGTCATCGGCCTCGCCATCGCCAACTCGCCTTTGGTGAAGACCGCCATCGCTGGCGAGGACGCCAATTGGGGCCGCGTCGTCATGGCTGTCGGCAAGGCAGGCGAACCCGCCGACCGCGACCGGCTCTCGATCGCGTTCGGCGGCATCTGGACAGCGAAGAACGGCGTGCCGGTCGAAGGCTATGACGAGGCCCCCGTGGCAGCGCATCTCAAGGGCGAGGACATCGACATCGCCGTCGATCTCGGGCTGGGAGACGGCCGCGCCACGGTGTGGACCTGCGATCTCACCCACGGCTACATCGCGATCAACGCGGACTACCGTTCGTGAGCCTCACCGCACTCGATGCCGAAATCCGCGATCTGATGCGCTTTGCCGCGCAGAAATCGATGATGCCGCGCTTCCGCAACCTTGCCGCAGGCGAAGTCGAGATGAAGGGCGCAGACGACCCTGTCACCATCGTCGACCGCGAGATCGAGGCCTTCCTTACCGAGGCGCTGACCAAGCTGGCCCCTGGCGTCGCGGTGGTCGGCGAGGAAGCGGTCCACGCCGACAAGGGCGTGCTCGATCACCTCTCCGGCCAGTGCTGGATCATCGACCCGCTCGACGGCACCGCCAACTTCGCGGAAGGCAAGGAGCCGTTCGGGATCATCGTCGCCCTTGCGGACGCAGGCGAGGCGGTAGCGGGCTGGATCTATGACCCGAACAAAGACCGCTTCTGCCACGCCCGCCGCGGCGAAGGCGCTTTCGTTGACGGGACACGGATCGCGGCGCGCACAACCGGGCAGCCGCAGCCCGTCACCGCCGTCAGCCGCATCTTCCTCACCCCCGAGCAATCGGCGATGGTCGATGACAAGCTCGCCCCGCACTACACGCTGGTCGACATCCCGCGCTGCGCCGCCGAACAATACCCGCGCCTCGCACTGGGCGAGAACGACGTCTCCAGCTTCAAGCGGACGCTAGCGTGGGATCACGCGGCAGGCGTGTTGTGGCTCAACGAAGCAGGCGGCAAGGCCGCGCGGCTCGACGGAACCGAATACCGGGTGGATCAGCACGACAAGCCAGGGCTCGTCGGCGCATCCAGCCCGGCAATCTGGGACGAATTTGTTGCCCGGGTGCTGGCTTAAAGCTCGCTCTCGAGCCAGGCCTTGAGCTGGCCCTTGGGGGCTGCGCCAAGCTTGCGGGCGACCGCTTCGCCGTTCTTGAAAAGCACCATCAGCGGAATCGACTGCACACCCATTTGCGCGGCGATGTCGGTGTTTTCCATGATGTCGATCTTGGCGATTTTCACCTGACCGGCGAGCTCCTCGCTGATTTCCTCGAGCGCGGGGGCGATCATTTTGCACGGCCCGCACCAGTCGGCCCAGAAATCGACCAGCACCGGGGTGTCGCTCCCCAGCACATCGGCCGCAAAGCTATCATCGGTCACGTTGATGGTCGCCATTGTCGTAATCTCCTTTTGCCGGAGCATAGGGGCCCCGGTCACACGAATGCAATCTAGTGTGCGCGGCTTTTCACTCAATATCCGGGAGCGACAAGGATTGCTGCGGGGTCTGCAACGCGTTCTTGTGTAACGCGAGCGTTTCGGGCGCGATTTCGAACAACGCCGGAGCATGGGTGTAGAGCACCCCTGCGCGCACCTCGCGGCCGGGATAGATCGTCTCGAGCGCGGCGACATAGGCCGCCATCTGGCGCAAGGTCGCGACAGGAATGTCGGACGGATCGGAGGGCGGTCGCCGGGTTGTCTTGAAGTCGACGACCGTGATCCGGCTTTCAGAGATCAGCAGGCGGTCGGCAGTGCCAGCGACGACCACGCCGCCGACGGTGGCAGCCAGCGGCACTTCGGCGAGGGCCTGCGGCGAGAAGATCGCGGCAAAGTCTGCATGGTCCAGGACGGCAAACGCGGCAGAGAGCATTTCATCGCGCAGGTCCGGCGCAAGGTCACCCGCCTGCCGCTCGAGCCAGCGCAGTGCCGCGCTCTCGCGATCTGCGACCGGCACATCGGGCAGGCGCTCGAGCAGCGCGTGGATCAGGCTCCCCCGCCGCGCGGCGTGGCGTGCGGCTTCAGGCGGAAGCGGCGGTTCGCCGCCCCTGTCCTCGCCCGCGGATGACGGCGCAAGCGGACGCGGCGGGCGCGGCTCGGGGTCGATCGGCGTTGTCGCCCAAGGCGGCAGGACAAAGGGCGCAGCCTCCGCTTGCGCGCTGCCGTCTTCGGGCACCAGCGAGTCGGCGCGCTCGCCCCATTCCTTGCGCCAACCCCAGATGGGATCGGCGAGCTCCTCGCCCTCGAACAGCGGCGCGAGCCGGGCGTACCAGCTGTCCTCGTGCGGCTCGCCCTTCTTGGCCTCGTTCTTGTTGAGCGAGCCCCCGATGAACAGCGCTTCTTCTGCTCGGGTCATCGCGACGTAAAGAAGTCGCCAATGCTCCTGCAGCACGGCGCGCTTCTTGGCCTCCTCGGCATCGGCAATGCGGCCCTTCTTCTCGTTCTTGCCGAGCGGCGGGAGCGGCACCTCGCGCTTGCGGTCGGGCATGTGTTCGAGAGGGTTATCCTCCAGCGCCAGATCGCCCGCTTCCCCCGGTGCACCGGCGGCATCGGCAAGGATCACGATCGGCGCCTGGAGCCCCTTCGACCCGTGGACCGTCATCACCCGCACTTGCCCGCTGGCAGAATCGGAGTCTCGCTTGAGGTCGCCTGTCCCTGCGTCGAACCACGCGATGAAGCCGGCAAGGCTCGGCCAGTGTTCGGTCTCGTAGGCAAAGGCGGCATTGATCAGCTCGTCGAGCGGATCATTGGCTTCCGCGCCAAGCCTTTCGACCAGCCGCGCACGGCCCTGCCACGGACCGGTGAGCAACCACGCGATCAGCGTCTGCGGGGTCTGGTAATCGGTTCGCCGCAAGAGATCGCGCAAACGGTCGGCGGTCTCGGCGACGAAAGCGGGCGCATCGGCGCGGCGAAGGTGATCCCATAGCCGCAGCTTGTCCGCGCGCGGAACGTGAGCAAGCAGGTCGTCCTGCGTCCAGCCGATCAGCGGCGAGGCGAGCAGATTGGCGAGAGCGAGGTCGTCCTGCGGCTGCGCGGCAAAGCGCAAGGCGGCCATTACGTCCTTCACCGCCAGCGGTGCGCCCAGCCGCAGCCGGTCGACCCCCGCCACCGGCACGCCCTTGGCATAAAGCTTGGCGACGATCTGCGCGGCGAGTTCCTTGCGCTGTCGTACCAGCACCATGATGTCGCCGGCCTTGGCGTGGCGGCGCGTGCCTTTGGCGAGCACGAAAGGCTCAGGTCCGCTCACCCAGCGGTGCACCTGATCGGCGATGTTCTGGGCGAGCAACGTGTCGTGCTTTGGCAGCCAGTCGCGTTCGCTCTCCTCGCTCTCGTCTTCTTCGCTCTCCTTCTCGGCCTTTTCCGGCTTCACCGGTGGCCACAGCGTGACCAGCCCGGGACGCTGGTCGCCCTTGTGTTCGGCCGGTTCCTTGTCGAGCCCGAACTCCGCGAACCCGAGCATTCCGATCACGTTGTTGACGAAGCCGAGGACGATATCGGCAGTCCGGAACGACCGGCCGAGGTCGAGATCCTGCCAGCCCGGCGCACGGCGGTTGAAGCGCCCAGCGCGGATGCCTTCGCGCGCGGCCTCGATGCGCGCATGGACGCGCTCCTTGGCGCGGGCGAAGTTCTCGGGACTGGTCCCCTGGAAGCCGAAGATCGCCTGCTTGTAATCGCCCACGGTGAAGATGGTGCGCAGCTTGTCCCCGCGGGCGCCCTCTCCGGCGAAGAAGTCGTCGATCAGCGCCTCGACGATGTCCCACTGGTTGCGGTTGGTGTCCTGCGCCTCGTCGATCAGGATGTGGTCGAAGTGGCGGTCGAGCTTGTAGCGGATCCAGTCGGCGGCGTCGGAGTTCCCGAGCAGGGACGCGGCCTTGCGGATGAGGTCGCTGAAGTCGAGCAAGCCTTCACGGGCCTTGCGCGCCTCCCAACGGACCGCAAAGGCACGGCCGATTTCGAGAGCGCTGGTGACGATCTCGGCGCAGGCGAGCAGCGCGCGGCGGTCTTCGAAGGCTTGGACAGCCTCGGCAATCGTCTGCTGATCGTTCGGCAAATTGGGGTCGATCTTCGCGGCCCCATCCATCTTGCGCGGCTCGCCGTCTGCCTTGAGCAATGTCTTGCGGAAGCCCGCGGCAGCAAGCGCCCGCGCGCCCACGTCGAGCGTCAGCCAATGGCGAATGAAGGCGGCGCTCTCCAGCCCGGTCTTCGCCTTCCAGCCATCGAGCGCGGGCAGCATCCGGGCCAGCACGCCATCGGGGAAGAGGTCGGGATCAAGCACCTCGCTCGCCCAAGCCTCGTCGGCGTCGGTGGGTATCCCCAAAGTCTGGCACACCCGCGCGCGCATCGGTGATTGCCAGCTTCCTGTCCCTTCCCAAAGCTCGTGCGCATCGGCGGCGCGCATCAGCCACTTGTGCAGCGCCGCCGGGTCCTTACGGGTCGTGAACTGCTCGATGGCGTCCAGCACGCGGACATCGTTGGTGCGCTCCGCCTCCTCGAACAGGTCGGTCAGCACCTCGCGGGCAAGCAGCTCGCGACTGCGATCGTCCATCACCCGGGTGCCCGAGGCAAGGCCCGCTTCCTCGGGGAAGTTGCCGATCAGGAACTGGGCGAAGGCGTGGATCGTGTCGATGCGGAGCCCGCCGCCGGGGCAATCGAGCACGCTCGCGAACAGGCTCCGCGCGCGTTCACGGACTTCCGGAGTGTTGGGTGCGCCGAGATAGCCGAGCTCCTCGAACAGCTTGGTGTCCGACATCCGCACCCAGCGCGCGAGCACCGCGTTGATGCGGTTCGCCATTTCCGCCGCGCCCGCCTTGGTGAAGGTCAGGCACAGGATCTGCGACGGCGCGACATCCTCGCGCAGCAACAGCCGCAGCACGCGCGCCGAAAGCACCTGCGTCTTGCCCGTCCCCGCCGAAGCGGAGAGCCAGACATTGTCCTTGGGGTCCGCTGCGAGGAGCTGGTTATCCTGAAGCGGGAAGACGAGGCCGCCGCCACTCATGCTTCGGCCTCCTTCTCACCGAGGCGCACGAGCCATTCTTCGAGCCGCATCAGTTGGTCGTAATCGGAATAGCCCTTGTAGTCCGGGTTTTCGCGGGCAGTGAAAGGCTCGGTGCCTTTGATAAAGCGCCGGATCGCCTCGGCCAGCTTTTCGGTATGATGCGGAAGGAATTCATCAGGGGTCAGGCCACCTTCGCGCGAGGAAAGCTTCATCGGACTCTGACGCTTGCCGAACCCGTCATCTTCCTTGCCGAACGACCAGTATTCGAAGGCAGTTGCATCGTTGGCGGGGAGCCCATTCCTTGAAAAACCGCCCCCTTGCGCAATGAGTCCCAGCAGGCCGAGCTGCAAGGCAAAGCCTGCCTTGACCTCTGCCTTTGAGGGCACGCGGCCGGTCTTGTAGTCGATGATCGCAAGACTGCCATCCGCGAGCCGGTCGATCCTGTCGGCGCGGCCCATGACCTTCACGCCGTCGAAGGTCATCTCGCCCGATATCTCGCTCGCGAGCACGGTGCGGCCCTTCTCCGCAGCATGCTCGGCGATCCATGCCTCGAAACGCTGGAGGCCCGCGATCAGTCGCGGCTGCCACAATGCGCGGAACAGCGGATGGACGCGCTCGGCGGCGAGATGCGCCGCGGCGAACGGCGCGAGCGGAATGCCCGGGTCATCGCGCTTGGCCTTGTGCCACTTGTCGAGAATGTCGTGCACGAGGGTGCCCCGCAGTGCCGGGTCGCTGAACGGATCGTTGGCCAGCGGCTGAAGCTGCTTCAGGCCGAGGATCGCCTGCGCATAGAACTGGTATGGATCGCCCAAGAGCCGGTCGAGCGCGGTGACGCGGATCGCCACGTCGCGCTGCTCCGGCGAAGGATCGGGCGCGGGGCGCGGATAGGGCGCGGCAGGCGGGCGCTCGCGGTCGAGATGCGGGAGCAGCGCCGGGATCGCCCGCTCGCGGTGCTCCTTGTCGAGATCGTCGCCGAGCAACGCCTCGACACGCAACAGGAACCGCGAGGGCAGCGTCGGCCCCTCGGCATCGCGAAGGCTGCGGCTCAGGATCACCTCAGGCGCGCCCATCGCGCCGGCGAGGTCATGCGCGGCAAGGCCGATGCGGAACTCCGCGCCCGGCACACCCAGCGCCCGCAGGATCGCAGGCGCGAGCAGCGCGTCGGCGCCGGGCGGCTGCGGCCAGCTCCCCTCGTTGAGCCCGCCGCAGATCACGAGGTCGGCGCGGGCCATGCGCGCTTCGAGCAGACCGTAGATGGCGACGCGCGGGTGGCCGCCATAGCCGGGGCGCACCGCGACCGCCTCCATCGCGTCGCGCAGCACGCCGCCAAGGTCGGCTGTCTCGATGATCGTGCCGAGCGCCTGCGCCTGTTCGCGCAGTTCCTCGACCATAAGCCCCAGAGCGCGCCCATCCTCGCGCTCCCAGATCGCGGTCCGGGCAAAGGACTCGGCCGCCGCCGAAAGCTTCTCGAGCGAGTCGGCAAGCGCGATTGTATGCGGCCAGTCGCACAGGGGAGTAATCAGCGCCTCGGCCTCGTCCCACCACTCGGCGACTTCGGCCTTGGCGGCTGCCTTGCGCAGCGGCTCCATGCCGGGCGCGACGGCAGGGCCGCGAAGCGCGCGGTCGAAGGTGCGCAGGCCTTTGAGCCAGCCGCGCCGCGCCTCGGTGTCCCACGCCTGCACCAGCGGATGCCCGAATGCGGAAACAAGCCGCTCGGGATCGGCGCCGCCTGCGGCAATCTCTGCGAGGTGGCCGAACAATCGCCCGGCCGGGGTCAGCGCCAGTGGCCGGCCTGCCGAATCGTCGGCGGTAATGTTCCAGCGTTCAAGATGCTGCGCCACGCGCCGCGCGAGCCCGCGGTCGGCGGTGACCACTGCGATACGCTTCTCGGGTTGCTCAAGCGCCTGGCGCACCAGCAGCGCGATCCCCTGCGCCTCTTCCTCGATGGTCGCCGCCGCCATCAGCCGCACGCCGTCGAGACGCCGCCGGTCCGCGTCGAGCCCGATCCAACCGCGGCTCGCCTGCGGGGGCAGGAACAGCGAGGAAATCGCGCGGCTGCGCTGGGGTTCGGCCGCTCCGATCCCGCGCCTGTGCCACGGCTGCACTTCCGCGCGGTTCACGCCCATGCGGTTGAGCAGCAGCTTGAGGTGATATTGCGGGTGGGTCAGCGCATCGCCCGTCCCGAACACCGGACCGCCGGGTTCCTCCGCCGCGCCCGCAAGGCCGAGCTCCTCCCAGGCCGCATCGTCCATCGCAAGGTCGAGATCGGGCAGCACCACCGCGCCTTCGGGCAACTCGGCCACGACCTTGAGCAGCCGCGCGAGCGCGGGCGAGGCGCTGGTGACCCCGGTCGCGACGATCGGATGCGGCGGCGGGGTTTCCTTCCAGCGTATGGCGGCGCGCTCGAACAGCATATTGCGCCGGGTGGCCGCATCGACTTCGCCCCGCTCCGCCATTTCCATCTGCCAGCGCACATTGACCCGCGCGAAGAGCCGGATCGAGCGTTCCCAGTGGCTCGCTAGGCCTGCGACACTGTCGCGCACCGGCTCGCTGAGCAAGTCTTCGAAGGTCTTCTCCTCGACCAGCAGCCTGTCCATCGTCCGCGCCATTTCACGCGCGAGATTGAGGCGCGCCCTTCCCGGCAGTGCGTCCATGCCCTCGCTGGCGCGCTCTTCGGCGATCAGGCGGTCCAATGTCAGCCAGCGGCGCACCGGATCGCAGGCCGGGGGGATATCGCTCGCGCCGAGCGGATCGAGCGCTGCACCCAGCTTCTCGTCAAGATCGAGATCGCCCACCGCAATCATGCGCGGCATCAGCAAGCCGCCGTCGCCCGTTTCCCCGGCATGGCGGATGAAGGCTTCGGAAAGTGTGCGTGCGGCGCGGCTCGATGGGACCAGCAGCGTCAGGCGGGCAAGGCCGAAAGCCTCCTCACGGTATCGCGGCACAAGTCCCGCCACCAGCGCATCGGCAAAGCCGCGATGCGCGGCGATCGAGTAAACGAGCGGGCCGGGCTTGCGGGGTTCAGCCACCCAGCAGCGCCTCCTCGGTGGGACGGATCGCCTGCGGCGTCCCGACCTCGAACCACCGACCGGTGAAGGAGAGGCCGTAGAGCCGCCCCTCGGCCATCGCCCGGTCCCAGAGGATATTGGTGGAGAACGCCCCCTCGGGTGCATCGCGCAGCAGGCGGTGCGAGACGAGCTGGATGCCGGTGTAGATAAAGGGCGCGATCCGGCCGTCGCGGCGGCGCGAGAGGCGACCGAGCGGGTCCATGTGGAAATCGCCCGGCCCGCGGAAATTCTCGGCGCGCGCGTGCGGCACGAGCAGCAGCAGCGCATCCATCGTGTCCGCGTTCCAGCGGCGCGAAAGGTCATGGAACGCGCTCTTGGGCCCGTCGAGCCAGATGTTGTCGGCGTTCAGGGCAAAGAAGGGATCGGGCAGGTGCGCCTGCGCCTTGATCATTCCCCCGCCGGTCTCGAGCAGCAGTGCGCGCTCGTCCGATACGGTGACCTTGGGAGTCTGGCGGGCGAGAACGTGGGCTTCAAGCGCATCCGCGAGGTAGTGAACGTTGACCACGGCCTTGGCGATGCCCGCCTCATCGAGCCGGTCTAGCGCATAATCGATCAACGGCTTTCCCGCGACCCGCACCAGCGGCTTGGGTTGGCTGGCGGTGAGCGGGCGCATCCGCTTGCCGAGCCCCGCGGCGAGGATCATCGCGGTATCCGAGGCGAGCGGCGCGATGCTCATCCGGCAAAGGCCCCGTCGGCGGCACGCACTTCTGCGGGGATATTGGCGTCGAACCAGCGCGCAACAGGCTCCAGCGCGGGATGCGCCAGATCGCGTTCGAGCGCAGCCCAGACCCGCGGGATCATCGCGAGGTAGCGCGGCTTGCCGTCGCGCGCGTTCAGACGAGTGAAGATGCCGACGATCTTGGCGTTCCGCTGCGCGCCCAGCGTCGCATAGTCGGCAATGAAGTCATCAGCATCGATTCCCGCGTGGTGCGCATAATAGACCAGCATCGCGGTCTCGAGATCCACTGCGACATCGCGCCGCGCGTCCTGAAGCAGCGAGACAAGATCGTAAGCCGGGTGGCCGACGAGCGCGTCCTGGAAATCGATCAGCCCCTGCGGCGCGCTGGCCTGTCCGCCGAGCAGCATGATGTTCTCGGCGTGATAGTCGCGCAACACCGTGACGCCGGGGTTCTGCCGCGCGAGCACCGGCGCGAGCACTTCGGCCCAAGCCGCGGCAGAGCCTTCGGCATCGACCTCAAGGCCCTGCGCGGGGCAATACCACTCGGTCAGCAGCGCTGCCTCGCGCTGGTAGACCGCCATGTCGTAAGGCGCGAAGGGTCCCGGCGGCAGACGATGGAGCGCGGCGAGCGCCTCGACCGCGGCCTCGTAAGCCGTGCGCTCGTCCCGCGGGTGGAGGTCGAGCCAGTCGCGCATCCGGTCGTTGCCGAAGTCCTCGGTCAGCACCCAGCCCGCGTCCGGCTCCGAGGCGAGGATTGCAGGGGCACGCATCCCGTGTTCGTTGAGCCAATGGGCAACGTGGAGGAACGGCGCGGGGTCCTCGTGCGGCGGGGGCGCGTGCATCAGCATCGCGGTCTCGCCGCCTGCCCGTGCGAGGCGGAAATAGCGGCGGAACGAGGCGTCGCCCGGCAGTGGCTCGACGGCAGCTTCGGCCCATCCAGCGCGGGCGGTGAAATCGGCAAGACCTTCAGGCAGTTCGCTCATGGCATGCGCCCTACCCAATCCGCCCCGCCCCGGGCAATCGCAATCCGCCCGCCTTCCCCGCTTTCTCCGACAGGTTCGATGGTGATAGAGAGACAGGCCGGTTCATGCGCGAAGCCGCCCGCGTGATCGGGCCACTCTGCGAGCAGCACCGCGCCCTCGCGGTAGTCGTCGAGGCCGATCTCGGCGAGTTCGGAAGGGTGTTCGAGCCGGTAGAAATCGGCGTGAACGAAAGCGACGCGCAGCGGCGGCGAATCGTAAGCTTCGATGATCGTGAAGGTCGGCGACGGCACCTCGCCCTCGTGGCCGAGTGCAGCAAGAATGGCACGCGCCAGCGTCGTCTTGCCCGCGCCCAGCCCGCCCGTCAGCGCCACCACGTCCCCAGCCCGCAACCGCCCCGCGATCCGCGCGCCATAGGCGGACATCGCGGCAAGGTCCGGCAGGGCGTCGCGCGCCTCGTTCACGGCAGGTGGATCGTCGCCACGGTGCCCGCGCCCTTGCGGCTGACGATCTCCAGCGTCCCGTCATGCGCGGCGATAAGCTGGCGAGCGAGCGGGATGCCGAGGCCGGTCCGGCGTTCGGGCGCACCCTCGCCGCCCGGCTTGAACCCGCCCTGCGCCCGCGCGAGTTCCTGCGTGCTCATCCCGCGGCCATTGTCGGCGATGCTGATCTCGAGGCCCCAGTCCGCGCCTTCGGGTGCCTTTTTGATCTCTATCACGATCCGGCCGCCGTCGGGGGTGTGGGCAACGGCATTGTCGATCAGGTTGCCGAGCGCGCGGCCCATCTGGCGCGGGTCAGCCTCGATCACTCTCCCGCGGCGGCCCTTGAGGTCGAGGCTGAGGCCCGCAGCGACGATCGCCGCCTCGCGCTCGCGCACAAGTATGGTGAGGAAGTCGAGCACATCGAGGCGTTCCTTGCGGATCGGCAACAGCCCCGCCTCGCTCTGCGACAGGTCGAGCACGTTTTCGACCTGCTCGGTCAGACGCTCGACCGCCGCAAGAATGGCATCGACATACTCGCCCGCCGCCTCTGGATCGCTCGCGACCCCACTTTTCAGAAGCTCGGCATAACCGCCGATGGTGGTGAGCGGCGTGCGGAACTCATACGACATGTTGGCAAGGAAGCGCGCCTTGACCGCATCGGCCTCCTCCAGCGCCTCGGCGCGTTCACGCAGGGCCTGCTCGGCCTTCTGCGAGGCGGTGATGTCGAGCACGGTGAGGAGCCCGTTGCCGTCGGGCAGCGGGATACCGGCAAAGCGCAGGGTGCGGCCATCGGCGAGGTCCACGCGGCCCTCTTTCTCGCGCCGGTCGAGCGTCGCTGCGCGCACCGCCGCGCCGATCAGGCTCGCTTCCTCGGGGTCGACAAGGTTGCGGCCGATCGCGCTTAGCAATTCATCCGCGCTGGGATGCTTGTCGAGCAGGTCGGCGGCGAGGCCCCAGGTGCCTGCAAAGCTGCGGTTCCAAAGCTGAACCGACCCGTCGGGCGCAAAAATCGCCAGCGCCTCGAACAGGCTGTCGAGCGTCGCGGTTCGCGTGCGCAGCAGCGTGTCGCGAACGGCGGAAAGCGCGAGGCTTTCGGTGCGGTCTTCGGTGATGAGCACAAGGCCGCCGTCGGGCATCGGCTGCGCAACCACGCGCAAGTGGGTGCCACCGGGCAGCGGCCAAGCCTCCTCGAGCGTTTCGCGCATCCCGAACCATGCCGTCCGCTCGCGCCGCCACTCTGGGAAGTCGCGCACTTCGGGCGTGCGACCGCGCTCGCGCGCCTCGGCAAGGAACCGCTCGAAGGGGGTGTGCGCCTCGACCGCGTCATCGGTGAGCGAGAACAGGCGGCGGAACGGGCGATTGGCGAAGGTCAGCCGCTCCTCGTCGTCGAACAGTGCGACCCCGACCGAAAGCTGGTCAAGCAGCGCGCGCTGCGCATCGCGGAAGGCACGGAACTCGCGCTCGACCTGCTGCTGCTCCTCGATGTCGATGGCATAGCCAGCCACACCCTCTTGCCCAAGCGGCAGGTCGCTGACGCGCAATGTGCGCCGCGCGCCGTGGACCGTGGCGGCAACGATGCGCTCGGACTTGTTCTGGCTTTCGAGACTGGTGCGGGCGATGTCGCCGGGCGAGCGGCCTTCCTCCGGCTCGAGCAACTCGATCTGCGTCTGCACCACTTCGGGCGCATCGGTGGCGCCGACGGCATCGACATAGGCCTGATTGACGAGCTGGAGCTTGAGATCGGCGTCGCGGAACCACATCGGCATCGGCGCGGCCTCGATCAGCCCGACCAGCGCGGCAAAGTCGCCGGTTGCACGCGAGGCTGCAGCGCGCAGGCGGGCCATCTCGGAATGGCTTTCCGTAAAGTCGAACACCCATACCAGCGCCGCTCCGCCGGGCGAAACCTGCGGATCGGCAAGCGTGCCGTAGAGTGCCAGACTGCGATGAGAGCCGGGCAAATTTATCGCCATGCGGAAGGGCGCGGCGCTTTTCTGGGTGGTCTGGATCTTTGTCCAGAGTTGGTCGAGCTGCCCCTGCGCCAGACCGCCCGCTTTGGTCTGCCCCGGCGGTGCGGCGAGCTCGGAAAGGTATTTGGGCATCACCGCGAGGCCGAGCATCCGTGCCAGTTTGTCCGAGGCCTCGATCCGCCCGTCGACCCGCACCAGCAGCGGCAGTGCCGGGGCCACGTCGAGCAGGGTCTGCATCCGCTTGAGGCTCATGCGCATCGCCTTGGCGCGTTTCACGCTCTGGTTCGCACGCAGCACGACCACGCCCGCGCCCACCGCCCACGCAGCAAGCACGACCGCGATCAGCACAAGCGAGAGCGGCGACACATCCATTGTCTAACCGCTATGCGCGTGGGCGCGCGAGCGCAACGGTGATGAACCCGCCCGCCCCCAGCCCCGTGTCAATTCGGGTCGGAGCGGGCGGTTTCGCCGGATCAGTAACGCCAATTAGTAGCGGTAGTGGTCGGGCTTGTATGGGCCGGCCTGCGGCACGCCGATGTAGCTGGCCTGCTTGCCCGAAAGCTGGGTCAGCTTCACGCCGAGCTTTTCGAGGTGGAGCGCGGCGACCTTCTCGTCGAGGTGCTTGGGCAGGACGTAGACGTCGTTCTTGTATTCGTCCGCCTTGGTGAACAGCTCGATCTGCGCGAGAGTCTGGTTGGTGAAGCTTGCGCTCATCACGAAGCTTGGGTGGCCGGTGGCGCAGCCGAGGTTCACCAGGCGCCCCTTGGCGAGGATGATGATCGACTTGCCATCGGGGAAGGTGACAAGGTCGGTGCCTTCCTTGATTTCCTTCCAGTTGTAGTTGGAAAGCGCGGCGATCTGGATCTCGCTGTCGAAGTGGCCGATGTTGCAGACGATCGCCATCGGCTTCATGTTCATCATGTGCTCGGCGGTGATGACGTCTTCGTTGCCGGTGGCGGTGACGAAGATGTCGGCGCGCTTCACGGCGTCTTCCATGGTCACGACTTCAAAGCCGTCCATGGCGGCCTGAAGCGCGCAGATCGGATCGATCTCGGTGACCATCACGCGGGCGCCGCCGTCACGCAGCGAGGCGGCCGAACCCTTGCCGACATCGCCGTAGCCCGCGACGCAGGCGACCTTGCCGGCCAGCATCACGTCGGTCGCGCGGCGGATTGCGTCGACCAGCGATTCCTTGCAGCCGTAGAGGTTGTCGAACTTCGACTTAGTCACCGAATCGTTCACGTTGATCGCCGGGAAAGGCAGCTTGCCCTGCTTGGCGATCTGGTAAAGCCGCATCACGCCCGTGGTGGTCTCTTCCGAGACGCCCTTGATGGCCTTGACAGTCTTGGTGAGGTAGCCAGGCTTGGCAGCGACGAAGGCCTTCAGCGCGCGCTGGAACTCGATTTCTTCGGCATTGGTCGGCTCGCCCATTTCTTCGCCCGCTTCGATGCGCGCGCCCCACAGAGCGAACATAGTGGCATCGCCGCCATCGTCGAGGATCATGTTGCAGGTGAGGTCGAGGTCGTCCTCGCTCGCCCAATCGAAGATGCGGCCGACATAATCCCAGTATTCGGCCAGCGTCTCGCCCTTGATGGCGAAGACCGGAATGCCGCTCGCGGCGATCGCGGCAGCAGCGTGGTCCTGGGTCGAGAAGATATTGCAGGTCGCCCAGCGGACTTCAGCACCGAGCGCGACGAGGGTCTCGATCAGCACGGCCGTCTGGATGGTCATGTGGAGCGAGCCGGTGATGCGCGCGCCCTTCAAGGGCTGGGCCGCGCCATATTCCTCGCGCAGCGCCATCAGGCCGGGCATTTCGGTCTCGGCGATCATGATCTCGTCACGCCCGAACGGGGCGAGCGCGATGTCCTTGATGACGTATTCGGTGGGGGTGGCTGCGAGGGTGGCCATTTTATTGTCTCCTGCGCGTCGGGGCGCTTGGGGGTGTAAGTTGATGAAACACGCGCGTAGCGAGCGATGCGTCAAAGAGCAAATATAAACTTATCTTTATATGTCTATTTGTTGCCCCTTACGGGCCACCCGCTATAGAGAGCGCCGGACACTCCCCCTTGCACAAGGATGCACGACACATGACCATTTCCGTTGGCGACAAGATCCCCGAAGTCACTCTCGTCAAGGCGACGCCGGAAGGGCCGCAGGCGGTCAAGTCTTCCGATTACTTCGCCGGCAAGAAGGTCGCGCTGTTCTCCGTGCCGGGCGCCTTCACCCCGACCTGCTCGGCTAAGCACCTCCCGGGCTTCGTCGACAAGGCCGCCGACCTCAAGGCCAAGGGCATCGACGAAATCGTCGGCACTGCGGTCAATGACGCCTTCGTGATGGGCGCGTGGAACAAGGCCCAGGGTTCGGACGACATCACCATGCTCGCCGACGGCAATGCCGACTTCGTGAAGGCCGTCGGCCTCACCATGGACGGCTCGGGCTTCGGCATGGGCACGCGCGGCCAGCGTTTCTCGATGGTCATCAACGATGGCGTGGTCGAGCAGATCAACGTCGAAGAGCCGGGCGACTTCAAGGTTTCGAGCGCGGATCACCTGCTCGGCCAGCTCTGAGAGCCCCATCCTGATAATGCAAAAGGGGCGCCCTTTGCGGGGCGCCCCTTTTTTCTTGCGCGACCTCTACCGTCAGCCGCGGATCGCAGCTTTGGCGTTATCAGCCCCAGCGAGGAGCGCAGCGCGGTCCTGTTCGACAAGTGCCAACAGCGCGACCTTGAAGCGTGCGTCACGGGAATCAACCAACTTGTCCAGCGCCTGCGGATTGGTCGGGCACCAGCCGGGCTGTGAGCCGCGCGTGACATCCTCGCTCGTCAGCATGCGACGCGATTGCAGCCCCGCGCCGACGCTGGCGACGCGCTTCACGTTGAGCGAGGCAGTCCACTGGCAACGCAAAGTGCTGGGACGCCCCGCGACACCAGCGGTGCCGATCTGCTTCGTCTCGACCTTCACCGTCCCGCGGTAATCAGCCGCGATGGGCCCTGCGGCATGGTCGATGACCACGTCATGTTCGAGCGCAAGGGCAGGCGAAGCGGCACAGGCCGCAAGCACTACCCCGGCAAGGGCACGTTTCATCATGATGGTTGCTCTCCTGCTTCATCGCGACCTCTTGGCCGTCGATGATGCAACATATCATCACGAAAACGCGCGTCCAACACCTCACAAATGCAAATTTCGCAAGTCCGGGTGAGCAGCTTCAAAGTGCCGCTTCACGCAGGTTTGCAGGCGTTCAATAGCCCATCAGGCTCATGACTTCCTTGCGGCTGCGGTTGTCGTCGAGGAAGCAGCCAAGCACGCGGCTCGTCACCATGCCGACGCCGTGGGTCTTGACCCCGCGGCCGGTCATGCAGCCGTGCTCGGCCTCGATCACCACCGCGACGCCGTGCGGATCGAGATGGTCCCAGATGCACTGCGCCACTTCGGCAGTCAGGCGCTCCTGGATCTGGAGCCGGTTGGCATAGCCGTGAAGCACGCGCGCGAGCTTGGAAATGCCCACCACCTTGTTGCGCGGCAGATAGGCGATAGCCGCCTTGCCGGTGATCGGCGCCATGTGGTGTTCGCAATGCGATTGGAACGGGATGTTCTTGAGCAGAACGATCTCATCATAGCCGCCCACCTCGGTGAACTGGCGGCTGAGGTGGATCGCGGGATCTTCCTTGTAGCCCTCGCAATATTCCAGCCAGGCGCGGCCCACGCGCTTGGGCGTGTCGAGCAGGCCTTCGCGCGACGGATCGTCGCCGGCCCAGCGGATCAGCGTGCGAATCGCATCCTGTACTTCCTCGGGCACCGACGGCTTGCCGAGGGGGTTTTCCGGATCGAACTCGTCGTGATCGTGATCATGCGCGGCAACGTAATTCATGGTCGTTTGTCTTTCTTCCCTCAAAGGCGCGTGTCGAGGCCCCCTCGCCTGCCTGTCTGGAATGGGCTCAACCCCCCGGACCCGCGCACGTTCCCTACAGATACGTGGATTGCGCCGGAAGGATGCCCTCCCCATTCTATGCAAATGTAATAGGCCGCGCGGGCAATTCATCCCCTGGCGGCGCCGAAAGGAAACGAGGGCCCCGTGCACGAGCCGACCACTGCCGAATTCGAAACCGCCGCGCACGGCGTACTGGCGCGCCTGCCCGACGTTTTCCGCCGCGAGCTCGATGGCGTGGTGCTGCGGGTGGAGGAGTTCGCGACCGACGAACAGCTCGATTCGCTCGGAATTGAAGACCCGTACGAGCTCACCGGGCTCTATGAAGGCGTGGCGCTGACGGAGCGATCGCAGTGGGACAGCGACGGGTTGCCGCCGGTCATCACGCTATTCCGTCAGCCGCTGCTCGCGGAAATGGAAGAGACCGGCGTGGGGTTTGCCGCGCTGATCCGCCATGTCGTGATCCATGAGGCGGGGCACCACTTCGGCCTGTCCGACGATGATATGCACGCGCTTGAGGATAGCGTCGGCGAATAGAACCAACAAAGCCCACCTCTCTTGCGAGAAGCGGGCTTTGTTGGCGCACCCGGAACGATTACTCCGCCGCTGCGCGGCTCCGTCTTCTCCGGCGGCTTTGCCGCCTCCGATTCCGAACGTGTTCGAATGATCCGTGGTAGAACCAAAACAGCCCGCCCCTTTTGCAAGGAGCGGGCTGTTTTGGCGCACCCGGAACGATTCGAACGTCCGACCCTCAGATTCGTAGTCTGATGCTCTATCCAGCTGAGCTACGGGTGCGCGCTAGGAGGGGCCGAATAGGGGGGTCACCCGGGCTTGGCAAGCGTCTTTTGCGACCCGTCAGTGATTTTGGAAGAGCGCCCGTGCCAGCTTCACGTCGAGCGGCGGCTTGGGCAGCGCGAGCGCCTCGGCAGGGGTGAACCACGCCACCGCCCCGCCCTCGAGCGCGGACGGCTCGCCGTCCCACCGCGCGACAGTGTAAAGCAGGATGACAATCGGCGGCCCCGCGTTGTCAGGCCCCGTCTCGGCGAAACCGGCCGGGGTGCAGTCCTCCGCCTGGCAGCGGATGCCGAGCTCTTCGGCGAGTTCTCGCACCAGCGCATCCACGGGCATTTCCGCGGCTTCAACCTTGCCGCCCGGAAACTCCCAGAGGCCCGCATGATGCTTACCTTCGGGCCTGCGGTGCATCAGCCAAAGGCCGTCGTTCCGCCTCAGCGCCCCCGCTACCACCGCCATCAAGCCATCCCTCATGTCGGTTTTCTTTCCAGTTAACGATGCCTCATCAATACTTTTTTAACCCGACAACACGATTCTGAGTTCATCAGGACGCAAAGATAAGGGCCATCCCGATGTTGTCGAATATCACGAAAAAAATCGTCGATGACACGTCGGGTGCAACCGCGATCGAATACGGCTTGATCCTTGCTCTTATCGCGATCGCGATGATCGGTGCGCTGCAAAGCGTGGCCGGCAACACGGTCTCGATGTGGAACAACGTGAATACCAAAAGCACCGCTGCAATGACCGGCGCTTAAAAACTTCGGTTCGCATTAGGATTTTCTCAATAGGTGCCAATCTAAATCACATTCAGCCCACCGCGACACAGGGGGGCTCGGGTATCGAAGACCAAACAGGAGACCACACATGACCTTTTTCAAGAACCTCGTCCGTGACGAACAGGGCGCCACTGCCATCGAATACGGCCTGATCGCTGCTCTGATCGCCGTCGCTGCCATCACCGCCATGAGCGCGCTCGGCACCACGCTGACCGGCACGTTCAACAACGTGAGCACCAAGATGGCTCCGGGCGTCACCGGCGCGTAATTCGCGCAGCTTGTGACAAGAACAGCGGCGGGGAGCAATCTCCGCCGTTTTTCTTTCTAGGACCAAGCTCCCAAGAGGTCGCTTTCACCGGATAAACAAAAGACTGGCGGAACCCGCAAGGGAATACTTCTAGCGATAATTCGGATCAGGCACCGCGGCTGAGGACCACTCGACAGCCGCACATGGGGGGCAAGGTCAAAGACGATTAGTCGGAGACCAGACATGACCTTGATCAAGAAACTCGTCGACGACGAGCAGGGCGCGACCGCCATCGAATATGGCCTCATCGCCGCTCTTATCGCTGTTGCCGCGATCACCGCTATGACTAGCCTCGGCACCACTCTGCGAGGCACGTTCAACAACGTGAGCACCAAGATGGCCCCTGGCGTCACCGGCGCCTAAGCTACTCGGTAGTAACATTTGCAAGGCGGCGGGGAGCGATCCCCGCCGTTTTTGTTTGTGCGTGGTGCCAAGATGAATTGGCCCGGCCTGCACCGGCCTAAGCGCCCGAAAAATTGGCGGAAAAGGGGCGCAGTCTCTTAATCCAGAACATATTTGTTCGTCCTGCATCCGAGACAGGGGCAATCACCCAATTCGGAGCATGGACAATGAACTTCGTCAAGACCCTCTTGAACGACGATCGCGGTGCTACGGCGATCGAATACGGCCTGATCGCCGCACTGATCGCGGTCGCTGCCATCACCGCCATGAGTGCTCTGGGCACGACTCTTGAAGGCACCTTCAACAACGTCAGCAGCAAGATGCAGCCCGGCATCACTGGCGGCGCGTAAGTCGAGAAGTTTCAATAAGGTCAGTAGCGGCGGGAAACGATTACCGCCGCTACTGACAGAACCCGTGGCAATTCAGCGCGAACTAGCGCGCACGCACCACCAGCTTGACCTTCTGGCCCGGCGTCACCGTGGCATTGCTGGCGAGCGCGTTGAGCACCCGGAACCGGTCTTCCTGCGCGGTGTCGTAGGCCATACGACGCGAAAGGCTGGCTACGGTGTCGCCGCGCGCCACGGTCACCACCTGGAGCTTCCTCGGCACTACGGCACCGGCTTCGGCCTGCGTGATCCGGCGCATCGACTGGAACATCCCGTCGAAGGTCCCCGCCCGTCCCGCCGGTGCGATCACCGCGAAGTGAAACGCCTGATTGCGGGAAAATTCATACGCGAACACAACCACATCGACCTGGCTGTTGCCATTGTTGACCCGCGCCGTCCCATAGACCGCGGGAAGGCCGTTGACGGTGGTGCGCTTCATCTCGCTCGGTGCAAGCGTGCTCTTCTCGCCGCCCAGCGCGGTGAAGGCCGACCGGACATAGGCCTCGAGATCGCCGTTATAGGCGGCGGTCGTCATCTGCGCCTGACCGCCCTGCCCCTGAATACTTACCGCGCGCGTGCCGTTGACCATGTAGAAGCCCTGCGGCGCAGTAAAGGCGAGCCGCAGATCGGGATGGATGAAGGAGTTGCCCTCGATCATCCCCTGCGCAGGGTCATCGCCATAGAGCAAACCGTCGATCCGGCTGAGGAAGGTGTCGCGATTCGTTACACCCGTGCTCGCGTTCCCCGCCTTGGCGAGGGCGCTCTGCACGCGGCTGGCGGGATCGGGGTGGGTCGATGCCCAGGCGGGCACGCTCGCGTTCTGTCCCGAAAGCCGCGCGTCGAGGGTGTTCTGCGCGGCAAGGCTCGCCAGCACCGTCGCCATGGCGCGCTTGTCATACCCCGCACGGCCCAGATACTGGATGCCGAGATCGTCCGCCTCAAGCTCCTGCTTGCGCGAGAACTTCAGCGTCAGGAGCTGCGATCCCTGCAGGAAGCCCTGCGAAATCTGCTGCCCGATGCCCGAATCGCCGAGCAGGATGGACGAGCCGATCGCGCCGAGCAGCCCAAGGATCGAGTTCTTCTGCGCCGCCTTCTCGCGCCGCTGCGAGTGGCGCGCGGCGACATGGCCGACCTCGTGGCCGAGCACGCCGGCCAGTTCCGCCTCGTTATTCATCAGCGTGACCAGCTGGCGGGTGGTGTAGATATAGCCCCCCGGCACCGCGAAGGCGTTGTTCACCGGCGAGTTCAGCAGGCTGACGGTGAAGGTCTCGCGCGCATTGCCGAGGCCCGACTGCACCGCGACGTTCTTGCCGATCTGCTCGACATAGTTCGCCTGCGGGCCGGACAGCGCGCCACCGAATTCCGCCAGAAATTGCGGGTGATACTGCGCGCCCATCTGGGCTTCCTTGGGCGTGATCGGAGCCGAGGCCGACGGCACCTGCGCGCCGCTTGCGGCGACACATCCCCCCAGCGCGATCGTCGCAGCGCCAAACGCCAGCATCTTGCGTGAATTCCGTGCCATCAATCAGTCCCCTTGCGTCTGTCCCGTAGCTGCTGGGTGCAACTTAACGGGAGAGCGTTGTGCGACAAGCGATTGGCAAACGGAACCTTAACTTGAGATGGCCCGTCACCCGCCAATGGCGAGGAAGCGTTGCTCGCGCGCGGCGACCAGTTGTTCGCCGCTCTTTCCGGCGAGTGCGTCGATCTCTTCCGACAGCGCGGTGCCCAGCATTCGGGCGGCCGCCACGCCATCGCGGTGCGCCCCGCCGACCGGTTCTTTGACGATCCGGTCGATCACCTTGATCCGTTTCAGATCCTGCGCGGTGATCTTCATCGCCTGCGCCGCATCGGCCGCCTTCTCAGAGGTGCGCCACAGGATCGAGGCGCAGCCTTCCGGCGAGATCACCGAATAGACCGCGTGCTCCAGCATCAGCACCTTGTTGGCAGCAGCCAGAGCCACCGCGCCGCCAGAGCCGCCTTCACCAACGATCGCGGCGATCATCGGCACTTCGAGCGTAAGGCAGGCCTCGGTCGCGCGGGCGATGGCTTCGGCCTGGCCGCGCTCTTCCGCCTCGATCCCCGGAAACGCGCCCGAGGTATCGACCAGCGTCACCACCGGCAGGCCGAATCGGCTCGCCATTTCCATCAGACGGATCGCCGTGCGGTAGCCCTCTGGCTTGCCCATGCCGAAATTGTGCCGGATGCGCGTCTGCGTGTCGTTGCCCTTCTCGTGGCCGAGCAGCATCACCCGCCGCCCGCCAAGCCGGGCAAAACCGCCCATGATCGCCAGATCGTCGCCATAAAGCCGGTCACCGCCCAGCGGCATGAATTCGGTAAAGGCGTGCGCGACATAGTCGCGGAAATGCGGGCGCTGCGGGTGCCGGGCGACCTGTGTCTTCTGCCACGGGCTGAGCGAGGCATAGGTGCTGGCGAGCAGCTCGGTGCTCTTGGCCTCAAGCCGGCCGATCTCGCTCGCGACATCAACATCGTGCAGCGCATTGACGCTACGCAACTGGGTGATGCGCTCCTCGAGCGCGGCGACGGGTTTCTCGAAATCGAGGTAGGAAATCATTGCGCGGGGCTAGTCGGATGTTGCCCGTGTTGCAAGCGGGTGACGGGAATTGACCAGCGCGACGAGCCGCGCGGCATCGACGTGGGTGTAAATCTGCGTGGTGGATATGTCCGCGTGGCCGAGCAGGGTCTGCAACACGCGCAGGTCCGCGCCGCCTTCGAGGAGGTGCGTGGCAAAGGCGTGGCGCAGCACGTGCGGGCTGATCCCTGCCGGGTCGAGGCCCGCTCTGCCCGCCAACTCCCTGAGCAGCTGGAACAGTCGCACGCGGCTGAAATGCTGGGCCTTTCCCGAAGGGAACAGGTAGCGCGAGGCAGGCACCTGCGGGCGCAGCGCCACCCATCGCCCCACCGCTTCAAGCGCCCTTCCTCCCACCGGCACCAACCGGCTCGCCCCGCCCTTGCCCGTCACCGTCAGGAACGGCGCATCGCGCGGCACGGCGTGAAGCGGGAGGCTCACCAGCTCCGAAGCGCGCAGGCCTGATCCGTAGAGAAGTTCGATCAAGGCCAGCAGCCGCACCGCCTTCGGGTCATCGCCCGACGCCTCTCTCTCGGCGCGGGAGAACAGCGCGGCGATCTGGTCGTGGCCCATCACCTTGGGCAGCGGGCGGCGTGCGCGCGGGCGCGGGAGGGCGCCGGAAGGGTCATCCTGCCGCCAGCCTTCGTCTATGGCGAAGCCGAAGAACTGCCGCAGCGCCGAGGCCTTCCTCGCCACCGTCGCGGGGGCAAGGCTGGCCCATTCGCCAGCGAGGCTCGCCACCGCATCGCGGTCGGCTCCGGCAAGGTCGCCAATAGCTTCCTCTGCCCCGGCGAGATCGCGGCGATAGGCGGCAAGGGTGTTGATGGCTGCCCCGCGCTCGGCGGCAAGCATGGCGAGGAAGGCGTCCGTCGCGGCGGACATCAGGGCACGCTACCCGCGCGCAACCGCTTCGGCGGCGATCATCCGGGCCTCGGCCGCCATCCCGACGCGGGTGAGTGCCGAGGTGATGCGATAGAGGTGGAGGGGCGTCATCTGCTCCCAGCTCGTCCCCTGCATACCCAACCCTGCAAGCAGCACCACCAGCGCCGGATTGCCGACATTGGCGGCGTCGGAGATGGCGCGGCTCCAGCGGGTCTGGCGGGTCAGGTCCGCGCCGAGATCGCCCGCGACGGCGTTGGCGTCGCTCTCGCTCAGCCGCCCGATCCCGGCGAGGCCTGCGACGAGGAAGGCGGATTTGCGCTGTCCGGGGCTGCTATCGCCGCTCACGAAGCTCTCGACCGCGCCCTGCCCCACAGCCTCGCCATTGGGTGCGGAGAGCGCGATCAACGCCCAGCCCAGCGAGCCTTCTTCGACGACATTCCCCCAGCGCGCCGCGTTGCGATCGAGACCGGCAGCGAGCATCGCGCCGATCAGATCGCCCGCCGCGCTCGCGCTGGCTTCGTTCACCGGGATGCGCGCAGCCGCGTAGGCGGTGAGCACGCGTGCGCCGTAACCGTCTCCGCCGCCAAGAGACGCGCCAGCCGCCCAGAGACGCTGCATCGCGGCAATGCGCGCGGCCGGATCGGTGGCGAGATAGGCCTCGCGCAAGGACGCGGCATTGGTCTGCGGGTCGCCCGTCGCGGCGGAATCGAGATAAACCTCGGAATAGAGATCGACCATCGCGTCGGCCGACATGATGCCCTCGCGCGCGGCGCGTCCGGCGAAGGCCGCACGCTGGGTCGCGCCGAGCATCGGCAGCAATGCGCCGGAGCGGGCGTAATAGGCCCCGCCGCGCGCCTTCAACGCGTTGTCGAGCACGCCCTGCGGGATCGGCTCGCCGACCGCATTGGCAAGGCCGAAGCGCCACGGGTTGAGATCATCGACCCCGTTCCATTCGATCTGTACACCGCGCTGGCCGCGCCCCGCGGCTCCGGCCAAACGCCGCGCCAGCAGCACGTCGACGCGCGGAGCCACGCCGCGGAACAGCGCGCGGTCGAGCTGCGTCGCCGACAAGGCGGTCTCGCCCGCGTAGGCGTTGCAGATCGCCTGCCACATCTGCCACTCGCCGTCCTTGCGCTGCGAACCTTGCAGCCGCACCGCAGGGCACGCCCCGGTGATGTCGCCGCTGGCGAGATAGGCGGTGAGCGCCTCCTGCGTCAGCGGCGCCGACCAGTTGGCAGTGTCGATGTCCTGCACCACCGCGCGGGACAGCGAATACTCGCCCATCCGGTTGAGCACGCCGACCCGCAGGGCGGCGAACTCGATCGGGTCCATGCCGAGCGGCGCGGCCATGCGGCTCGCCAGCGCGCGGCGCAGCAGGATGTGTCCCCAGCGCGAGACCATCGGCCCCTGCGTGCCGTTCAGCACTGCGCGGACCAGCTTGTCCGACTGGTTGGCGAGCGCGCCGGGAGGCAGCCCGCCCTCGTCCACCGCCAGCACGCCGACCCGCGTCAAAGCGCGCTGGGCGCCGGGGGGAATGTCGCTCTTGGGCGCAAGGCCGAGCAGCTGGTCGAGCTCCTCGGTCGACATATTCTCGAGCTGCTCGATGCTGGGCAGGCGCGACAGCTCCTCACGGCTGATGCTGGGCATCGGCGGGAGGGTCGAGGGATCGACCGGCATACCGGGCACAGGCGCGACGCCGGGCCCGCCCGCAGGCGATTGGGCCGTGCCGGGCGCGGGTGTCGGGGGCGTTCGCGGGGCCGGTGCGGGGACGGGATCGTCGAAACCAGGGGGCAGCAGCGATTCGGGCTTGCTCTGAGCACCTGCAAAGCTCGCCAGTCCCGCCCCGCCGAGCGCGCCGACGAGACCGATCGCGGCAATGCTTGCGGTGACGCCGAACCGCCGCCTCATCGTGCCTGCCCCGGCAAGGCAACAGGTTCGGCAATCGGGCGCAGCGCCTCTTCTCCGCCATCGAACCAGGCAAGCACGAGCAGGATCGCCGGCACAGCCACCGCCAGCCCGATCATCAGCTTGCGACGCGCGGGCGGCGTGGCCGGAGCGGGGCCGCCATCGGCAAGACCGGTCGGGGAGAGATGCGGAGGGCGAGAGGCTACCATATTGCGCGTGCCCTAGCCCATCTATAGGCCCTGCGGCAATGTCCGCCGCGCCGCCTTCTCCTCCTGCCCGCGATCTTTCCGCAGTCGCCGCGCGCATCACGCGGCCGGTGGTGCTCGTCGGCTTGATGGGCGTCGGCAAGTCGACCGTGGGGCGCAAGCTTGCCAGCCTGCTGCATCGCGATTTCGTCGACGCCGACGAGGCCATCGTCGCAGCGGCGCAACGGTCCATCCCCGAGATTTTCGAGACCTTCGGCGAGGCCCATTTCCGCGATGGCGAGCGGCGGGTGATCGCGCGGCTGATCGACGAAGGTCATGGGGTTATCGCCACCGGCGGCGGGGCCTTCGTCGACCCTTCCACGCGGGCTGCCGTGCTCGAAAAGGCCATCGCGGTGTGGATCGATTGCGACGTCGACACGCTGGTCGAGCGCACCTCGCGCCGCTCCAACCGACCGCTGCTCAAGAACGGCAACCCCCGCGACATCCTCAGCCGACTGGCCGCCGAACGCGCGCCCTTCTATGCCGAGGCTCCCATCCGCGTTGTCAGCGAGAACGGCCCCCACGCCGACACCGCC
Organism: Porphyrobacter sp.; assembly: GCA_031410495.1. Lineage (GTDB taxonomy): Bacteria > Pseudomonadota > Alphaproteobacteria > Sphingomonadales > Sphingomonadaceae > Erythrobacter. Next base: position 139,680 of record JANNZG010000025.1, read on the forward strand.
CGCGCGATTATCGAGGCAATTGATAAATGGCTGTAATTCCCGTCGCTCTTGCCGGGCGATCTTACGAGGTGGTCATCGAGGAGGGGCTGCTGGGGCGCCTGTCCGAGGCGGCCGCGCCGTTCCTCAAGGGCTATGGCGGCGGGCGTCCCGTGCCGTTCGTCGCCGACAGCAACACGCGCCGGTTGTTCGCGACGCAGGTCGATGCCGAGCTTGCTGCGCATGGCCATACCGCCGAATGGTTCGTCGTCGAGCCGGGCGAAGATGCCAAGACCTGGGGCGTGCTCGAAAAGCTCACCGACTGGCTGCTGGCACTCGGCGTCACCCGCAAGGATCACGTCTTTGCGCTCGGCGGCGGGGTGGTGGGCGATCTTGTCGGATTTGCCTGCGCAGTCACCAAGCGCGGGGTGGGCTTCGTCCAACTGCCGACGACCTTGCTGGCGCAGGTCGACAGCTCGGTTGGGGGCAAGACCGCGATCAACACAGCTGCGGGCAAGAACCTGATCGGCGCCTTCCACCAGCCTGCTCTCGTGCTGATCGATCCGCTCGTGCTCGCCACCTTGCCGGAACGCGAGATGCGCGCCGGGTTTGCCGAGGTTTTGAAGTACGGTCTGCTCGGCGATGCCGCCTTTTTCGCATGGCTGGAAGCCAACGGAAACAAGGTCTTGGCGCGCGAACCTCAGGCGCTGGAACACGCCGTCGCCACCAGCATCGCGATGAAGGCCCGCATCGTCGCCGCCGACGAACGCGAGACCGAGGACCTGCGCGCGCTGCTCAATCTCGGGCACACTTTCGGCCATGCGCTGGAGGCGGAGACCGGCTTCTCGGACCGCCTCCTTCACGGCGAGGCAGTAGCCTTGGGCATGGTGCTGGCAGCGCGTTACTCGGCGCGGCGGGGGGAGATTTCCGCCGCTGATGCCGAGCGGGCAACGCGCGCCATCGCTGCTGCCGGATTACCCTTCCAGCTCAATGCGTTGGGCATCACTTGCGACGGGGCCGCACTGGTCGACCATATGCGCCACGACAAGAAGGCGGAAGGCACCACCCTGCCCTTCCTGCTGCTGCGTGCCCTGGGCGAGGCCTACGTCGCGCGCGACGTCCATCTGGCTGATATTGCAGCATTTCTTGACGCGGAACTGATGGCGTAAAGGTTGCCCCTGCCGGTCTCGATGACCCGCAGGTGCAACAACTGAAGCGATCCGCCTAGTGCGCCGGCCGCGCTGTCAGATGCGCGACGTTGCCGTGCGGCTCGGCGCGGGTCGCTTTCATCGAAGCTTCTTCCTCGACCATCCGGTCATGCTCGGCGAAAAGCTGTTCGATCTCCGTCCGGCGTTCGAGAAGCATATTGGCGATGCCCGGCGCCAAGCTTTCGCCATCGCCGATCTTGCCGAGCAATGCCGCCAGATCGCTGGCCGTCGCCTCTCGCGCCGATTTGAAGAAGTTGCCTTTCCGGTCAAAAAATCCGGTTCCGGTATGTGCCATGATCAAATCCTCCCACTGAGATTCAATCCCTAACGCGGGGAATTCCGCGACTCGGCAGAGTGAGTGTCTCACAAGACAGACTGTAGGACAGGTCCGCGGGATATTTTGTGTCGGAAATCACTAATCTGGTGCAGTTCTACAACCTGAAACGCACGATTTTTGCTGATGGGCGCATCAATCTAACGTGTTGGCGAAAATCTTCGTCCAACCTGGCGTTTGACAAAACGGGTCTGGAGGGGGTCCAAACCGGTCTAGCGGAGGTCTAGAATGATCTAGCCCGGGTCTAAAACGAGCAAGCGGGGGTCTGCACGATTTGCGTTGTTGGAGCGCCCGGCTCTCCAACTCGGGATCGGGTCAGAACAATCGCGATCCGTTCGGCACCGGGACGTCCGGCGAAAACAGGATCACCGCCCCGCCCTCGTCCGCAAAGCCCAGCGTCAGCACCTCGGACATGAACTTGCCGATCTGGCGCGGCGGGAAGTTGACCACCGCGGCGACCTGCCGACCGGGAAGATCGGCAAGGTCGTAACGGTCGGTAATCTGCGCGCTCGATTTCTTCAGGCCGATGGCGGGGCCGAAGTCGATCACCAGTTTGAAGGCAGGCATGCGCGCTTCGGGGAACGGCTCGGCGGACACCACGGTGCCGACGCGGATGTCCACGGCGAGGAACTGGTCGAAATCGATCTCCTCGCCGCGGGGCGCATCGGGCGCGTGCGCCAGATGCATTATTCCAGCTCGAGGATCACGGCATCCACCGCGAGGCTCTCGCCCTCGGCGGCGTTAATCTTGGCGATCACGCCTTCCTTCTCGGCGCGCAGGATGTTCTCCATCTTCATCGCCTCCACGGTTGCGAGCGGTTGGCCCGGCTGCACGGTCTCGCCCTCGGCGACGTGGAGCTTCACCAGCATTCCCGGCATCGGGCAGATGAGGAAGCGCGACAGATCGGGCGGGATCTTCTCGATCATCAGCGACTCGTGACGCGCCAGCCGCAGCGGCAACGCCAGCGCGGTGTGCGCCGCGCCGTGGGTGGTGACCTTCCACTGGTTGCCGACCCGCTCGACGATCAGGCCGAGCCGGTGCTCTTCGCCCTCACCGACTTTGCCCGTCGCGTCGGCCTGAGCCATGCCCGGGCGCCAGCTGTTCGTGCCCTCGACCCGCACGCCGTCGACCATCGCGTGGCCATCGCCCAGCGTAACTTCGAACCGATCGTCGCCGATCTTGACCAGCCACTCGCTGGTTACCGGCTGCGGCGCATCGAGCTGCCCGGTGATCTGGCGGCTGCGCGATTGCAGCGAGAACTCGTTGCCCGCGCAGACAGCCGCGAGAATGCGCTTCACATCATCCGACGTCGCCGCGCCGTGGAACCCGTCGGGATACTCCTCGGCGATGAAGCCCGTCGTCAGCTCGCCCGAGCGGAAGCGCGGGTGCTGCATGATCGCGCTGAGGAAATCGACATTGTGGCCCAGGCCCTTGATGCGAAACTTGTCGAGCGCCTCGATCTGCAAATCCGCCGCCTCGTCGCGGGTCGGGGCCCAGGTGATCAGCTTGGCGATCATCGGATCGTAGAAGCGCGAAACCTCTCCGCCTTCATACACCCCGTCATCGACCCGCACCGAGCCTGCGCCATGCGCAACCCCGCGCCGCGCCTTGCCTGCTACAGTCTCGTCCTCCTGCCAGCCTGCAACCGGCGGCGAGTAGTGCACCAGCCGTCCAATGCTGGGCAGGAAGCCGCGATAGGGGTCTTCGGCATAGACGCGGTTCTCGTTCGCCCAGCCGTCGATCCCGATATCGTCCTGCGTCATGGCGAGCTTTTCGCCGTAAGCTACGCGGATCATCTGCTCGACAAGGTCAATGCCGGTGATCGCTTCGGTGACGGGGTGTTCGACCTGAAGCCGGGTGTTCATTTCGAGGAAGTAGAAGCTCTCCCCCGTCGGGTCCGCGCCGCTGACGATCAGCTCGACCGTGCCAGCCGAGTAGTATCCCACCGCGCGCGACAGGGCGACGCATTGTTCTCCCATCGCCTTACGCATCTTGGGCGTGACAAAGGGTGACGGCGCTTCCTCGACAACCTTTTGATGCCGCCGCTGGATCGAACATTCGCGCTCGTTGAGATACAGGATATTGCCGTGCTGATCGCCCAATATCTGGATTTCAATATGGCGCGGATTGAGGATGAATTTCTCGATAAACACGCGGTCGTCGCCGAAGCTGGCGAGCCCCTCGCGCTTGGTTGCCTCGAAGCCCTCGCGGACGTCGGCTTCGGAATAAGCGAGCCGCATTCCCTTGCCGCCGCCGCCTGCGCTGGCCTTCATCATCACCGGATAGCCGATCTCGGCCGCGATCCGCACCGCGTGGTCGGTATCGGCGATCTCGCCCACGAAGCCCGGCACCACGTTGACCCCGGCGGCGAGCGCGAGCTTCTTGCTCTCGATCTTGTCGCCCATCGCCGCGATCGCGCTGGCGGGCGGGCCGATGAAGGCGATCCCCTCGGCGGCGAGCGCTTCGGCGAAGCTGGTGCGTTCGGAGAGGAAGCCATAGCCGGGATGCACCGCCTCGGCGCCGGTCTGCTTGGCCGCTGCGATGATCTTGTCGGCCATCAGATAGCTTTGCGCCGCGGGCGAAGGGCCGATGTGGATAGCTTCATCCGCCATCTTCACGAACGGCGCGCGCGCATCGGCGGTCGTCTCGACCTCACCGTCCGAGCCCGGCACGACGTTGACCCCGGCCGCCTGGGCCAGCTTCTTGCTCTCGATCTTGTCGCCCATCGCGGCGATCGAGTGGTGCTTCGGGCCGATGAAGACCAGGCCCTCTTCCTCGACGCGGCGCGCGAAGGCTTCGTTCTCCGACAGGAAGCCGTAGCCGGGGTGGATCGCCTGGGCGCCGGTCTGCTTGGCCGCCGCGATGATCTTGTCGGCAACCAGGTAACTCTCGCGGCTGGGCGCCGGGCCGAGCAGCACGGCTTCGTCGGCCAGTTCGACATGGCGCGCGTCGCGGTCGGCTTCCGAATACACCGCGACGGTCGCGATGCCAAGCTTTTTCGCCGTCTTGATGATGCGGCAGGCGATCTCGCCGCGGTTGGCAATGAGGATCTTGTTGAACATCGCCAGCCTCTACAGAGGAATGTTGCCGTGCTTGCGCCACGGGTTCTCGAGCTTCTTGTCCTGCAGCATCGCCAGCGACCGGCAGATGCGCTTGCGCGTCTCGTGCGGCTGGATCACGTCGTCGATGTAGCCGCGTGCGCCGGCAACGAAGGGGTTGGCGAAGCGCGCCTTGTACTCGGCCTCTTTCGCTGCCAGCTTGGCGGGATCGCCCTTGTCCTCGCGGAAGATGATCTCGACGGCGCCCTTGGCGCCC
>JANNZG010000026.1:0-1522 GCA_031410495.1 Porphyrobacter sp.
TCAGCCAGGGCTACGGCAGCGGCGAAGCGCCTTGCATCGGCCATTGGTCATGGCTGGCGGCCGGGCTGCAGCTCGAGGTCCCCGGCTATCAGCTCGACCGGCGCTGCGGCTCGGGCCTGCAGGCGATCGCCAATGCGGCGATGATGGTCCAGACTGGGATGAGCGACCTGGTCGTCGCCGGCGGTGTGGAATCAATGTCCAATGTCGAGCACTACACCACCGATATCCGCAAGGGCGTGCGCGCGGGCAACCTGACGCTGCATGATCGGCTCACTCGCGGCCGCCTGATGTCGCAGCCGACCGAACGGTTCGGGGTGATTTCGGGGATGATCGAGACCGCCGAGAACCTTGCCAAGGACTTCGGGATCAGCCGCGAGGCTTGCGATGCCTACGCCGCGCGCAGCCACCAGCGCGTCGCTGCGGCGTGGGAGAAGGGCCTGTTCGACGATGAACTGGTGCCAGTCTCCGTCCCGCAGAAGAAGGGCGATCCGATCGTGTTCGATCACGACGAAGGCTACCGAGCCGATGCCACGCTCGAGTCGCTGGGCAAGCTGCGTCCGCTGGAGGGCGGGGTCGTGACGGCTGGCAATGCCAGCCAGCAGAACGACGCTGCCGCCGCCTGTTTGGTGGTGGCAGAGGACAAGCTGGACGAGTTGGGACTGGAGCCGATCGCCTGGTTCCACTCCGCCGCAGCCGCTGGCTGCGATCCATCGCGGATGGGCTATGGCCCGGTTCCGGCGACCGAACGGCTGTTCGCCCGCAATGGGCTGACGTGGGCGGACATTGGCCTGATCGAACTCAACGAAGCCTTCGCCCCGCAAGTGCTCTCCTGCCTCAAAGGCTGGGGCTGGGCGGACAACGACTCGCGTCATGACCTCCTCAACGTCAACGGCTCGGGCATCTCGCTCGGTCACCCGATTGGCGCAACCGGAGGCCGCATCCTCGCCAACCTGACCCGCGAGCTGCACCGCCGCGAGGTGCGCTACGGGCTCGAGACGATGTGCATCGGCGGCGGGCAGGGGATCGCAGCAGTGTTCGAAAGGGCGGTGTGATGAGCGAGTGGGATCGCTGGATTGGCCGCGAAGAAGTTCGGTGCGATTGGGTTGGAACCGAAAGCGTAACCCGATGGCTGGCGACGCTAGACCGCATGGCACAGGCGGACGGAAACGTCCCGCAGGGCTTTCACTGGTGCCTGTGTACCCCCGAAGCCTCGACCGAGTCGCTTGGCCCCGATGGGCACCCCCTGCGGGATGACGGTCCTGCGAGCTTCTTACCCCCTAACGCCTTGCCCCGCCGGATGTGGGCTTCTAGCAAAATCGAATTCCACGCCCCGCTTTGTCCGGGCGATGGGGTTAGGCGGCGCTCAACTGTGCGGTCGGTCACCGCCAAACAGGGCGGTTCCGGGCAACTGGTGTTCGTCGATGTAGCGCATGAAACCTCGATCCCGGCCGGGCTGGCTGTCCGCGAAGTTCAGTCGTTGGTCTATCGCGCCCCGCCCGAACCCGGCTCGGCGCCCGCGCCG
>JANNZG010000027.1:0-119839 GCA_031410495.1 Porphyrobacter sp.
TCCGGAAATCCTGCGCGGCACCGCCTCGCCCCAGAACGAGGCCTGGAGCAACAAGGTGCTGGCTTATGAAACCGTGGGCAAGTTCGGGACGATGAGCTGCTCGCCCGTCGGTCAGGGCGGCTGGACCGGCTGCGCCGGCAAGCTGATCGATGCCGCCTATGCCGAAAAGGCCACCGATCCCAATCTGAAATTCAGCGAGATGATCGCGGCCGAACGCGCCAAGCGGATGATCACGATCGACGCCGAGGCGGCGGAAACCCAGGCCCGGGTCGAGGCGGCCGAAAAGGAATATGAAGCGCGCCAGAAGGCCGCTCAGGCGGCACCCGCTGCGGAAGACGAACCCCTGCCACAGCCCAAGGGCTGAAGTCGTGTGACTGAATTCTGAATCACCCACTCCAAAACCCGTCTACCCTGAGCTTGTCGAAGGGCTGCACTTCACCTTAAGGCTGGGCGTGAGGCGCGGAGAAAAGGGCTGCCCTTCGACAAGCTCAGGGTAAGCGGGGTTGGAACAGGCCTATCGCACCCCGTCCTAACTCAGCGCAATATCGGGCGCGTCTTCCTGCTTCATGCCGATCACATTATAGCCCGCATCGACATGATGAATCTCGCCGGTGACCCCCGAGGCGAGGTCGGACAGCAGGTAAAGCGCGCTGCCGCCTACGTCTTCGATAGTGACATTGCGGCGCATCGGCGCGTTGAGTTCGTTCCACTTCAGGATGTAGCGGAAATCGCCGATACCGCTGGCGGCCAGCGTCTTGATCGGTCCGGCGGAGATCGCATTGACGCGGATATTGGCTGGCCCCAGATCATTGGCGAGGTATTTGACGCTGGTTTCCAGCGCCGCTTTGGCCACACCCATCACATTGTAATGCGGGATGACCTTTTCCGCCCCGTAATAGCTTAGCGTCACGATCGAACCGCCGGATTCGGGCATCATCGCGGCGGCCCGCTGGGTCACCGCGACCAGACTGTAGGCCGAGATGTTCATGGTCATCAGGAAATTCTCAAGGCTGGTATCGACATATTTGCCGCGCAGTTCAGCCTTGTCGGAAAAGCCGATCGCGTGGACCACGAAGTCGATTGTCGGCCAGCGTGCGGCCAGCGCGGCAAAAGCGGCGTCGAGCGCGCTCATTTCCGACACATCGCAATCAATCAGGAAATCGCTGCCCAGGCTGGCCGCGAGCGGACGGACCCGCTTTTCCAGCGCTTCGCCCTGATACGAGAACGCCAGCTCCGCGCCGTGTTCGGCCAGCTTCTGGGCGATCCCCCAGGCCAGTGACTTGTCATTGGCAAGCCCCATGATCAGACCGCGCTTTCCTGCCATCAAACCGTTCATTCTCGCCTACTCCTTGGGTGGCCCGGCATTTGGCATCGATTCAAGCGCCAGCGCCGCATTCAGCTGGGCGCCAATAACGAGGCCGAGGCCGACGAGCCAGAAAAACAGCAATGTGACGATGCTTCCCGCCAGGCTTCCATAGGTGAGGTCATAGGCGAAGGCCGTGCGCAGCACCACTGGCAGCGCGGCGGAGACCACCAGCCACCACACGGCCGTGAACACTGCGCCCGGCCATTTCGGCCACTGCTTGCCCCTGAAGCGGGACGGCGTGAGGGTCAGGAACAGCACCCAGAGCGACAGCGCAAGGCCTAGCCCCGGCACGATCCGCGACAGGCTGAGCGCCCCGATCCACTCGGCCAGCTGCGGGACGGCGGCCAGGATCACCTCCTGCGCGCCGCCGATCAGCACCTGCGCGAACAGCGAGAGCATCAGCACCACCACCGCAGCAAGGATCAGGCCCGCGGAGAGCAGCCGGGTCCACCAGAAGGAGGTCGTGGCTTTGGTGCCATAGGCGCGGCGCAGGATGTCGCGGATCGTCTCGATCAGGCTCGACACGGTCCACAGGCCGACCGCGCCGCCCACCCACAGCAGCCAGCCGGAACGCGCGTAGATCACCTTCTCGGCAACCGGTACGATGACCGTTGCGACCGAGCTCGGCATCGCACGCGCGACCGACAGGACGATCGTCTGAGCATTTTCGCGCCCGCCGATAATGTCGAACAGCGCCGCGCCGAGGATGAAGAACGGGAAGATCGCCAGCATCGACAGGTAGGCAAGGTTGCCGGCGTGGATGAAGCCATCGGTGAAGGTGTTGACCGCGACGCGGCGGATCACTGCCCAGGCGTGCGCCTTGCCACCCGGCTGTGCGGCGGCGGCAGGGGCTTGGCTTGCATTCATCGGTCAGCCCTCCGGCTGGTGTCGGCGCTTAGAGTCCGAATTTCTCGCGAGGGCGGGCGGTGTCGATCCACCCCTCGAGGCGCTCCTCGAGCGGGCCGAGATCGACAGGGAGCTGTATTTCGAGTGTCACCAGCTGGTCGCCGCGTTCGTGCTTGCCGTCGACCAGTTTGGCGTTCTTGCGTGTCCAGCCTTTACCGCCCAGCCGGAGAACTGTTCCGCTGGAACTGCCGGGTTTGATCGTCAGCATCACAGCGCCGTCGACCGTCGGGCATTTGACCTTGGCGCCGCGCACCGCCTCGTCGAGGGTGATCGGCAGGTCCATGCGGATATTGTCGCCCTCGCGCCGGAAGAAGGGGTGGGTGCCGACTTCGACCATCACGATCCCGTCGCCATTGCCGCCTGCGCCGGGATGGCCCTTGTCCTTGAGGCGCATCATCGTGCCGTCCTCGACACCGGCGGGGAGTTTGAGATTGATCGCCTTGCCGTCCGCCAGCGTGATGCGCTGGTCGCGCCCGGCGGCGGCCTCCACGAAGGGCACAGCGAGGCGGTACTGGATATCGGCGCCGCGCCGCGGGGGCGGGGGCGGAGGCTGGCGGCCGAAACCGCGCCGTGCTCCGGCCTGCTGCTGCTGGTTCTTGCGACCCCCGAACAGGCCTTCGAACAGATCGCTCAGATCGACCTCGTCGCCGCCGCCGAACTCGCTGTCGCGAAAGCCGCCCGCACCCGGCCCGGGTCCGTAGCCTGTCCCCGGGCGAAAGCCGCCCCGCGCGCCCATGCCGGCGAAGGGATTGGCAGGGTTGCCCTCTCCGTCGATCTCGCCGCGGTCATACTGGGCGCGCTTGTTCTTGTCGGAGAGCAGATCATAGGCGCGGGTGATATCGGAGAACTTCTCCGCCGCGTTCGGCTGGTCCTTGTTGCGATCGGGGTGCAGCTCCTTGGCGAGCTTGCGATAGGCGCTCTTGATGTCCGCTTCGGATGCGGTGCGGGGTATGCCCAGAGTGCCGTATGGGTCGCGCATAGCGTATTAGCTAGGTGAGACAGTGACCTTGTGCAAGCCGAGCAGGGTTAACGCGCGGCGAAATTGCACAAGATGCACTTCCAACGCGTCCGGGCCCGCCCTATGTCCCGCTTCCGGCTGGCAAGGACACACCTGATGAGCGATACGACCCCCCTCGACGATGCCCAGCTTGCAGATACCGTGCTGCCCGCTGGCGCCGATCCGTTCGACATGTTCGAGGAGTGGTTCGCCGCCGCGCAGGTCGGCGAGCTCAACGATCCCAACGCGGTGGCGCTGGCGACGGCGACGGCGGATGCGGCGCCCTCGGTGCGGATGGTGCTGCTGAAGGGCCACGGGAAGACCGAGATTTCCGGCGGCGGCTTCACCTTCTTCACCAATGCCGAAAGCCGCAAAGGCGCACACATCCGCGCCAATATGCAGGCCGCGCTGCTGTTCCATTGGAAGAGCCTGCGCCGCCAGATCCGTATCGAAGGCCCGCTGATCGAAGTCTCGCCCGAGCGCGCGGACGCCTATTTCCACTCGCGCCCCTACACCAGCCAGGTCGGCAGCGCCGCCAGCGACCAGTCGCGGCCCTTGCCGGAGCGCCAGGAATACCTGACCCGCGTGCAGGAGCTGTGGGCCGCGCACGAGGCCGAAGGGCAAGTGCCGCGTCCGCCGCACTGGACGGGTTTCACTTTAAGCCCGCGCCGCATCGAGTTCTGGATCGACCGCGACAACCGGCTCCACGACCGCCGCGAATTCACCCGCGACAGTGCGGACGCCGCGTGGTCCGACACGCTTCTTTACCCCTGAGGAACACCCAGATGGCCCAGAAAATCCCCTACTGGCACGTCGATGCCTTCGCCGCCTCGCCCTTCGGCGGGAACCAGGCCGCGGTAATGGTGCTCGAGGAATGGCTCCCTGACGAAGTGCTGGTCGCGATCGGCGCGGAGAACCTCTTCGCCGAGACCGCCTTCGTGGTGCGCGATGCCACGGGCGAGGCCGATTGGGAGCTGCGCTGGTGCACGCCGACCTACGAGATCGCGCTGTGCGGCCATGCAACGCTGGCGAGCGGGCACATCCTGCTGACCCGGGATGGCGGTGAGCGGGTGACCTTCCGTACCCGCAAGTCGGGCGTGCTCGAGGTCGTCAAAGCGGGTGACGCCTACGAACTCGCGCTCCCTGCCATCACGACCGCACAGGACACCGCCGCCAATCAGGCCGAAGCGATCCGCCTGCTCGGGGCGGAGCCGCTGGAGGTCTACCGCTCGGAGCTCGGCTACAACATCTATCTCTATGAAAACGAAGCGACTGTGCGGGGCCTGACGCCCGACATTCGCGGGCTGGAAAAGCTCGGGAAAGACCAGTTCATCGTCACCGCACCGGGCGACGAGACCGACATCGTCAGCCGCGTCTTCGTTCCCGGCGGCGGGGTGGACGAGGACAGCGTCACTGGCTCGGCCCATGCGGTGCTGACGCCCTATTGGGCCAAGCGCCTCGGCCGCGACAGCTTCACCGCGCATCAGGCGAGCCAGCGTGGCGGCGATCTGACGTTGCGCCTCGATGGCGACCGCGCCTGGCTCGGCGGGCCTTGCGTCACCGTGGTCGAGGGCAGCTTCTACCTCTGAGGGTAGAGTTCGATAACGTCCGCCGCCTGCTGCAACATCGGCGGGCGCTCCTCGGCGTCTGAGTGGCCGAGCCGGACCATCGTCACCCGCTGGCTGGGCGAAACGAGCACATATTGCCCCATGTGGCCGATCAACGAAAACAGGCTCTTGGGCGCGCGGTCGGGGAAGAGCGCCTGCTCCTCGCCCTTGGGTAGCTTGCGGTTGAGCCAGATCTGGAAGCCATAATTCGCGCGCGTGGGGCTCGGCGTCAGCATCGCCTCGACCCAGCGGTTCGGCACGAGCTGCTCGCCTGCAGGGGCGCGGCCCTTGAGGCGCAGGAACTCGCCGAACTTCGCCCAGTCGCGCGCGGTGGCGTGCATCAGGCTGCCGCCGATCAGCGTGCCCGAGGCGTCGAATTCTGGCACCATGCTGCTCATGCCGAGGGGCGCGAAGAGGCGCTGGTGGAGGTAATCCGCCACCGCCTTGCGCCGCGCTTCGGGCTTGTCGCTGGTGGTCAGCGCGCGGGCCGCGATGTCGGCGAGGATCACGCTGGTATTCGACGAGTACTCGAACTTCTTGCCCGGCTCCGCCTCGAGCGGCTGCTCCTCGGCCCACTTCGCCATATTGTCGCGCCCGTCGAGGAACAACATCCTGACTTCGCTTGATTCGTAGGGCGGATTGCCCGCCTCGGTATGGCGCAACCCGCTGCGCATCTGGAGGAGGTGGCGTAGCGTGATCTCGGCGCGGGGGTCGCCGGGGCGCTGCCAGAGGGGGACGGGGGCAGGTTCGTCGAGGGCCAGCAACCCGTCGGAGACCAGCATCCCGATCAGCACGCCGGTGACGCTTTTGGCCATCGACCAACTGATAAACCTCGTGTTTTTGTCGTAACCCGGGGCGTAGCGTTCGGCGGCGAGCTTGCCGTCCGCGATCACCACCACCGCGCGGGTTTCGCCGAGGCCGGGCTTGGTGAAGAGGTCGTCGATCTGCCTAGCGAGCTGCTCTTTCGGGGCGCCCGCATTCTTGGTCACGGCGGCCAGCGCCTCGGGCGTCAGCGGCTTGTCGGGCACCGGCGCGGAGCCGCAGCTGGCGAGCATCAGCAGGGCTGGCGCGAGGGCGAAGGCGCGATTATGGACAGGGCCGAGCAGGGTCATCGCGCCCTCATTTCCCCAACCGCAAAGGCTTGGCAATGGCGAAATCACCCACCTCTGTAGGAAGGCCGCCCCGCAGGCGCTGGGGGCTGTGGCTACTTGCCTTCATCGCGCTGGCCATCGGCGGGACCGCCTGGGCGTTCCGCGAGCCGATCCACGGTTACGGGAGCATCGCGTCGGCCTATTCGGCGCGGGTCGCCTGTTCGTGCCGCTATGTCGCGGGGCGCCCCTTGAAGGACTGCGCCAAGGACAAGCTGGCGGGGATGGAGGCGGTCACTTTGGTCGATGATGACGAGGCCAAGAGCGTTACCGCACGCTTCCCGCTCGTGGCCAGTGCGACCGCGACCTACCGCAAAGGTTATGGCTGCGTGCTGGAACCCTGGGAGGGGTGAATTGGCGATGTTTCACGTGAAACATTGCCGAAAAGGCGGGGTCTAAACGCGTCTATCGGGGGTCTAGAAGGGGTCTAGAGGGGGTCTAAACCGATCTAACGGGCCCCAAGCGGGTATCTAAACCGTGACCTTCTCGGTGGAATCGATCCACCCGCCGCCGACCACCCGCTCGCCCGCATAGATCACCGCCGCCTGCCCGGGCGCGACGCCGAACTCCGGCGCGTCGAAGCGGATCGTCACCGCTGCGCCATCGCCGAGCGAACCCTCGAGCACCACCGGCACCGGCTTGGCGAGGCTGCGCACCTTGGCCGTCAGCGGCTCATCAGGCAGCGCGCCAATGCGGTTGGTCTCGGTCAGCCGAGCGGCATTCACCGCCAGCATCCGCTTCGGCCCGACCCGCACCTCGCGCGCCGCCGCATCGAGGCCGATGACATAGAGCGGCTCGGGCTGGCCGCCGATTTCGAGGCCTTTGCGCTGGCCGACGGTGAAGTGGACGATGCCCTTATGCTCGCCGAGCGTCTCGCCCGTGGCGGCGTGGACGATCGCTCCCGGCGCCGCACCCTCGGGCCGCACCTTGGTGACGATCTTCGCGTAATTGCCATCGGGCACGAAGCAGATGTCCTGCGAATCCGGCTTGGCCGCGTTCCTCAGGCCCGCCGCCTCGGCCAGATCGCGCACCTCGGTCTTGGGCATCCCGCCCAAGGGGAAGCGCAGGTAATCGAGCTGCGCTTCGGTGGTGCCATAGAGAAAATAGGACTGGTCGCGCGCAGGGTCGGCGGCGCGATACAGATGCGGGGTTCCCTCCGCGCTCATCACCCGGCGCACATAGTGGCCGGTCGCAAGGCAATCCGCGCCCAGTTCGCGCGCCATGCGGAACAGGTCGGTGAACTTGGGCCCCATGTTGCAGCGGATGCAGGGGACCGGCGTGCGCCCGGCGAGATATTCGTCGGCGAACTGCTCGACCACCTCTTCGCGAAAAGCGCTTTCGTGGTCGAAGACATAATGCGCGATGCCCAGCCGGTCGGCCACCGCGCGCGCGTCGCGGATGTCGTCGCCCGCGCAGCACGCGCCCTTGCGGCCCGTCGCCGCGCCGTAATCGTAAAGCTGGAGCGTGATGCCGATCACCTCCGCGCCGCTGGCATGGGCAAGCGCGGCGACCACCGAGGAATCGACCCCGCCGCTCATCGCCACGACGATCCGGCACGCGGACGCTTCACGCGGCAGATCGAACAGCGCGGCGGCATCAGGCGCAGCCATCAGGCCGGGGGCAAGGAGAGCGGAGGTGTCCATGAGAGGCCGCCCTATAACGATGGTAGGCCGGTTTCGCCAGAGGCGCGCTTCTTGCCCGTTTCGCCCGGACTATTCCTAAGCCGGAGTAAATGGCGGCTTTACCGGATTTTGACGCCCTCGCGTTAGGAAGGCGGATGATGTTCGAGAAAGCCAAGCCCATTTCCGCGTCGCACAGTGCCTTCGGGGCCGACGAGCGACTCGCCGGACGTGCCGCACGTCGTGCGGGCGACGCTCTGCGGTCGGTCGAATGGAGCGAGCTGACCGCTCGCCTCAACGCCGCGCGCGATCTTCGGCTTTTGCTGCGCACCGAATCGGCAGCCCCGATCGAGGCGGTCGCGGCCAGTTTCGGCGATGCCGCCGCAAGTTACTTTGCGCTTCTCGATGATGGAGAACCCGGTGTTAACCGTGATGCTTTAGGGCAATCTAAAGCCTTTGATGCCAGAACTGCTCAGAACGATGCAAACCGCCCGGACCAGACAGAAGGACAAAACCCCGATGCGTCACGCGGCGATGCGAGAGATATGCGATGATTGAGAACCAGGACATCCGCCCCGCACAGGTGATCGGCCCGCTCGGCGAGCCGCTGACCCTTGCCGACCTGCCCGCGCCCGAGACCAAGCGTTGGGTGGTGCGTCGCAAGGCCGAGGTGGTGGCTGCCGTCAACGGCGGGCTGCTGACGCTCGACGAGGCGCTGGCCCGCTATGGTCTGACGCTCGAGGAATTCGCCTCGTGGCAGCGCGCGGTTGACCGTTCGGGAATGCACGGCCTGCGGGTCACCAAGATCCAGCACTACCGCGATCTCTACGAGCGCCAGCTGAAGTATTGAGCCTTCGGGCTCCGACAAACCCCTGAAAAGCCCGCAATGCCCGCAAGGCGTTGCGGGTTTTCGCTGTTTTGCGCTATTCTTGGCGCAAGCACCGCCGCACCTTTCGTCTAGGCCCCATGTCATCGGTCGATGCACGCATTGCCGCGCGGGGGCCGACAATCTAAGAGGCGTTGCACTTGGTGAGTTATGCGAATAATACACTCTTTGGTCGTCTCGTGCTTTGCGCGTGGGCGGCCCGAGTGAGGGAATGGCAATGAATTACGAGACGACGATCACGGCCGAAGCCGCCGACGGGGTGACCACGGAGTTTGCCGGCGCGCGCACCGCGCCCGGCCCCGCGATCCCGCGCTGGCTGATCGTCGGCGGCGGCGGCCTGTTCGTGCTGCTGCTGCTGATCGGCGGCTATTTCGCGATTGCGGGCGGGCAACCGGCTCCGGCGGTCGACAACAATGCGCAGGCTGCTGCGGTCACGGTGGTGACGCCGGGCAAGACCACGGTCGCAGGCGAGATCGATGCGCCCGGCACGCTCGCCGCGCGCCGCCCCATGCCAGTCGGCGTGGTCGGCGAGGGCGGTCAGGTGCTGCGCGTGACCGTTGATGCGGGTGACTGGGTGCAGCAGGGTCAGGTGCTGGCGGTGATCGACCGTTCGGTGCAGGTCCAGCAGGCCGCCGCGCAGGCCGCGCAGCTTCAGGTCGCCAAGGCCGATGCCAATCTTGCGCAGGCCAATCTCGACCGTTCATTGCAGCTGGTCGCGCGCGGCTTTGTCTCCAAGGCCGATGTCGACCGCTTGACCGCGACCCGCGATTCCGCCGTCGCCCGCGTCCGCGTCGCCGAAGCGCAGCTGAACGAGCAGCGCGCGCGCAACCAGCGGCTCAACATCATCGCGCCCGCCACGGGCTATGTCCTGACCCGCGCGGTCGAGCCCGGCCAGACCGTCGGCGCCGGAACGCCCGCGCTGTTCACCATCGCCAGCGGCGGCGAGATGGAGATGCTCGCGCAGGTTTCGGAAGAACAGCTCGCCAAGCTTTCGGTCGGCACGCAGGCGACCATCATCCCGACCGGTTCGGACCAGCGCTTCACGGGGCAGGTGTGGCAGGTCTCTCCGGTGATCGATCAGGCGACCCGGCAGGGCACGGTGCGCATCGCGCTGGCCTTCGCCCCCGGCCTGCGCCCCGGCGGCTTTGCCACGGCCAAGATCAACAGCGGCAGTTTCACCGCCACCGTCCTCCCCGAGAGCGCGGTGCTGGCCGATACCAAGGGCAGCTTCGTCTATGTCGTGGGCAAGGACAACAAGGCCGAGCGCCGCGCGGTCAAGACCGGTGCGGTGACGGAGAGCGGGCTCGCCATCACCGAAGGCCTGAACGGCAGCGAACGCGTGGTGCTGCGCGCCGGCGGCTTCCTCAACCCCGGCGAGACCGTCAACCCCAAGCCCCTCAAGAAGTAAGACCGGCGCCCATCCCCGCAGGCTCCTTACGCGTAGCTAGCGGGACGGACGCCCCCACCGGCGAAAACATACCGGCGACAACACAGGCAGGACTTTCATGGCACTTCGCGACATCTCGGCCTGGTCGATCCGCAATCCGGTGATTCCGCTGGTGTTCTTTGCCGGACTGCTGTTCGCCGGGATCGTCAGCTTCATGCGGATGGACGTGACGAACAACCCGGACGTCGAATTCCCCGCGGTGATCGTCACCATCTCCCAGCCCGGTGCCTCGCCGACCGAGATCGAGAACCAGATCACCCAGCGCGTCGAAAGCGCGCTGCGGTCGATCAACGGGGTGGACTCGATCCAGTCGACCGCGACCGAGGGCAATTCGCAGACGGTCGTCTCCTTCCAGATCGGCACCAACCTCATCGAGGCGGTCAACGAGGTCGAGACGGCGGTCTCCTCCGTGCGCGGCAGCCTGCCTGACGGCATCCTTGAACCGCGCGTCTTCAAGGTCAACGCGATCGGCGGCGCGGTCGGCGTGTTCGCGGTCGAGGCCGACGACATGACGCTCGAACAATTGAGCTGGTTCATCGACGACACCGTCGCCAAGCGCCTGCTCAAGATCGAGGGACTTGCCGAGGTGGGCCGTTATGGCGGGGTGGACCGGCGCATCGAAGTGATCCTCGATCCGGCCAAGATGCAGGCCTTCGGGGTGACCGCCTCGCAGATCAACGCCGCGCTGCGCCAGGGCAACCTCAATGCTGCGGGCGGCCTCGCGGAAGTCGGCGGCACCCGCCAGTCGCTGCGCGTGCTCGGCAACTCCACCACCGCCTATGACCTCTCGCAGACCCAGATCCAGCTCGGCGGCGGCCGCACCGCGCGCCTTGCCGACGTGGCCGAAGTGCGTGACGGCGTGTCCGAACGCACCTCGAAGAGCGAGATCAACGGCAAGGAAGTCGTCAACTTCTACATGAACCGCGCGCGCGGCTCCTCGGACCTCACGGTCTACGACTCCGCGCTCAAGGAAATGGACAAGATCGCCGCCGAGAACCCCGGCGTGAAGTTCATCCCGCAATCGACCACCACCACCTACACCCGCGGCCAGTACAACTCCTCGATGTCGGCGCTGGTCGAAGGTGCCGTGCTGGCAGTTCTGGTGGTGTTCGTGTTCCTGCGCGACTGGCGCGCGACCTTCATCAGCGCGGTGGCGATCCCGCTCTCGGCGATCCCGACCTTCTGGTTCATGGACCTGCTCGGCTTCAACCTGAACTTCCTGTCGCTGCTCGCGCTGGCGCTGGTGGCCGGCGTGCTGGTCGACGATGCGATCGTGGAGATCGAGAACATCGTCAGACATATGCGCATGGGCAAGAGCGCCTATCAGGCCTCGATCGACGCGGCGGACGAGATCGGCCTGCCGGTGGTCGCGACCAGTTTCTGCATCGTCGCGGTGTTCCTGCCCGTGGGCCTGATGCCGGGCATCGCCGGCCAGTTCTTCAAGAACTTCGGCATCACCGTGGTGATCGCGGTGCTGATGTCGCTGGCCGTGGCCCGCATGGTCACGCCGCTGATGGCGGCCTATTTCCTCAAGTCCAAGGGCCACGCCGAGCATGGAGGCGGCCGCGCCATCGATGGCTATATGCGCGTGCTGGCGTGGACGCTCGATACCGGCAAGATGGCCGTGCGCCGCGCCGGGCTGAGCCGCCCGCGCAGCCGCTACCTCTACGTGCCCGCCTTGCTGCTGGCCGTGATCCTGTTGCTGGCCGTGCCCGCCGTGACGATGTTCACGACCTTCAACGCCATCAACGGCCTCGGCATTCCCAAGACCATCGCCGGCGCCGTGTCGAGCGACAGCACCAGCTTTGCCTTCTTCCTCGTCTCCAAGATCTTCGAGGTGACGCAGCTGGTGCTGGTGTCGCTGATTTCGCTCGGGGCGGCGCTGCTTACCTTCAAGCTCATCGAACTGCCCGCGCGCGGCTCCAGCGACCTGGCGCACAGCCAGCGTTGGCTGACGGCGCGCTTCTACGATCACCGGTTGTGGATGCTCGGCATCGGCTGGTTCTCGTTCCTCGTGACGATCCTGCTGTTCGGCCAGATCCCCGGCCAGTTCCAGCCGACCATCAATGAAGACAACCTTCAGGTGCAGGTCGAGCTGGTGCCCGGCACGACGCTCGCCGATGCCAAGCGGGCGGTGAACGGCGTTTCCGCCATTCTGAAGCAGGAACCCGAGGTCGAGCGGACGCTCGAACGCATCCAGCTGGGCAATGCCTCGACCGTCTTCGTCAAGCTGAAGAAGGACCGCGACCGGACATCGACCGAGTTCTCGCAGGATCTCGCGCCCCGGCTCGCCCGGTTCCCTGACGCGCGCGTCCGCTTCCAGTCGCAGTCGAGCGGCTTCGGATCGGGCCGCGACATGACCGTGATGCTGGCGGGCTCCGACCCGATCGTCCTCGAACAGACCGCGCTCAAGCTGGTCGAGGAGATGAAGGGCCTGAAGTCGCTGGTCGCCCCGCGCATCAGCGCCGACCTCAACCGCCCCGAGATCATCATCACCCCGCGCATCGAGATCGCCGCCGAACTCGGCGTGACCACGGCCGCGCTGTCGCAGACGATCCGCATCGCGACCATCGGCGAGATCGAGCAGAACGCCGCGCGCTTCTCGCTCTCGGATCGCCAGATCCCGATCACGGTGCGCCTCTCGGACGATTCCCGCACCGATTTCACCACCATTCAGAACCTGCCTGTGCCGGTCACTGGCGGCGGTTCGGTGCCCTTGAGCCGCGTCGCCGACATCACCTTCGGTTCCGGCCCGACCGCGATCCAGCGTTACAACCAGAACCGCCGCGTGCTGGTCGGCGCCGACCTTGCCGCAGGCGTCCTCAAGGGTGATGCGCAGACGGCGATCGATGCCCTGCCGGTGCTCAAGAGCCTGCCGACCGGCGTCATCCGCGACACCGTGGGCGAGGACAAGTGGCAGGCCGAGCTCAAGGTCAATCTCTCGGTTGCGATCATCGCCGGCTTCCTGCTGGTGTTCGCGGTGCTGGTGCTGCTCTACAAGCGGCTGATGAGCCCGCTGGTCAACATGACCTCGCTGCTGCTCGCCCCGCTGGGCGGCCTCCTGCTGGTCTGGCTGGTCGGATTCCCGCAATCGATGCCGGTCTATATCGGCATCCTGCTGCTGCTCGGCATCGTCTCGAAGAACTCGATCCTGCTGATCGACTTCGCGATCGAGGAGATGAACAAGGGTGTCGGCAAGCTCGATGCGATCCTCGATGCCGGGCACAAGCGCGCCCAGCCGATCGTGATGACCACCGTGGCGATGACCGCAGGCATGGTGCCGGTGGCGCTGTCGCTCTCGGGCGACGGGGCGTGGCGCCAGCCGATGGGCATTGTGGTGATCGGGGGGCTGGTCCTCTCGACCCTGCTGACGCTACTGATCGTGCCGGCGGGCTTCAGTCTGGCCGACAGTTTCGAGAAGCGCGCCGGGCCGTGGCTGCGGGCAAAGATCCTGACCTACAAGCCGGGCGACGACACGCACCGGGCCGAGTTTGATCGTCCGCTTCCCGGCCTGCCGGGTGCAGAGCCGGCCGAGTAACGGGCCAGGGCGTGACCGGTTATTGGTGACTGGCACGCCCAACCCTTGCTAAGGCAGGACATGGCGACGCGCTCTCTGAGGCCCCTGACCTTCGGCGGACAGCCGCTTACCGTCGACCGCGCAAGGCGGATGCGCTGGACGGCGACCGGGATGCTCGCCGCGATGGCGGTGATCTTCGTCGCCACCCATGGGCTCGCGGCCACCGGCCATCCGGCGTGGGGCTACCTCAATGCCTTTGCCGAAGCCGCGATGGTCGGCGGGCTGGCCGACTGGTTCGCGGTGACCGCGCTGTTCCGCGCGCCGCTCGGCTTGCCGATCCCGCACACCGCGATCATCCCGGAAAACAAGGACCGCATCGCCGACACGATGGCGGCCTTCCTGCGCGAGAACTTCCTCACCCCTGCGGTCGTCGCGCGGCGCATGGCGGTGATGAACGTCGCCAAGGCGGCAGGCGAATTTCTGGCGGCGTCGCCCGACAGGGGCGGCGATGAACGCTCGCGGATCACCTCGGGCGCGGCGGAATTGCTCGCCGAGGTGCTCGAATCGCTCGATCCCGACCGGCTCGGAAATCAGGTGCGTTCCGGCCTTGCAGGGCAGCTGTCGAAGCTCGACGTGGCCCCTCTCGCTGGCCGCATGATCGAGACCGCGATGGTCGACAAGCGCCACCAGCCGCTGATCGACGGTTTCGTGCGCTGGGCGGGCCTGACGCTGGAGGATAACGAGGAAACCATCCGCGAGATCATCCACCAGCGCGTCGCGGGCGTGCTGCGCTGGGCGGGGATCGACAAGACCATCTCCTCCAGCGTGCTCGACGGGCTCTACAAGCTCCTCGCTGAGGTGCTGGTGAACCCCGACCACCCCTTGCGCGGCAAGATCGAGGAGGGGCTGGCAAAGCTCGGGCAGGACTTGCAGCACGACCCCGAGACCCGCGCCAAGGTCGAGGACATGAAGCGCGACCTGATCGCCAACCCCGCCGTGGCGGTGTGGTGGACCGGCGTGTGGGAGCGGATGCGCCAGTCGCTGATCCGCCGCGCCCGCGATCCCGAAAGCGGGATGGGCGAGGAAATGCGCTCCATGCTGGCAGAGCTGGGCGGCGCGCTCCAGCAGGATGCGCGGCTGCAACACCAGATCAACCGCTTCGCGCGGCGCACGATGGTGGGCATCGCGACCCGCTACGGCGACCAGATCGTCCGGCTGGTGTCGGAAACGGTCAAACGCTGGGACGCCCGCACCATCACCGACCGTGTCGAGGGCGCCGTAGGCCGCGACCTCCAGTTCATCCGCATCAACGGCACGCTGGTGGGCGGGCTCGTCGGGATGACGCTGCACGCGCTGAATGGGGTGTTGTGAGCCGCTTCAGTGCCTAACCCTCAACCCCCAATCTTATAGGTGATCGTGGTCGCATAGAGCGAGCGGAATGGCGTCCCCTCCGCGTCCAGCGCGGGCGCGAATTGGGCCCGCTCCATCACCTTACAGGCAGGCGATTCGAGGCGTTGGGTGTCGGTTGCCTTGAGAATCTTGCAGCTCTCGACCGTGCCCTCGGCAGTAACGATCACGCGCATCCGCATGATCCCTTGCTCGCCGTTGGCCTGCGCCTCGTCCGGGTAGTCGGCGACGATCCGACGCACCAGCGCATCGCGATTAAGCCAGCGCGCCTCGCTTTGCATCGTGATGTGCTTGTCGGCATCGAGGCCCATGCCGCGCAGGAGCTCGAGCGTGCACTGATTGAGCACCTCGAAGGCGGCATTGAGCGGCCCCGTCTCGAAACGCACCTCTTTGCTGCCCTGCCGGACTTGGACGAAGCGTGCCTTTTTGCCCAGCGCGACATCCATCTGTGTGAAGGGCTTGTCCGAGACTGTTTCCTTGCTCTCCAGAGGCTCGGGCTTCTCGAGGCTGATGTTGGGGAAGATCAGCGCATCGCCGATATCACCGAAGGTGCCGGTGAAAGCGCCGGCCCGAAGCGGCTCCTGTCCCTCGTAGAACCGGAGATCGGTGCGCTCAAGGCTGCGGAACCTGCCGAATGCCGATCCGGCAAGCGTCAGGCCCGCCCGGTCGGAAGGCCAATACTGCTGAAACACCAGCACCTGCTTGTCCTCGGAGCTGCCGAACAGGCGCTGGAGACGGCAGATGTCCTCTCCGAAGTCGACGTTCCACGGCCCATAGGGCTTAAGTACGCGCGGCTCGGCCTGCGCGGGAACGGTGGCGGCGAGGACGGCAAGGGCAAGCAGGGTGCGACGCATAAGAAAAGCCTCCGGCAGTCATGCAAGACTGCCGGAGGCTCTTTTCAAATTAAAGGCTTTTGCGATGAACCGCTTACAGCGCCGCAGTAAGCTCAGGCACGGCGGTGAACAGGTCGCCCACCAGGCCTACGTCGGCGACCTGGAAGATCGGGGCGTCGTCGTCCTTGTTGATGGCGATGATGACCTTGGAGTCCTTCATGCCGGCAAGGTGCTGGATCGCGCCGGAGATGCCGATCGCGAAGTACACTTCGGGGGCGACGATCTTGCCGGTCTGGCCGACCTGGTAGTCATTGGGGACGTAGCCTGCATCGACCGCCGCGCGGCTCGCGCCGATCGCGGCGTGGAGCTTGTCGGCGAGCGGGGTGATGATCGCCTCAAAGGTCTCCGCGTCCTTGAGGGCGCGGCCGCCCGAGACGATGATCTTCGCACTGGTCAGTTCCGGACGCTCGCTCTTGGCGATTTCCGAGCTGACGAAGGTGGAGGTGCCGCTGTCGCCTGCGCCGCCGACGGCTTCGATCGTGCCCGAACCACCTTCAGTGGCGGCCTTCTCGAAGGCGGTGCCGCGCACGGTGATGACCAGCTTGGCATCGGTGGATTCGACGGTGGCGATGGCGTTACCGGCGTAGATCGGGCGGGTGAAGGTCTTGGGGCCTTCGACCGAGAGGATCTCCGACAGCTGCATCACGTCGAGGTGCGCAGCGACGCGCGGGGCGACGTTCTTGCCCTGCGTGGTGGCCGCGGCGAGGAAGGCGTCGTGGTGGCCCATCAACTCGGCAGCGAGCGGAGCGACGTTTTCGGCAAGGCCATTGGCATAGGCTGCGTCGTCAGCCACATGGACCTTGCCCACGCCCGCGATCTTGGCAGCCGCTTCGGCAACCGCGCCGCAATTGTGGCCGGCGACCAGCAGGTGCACTTCGCCCAGCTTCGATGCGGCGGTGACGACAGCCAGTGTGGCGTCCTGCACGCGGGTGTTGTCATGTTCGACGAGAACGAGAGTCTTCATCTCTTGGGTTCCTTGTCCGAGGTCTTAGTCGGCGATGCCGAGAGTCTTGAGCTTGCCGAGCAGCTCGGCAACGTCGGCGACCTTCACACCGGCCTGACGCACGGCGGGCTCTTCGACCTTGAGGGTCTTGAGACGCGGGGTCAGGTCGACGCCGTAATCGGCAGCCGTCTTGACCGCGAGGGGCTTCTGCTTGGCCTTCATGATGTTCGGCAGCGAGGCATAGCGCGGCTCGTTGAGGCGAAGGTCGGTGGTGACGATCGCGGGAAGGCTGAGCTTCACGGTCTGCAAGCCGCCATCGACTTCGCGCTTCACGATCACAGAATCGCCATCGACCTCGACGGTGTTGGCGAAGGTGCCCTGCGGACGGCCCATCAAAGCTGCGAGCATCTGGCCGGTCTGGTTCGAATCGTCCGAGATCGACTGCTTGCCGAGGATGACGAGGCCCGGGGCTTCTTCATCGGCAATGGCCTTGAGGATCTTGGCGACGGCGAGAGGTTCAACCTCTTCGTCGGTCTCGATCAGGATTGCACGGTCGGCGCCCATCGCGAGTGCGGTGCGCAAGGTTTCCTGCGCCTTGGCCGGGCCGACAGAGACAGCGACGATTTCCGTCGCGGCGCCCTTTTCCTTGAGGCGGATGGCTTCCTCGACCGCGATCTCGTCGAACGGGTTCATGCTCATCTTGACGTTGGCGAGGTCCACGCCGGTGCCGTCGGCCTTGACCCGCGGCTTGACGTTGTAATCGATCACCCGCTTGACGGGGACGAGGATCTTCATGGGGCGTTCCTTCCTCTCAAAGAATCACGTGAGCCTTACGGCTCCTTGGCCGCCCGCCTAGCTTGCGTTTACGTAAACGTCAAGCAGGGCGGGGGCGTGTAGGACCGGGCGAAGTTGATACGTTGATCCTCCCGCCCGGGATGTACTTGCTGAACAAGACCCCTGCGATCAGGCGGCCTTCTTCACCTCGGCAACGATCTTCTTGGCCGCATCGCCAAGGTTGTCGGCGCTGACGATGGTGAGGCCCGAGTTCTCGAGGATCGCCTTGCCTTCGGCCACGTTGGTGCCTTCGAGACGGACCACCAGCGGAACCTGAAGGTTCACGTCCTTGGCCGCTTGGACGATGCCATTGGCGATCACGTCGCACTTCATGATCCCGCCGAAGATGTTGACGAGGATGCCCTCGACCGCCGGGTCCTTGAGGATAATCTTGAAGGCCGCGGTGACCTTCTCGGTGGTGGCGCCGCCGCCCACGTCGAGGAAGTTTGCGGGGAAGGCGCCGTTGAGCTTGATGATGTCCATCGTCGCCATGGCAAGGCCCGCGCCGTTGACCATGCAGCCGATGTTGCCGTCGAGCTTGATGTAGGCGAGGTCGTACTGGCTCGCTTCGACTTCAGCCGGGTCTTCCTCGGTCTCGTCGCGCAGGGCTTCGATGTCGGGGTGACGGTAGAGCGCGTTGCCGTCGAAGCTCATCTTGGCGTCGAGCACCAAGAGCTTGCCGTCTTCGCTTTCGACCAGCGGGTTGATTTCGAGCATCTCGCAATCGGTGGCGATGAAGGCGTCGTAGAGCTGCTTCGACAGCTTCTGCGCCTGCTTGTTGAGGTCGCCCGTCAGCTTCAGCGCGAAGGCCACGGCGCGGCCGTGGTGCGGCTGGAAGCCCTGCGCCGGATCGACCGAGAAGCTGGTGATCAGCTCGGGCGTGTCATGCGCCACGGTCTCGATGTCCATGCCGCCCTCGGTCGAAACGACGAAGGCGACGCGGCCCGACGCGCGGTCGACCAGCAGCGAGAGGTAGTATTCCTTGGCGATGTCGACGCCGTCGGTGATGTAGAGGCGGTTGACCTGCTTGCCCGCGTCGCCCGTCTGGATGGTGACCAGCGTGTTGCCGAGCATTTCCTTGGCGTGGGCTTCCACTTCCTCGAGGCTCTTGGCGAGACGCACGCCGCCCTTGGCGTCCGCGGGGAGCTCCTTGAACTTGCCCTTGCCGCGTCCACCGGCATGGATCTGCGCCTTCACCACGTAGAGCGGCCCCGGGAGCTTCTTGGCGGCTTCCACCGCTTCGGCAACGGTCAGCGCGGCGTGGCCGGCCGGGATGGCAAGCCCGTGCTGGGCGAGCAGTTCCTTGGCCTGATATTCGTGGACGTTCATGGCGTAGTGATCCCTTCTTGCAAATCCTGGGGAGAGGTTTGTCTGCGGGCGGCCTAAGCACGGATCGGCAGGCTTGAAAAGTGCCTGAAGCAAGGCCAACACGGTGGCCTCTCATGATTGACAGGGAACACCTTCAGGCCATTGTCCGCGAGGCGGGCAGGATCGCCGTTTCGCGCTGGCCGGGCTCCGGACATGACCTCCACAGCTGGGACAAGACGCCCGGCAATCCGGTGAGCGAGGCTGATCTCGAGGTTGACCGCTTTCTGAAGCGCGAGCTGGGCCGGTTGCTGCCGTCTGCCGCGTGGCTTTCGGAGGAAACCGCCGACGACAAGGCGCGCACCGAAAGCGGGCTGATCTGGCTGGTCGATCCGATCGATGGCACCCGCGATTTCGTACGCGGGCGGCCGGGCTGGGCGGTCTCGGTCGCGCTGGTCAGTTCCGGAAAACCGCTGATCGGTATGCTCGCCGCGCCTGCGCGGGGCGAGGAATGGGTGGCGGTGGCCGGGCAAGGCGCGAGCCTCAACGGCGAGGCGATCCGCGCGAGCACCCGCACCCAGTTTTCCGGCGCTCGGGTGCCGACCATTGCTCTGCCCAAGGAGGACAGCGACCTCGTTGCCGTCGAACAGCCCAATTCGATCGCGCTCAGGATCGCGATGGTGGCCGATGACCGCGCCGATCTCGTCGCGACGCTGCGCTGGGGTTTCGAGTGGGACATCGCCGCCGCGACCCTGATCGCGCGCGAGGCGGGGGCGGAGGTGACCGACGCCTTCGGCGGCCCGCTCGCCTACAACAAGCACGACCCGCGCGATTTCGGGGTGCTGGTGTGCTCGCCCGCAATCCACGCCGCAGCCGTCGACCGGCTCGCGGCCCGCGCCAAGGCGCTGCGCTAGAACGCAAAACGGGCCGCCCGCGAGGGCAGCCCGTCCTGTCTTATTCCGGAAAAATCAATTCCCGCTGCGAGCCTTGCTCACGTCGTCCTGGCTGACCGGGATGATCTTGATTTCAACGCGGCGGTTGAGCGGCTCGTTGACGTTGTCGCCGGTCTTGACGCGCAGGTAGTCGTACTGCTCGCCGTAGCCCTTGGTGGCGATGCGGGCGCGCGCGATGCCGCGGCTGGCGAGGTAGTCCGAGACCGCCTGCGCGCGCTGTTCGGACAGGCGCTGGTTGGTCGCGGGCGCGCCAGTGGTGTCGGTGAAGCCATAGACGTCGATCAGGCTGTTCGGATACTTCACCAGCGTCTCGGCGACGTTGTTGAGCGTGTCGTAGAAGCCGGGGTTGATCGCTGCCGAACCGGTGGCGAAGGTCACGCCGTCGGGCAGGCGCACGAGGATCGCGTCCTGATTGCCCACTTCTTCGACATCGACGCCGCTACCGGCGGTCTGTTCCTTCAGTTCCTTGATCTGGTCGTCGTACTGCTTGCCGATGACCGCGCCGGCCGAGCCGCCGATGCCTGCGCCGATGATGCGGCCCGTGTTGCCGCCGATCGCGCCGCCCAGCAGGTAGCCCAGCGTGCCGCCGAGGCCTGTGCCGATTGCGGTGCGGGAAATCTTCTTCTGGCCCGTGTTCGGGTCGGTGACGCAAGCCGTCGTGGTGCCCAGCAGGGCAAGCGCGGCGGTGCCCGAAAGCAGAATGCGCGAGATAGTCATGAGTTGAACCTCCATTTATTGTCGTTGCCGACGTTGCACGCAGCCCCTGTGGCTGCAAGTCGGTCGATCGACGCTACAGCTATTGTAAGCCATTTCATTGACCCATGTTGAACAATCCCGGTCCGACACGCCGGTTTGTTGCAAGCGCGGTGTTGCATGGCTGGCAACGCTTGCGGATTGTGCTAGCGGAACGCTGTGACACCCTTTCCCTGGATAGACTTGGTCATCATCCTCGCACTTGTCGTGATCAACGGCGTGTTCGCGATGTCGGAACTTGCCATCGTTTCAGCCAAGACGAGCGCGCTCGAAGCGCGGGCCGAGGCCGGATCGACCAGTGCGCGGATTGCGATCCATTTGGCCGCCGATCCGGGCAAGTTCCTGTCAACCGTGCAGATCGGCATCACCCTTATCGGCATCATCGCGGGCGCCTATTCGGGTGCGAGCCTGGGCGGGCCGGTGGGCGAGCGGCTCGAGGCGCTGGGCCTTCCGGCAGAATATGCCGACACGACCGGCTTTGCGGTGGTGATCGCCTTCACTACCTATATCAGCCTGATCATCGGCGAGCTGGTGCCCAAGCAGCTCGCGTTGCGCGCTGCGGTGCCGGTGTCGCTGGTTATGGCCCGCCCGATGGCTTTCGTGGCCAAGGCCGCCGCGCCGCTCGTCTGGCTGCTCGATTCGAGTTCGGCGGGCCTGATCCGGCTGATGGGTCTGCGCAGCAACGACCAGGACGCGGTCACCGCCGAGGAATTGCAGATGATCTTCGCCGAAGCGACCCGCTCCGGCGTGATCGAGGACGAACAGCGCCAGCTGCTCACCGGCGTGGTGCGCCTTGCCGAGCGCCCGGTGCGCGAGATGATGACCCCGCGCACCGAGGTCGACTGGATTGCCGCCGATACCGATACCGCCGCGATTGGCGAAACGATTGAGGGCACCACGCACTCGCTGCTGCTGGTCGCGGACGGTACGCCTGATACGATCATCGGCGTGGTCAAGGTGCGCGACGTGCTCGCGGCGCTGGTCGCAGGGCGCCCGGTCGCCCTGCGCGACATGATGCGCAAGGTCGAGGTCGTGCCCGACCAGCTCGACGCGATGGATGCATTGCGCGTGCTGCAATCGGCGGAAGTCGCGATGGCGGTGGTCCACGACGAATACGGCCACTTCGAGGGCATCGTGACGCCCGTCGACCTGCTCACCGCGATCGTCGGCAACTTCGCCAGCGACAGTGATGACGGCGATCTGCCGTCGGTCGTGGAGCGCGAGGACGGCTCGCTGCTGGTCTCGGGCTCGCTGTCCGCCGACGCGCTCGCCGACCGGCTGGGGCTCGACTACGGCGAGGACCGCGAGTTCGGCACGGCGGCGGGCTATGCGCTGTCGGTTATGAAGAAGCTCCCCGCCGAGGGCGAGCATTTCCACGATCAGGGCTGGCGCTTCGAGGTCGTCGACATGGACGGCCGCCGCATCGACAAGCTGCTGGTCAGCCGCGAGCGGGGTGGGGAATAAAGAGAACTCGGCGCGCCAGTTACGGTATGTGCAGAGTCCGGTCGCGCAGCGACCGCAAGCCCGACCGGGCGCCCGAGCCTTTGCGAGGAAAGCCAAGGCGGACGGACGTCCGCCGCCCGGCGTTTGAGGGTCAAATCAAGAAGGTATAACCGTCGAAGCCGACTGACCGTCACCTTCGGGCGCGGCGATGATGTCGCGCGTCACGCGGCCCTTGGCGACCGTGTTGGTGCCGGTATCGCCGACCTGGCTGCGGATGCTCGGATCCGAGCGGCCGGCGCGGTCGATCACGCTGGCTTCCACGCGGCTGCGCGGGGCGGGGCCGCCGAACAGGGCGTCGAGCGCCTGCTCTGCCGCAGTACCTTCGGCCGGACGCGGTGCGCCGGGGGCGGGCGGGGTCAGGGTGAAATCGGGCGGCACCACCAGAGGCGCCTGCCGCTGCACGGCGAACTCGTCAGGGCGGGCGCGGTTGAACACGCCGCCGCCACCGCCGCCGCAAGCGGTCAGCATCACCGAGGCACCGGCCAGCAGGATCAGGGGTGCAAACTTACGCATCTTGTTGCTCTCCGCGGGGCACGTCCCCGGTTTGGTTGTCTTCCTTGTCGCGCACCAGCAGGCTGCGGGCAAGGATTATGACGACGCCGATGGTGATGGCGGCGTCGGCTATGTTGAAGATCAGGAAGGGGCGGAACGTCCCGATATGCAAATCCGCATAGTCGATTACGTAGCCGAGATCATAGCGGTCGCGGATATTGCCAAGCGCCCCGCCGAGAATCAGCGCGAGGCCCGCGATATCGCCGAACTTCTTCTCGCGCATCATCCACACCAGCACCACGATGGCGATCCCTGCGGTGAGCGCCACCAGCGCCCAGCGCATCTCCATCGTGTTGGCCTCGAGAAGGCCGGTCGAGACGCCGCGGTTTTCGGTATAGGTGAGGTCGAAGAAGGGCAGGAGATCGATCCGGCCGACATCTCGCAGCGCGAGCGGGCCGATGACATAGAGCTTCACCGCCTGGTCGATCAGCGCGACGACCGCCGCGATGGCGAGACCGATCAGCCGGTTGCGGGTGAACAGCGCGCTCATGCACCCAAGCTCTCTGGCGCGTCCATATGCGTCACGACGTCATCGCACCGCCCGCACAAGCCGCCGTCCTCCGCCACGTCGGGCAGATGGCGCCAGCAGCGCGAGCACTTGAGGTCGGCGGACTTGGAAACGATCACGGCCTCCCCCTGCCCGCGGGTGACTGTCGCGGTGATGAACAGCTCGGCGAGCGCTGCGTCCGAGACACCTTCGGGCACGGCGCTGGCGGGCACGACCACTTCGGCCTCGAGGCTGGAGCGGATGGTCTTGTCGCGGCGCAGCGGCTCGATCGCCTCGTTGACCTGATCGCGAAGCGCGCGCAGCTGCGCCCACTTGGCGGTCTCCACCACCACGCCCGGCACGGCCGGCCATTCGAGCAGGTGGACAGAACCGCGCTGGCCGTTCTCGTCCGCCTCGCCGTCCGCGGGATAGCGGCTCAGCCACACTTCCTCGGCGGTGAACACCAGCACCGGCGCGGCGTAGCGGACCAGAGCGTGGAACAGCAGGTCGAGCACGGTGCGATAGGCGTTGCGCGTGGTCGAATCCGGCCCGTCGCAATAGAGCGCGTCCTTGCGGATATCGAAGAAGAAGGCGCTGAGGTCCTCGTTGCAGAAATCGACCAGCAGGCGGGTGTAGCTGTTGAAGTCGTAAGCCTCGGCCGCCGCCTTCAACTTGCCGTCGAGCTCCGCCAGCAGCGCGAAGACATAGACCTCCAGCTCGGGCAGTTCGCCCGCATCGCCCATGTCGCCCACGAACCCGTCGAGCGCGCCGAGCAGGTAGCGGAAGGTGTTGCGCAGCTTGCGGTACTGGTCGCCGACGCCCTTGAGGATCTCGTCGCCGATGCGGTGATCCTCGGTGAAGTCGACGCTCAGTGCCCACAACCGGATGATGTCCGCGCCGTAGCTTTCCATGACCTTGAGCGGGTCGATGGTGTTGCCGAGGCTCTTGGACATCTTCTTGCCCTTGGCATCCATCGTGAAGCCGTGGGTGAGCACCTGATCGTACGGCGCACGGCCGCGGGTGACGCAGCTTTCGAGCAGCGAGGACTGGAACCAGCCGCGGTGCTGGTCGCTGCCTTCGAGATAGAGGTTGGCGGGCCATTGCAGGTCCGGCCAGCGCCCGCTTTCGAGCACGAAGGCATGGGTGCAGCCCGAGTCGAACCACACGTCGAGAATGTCGGTGACCATCTCGTAGTCGTCGGCGCTGTGGTCCGGGCCGAGGAAGGCGGCCTTGTTGGCGCTGTTCCACGCGTCCATGCCCTCGGCATTCACTGCCGCGACGATGCGGGCGTTGACGGCGGCGTCTTGCAGGTACGAGCCGTCAGGCCGCACGAACAGCGTGATCGGCACGCCCCACGCGCGCTGGCGCGAGAGCACCCAGTCGGGTCGCCCCTCGACCATCGCACCGATGCGGTTGCGACCCTTTTCGGGGATGAACTGGACGCGCTGGATTTCGGACAGAGCCACGTCCCGCAAAGTCCGTTCGCCCTGAGCTTGTCGAAGGGCCGTACTTTCTTCGGCGCTGTCGGAAGAAGCGAAGGACGGGGCTTCGACAGGCTCAGCCCGAACGGTGCTGGGGTCGAGAGCCTTGTCCATCGGCACGAACCACTGCGGGGTGCAGCGGAAGATCACCTTGGCCTTGGAGCGCCACGAGTGCGGGTAGGAGTGCGCGTAATCCGCGCTCGCCGCGAGCAGCGCGCCTGTCTCCCGCAGGTCGGCGCAGATCGGGCCGTCGGGCGCGTTGAACTTAGGGTTGATGACGCTCATGCGGCGCTCGTCAGAAGCGCCGAGCCATTGCCAGTCGTCGCGGTAGCGCCCGTCGTCCATCACCGCGAAGACGGGGTTGATGCCGTTCGCCTTGCACAGCTCGAAGTCGTCCTCGCCGTGGTCGGGCGCCATGTGGACGAGGCCGGTGCCCGAGTCGGTGGTAACGAAGTCGCCGGCCAGGAGGGGGCGCGGCGCGGCGTAGAACCCGCCGAGGTGGTGCATCGGGTGGCGGGCGAGGGTGCCGGCGAGGTCTGCGCCTTTGAAGCGACCGCCCTTCACGCCAAGCGCAGGGAAGACCTCGACACTTGGCTCTACAGCGCCCTCGATTTTGATCTTCGACAGTGCGGCATTCAGCCGTGCCCTGAAAGAATCCACCAATTCCTTGGCGATCAGAATTCGCGTCCAGTCATCGGGCAGCCCGGCAGCTTCAGCCGCCTCGGCAGTCGCCACTTTGCCGGACTGGGGAGACGCACCTTCTTCGGCACCTGCCTCATAAACGATGTCGAGCAATTCATACTCAACCTCCGGCCCATAGGCCAAAGCCTGGTTCACAGGGATCGTCCAAGGCGTCGTGGTCCAGATCACCGCGTGGGCGCCAACCAGTTCCGGGATCGGCGACTCAACAATCTCGAACGCCACATCGATCTGGGTCGAGGTGATGTCCTCGTATTCGACCTCCGCTTCGGCCAGCGCGGTCTGTTCGACCGGCGACCACATCACCGGCTTCGAGCCGCGATAGACATTCCCCGCCTCGGCAAGCTTGAGAAGCTCGGCGACGATCACCGCCTCGCTCTCCTTCTGCATGGTGAGGTAGGGGTGGTCCCAATCACCCATGATGCCGAGGCGCTTCAGCTGACCGCGCTGCGTGTCGACCCAGTGTTGCGCATAGGCGCGGCATTCATCACGGAACGCCTTGACCGCCGCTTCGTCACGCCCTGCGCCGGTGAGGACGGGCTTGGCCTTCTTCTCCTTGCGGTACTGTTCCTCGACCTTCCACTCGATGGGGAGGCCGTGGCAGTCCCAGCCGGGCACGTAAGGCGCATCGCGGCCCAGCAGGTTCTGCGTGCGGCAGACCATGTCCTTGAGGATGTGGTTGAGCGCATGGCCCACGTGGATATCGCCATTGGCATAGGGCGGGCCATCGTGGAGGATGAATTTCTCGCGCCCCCGGCGCGCGGTGCGCAGGGCGTCGTAGAGGCCGATCTCTTCCCAACGCGCGGCAATGCCCGGCTCCTTCTGCGGAAGGCCGGCCTTCATGGGAAAATCGGTCTTCGGCAGGAAGACGGTGTCCCGGTAATCGCGCTGCGTGCTGTCGTCGCTCATGGTGCGGCGGGCCTTAGCCGTTCATCCGGTAAGTGCAAAGACTCGTCATTGCGAGGAGCCGAAGGTGACGCGGCAATCCATGGACCGACCCTGGCCGCGTTCGAACGGGTCTGACCATGGATTGCTTCGCTACGCTCGCAATGACGAAGACAGAAGCCGCCGCGCCTCGGCGCAATCCTTGTCCATCTGTTCGATCAGCGCCTCGAGACTGTCGAACTTGGCCTCGCCGCGCAGGAAGTGGTGGAAGGCCACCTCGATCTCCTGCCCGTAGAGGTCGCCGCTGAAGTCGAAGAAGAAGGGTTCGAGCAGCTCCTTGGGCGGTTCGAACTGCGGGCGGATGCCGATATTCGCCGCGCCTTGCAGCACCTCGCCGGTGGCAAGGATGCGGCCCGTCACGGCGTAGATGCCATACTTGGGGCGCAGGTAGGTCTCGACCCCGAGATTGGCGGTCGGATAGCCGATGGTGCGCCCGCGCTTGTCGCCATGCTCGACGATGCCGCGGATCGCGAAGGGCCGGGTGAGGAGGTGCGCGGCAAGCTGCGGCTGGCCTTCGCGCAGGGCGGTGCGGATGCGGCTGGAGGAGACGACCTCGCCGTCGTCGGCCACCGCCTCGACCACGCGCGACTGCAAGCCGAGTTCGCCGCCCAGCGTGCGCAGCAGCTCGACATTGCCCTTCGCGCCCTTGCCGAAGGTGAAGTCGCCGCCGGTCACCACCCCGTGCGCGCCGAAGCGCTCGATGAGGATGTCGCGGATGAAGTCTTCGGCGCTCGTCCCGGCCAGCTCGGCATCGAAGTGGAACACCAGCATCGCGGTCGCGCCGGCGGCGAGGTAGAGCTCCTGCCGCTGTTCGAGCGTGGTCAGCTTGAAGGGCGGCACGTCGGGACGGAAGAAGCACACCGGGTGCGGATCGAAGGTGGCGATGATCGAGGGGCGGCCTTCCGCCTGCGCCCAGCGGATCGCCTTGCCCGCGACGGCCTGATGGCCGCGGTGAAACCCGTCGAAATTGCCGAGCGCGATGATCGCGCCGCGCAAGGGATCGGGAACGGGATCGCGGTGATCGAGCCAGCGCATCAGATGGCGTCCCGGCGATAGGTGAGGAAGGAGAAGGCGGGATAATCGCCCTCGGCCGCGTGATCCTCGCGCGCCGCTTCGTGCCACTCGGGGCCGAGCGGAGGCATGAAGGTGTCGCCCTCGTAATCGGCGTGGATCTGGGTGAGTTCGACGCGGCTCGCCATCGGCAGGAACAGCTCGAACACCGCCGCGCCGCCGATGATCGCGACCGTGCCGTCGCCTGCAAGGTCGAGCGCCTGTTCGGGCGTATCGGCAACCTCTGCGCCCACGGCGGCCCACGAGGCGTCACGGGTGAGGACGATATGGCGGCGGCCGGGGAGCAGGCCGGGAAGGCTCTCGAAGGTCTTGCGACCCATGATCATCGGCAGGCCCATCGTCAGGGCCTTGAAATGCTTGAGATCGGCAGGCAGCCGCCACGGCAGGTCGCCGCCCAATCCGATCGCGCCATTGGCGGCGCGGGCGTAGATCAGCACGATATCAGGGGTCATTTGAGCGCATGCCCGACCCGGGTGACGTGGCCCATCTTGCGCCCTTCGCGCGCCTCGCGCTTGCCGTAGAGGTGCAAGTGCGGCTCGCCCGGTTCGGCAAGGATCGTGTGGGCGGTGAGCGCCTCCTCGCCGACGATATTGCGCATCTCGATCGCTTCGAAGCGGGTCTTGGTGTCGCCCAGCGGCAGGCCGCAGATCGCGCGGATGTGGTTTTCGAACTGGCTGGTGGCCGCGCCCTCGATCGTCCAGTGGCCCGAATTGTGGACCCGCGGCGCCATCTCGTTGAACACTGGCCCTTCGCGGGTGGCGAAGAATTCCAGCGTCAGCACACCGACATAGCCGAGCTCTGCCGCGACCTTGGCGGCCAAGTCGCGCGCGGCGGGCACCTGCGCCTCGACCAGCGCACCGGCGGGCAGGAGCGAGCGGGCGAGCATCCCGCCCTCGTGCAGGTTGGCCGTAGAATCCCAGAACTTCACCGCGCCATCCCGTCCGCGAACCAGAATCACCGAAAACTCGGTCTCGTAGGTGACGAAGCCTTCGTAGACGCAGGGCACGCCGGGCAAGCGGATGCCGCTCGCCTCCAGCGCCGAGCGCACGCGCCACTGGCCCTTGCCGTCATAGCCCTCGCGCGCGGTCTTGAGGATGCCGGGCGTGCCGATCCGAACGAGGGCTGCGGCGAAGTCCTCGTCGGTCTCGACCCGGGCATAGGGAGCGGGGCTGCCGCCCAGCGCCGCGGCGAATTGTTTTTCGTGAAACCTGTCCTGCGCGACTTCCAGAGCGCGCAAGGGGCAGGCGAGAAGGGCGTTGGGGAGGGCCGAAACGGTGCTGACAGGGACGTTCTCGAACTCCCACGTCACCACATCGCAGGCCGCCGCGAACTCGCTAAGCGCCTGACGGTCGTTCCAGTTGGCGGTGACGAAGTCCGAGCAGGCATCGGCCGCGACATTGTCGCCCTCGGGCGCGAAGCCGATCACCTTGTAGCCGAGCTGCAGACCGGCGACCGCCATCATCCGGCCGAGCTGGCCGCCGCCAAGGATACCGATGGTGGAGCCGGGGGGCAGCATCAGGATCTTGGT
The DNA here is from genome assembly GCA_031410495.1 of Porphyrobacter sp. Taxonomy (GTDB): domain Bacteria; phylum Pseudomonadota; class Alphaproteobacteria; order Sphingomonadales; family Sphingomonadaceae; genus Erythrobacter. The sequence goes on from JANNZG010000027.1 coordinate 28,848, forward strand.
TCCTCGGCCGGAACCTCGCCCACGCCAGCGGTCTTGGCCGCGCGCCAGTCCTGCAACCGCTCGGACAGGTCCTCGTCGCCCAGCGCGAGGATCGACGCGGCGAGAAGCCCGGCGTTCTTGGCCCCGGCCTCGCCGATCGCCAGCGTGCCGACGGGAATGCCGCCGGGCATCTGCACGATCGAGAGCAGGCTATCCATGCCCGACAGCGCCTTCGACTGAACCGGAACGCCCAGCACCGGCAGATGCGTCATGCTGGCGATCATGCCGGGGAGATGTGCCGCGCCGCCTGCGCCTGCGATGATCACGCTGATGCCATCGCCCTCGGCGCCCTTGGCAAAGGCCACCATCCGGTCGGGGGTGCGGTGCGCCGAGACGATCCGCGCCTCGTAGGGCACTTCCAGCTCGTCCAGCACCTCGGCGGCGGCCTTCATGGTCGGCCAGTCCGACTGGCTGCCCATCACGATCGCGACCCTGCCCCCGGTGGCTTCCATCATGCGTCCTTCAGATAGTACCGCGCGCCGGGCACCATATCGGCCCCGAACTCATAGATGATCGGCTGGCCGGTGGGAATCTCGAGGTCGGTGATGTCCGCATCCGAGATGCCCGAGAGGTGCTTGACCAGCGCGCGCAGGGAGTTGCCGTGGGCGGCGATGATCACTGTCTCGCCGCCGGTCAGCACGGGGAGGATGGCGCTTTCCCAATAGGGAAGCACCCGCTCGATGGTGAGCTTGAGGCTTTCGGTGTTCGGAATGGCGATCCCGGCATAGCGCGGGTCGGCGGCGAGATCGAACTCGCTTCCCGCTTCCAGCACCGGCGGCGGAATGTCGAAGCTGCGGCGCCAGATCTTGACCTGATCGTCACCGTGCCGGGCGGCGGTCTCGGCCTTGTCGAGGCCGGTCAGCCCGCCATAGTGCCGCTCGTTGAGGCGCCAGTCCTTGGTCTCGGGGATCCACAGGCGCCCGGCGGCTTCCAGCGCCAGATGCAGCGTCTTGATCGCGCGGGTCTGGAGCGATGTGAAGGCGAAGGTGGGCAGCACGCCCTTGTCGCGGAGCAGCACGCCCGCCGCGGTCGCCTCGGCCACGCCCTTCTCGGTGAGATCGACATCCCACCAGCCGGTGAAGCGGTTTTCGAGGTTCCACTGGCTCTGGCCGTGGCGGACGAGGATGAGCTTGGGCATTGTGGCTCCGGCAATTCGTCGGGAGCGGCTTCCGTTAGCTATCCGAGGGCGAATTGGGAAGGGGCTGCGTCTGTTCCGAATCACCCAAGGCCCGCGCCTGCACCTTCCGCCGCCGCAGGTTCTCGCGCAGCTTGGCCGCGAGGCGCTCCTCGCGGGTTGCCGCATGAGACATATTCTTGCGAGGCTCTTCACTCATGCGAAACGCCTTGGCGCTAGGGCTGCGCTTCTTCAAGTCCGCTTGACAATACTCCGAGGCGCGACAATAGGGCGCGCCTTATCCGGCGCTGCTGTAGCTCAGTGGTAGAGCGCACCCTTGGTAAGGGTGAGGTCGGGAGTTCAATCCTCCCCAGCAGCACCATTCGATCCCTGATTTCCCGCTTGCACCGGCCCGGCCTGCAAGGCGCGAAAATCCCCCCTTTAAATTTCACGCTCTTGTGCGCCGGACACCGGGCCGCGCTTCGGTTGTCAGACGCCTTCCTCCACCGTAGGAAACGAACTGCAACAGAGGGCGAGATATGCTGAAGTTTACGGGATTGGCATCGGCTGCGGCCTTGGTTTTCGTCGCCGCACCGGCCTCTGCCCAGTCACAACCGATCAATGCGGACGCGATTAAGGAAGATGTGCGCACCTTGTCCTCCGACGCCTTTCAGGGCCGCGGACCGGGAGAGCGCGGCGAGACGGTCACGCTCGCCTACCTGCGCAGCCAGTTCGAGGCGGCAGGCCTCGTGCCCGGTGGCCCGAACGGATCGTGGTTTCAGGACGTTCCGCTGGTTCGGGTGGAAAGCACCGAGCGCCAGTTTGCCTTGACCGTCGCCGGCGCCGTCATGCCGCTCCAGCAGACCCGCGACTGGAGCCTGTCGGGCTCGCACGCCGGCAAGGCCGCGATCACCGATGCGCCGCTCGTCTTCGTGGGCTTCGGCATCCACGCGCCGGAACTCGGCTGGGACGACTATGCAGGCCTCGATCTGCGCGGGAAGATCGTGGTGATGCTCCCCAATGATCCCGACTTCAACCAGCCCGAGGGGCCATTCGGCGGCTATGCCCGCAGCAAGTGGGCGCGCGGCAAGGCCGCTGCCGCCTACGAGCGCGGCGCCGTCGGGGTCATCACCATCCACCGCACGGCCCTGACGAGCTGGCCCTGGCAGCAGATCGCCAATTCGGACAGCGATCCCAGCAGCTACCGCCGCCAGTCCGCCCCTGCGCCCACCGGGACAACGCGCATCAACGCTTGGCTGACCGACAGTGCAGCAGCGGCCCTGTTCGATCGCGCCGGATTGAACCTCGAAGCTGCGATCCGCGCCGCGCAGCAGAGCGGTTTCCGCGGCTTCGATATTCCGGCCCGGCTCACGGCATCGGTCGTCGTGCAGGAAACGCCGGTGATCACGCGCAATATTCTGGCCCGCCTCGACGGCACCAGCCGCGCGGCGGAGACGGTGCTGATCGGCGCGCACTGGGACGGCTATGGCATGGGGCCGGCCGATGCGACGGGCGACCGCGTTCGCAATGCGGCCATCGACAACGGGGTGGGGACGGCCACGCTCCTCGATCTTGCGCGCGCCTTCGCCCGTGCCCCCCGCACCCAGCGCAGTCTGCTGTTCATCGGCTACACCTCGGAGGAGGACGGGTTGCTCGGCGCCTATGAATATGCCGCCAACCCGGTGCGCCCCCTCGAAACCACGGCCGCCGTGTTCAATCTGGACCCGCATCTGGCGCTGTCGAAGACCCGCAGCGTCGAGCTGATCGGTGCCGGGCGCACCCCGCTGGAGCAGGATCTCGCCCGCCTTGCCGCCGCGCAAGGGCGGGTGATCGAGGCGGAGGCTGATCCTTCCGCAGGCTGGTATAACCGTTCGGACCACTACGCCTTCGCCGAGGCAGGCGTGCCGACCGTCTACTTCCGCGCAGGGCGCGATCTGGTGAACGGCGGCAGCGCGGAAGGCATCCGCCAGGTCGGCCTCTACAACAACCAGTGCTATCACCAGCGATGCGACGAATTCCAGGAAAGCTGGGACATGGCCGCCGCCGCGCAGGATGGCGCGCTCACCTACGCGCTGGTTCGCGAGATCGCCGACAGCGGGCGGTGGCCGGAATGGAACAGTGACGCCGAGTTCCGCCCCTTGCGCGAGCGAAGCAGACGTTCGCGCCCTTAAGGCAAGCGTGCTGCGGGGATTGCCGGAAGGTAGGGTCGGATGGTTCAGCGGCGACGGCTCAAGGTCTACTTCGACGGTGGCTGCCAGCCCAATCCCGGCACTATCGAGGTGGCTGTGGTGGCGCGCGGGGTCACCCACTTCTTCGACGATCTGGGGTGCGGGACGAGCAGCGACGCCGAATGGCTCGCCCTCCGACTGGCCCTGCAAGTCGCGCAAAGTCTGGGCGAGGCTGACTTCGATCTGATCGGCGATTCGCTGGAGGTCATCCGGCAGGCGAGCGGCGCATCCCGTTGCGGCTCGATTGCAGCGGCAGACCACCTCGCCCGGTACGAAGAATGCGCGGCACAGGGGCGGCCCAGACGTGTCAAATGGACGCCGCGCGGGCAAAACCTGGCGGGCATTGCCCTTGCTGGACGCGGGGCCCGACGTTGATCGCTCTCGTCAGCGCCTTCACGCGCTGATAGCGCAACTATCGCCTGCGGAACACAAGGACCCCCCAACCCCCCAAAATTGACGATACGCCCCGTCCCCTCGCTGGGCTATCCCCTCGGGCCACAATGGTAATGCCGGGGAGAGGCGCTATGGATCTGGGACTCAAGGGCAAGAAGGTCATCATGAACGGCGGGGCGCATGGCCTCGGACTTCAGGCCTTGAAGCTGTTCGCCGCCGAGGGTGCGGATGTCGCCTTCTTCAGCCGCAAGGAAGACAAGATCGCCGCCGCCGTCGCCGAAATCGACGCAGCTGGGCCGGGCAAGGTGTTCGCCGAGGTCTTCGACATGGCGACCGGCACCGAACCCTATCAGGCGTGGCTCGAGAAGGCCGCCCAAGAACTCGGCGGCTGCGATATCTTCGTCCACACCGCCAGCGCCTCGGGCACCGGCGGCGCGGGCGACTGGCAGGCTTGCCTCGACATGGACATCAAGGGCGCGGCCTATGCGGTCGAGACCCTGACGCCCTACCTTGAAGCCTCGGGTACCGGCTCGATCGTGATGCTGTCGAGCACCGCCGCGCTCGAGACCTTCATCGCGCCCAATCCGTTCAACGCGCTGAAGGCCGCGCTGATCACCTATGCCTCGCAGCTCAGCCAGGCCTATGCCTCAAAGGGCATCCGCGTGAACACGGTCAGCCCGGGCGCGATCTACTACAAGGGCGGCAACTGGGAGATCATCGAGGAGCACATGAAGCCGCTGTTCGACGGCACCCTCGCCAAGATGCCGATGGGCCGCTTCGGCGAGCCGGTCGAAGTCGCCAAGGCGATCGTCTTCGTCGCCAGCCCGGCCGTGCCCTACATGACCGGCGCGAACATCGTGGTGGACGGCGGGTTCACCCAGCGCGTCCAGTTCTAATCCTACCCTCTCCCTAGAAGGCGACAACACATGGCGCAGATCGACCGCGACAAGCTGCTCGACATCTACACCCGCACGATGAAGGTGAACCGCACCGACGAGAAGTTCCGCGAGCTGCTCATGGGCGGCAAGGTCGCAGTGATGTATTACTGCGTGCGCGGGCAGGAGCTGGTCTCGGCAGCGGCGATGGCGGCTCTGGAGAAGGAGGATTACGTCGTCTGCACCTATCGCGGGCAGGGCGAGCAGACCGCCAAGGGCATCCCGATGGAGAAGTGGTGGGGCGAATGCCTCGGCAAGGCGACCGGCACCTGCAAGGGCAAGGGCGGCACCATGCACATCACGGATCCCGAAACGGGGATCATGGTCACCACCGGGGTCGTCGGCTCGGGCCTCCCGATCGCCAACGGCCTTGCGATGGCGAGCCAGAACAATGGTGACGGGCGCGTCACCCTCGTGAGCTTCGGTGACGGTGCGGCGAACATCGGCGGCTTCCACGAAGCGATGAACATGGCCCAGCTCTACAAGCTGCCGGTCATCTTCCTGTGCCAGAACAACCGCTACGGCGAGCACACCGCCTATGCCGACCACACCGACAGCCCCAATATCGCCACCCGCGCGGCGGGCTACGGGATGAAGGGCGTGACGGTCGACGGCAATGACGTGAACCAGATCTACCCCGCGATGGTCGAAGCCGTCGCCCGTGCCCGCGCGGGCGAGGGGCCGACGCTGGTCGAGGCCATGTGCTACCGCATGATGGGTCACTTCTTCGGCGCCGACTTCAGCTACATGCCGCCCGAGCACATCGCCGAAATGAAGGCCGAAGACCCGCTGCCCAAGCTGCGCAAGGTGATGCTGGAGCACCAGTTCACCGAAGAGGAGCTCGACAAGGTCGTCGCCGACATCAACGCGCAGATCGACGCTGCCGTGCAGCACGCGCTCGACGCGCCGCTGCCCGATACCGATGAAATCTACAAAGACGTGCTCGAGGAGACCGCCTGATGGCCCAGATCACCATGACCCAGGCGCTGAACCTCGCAATCGACGAGGCGATGGCCGACGATCCGGGCGTGTTCTGCCTCGGCGAAGATGTCGCCGCCAAGCAGGGCGGGGGGGTGTTCAAGATCACCTCGGGCCTCACCGAGAAGTATGGCCCGAACCGCATCCGCGCGACGCCGATTTCCGAAACCGCGATCATCGGTGCGGCGGTCGGCGCGGCGCTGGCCGGTCAGCGTCCGATTGCCGAGATCATGCTGATGAACTTCGTCGGCGTGTGCATGGACCAGATCGTCAACCACGCCGCAAAACTCAGGTTCATGTCGGGCGGGCAGACCCCGTGCCCGATGGTGATCCGCACCACCACCGGTGTCGGCGTCGGCTTCGGCGGGCAGCACTCGGACATGCTCGAAGCGTGGTTCGCCCACGTCGCGGGCATCCATGTCGTCACGCCCAGCAACGCTGCCGACGCGCGCGGACTGATGCGCGCCTCGATCGACGCCAATGACCCGGTGATCTTCATCGAGAACATCCTGTGCTACGGCCTCAAGTCGGAAGATCCCGGCCCGGGCTACCGCGTGCCGCTCGGCAAGGCGGCGATTGCGCGCGAAGGCACCGACATCAGCCTCATCACCTATGGCCGCACCGTGCTGGATGCGCTGGCGGTGGCGGATGATCTCGCCAAGGAAGGCATCTCGGTCGAGGTGATCGACCTGCGCACCATCGCTCCCTACGACGAGGCGACCGTGCTGGCATCGGTGCGCAAGACCGGCCGCGCGATCACGCTCCACGAAGCGGTGCGCCCGTTCGGCACCGGGGCGGAGATCGCCGCCAACATTCAGGAAAAGTGCTGGGACAGCCTCAAGGGCCCGGTGCGGCGCATCGGCGGGACCTTCTCCGCCGTGCCCTTCGCCTCGCACCTCGAACAGGCATGGATCCCGCAGAAGTCGGACATCGTCGCACAGATCAAAGCATCGGTAGGTAAGCACTAAATGGCATCGGAAATCCGCATCCCCAAGCTCGGCATGAGCGCGGTTGAAATGACCCTCGTCGAATGGATGTTCGGCGAGGGTGAGCGCGTCGAGAAGGGCGACATCATCTACACCGTCGAAACCGACAAGAGCACCACCGAGATCGAAGCCCAGGCCAGCGGGATCATCCATCCCACCGGCGAGGAAGGCGCGGTATACAAGGTTGGCGACCTGATCGGCACCATCGAAGAGTGAGCACGCCTAGGGAACTGCTCGCGGCGGTCTATGCCACCGCCGGCACCCGCGACTGGGATGCGGTCGGGGCGCTGATCCACCCCGATTTCGTGCTCTACGAAGCCAATTCGCTGCCCTTTGCGGGCGAGTGGCGGGGCAAGGACGCGCTGCAACGCTGTGCGGCCGCGATGTACGGCACCTGGGCGAACACCGATCTCGAAATCCTAGACTGCACCGGGGGCGATACCCACGCGGTGATGGTCATCCGCCTCACCATGCACCCCAAGGACGGCTCCGAACCCTTCACCCAGACGATCTGCGAGGCGGGCACCTTCGAGGACGGCTTGCTGCGGACCTTGCGCATCCACTACTTCGATGCCGCCGAGGTCGCCGCGCGGGCCTGACACGGCGGCGCGGCCCGTCTAAGGACAGGCATGGCCCGGCTGCTGCTCTTCAACAAACCCTTCGGCGTGCTGTCGCAATTCACCGACAAGGGGTCGCCGACCGAGCGTGCGACGCTGTCGGAGTTTATCGACGTGAAGGGCGTCTACCCCGCCGGGCGGCTCGACCGCGATAGCGAGGGGCTGCTGCTGCTGACCGACGACGGGCGGTTGCAAGCGCGGATTGCCGAGCCCAAGTTCAAGATGCCCAAGACCTACCTCGTGCAGGTCGAGGGCGATCCTTCGGATGCCGATCTGGAGCCCCTGCGCAAAGGCGTATGCCTCAAGGACGGCATGACCCTCCCCGCCGAGGTCGCTCGCATCGACCCGCCGGAGCTGTGGCTGCGCGATCCGCCGATCCGGGTACGCAAGGCGATCCCCGATTGCTGGCTTAGCATCACGATCCGCGAAGGCCGGAACCGGCAGGTGCGGCGGATGACCGCGGCGGCGGGCCTGCCTACCTTGCGACTGGTGCGCTGGTCGATCGGCGAGTGGACGGTCGAGGGCATTGCGCCGGGCACCTTCCGAGAGGTGGCCGCCTAACCCTCGTCTTCGTCCTCGTCCTCTTCCTCGACGTCGAAGGCGAGGGCGCCCGCGTTATAGAGCGCGGCGATCAGCTCCAGCGTATCGGGCGCACGGTCGGGGGCGAGCACAAGCTGCGGCGCGGCGCAGATCGCCATCGCGAAGTCCGCCGCATCGCCGGAGCAGGCATAGGCCGCCCCGTCCACGAACAGCATCACGCCAGTCTCCGCTTCGCGCACGAAGGCGAAGCGGCTCGCGGGGTTGCGCACGATGGGCGTGCCATGCGCCAACTGCTCGGCGACATCCGCGGGCTCGGCCTCTTCCTCGGGCTTCCAGTCGATCTCGGGGTTCTTGGGCGCAGTGTTGAACTGGCCGAACCAGCGGGTGAAGCGGGCCGTGTCGTGCAGCGTCTCCGCGATCATCGCTTGCAGGGCCGCGATGGCGCCCGCGTCGATCTCGCCCGGATTGCTCTGCTGGGCCAGGTGCGGGTCGGTGTAGCGGTCGCTGTCGGAGAGGTCGGGGACGATCTCGTCCGCCCATGCCTCGATGAGCTCGGCGCGGGACGGGGCGCGGAAGCCGATCGAATAGGTCATGCAATCATCGCCGACCGCGGTGCCGCGATGCGCGACGCGCGGGGGGACGTAGAGAATGTCGCCGGGTTCGAGGATCCATTCGTCCACCGCGCGGAAATCCGCCAGCAGCCGCAGCCCGTCATGCGGGAGCAGGGGCGTGTCGTCGTCGCACAATGCGCCAAGCTCCCAGCGCCTGCGGCCAAGGCCCTGAACCAGAAACACGTCGTAGTGATCGAAATGCGCGCCCACCCCGCCGCCGTCGACGGCATAGCTGACCATCACGTCGTCGATCCGCCAGTTCGGCACGAAACGGAACGGATCAAGCAGCGCGGCAACATTCGCGAAGTGGTGGTCGACCGATTGCACCAGCAACGTCCACGGATCGCGGCCCGCTTTGGTGAAGCGATCTTCGGGAACGGGGCCGTGCTCCAGTTCCCAATCGGATTCGCGCAGCGTGATGAGGCGGGATTCGACCAGCGGCTCGCAGGCGAGGCCCGCCAGCTCGTCGGGATCGACCGGATTGGACCAGCTCTCCCACGGGTTGCGGATCAGCAGCGGCTTCTTCTGCCAGTGATCGCGCAGGAAGGTGGCGGCATCGAAGTCGCGGAATTGCATCAGGGGCGTGTCACTTGCGCTTCTTGCGCGCGGCATAGCGCGCGTCACGGGCGGCCTTGAGCTCTTCCTCGGTCTTGGGCGGCGGCGGCGCATTGGCTTCGTCCAGCCGGGCCTGCTCGGCCTTTGCTGCCTCGCGCTCTTCTTCGGCAAGGCGCTGCTTTTCGTCGGCGAGTCGTTGCTTTTCCTCGCGCGCAGCCCGCGCGGCGGCGGCCTTCGCCTCGGCGGCGGCCTCGCGCTCGACGCGGCGGGCGGCGCGTTCGGCCAGTTCCGCCTCAGTGAGCTGCGGCGCAGCCTTCATCTTGGCCAGAGCCTTCTCCTTTGCCGTCGCCGATGCTGCAGCCCGGTCCTGAAAACTCGGTGCCTTGTAGCCCTTCATATGCAATTGCTCCTGCCGGTTGCGTGGTTGCAGCGCGGCTCAAATGGTTGACTGTGGGAACCCCCGCCCGGCGAGGCTCTCGCGGCCCGGTGCGGGCCAGTGTTGCCCGCACCTTCATGGCGCGCGGGTCTGGTTGGATTGGGCCCTAGGCGATTGCGGCTCCAATCAACAGGCCCGATTTCAAACTCCTGCGCGATTGCTCCCAGCGCCCCCTCTTGGCCCGGTGCGCACAATGGCGTATTTTCGCCGTGCCCGAAGCGACCCTAGTGGGAGGATCGCCACGGCATCGGGGAATGAATTCGTGAAACAGACGCTGGTCAATCTGATCCCGCCCGCCACGCTGGCGGCGATTCTCGCCTTCTGGGCCTATGCGCCGCAAAGCTGGGTCGAGGGCCCCTGGGCCATCACCGCGATCAGCCTGGGCACGCTTGCCTTCGTGCAATTGCTGGAGTTCGTCTTCGAGCGGCACGAGGGCTGGCGCACCAATTGGCGCGAGCTGGCGACCGACGTCTTCTATGTCGCGTTCTTCAACATCGTGATCGGCACACTCGCCGACACGCTGGTCAACTCGCCGATGCGCGACTTCAAGGAGGCGTGGGGCATCGGCACCCCGTGGCTCGCCGAGCTGCCCTATCTCGTGCAGGTGATGGTGGCGCTGTTCGTCTTCGAGTTCGGGCAATACTGGATGCACCGCGCGATGCACAACTGGACGCCGCTGTGGCTGACCCATGCGCCGCACCATCACCTGACGCAGCTCAATGCGATGAAGGGGCTGACGGGCAATCCGATCGAGCTGTTCCTGATCAGCCTCGGGGTGATCGCGCTGCTCGATGTCGATCTGAACGCCCTGTTCGCCAGCTTCACCGTCGGCGGGGCGATCGCGACCTTTGCGCATGGCAACGTGAAGGCCGATCCGCCGATCTGGTACGGCTACTTCTTCACCACCATCCGCAACCACTCGCTCCACCACACCGCGCTGAGCTACGAGGACACGCGCTGCAACTACGGCAACTCGGTGATTGTCTTCGACCGCCTGTTCGGCACCTACAAGGAGGGCGAGAGCGTGATCGTCGGGCAGGACGACCGCAAGCGGTTGTCGATCTGGGAGCAGTGGACCTTCCCGCTGCGCCCGTGGCTGGAGAAGCGCAAAAGCGCCGAGGGCTAGCCTGCGAGGGCCTTGCTTCCGGTTCGGGCGGCCTGACGGAACGACACCATCTCGCGCAGCTCTTCATCCCACAGGGCCAGACGCAAGGTGCCCCAGGCCTGCAAGGCGGTGAACCTGTTCAACCCGTGCAGCTGCGGGTGCTTGTCGAGGACTTCGGGCAAGCGGTAGAACGGCACCCGGCTCGCCAGATGGTGGACGTGGTGGATGCCGATATGGCCCGAGAACCACGCCAGCACCGGCGGCAGGTCGAGGTGCGAGCTGCCATGCAGCGCGGCATCGTGGAACGACCATTCGTCCGCGAAATCCCAATGCGCTTCGGGGAACTGGTGCTGGACGTAGAACAGCCAGACACCCATCGACGCCGCGCTCAGCAGCACGGGGAAGAACACCAGCGCCGTGACGCCAAAGCCCACGAAATAGAGCGGGATCGCCAGCAACAGCGCGGTGACCAGATTGGTGGCAATCGCGCTGTACCAGTAGATCCGCCCCTCTTTCATCAGGCCGATGGGCAGCCGGTGGCGCAGCAGGAACAGATAGGCCGGGCCAAACCCCAACAGCACGACGGGATGGCGGTAGAGACGATAGAGGAACCGCCCCAGCCGCGTCCGCTCCCGGTATTCGCGCACCGTGAGCGTGTCGACATCGCCAATCCCGCGGGCATCCAGATTGCCGGTGCTGGCATGATGGCGCGCGTGCGAATGGCGCCAGCAATCATAGGGGGTCAGGGTCAGCGCGCCCAGTGCCCGGCCGATCCAGTCATTGCCTGCCCGGCTCGGCAGAAACGCGCCGTGACCGCAATCGTGCTGGATGATGAACAACCTGAGCAGAAACAGGCCCGCCAGCGGCGTTGCGGCAAGCGCCACCAGATAGCCGGCCTTCACCGCCATCGCGATCAGCGCAAACAGCGCGAGGAAGGGAACCAGCGTGATTGCCAGCTCCCATCCGCTCCGGCGCGGCTGCGGATCGCGGAACGCCTGCAGATCGCGCATCAGCTTCCGAGGATCAATCGGCGCCGGCGCTGTTTTGATGAAACCGTCAATCGTGTCTTGCTGAAGTTCGGTCGTGTTCACGCTCAGGCCGTCAAATGCCTCCGCCAGGTTTGTCATGCGGGCTTGAATATCCTTTGATTGGCCTGCCGGGCGGCAGCTTTCGTCCTTTGCAGGACATAAAGCTGCTGCCCGGTAAATGTTACGTGCTTACTTCAGCTTCCGGCTCGCCGCAGCGGCCTTCACCACCGCCGGATCCCACGTCACCCGGGTCTGGGTCTGCGGGTTGAAGCGGTCGTTTTCATACTTCGCCGCGTCGGCAGCAGCGATCTCGGCCTTGGTCAGGTTCTCGGTCGGTTTCAGGGTGAAGACGTCGATCCCGCGGCTGATCTCGGTGCCGTAGATGTGGCCCTTGTACCAGTAGACCGACCAGTAGCCGCCCAGCACCATCTGCTTGGCATCGATCGGACCGCGATCGAAATAGGCGATCTCCTTGGGATTGGCACTGTCGGTGAAGTCCATCACCGACAGACCGCCCTGATACCACGCCTGAGCGAACAGGTCGCGGCCCGGGACCGGGATGATCGAGCCGTTGTGCGCGACGCAGTTTTCCTTGTCGGTCTGCGGCGCGGGCATCTTGTAGTGCGCGCGGAAGACGAGCTTGCCGTTCACGATGTCGTAGACCGCGTTGGCACCCCAGGTCTTGGGATCGGACGCCTTGCAGCGCGGACGCCCGCCGCCGCCCCATTCGTCGGTGAAGATCACCTTGGTGCCGTCATTGTTGAAGGTCGCCGAGTGCCAGTAGGCAAAGCCGTCATCGCTGACGACGTCGATGCGCTTGGGGTTCAGCGGATCGGCGATGTCAAACAGGATGCCGTTGCCCGAGCACGCGCCTGCCGCCATCTTCAGCGCCGGGAAGACGGTGATGTCGTGGCATTGGTCGGTCCGCGCGGTGGTCTGTGTCTCGTCGCCGTGGTCGCCGCCCTTCCACAGGCCTGCGATCTCGCCGGTCTTTTCATCGGCGAAGACGCGCGGGCTCTTGACGATGTGCGCCTTGGAGGGATCGGCGAGCGGGATCTCGATCACGTCGATCGAGAACAGCGCGGTGCGGCTGTCGCCCGGGGTGCTGCCGACGCAGCCTGCCAGTTCCTTCTCGTCGCGGATCCCCGCGGTGCCCGAGTTGTAGACGATCAGGCGCTTGTCATCGGCGCTGACCACCGAGTGGGTGTGGCTGCCGCGGCAGGTTTGCACCGCGCCGACCTGCACGGGCGCTGCGAGGTTCGAGATGTCGAAGATGCGCAGGCCCCGGAAGCGGTCTTCGTTGACCTTGCCGGGTGCGCCTTCAAGTCCGCAGTCGACGCGGCCGCGGGTCTGCTCGACGCTCATCACGAGGATGTTGCCGACCACCGAGACGTCGCCCTGACCGCCGGGGCAGACGACGCTGCTCTTGAGGGTCGGGATGCCGTCCTTGCCGAGCTGGTAGATGTTGAAGCCGTGGTACGAGCCTGCCACCATGACGTCGCCGAAGAAGGCCATGTCGGTGTTGGCGAAATCGAGCAGCGGCGAACGCTCGGCATATTCGGTGAGGCTGTCCTCTTCCTCGCGCGCGGGGACTGCGGCGGCGGGGGCGGCTGCCGGAGTGGCGGCTGCGACAGCGGGGGCAGCGGCAGGAGCGGCTTCAGCAGCAGCCGGAGCGGTCTCGGCGGCGGCTTCCCCGGCCTTCTTCTTGTCCTTCTTGGGCGCGGCCAGCGGGCGCAGGTCGGACGGGTTCTCGGGATTGAAGAAGCCTGCGGGTTTGAACAGGGTCGCGATCTTGGTCATGCCGAGGATCGCCTCGCCCGCATTGTCGAAGCCTGCCGCAAGGCCGGTGCGCGGGTCCTTGGAGAGGCCGGCGAGGACCTTGTCCATGCGCTTGATCTCGCCGTTCTGCTCGTTCTCGATATCGCTGACGAACTGGAACAGCACCGGATCGGCGGCGGTGCCGTCCTCCTTGAATAGGTCGGTGACCATGTCGACAGCGCCATTGTGGTGGGCGATCATCAAGGTCAGGAACATCCGGTCGAAATCGCTGCCCTTGGCATCGGCGAGCGCCTTCATGTCTTCGGGGCTCGCCATGCCCTTCATCATCATGTGCATGTGCTCGGCATGGCCCGCCATCGCCGGGTCGGCCGAAGGCTCGCCGCGCTCGCCCAGCCAGCTGGTCATGAAGGTGATCTCGTCGGCCTGGCTCGCCTCGATCCGGCCTGCGACCGCGACGATGTCGGCGTTGTTGGTGCGGTCCTTGACCAGCTTGGCCATCTCCAGCGCCTGACCGTGGTGGACGATCATGTGCTGCATGAAGGCGGTGTCTTCAGGGGTGTAGCTGGCCTGCGCGAGCTTGGTCGCCTGCTCGGCGGTCAGCGTCTTGCTCGCCTGCCCGGGCGCGCCGGGCTGGACGATCTGCGCGCTCTGCGCATGGGCGATGCCCGATGCGGAGAGGAGCAATGCGGCAGCAAAAGCGGCGCGCGAGGCGCGCGCAGCGTTGGTATCGGTCATGTAGTGTCCCCTTGAAGCTGTCTTGACCGCCAGACTGCCCGTGCGGGCGGGGCAGTCAAGTGCATGTTTGGCGCAGCAAGGTGTCTTTCGACGAAGACGCTATCACGTCCGAGCAGTTACATGGAGCCTCGCGACCATCTCGCGGACTCGTTCTGCCCGCGCAAAGCCATCCGTTCACCGCATGCGGCGGACAGAGTGCTTGCAGCGGCCAAACGAGCGTGGATAAGGTGGCCGTTAAGCCCGCCGCAACCCTGTCGGAGTAGTCTTGCGACCATGGCATTCCCCCGCTTCCTCGCCTTTCTGACCGGTATCGCCGCTGCATTGACGGCGGTCGCCTCTCCGGCGGCGGCGCAGGGGAACGACCTTCAGACAACCTTCGACAGCACCTTCGGCACCCAGGCCCGCGCGCCGCAGAGCTATGATGCGGTCTACGCCTCGACGCTCAACCAGCGCATCGCGATGCTCGCCGACCCGGCGCAGGGACGCATTGGCGTCGCCGCGATCGACCTTGCCACCGGCGAGGAAGTCATGGTTCTGGGCGACCAGCTGTTCCCGATGGCCTCGACCAGCAAGGTGGCGATTGCCGCGACCTTCCTCGAGATGGTGGAGAAGGGGAAGTATTCGCTGACCAGCGAGTTTCCGCTGATGATGGCGGTCGCCTCGCCCAAGTTCTCTTCGGCCAAGGCGCCGGTCCGCCCCGGGCAGTACATGCCGGCGATCGACCTCATCGAGCTGATGATCACCCGCTCCTCCAACCCCGCGACCGACGCGCTGTTGGCCGCCGTGGGCGGGCCTGCGGTGGTGAACGACTGGATCCGCCGCCAGGGCATCAAGGAGTTCTCGATCAACCGCGACATCGCCACGCTGGTGCGCGATGACGGCGAGTACAATCCCGCGACCTATGTCGACAGCCGCGACGCTGCGACGCCGCGCGCGATGGTCCGCCTGCTCTCGGGCCTCTACAAGGGCGAGTTCCTCTCCGACCAGAGCCGCCAGGTGCTGCTCGGCGCGATGAGCCGCACCGTCACCGGCAAGCGCCGCATCCCGGCGAACATGCCGCTGGAGGCGCGGGTCAGCCACAAGACCGGCTCGCTGAGCGGCACGTCGAGCGACATCGGCATCATCGAATGTCCCGATGGCCGCACGCTCGCCGTCGCGATCTATGTCACCGGGCAGGGCACCAAGCAGGCGCGCGAGGAGCGCATCGCCGCAATTGCCCGCGCGCTCTACGATGGCTTTGCCGCCCGCGCGCAGGCGAACCCGGTCAAGAACTGGGCGAACGCGCCTTACGCCACCGGCGGCTGATCCAACCCCTTACCTTGCCTGTCGGGAGGCAGCAAAAAGGGCGGCACCGCGAGGGGCCGCCCTTTTCGTATCCGGCTTTGGCGCGGGCTTATTCGGCCGCCTTTTCCGCTTCGTCGGCGACGTTGGCAGCGGCATTGCCGATGTCGTCGGTGGTCTTCACGGCGTCATCGGCAGCCTTGTCGGCAGCGGCTTCGACATTCGTGGCGCTTTCGTCGGCGGTGTTTTCGATTGCTTCACCGGCGTTGTCGGCATTGGCTTCGGCGTCGGCGGCCATCGAATCGACAGTGTCGTCGGCCTTTTCCTCGGTCTTCCCGCTGCAAGCGGCGAGACCCAGAGCCGAGGCGGCGATGGCGGCGGCGAGGATGATCTTGCGCATGTTGTGTTTCCCTTATCCTGCAAACTGACCGGGTTCTGTGGACCGGCTCGCCGCCAAAACTAGGCACAGGAAAGCGCCGGGACAAGCGCCAAGCGGTCGCTTCGCCGCATTTCGCCGCATTTTTGCCACAATTGCGGCGTGCTCAAACCCCTACCCGCGCGGTGCCTCGCCTGCTAGCAGGCCCCATGGCCGATAAGCAGCACCTCTACCTCGTCGATGGTTCGTCCTACATCTTCCGCGCCTATCACCGGCTGCCGCCGCTGACGAACCCGGAAGGCACGCCCGTCGGCGCGGTGTACGGCTACACGACGATGCTGTGGAAGCTCGCCGCCGATCTCGACGAGGCGGAGGGGCCGACGCACCTTGCGGTGATCCTCGACGCCAGCGGCGTGAGCTTCCGCAACGAGCTCTACGAGCACTACAAGGCCAACCGCCCCGAGCCGCCCGAGGACCTCGTCCCGCAGTTCCCGCTGATCCGCGACGCCACCCGCGCCTTCAGCCTGCCCTGCATCGAGGTGCAGGGGCTGGAGGCCGACGACCTCATCGCCACCTATGCGCGCCGCGCGCAGGAGCGGGGGTGGGACGTCACCATCGTCTCCAGCGACAAGGATCTGATGCAGCTGATCGGCGACGTGAACGGCGCCCGCATCGATATGCTCGACACCATGAAGAACCAGCGCATCTGGCTGCCGGAAGTCGAGGAGAAGTTCGGCGTCACCCCCGATCTGGTCGGTGACGTCCTGGCGCTGATGGGCGACTCTGTCGACAACGTGCCGGGCATCTACGGTATCGGCCCCAAGACCGCCTCCAAGCTGATCGCCGAGCACGGCTCGCTCACCGCTGCGCTGGATTCCGCTCCGGCGATGAAGCCCTCGAAGCTGAAGGACCGCCTGATCGAAGGGCGCGGCGATGCCGAGCTTTCGAAGATCCTCGTCACCCTCAAGGAGGATTGCGACCTCCCCCAGCCGCTCGAGGAGATGGTGCTCGGCCCCGTCCCGCCCGAGCCGCTCGCTGCCTTCCTCGAACATCACGGCTTCACCTCGCTGCTGCGGCGGCTGGACGCCGGACGCGGAAGCCCCTCGCGCCCCACCGAGCTCAATCCGGCCAAGCCCAGCACCCCCGGCGCGAACGGCACCGCGGAAGCCAACCGCCAGCCGCTCCCCGATTTCCCCGCGGTCGACCACTCGGCCTACGAGACGGTGCAGACGATGGAGCGCCTCGAAGCGTGGATCGCCCGTGCTTCGGCGGCGCAGATGGTCGCGGTCGATACCGAGACCACCGCCCTTGACCCGATGCGCGCCGGACTCGTCGGGGTCAGCCTCGCATTGGGGCCGAACGATGCCTGCTACATCCCGCTCGCGCACGGCGGCGACGATATGTTCGCCCAGAAGCCGCAGCAGGTGCCGATGGAGCAGGCGCTCGCCGCATTGCGTCCGCTGCTCGAGGACGACGCCGTCCTCAAGGTGTTCCACAACGGCAAATACGATCTCAACATCCTCGCGCGGCGCGGCATCCATGTCGCGCCGATCGACGATACGATGGTCATCAGCTTCGACCTCGACGCAGGGCGCGGCGAGGAAGGCATCGGCGGCGGGCACGGCATGGACGAGCTGTGCCAACGCCACTTCGGCCACACCGCGATCGCCTTCAAGGACGTGTGCGGCAGCGGCAAGAAGCAGATCGGCTTCCACGAAGTCCCGCTCGACCGCGCCACGCCCTATGCCGCCGAGGATGCCGACATCACCTGGCGGCTCCACGCGCACCTCAAGCCGCGCCTCGCCATCGAGGGCGGGAGCAAGGTCTACGAGCGCGTCGACCGCCCGCTGATCCCCGTCGTCGCCCGCATGGAGCGCGAAGGCATCCATGTCGACCGCGCGCGGCTGGCCAAGCTGTCGGAGGAATTCGCCATCGAGATCGGCCGGCTGGAGGGCGAGATCCACGCGCTCGCCGGACAGGAATTCACCGTCGGCAGCCCCAAGCAGCTGGGCGAGATCCTGTTCGACAAGCTTGGGCACAAGGGCGGGAAGAAGGGCAAGACGGGCCAGTATTCGACCGACGTTTCGGTGCTGGAGAAGCTCGCCGTGGAAGGCGCGCCGATTGCCCGCAAGGTGCTCGAATGGCGGCAGCTGGCCAAGCTGAAGTCCACCTATACCGATGCGCTTCAGGCGGCGATCAACCCCGACACGGGCCGCGTGCATACCAGCTACAGCCTTGTCGGCGCGCAGACCGGGCGGCTGTCCTCGACCGATCCGAACTTGCAGAACATTCCGATCCGCACCGCCATCGGCCGCCAGATCCGCGAGGCCTTCGTCTCCGAGCCGGGCAATGTGCTGCTCGCGGCGGACTATTCCCAGATCGAACTCAGGCTTGCCGCGCACATGGCCGATGTGCCCGCGCTGAAAGAGGCTTTCGCCGCCGGAGAGGATATCCACGCCCGCACCGCACGCGAGATGTTCGGCGAGGTCAACCGCGACACGCGCGGGCGGGCCAAGACGATCAACTTCGCGATTCTCTACGGCATCAGCCGCTGGGGTCTGGCCGCGCGGCTGGAGGTGCCCGCCGAGGAAGCGCAGGCGATGATTGACACCTATTTCCTGCGCTTCCCGGGCATCCAGCGGTATATCCACGAGACGCTCGAGAGCGTGCGGGCCCGCGGCTATTCGGAGACGCTGTTCGGCCGCAAGACGTGGTTCCCGCGCATCAACTCGAAGAACCAGGCCGAGCGGCAGGGGAGCGAGCGCGCCGCGATCAACGCGCCGATTCAGGGCACCAGCGCCGACATCATCAAGCGCGCGATGGCGCGGATGCTCCCGGCGCTGGCCGAGGCGGGCCTGCACGATGTGCGGATGCTGCTACAGGTCCACGACGAATTGGTGTTCGAGCTGCCCGAAGGTCGCGTGGAAGCTGCCACGCCGATCATCCGGCAAGTGATGGCCGAAGCCGCGCTGCCTGCGGTGGAACTGACCGTGCCGCTCGGTATCGACATCGGCAGCGGGCCAAGCTGGGACGCGGCGCATTGAGTTTTAGAGGGGGTCCAGATCGTTCTAGACCCCCTCTTGATCGTTTTAGAACCCCGCTAGACCCCTTTTAGACGGGTCTAGATGCGCCGTTGCGCGCAGCTTTTGGCAATGTTTCACGTGAAACATTGGCGCAGGATCAGTCGTGCTTTTTCTCGCGGGTGGGTTTGAGCATATCGGGCGAGAAGAACCCGATCGGCTGGACCGACGCCGCGCGCTTCTTGAGCTCGCCGCGCATCTGCTGGTATTCTTCCTCGATCTCCGGCGTCACCGTGGCGCGGGAATCCTTGAGGGCGGTCTCGAAGTCCTGCGCCTCGACAGTGCTGACATCGCCGCCCAAGCGGCGCAGCGCGGAAAGGCCAGCGCGGCGCACCAGATCCTCGAGGTCCGCCCCGGTAAACCGCTCGGTCCGAGAGGCGAGGTTGGCAAGATCAACCCCTTGAGCAAGCGGCATTTTTGCGGTGTGGATATGGAGGATACGCTCGCGGCCCGCGGTGTCGGGGGTGCCCACATAAACCAGCTCGTCGAAGCGCCCGGGGCGCAGCAGGGCAGGATCGACCAGCGTCGGACGGTTGGTGGCACCGATCACGACGACCGACTGGAGCTCCTCCAGCCCGTCCATCTCGGCAAGGATGGTGTTGACCACGCGCCCCGTAACCTGGGGCTCGCCCTGTCCGGAACCGCGCGCGGGAACCAGCGAATCGATCTCGTCGATGAAGATCACGCAAGGCGCCACCGCACGGGCGCGGGCGAACATCTTGGCGATCTGCTGCTCGCTCTCGCCGTACCACTTCGACAGCAAGTCGCTGCTTTTCATGGAGATAAAGTTCGCTTCCGCCTCCTTGGCGACGGCCTTGGCGAGCAATGTCTTGCCGGTGCCGGGTGGGCCGTAGAGCAGGAAACCCTTGGCGGGGCGGATACCCAGGCGGCGGAAGGCATCGGGGTTCTTGAGCGGGAGTTCGACCCCCTCCTTGAGCTTCTCGGTCGCCTCGCCCATCCCGCCGATGTCATCCCAGCCGACATTGGGCACCTGCACCATTACTTCGCGCATGGCGGAAGGCTGGACGCGCTTGAGGGCGCTGAGGAAATCGTCGCGGGAAACGCACAGGTCTTCAAGGACTTCAGGCGGAATGGTGCGCTCGTCCAAGTCGAGACGCGGCATGATCCGGCGCACGGCTTCGATAGCGGCTTCACGCGCCAGCGCGGCAATATCCGCGCCGACGAAACCGTGGGTAACGCGCGCCAACTCGTCGAGATCGACCGCCGTCTCGAGCGGCATCCCGCGGGTATGAATGCCGATGATCTCGCGCCGCCCGCGCTGGTCGGGCACGCCGATCACGATCTCGCGGTCGAAGCGGCCCGGACGGCGCAGCGCCTCGTCGATCGCGTCGGGCCGGTTGGTGGCGGCGATCACGACGAGGTTGGCGCGCTTCTCCAGCCCGTCCATCAGGGTAAGTAGCTGCGCGACAAGGCGCTTTTCCGCCTCGCCCGGCACCTGCGTACGCTTGGGCGCGATCGAGTCGATCTCGTCGATGAAGATGATCGCGGGCGCGGCGCGGGAGGCTTCCTCGAAGACTTCGCGAAGGCGCTTTTCGCTCTCGCCGTAGCCCGAGCCCATTATTTCCGGGCCGTTAATGATGAAGAACTCTGCGTCGCTCTCGTTGGCGACGGCCTGGGCGAGGCGGGTCTTGCCGGTGCCCGGCGGGCCATGGAGCAGCACGCCCTTGGGCGGCTCGACGCCGAGGCGGATGAACAGCTCGGGATAGCGAAGCGGCAGTTCAACCATCTCGCGCAGGGCGCGGATGGTCTCCTCCATCCCGCCGACGTCGTCGTAATTGACGACAGCGCGGCCGTCGCGCGGCTCCTCGAACTCGGCGCGCAGCTCGACTTCGGTGTTCTCGTCGATGTGGACGAGGCCCTTGGGGCTGGTCGAAGCGACGGTAAGTCGGATCTGGGTCAGGGCATAGGCGGGGGCACGCAGCAGCTGGCGCACGTCGGCCGGCATGTTCTGGACAGGCTGCTGGCCGGTCGTCGCCACGACATCGCCAGCCACGATCGGGCGGCGGAAGAAGTTGCGCTTCAACGCCTGAGTGGGGCCCTGCAGCCGCATCTCGCGCTGGGCGGGAGCGAAGACTACGCGGGTCGCGGGGCGGGATTCGCCCTTGGCGATCTCGACATGCTCGCCCGATCCGGCCTCGGCATTGGCGCGCTGGAGCCCGTCGAGCCGCACCACGTCGAGCGCGTCGTCCTCCGCATAGGCAGCCATCGCGATTGCGGCAGTAGTGCGCTTCCCGCGGATCTCGACCACGTCGCCTTCGGTGATGCCGAGCTTCTGGAACGCCGAACGCGGGATGCGGGCGATCCCGGCGCCCGATTCTTCCTGACGCGCAGGCGCGACCTGCAGCCGTGCGGTGCGGGTCGGGATGTCGGCTTCGGCATCGGCCATCGGGCAGTTCCTGTTCTCGGGGCGGACTTCGCTGTGAGACCGGAAGCTAGGAACGGCAGTTGGCGAATGCAATCCGCAAGGCAACGCCCGGCGGGAGGAGCGGGGCGGTGTGACCCGGATCTCTGCCGAACCATAAAAAAAACCCGGCACGAAGGCCGGGCTTTAAAAGTTTGGGAGAGGATGCCTGAAAGGCACCTTCCAAATGCCCCACCAAAAGCGATTGTGCAAGTGCGAAAGAGTCCGGATATGATGCAAAATGCGCAATAAATCGCGCGATAGGCGATTTTTTGTGCACTTTCGTGCAAATATCTGCCCAAACTGCAGGCATCCGCTCAATGCTTGAGCAGATTTTGCTTATATGACTCTTTTGCGACGCAACATGAACCGCGATTCGACTTCGCGACTCGCGCGGGCGTGACAGAGCCACAGGAACGCACTAATCAGGCGTCGGGTCCCGCAGGAGGGAAACTGTCGCGCTGCGGCATGAAAAGAGGCAGGAAGGCCCGATGACCAAGCTTTATCCCGACGCCGCCAGTGCGCTCGACGGCGTTCTGCGCGACGACATGCTCATCGCCGCAGGGGGCTTTGGCCTGTGCGGCCTGCCCGAAAGGCTGCTCGACGCGATCCGCGATTCGGGCGTGAAGGGCCTCACCTTTGCCAGCAACAATGCCGGGATCGACAACGAAGGCATCGGCAAGCTGCTGCGCACGCGGCAGGTGAAGAAGATGATCAGCTCCTATGTCGGCGAGAACAAGGAGTTCGAACGCCAATATCTCGCCGGCGAACTCGAGGTCGAGTTCTGCCCGCAAGGCACGCTTGCAGAGCGGATGCGGGCGGGCGGCGCGGGCATCCCCGGCTTCTACACCCGCACCGGCGTCGGCACCGAAGTCGCCGAGGGCAAGGAGCACAAGGAGTTCCCCGACCGCGACGGCGTGATGCAGACCTACATCCTAGAGCACGGGATCTTCGCCGACCTGGCGATCGTCAAGGCATGGAAGGCCGACACGACCGGCAACCTCGTGTTCCGCAAGACCGCCCGCAACTTCAACCTGCCCGCGGCGACCTGCGGCAAGGTTTGCGTGGTCGAAGTCGAAGAGGTCGTGCCCGCCGGGGCACTCGACCCTGACCAGATCCACCTGCCGGGCGTGTTCGTTAACCGCATCGTGCTGGGTGCGCCCTACGAGAAGAAGATCGAATTCCGCACTGTGCGTGAAAGGGAGGCGGCATAATGAGACGGACACTTGCACTTCTGCCGCTGCTGGCGCTGGTCGGCACCGCGCTTCCCGGCTGCGTGGCGATCGCCATTCCGGCACTGGCCGGATCGGCCCTGGCTGGCTCGCAGGTCGCGGGTTCCAAGAAGGGCGACAAGGACACGCCGCAGGCCGCGCCCGCGCCGCGCCCGAGCCCCAGCCCGACGCCCGCACCGGCTGCCACGCCGGCGCCCAAACCGGCTCCGGCCCCTGCCCCCATTCCGGCCCCCGCACCAAAGTCCGCGCCGATGGCTGTACCAACTCCGGCTCCGGCTCCGAAGCCAACTCCGGCACCCACGCCTGCGCCTGCGCCCACGCCGACCCCGACACCCAAGCCTGCCCCGGTTGCAGCGCAGTCACCCGCTCCGGTGCGCCCGGCGACACCGGCGCCCGCCGCGCCTGTTACCCCGCCCGTAACGTCGTCTGTCTCATATCCGGATCCGGCGCGTCCCCTGACGCCCGAGCAAGCCACCTTCGCCCGCTTCGTGCGCTACACGCAGGCTTCGGCGCAGCAGGCCGCGAGCGGGGCCGAACTTCCTTCGGCGATGCTCGTCGACGCGGTGGCGCTCGACGGGAAGCGCCGGCGCTGCATGGTGGGCGAGCAGCTCGTGGCGGTGATCGACCTCGATCCGGCTGGCGGCATTTTCACGCCCCCTGTGACCCCGGCGAAGGCGCCGGGCCTCGCGCTCGGTCTCGCGGTGCTGCGTGAAGCCGGAGTGGAGATTGCCTGGCTTTCGGACCTCCCCACCGACCAATCCGGCAACGTGCGCACCGCGCTCGAGCAATCCGGTCTCGATCCGCGCGGGCAGGATATCATCTCGCTGCGCCGCGACGAAACCGACATCAAGGACCAGCGCAAGGCGAGCCTTGGCGCGATCACCTGCATTGTCTCTATCGCCGGTGACGAGCGATCCGATTTCGATATGCGCTTCAAATATCTGCGCAATCCCGAAGCGGGCGCGGCGATCGAGAATCTGATCGGCGACGGGTGGTTCCTGATCGAACCGCTGCTGGGCAAGTAAGGACCCTTTCCGCACATGACCACGCTTCCCACGGGCTGGACCCGCGACCAGATGGCCGCCCGCGCCGCGCGCGAGCTGAAAGACGGTTACTACGTCAATCTCGGCATCGGCATCCCGACGCTGGTGGCCAACCATATCCCCGAAGGGATGCTGGTGACGCTCCAGAGCGAGAACGGGATGCTCGGCATCGGGCCCTTCCCCTATGACGACGAGGTCGACGCCGATCTCATCAATGCCGGCAAGCAGACCATCAGCGAGCTGCCGCACAGCGCCTATTTCGACAGCGCCACCAGTTTCGGGATGATCCGCGGCGGGCATATCGACCTCACCGTGCTCGGCGCGATGGAGGTGGCCGAGAACGGTGACATCGCCAACTGGATGATCCCGGGCAAGATGATCAAGGGCATGGGCGGGGCGATGGACCTCGTCGCCGGGGTGAAGAAGATCATCGTCGTGATGGACCACACATCGAAGGACGGGACGCCCAAGTTCATCCCGGCCTGCACCCTGCCGCTGACAGGCGCAGGGGTGGTCGACATGGTGATTACCAACCTCGCGGTGTTTGCGCGGCCCGATCACGCCTCGCCCTTCCGGTTGATCGAGATGGCGCCCGGTGTGACTTCGGCCGACATCGCTGCGACCACAACCGCGCATTACGTGGCCTGATGCGCCGTGGCATCCTGCTCTCGCTGGTAGGGCTGGTCGTCGTGATCGCGGCCTTTCTCGCCCTCACCTCGCCGCCGCGGCTGCTGTCGTACTACGACCGCGTGACCGGCGGCACTTCGAGCGCGCGGCAGGTCGCTGAGGGTGTGGCTTTCGGCTCCCACGGACAAAGCCTCGACATCTGGGCGCCTGATCCGATGCCTGCGGGCAAGCTCCCGGTCGTGATCTTCTGGTACGGCGGGGGCTGGGCCAAGGGCGACCGCGCCTCCTACGCCTTTGCCGGACGTGCTCTGGCGCGCGAGGGCTTCCTCGTGGTGATCCCTGACTACCGCAAAGTACCGCAGGTCCGTTTCCCCGCCTTCCTCGACGACGGCGCCGAATCGGTGGCGTGGGTAGAGCAGAATGTTGCCCAGCACGGCGGCGATCCCGAGCGGCTCGCCTTCATGGGCCATTCGGCGGGGGCTTACGAGGCGGTGATGCTGGCGCTCGATAGCAAGCGGCTGACCGCGGCGGGGGCCAATCCTGCCAAGGTGAAGGCGGCGGTGGGTCTTTCGGGCCCCTACGACTTCTACCCCTTCACCTCCGATCGCGCGATTGCCGCAATGAGCCAATGGCCGCGCCCGGAAGAGACACAGCCGATCACCTTCGCACGGGCCGATGCCCCGGCGCTGCTGCTCGCAACGTCCGATGGTGACACCACGGTCCGGGCGCGCAATGCGAACAACCTTGGCGCAAAGCTGCGCGAGCTTGGCGCGCCGGTCGAGGTGAAGAACTACGGGCCGCTGAGCCACGAGGAAGTGGTGATGGCGCTCTCCGTGCCGTTCCGCGCCAAGGGTCCTGTTCTGGCCGACAGCGTGGCCTTCCTGCGCAAGCATCTGGGCGAGTGACCATGTGGCTCGCCGAGCCTCGTAACCCCAATGCGCCGCTCGCGGGGCTCAAGGTCGTGGAACTCGCGCGGGTGCTGGCGGGGCCGTTCTGCGGGCAGATCCTCGCGGATCTGGGCGCGGATGTGATCAAGGTCGAAAGCCCCGAGGGCGATGGCACGCGGCTATGGGGCCCGCCCTGGGTCGAGCGCACCGACGCCAACGGCAAAGTCCACTGCGAGGCGGCCTATTACCACGCCTGCAACCGGGGCAAGCGTTCGATCATCGCCGATTTTGGCGATACAAATGATCTGGCGCGGGTGCGTGACCTATGCTCCGAAGCGGATGTGGTGATCGAAAACTTCAAGACTGGTAGCCTCGCAAAGTTCGGGCTCGATTACGCGACTTTGTCAGCCGCAAATCGGGGCCTCGTCTATTGTTCGATCACCGGCTTCGGCCAGACCGGGCCGCGGGCGCACGAGGCGGGGTATGACTTCGTCGCGCAGGGGATGAGCGGCCTCATGTCGCTGACCGGCGAGCCGGAGGGACATCCCGTCAAGATGGGCATCTCGATCTCGGATCTTTCCACCGGCGTCTGGGCGGCCAACGGCGTGCAAGCGGCGCTCTTGATGCGGGCGCGGACGGGCAGGGGGCAGCAGGTCGATCTGGCGCTGCTCGACTGCTCGGTGGGCCTGCTTGCCAATCAGGCCAGCTATTACTTCACCACGGGCGAGAACCCGCCCCGGATGGGCAATGCCCACGCGCAGGTTGCGCCCTATGGCGTCTTTGCGGTGAGTGATGGTCACGTGATCCTCGCGCCCGCCAATGACGGGCTGTTCCACAAACTGATGGCGGTGCTGGGGCGGAGCGACCTGTGCGACGATCCGCGCTTCCGCGCCAATGGCGACCGGACCGCGAATGCCGAGGCGCTCGACGCAGAAATCGCCGCTGCGGCAAAGGCTTGGACCAAGCAGAGCCTGCTCGACGCCTGCCACGCGGCCGGCGTTCCGGCAGGGCCGATCAACCGCTTGGACGAGGTCTTCGCCGATCCGCAAGTCATCGCCCGCGGCCTCAGGGTGGAGCTTGGCGGAATGGCCGGAGTGCGCAGTCCCTTCGTCTTTTCCGACGCCGAATTGGCGCTCGACCGGCCTTCGCCGATCCACGGGGAAGACGGTTAGGACAGCGCCTTCGTGGCGGCCCGCCACAGGCGCTCGACGGGGCCTTGCCCGAACCTTGCGAGCCACAGCGGTGACCACAGCAGCATCCCCGCCACCGGCACCAGACCCAGCGCGAAGGCCTGCGAGCGGGTGACTTCGCCGAAGAGACCCAGCCCCCAAGGCGCGAAGATTGCGCCGAGGATCACGCTGGTCAGCAGGTAATTGCTCAGCGGCAGTCGCCCCGCCGCCGCGAGCCCGTGCACCAAACCACTGTCCTTGTTCAAAAAAGCCATCGCCAATGCCGCGTAGCTCAGCGCCAGCAGCATGTCGAAGGGTGCGGAGAAAACGAGCGCCACCGGCCCCACCAGCGCGGCGGGAAAGCCCTCGCTCACCAGCCATACCGCCAACAGCAGCAGACCCGGCAGCGCGACCAGCGCTGCCATCCCGGCGATCCGTTGCAGGCGGAAGGTGCGCCATTCGCCCTTGAGCATCCCGCTCCGCCACAGCCCCATGCCCAGCGCGATGGCCGCCAGGTTGAGGGGGAGGTCGGCCACCATGTTGCTCAGATCCGCCGGGATCCGGGCGATTTGCCGCATCGCCCGCTCGTCCAATCCCTCGCGGCCCTGTTCGAGGAGCGCGGTGATTGCAGCAGCGTCATGACCGAACTGCCGCTCGGCCCACAAGAGCGACTCCGAGCCCCAATGTTTCACGTGAAACGCCACCAAAGGGGGGCCTAAAGCCGTCATACCGAGGGCTAGATGTGCGCAAAACAGGCCTAGAGCCACGCTAAACAGCCCCTGCGACGACAGCCCCGCGAGCAAAGGGAGAGCCAGACCCGCCAAAGCATAGGCCCGCAGCACGTCGTTGTTCGCCAGCAGCACGGAATGGACAAGGCCGATCGCGAACAGCACGACCATCCGCGCATAATGCGCCCGCCACGGGTTCTCACCGCCGCGCTCGATCAGGATCAGGCAGCCCACGCCGAACAGCATCGCCAGCAGCGTCTGGAACTTGCCGGCGATGAACACAAAGCTCGTCAGCCACACCCAGTAGTCGACCGGGCCGACGCTGCCATAGGCGAGCGGGTTGTAGACGGCCGGCCCCGGCAGCGCGAAGGGGAGGACGCTCACCCCCACCATCCCGATCACCGCCACGCCCTGCAGCGCGTCGAGCGCTAGGATGCGGTCTGTCGGAGGGGAAGAAGGGGCGGGTGCCGTCACGGACAGCACCCTATCCCGAAATTCAGGCCAAGGCAGCCTTCAGATCATCGACGAGGTCGAGGCGCTCCCACGGGAACAGGTCACCGGTCGGCTTGCGGCCGAAGTGGCCATAGGCCGCGGTCGGCTGATAGATCGGCTTGTTGAGGCCGAGATGCGTGCGGATCGAACGCGGAGTCAGTCCGCCCAGCTTGGCGATGCCGAGTATCGCGGCTTCGATCTTGTCGTCGCCCACAGTGCCGGTGTCATGCGTATCGACATAGAGGCTCAATGGCTTCGACACGCCGATCGCATAGGCGATCTGGATCGTGCAGCGCGTGGCGAGGCCCGCGGCGACCACATTCTTGGCGAGGTAGCGGGTTATGTAGGCGGCCGAACGGTCGACCTTGGTCGGGTCCTTGCCGCTGAACGCGCCGCCGCCATGCGGGGCCGCGCCGCCATAGGTGTCGACGATGATCTTGCGCCCCGTCAGGCCTGCGTCACCATCGGGGCCACCGATTTCAAAGCTGCCCGTGGGGTTGATGAAGTATTCGGTCTCGCGCAGCAGCACCGGGGGAATGACGTCGGCGACGACCTTCTTCACATAGGCTTCAAGCTCGGCCTGCTTGGCAGGATCGTTCTCGTCGTAGCCGGCCTTATGCTGGGTCGAGACGACCACCGCGGTCGCGGCGACCGGCAGCGATCCTTCGTAGCGCAGGGTCACCTGGCTCTTGGCGTCAGGCTCGAGGAAGGGCGCCGCGCCCGAGTGGCGGTCTGCGGCCATGCGCTCGAGGATCTTGTGGCTGTAATAGAGCGTCGCCGGCATCAGGTCGGGGGTCTCGTCGGTCGCGTAACCGAACATGATGCCCTGGTCGCCCGCGCCCTCGTCCTTGTTGTCGCCGGCGTCCACGCCCTGCGCGATGTGCGCGGACTGGCCGTGGAGGTTGTTCTCGAAACGGAAGGTCTTCCAGTGGAAGCCGTCCTGCTCGTACCCGATGCGCTTCACGGTGGCGCGCACGGTGTCTTCGATCTCTTCCTTGGCGCCGGGAGCCCATTCGTCGTTCTCGAACACGCCCTTGCAGCGGATCTCGCCCGCCAGCACCACCAGCTGGGTAGTGGTGAGGGTTTCGCAGGCGATGCGCGCTTCGGGGTCCTTCGAGAGGAACAGATCAACGATCGCGTCCGAAATCTGGTCGGCGACCTTGTCGGGGTGACCTTCGGAGACGCTTTCGGAGGTGAACAGATAATTGGTGCGCATGAATACCCCGGGGGTGAGAGTGCCAGTGGGCGCGGGCTACAAGGGAACCTTATAGAGATATAAGGAAACCTTTATGTCCTGCGTTTTCGCGCTCCGCACTAGCCGCGCGCGCGTCGCAGCGCAAGCAATCTCGGCCCAAACCATTTCTGGCCGACGCCAAGCAGAATGAACAGCGCAGCCCAGCCGAGCGTCAGGGCGTGTCGGAGGCGGCTGAACAGCGTCGGACCCTCGGCGGCTGGCACGAAGCCGTCGACCATGCCCGCCTTGCCCGTTGCGATCGACTGACGGACCACGCCGTTCGCGTCGATCACCGCGCTGATACCCGTGGTGGTCGAGCGCAAGACGGGCAGTCCCTCCTCGATGGCGCGCATCCGCGCCTGCCCGACGAATTGCGGCGAGCCCCAGGCGCCGAACCAGCCGTCGTTCGAGGGATTGAAGATGAAATCTGGGCGGTTCTTCGGATCGACGACTTCGCCCGAGAAGACGACCTCGTAGCAGATCTGCACTCCGACCTTGCCGAGCTCTCCCAGATCGATCGTGCGCGGGCCGGGGCCGGGGAGGTAATCGATGCTGCCCGCGACCAGCCGCGACAGGCCGAGCGGCTGGAGGATCGTGCGCAGCGGCAAGTATTCGCCATAGGGCACTAGGTGCGCCTTGTCGTAGCCCGCGACGATCCGTCCGGAGCCGTCGAGGCCCATTACAGAGTTGCGCGCGCTGACCGCCGCCGGCACGCCCGAGGCGTTCTTGCCGATGTTGAGATTGACCACGCCGGTGAGCAGCACCGACTTCGGCCCGATCGCCGCGCCGATCCGCCGCCGTGCGAAGACCGGGTCGCCCGCTGCGGTCATCTGGAAGTAGTAGCGGTCGGGATAGCCTTCCTCGAGGTAGTCGGGAACGGCGCTCTCGGGCCACAACACGATCCGCGACTTGTCGCGATCCTTGGCGGTGAGCCGGACGAGGCGCTCGAACTGCTCCTCGAACTTGGCGGGATCGTTGAGCTCGGACTGCGGGAGGTAGGGCTGGACGAGGGTGTAGCGTAGCTTGCTATCGCGCGGGGCGGGGCTGTCCGGCACGATCATCGGCAAGGCGATGGCCGCGAATGGCACGAGTGCCACCAACCAGCGCCGTTCGGTGAGGCTTTCTGCGATGCCCGCCGCCAGAATCACGGCCAACCCGGAGAAGGCATAGGTGCCCATCCACGGCAGTAGCCGTGCAAAGCCCACGGTTTCCCATCCGCCTAACAACATCAGACCGACCGGCGGCCAAGGGTAGCCGGTGAACACCCATCCGCGCAGCCACTCGGTGATGATCCACGCGCCCGCCAGCACCAGTCCGAAGGCCCACATCGGGCGCTTGCGGGCAATCAGATGCGCCGCCAGCACCGCCAGCATCGGATAGACCGCGAGGTAGACGCACAGCAGCGGCACTGCGGCCCAGCCGAGCACCTCGGGCATCTTCGCCTGATGGGTGAAGTCGGTCGCGATCCAGTTGTTGGCGAGGCTCAAGTGCGCCCAGCCGAACCACCATCCGCGCCACAGCGCAGCCCGCCAATTGGGGGCGGTGTAGGCGAGCCACACGAAGCCCGCCAAGGCGGCGAGGCCCAGCGGCCAGAGGTGCAGCGGCGGATAAGCGCAGGCGGCGATGAGCCCCAGCGCGATGGCCGCGAAAGCCGGGCGGCGCTGCGCCAGCGCCGCGAGCGCAGCACCGGCGGTTTTCAGCCGCTCAAGCATCGCGATCAGCCGACGGTTTCGAGAGCGCCGTCGCTGGAGCCGCTATCGTCGCCGCGGATCGAGGGCGGGAGGATCGAGCTGTCGATGCCGCCCTGATTGCCGCCGCGGTCGTCATCGGCCGCTTTGCGCGGCTTGCGGGCACGCGCGGGCTTTTCGCTGCGCTGTTCGGCAGGGCGTTCGGCCGGACGTTCGGGCGCGCGCTCGGCGCGTTGCTCGGCCGGACGTTCAGCGCGTTCAGCGCGCCGCTCGCCGCGATTGTCGTCGCGGTTGCCGCCCTCGCGCGCCTCGCGGGGCTTGCGCTGCTGCTGCTGGCGGCGCGGGCCGCGCTGGCGGTCGTCGCCGCGGTTGCCGCCACGCTCGTCACTGCGCTCATTGCTCCGGTCGTCGGCGAGGAAGGTCTCGCCCTCCTGCCCCGGCTCGCCTTCGAACACTTCGGTGGAGGCAGTGTCCTGCTGGTCGTAGACCGAGCGCGTCGGCGCTTCGCTGCGGCGGCCGCGATCGAAATCGAAGTCGTCGTCGCCGTAATCCTCGGCCTCGTTGCGATCATCGGGACGGCGCGCGCCGCCGCGCTGCTCGTCCTGGCGGGCCTTGTTGTCGGCGATCACGCGGAAATAGTGGTCGGCGAACTGGAGGTAGTACTCCATCTGCACGCGGTCGCCGTTGTGCTGGGCGTCCTGCGCGAGCTTCTTGAACTTGTCGAGCATCTGCGGGGCATTGCCGCGCGCCCGGCTGTCGATCCGGTTGAGCTGGCTACCGTTGCCGCCGCTCTGATTGCGGTTGCCGCGACCGCGACGGCGGTTGTTCCGGTTATTGTTATTGTTATTCAAGGAAAACGTTCCTTATCAGCGACCTGGCGCGAAAAATCTCTGCCCGCGCGGTCAACAGACCCCTTGCCCTTCGTCACGCATGGTCCCGGCGATGGCCTTGCCATAGCGTGCCGCGCGCTCCGCGCTGCCGCAGTCGGGGTCGTGCCCTGACGGCCGTATCAGCTAAGTTTAGGAGCTTGGCCTAGCGATTTGCGCCCTTCGCACATCGTCTGACCTGACAATGACGTAGCGATGTGAAACCGGTTTGCCAACCCTTTGCGGCGCTTTTCTCTCAAGCGAGGATGAGCGCGCGCGGGCGGCCGGCAAGATCGCGGCGCAACTGGACGGTGAAGCCCGCCTCGGCCGCAAGGGTGCCCACCGCATCGGCCTGAGTCGCGCCGATTTCGAAGATGGCGACCGCGCCGGGGTTCATCAGCACGCGCAGCTGCGGGATGAGGATGCGATAATCGTCGAGGCCCTCGGGCCCGGCGAACAGCGCGGTGGCAGGCTCGAAGTCGCGCACTTGCGCGTCGAGCGCGGCGGCTTCCTCGACATAGGGCGGGTTGCAGAGGATCAGGTCGAAGGTGCCGAGATTGTCGGCCCAGCCAGGGGTGCGCCAGCTCATGCAATCCCATGCGCTTTGCCCGCTTAAGCCCAGCGTCTCGGCGTTGCCCTCGGCCACCGTCAGTGCCCCCGCAGAAGCGTCGATGCCGACACCCTCCCAGCCGGCGCGGTTCGCCAGCACGGCAAGGACCAGCGCTCCTGTCCCTGTCCCGAGATCGAGCGCGCGTCCGGTTTCGCCGACGTGCTCCAGTGCCGCTTCGATCAGCGTCTCACTATCCCCGCGCGGGATCAGGGTGGCGGGCGTTACCTTGAGGGTCAGGCCGTAGAACTCGGCCTCTCCTGTGATATAGGCCACCGGTTCATGCTCTGCACGGCGCTCAACCAGAACGGTGAAAGCTTCAGGCGCAGGATCGCGCATCGCTCGCAGCAGCATATCCGAGCGGCTCACCCCCAGCGCGTGGGCCATCAGCAATTCGGCATCGAGCCGCGCGGTGTCGCTGGTGGCGGCAAGCGTCTCGGCGGCGGCGCGGATAGCTTCGCCGACTGTCACTCGGCCAACGCCGCCAGCCGCTTGCCTTCGTCCTCGGCGATCAGCGCGTCGACCAGCTCGCCCAGACCCGGCCCGGCGAGCACTTCCTCGAGCTTGTGCAGCGTCAGCCCGATGCGGTGATCGGTCACGCGGCCTTGCGGGAAGTTGTAGGTGCGGATGCGCTCCGAACGGTCGCCGCTGCCGACCATGGCCTTGCGCGCCTCGGCCTCGGCGCCCTGGGTGGCTTCGCGCTGCGCGTCGTAGAGCCGCGTGCGCAGCACCTGCATCGCCTTTTCCTTGTTCTTGTGCTGGCTGCGCCCGTCCTGACAGGTCACCACCGTGCCGGTCGGCAGGTGGGTGATGCGCACCGCCGAATCGGTGGTGTTGACGTGCTGGCCGCCTGCGCCGGACGCGCGGTAGACGTCGATCTTGAGGTCTTTCTCCTCGATCGAGACATCCACCTCGTCAGGCTCGGGCAGCACCGCCACGGTCGCCGCCGAGGTGTGGATGCGCCCGCCGCTCTCGGTGACAGGCACGCGCTGGACGCGGTGGACGCCGCTTTCGAACTTCAGCTTGGCGAACACGCCCGTGCCGGTGACGTTGGCGATCACTTCCTTGAAGCCGCCGATGTCCGAGGCGGCGATGCTGACCGCCTCGACCTTCCACCCCTGTTCGGCGGCGTAGCGTTCGTACATCCGGTAGAGGTCGGCGGCGAACAGCGCGGCCTCGTCGCCCCCGGTGCCGGCGCGGATTTCGAGCATTGCGGGCTTGGCATCGGCGGAGTCGCGCGGGAGCAGCGCGACGGCGAGGCGGCGTTCGAGATCGGGGAGGGTGGCCTTGATCTGCGCGAGCTCGTCCTCGGCCATAGCCTTCATCTCGGGGTCCGCGAGCATCTCCGAGAGCCCCGCCATCTCCTCGCGCGCGGCTTTCACCTCGGCGGCGATTTTCGCCACCGGTTCGAGCTCCGCATAGTCGCGGGAGGCGCGGACGAAGGCCTCGCCCTCGAGCGTGCCGGACGCCATGCGCGCTTCCAGCTCCGCAAAGCGGTGCGCGATCTGTTCGAGGCGTTCGGGGGGGATTTGCATGGTAAGTTCTTCCTACGTCATTCCCGCGCAGGCGGGAATCCAGCCGGTGGGGGCGTCTGCCGCGAGGGCAGTTGGGCCCCCGCCTTCGCGGGGGCGACGAGGGTCGCTAACGTTCGGCGTTCCAGTCCCCGAAGAGGACATCCTCTATGCGCGACGGGTCGCCGCCTGCCACCTTGTTGTGAATTTCGACGGCTTCCCCGTCCATGGAGAGCGAAACGATTTCCTGGGAGTCCAGCTTCACGGCCTTGTCGTAGCGCTTGCGCGCGGAGCCGCTGACCACTGCTTCTGCCGAATGACCACTCCGCCGAAGGGCTGTCACGAGGGCCAACGCGTTTTCGATCGCGCCATCGGCTTCGGCGACCACGGCCACATCGAGCCGGGGCATCGTCCTTTCCCCCACCAGCATCGCCAGCCGTTCGATCCCAGCAGCCCAGCCGACCGCCGGCGTCGGCGCGCCGCCCAGCGATTCCATCAGCCCGTCATAGCGCCCGCCGCCCAGCACCGTGCTCTGGCTACCCAAAGCCGCCGCCGAGGCGCTACCCTCATCGGGGATGAATTCGAACGCGGTGTGGCGGTAGTAATCGAGGCCCCGAACGAGGCTTTCCGCCCGCACCCACTTCACGCCGGCCGCATCCAGCCCGCTGGTCACGGCGGCAAAGAAGGCGCTCGCCTCCTCCGACAAGAACGCGTCGATCTTCGGCGCATCGGCAAGGAACGGCTTGTCGCGCGGGTCCTTGGAATCGAGGATGCGCAGCGGGTTCTTCTCCAGCCGCTCCTGCGATTCCTCGGAGAGCTGGTCCTTCACGCTAAGGAAGTAGTCGATCAGCGCCGCGCGCCACGCCTCGCGGCTCTCGGCATCGCCGAGCGTATTGAGGTGCAGGGTGACATCGTGGATGCCCAGCTCCTTTAACAGCTGATCCGCCATCGCCAGCAGCTCGACGTCGGCCTGCGGTTCGGCCGCGCCGATCACCTCGGCGTCGATCTGGTGGAACTGGCGGTAGCGGCCTTTCTGCGGGCGCTCGTACCGGAACAGCGGGCCATGGGTCGCAACCTTCAGCGGCGCATATTGCTGCCAGCCGTTGGTGAGGAACGCGCGGGCGATGCCGGCGGTGAACTCGGGGCGCAGGGTCAGCGATTCGCCGCCGCGGTCGTCGAAGGAGTACATTTCCTTCGACACCACATCGGTCGTCTCGCCCAGCGAGCGGGCGAAAACCTCGGTCTTCTCGAAGACGGGCATCTCGACCCGGCGGAAGCGGTAGAGGCGCCGGACGCGCTCGAAGGTTTCGACCACGAAGGCGAAGGCCTCGGCGTCGCTGCCGAAGATGTCCTGGGTGCCGCGGATGGCTTGCGGTGTCTTCTTGCTCATAGGGGTGCGCGATTAGGCTTACCTAGGGTCTTTCGCAATCCTGCGGCACCGATTAAGGGCCCGCGAGTTACCTCTCACACCGAGCATAAAGAGAACAGCCATGCGCATCGACAAGATCCCCACCGGCGTGAACCCGCCCGACGATCTCAACGTCATCATCGAAGTGCCGGCCGGCGGCGAGCCGGTGAAGTACGAGTTCGACAAGGAAAGCGGCGCGCTGTTCGTCGACCGCATCCTGCACACGCCGATGCGCTATCCGGCGAACTACGGCTTCGTGCCGCACACGCTGTCGCCCGATGGCGACCCGCTCGACGCGCTGGTGATCTCGCGCTCGCCCTTCATCCCGGGCTGCGTTGTGCGTGCGCGCCCGATCGGCGTGCTCAACCTCGAAGACGAGCAGGGCGGCGACGAAAAGCTCATCTGCGTGCCCGTCAACGAGACGTTCCCCTATTATGCGGACGTGATCGAGACGAGCGATCTGCCGAACATCATCTTCCAGCAGATCGAGCACTTCTTCACGCACTACAAGGATCTGGAAGCCGAAAAGTGGGTGCGCGTGGGCAAGTGGGGCGATGCCGCCGAGGCGCGCCAGATCACCATCGAGGCGATCGAGCGGTATAACGCCGACAAGTAAGGGAGCCGAATCGCGGCGTCAGTCGCGCAGGTGACCGCGAGAACGGGCGGCCGGTGTGCCGCCCGGACTCAGAAAATCGCCAAGACGGCCTTGAACAGGAGCGTCAGCGCGACCGGCAGGCCGATCGCGACCGACCACAGCAGCATCGTATCGCGGCGGAAGGCGGCGGCGAAGGCCGGGTCGAAGGCGCTCGCATCGTCGAGGTCGATCCAGCGTTTTTCGAACCAGCGGCACACCGGAATGATCCCGGCGACGAGGACGACCAGCGCCAGATAGGGCAGCGCGCTCGACGAACCCTGGGACAGGGCCTTGATCGTCATGAAGATCTGCAAGGCCGTGTAGACGAGCAGACTATAGGCGACATGGTCGCTCATCGCCTTGCGCCAGTCGCGGGCCCGGGTGGCCGGAATGGCTGCTGCGCGCTTGTCTGATTCCACCATATCTGCCGCTCCCCAACGGTTGATTGTCGAGGCGGCAGTATTGCGCAGGTGACACAGAGTTGCAACCTGCCGTTCATAATCGCCATTATGTTGCGCCGCGCGCACGCGAGATGCTACAAGCTGCTCGAATCCCACAGGCTTTGGCGGAAGGTGCGAGCACGCCGCGGCACTAAGCAAAAATCCTGCCAAACGTGGCTGGACCCTTTTCTGCCGCTCCAAGGGTGCTAAAGACGATCCGTCATGAGCACCGCCACCCTTTCCGACGCGCCGAGCGACACGCCCAGCGCCCAGCCGCTCGGTAGCGGGCTCGAGGTCATCTCGATCGCCAAGAGCTACGACAAACGCTCGGTGCTGTCCGACATCTCGCTGACTGTGGCGAAGGGCGAGGTGCTCGGGCTGCTCGGTCCGAACGGCGCGGGCAAGACCACCTGCTTCTATTCGATCATGGGGCTGGTGAAGCCGGATTCGGGCCGCATCCTGATGGACGGCGAGGATGTCACCAAACTGCCGATGTATCGCCGCGCGATCCTCGGTCTTGGCTACCTGCCCCAGGAAACCAGCATTTTTCGCGGCATGACCGTGGAGCAGAACATCGCCAGCGTGCTCGAACTGGTCGAGCCCGACAAGGCGACCCGCGCTTCGGAGCTTGAGCGCCTGCTCGACGAATTCGGCCTCACCCGCCTGCGCGAATCGCCCGCGATGGCGCTGTCGGGCGGGGAGCGGCGGCGCTGCGAGATTGCCCGTGCGCTGGCGGCGAAGCCCTCGATCATGCTGCTCGACGAGCCTTTTGCAGGCATCGACCCGCTCTCGATCAGCGACATCCGCGAACTGGTTCGCGACCTGAAGGATCGCGGCATCGGTGTGCTGATCACCGATCACAACGTGCGCGAGACGCTCGACATCGTCGACCGTGCCTGCATCATCTATGGCGGGCAGGTGCTGTTCGCCGGCTCCCCGCAGGAACTCGTCGCCGACGAGAACGTGCGGCGGCTCTATCTCGGCGAGAGCTTCACGCTCTAGCGATGACAGGCATGGCATTAGGCCCCCGCCTCGACCTACGGCAGACCCAATCGCTGGTGATGACGCCGCAGTTGCAGCAGGCGATCAAGCTGCTGGCGGCCTCCAATCTCGAGATCGAAACCTTCATTGCCGAGGCGATGGAGGCCAATCCGCTGCTCGACACGGGCGGTCCTTCCGATCCCGGTGCCGAGCCCGAGCGGATCGAGATCGCGCCGCCTGTGGGCGAGGATGCGCCGGCCGATCAGCTGATGCTGGCGGGCGGGGGTGAGGGCGATGCGCCGCTTGACCTTGCTTCGGTGGACCGCGACTGGGACACCGGCGACGGCGATGCCCGCGGCGCCCGCGATGCCGAGTGGGGCGCGGCGGCAAGCTCGGGCGCGGACTTCTCGGATATGCCCGACTGGGAGCAGCTGCGCGCTGCCGAGGTGACGCTTGCCGAACATTTAGAAGGGCAGGTCGGCGCGCTCACCAGCGATCCCCGCACCGCCTTCATCGCCCGCCACATCATCGGGTTGCTCGACGATGCGGGCTACCTTGCCGCTACGCTCGAGGAAGTCGCCGAGGACCTCGGGGTCGAGTTGTTCGAGGCAGAGGCGGGGCTGACGCTCGTGCAGTCGCTCGACCCCTCGGGTGTCGGCGCGCGCAGTCTGGCCGAGTGCATTGCCATCCAGGCGCGCGAGGCCGATCGCTACGATCCGTGCATGGCGGCGCTGATCAGCAACCTCGACCTTGTCGCGCGGGGCGAGATCGACCGGCTGAAACGGCTGTGCCGCGTCGATGACGAGGACTTCACTGACATGCTGCGCGAGCTGCGCAGCTACAACCCGCGCCCCGGGCTAGCCTTCATGCCCTCCGACAGCAGCACCGTGGTGCCCGACATTCTCGTGGGCGCCAATGCCAGCGGCGGGTGGGACATCGCCATCAACGAAGAGACGCTGCCCAAATTGATCGTCAATCGCGGCTATTTCCTCGAATTGTCGAGCGGTGCGCCCGATCCCTCCTCGCAATCCTGGCTCAAGGAGAAGCTGGCCGACGCGCACTGGCTGATTCGCGCATTGGACCAGCGGCAGAAGACGATCCTCAAGACCGCCGCCGAGATCGTGAAGCGGCAGGACGGCTTCTTCCGCCGCGGGGTCGCCGAACTGCGCCCGCTCACCTTGCGCGAGGTCGCCGAGCAGATCGGTATGCACGAGAGCACGGTCAGCCGCGTCACCAGCAACAAGTATCTCGCCTGCGCGCGCGGGACCTTTGAACTGAAATACTTCTTCACGAGCGGCGTCGGCCGGATCGGCGAAGGTGCGGACGGCGAGGGCGCGTCGAGCGCGGCAATCAAGGCGCGAATCAAGGCGCTGATCGATGCCGAGACGGCCAAGGACATCCTCTCCGACCAGCAGCTGGCCGAGATGCTCCAGAAGGAAGGCTTCGATCTCGCGCGGCGCACCGTGGCAAAGTATCGCGAGGCGATCGGGCTGGGCTCCAGCGCGGAGCGGCGGCGCGCCAAGAAGCTGGCGGCCGCGTCCTAGCGTTTTACCCTAGGCGACGGGCCAATCGTAAACGCCTATCGTGATTAAGAATTTCCGGATCACGAGGTGTGACTCGAAAGACTCACCTCAAAAAGTTAACGACCTAAACTTCTTATTAACCTTTTTTGGTGAGAAGTGGCGTGGTTAACAGTCGGCAACCTCTCCTAAGCAGGGGTTACCAGGGGTAAGAAACCAGATTTACTGGGGGACGAAAATGCGCGTTCTGCTGATCGAAGACGAGCCGACCACCGCCAAGGCGATCGAGCTCATGCTCACCACCGAAGGCTTCAATGTCTACTCGACCGATCTCGGCGAAGAGGGCTTGGATCTCGGCAAGCTGTATGATTACGACATCATCCTGCTCGACTTGAACCTTCCCGATATGCATGGCTACGACGTGCTCAAGAAGCTGCGCGTCGCCAAGGTGCAGACGCCGGTTCTGATCCTTTCAGGCATCTCGGAAATGGATTCGAAGATCCGCAGCTTCGGCTTCGGCGCTGACGATTACGTGACCAAGCCGTTCCACCGCGAAGAGCTGGTCGCCCGCATCTATGCCGTGGTGCGCCGCTCGAAGGGCCACTCGCAGTCGGTCATCCGCACCGGCAAGCTCGCCGTGAACCTCGACGCGAAGACGGTCGAAGTCGACGGCAGCCGCGTGCACCTCACCGGCAAGGAATATGCGATGCTCGAGCTGCTCAGCTTGCGCAGGGGCACCACGCTGACCAAGGAAATGTTCCTCAACCATCTCTATGGTGGGATGGACGAGCCCGAACTCAAGATCATCGACGTGTTCATCTGCAAGCTGCGCAAGAAGCTGTCGCTGGCTTGCGGCGGCGAGAACTACATCGAGACCGTCTGGGGCCGCGGCTACGTGCTGCGCGACGACGAGACGGTGGTCGAAGCGGCGTAATCTGCCTTTCGCAGCCGTCTCCGCGGCTGCGTCCTCGGCGCGTTTCGATCCCTGCGGGATCGACGCCTGCGGGGCGGCCGCTTGGCCTTGCGGCCCGTTGGGCCGAATTGGTTCTGTTAACGGGAACGCCCGGGGCCTTGGCTCCGGGCGTTCTGCGTTTCAACCGATCCGTTTAAAGACGACGGCTCGCGGTTCGGGCATTTCGCCGTTCGCCCAGACGATCGTTTCGGTCATGGTCTTGCCGTCCTTCGCGACGGTGTAGACCCGGGTCGAGACGCGCTCGCCGCCCTTGGCCAGCGTCATTACCAGCGTATCGCGCTCGGGCTGGCGCAAGGCGACCGAGTCGATCTCCGCCATCGAGCCGCCCACCGGCACCGCCACGCCATCGGTCGCGGCGGTCGATTCTGCTTTGATCTTCGCGCCATCGCGGTTCTCGATCCACACGAGCGTGTGCCACCGCCCGTCCACCTGCGGCGTGAAGGTGATCGTCACCGCGAGTGGTCGCTCGTTCTCGGGGAGCCGCGCCACATCGAGCGACCAGCGCCCGGCGAGCGGTGCGGCCTGCGTGGTCTCGGCAGCCTCGGGTATGGTGGTGGTGCCCGCTGCGAGCGCAAGCGCGAGGGCAGCGGCGGGGAGCATGAAAGCCATGGCAATCCTTCCTTTCGTCCATTCGAACCCCTTGCGGCGGGGCACGGACGGAGCTTCGGACGATGGCGCGCGCGGCGACAGATCAGTTTTCCTGTCCCAGATTTTCTGTGCCGCCAGCACCCGTGCCAGCTCCCTGCTGCTGCCCACCCCGGTCTTGCGCCGCGCCTCGCGCAGCCGCTCGTTGATCGACGCCTCCGACCGCCCGAGCCCCGCCGCGATCGACTTCACCGTGTGGCCGGCTGCGAGCAGGCGCAGGATCTCCAGCTCCTTCTCGGACAGGACGTCGGGCGAGACAGGCGGCGGTTGCGACATGGGCCCTGATCACCACAGCGCGCCGCCTTGCGTCCAGCACGATTTTCTTGTGCCGCGCCGGACTGCGTGCCAAGCGCCCGCCCCATGACGGCATTCAAGGAAGGCGATCCCACCACCATCGCGCGGCTTTACGGGCGCAGCGTCGGCAAGAAGCTTCGGCAGAAGCAGCAGGGGTTGGTCGACAACCTCCTGCCCAAGATCGCCGTGCCCGCGGAAGGCCCGGTCACCAGCAATAGCCTGTTCGGCGATGACCGCCCGCTTCACTTCGAGATCGGCTTCGGCGGCGGCGAGCATCTCGCCTACCGCGCCGATCTGCTCCCCGATCACGGCTTCATCGGCGCCGAGCCCTTCGTCAACGGCGTCGCGCAGGCGCTGACCCATATCGAGGACCAGCGCCTCGCCAACATCCGCCTGCATCTCGGCGATGCGTTGGATGTGCTCGCCCGTCTCCCCGATGGTGCGCTGACGATGGCCTACCTGCTCCACCCGGACCCCTGGCCCAAGGCGCGCCACGCCAAGCGGCGGATGATGAATGATGGCCCGGTGAAGCTGCTCGCGAGCAAGCTCAAGCCCGGCGGCGAGTTCCGGTTCGGCACCGATCATGACATCTACCTGCGCCACGCGCTGATGGTGATGCAGCGCCACACCGACCTGTTCGAATGGGTGGTCGAGAAGCCCACCGACTGGCAGGTGCGCCCCTCCGGCTGGCCCGAGACCCGCTATGAGCACAAGGCCCGCACCGTCTATGGGCACGAGGTGTGGTACTTCCGTTTTCGGCGCAAATGATACAATCGCTTACTAAGCAAAATCACTATGCTTCAATGGGTTGGTTACGCCACCGTTTTCGATCCTTCGCCATGATTTCCGCTTGCGTGATTGCCAGGTGATTGCCAGAAAGGGCCACGAGGTTCCGGAATGGCGACTGGGAAAATCAGCAAGCGATCAATCGATGGGCTGCGTGAGGACAGCAAGAACGTGTTTCTCTGGGACACGGAATTGAAGGGCTTCGGGGCAAAGATCACGCCTGCTGGCGCGATCTCCTATGTTATCCAATTCAGGATGGGAGGACGTGAAGCCAGCACACGCCGGTATACGATCGGTGCGCATGGTTCGCCCTGGACTCCGACAACTGCGCGGACCGAGGCAGAGCGTCTTCTCATTCTCGTCGCCCAGGGGGTCGATCCCGTCGACGCCGATAAACAGAGACGGCGGGAAGCTGTCGACCTCGCTTTCGCAAACTATGCCGATCTGTTTGCGAAGTCCTGCAAAGGCGAAGGTTGGAGTCGTCTCGTGCATCGCGTGATCCGGCTGTACCTGAAGCCCGTGTTGCGGAAGAAGCCATTGCCTAAAATCACACGGCCGGACATCGTCGCGGTTCTGGATCAGATGCCGCCCGAACAGGTGGCAAACCGGCGGAATGTGTTTGCGGTGATGCGCCGCCTTTTTCGCTGGGCCGTTTCTCGCGGCGATATCGAGCGCAGTCCGATGGAAGGGATGGAAACACCGCCGCCTGTCAAGCCGAGAGATCGTTGGCTACAGGATGAAGAACTGAGAGCGATCTGGGCTCTTGCGCCCCAATGCCACCGTTGCTTCGGTCCGATCGTGCGCTTGCTCATCGTGACCGGGCAGCGTCGTGAAGAAGTGTCCGGCATGCGCTGGCAGGAGCTCGACCGCGAGGAGCGGATGTGGATCTTGCCGGGCGCCCGCGCAAAGAACGATCAACCCAATTCGGTCCCCCTCAATGACCTTGCTGTCGCCGTGCTGGACAGTGTGGCGAGGTCATCGATCTGGCCCCGAAAGGGGCGCGTTTTCGCAACGTCGAGCGGTGCTGGCTTTGCAGGGTATGCCAAAGGCAAGCTCAAGCTCGACGGACTGATTGAAGAACATATCGGCGAGCCGCTTTCGCCTTGGCGTCTTCATGACCTGCGCCGGACGCTTGCGACCAATTTCCAGCGACTCGGTGTTCGCTTCGAGGTCACCGAGGCAATTCTCAACCACGTGGGCGCGGCACGGGCGGGCGTGGCAGGGATCTACCAGCGGCACGATTGGAAGGACGAGAAGCGTGCGGCCCTGAAGGCATGGAACGAATATCTCTCAGAAATCCTGAAAACCTGACGGTATCGTGTGTCCCTTCGGCGGGATGTTCTCTTCATCAAGACGAAGCCGGGAGCGCAGCGATAAGGCGCGGAACGGCTTCGAGACAATTGACATGGTACACCGACAGGGCCGAGGCGCACACGCTTCGAGAGCGACTGCTACTGTCCTCGAGCAGTCGGAGCGTCTCGGTCGCACAAGAGATCACGTCCGGCTCCAGCCGGCGTGTTGAATTGAGCCTTTCACCAATCTGGACGACGGATCGGATTACGAACCGATTTCCGGAAGCAGCTGCTATCCTGCCGAAAACGGCGCCCAAGCGCGTGGCATGATCTTCTGTGTCTGGCCATTCTTCAACCGTCCGAACGCGCGCCGCGTCATCTGTCAGAAGCGCGTGGACCAACAAGAGATGATTAACCTCGAGCATGTCCCTCAGCGTCTGGTCCGTCAGCCTTGGGACGCGATAACCCTCACCAGGGCTGAACTCGACCAGCCCCTCCCCTGCCAGCTGGTTCAAGCTATCGCGCACCGGTGTCATGCTGACGCCGAGCTCTTCAGCGAGGCGCAGCGCCTCAAGCTTCGAACCCGTCGGGAACACGCCCGCCATCAGATCGCGCTTCAGGCGCAGGTATGTAGGTTCCAGTACGTGTGCCGGGCTCATCGTGGCCGGCGGCGAAGGTCCGCGAACTCCCTGACAGCTGCCTCCTGGTCCGGACGCAACGCGTCGCGTGCCTGAAGGTAGTCTGCGGGCATCCCTGCAAGCAGGATAGAAGGGCACTGTCCCTCGTAGTTGCCAAGGTTGGGACGGTGCTGGCAGTAGCCCGCGAGTTCGGCCAGCGCAGGCGAGAATGTCCGCGCAATGTGCGGAGGATAGGCGAGCCAGAGATTCTCGTAAGGCTTGAGCCAGCCGAGACTGTAGCCAATGACAACGGCACGGCGGACCTCTTTGGTCAGGTTCGGCCCGGCACCGTGGATGGTGGACCCAAGGAAACAGATGGCATCACCAGGACTGCATTCGGCTATGACCGGCGATGCAAGCTGATCGAGGTCCGTGACGTTTTCCCTGTGCGAGCCGGGGTAGATCCGGGTCGCACCATTGTCGGCCGTGAAGTCGGTCAGTGGCCAGATGACATTGAGCAGATATTCGTGCTCACCCTTGATACCGGCCCACATGTCGTGATCGCGATGGGGAAATTGCTCGACCTCACCCGGATAGATCGCAATTGCCTGCGCGACATTGAGTTGAATGCGCTCGCAGGCACGTCCGAGGACCGTCCGCGCGAGCTCCAAAACGAGCGGTTGGAGCGCCAGGTCTGCGGCTGCCGGAGACCTGCGCAAAAGGCTTCCGAATCGCTGAGTGCGGTACCCGTAAAAGTCGCCGTGGCCCAGAGGCGCGGCAGCAAACGCGGGCGCAAGATCCTCATCAAGGGTCATGAGTGTCGCGCCCGGCAAGGCCTGCGGGATGATGCAGTAGCCCTGGCTTTCGATCTGCTTGAGCCAATGCGCTCCTTGTGCCGGTAAGGTCATAGGACGCCCTCCGGCTCTGCGGCAGTAACGC
The DNA here is from genome assembly GCA_031410495.1 of Porphyrobacter sp. Classification (GTDB taxonomy): domain Bacteria; phylum Pseudomonadota; class Alphaproteobacteria; order Sphingomonadales; family Sphingomonadaceae; genus Erythrobacter. The sequence goes on from JANNZG010000027.1 coordinate 72,699, forward strand.
GAAAGGCAACGGGAGCGTAAATGCCCCGACTGGCAAGTGCAGCGGGTGTCCGGGCATCAATTGCGATCCGAAGCCCGATCAGGTCCTCGCCGTTTATCTGGCATGGAGATCCAAGAGGAGAACAGGCCCAACCGAATTTTGCGATCTGACCGTACCAGATCTGGCTGGCCACCGCGGTATAGCCCGATAGGGCGCAATCAAGCGCATGGTCTGCCAGTGCGCTGATCAGCTGGTTGCGCGCCAGTCGCCGCTCGAGCGCAGGCAATCTAGGCTCGATACAGAAGCGGGTAATCTCACGCAGTAGCAGCGAGCGTGGGACGGGTCCCGTGCACAGACACGGGAACAGATCGCCAAGGATATGGGGCCGCTCGGTGTGAAGCAGGCGTGCCGAAGCCCGATGCCTTCCCTGCGCATCGGCGATGATGATGTAGGTTGCGTGCGGGTCGTCGAACTGATCGATCTCATACATCCCCTCGACGACCGGAATGTCCCAGCCCAGAGTGTCGACGAAGACCCGTTTGCGAGCTTGAAACATCTCGCGAAGCACCCGGTCTGAGCTGGCGGCGGTCGGGCGGACTGATTGGAATTGCATAGCGGCCTGCCTGGTGTGGAGTGGACAGGGCCATTTTCGGCGGCAAACGGCAGGGGATGTATCCCATGAAATGGGGATCCCCGCTGATTGGGAAACCAGACTTGAGTGCAGGCCTACGGCGGGAGGCTGCACTGGCAGAAAAACCCTCAGAGCGCGGCACGCGCCGGTGCGTCCGATTGTCAATGAGGGTCGCGCCACCTCATGAGGTCAGAAAAGCCGATCATGCCATCAAACAGGGCAGCAATGATCAGAGATTGCTTGCAGTGGACCTCATATCGCTCGCGGGCCGTCTTGAGATGCTGGACAACGGTCTCGGTCCCTATCCCCAGGATCATCGCCGTCTCGGCGGCGGTCTTTCCGCGCGCCACCCATAACACGCATTCGCGTTGCCGCTCCGTGAGGGCAGGAGGCTGCGCTGTCCGCGCGTTGCCGTGGAGACGCAAAGCGCAACGTAGCGCCTCAGCACCGACGGTTTCTGCGTTCGCCAGCAGGTCGCGGGGTAGTACGCGGTCGGTGGCAACTGCGAAGGTGCACGTGCCGCGCGCCAGCCCGGGAAGATGGCGCGGCACGGTAAAGCCGTCTCCGATCCCGCAGTCCTTGCCAACCTGCAACATCTGACGGTCTCCGCGGGTCATAGGTATCAGCGATCCGATCGCGTCCCACGAAAAGCCGGTGAAGGATTTGTCACAGGCGCGCCGTACGGGATCCCGACCGGCCAGTTCGAAACCGACATAGATCCTTGCCCACTCTTCCGGATAATCGTGAAGGAGAATTCCCGGAGCGATCGCCCTGGAGGCCCTGAATTCAAGGCTGAGCGCAAAATGATCGAAACCAAGCTGGCGCGAGAATTTGCCGAGCGTGCTGTTGAGCTGGGCCGTCGTGGCAACCTGTGTAAACTCGGCTTCGTATTCCTCTGCAAATCGAACTTCCATGGGCGCGACCGTCCGATCGGCGGGGCACCATCCAACATACCTTCGCCGGATCGCCTGAAGAAGCCCGCCCGGCCGGTTTCAATCCACCGGAGCAGTGCCTGCCAAAGCGAAACTGATCCTTTCCGTTCTGGGCGCGTGACGCTTAAGCCTCGCGGCACCTCAAATAAGCTTATAACACTCTCATTTTGAATGAAAAGACATGTGACCGAGATGTGACCATCGAAAATCATCCGACGTTTGCACTTTTGCTCGGCGGGCGAGCATTGAGGAGTTCACGATAACCGCCTTTGACCAGTTTCAGGCCATCTGCGTGCAGTCGCTGAATGTGTCTGCGCCGGGAAGCCGTCTTCCACTCGATCGCCCTGATGCGTGTGAGATCGTCGCCCAAAATGGCTGCTGCAGTCTGCCTGAGACTGCGAGGTGGCTGTCCAGCGCCGCTGCGTGCATCGAGTACAGCCAAGATCAGGCGAAGCCGATGATGCTGGAAAGGCGTGGGGTTAAGTGGGCCGGTGTCAGCCAGGCTGGCTGGGCGATCGTTCCGGAAGTGATATGCAGTGATCGCGGCAGTTCTAATTGGCAACGGCCCGGTGGCCGGTAACAAGTAGGCAGGTATGCCTCCCTCGCATGAAGCCGTCAGGAGAAGGCGATGTCGCATGCCATGGCTGTCGATAATGAGATGCCGGCCTGCGGGGCCCGTGCGATCGCAGGTTACATCGCCTCCAATCACGCTTTCCAGCAGCTCTGGCCAGCGATCGATGGGACCCGCGAGCGAAACAACGAAGGCGCAGTTGTCGCTCCGCCAGATGGCTGGCTCTGTGGCATGTGACACATTGGGATCGAAGGGGAAATTCGAGGCCCCATGTGTGCGCCATCCGAAGCGCAGCAGACGACCCGCTTGCGCTCTTGCGCAACCCTGCAAGCTGGGCAAACTGGCGCTGATAGTCACCATTGCGACGCAGGAATTCCTGCGCGTAGTCTGCAAAATCAGGGGCGCGTTGCCCGGGGTTGCACCTGTCGGATGGGGCCATGGGGCACCTCCTTTCCGACACATGCATTTATCCCTGCCATGCAGGTCTGATCATTCCGTGAAACCGGAGATGCCTTCCCCGTTTCTGGGTATGTCCTCGCCAGGTCTGTGGAGCGCATGGCCGATGGCAGGCGCTTAACCGGGCGTTGAAAGCATCTGTTGGGAGATGCACCGGCACCTTTAGCTGACGCCTGGACATGCGAACCGGCGCCCGGTCGAGGGTAATCTTACCACATTCCGTCGAGCAACCCGACTATAGAGGTATAGTGACAGCTAGTCCGCACATGCGGGACTGCGGGCATATCTCTTTCATAATGAACCCAATTCCGCTTGCCCGCTTATGCCTTTGCGTGCACCTACGGGGCGCGCGGCTCCAAAACTGGCACGATCCGCGTGGATGTTTCCGCCAGACATCACGCACGCCGGTCCGATGATCGTCCGGCGGTCGTTGCAATCGGGGTTCGCGTTGCGCTGCTCCGACGACGGCACAGTTCTGGATCTGACGAGGCAGCCGGCCTGCGGGGCCGATGCCACGGCGACGCCTGTTCGCGTGACCCATGACCGAGCGCAGATTGGCCGGGGAAGCTCTCCCGGTGCCTACGCCTTCCGAACAGCCTGGCCCGCCTACCTGTCTTTGCGTGGGATACCGCGCGAGGCTTGAAAGTCTCTATCGCTCAGAGTCAGGTCCCCTCAGAGCATGGCTTGTCCGGCGGGTGGGCCACGAGGCGGCTGATGATCTTGCGCATGAGGTGTTTCTGCGAGCGGCTCGCTGCCCTCAGTTGGACAGTCTCGACAACCCACGCAGTTTTCTGAGGCGGATCGCCCGTAACCTCATCATTGACCGCGCACGAAGGCAACCTCGTGCCCGAACCGGCAGCCAGATGTCGGAAACCAATGACCTGGCCTGCGAGCCGGAACAAGAAGAAGCCTTGCACGCGCAGCAGACAATGGCTGCGTATGAAAGCTCGCTTGCCATGCTCCCGGCGCGGACGGCCCGCATCTTTGCCATGAGCAGGGTCGAGAACAAGACTTACCGCCAGATCAGCGCAGAGCTCATGATCACAACAGCGACGGTCGAGTATCACATGATGCGGGCCTTGCGCTGCATCAGGTCGAGCCTGGCCGAGGCACGGGGAGACAGGCTCACCACCGACCAAATTTAATTTCAATTGAAACTAAGGTGCCACCCCAATCCTGCGTCATGTCTCCTGTGGCAATGTCGGTCAACACATGCCGGACAGTGAAAAGGGAGAAGATGATGTCGATGAGGAGCAGGACCCTGAAGGTCCTTCTGGCCAGCGTTGCGGCTGCCGGGCTGGCAATGCCCGCCCTTGCCCAGGACCCCGAAGCCGGAGGCGAGCTGCCGGAGCCCGGCGCCAGGGAAGACGCCAGCGAGGCTCCGATCGTGGTCACCGGCACGCGAATCCGTGGTGCACGCATCATCGGTGACACGACCACGATCGACCGCGACGCGATCGTCGAGGCGGGGCAGGTCGACCTTGGCGAAGCGATCCGTACCCTCCCCCAGAACTTCTCGGGCGGCCAGAACCCCGGCGTCGGGTTCGGCGCTGGATTAGCCAACAGCAATGTGAACTCGGCCTCGAGCGCCAACCTGCGCGGACTGGGTGCCGACGCAACGCTTACGCTGCTCAACGGGCACCGGCTGCCCTATGATTCCGCGCTGCAGGGCGTCGACATCTCGGCCATCCCGCTCGCTGCCGTCGAGCGGATCGAGGTCGTGCCCGACGGGGCTTCGGCGATCTACGGATCGGATGCCGTTGGCGGGGTCGTCAATGTCATCCTGCGGCGCGACTTCGAGGGCGTCACAACCTCGGGCCAGCTCGGCGCCAGCACGGACGGAGGATATTTCCGCCAACAGGCCGACATCGTCGCCGGAACGAAGTGGAGCAGCGGCGGCGCGTTTTTGGCCTATGATTACGCGCAAAATGACGCCGTCAGGGCCGACCAGCGTGATTATGCCGGATCCCTCGATCCCGCCACCCTACTTTTCCCGTCACAGCGCCGCCATGCGCTGACCCTGTCGGGGCACCAGGAACTGGCAGGCGGCGTGCATGCCAGTCTCGACGCGCTCTATTCGTCCCGGACATCGCGGATCGTCAGCGGCATGCCGGCAGCGCGGTTCATCTCCACGCCAAAGGTCGAAAGCTATACGCTTGCGCCCTCCATCGACGTTGATCTTGGCGGCGGCTGGGAGGCGCAGCTCCTTGGCGTCTACGGCGTGGACCGGACCGACTACCGCACCGACTTCGTACCCCAGCCCGGCACTGGCAATGTCACCACAGGCTGTTTCTGCAACAAGGTCGTCTCGATGGAAGCGGGCGCGGAAGGGCCGCTGTTCGCGCTCCCCGGCGGCAGCGCCCGGCTCGCGTTCGGGGCGGGTTTCCGCAACACCAGCCTCGACTTTTCACGGGAGGTGAACGGTACGGTGTCGGCGGCCTTCGACCGGACGCGGCGCAGCCGCTTCGCCTATGGCGAGCTTTACCTGCCGGTCATCGCGCCAGACAATGCCATCAGGGGCATTGCCGAACTGACCCTCTCGGCCGCCTTGCGCTACGAGGACTACACCGATCTCGACCGGCAGGCGACGCCGCGAGTTGCGGCAATCTACGCACCGGTCGAAGGCCTGAGACTGAGGGCAAGCTGGGCGCGCTCCTTCAAGGCGCCGACCCTTTTCCAGCAGTTCACCCCTTACCAGGCCTTCCTGCTTCCGGCTGCTGCCTTCGGAACCGGATCGCCGGGCCAGACGATATTGTATGCGAGCGGCGGCAATCCCGATCTTGAATCCGAAAGTGCGCGCAGTTGGACAGCCGGATTTGAACTCGAGCCGCGCGGGGTGCCCGGTCTTTCCCTGACAGCGACCTGGTATGACATCCGCTACAGTGACAGGGTATTGCAGCCGATACCCGGCTCGATCGCCGCTGCTTTCCGGGATCCCGGCTACGCCAGCCTTGTCACCCGGAACCCGGGAGAGCCATTTCTCAGCGATCTGATCGGCGGAGCGCAGCTCGGCCTCCAGAACTTCGCCGGCGCTCCCTACAGCCCGGCCGCGGTCCTCGCCTTCATCGACAATCGCAACATCAATGTCGCTGTCCAGAGCATCGAGGGCATCGATGCCCGGGTTGCATGGAATCGGCGCATCGGATCCGAGCAAAGCTTCGGGTTCGAGCTCGCCGGCAGCTGGCTGGACTCCGCCCAGCAGCTGACGCCCGAGCTGCCCCGGGTGCAGCTGTCAGGCACCGTGTTCAGTCCGCCGCACTATCGCGCGCGGGCAACGGCGCGCGCCGAACTTGGCGGCTTCAGGGCAAATGCCGCGGTCAGTTACACCGGGGCGCTGGTCGATCGCCGGTTCGCGACGGAAAGTCGCATCAAACCCCAGGCGACATTCGATCTCGGCCTGAGCTATGACGTGATCGCGGGCGACCGCGACGAGCCGGGGCTGACGGTCTCTCTGACGGTCCAGAACATCTTCGACCGCCAGCCCGATGTGATCAGGATCACCGGGCCGAACGACACGCCCTATGATTCCACCAACTTCTCGCCGATCGGCCGGTTCATTGCCGTGGGCATCAGGAGGCACTGGTAATGGGTCTTCTGATGGCGGCAGCCCTTGCGCATTCGATCGTTCCGGTGGCGGACCTTCCTGTTCCGGAGAGGGACCCTTGTGCGCTGTTCGAACGACGCCCGGGCGTTTCGTCCGGCGCGGCCATCTCGGTCGATGACCTCGTTGAACTCGCGGACATCGGCCGTTCGGACCCCAACGAGACAGCCAGTCCCTTCGGCATCTCGCCTGATGGCCGGCAGATTGCCTTCCTGGTGCGGCGCGGCAATGCGCAGACCAACAGCTACTGCCAGAAGCTGCTGGTCATGCCGCTCGATGGCAAAGGCGCCCCGAAAGAGATCGCCCGTGACGCCGCGTTTATTCGGGACGACTTCGCGCTGCGTACATTCGTCTCGGTGGCTGCCGGCTGGGCCAAGGTGATCGTTCCGCGCTGGTCGCCGGACGGAAAATCGATCGCATGGCTGCGGCAATCGGATGGGATCAGCCAGGTCTGGATGGCTGATGCGGACGGATCAGCTGCACCGCGTCAGCTGACGGCCTCGCCTGACAATGTCGATGACTTCGCCTGGACCCCGGACGGGCAAGGCATCGTCATTGCCACCCGCCCCGGGCTCCGGCGCGCGGCCGAGGCGATCGCTTCCGGCGCGCGCCGCGGATATCTCTATGATGAGACCGTCTCGCCCCAGTTCGGCGTCCGGCCGATCCCGACAGGACCGATCGAAAAGACCTACGCAAGGGTCGACCTCGTTTCCGGTCATGTCAGTGATGCCGGTCCGGACGAGGTTACCCTTTTGGCCCCTCTGCCGCCTGCGGATGCACCGGATGGGGCACGGCTGTTCACGCCGGGCCCAGCGGGTGTTGCAGCGTGGCTTGAGCCGAAACACCCTGAAAGGTTTATCTCGCCATCGCGGCTGGTCCTGCGCCGCGATGGCCGGGAAATGCGGTGTGACAGCACGCAGTGCGAAGGCATCCTCCGCCTGTGGTGGTCGGAGCCGCAGAATACCTTTCTCGCGGTTCGCAAGGCCGGCTGGGGCATGTCGGCGATGGGCATCCTGCGCTGGGATCCGGGTGAGTCCGCGCCGCGGGAGGTCATGGTCAGTGATGACATGCTGATCGGCTGCAGCCCCGTCGGAGGAGAACTGGTCTGCGCCCGTGAGGGCGCCGTCATGGCCCGCAGGCTCGTCGCGCTCGACCTGCGCAGCGGGGCGGAGCGTCTTATCCATGATCCAAATCCCGAATTCACATCCCGGGCCACCGGCCCGGTGCAGCGGTTCCGATTCCGCAATGCCTATGGCGTCGAGAGCTATGCTGATCTGGTGCTGCCTCCCGACCACAAGCCAGGCGAAAAGCACCCGCTGGTGGTGGTCCAGTACATCAGCCACGGCCTTCTGCGTGGCGGCTCGGGAGACGAGGTGCCGGTCCAGCCACTCGCCGCGAGAGGCTTTGCTGTGCTGAGTTTCGCGAAGCCCGATCTTGTTCCGGAGGTTGCGAAAGCCACGGATTCGACCGCGCTCATGAAGGCAAACCGTGTCGACTGGCTTGATCGCCGCAATGCCCAGTCCTCGCTGGAGATCGCGGTCGGCCTCGCCCTCGAGACCGGAACGGTTGACCGGGAACGTATGGGGATCACGGGCTGGAGTGACGGCGTATCCTCAACGCAGTTCGCATTGATCAATTCCAGCCTGTTCAAGGTGGCGGCCCTCGGGTCATGTTGCGAGGACATGTACAGCTATGTACTCGAGGCAGGGCCTGCCTATAGCGCCTTCACCCGCAGCATCGGCTACAGGTTCTTCGAGCCGGGCGACGAGGAATTTTGGCGCCCCATGTCACTGATCCAGAACGTGGACCGCGTATCAGCTCCGATCCTGATCCAGAACGCCGACAGCGAATATGAGGGTGGTCTCGACGTAGTCGAGGTATTCCGGCAGAACAAAAAGGCAATCGAGCTCTACGTTTTCGAGGACGAGACTCATTACAAGTGGCAGCCTGCCCACCGGCGCACGGTTTACGAGCGCAACGTCCGCTGGCTCGAATTCTGGCTGATGCACCGCAAGACCTGCGATGGTGATGCTGCGACGCAAGCGGAGCTTGCAAGGTGGCAGGCGATGCCCGGCGCTCCGTCGCCGGAAGACCTCGCCTGCGCACCGCCGCCCTAGACCTTCCATTCGCGGGCCCAGTTCTCCGCCTCGACGAGATCGAGCACCCTGTAGATCACGGGATCGTCGCGATCGCGATCGGTTTGCAGCGCTCGCTCGATGGCGGCCATGTCGATCAAACCAGCTTCGTCGAGAATTCCGCCCGCCAGAAGCTCGCGAAAGATCTTCCGGTTGCGGTCAAAGATCGCTCTGAGGAAGCTGTCGGGCCCGGCCTTTGAGGTTCTGCGATGCAGCTCCTGTGGCAGTTCACTGGCAAAGGCCATACGGGCCAGCGCACGATTGATCCCGCCATGACACCAGAGCCATGTGGGAAAGGAAAGGCAAAGCTCGAGCAATGGCTGGCTCATGAGCGGCGAGAAGCGCCTGGCAGTGTTCGCAGGCCCGTGACAATGAAGCTGGGCGCGCATGATCAGGGCGAGATGATCCTGCTTGCCGCCGTGCTGCGGTGCCACCTCCCTGTCCCAGGGCGTAACCGGCGCAAGCGCGGTGAAGGGAAGTGTACGACCTGAAGTCAGGCGCACGTCTGCGGGCCAGTCAGGAAACCCGGGACGGCTGACAAGGCGGCGCAGCGTGGAGCGCGCCATGGTGCCGAGATCGGATCCCGTCGCGCCGCACATGTCGAGCAGGGACTTGGGCCAAGGCGAGAACAGGCCCTCGGCCATCAAGCGATCGACCACGGGCGCAGCCGAATGCAGGTAGCAGAACAGGTTGTCGCCGCCGTTGCCGTCCCAGACAGTGGCGGCGCCGTGGCGCCTGCGCGCCCCCGCGAGCATGGCGTCGACACTTGTCAGGAAGGATTTGCGCGACGGGCGCGGCAGTCCTGCCGAGGCGCAGCGGAAGGGATCGAAACCCTCCGGTGCATACACCGCCTCGTGAAGCGGGACGCCAAGGTGACCAGCCAGCTGCCGGGCCGCGACCCGTTCGTCACCGCCGGGATCCCGTGTGGCGAGCGTGGCGCAGGAAAAGGGCAATGCTGCCGCGGCGAGCGTGCCGCAGATCAGCGAGGAATCGACCCCTCCGGACACCGCCACAACCGGCGGCCCGAGGGCCCCGTGCCATGCCATCATGACGGATAATGCTTCCCTGCGCAGCATGTCCGCGGCCTCCGCGACGCGGGGCGATGGCCCGCAAGGGAGGAAGTCGCCTGCGTGCCAGAGCTGGCGTTCCGAAAAAACGCCGTCCTGCAGCGTGGTGAGATTCCCGGGACGCAGTTCACGGACACCCTCGAGGCATGTGGTTGTGGTGCGCAGTTCGGGGCGGGCGAGGAAATCCTGCACCGCCGCCAGGTTGATCGCGGGCTTCGCGCCATCAGCCATGAATAACAGGCGCGCGTGCGAAGCGACAATCAGATGTGTCGCCGTCACGCGGCTGAAGACGGACATGAGTCCGCCCGGATCAGGCAGGAGAGTGATACTATCACCGTCGGCGAACACAGCGAGATAGCTGCCCCAGCACCGGGTGACCAAGTGCAAGGCGGCGGTGCCGGGATCCACAGGCGCGCCCTGAGGATCGCCGGGGACGTGAGACGGGCCACCGCGACCGAAAACATGACCCAGCACGAGACCGCAGCGTCCGATGCCCTGCACGGGGGTCGCACCATCGGCCCAGTACCGGGTCTCCTCCTCGCAGAGCGAGAGCGGATCGGGCGAAGCCTTCGGCACCTGCCGCTGCACGCCTCCTCCGCAGAGCGGTATCGCGATGGCAAATTGCACGTGTGTCACAGAACCAGCAGCGGCGTGAAGCGTTGCACTTCATCCAGGGTGTCGTTGAGGACCACCGCCCCTGATTGCACCCAGCAATGGGCGCTGAACGGAGAGCGCCTGACCCCGATCACAACAGTGCCCCTCATTCCGTGGCCTGCGAGCACGAGCGCAAAAGCGATCGAGCGCGGAAGACAACGATTTGCGGCCGTCTTCAAGAGACGCGCCTGATCGAAGGCGCGCACGACACGGGTGATGACGGCGTCAGCATCGCCAGGCGTGCGCCCGGCTGCCTGATCCAGCAAACGGCGGGTCGAATGCATGACAGCGTCGAACCCCTGTGATGAGATCCGGCCCTCGATGCGGCGCTGCACCCAGAGCGCTCGCGCAACGTCCGGTAGCGAGAATGCCGGAGCTTCGCCTGGATGCCACGCGCCCGTGGGTGGCTGCCATTCTTCAGGCAAGCAGAGATCGTTCGGTACGTGCCAGCAGTCCACCTCCCGCGCGTTCATGCGGGACAGCACGTCGGCATTCCGGTCGTCAGGCAGGCGGAAATACCTGTCACCTGCAATGTCGAGGAAGATGACCTCGCCATCGAGGTTGCGCCATGCATGGGTTGCGGTGTCGGGGAGGATCGCCATGCGGAGAAGGTGGTGCGCACACCGCGAGGCTTGCGCACCACGCTTGCTCATTCGCAGGAGGCGCCGGGGATGTACCGCGACGGTCCGGTGCTCAGATCGACGTCGAAGACGGCGTTCCCGCGGGTTTCGGCCGAGGCCTTGCCCAGTTCGACCGGACGCTCGCTGCGCGTGTAGAGATCATGCATTGTATTGCTCCTCTTTGCTGGATCGCGACTCCGATGGTCGCGCTGCCGAGAATGTGCATGGCTGCAGGATCACGCTATTTTATAATGATTTTATAATTGCATAGCGATTGCGGCTCAGCTGCTGGGTGCCGGGCCAGGCGCTGTCTTGCGCCTTTGTTTTGCAAATTCGCGGTCTGCCGAAATGAAGCGCTCGATGATCGGAACGATGAGGGCTGTCGGGTGCGGCGCTCCCTCGCTCGCCCCACCATTGAGCGCGACGGCGTAGTCAGTCAGGCGACGATGCAACCGTGCCGGTATCTCGATCGTCAGCTTGATCGGTGCCTCGTTGTTGATGTCGGATAGCTTGAGGCGGGTCATTCGGCATTTCCCAGATCGATGTCGTGCGTCACAAGGACCCGCACGAGAAAGTCGGGTCGGATCGTCAGCGTCGGACGGATGGCAAGCTCGCGGCTGACGATCTGCTCGCCGGCCCGGTTGATGCTGTCCTGACTGCCGCGTCGCAGGGCCCGGATCAGGTTATTGTCATCTCCCGCTCCCAGCTCCCCGCCGACGCCGAGCAGGGTCGACACGAAGGCTGCTTTGAGTACGCCGCCCCAATGATAGTCGACGCGGTCCTCAAGCCCGGCATAACCCGAAGCATCAGCCGCAGGCTGGCGCTCAAGCACGATCGAGCGCCCATCGGGCAGGATCAGCCGGTTCCAGACGAGCAGGACGCGGCGCTGCCCGAAGCCGACATCGGACTGGTAATCGCCGATAAGGCGCGCACCTTGCGGTATCAGCAAACGTCGTCCGGTCAGACTGTCATAGACGTTCTGCGTGACTTGCGCGGTGACAAGGCCAGGCTGGTCGGATCGGATGCCGGTGATCAGTGCTGCAGGAATTATCGATCCGGCGAGCAGCATTTCATCATCGGTTGCGGTACGGAGACGCTCGCGCGAGCTGGTACGCCGTTCGGGCGCGCGCTCAAGAAATTCTGCCGCGGCCGGTGCACTATCGGCCGGCCCAGCCATAGGGGTCTGTCCCGATCCGGAAGGCACGGGTGCCACGGGGCGCTCGGAGCGGCTGCCAGTCCCTGCGAATACGCTGCTGGTCCGGACTGCCTCGCGCTCCTGCTCTTTGCGCATTCGCGACTGTTCGCGAGGATCAGGGCCACTTGGAGACGCTACCGTGGGTCCGACCGGAGGCAGTTCCGCCACCGCACCCCTATCTCGCGCGTCAAGGATCGGCTTGCCGAGATCACCGGGAAGCGGCGGACCGAGCTGCGGGACCTTGCTGTAATCGGCCGGCGCTGCGGCCAGCCCATCGGCCACCGCGATCCTGTCGGTGTTGTAGACTTCCGGTGCTGGTTGTGCGGCGGGGGGACGAAGCGCGAAGATGAGAGCTCCGCCTACCAGCGCCAGCACTCCTGCACTCCCGATCCCGATCGCCTTGCGTGACAGTCGTACTACCCGGGGACGCTCGCCATGCAGGCGCACCACCGCTTCGGGGTCCTCGTGCTGATGCGACCCCTTCGCGTCGGCCTCCGACCGCTCTTCGCCCGGCACGATCACGATCCGCTCCATGCGCGGTTGACGAGCCGCACATGCTGTTGGCGCCGCCCTGTGCCAAGGCGCAGCTCGGCCTTTTGGAAGAGCCGGTCGACGATGAGGTAGCGGCCCGTTACGCGGTAATTGGCAAGCTCGGCTGTGCCCTCCTCCCCGATGATGAAGAACGGCGGCATCTCGGTCTGGGCGATGGCGAGCGGAAACTCGATCAGCGTCCGCCTCCCGTCGTCGAAGATCCGCACCGGCCGCCACGCCGGCCGGTCTCCTTCAATTCTGTAATCGAAGTTTAGCTGCTCCAGCGCCAGACGATCGGCTACCGGTGCCGCGCGCGCCGCCGCCTCCTCGGTACGGCGCAGCGCGATGAGTTCGTCGGCGGGATAGGTCCAGCTGACCGAGGCCATCCAGGTGCGGGGTGTGGCCTGCAATTCGAGATGGTAGGTGCGCCGGTCGGTATTGATGATCAGATTGGTCGCGATGTCGGGGCGGGTCGGCTTTACCAGAATGTGCACACGAGCCGCCGCGCCCTTACCGCTCAGCGTGTCGCCGATCATCCAGCGCACCGTGTCGCCCGCAGCTACGGGACCCGGGCCGACGAGCTTTTCTCCCTCCTGGAGCGCGATATCGGTCACCTGTCCGGGCGCGGCATAGACCTGATAGAGCGCGCCTTCGCGCCAGGGATAGCGCTGGATGGCGTTCTCGAAGCCGGTAACCTCGGGCTCCACCCGCGCTGCCGCATTCGCCGCTCCCACTTGGCTCCGGGGGTCGGGGGCATGGCCGGAGTCAGGGGAGCGGCGCGCGGCAGCAGGGACAGACTGCCGCGACGGCGTGGCGGAGAGGTGGAAACCGTCAGCGCCCGGGTCCGGCATTGCCGATGACTTTGTTGGTGCTCCCGCGACTGGCGCAGCCACCATGGAGGCGCTTCCCAGCATGACGGTAACAGCTCGTGCAATTCTGTTCGGATGGAGCATCAGCCGAGTTCCTTTGACCAGTTGATCGAAGTGACGAAGATGCCCAGCGGGTTCTTCGACAGGGCATCGGGGGTTCGCGGCGGTTGCACCGCGACACCAAGGATTGCTGTCCAGCGGCTGGTCTCGGCCAGCGCGCCGTCGCGGTAGCGGCGCTCGGTCCAGGCCACGCGGAAGCTTTGCGGCGAGGCGCGGATCACGCTGGTGACATCGACCGCCACCTGTTCGCGGCCAATCACCGCGAAGGGGTCATTGTTCCGCGCGTAGTCATTGAGCGCCAGCGCGCCGCGGTCGCTTACGAAGTCATAGGCGCGCAGCCAGTTGGTGCGAACCACAACCGGATCGTCCGGCAGCGCGCGGACCTGCTCGATGAAGCGCGCCAGGTGGAAAGCGATCTGCGGATCGCTGGGGTTGAACCCTGCCTCGGCCGGCGCAACGGCGCGCGCCTCGCCGAGCTTGTCGACCTCGACCACCCAGGGGACAATCGTGCCGCGCGCGTTCTGCCAGATGAGTGCCGCCGTCAGGGTGCCCGACAGCCCCAGCGCACCAAAGAACGCGTAGCGCCAGCTGCGTGCCTGGACCCGCGCGGAACCGATCCGCTCGTCCCAGACCTGGTGGGCGCGCTGGTAGGGGGTCTCGGGCTCGGGCATCTTGCCGTAGCGGATCGAGGGTCGTCGGAACATTGGCACTCTAGTCCTTCTCTCGCGTGTCGATCGATGCACCTGCGCCGGAGCCGTCGCCGCTGCGGATCGTGTGTGCGGCGAGCGATGCGGCCTGACCGAGGCTCTGGCGCTGCTTCATGGTTCGGGCCCAACCGGGCATCGTCCCGGCGGCTGACTCTTCCTCTGCGGCAGCGCCAGGCGCGGGCGTGATGTGACCGCCCATGTGCCCGACCGCGCTGCGTGCGCCGTCACGGAAGTTTGCACGCAAGCTGTCTGTGGCCTTGCGCAGCGGCGAGGCGGCGGCACCGGCCGCGGCCTGGCCAACACCGGCCATGCCGCCTGCGATGGCCGCGCCGCCGGTCTTCCCGGCCGAGCCCGTGGCATAGGCCATGGTCGCACCGCCAGCGGCGCGCGCGGTGCCCCCGGCGACCGCAGAGGCGGCGCTTGCGACTGCACCGCCGGCGAGCTTGGCACCGGCCAGGCCTCCTGCGGCCGCGCCGCCTGCCAGCAGCGCCGTGCCTGCGGCCGCGCCTGCGCCAAGCTGCGGACCGCCCGCGACGATCCCGTTGGCGATGCCGGGTCCGAAAATGCCGAGCCCGAGAAGGGTCAGGCTGGCGAGCACGATCGCAAGGACGTCCTCGACCGTCGGCTCGCCGGGGATGGCGTTCTGGAACTCGGCGAACAAAGTCGAGCCGATGCCGATGATGACAGCGAGCACGAGGACCTTAATCCCTGAGGAGACGACATTGCCGAGCACGCGTTCGGCAAGAAAGGCGGTCTTGCCGAACAGGCCGAAGGGAATGAGCACGAAGCCTGCGAGTGTGGTCAGCTTGAACTCGATGAGGGTGACGAAGAGTTGGATCGACAGGATGAAGAAGGCGAGCACCACCACCGCCCAGGCCAGCAGCAGGATCACGATCTGGAGGAAGTTTTCGAAGAAGCCGACATATCCGACGAGGTCTGCGATGGCCTCGAGCAGCGGCCAGGCGGCATCGATCCCGACCTGGGCGACGCGGCCAGGCCGCAGCAGGTCGGCCGCACCAAGGCTCGAGCCACTTGCCTTCAGGCCGAGCCCGGCAAAGCTGTTGAAGACAATTGTGGCAAGCGCGCTCCAGTTACCGATGATCCAGGCGAAGATGCCGACGAAGAGCGTCTTCCTGACGAGCCGCGCGATGATGTCCTCGTTCGCGCCCCAGCTCCAGAACAGGGCCGCAAGGGTAACATCGATGACGATGAGTGTGGTCGCGATGAAGGCAACCTCGCCTGACAGCAGACCGAAGCCGCTGTCGATGTAGCGCGTGAAGATCTCCAGAAAGCGATCAATGACACCCGTTCCGCCCATCTCAGCGGCTCCTGCTTGTTGGAGGATCGGTCACGGGCAAATCGGGTGCAGGATCATCCCTGCGATCGCCGGTGGCCTGCGCCCGCGCGCCGCCGAAGAAGCGCCGGCGCTTTTCCGCCCATGCGGCGCGGCAATCGGATGACGAAAGCGCCTGCTCTCCCTTCTCACCGCAAGCGCGCAGCTTCATTGTCAGCGGATCAGCGTCTGCATGCCCGCGCGCGACCGGTAAGGACGTGGACGAAGGCGGGGCTTCTTGCAGCCGGGCGAGTGTCATGGCGACCGCAAGGCCGACGAACACGGCAGCGCCGAACTGTCCGAGACGTTTGCCCTCCATGGTGGTTCAGTTCCCGCCCTTGGGGGCCGGGCCCGGCACATAGCGGGGTCGGTCCGCAAGGAAGCGGCGCAATTGCTCGCGCGCCTGCGCCTTGGCGGCAGCGCGCTCGGCCGCATCGAGCGCCTGCGCACGGTTAGCCGCTGCCAGCATCGCGGTGAGATCGGCAAGCTGGCGGGCCTGCAGCGCGAGCAGCTGATTGCCGGCCTGCGCAGCCTGCAGCGCGCCGCTCGCCGACTGGCTGGCGCTGAGCACTTCGCCGATCGCGCTGCGTGAGCCCTCGATGTTCGCGACCGCGCCAGCCTGGACCTTGAGCGCGTCCTCGAAGGCGGCGACGCTGTTCTGCCACCGTGCTTCGGCATCGTCGATCATCGCCTGCTGCGAGGTGCCAAGCGTCGCCCCGCGGTACTGACGGTCGAAGGCGGTCTCGACTGCCTGCACGTCATAGGCGATGCGCTGGGCCTGCTGCAGCAGCTGCTGCGTCTGCCGGATCTGGTCCTGCAGCGGCTGGGCGATGGTCAGCGGCAGGCTCTCAAGGTTCCTTGCCTCGTTGATCAGCGAAGCGGCCTGGTTTTGCAGCATGCGGATCTGGTTGTTGATCTGCTCGAGCGTACGTGCTGCCGTCAGCACGTTCTGCGCGTAGTTGGAGGGATCATAGACGATGCCGCCAAACTGCGCCTGCGCAGGCACGGGCGCGATGGTGCCAGCGCAGGCGAGAACGAGCGCGCTCGCTGCCACAAGATAGCGGTTAGGTCTGGTCATAGGGTGTCTCCTCGCTGGAGGTTGGGGAGGGTGCCGCTGCCATGGCGACGGGCAGCAGATGAGCCGCCCAGCCATGGCCGCGATGGGCAAGCCAGGCGGCGGCGAAGCCTTCGCGCCCCGCTTCCGCGAGGATGCGGGCGATGGCGTGCTGGTCGTGTTTCGATGAGGCGGCCGTGAAGGCCAGCGCGACCTCGCCGAGACCCAGGTCGAAGAGGCGATTGCCGCGCGCCGATTGGCAGTAGTACTCGCGCTTGGGTGTGGCCCGGCTGACGATCTCGATCTGGCGATCATTGAGCCCGAAGCGGCGGTAGATCGCGAAGATCTGCGGTTCGCGCGCACGCTCGTTGGGCAGGAACACCCGGGTCGGACAGCTCTCGATGATGGCAGGCGCAATCGCCGAGGCCTCGATATCGGCAAGGCTCTGGGTCGCGAAGACGACGCTCGCATTCTTCTTGCGCAGAGTCTTGAGCCATTCGCGCAGCTGCGCGGCGAAGCCGGGGCTGTCGAGCACCAGCCAGCCCTCGTCGATGATGATGAGGGTCGGAGCGCCGTCAAGCTGTGCCTCGATGCGGTGAAAGAGATAGGCCAGCACCGCAGGCGCTGCAGCCGATCCGGTCAGACCCTCGGTCTCGAAGGCCTGAAAGTCCGAAGAACCGAGCCGCTCGCTTTCGGCATCGAGCAGGCGGCCGAAGGGGCCGCCCAGGCAGTAGGGCGCCAGCGCCTGCTTGAGCACCTGTGACTGCAGGAGCACGGCAAGCCCTGTCAGGGTCCGCTCGCCTCTGGGCGCGCTCGCGAGCGAGCCGAGCGCAGTCCAGAGGTGCTCCTTCGTCGCCGGATCCAGCGTTATGCCTTCCGAGGCCAGAATGGCCTGCAGCCACCCCGAGGCCCAGGAACGTGCCGCCGGATCGTCGATCCCCGCAAGCGGCTGTAGGAGAACAGCTTCGTCACTGTCGCTGGCAAGGCTGGCGCCCAGGTCCTGCCAGTCGCCGCCGCAAGCCAGCGCGGCGGCGCGGATCGAGCCTCCGAAATCGAAGGCGGCGATCCGCGCGCCCGGATAGCGCCGGAACTGCATCGCCATGAAGGCAAGCAGTACCGATTTGCCCGCGCCTGTGGGCCCGACAACGAGCGTGTGCCCGACATCGCCGACATGCAGCGCAAAGCGGAACGGGGTGGTGCCTTCAGTCTTCGCGTAGAACAGCGGCGGCGCATTCCAGTGCGGGTCGCGCTCGGGCCCTGCCCAGACCGCCGAGATCGGCAGCATGTGCACCAGATTGAGCGTCGAGACCGGAGGCTGGCGGACATTGGCGTAAAGATGGCCGGGGAGCGAGCCGAGCCAGGCCTCGAGCGCATTCATGCCCTCAGCAATGCAGGTGAAGTCGCGGCCCTGAATGACCTTCTCGACCTGGCGGAGTTTCTCGGCGGCCAGGCCTGCGTCCTCATCCCACACCGTAACGGTGGCGGTGACCAGCGCCATGCCGATATGATCAGCGCCAAGCTCCTGCAGCGCCATGTCCGCGTCTTCGGCCCTGTTAGCGGCATCGTTGTCGACCAGCACAGAGGCCTCGTTGGTCATTACCTCCTTGAGGATCGCGGCGACCGACTTGCGCTTGGCGAACCATTGGCGACGAATGCGTCCCAACAGCTTGGTCGCGTCGGCCTTGTCGAGCATGATCGCGCGGGTCGACCAGCGATAGGCAAAGCCCAGGGTATTGAGCTCGTCGAGCAGCCCGGGAAATGTCGCGCTCGGGAAGCCGACCACGCTCAAAGTCCGCAGATGGGCCCGGCCAAGGCGCGGTTCTAGCCCGCCCGCGAGCGACTCGTCGGCGAGCAGGGCATCGAGATGCATGGGGGTTTCGGGGACCCGCACATGCTGGATTCTGCTTGAGATGCAGCTGT
The DNA here is from genome assembly GCA_031410495.1 of Porphyrobacter sp. Classification (GTDB taxonomy): domain Bacteria; phylum Pseudomonadota; class Alphaproteobacteria; order Sphingomonadales; family Sphingomonadaceae; genus Erythrobacter. The sequence continues at coordinate 91,014 of JANNZG010000027.1, forward strand.
GAAGATAGGTCAGGGTTTCACCACCATCGAGCCAGGCCACTTCGGGGAAGTAGCCCTCGAACAGGCGCAGGAGGCGGTCGGTCCGGTCGATGAAGCCGGAAAGCTGTTCCCGCGCGTCAACGCCCCTGGCCTGTCGGCCTTCATAGAGCCAGGTCTCGGCGCGCGCGGCATCCTCGGACGGCGGCATCCAGACGAGCGTGAAGAAGTAGCGGCTCTCGAAATGCGCGCCTTCCTGGGCGAACTGGGCGGCGCGCTCGCGCTCGACCAGCGCGGAGGCGGGATCGGGGAATGCGCATTGCGGGTATTCCTGTGCGGGTCGTCGCACCGCCTCGACGAAGATCGCCCAGCCTGAACCCAGACGCCTCAGTGCGCTGTTGAGCCGCGCGGTGACGCCAAGCAGTTCGGCAGGCGTTGCGCTGTCAAGGTCAGGGCCGCGGAAATGCGCGGTACGCTGGAAGCTGCCGTCCTTGTTGAGGACCACGCCAGGCGCGACCAGTGCGGCCCAAGGGAGAAAATCGGTGAGCCGGTCGGCCTTGCGGCGATATTCGCGCAAGCTCAGCATGATCAGACCTCGCAGAAGGCGGGAAAGCGCAGATGGCGGCGCGCGACATCGACGAATTGCGGGTCACGCCGCGCCGCCCACACGGCGGCAGCGTGACCGAGCGCGAAGACAACCAGGCCCGCGATCCACAGTTGCAGGCCAAGCCCGATCGCGCCCGCCAGCGTCGCGTTGGCGATGGCTAGGCCGCGTGGCGCGCCGCCGAGGAGGATATGCTCGGTCAGCGCGCGGTGGACCGGAACGACGAAGCCGGCGGGCATGCCGGACATGCGCGCCTCCATCAGACCAGCGCTCCGCCGCCAAAGGAGAAGAAGGAGAGGAAGAAGGAGGAGGCAGCAAAGGCGATCGACAGGCCGAAGACGATCTGGATCAGCCGCCGGAAGCCGCCCGAGGTGTCGCCGAAGGCGAGCGCAAGGCCGGTGGCGATGATGATGATCACCGCGACGATCTTGGCGACGGGTCCCTGGATCGATTCGAGAATCGCCTGGAGCGGCGCTTCCCAGGGCATCGAGGAGCCCGCCGCATGGGCGGGGGCCGCAGCGATCAAGGCGAGCAGACCGCCTGTGACAAGGCTTGCGAGGCGCGGGCGGGCAGAGCGCAGACTATTCATCACAGCAGTTCTCCATTATTGGGGATGAGCGGGGCGAGCAGGTATTCGCCGCGCGGATCGAGCCCTTGCACGGCGGCAAGTTCGGCCAGGCGCCGGCCGGTGCCGTCGCGGGCGAGCACCGCGATGACGTCGATGGTCTCGCCGATCAGCGCGCGCGGCACGGTGACCACACATTCCTGGATCAGCTGTTCGAGGCGGCGCAGCGTGCCGAGGGCAGAGCCGGCATGGATGGTACCAATGCCGCCGGGGTGACCGGTGCCCCAGGCCTTGAGCAGGTCGAGCGCCTCGGCGCCGCGCACCTCACCGATCGGGATGCGGTCGGGGCGCAGGCGCAGCGCCGAGCGCACGAGGTCCGACAGGCTCGCGACCCCGTCCTTGGTGCGCAGCGAGACGAGATTGGGCGCGGTGCATTGCAACTCGCGTGTGTCCTCGATCAGAACGATACGGTCATGGCCCGCAGCGAGCTCCGCGAGCAGCGCGTTCACCAAGGTCGTCTTGCCGGTCGATGTGCCGCCCGCGACGAGAATGTTGGCTCGCGCCCGGACGGCATCAGCGAGAGCCGCCGCCTGAGCATCTTGCATGATCCCGGCCGCGACATAATCGGTGAGCGAGAAGACCGAGACCGCAGGCTTGCGGATCGCAAAGCTCGGTGCAGCGACCACGGGCGGCAGGAGGCCTTCAAAGCGTTCGCCGCCTTCGGGCAGTTCGGCCGAAACGCGCGGTGAAGCGGCATGAACCTCGGCACCGACATGGTGCGCCACGAGCCGCACGATCCGCTCGCCGTCGCTGGCAGACAGGCTGAAGGGCGTTGCGCAGAGCCCGCTGTCGAGCCGATCGACCCACAGCCTCCCGTCGGGATTGAGCATGACCTCGATGATTGCGTCGTCGGCGAGCCATCCAGTGATTTTGGGGCCTAGCGCAGTGCGCAGCATGCGCGCGCTGCGCGAGGGCGGATCGGTTGCGATCGGAACGATGCTCATCGCGGGCCTCCGGAGACGCGACCGACCACCGGGCGCGCTTGGCGAGGCCCATCAAGAAGACATGATTTTGTGCGAAGGCAACAGCGCGATCGCGCGCGCAAACGGCGGCGAAGAATTGGTCACTCCGGCGTAGCGCGTGTCGCGATGCGGTCGTACCGAATGCGGCTGGACAGGAATAATCGTTCCATGTCCGACACGTACACAGGCTGGCGGGTCGCTCTTATGGTAGCGCATGCTTTCGCGCTCTCCCGGAAGCCGCCGCGGCCGGCAGTCAGAATCGATCTCGAAGAGTGGTGCGGCGTCTGAAATCCCCTTCTTCGGCCTTATTGGCTGCCCGCATCGGTCCGTAAATTCGTGACTTCCGGCTGGTCCGTACCGCTGTTAAATACTGTCGATGTCTCGCGGGCGGGCAAGATTAGCCATTGGCAAGGGTATGAGCGTCTGGGCGCTTGAGGCACCTGCGGGCTTTGGTGACATTCGAACCCACTCCCACCACGCCATCCAACTAACGGCTTCACGTGATGGACAAGTGGCCCTGACCGATGCAAGCAGCGGCATTGACGCCAAATGCGTAGCGGTTGCCAGCGACGCGAAGCATCGCCTTGAGGGACAAGGCCTCCTGCTTTTTATCTTTGTCGAGCCGGAAAGCCTTGCCGGGAGAGCCTTGAGTGCTGCGCTGTTCGGCCTCTCGCGGCTGGCTGCCATAAATTCGCGGGCATTTCTGGACACGCTCATTACGCTTGAAGAAGCCTTTGATGACGGCATGTCTGTAGAGGACATGCTTGCGATCGGTCGAAGGGCGGTCGGCTCGCTGGTCTCGGTCAAGGACCCGCCCCTCCCTGACCAAAGGGTTCTGCGAGTGATAGAGCATATCAGGATTGCCGAGGATCAGAACCTGGCCGAAGTCGCCGAGGCGGCGGAGGTCTACTTGTCGCCGAGCAGGTTAAGACATCTTTTCGCTGAACAGACAGGTTTGCCATTCCGCACCTATGTCTTGTGGCTGAAACTGATGCGCGCCATGGAAATCTACGCTGCCGGACAATCGCTTACAGCGGCTGCCCATGAGGCTGGATTTGCCGATTCACCTCACTTCAGCCGGACCTTCAGGCGCACCTTCGGGCTCCCTGCGACAGCCTTGAGCCGATTTTAGCCATTTCGTTCAAGTGCTGCATCGGGCCGAACGTTATTTGGGGGACCTCACCAATGAAGGAACTTCAAATGATTGAAATGAAAGAACAGCAGAACTGTTACTCGCCTGATTGCAATTGCATCACCTGCAATTGCGGCGACAATTGCGGCTGCGCCAAGCAGGCCTAGCAACCTTACTGCCCCAGATCGGACAGACAAAAATCAGTGTTCCCGGTCTGGGGCAAACAGGCTTGTCGGAAGTTCGAGCAAGACGCACCTCTGAAGGCGGTAACAATGCCATTCGTGATGGGGCTTATGTTGGGAGCGGCGGTTTGACTTTTCGGCAGCTTCACCGGCTTTGATCGAGATCGCTCCCTCTACCCAGTCATGCTGCTGGTGATCGCCTCATACTACTGCCTTTTCGCAGCGATTAAGGGCAGCGGCGAGGCGGTAGAAATTGGCACTTTTGCACTTTTCCTCGTCGCGTCCGTCCAAGGCAAGCGGATGAGTCTATTGTTCGTGGTCGCTGCCCTTGTGGCGCACGCTATCCTCGACTTGTTCCATGCAGCGCTGGTTGGCGGCGAGGGTGTGCCGAAATGGTGATCGATATTCTGCCTACATTCGATTTATTTGTCGGAGCCTATCTCGCAAATTGGGTCGTTCGTGGGCAAATCGCGGAAGCGAACCTTTAGAGCCGTGGCCAGAATTTGAAGTCTCGCATCGATGCCGAGCTCAATTCCGCAAAGTAAGGCGACCCGGGTCCCGCTTACAGGCTGGCAAAGGCCCTATTCGCAGATACCCGCGGCGCGCTCTGCGAGGCCCTTCAGGCCTTTGCACTTGGGCTTCTTCGGCTTTGCGTCCGTCGTCCCGCTTGCGCCGGGGTCCGTCCGGTCCATACCTCCAGCCATGCCTTCCATCCCCGGGATGAGCATGGTGGACGAACGGAACCGCACCCGCGCGATCCATTCCGGGTTCCACGGCTTGCGGGCATCGGCCGGGCGCGGCGGATAGGCGAAATCGGCCTGCGGACCATAGGCCTGAAGATTGACCATCATCCCCTCGCCGCTGGCTTTGATCACTTCGGCGGGTATGGTGCAGTCGCGCTGCTCGGGCGGCATCACCGTTCCGGCTGCGATCAGCTTGCGCACGCCGGCAGGCGCGATCCAGTCCCACAGGGGACCGCCAAAGGCCTGCTGCTTCGACGAAGCCCACCACACCATCTCGGTCGGCCCGCCGCCGCGCGCGCCTTCTTTGGCGCCGATCGCCCAGGCGTAATAGCCGGTGGCCTTGTCGATCCCGGTCCACGCGAGCTGGCTGGCTCCTCCCGCCATGCTGCTGGCGCTGGCCTGCAACGGCGCCATGAAGTCGTCACCAAGGGTGAAATTGATGTCCTTTGCGTAGTTCGCCGTGATCCGGTGCGCGCCGATCAGCGAGCCGCTCGCGGGCACGGTCTTCCTGTCCTTGCCGTTGGGCCAGGTCGTGTAAGTCCGGCTGTTGGCCATGCGGGCCTGCCAGTCGTCGGACAGGTCTGCGCCGTTCATGAACAGGCCGGGCGGCACTTGGCCCGCGGCGAGTTTGGCAAAGTCGATCACCACCGGCTGGCCTTTGGGTGCGCGCGCGCCGCAGCCCCAATACAGCAGCAGGCGTCTGCTCGGCCGCTCGAAGCTGGCCTCGCCCCCGGTCTCGCCGCGGGGCGGAGGAAGCAGTCGCACCGATGCGCCGAGCCCTGCGCCCTTGGGCATGAAGTGATCGGCCTGCGGTTTGGGTGCGGCGGTGTCCGCACTGTGGCGGAGGGTCAGCAGCCGCACAGGCTCGGGCGCGCCGCCGCGCATCATGCCCATCATCGCGCCGAACCCGCCGCCGCCGCCGGCCATCGCCCCCATGCCGCTCATTGTCGCCGCGTCCATGGCGTATCGCACCGGGCCGGATGCGGCGGGTTGAGACAAGGCCGTAGCCGACAACAGTGCCGCAGCGCAACCCGCCCCGCCAATCATGACAAGCGCCGACAAAGTGCGTCGCATACCGATTCCCCTCCCAGAGCGTGCTCGAGAATAACACATTTTAGGCAGCGACTATATAGGCAGGACAGGTCCGGGGCGTGTGCGGAAAGGCTGATTCCAAGTCAACCAAGACGACAGCTGCCTCGATGGGTTCAGGATCGCAAGCTAGCACCGGGATTGGCTGGAATTAGGCGGTTATCTCAATGGAGGCTATTCGTCGGCGTCTGCGCGCGCGAAGAAGATCGTGACGCGCATTCCCTCTCCAGGTGCGGACTTGACCTCAAGCTTTGCTTTGGCGTTTTGACGCAGCGATTGGACAATCATCGCACTCATTTTACCCGGCTTCGGCCACTGGGTTTCGGCCGCAAGTCCAATGCCATCGTCAGCGATGACGACGCGGCAGCCGTCATCCTCGACGAGGCTATGCAATGAAATCGTACCTCCCTCGCGCCCGGCAAAGGCATGTTTGAGGGCGTTGGTCAAAAGCTCGTTAACGACAAGACCGGCTGGCATTGCGATGTTGACCGAAACCGGCCAAGTGTCGATCTGCAAGTCGAGATGGATGCCTTCGACGGCGTGCGCGCGCATGACGGCCGAAGCGATCTTGCTGAGATAGATGCCGAGGTCGATCGTTGTCTGATCAGCCGTTCCGGAGAGGGAGCGGTAGAGCAGGCTCAGCGATTCTATCCGACCGGCAAGCCGATCAAAACGCTCGGTCGCCGAGCCATCCGGGATTGTGCGGGACTCGAGCCGGATCAAAGCGGTGATCATTTGCAGGTTGTTGGTGACCCGGTGCTGCAGTTCGCGCAGCAGAGTATCCTGCTCATGAATGACCGAATGCAAGTCGGTCTGGTCGGCGTCAACACGGGGAGCAACCTCAGCCAGCGCGAGCAAGCGAAAAACCGGCTCACCACCTTCGTCCTGGATCACATTCGACCATGCATCCACCACGACGGGCTTATCATCCCGCGCAAGAGTAAACGATCCGATGTAATCATCGCCAGAGTTGATCGCGTCACTCAATCGGGGGCCATCGTCCAAGGCCGCGGAGCTAGGCGGAAATATGCTCCAGTCCTTGTCAAAGACATCGGACGCAACGCTCCCCGTCAGCCGTTCGAATTCGAAATTGGCGTAGACAATGTGTTCGATGGGCGTCAGCTCGGCCACTGCGATCGCGATCGGGATATGGTCGAGAAATTGCTTGAAGCGGTCACTTTCCATCGCATTCGCGAGGTCTGCCGTGCCAAGCAACTGCTCAACACCTGCGGGGCGATCTCCGGCGTCCGATGCCGAATCGTTAGCGCTCATTGTAGGACCAGAGGCCCAAGCCTCATCATTCGATGCACCTGCTGAGCGAGAGCATCAAATCCGAGGTTGGTGCAAACAACATTGCATGCTCCTGACGCGCATCGGGACTAAATTCTTGGCCGTCATCGTCCTCGCACAAGGCCTCGATGCCGACAATAACGAAATCAGAATCCTAGACGATCAGGAGGCAGGGCAGCATTGGCGAAACGAGCTTCCTCTCGGCTATGTCATAGGCGGGGCCGCTCGCTGAACAACCGCGTCTGAGAAGAGTCTCGTCCGACCTACCCTCTCTCTACGGACACGCGCCAGCAGCAGCGAAGCGCCGAAACCGGTTATAGGGCGGTCACCATGGGGTCTGCCGCGCTTGATATAAGAGCTGAAAGGAATTTGGGTGAGCGCTTCATAACAAAGCGCCAGCAACCTTAGAGGCACCGGCGCATTGTTCGCAGTCCCTGCGGCTCCGTTCACCGCCGATGATCACAACGTAAAAGGCGATGTCGCTCTCTCACCGCCAATGCGAAGGGCTCTCCCGTTTGCTGGCTATCGGCAAGCGAAATGGAGCAACCAAGCGCGGGAAACGCCGCCTGCGTTGGTCCTACGCAAACGCGGCGATTCCCGCGCCAGCTGGCAATGCCTAGCGGATGACCCTTGCGCGGGCTTCGAGGTTGGCTAGCCGCTGTTCGAGGTAGGCCCGCTCCTCGGTCGATGGCGTCAGCTGCGCGTAGGCCACTTCGAGCCGGACGAGGTCGCCGTGTTCGACAAGTAGCTGCGTTCGCGCGGCGGTCGTCAAACCGCTGTTCGGCAACGCCCGGGCGATCGCATCAAGACGGGTCTTGGCGGTAACCGGCGCGTTGTAAGCGACATCGCCCACCCGCGCATCTAGAGCATCTAGCCGCGTATCAAGGTCGTCACGTTCGCCTTCGGACAGAATTCCGTCGCGCAGATACCCCGCCTCGACTTGAACCAAGGCGGCATAATCGTTCTTGAGCCGCGTGCTTGAAGTTCGCGTCAGTTTGCGCGCGGCAATCCTTGCGTCAACGCGGCGGTTGAACTCGGCCTGTCCCTCGCGGACCTCTGCTGGCAGTGTGGCGCTGTCGGCGTATCGACGATCGGCAAGGACCTGAAGCAGCACATTGTAACCGGAACTGAGTTCGGTCCGCTCGTTTGTGGTGAAGAGCCTGTCGGAACCGTACCGCGCCTCAAGATCAACCAGAGTGGCATAGTCGGCCTTGAGCCGCGTGCCCGTCTCCTGACTGATTACTCCCGAACGCGTATCATTTTCGACCCGCGCGGTGAACTCGGCCCGCTGGTTGCCAAGCGGCAAGCGGCCCGCCCGCCATTGGCCATCGAGCGATGAATCCGCAGAGTTATCGACACCCAGAAGATTGCCGAGGATCTGGCCGATTCGGTCGCGGGTTGAAGGCGCGGGAGTTGTGGAGGACTGAGCTGTTACAGGAACCGCAGCAAGCGCGACCGCAGCGGTGGTAAGAAGAAGCAAAATTCGCATAGTTTGGCCTACTTTTTGTTTCGTTGTTAAAACGGATTGCCCGGCTTTGGTCGTTCCCAGGCCTAGCCGGTATGTCGCTTGGCGGCTCAGCTGATCTCATCGGCGGGGTATCTCAGCTGATGATTATCACTTCGCAGTTTTATCGATCGCCTGTTTTGCTGCGTCGCCGACTTGCCCTGCTGCCTGGCCAACTTGCTCGGCAGCGTCAGCAACTGCGGTATCTTTCGCCGCTTCGGCATCGCCCAGTTGGGAAAACACCAGAACCGCCCCGATCCCCACGACGATCAAGGCCAGCAACGCGAACCATTTGAACGCCCCTCCAGACCGTTGCTGGTCTGTGATGACGGTCGTGCGGGTGTGGGTGTTGCCCTCGGGCGTGGTAGTTTCCGTGATGCGTTCTTCGGTCATAATTTATCCTCTAACCTTACCATGCAATCACCCGGCGCCGGGCAATCTGATTTTCTGCATGATGATTGACTGTGAATTCGGAGCCCCATCTCGGCCTAGCGGCGGCCGACAGTGTCAATCACAGCTTGGGTGGAGCGGGCAGGAGCGCGGGATCGACCAATACCGAGTCGATCAAAATGAGCGCGCCATTACCGACGATGGCAATTCGGCCGGTGATAGCGGCCTTCTGGCCTGACGCGTTCCGAACGACTAGCACGGCATCTTCGCTCTTAAGCGTCAACACCCCGCCACCGAAATTGGCGATAGCTGCCTCGCCGCCGGCATCTGCGATGGCTTTGTTGATCGCGTCTGTATCAAGGACGCCGGGCACCATGTGATTGCGCAGCACCGCCGCTGTGATCGCGCTGTTTTGCGGGTCTGCAAGTAGCTTCCCGGTTTCTTCGCCGAGGGCTTCAAATGCCGCGTTGGTGGGTATGAAAAGTGTGGTGCTCGCCTTCCCATCAAGGGCACCCATCAGGCCCGTCTGCTTCAATGCGTCCGCCGCAATCGATAGCGATGCATCTTGGGACAGCACTTGAGCGAAAGTCTCGCCCCGCTTGTCCTCTACGCCATCTGCAAAAGCCGCAGCCTCGCTATCAGCGCCGCTGCAAGCAGCCAGAGCCAAGGCGAGTCCCGCCACGAGGCCAAAGCCCATTGTCCGGTTTGTCATGCCCATACCCCCTAAAGCACAAGTGCAATGGCAGAGGTCACCAACGCGGTTCCGGGATCAATTTTGTAAACGTAACCATCGGCATAGCGATAGCGAGCCTCCGCAGTATCGGAATACTGCTCCCGTTGGCCAAAGGGCACATTGTAGACATCATAGCCGTGCGGCATCGGACGCCCGATTTCGAATGTATTGCCCGTCAGCAATCCGGCCACGGACGTGATCGCAGTCGTTTCAGGATCGACGCGGTAAATCACATTGTCCGCGTAGCGATAGCCATTGCGATCTCCGAGCTGGAAGTAATCGGCGTAATAGTTCGGCAGCGGTGCAGCCGCGTATGAGGCAGGCCATAAATTGCCGATGCCCAGAGCGCCGCCAAGAAGCGGGAGGAACCCTGCGAGCCCATCGGGACGGTATTGGAGCAAATAGCCATCCTGATAAAAATACCGGCCGCCGTCGGCTCCGTGCAGTCCGAAGAAACCGGGGTCAAAGCTGCGGTAACGATCCTTGGCCTGGCCCGGCGGAAGGCAGCCATTGGCCTTCTTGCCGAGACCGGGCGGGCACCCGTCAATTAGCCGGGGGCGGGCACCGGTCGCCTCGCGAAGCTCGCGGAGCGCGAAGCTATTGGCTCCATCGGTACGATCGGACCCCCCGGATTTACGACCTGGGGCGTCGCGCCTATCGCCGCCAAACTGCAGGCCGCTTTGCGTGGCATTGCCTGATCCCCGCCCACTTTTTGCTTTGTCGTCGCGGCTATTGCCTTGCCCGTTCAGGCCTGAATCGCCGCGCGAAATTTCGACGCGGCGGGCCTCCTGCCCGTTACCAGCGCGAACTTGATCAGCTTGCCCACTGCGATCTGCTTTCGCGCGATTGCTGGCCGAAGCGGCGCTTTGATCGACTTTGACCGAAGCCGCTTTGCCATTTCCACCCTCGCTTCCTTTGCCTTGGCCGTAGCCTGGAGACGCGGCAAGGAACGCCGAAAATGCAAATCCAGCGAGGAGCGCCCGTGTACGGTTTTTATCAAACATAATTTTCGTCCCCTAAAAAGCCACTTACGACTATCTGGACTGAACTTTGCGTGAACACGAAACTTTCATACTAACATATATTAAATAAAAATCGCGCTCTGACTGCTCGACGGTAGCGGTGATATTACGAGATCAAATAACAAATATTTCGCCAAATGAAGAAATATCTTCACTTTATCAAAGATATTTGGAAAGCGCTGAGACGTAATTTGGAATGGCCCGTGCATTTTCCCTCAGGGCAAATTGCACAGGTTTCGGCATTTGCGTGTCCGCTTTTCCAAGGTCGTGAAGGTACAACAGCCAATTCCAAAGCCAGCAGATGCGCTCCGCGTAGCCCTTCCGCATCGCTATCGAGCAAGGCTGCGTGCCACCACCAAGACGTGGATTTCACGCGCGCTTCGCGTAGAAGGCGGCCATGAACCAACCAGTCACCAGCAGCACCCCGGCCAGCAAGGCCAAGTTGATCATCCGTCAGGCACGAGCGGGCGATGCGCCGGCAATTGCCCGTCTTTCGGTCAAGGTCTACTCGGTGGGTGACGCCTTTACCCGTGCCGAGATCAGGGGCCAGATCAACAACTTCCCCGAAGGACAGTTCGTCGCCGAGTATGAAGGCAAGGTCGTCGGCCACTGCGCCACGATGGTGCTGACCGCCGAACAGGCGTTTGCACCGCATGATTGGGAAGAGATAAGCGCAGGCGGCTACGGCCGTCCGCCCGCCGAGGACGGCGAGGTACTCTACGGCTTTGAGGTCTGTGTCGATCCTGATTACCGCCGCTTGCGCATCGGGCAGCGGCTGTATCGCAAGCGCAAAGAACTATGCCAGGAGCTTGAGCTGAAAGGCATCGCCTTTGCAGGGCGGATGCCCGGATTTGCGCGGCGGAAGCGAACGTATTCTACACCTGAAGACTACCTTCAGGCAGTGCTCGCGCGAAAGGTGCGCGATTCCGTCATCACGTTCCAGCTGAGCGAAGGGTATGAGCCGCGAGGCATCCTTGCAAACTACATCCCCACGGACAAGGAAAGCGGCGGCAATGCCGTCCTGATGTTCTGGACCAATCCGCTGGCCCCGCGAGAGACCGGAAAAAAGCTGCCCGGCTTCAGGGAGCGGTTGCCGTCATCGGTACGTGTGGCGACGGTGCAGTTCCAGATGCGGCGCATTTCCGCGATCGATGAGTTTGAAGAACAAGTCGAATACTGGATCGATGTCGCGTCGGACTACAACGCCGATTTCGTGCTGTTCCCGGAATTGTTCACGCTCGAACTTCTGTCGATCGACGACAAGAAACTCGGGCCGGTCGAGGCAATTGAAAAGGTCGCCGACTATACCGACCGGTATTGCCGCTTCATGGAACGCATGGCCGTCAGCTATAACATCAACATCGTGGGCGGATCCCATCCCACGCGCGTCGCAGCAGGCGAGATGCGCAACATCAGCTATGTTTTTCTGCGCGACGGTTCGACTCACACGCAAGAAAAGCTGCACCCGACCCCGTCTGAGAAGCGATGGTGGAACATTCGGGGCGGATATGGGGCGAGCGTCATTCCCACCGACTGCGGCCCTATTGGCGTGATGATCTGTTATGACAGCGAATTTCCCGAGATGGCCCGCCACCTTGTGGATCAAGGGGCCATGCTGCTGTTCGTTCCTTTCTGCACCGACGAGCGCCGCGGGTATCTGCGCGTGCGTTACTGCTGCCAAGCCAGAGCGGTAGAAAACCAGTGCTATGTGGTCACCTCAGGCGTCGTCGGAAATCTCCCGAACGTGGAGAACATGGACATACATTATGCCGAGAGCGCGATCCTTACGCCGTCCGACTTTCCGTTTGCGCGCGATGGCGTCGCTGCCGACACAGCACCCAATACAGAGACCATCGCCATAGCCGACCTTTCCATCGACGACCTGCTGACGAGCCGGCAGTCTGGTGCGGTGCAAAATCTCCGCGATCGCCGTTTCGACCTTTACCGCGTCGAGTGGGCCGAGCGCACGTCAGATTCGCGACCGGTCGTAACGGGTGGTGGACTGACTAATGGCGGGTCTACGCACGGCTGAATGCGCGGCCATGGCCGTTCGTCGAACATCATTATCGCCTGCGCGCCTTGCCACATGAAGTCGGGCAGGCGCAGCCCAAGCAGGCGGGGATGTGGCTGCATCAGGCCCCGGTCCGGACCATCAGCTCGCAGTTGCAGCAACACTTCATGCTCTTCCCCCCAAGCTACCTCCACGAAACGTGGCGGGACTGGCTGTACTGGGACATCAAGCTGGAAGCTTGAGGCGCGAGGAACAGCGCCCGTCACTAAAGCTATTCCCCTGCGTCGTCGGCGCGTGTTATCGTCGCGGCCACAGGGGGGACGTTCATCATGATATCACTATCGCTGCGTTGGGTGCTCGCCCTGATTGCCATTTCTTTCGCCGCCACGGCGCAAGCGCAGAGCATGCCCCCTTTGCCCGGCTCCACGGCGGAATACCGCGCGGCTGACGGGATATTTCACCCGGAATTGGCCGGCAAGCGATTGGAAATGATGCTGGCTGCCTGCCAGAAAAAAGACGCTGCGGGCTGTTATGACCTCGCCCAACGCCGGACGGAAGCACTTAAGGCAGTGCCCGGCATGCCGCCCGGCGCCACTCCGGAGACATTTGTCGAACAGTCGCTGCAGCTTGCCAAGCAATGGTGCGCACCGGACAAAGGGATCGAGGACGGTTGCGAGACCTACCGGGTATTCCTCTCCAACTTCCAGTTCATGCACAGTGGGGGCGACCGGATTCTCGAGGGCGGACGGGTGCTCGCCAAGCTGTGCTTCTCAGGCAAAAGCAGGGCGACGGACTGCTCCGATGTCGAAAGGCTAATAGCTGCCGCACCAGCAGAGCAAAGCGCCTTGGCAGCTTGGGTCGACAAGGAGTTCGAAGCGGGATGCGCCTCGGGGGACCGTGATGTCTGCAACCGGGGCTTTTTCAGACAATGGGGCGGCATCACTGAGGAATTGGCACCGCGCCTCCTGCGGCTAGTGGATGCTTCGGTTACCGGCTGCAATGCCGGTGCGGCGTCCGTGTGTTTTGAAGCCGCCGACTTTCTCGTAAATCATGCCAGTCCCGACGGCTATCCGTTGGCTGCCGATTTGTTTCGGGCGGCGTGCAATCTGCCGCCGCGGCCAGGCGAAGAGGACGTGAAGGAAGTCGCGTGCAAAAACGAGGCACTGGTCCGCGCGGCAATCGCCAAAGGCAAGTAGCGCGCGCCGCGGCCGCGATGCGCTGTCAGATCGAGGCGGAGATCCTGCGCGTCGGAGTCATCGGCGCGGAGTACGGCGCCCGCATCGCGGGCGCGGTCCGCCTGCCTGGTGCTCAACCCATACCTCTCAGGTCATTTCGTCCAAGGGGCTTGGATTAAGTTGAACGCGTGATCGCTGCGAATGACCGGGCATGGGTGGTCAGCGGCCAACGAGTTTGAACTCTAATTGCCAAGCGCGTCTCGCCCTCAATACGCAGCCAACATCGCCTGTGCTGCCGCTTTTACCGCTGGGACGTCCTTCCAGCAGGCATCTTCCAGCGCGAAGGCAGCTTGGTGGGACTTAGTCAGGTGGCCGACTTCCCGGCGGCGCTCGATTGCACGTTTTGACACTCTTCGCTCGAAATTGCTGCGCATGCTATTGATTTGCGCGCAAGGCTCCATGCTTTCCGTACTTGCCGCCAGTTTCGAAGCTTCACTGCGTACTGAAGCGGCGAACTGGTCAAGCAGCGGCGCGAGGTCAGGGTTAGCTGCAAGCTGGCTCGCCGTAAGCTCCAATTGGGCAAGAAGCGACTTTGCCTCGGTGATGCTGGGCTCCTCGGCGGTTGGGCCACATGCGGCATCGACGTCCCCGGCGACCTCAAGATCCGAACGTAGGGTTTGCTCGACTATGTCGATGTCGCCCGGTCTGTTCACTCCCATCGCCATGATGGCTTGCAGGTGGTTATCGCGCAGGATGGGCGCCAATTGCCGCACCGCGGTGCACAGCGCTCTGGACGTTAGCAACGCGCCCATTTCTGCACGTGCCCTTTCGGGAGTCAGCACCGCGGCTCGCGGATCGCTGCGACAGGATTCGCGCGCCCGTAACACCGTGGCGCGGTCAAGCAGGGTGGCAGACGCGAAAGGGTTTGCAAGCTGGCGCTTATCGATCGCGCTCTGAACTAAGAGCGCGTTCGCGGCAGCTTGCTTCTCCGCCGCCGACGAACTCGGTGACACTTCGAACGCGTAGGTCAAATTCCCCGGCAAAGACAAATTGCTCAAGTCATTCTCGCAGAAATGAAGGGCGAGCTGATATTTTGATTGATAGACGGGGATGGGCGGCGGGGGCGGTAGGACATAGCCTGAACCGGCTTGCAAGAGAGCCACGATCATTTCGAACATCTTGTCCGTCCCCGACGAGTCAAGGCTTGGGATTATCAGAATGGTGCGCTCCTTGAAACCCAGAGCCCCCATCGTGTCGGAGCAGGCCAATTTCCGCTACGGGGTCTACTGCAGAATGTCGGCTCTTGGCGAGAAATCCATCCGAGCTACCGGTCCGGTATCAGGTGCGAGTCGGGCTGGCGGTTACGTCCGAAAGTGGATGGGAAGCGGACATACATCATCACCACCAGCCTGATGATCTCGGGCGACGAGTTAAAGTAGCGGAACGGGCTATTGGGCTTTCGAGGTCTGGGCATCAGACCGCCCTGCTCTTAAACGATTTCCATCCGGCACATTTGCTCGGACACAGCTCTGTGGCGTGATACCAAGTCGAAGCGGCGGCGCAGGAGTGAAGTAGGAAGAGCAGGCGGGGGGCTCAATTCCACGCGGTCCGGCCGCTCCACTTGAGCGCGAGCGCATCGAGCGCGTCGAGCGCGGTTTCAAGTTCGTGACCGCGCTCCGTCAACGAATAGGTGACCTTGGGCGGGATCGTTGGCTCGTGGTGACGGTCGAGGATGCCGGCGTGCTCGAGCATTCGCAGCCTTTCGGTGAGCACCTTGGCCGATATGCTCGGCATCTGCTTCTTGATCTGACCAAAGCGCATGGGACCGCGGCGTCGCAGCATCCACAAAATATAGGTCGTCCACGGACCGCTGAGGATCGTCACGAGGCCGTGGAGCGGGCAGTCCATCGAACTGTAGTGCGCAAGATCGAGCAGTCCATCGAGACCGACTTCGGCCGCTGCGGTCAGGGCGGTTACTTGGGGCATATCGGTTACTCTGAGGTACCTACTTGTGAGGAGTAACCAATAGCATATCTCGCTCCTCGGCACAGCCCCGACGTGCTCCAAGCGAAGGAGAAAGATCATGAAACTTTTCTACAGCCCCGGTTCGTGCGCGATGTCGCCGCATATCGTGTTGAGCGAAGCGGGTGCAGACTACACGCTCGAACGCGTCGATTTGGCCACCAAGATCACCGACATCGGTCGTCCACTGCACGAAATCAATCCGCAGGATGCGGTCCCAGTGCTCTTGCTCGACGACGGCGAAACGCTGACCGAGGGCGCAGCGATCGTCCAGTACATCGCTGACCAAAGGCCCGAAGCAGGGCTGCTGCCGCCCGCTGGCACGCTGGCACGTGCTAGGGTCCAGCAATGGCTGAACTACGTCGCTACCGAAATGCACAAGGCACACGTGCCTATGTTCAAGGCGGACTATCCGCAGACCTCGAGGGACATCGCGCTCGTCAACATCAAGCGCGCATATGACTTCGTGTCTGAAACCCTTGCCGAGCAGCCCTTTCTGATCGGTGACACCTTTACCGTCGCCGATGCCTACCTGTTCACCATCGTGAACTGGCACAGCTTCATTGGCCTCGACCTTGCCCCGTGGCCAGTGTTGGTAGCCTACCAAGACCGGATTGCCGCGCGGCCGGCCGTGCGCAAGGCGATGCTCGAAGAGGGCCTGATAGAGGCTTAGCGGCAAGGTCCCTTCATGTCAGAGCAGCTGCACTTTAGCATTTCGAGGGCACGAACGGGCACCTCGGAGCCGGCACCCGAACTTGTCCACACGTGGCTAGGTCCAGATGCTCTGACAACACCACCTGTGCATTTCCTCTGGCAGAGCCCAAGGCCTTCTACGATATGCCGACGGCACATGACGCCATGATCAAGCCCCTGAGGCACTGGCTTCGAACCTGATCGCCAAATGAAACCCTGTTGCAATTGATCAGTATTACTGATTATCTGTAATCATGACGAATCATGAGGATGCGACCACCGAAGACGTCCATACGGACGAGCGACCCTGGTTCGGCCACCTGCTGAATCAGATCGCCGGCCGGTTCCGGTCATCGACGCAGCGCGCCTTGCAGCCGCTCGGGATCACGCCGCCCATGCTGCGCGCGCTTGAGGCGCTCAGCGCTGATCAACCGCTTACGCAGGTTCAGCTTGGTATCCGCGTTGCAATGGATCGGACCACCGTCGTCCACCTCATCGATAGGTTTGAAGAGCTCGGGTATGCCCAGCGCTGCCGGTCCGCGAAGGATCGCCGCTCCCATGCCCTGACGCTCACCGCCGAGGGCGAGGCCGCACTCCGCAAGGCTCGCACGCTTGCGCGTGCTGTCGAAGACGAGGTGCTCGCCTCGCTCACCCCGGCACAACGGGGCCTTTTGCTTGAGCTGCTTCAGGCAGTTCACGAACCTGTCAACTGCCCCGAGGATTGAACATGAACCCTGCCCTGCACCGCCCCACGCCCGAAAGCGCCATCCTGGTCTATGTCGACTACGTCACCGGGCTCGACAACCTGATGACGACCATCCCCGCCCGCCAGTACAAGAACAACATCGCAGCCTTCGCCAAGCTCAATCGCCTGTTCAAGATGCCGACCGTCATGCTTGGCGAAGAGAACGAGTACTACGGCACCTTCCTCCCTGAGATGGCCGTCGTCGATCACGATATCCGCCGCTACAACCGCACGATGATCAGCGGGTTCGTTCCCGAATTCCGTGAGTGGCTGGCTGCATCGGGCCGCACGGATGTGATCATCGGCGGGATTTCGATCGACAACTGTGTCCAGCACACCGCTCTCGATCTGCTGCGTGCGGGCTATAACGTCTACGTCGTCACTGACGTTTCGGGCACCAATAGCGAGCTTGCCGAACGGACGGCGATCATGCGGATGCGCGATGCGGGCGCCGTAATGACCGGCTGGCTCGCAATCGCAACCGAGCTCGGGGTCGACTTCGCCTCGCAATATGGCGAGGGTCTGAAAGAGATCATCGGGACGCATTGGCCCGCTTCTACCGTGGGGCAGGTCGAAGACACGACGCCCGATGGGCATGGCATGCAGCCGGTCTGAGCCATGGATGATCACGCTCTCATCGCTGGCGGCGCGGTCGTCCTCGTCAATATCTTCACGCCCAAGGGCGGCCGCACCGACGACTTTATCGAAGCGCAGACGGCGGAATATGTACGGCTCAAAGGCCAAGTGGAGGGCGCTCTCGGCAACCGGTTGCTAAAGGCGCTCGACGGCAGGCGGGTGGTCAACATCGCCTATTTTGCCAGCGTCGCGCTCTACGATGCCTGGCGGGAAAGTGCGCTGTTCGCCGACCACCTCGACCGCATTCGCCATATGGTCGAGATCGTCGATCCTGCTCTCTACAGCCCGGTTTACGAGTCCGACTGACCGGGCTGGGCGCTGCCCGCCCGCCCGGATAAGCCCGGAAGGCCGAAACGTACCCTCTAGGCCCTCGGGACGATATAGATCGTAGGTGAGCAGATATTTCTGCACCAGCACGTATTCGTAATTGATATCGGGCAATGACCGTTATGGGGTCGTTTGCAGAATGTCTGCTGCTGGCGGGAAATCCATCGAAGCCGCCGGGCAGGTCATGGGCTTGCGCTTAGGCCCTGCTCATGACCGTCGTGGGTGGGAAGCGGACGTTGCCAAACTTCTAAATACGCGCTTCAGGTCCGCCTTCGCGCGAATATTTCGTCGCCAGCCGGACACCTAAGTCGCTGCCTCTGCCTCGGTTCACCGGTGCAAGTAAAGTCCGGCTTGTTGATCGCGTCGGCCGCTAAGGGATCATGTAGGTGATCGAGGTCGCATAGAGCGCCCGAAACGGCTTGCCCTCGGCATCGATCGCCGGAGCGAACTCGGCGCGCTTCATCACGTCGCAGGCGGGGGATTCCAGATTGCGCGTGCTCGTCGCCTTCAGGATCGTGCAGCTTTCCACCACGCCATCCTCGCGCACGATCACGCGCATTCGCATGAGCCCCTGCTCGCCCTGCGACGAGGCCGAACTGGGGTATGCAGCGACAATCCTGCGGACCAGCGCGGCGCGGTTGAGCCACTGTGGCTCGCTGCGCATCGTCAGGTGCTTTTCGGCGTCTAGCCCGAAGCTGGTCAGCAGGTCGCGAGTGCAATCATTGAGCACCTTGAAGGCCGCGTCCAGCTGACCGGTATCCAAGCGCACCACGCGGCTGCCTTGCCGGACCTCGACGAAACGCGCCTGCTTGCCGAGCGCGGGGTCCATCTGGGAATAGCCCTTGGCCTTCGGTGTATCCGCCTCTTCGTCGGGCTGCTCTGCGGCTTGCTCGAAGCGTACCGATTCAAAGACCAGAGCATCCCCTAGCTCTCCGAAGGTGCCGGTGAACGGCGTCCTCCTGATCGGCTCCTGATCCTCGGACAGGCGCAGTTCAGTACGCGCCGAGCGGCGGAACTTGCTGAAAGCCGGTCCGGCGACAGTCAGCAACACGCGGTTGGACGGCCAGAATTGTTGCAACACCAGCTGTTGCTTGGCTTCGTCGGTGCCGAATAGGCGCTGCATCCGGCACGAGTCCTCGCCGAAATCGACGTTCCACGGGCCGTATGGCTTCAAGACAAGCGGTTCAGCCCGCAGCGGGTTTACAGCGAGGGTGGCTGCCACGGCGGCAAGTGCGAGAATAGGGCGACGCATAAAAAATCTCCAACAGCCATGCTAGACTGCCGGCGACTTGTATCGAAATAAAGTGCCTTGCGATGAACCGGTTACGGCAACCCGAAATAGCAAGGGGGCAATCACAGCATCCGAGACATGTCTGGAATGGGGTCGATTGCTGACCGGCAGGAATTTTTTTCAGAAGCGGGGCAAATCGGCCATTAGCAGCGCAATCTGAATTGTGACGGCTCTCGACCACTGGCGGTCGTTCGCGGCTAGGTCGATGACGGCGATGGCGCGCTGGCGATAACGGTCTGAGAGGGCACTGCGTCGGGTTTTAGCGCCCGAATGATAAAGGCCTGACATAAAAAGGGCCCCAGTCTCCTGAGGCCCTTTCGTTGGATTTCGTCTTTGCAGTTCGATCAGTATTTCACGTTGAACCCAGCCCGGAAGAAGGTGCCGAGGATGCCCGAGAAGTAGGTCGTCGTCCCACCCGCCAGCGGATAGGGGGACGGCGGCTTCTCGTTGAAGACGTTGTCCACGCTCAACCGGAAGGTTGCACGATCGTTCACGTCGAACGAGGCAGCCAAGTTCACGAAGACCACCGCATCGACCTTCTGGATCGAGAACTGGTCGGCCGCAGCCTGCGGATCGACCTTGGCCGCCCCTAGATATTGGGCTTGGGCCTGGAAGTTGAAGAAACTGTTCTCATAGGTCGCCGTGAAGACGCCCTTGTGCTGGGAATATCCGACCGTTTCGTCGATCTGGTTCGCCACATCACCCGCCAGCACCTGGTTCGTCAGTGTATCCAGATATTGGTAGGTCGCCGACAGCGAGATCGAGCTGTCCGCTCCAAGGAATGGCGTGTCGGTCCCGTACTTCACGTCGGCAAGGACGCCCTTATAGCGCAGCTGCGCCGAGTTGAAGTAGCTCGTGCCGATACGCGAAAGCTGCGACGTGCCAGGATCACGTTGGACCAGGTCGCAGAACGGATT
Source organism: Porphyrobacter sp. (assembly GCA_031410495.1). Lineage (GTDB taxonomy): Bacteria > Pseudomonadota > Alphaproteobacteria > Sphingomonadales > Sphingomonadaceae > Erythrobacter. Next base: position 111,083 of record JANNZG010000027.1, read on the forward strand.
GTCCGGGAACGTGGTCGAATCGTAGCACGATGCGGCCACCTGATCGGTCGAGAACTGGCTGATCGCATTCTTCAACTTTATGTCGACGTAATCGACCGTGACCGAAAGCCCTCGCAAGTACCGCGGCTCGAACACCACACCAGCGGTGAAGGCGTCCGACTTCTCGTTGGTCAGCGTCGGGTTCCCGAACACGAAACCGGGGAACGAACGTTGGTTCGAAAGGGCGGTAAAGTTCGTCGGAACCCCGGCTGCGGCGCAGTTCGCGGCGCGCGTAGCCGGATCCGGACCGCGCGTGACTTCTCCGGCATCGCACGGATCGGTTGCGAACACAAACGAGCTCGACGAGGGGTTGAACAACTCGGTCACTGACGGTGCACGGATCGCTCGAGTATATGCACCGCGGAAGGTCAGACCACTGACCGGTGCGTAGCGGGCGCCGGCCGTCCAAGTCAGGTCGCCACCGGAGATCGAGTTCCAAACATAGCGCCCGGCCGCGTTGAGCGACAATTCACTAATGAAGGCGACCTCGTTTTCGGGCGAGACGACCGGCGCGTTGATTTCGCCGAAGACTTCATCGGTGTTGTACCTGCCGAAGACCGGAAGAATAGGCACGCTCCGGCCGTAGAACAGATCGATCGGATCGCCGTCACCGTCGTAGTCCACGCCGGGGTAGAGATCGGTCGAGGCACCGCGGTAGAATACGCCTGGATTGAAGTCCGAGCTTTCCTGGCGATGCTCGTAGCCGAAGGCGAAGCCGAAATCGCCGCCGGGAAGCGAGAAGAGCGGTCCGGAAACCGATGCGATCGCGTCATACTGCTCATTGATGTTGACCGGGGTCGCGATCGATGTGACGTAATCCAGCGCAGCTTGGGTCACCCCGTTCCGGCCGAACAGGTTCAGCGGCGCGCAAACCGAACTGACCGTCGGCGCTGCCGAGTTTGTGGCACCCGGTGCGCAAACGATGTTGCCGCCGACGTTGACCGCGTTGATCGCGTTGCGGAAGTTTTGCTCATTCAGCTCTTGGTTGCGGCTTTTGGTCTTTGCGCGACCGTAGTTGAACGATGCGTCGAAAGTCCACGTCTTGTCAGGAATGACGCTGAAATCACCTGAAATATCAGCGACAAAGCGTAAGATTTCGTTCTTACCGACCGAAGTGCCGGGCGACAGATCGATGCTCGCACGTCCAAGATAGAAATAGTCTTGGTTCTGAAGACAGCCAGGGGCCGGGTCACCGAAGGTGCAATTCAGATTGCGATCGGAATAGGGGTTGTTGTTTATCTGGTCGGCAATGGCCGCCCGGGCCTGAGGCGTCAGGAAGGGGTTTGACAGCGAAATGATCAGGTTGCCGTCACGCGATCCCGCGGCCCCGAACAGCGCGCTGTTGTAAGCTGGCTGGTTGATCAGGTTGCGCCCTTGGCTGACAGTGTACCAGCCCTCGGCGGAAATGCGCCATGAATCGCTGATCTCATAACTGGTGGTCAGCACGGCGTTGTAACGCTTGGTGTCAGTCAGCAGGTTCTCGACATCGCGCAGGCTGAGCCCATTGCCGCCGCTGGTGAAGACGTTGAAACGCGAATCCGGCCCGATGGTCGAGCCGAAGTCGATCGGCGTGAGATTGCCGTTGACGTCGAACTTCAGCGTTTGCAACGCCCCGTTCTGGACTCCGAAGCTTGCAGTGGGATCGCCCAGAAACAGCGCGGCCTGCTGTGAACTCAGCGGGAAGTCTAGGCCGAAGGCGGCTCCGCCGACCAAGGGGATCCCGGTCAGCGCGACCGATGGTACCCGGAAATCAGTGTAGGGTACCTGACGGAACGGCGAATTGGCCGCGCGTGCCAGCGCGAAGCGATCATCGCTCGCGGTCAGGGCGCGGTCCGAAAACAGTAGACCCTTGCCTTCGCCGTATTCGCCCGAAAGGGTTACGTTGCCGCGGCCGTCCGCGAAGTTTTTGCCGACGAGGCCACGCACGCGATAATCCTGCGCGTCGCCAGCCCGGCTGATGCCGTACTGGGCGTCGAGATCAATGCCTTCGAAATCGCGCTTGAGGATGATGTTGATGGTGCCTGCAATCGCGTCGGAGCCGTAAACCGGGGCACCGATCGCGGCGACGGTTTCGATCCGGTTGACCAGCTTGGTGGGGATGTTGTTGAGATCAACCTGGCTGCCGCCGGAACCGGTCGGGCCGAAGATCGAGGACGTGTTCGACGACACAAAGCGACGGCCATTCACCAAGGTTAGCGTGCGCTGCGAACCAAGACCAAGGAAGTCGACGAAGCTCTGGCCAGCACCGAATCCCGACTGACTGAAGCCGACCGGCGAGGCGCCTGGCACGCCGAAGGAAGGCAATTCGTTCAGCGCCTGCGCGACCGAGGTGAACCCGCGGGTGTCGAGGGCCTCGGAGGTGATGACTCCAATAGGTGCGGTGGATTCAAGGTTGGGCTTGGCGATGCGCGAGCCGGTGACGGTTATCGAGACTGGTGGTTCTTCGGCGGACGCGGTGTCAACGACTTGATCTTGCGTGGTATCGGTTTGGTCCTGCGCGAACGCAGGAACGGCAGAAAGCATCAGACCGAGTGCGATCGATGCAGTGCCAGCCTTGAGAATGGAGGTCTTTCTCATGTGTTACTCTCTCCACTGAACGCCCGACCAAAGTTGGGCCTTTGTTGCCTTAGAACGCAGTTGAGCCCGCCGCGGGGACTTAGGGTCTTTGACGCTGTTCGAGTTGCTACCGCAGCCGCAATGCTCCCAAATGAAAATGCTCTTACCGGCCCCGGTTGGCCCTCAAACTGGTCCTCACGCGTCTACGCGGCGATCGAGCAGACGGATGCGATCGCCACTAAATTTGTCGGCGCTCAGCGCTCGCATGGTCGTTGTGCGTATATCCCGCGCAGGTAGAGCCCGACCTGATTGCCGGCTGCTGGCAAAACCTTTCGTTCAACGCATCGCTGGGCAACAGCCGCTAAGTCCCAGACCCGGCCATCTGGCCGACTGACAGCCATTGACCCGCCGGTCCGGACTCAAGCCAGTCTGCGCCCGAGCCGAATGTGAGTTGGTCGAGGAAGCCCCCGTCACAGGCATGGTTCAGATCTGGGGGGGCCGTCACGTCGCTGCTCCACGCGATTTGGGTCCCGCCTCCGAGGAGAGCACCGCGCTGCGCGGGCCGCGCACCAGCAGGAAGCGGGTGATGTCGAGCTTGCGATCGCTGGACGGCGCTAGCGAGAACGGCTCGGCCTTCTCAATATCCTAGGGACGTGGCGTCTGGGCCGCGACGGCTCCAGCTGCGCCGCTTGCCAGCAACACTGAAAGGTAAATGGCCCGCATCATCGGCTCCATGGTCATTGGGATCCATTGGCAGGCGTATGGCAAACCGGCAACTGCGACAACCGCCGCGGCTATTTGCTACCAGTCGGATCAGTGAAGAACAGGTTTGGCTCTTCGAAACGCCGAATAAGTTCTTCTTTCTCACGGCCGTCCTTCAACATGGCAATTTTCTTGCGTACGTCTAATACCTCGCCCCTGAGCTTCGCATAATTTGCGGCGTCCTGCTGTATGGCATCAAGCTCCCTGCGGACTTGGCCCATCTGCTCAGCACGGGCACTCCCGGCTTTCAGTAAATCGGCTGGTGAAGAGCTTAATGTCCGGCCCATGGCTACTCCGCCCTCGAGATCCTTCAGTTGCTGGCGCAAAACGCCAATAACCGCGCTGTTCTCCAATGGCGTCATGGGCTGGAGGTTTGCCGGATCAAAAATTGGCCGCAGCGCATCGGTCGAAATACGCTTGTTGGTCAGGAATTCCTCGATGAACTGGTCTCGTGCTCCGGCAAAGCCAATGTTAGCGTGATCAAGGTCCAGCCCGATCCGCTTTACTGTCTGGGCGTTGGCCATCTCGAAGTAGATACGGCGCGCCCACTTAGGATCAGCATCGGTCTTAAATTTGAAGCCCATGTCCTCAATCGCGCTGCGCAATTTGCTTTGCTCTGCGGACATGATGTCATCGAGCCAACGCTGTCGCATGGCACCGAATTGCTCGCGCAATGCGTTGCGGATCTCTCCGCGCACAGCCTCCATTCCATTTGGCTGGCGGGCAGCCAAATCAATCATGTCGACCATATCCTGCATCGTGTTCGCATTGGGCAGTGCGCCCTGCGGTGTCTTTTCCAGAGATTGGCTAATGCGTTTCCACAGAAAATCAGCGCGCGCCCGGTCAGCCGCTGTCGCGCTTGCCTCTACCACGAGCTTGGCACGTTTGGCTGCCCGTTGCGCTGTCTGGACACCAGCCGTTTCGAGGAATTGTGGCCGCGCGATGCCAGCCTCCCGAAGCGCTGACCACATTTGGGCCTTTGCCTCGCGAACCTTTTTAAAGGTAGCGAGCAGTTCGGGCTTGTCGAGGAGCGAGGACGGATAGCTTGAGAAGAAAAACGATAACTTGGTTTTGATGCTGTCGGCGAGCCCAGCTTTACCGAAATATTCCTCAATTATTAATTTGAGATCTCTCCGGACGCTTTCAGGAAGCGACTTGTCATCCGATAAGTCCAATAGTTTCTTGTAACGCGCCTTGTCCTCGATAAGTCGCAGTTCCGACTTGCTTGGTTGCCGAGACTTGGGGTCCTCGGAGGGCTTGGGTAAGGGCTCCAAGCCACCAGCCTTCTTCAGGTCGTTTAGCTCTTCAAGGGGAGAAGGCTTGCCATTCAGATGAAGTCTGCGGGCGTTATGGGCCACGAAGTCGTCAAACAGAGCCGTGAGGTCCTTGGTGAGCTTCTCCAGCACCGACGGAGATAGGACATGGTAACGCGCGAGCACGGCGTTAACCGCTTCCTCGAGCGATCGGACTTTCTGGGCCCCAGCAGCGGCACCGTCTAACTTGCCAGCGATGGCCTTGACGATGTTGCCTGGACCGCCTGATGCCATCACTTCACCGCTGTGCCAACGAAGGCCACCACGGCTGCCGCATCAATGATCTTTGCCGGCACGCCGACGAGGGGGAGATCAGATGCAGCGCGCACTACGAGCTCGGCCAATTTTCCGGCCAGAACACTGAGTTCGGGTGCTACCCAGTACATCCTTTCAGCTGCGCTTATCGCAAGCGCGCCAAGTGCCGCATCGTCGAGATAGTCTCGGACCTCGATTGCGCCCTCGTACCCAGCCAGGGCCAAGTCGATTGCTCCGGCAACATAGATCGACGCCCCGTCCGTTGGCAGGGCGAGCAGAAGGCCGGCGACGGCCGTCACCGTCGCAATGTCCTCGATCAAGGCTTTGCGCGCCTTGATCAGGGCCTCGACGTGTCGGAACACTTCCTTTCGGGCCCGGTTGGCGATTGATCCCGGCACCGCGGTCCTCTGCAGGAACTTGATCTGCGCTGCTCCCAAAGTCTCCAGGAACTCTGCGGTCATCTTAGTAGTCATGGTACCTGGCGTTAGCGCACCGGTTTCCGGTTTCTTTGCCGCGGTCAGTGCGGCAAGGTCAGCGTCCAGTTGAATATGCATTGGATGCTGTACCCAGACCGCGCCATGCCCATCCCATTTGTCAGCGAGCATCTTCCCCACCTGCTCGGCCCCAGAAAGGGGCAACTCTCGTCCCGCGATGTTGCTGGCCGGCAACCTGCCATCGTTGAACAGCCTGAGCTTCTTGAAGTTTTCTTTGGCGTCTGTCGTCCCCTGCCACGCGCGCGCCATCGCACTGATGATCTCCTCCTCTGCGGCGCGTTCGGGTGACTGCTCGCCGTTAGGCATTTGAAGACGAGGCTCGGCCGTGTAGCCAGCCACGGCCCCGCCCGGCGCTGAAGTCGCTCGTTTTGCCAGCGCTCGAAACGCAAGCAAGGCAACGGGATGCCGACCCTCGAGTTCAGTCGCAAAGAGTTCGAATGCCGCCTTCCGGACCCGTAGCTCGGTCTCGTACTTGCGGACGAGTTGAGACCAACCTCGCTTGCCAGCTCGCTTTTTCAGCTCGGGAAGCGTGTACTGGACGATGGCAGCATATTGCTTCCAGAGTGCCGCCAGCTTGACCGTGTCGGCAATCAGGTTCGACTTCCATTCGGGATCGGCAGGATCGAGCTTGAGCTTTCTGGCGTCGAGGCTCGTCGCGGCTGAAAGGCTTACGGCCGTACTTGGATCCGCCGCGGTCTTTACCTCGTAATCCTTGGCCCACCAGCGTTCAATATCTTTCTTGCGGTCCTCGAGCTTTGCCAAAGCATAGGGTAGGAGCGTAGCTTCGTATTGCGCGAGGAATATAGTCTCTGCCTGAACGATCTCGGCCCATCCGGCGCGGGCATGCGATATAGCCGCTCGGACCCTTGCCTTCATTGCCTCGGACTCGTCAGCCGTTCCCTGCGACCGGTCCAAACCGCGGAACGTCGTCACCAATTCCTTGGTAAGCTCACCCTGCCGTTTCTTAAGGCGGTCCCAGAAGCTGTAAATGGTCGCCTCTCCGCACGCGAGATACAGCCGCCACATCAATTGCGTAACGTCCTGAGGATCGGGAGGCACCTCGACCTCGGCCGCCTCGCCGTCGAAAGCAACCTCGATCAGCAATCTTGGCAGCGCCGCGAGGGTAGCATCGTTCGGCTTCGCGACAGGCTTGTACAGCACGCCTGTCGCATCAGCCGTTCCGCTCGGATCAAAGGCATTGCCCATTTGTGGCCGTTCCGGACGTTAGGGCGGTGTCATAGGGCTCTGCTCGATCTCTAGCTTTGGTCGCCGATCGATCGGATCCTCGAACATATCCTTGCCCAGGCGGGCATCGAAGCGCTTGGCTTCGAATTCGGCCTGCGAGGCCAGCGCCGATTGTCGCCTCAGGTCATTCTCTCGGCTTTGTAGCAAGTAGGGTTCGAGAAGGTCGCAACCATCAAGCCGCGCTTGCAATGTCACTCCTGGGACCGGTAGCGAGACCTCGGTCTTATCGGACGCATTGTCCATTTTCTTCAGAACGGCCATGAAATCGTCCGCGCCAGGGAAGGTTTCGGCGTTGAGTTCTACGGCGATTTCGTCCCCCACAAAATCCAGGACCCGAGGGGTACCAAACGTGATCACGCTGCCGAAGATGCCGAGGAAGCGCAGCCGGTCGGTGGCGTTCAGGGCATTCCAGATAGCTGAACGGTAAAGCGACTTGTTCATCGTCAGGTACAGCGAAAGTGCGTCGACCTCGACCGCTGCCTTGGCAAGCGCTTCCGGGCTGTATGCTGCGTCGTTGGATCGGCGGGGGGCTGGAGGTGGTTCCGCCGGTTTGGCCGCATCGCCAGCCGGGGGGGCAGGTGGCTGCTTGCGAGCGTCCTCGGCGTCTTTCCAGCTGTTGTAAGCGGACTTGAGCGCCGAGAAGGTCGGCTCAAGGCCCATGCTATCAAACCCAACATAGGGCACCATGAAGGGCAGGTTGGCGCCGAACTTGATTACCTGTTCCGCCAGGAATGCAGCGATCTGTGTGCTCAGTGACCCGTAAGCTACCGCGCCATTCATAAAATTGGCAACCTGCGGGTCAGCTGCACGCACCACGCGGCCAGCCCAGTCCATATTGTTCTCTGACTGCCGCACGAAGTCATTGCAGATGTTCCAAAACGGTGAGGCTACCTTTTCCAGCACCACTTGCCGATAGAGATAAGCCTGCCAGTCTCGCCTAAGGTCAGATTGCGTCTGGGTGTCGCAAGCGAGATAACCAGGCCTTTCTGCGGGAATGCCAACGCGGCGGCTGAGTGGACGTCCCGAGGCATTGTTCAGTTTGCCGATCACGTCACGCAGCTGGGCAAGTGCTGCCAACGCGTCACTTTCATAGGGGTTGCCAGAAGCCGCAGCGGCCATACTGCCTGGCTTATCGTGCGTGGCGCACGTGCAGGCGGCATCGCAGGAATACTCGCAGATCTTATCCCAGGCGAGGAACAAGCGGGCTGCGTCAAAGCCTGGTCGCATTCGCTCGGGCACAAGCTGGTAGATCATACCTTCCAAGGCAAGCAAGGCATGGCAGCGCACCTTGGTTTCCGGGTTGCTCAGACTGGCGAGGAAATCCACGCATGGATACAACACGCAAAGCGTCGCCTTATCAAAACGATACCGGGTCGTGACTTCAAACCGCGCCAGCACTTCGAAGGCGTCAAAGTTCAAGATCCGTCCGGTGTTCGGATTGACTATACGGCGGGTCGATTTGTCCTCGCGCCCATATTCTGCAGCCTCAGTCACCTTAGTCTGGAATGAAGACTTGATGCGGGTACTGGCCTTAAGGGTGGCCTCGTTAATTGCCTGAATCGTGCTGCGCTTAGTGTTTTCGGTGGTCTGGTTTGTCGAAAAGTTGCTGCCAACGGTCATCCCGATTTGGGGAACCGAGAAGGAAAGGTTGGCGCCGAAATTCCAGCCGCTCGTGTCCTTTGCCTCTCGCAGCGCTTCACGCGTGATTTTTTGGGTCGCAATCGATTCGGAGGTGTTCTCCTGTTCGAGGCTGCTCGTCGTTTCCGATGTACGTTTTCTGCGGTCCCACGAATAGACCTCAAGTGTCAGTTGCTCCTGGGGGGCCAGCGCAAAGGTGTTGACCATCAATCCGCGCGAGTACCCTAGAAGTCGCCATTCCTGCTCGATCGGGATGTGGACCATCACCTTGCGCGTTAAGGTTTCTGCGGCGTCTTCTGCATAGCGCTCACGCTTGCCAATCGTATCGCCGATTAGCGCGGACGAGCGCGCACGTTCATCGACAACTGACATGGCGCTACGGGTGGTCATTGGCTGTGCCAATTCGATCAGAACTTCCTCACGAGTGGAGCTTCCCGGGATCGCGACCATGGTCT
>JANNZG010000028.1:0-53112 GCA_031410495.1 Porphyrobacter sp.
CCGATCATCAGCACCACGGCAAAACCCTTGATCGGACCGGAGCCGAATTCGAACATCAGCACAGCGGCGATGATATGGGTGATGTTGGCGTCAAAGATGGTGCGACTGGCTTCCTTGTAACCCAGTTCGACCGATTGGACGACCTTGCGCCCGCGCCGCCGCTCTTCGCGGATACGCTCGTTGATCAGCACGTTAGCATCGACCGCCGCGCCGATGGTGATCACGAAGCCCGCGATCCCCGGCAAGCTGAGCGTGAACCCGCCCAAGGCCATCAGGCCAAGCAGCATCAGCACGTTGAACACCAGCGCGACCGTCGCATAGACGCCGAAGCGGCCATAGGAGGTGATCATCAAGGCGATCACCGCAAGGCTGCCGATCCCCATGGCCAGCAGGCCCTTGCGGATGGAATCCGCACCGAGGTCAGGCCCGACAGTGCGCTCCTCGACCACCTCTAGCGGCAAGGGAAGTGCGCCGGACCCCAGCGCGATGGCCAGCTCGTTGGCTGTCTCGGCAGTGAAACTACCGGAAATCTGCGCCTTCCCGCCGATGATCGCGTTTTCGATGCGCGGTGCGGAAATGACCTGACCGTCGAGGATGATCGCAAAGGGTTTGCCGACGTTCTCGGTGGTCAGCTTGGCGAACTTGGCGCCACCCTGTGCGTCGAAGGTGATGTCAACGACATTGCGGTTGTTCTGCGGATCAACCCCGGCCTGCGCTTTGGTCAGGTTTTCGCCGCGGATCCCGCCGAGACGGCGCACCGCGAGCGCCTGACCCTGTTCGGCCGAACCGGGCGCGAAGGGAAAAATCTGGCTGCCCGGAGGCGCGATGCCCGCCTGCACGTTGGTCGGCAAAGCGTTCAGATCAACCAGCTTGAATTCGAGCTGCGCGGTCTTGCCGAGCAGCCTCTTGAGGCCGGCGGGGTCCTGAAGACCCGGCACCTGCACCACGATGCGGGTGTCGCCCTGACGGATGATGGTCGGCTCGCGGGTGCCCAGTTTGTCGATACGGCGGCGCACCACTTCGGTCGCGCTGTCCATCGCGTTGTCGATGGCCTGATTGACACCGGCGTCGGTCTGGGAGAGCACGATGCGCTGGCCGTCAACGACCTTGAGTTCCCACTCGCGAACGGTGGTCGTGCCCTGCATCGCCGGCTCGATCAGCCCGCGCGCACGATCGATGTCGGCGGCATTCTCGAGCATGAAGGACAGCTCGCCGCCTGCGGTCGAAACATCGCCGATGCGGATGCGCGGATTGGCGTTGCGCATCAGCTGGCGGACGGTCTCGTCCATGTTGTCCAGGCGCTGCGCGCGGACGTCGCTCGCCTTGGCTTCGAGCAGCAGGTGCGAGCCGCCCGCAAGGTCGAGGCCGAGGTTGACCTGCGGATTGGGCAGCGCGGAAGGCCAGTCGAGCCCCGCCACGTTGGCGAGGGATGGCAGCGCCAGCACCGAAGCGGCGAGCGTCACCGCCCACAGCGAGAGCTTTTTCCAGAGGGGGAAGTCGAGCATTGCGTCAGGGTCTCACACGCAAGGAATGGGGTGACGAACCGGTGAGGCTCAGTCGTTGGCGGGCTTGCCGCCCGGAGGGATGATGTCGCCGAGCGTCGCCTTGATCGCCTTCACGCGGACATTGGTGCCCAGTTCCAGTTCGACATAGACCTCGTCGACCTTGATGACCTTGCCCACCAGACCGCCCGCCGTGACGACCTGATCGCCCTTCTTCACCTCGGCAATCTTCTTCTGATGCTCCTTCTGCTTCTTCATCTGCGGAGAGATGATGAGGAACCAGAAGATCGCGATCATGCCGACGATCGGCAGGAAGCTGATCCATGCGGGCGGCGCTCCGGCAGCGCCCGCGCCTGCGGCAGCGAGTAGGTCGAATGTCATGCGATAAGGCCTGTCAGATCCCGTGATTTCGGTGCGAGGCGTGCGCCCCGTCCGTTCAAGTGGGCGCGCCTAGCAGCAATGCAAGCTTGCAGCAACGTCCGTGCCGCACGCTTTGTCAGTGCACACTGGACTTCTCCCTGAAACTGGCTTGCCAGCCTGACAAGCCGCTCCTATAGGCGCCGCTCCACTGGTTTCGGGACGTAGCGCAGCCTGGTAGCGCATCACACTGGGGGTGTGGGGGTCGGAGGTTCGAATCCTCTCGTCCCGACCAGTGGTTTCCCCCCTTTCTGACGACAGCCCAGATGCCTTCGCTATGCCGCGGGGTTTGGCTGCGGCTTTCGTCGGTCGCCCAAGTCCTCCGTCGAAACGGCGGGCCAAACGGTTTGACCATGTTGCCCGCGCTCGGCATTACCTGTGGCTTGCGTAACGCAGATGCCCGACGACCTTCCCGCCCAGCGAAGTGTCGACCCCGGGCAGCATGGGGAGGCTTCACTTGGACAGACGCGATTTTCTGGCGCTCAGCAGCTTGTTCACAGGCGCTGCGATTGCGCCCTCCTTCTTCGGCAAGGCGATCGCCGCCGAGCAGCTTCAGGACGCCATCGATGTCGCGGTCAAGAAGCGCCTCGCCGATGCAGGGATGTCAGCCGCGACCGCCGCGGGCGCCAGCTACTGCGACGTGCGCGTCGGGCGCTATCTGCGCCAGTTCGTGATCACCCGTGAGCGCAATGTCGAGAACATCGTCAACACCGAGTCGACCGGCACCGGCGTGCGCGTCATCGCCGATGGGTCGTGGGGCTTTGCCGCGACCAACGAGATGACCGAGGACGCTGTCGCCGCCGCAGCCCGTCAGGCGACCGCGATCGCCAAGGCCAATGCGCGCATCCAGAAGGCGCCCGTCCAGCTGGCCGCCACGCCCGGCGTCGGCGAGGTAAGCTGGCGCACCCCCATCAAGAAGAACGCGATGGACGTGCCGATCGAGGACAAGGTCAATCTCCTCATGTCGGTCAACGACGCGGCGCTCGGCGCGGGCGCGAGCTTCGTCAATTCGCTGCTCTTCCTCGTCAACGAGCAGAAGTATTTCGCCTCGACCGACGGCTCGTACATCGATCAGGACGTGCACCGCATCTGGGCGCCGATTACTGTGACCGCCGTCGACACGACGACCGGCAAGTTCCGCTCACGCGAGGGCCTGTCGGCGCCGATGGGCCTCGGCTGGGAATACATGGACGGCCGCCCCGAGGACAAGTTCGTCCTCTCGAACGGCCTCACCACCTACGGCAAGTCCTACGATATGAAGGAAGACGCCATCGCCGCCGCGCGCGACGCGCAGGCCAAGCTGAAGGCGCCCTCGGTGAAGCCGGGCAAGTACGACCTCGTGCTCGATCCGAACCACCTCGGCCTCACCATCCACGAGAGCGTCGGTCACCCGCTCGAGCTCGACCGCGTGCTCGGCTACGAGGCCAACTATGCGGGCACCAGCTTCGCGACGATGGACAAGCGCGACGCGGCGTTCAAATACGGCAGCGAGATCGTCAATATCTTCGCCGACAAGGTGCAGCCCGGCTCGCTGGGCGCAGTCGGGTTCGATGATGAGGGCGTGAAGACCAAGCGCTGGGACCTCATCAAGGACGGCACGCTGGTCGACTATCAGGCGATCCGCGATCAGGCGCACATCCTCGGCAAGAGCGAGTCCGACGGGTGCTGCTACGCCGACAGCTGGTCCTCCGTGCAGTTCCAGCGCATGGCCAACGTCAGCCTCGCGCCCGGAAAGGCCAAGATAAGCCCCGCCGATATGATCGCAGGCGTCGACAACGGCATCTACATTTCGGGCCGCGGTTCGTTCTCGATCGACCAGCAGCGTTACAACGCGCAGTTCGGCGGGACGGTGTTCTACGAGATCAAGGGCGGCAAATTGGGCCCGATGATCGAGGACGTCGCCTACCAGATGCGCACCCCCGAATTCTGGGGCGCGTGCTCGGCAATCTGTGACGAGAGCGACTACCGGATGTTCGGTTCGTTCTTCGACGGCAAGGGCCAGCCGAGCCAGGTCTCGGCGGTGAGCCACGGCTCGTCGACCACCCGCTTCGACGGGATCAATGTCATCAGCACCGCACGGTCGCTGGGTTAAGCGCGCGAAGGAGAAGCAGACATGAGCATTCTTTCGGAAGCGCAAGCGAAGTCGATCCTCGACAAGGTCATCGCCCTGTCCACTGCGGACGAGACCAGCGGGCAATTGAGCGGCGGCATCGGCGGCAACGTCCGGTTCGCCCGTAACGACATCTCGACGTCCGGGATTGTCGATGACACCGATCTCGCCGTGCAGGTATCGTTCGGGAAGCGGGTCGGCACCGCGACGATCAACCAGTTCGACGATGCATCGCTCGAACGCGTAGTGCGCCGCGCCGAGGCCCTCGCCAAGCTGGCGCCGGAGAACCCCGAGTTCATGCCGGCCGTCGGCAAGCAGACCTACCGTCCGACCGAGACCTACAGCGAGGCGACCGCCGCGCTGACCGCCGAGGCACGGGCCAAGATCGCCGAGGCCTCGATCCTCCCTTGCCGCGACAAGAAGCTCGTCGCGGCCGGCTTCCTCGAGGATGGCAACACCTTCTTCGCCCACGCCAACTCCAACGGCAATTTCGGCTACCAGAAGTCGACCTCCGCCGATTACACCTGCACCGTGCGTACCGAAGACGGGCGCGGTTCGGGCTGGGTGGGAAGCAACGTCAAGGACGTCTCCAAGTTCGATCCGGGCGCCGATGTGCAAATCGCGATGCGCAAGGCGGCGGCTTCGGTCGATGCCAAGGCATTGGAACCGGGCAAGTACACCGTCATTCTCGAACCTGCTGCCGCCTCGGGCCTCATCAGCTTCATGATGAACTTCTTCGACGCGCGCTCGGCGGACGAGGGGCGCAGCTTCCTCAGCAAGCAGGGCGGCGGCAACAAGATCGGCGAGCAGATCATGGATCCGCGCGTCAACATCTACACCGACCCGTGGAACCCCGAAGTCTCGGTGCTGCCGTGGGACGGCGAAGGCCTCCCCCGCGAACGCGCCAAGATCATCGATAACGGCAAGGTCGCGAACCTCGAATACTCGCGTTACTGGGCGCAGAAGCAGGGCAAGCCGGAGACGGCCGGCTGGGGCAATGTGATCATGGAGGGCGGCACCAAGTCGACCGCCGAGCTGATCGCCGGGACCGAGCGGGGCATCCTCGTGACCCGCACCTGGTACATCCGCCTCGTCGATCCGCAGACGGTGCTGCTGACCGGCCTGACCCGCGACGGCACCTTCTATATCGAGAACGGTCAGCTCCAGTACCCGATCAAGAACTTCCGCTTCAACGAAAGCCCGGTGATCATGCTCAACAACATCGAAGAGCTGGGCCGGGCGGTGCGTGTGAAGGCGGACGAGGGCAGCTCGATGCTGATGCCGCCGATGAAGTTGCGCGACTTCACCTTCACCTCGCTGTCGGACGCCGTCTGATCGCAAGCGATACGGCGCGGGTTCTGGGGAGCATCTTGCCATGACCCGCGCCGAATTCCTGCGCCTGATGGGCTGCGCGTTTGCCGGAGCGATCCTGCCCGGCGTGCTCGCCGCCCAGCAGCGGGCGGGCGGCGCGGGGGCCGCAGGCTACGACTTCTGGTTCACGCGGCTCAAATACAATTCGGGCGACTGGAACGTCGACCAGCGAATGCCCGCCAACCTCATCACCTCGCTGATCGACTACACCACCATGCGGGTCGATCCCAAGGAACACCTCGTCGATCTGGGCGATCCCAAGATGCTCGGTGCTCCGTTCTGTTATCTTGCCGGGCACAAGGCGGTCGAATTCTCGAGCGCGGAACGCCGTAACCTCGAACGCTACATCCGCAATGGCGGCTTCGTATTCGTCGATGATTGCAACCACGACATCGACGGCCTCTTCGCCAAGTCGTTCGAGGCGCAGATGGCGAGCATCTTCGGTGGCGAGGCGCTGAAGAAGCTGCCCAAAACCCACCCGATCTACACCAGCTTCTTCAAGTTCGACGGCCCGCCGTCGACCGGTTTCGAACTCAACGGCTGGGGCGATGACCTCATACACGATTACCTCAAAGGCATTACGATCAACGGCCGGCTCGGCCTGCTCTACAGCAACAAGGACTACGGCTGCGAGTGGGACTATGACTGGCGCAACAAGCGATTTCTGGCCGAGGATAACACCCGCTTCGGGGTCAATATCGTGATGTACGCGCTCACCAATTAGGGGACTTCAACAAGTGGTAAATCAGGCTCCGGCAAGCGCGGCGGATATCGAGCGGCAGATTGGCAGGCTGGATGACCTGAAGCGCGCCATCGGCACCGCCATCGTCGGCCAGACCGACGTGGTCGAGCAGTTGCTGATCGGGCTGCTGGCGGGCGGGCACTGCCTGCTGGAAGGCGTGCCGGGGCTCGGCAAGACGCTGCTGGTGCGCACGCTCGGCGAGGCGCTGGAGCTCGACTTCCGCCGCGTCCAGTTCACCCCCGACCTCATGCCCAGCGACATTCTGGGGACCGAACTGCTCGAGGAAGATCACGGCACCGGCCACCGCTCGTTCCGGTTCCAGCAGGGCCCGGTGTTCACCAACCTGCTCCTCGCAGACGAACTGAACCGCACCCCGCCCAAGACACAGGCCGCTCTGCTCGAGGCGATGCAGGAAAAGACTGTCAGCTACGGCGGGCAGACGTACCAGCTGCCCAAGCCCTTCTTCGTGCTGGCGACGCAGAACCCCTTGGAGCAAGCGGGCACCTATCCCCTTCCCGAAGCGCAGCTCGACCGTTTCCTGCTGCTCGTGCGGGTCGGCTATCCGACCGAGGCGGAGGAACGCGACATCCTCGCCCTCACGACCGGCAGCGCCCATGAAGCCGTGCCGCAGGTGATGCGCGCCGAGGACGTGCTGGCGCTCCAACGCCATGTGCGCGACGTGTACCTCAGCGATGATCTCCTCGGGTGGATCACCACGCTGGTGCGTGCCACCCGTCCGGGCGACCCTGCCGCCCCGGCCGAGGTCGAAAGCTATGTTCGCTGGGGAGCGGGACCGCGTGCAGGTCAGGCGCTGGTGCTGTGCGCCAAGGCCCGCGCGCTGCTCCACGGGCGCTTCGCCGCGACCCGCGAGGACATCGCCGCCCTCGCCGCCCCCATCATGCGGCACCGCCTGCTGCTCTCCTTCGCCGCCGAGGCAGAGGGCAAAAGCGCCGACGATGTGGTCGCCGCACTGCTCACCCGCATCCCTCCGCCCTCGGCCTAGAGCCTGCCGTGATAACGATTCCGCCCGATGTGCGCAGCCGGCTGAAGCGCCTGTCGCTGAGCCCGCGGCGCATGGCGGGGACGCGCGGCTTCGGCATGCACGCGAGCCGCAGCAAGGGCGCCGGCCTCGAATTCGCGCAATACCGCGCCTACGAGCCCGGCGACGAGCCGCGCCGCATCGACTGGAAGCTGTTCTCGCGCTCGGACAAGTTCTTCGTCCGCGAGGCCGAGGAGGAAAGTCCGCTCGCGGTGTGGGTCCTGCTCGATGCCAGCGCCTCAATGGCGCAGGCCGACCGTGCTCGGCCCGACTGGTCGCGCTTCGACGCGGCCAAGCTCCTCGCGCTGTGCATCGCCGAGCTGGCAATGATGCAGGGCGACCGCTTCGGCTGGATGGTCCTGCAAGGCACGTCGCTCGCCGTGGCAGACCCGCGCGCAGGGAGGTCGCAGTCCGACCGGATGCAGATCGATTTCGCCCGCCTCGCCCCTTCCGGCACCTTCCCTGACGCTGCGACCCTCGCGCCGCTGTGGGAGCGGATCGGTGCACGCGATCTCGTGCTGTTCATCAGCGACTGCTTCGACGAGGGCGGCATCGCGCTGATCGAACGCCTCGCCAAGGCGGGTCGCGAGGTGCTGGCAATCCAGCTGCTGACCGTGGAAGAGCGCGACTTCCCCTTCGAAGGCGGCTTCCGCTTCCGCGAGCAGGAGAGCGGCGACGAGCTGGTAAGCGACGGCAAGGCCCTGCGCGAGACCTTCCTCACTCGCTTCGCCGCAGCGCGCGCCGCACTTGACGAACGGCTCGACACAGCGGGGATACGGCACGCGACTGTGGTGCTGGACCAACCCATCGACTTGCCTCTGCAGGCGCTGTTCGGACGCGGGGCTAACGTGCCGTGACGCCGATGCTGCTGGCCCCGCTCGGCCTCGCCGCGCTGGCGGCGCTGGTCGTCCCTTTGGTGATCCATCTGCGGCGGCGCACCGAGGAAGTGCCGGTTGATTTTGCCGCGCTGCGCTGGCTTGATGCCCTGCCGCGCCCGCGCAGCAAGTTGCGATTCGACGAGCTGCTGCTGCTTGCCCTGCGGCTGCTGCTGATCGCGCTGCTGGCACTGCTGCTTGCCCGGCCCGCAGTGCTAGGCTGGGAAAGTAACGAGCCGCGTATCCTTGCAGCGCCCGGCGTGGATCCCGCCGCCGCGCGGGCCGTTGCCGGGCCTGACGCAGACCTGCATTGGGCCGCGCCAGGCTTTCCCGCCGTCGAAGGAACGATACCGCCCGCACGCGGCCAAGTTTCGAGCCTGATCCGCCAGTTCGATGCCGAGCTCCCGCCCGAGGCGCCGCTGACGATCCTCGTGCCACCCGTACTGGACGGGGTCGATGCCGAGCCGCTGCGCCTCACCCGCAAGGTTACGTGGCGGATCGTCGCAGGGGCCAAAGACGATACCAAGACCGCTAATCCCGCAAGCCCGGCCCTTTCGGTGCGCTACGCCTCGGGCGGAGAGGCCGCCTCTCGCTATTTCCGTGCCGCGGTTGCCGCGTGGAGCGACACGCCGCGCTTCGAGGCGCAAGGCGGCAGCGACCTCCCCCCGCACGAAAACGTGCTGATCTGGCTCGCTCCCGGACGCGTCCCGAAGGCGGTTACCGACTGGGTCAGCAAAGGCGGCACCGCGCTCCTCGGCGAGGGAGCCGAGGTGGCGATGCCAGCGACCACTACGGCGCTGTGGCGTGACGACATCGGCAACACCTTGGTCGAGGGCGCGCAGTTGGGGGCCGGACGATTGATGCGCTTCACCCGTCCGCTCGAGCCTGCGGCGATGCCCCAACTACTCGCGCCCGGCTTTGCCGCACGCTTGCGCGATCTGGTCACGCCCCCCGCGCCTCCGCCCGCGCGGGTCAACGCTTCCGCCTTTCAGCCAAGCGCAGGGGTCACCCCCTACCCCTTGCCCCCGCGCGAGCTATCCGCTTGGCTCGGCGTGCTGATCGCAATGGTCTTCCTCGCCGAACGTCTGCTCGCGACCCGAGCGCGGAGGTTCGCGGCGTGAGCCATGAGCTCAACTTTGCCGAGTGGGTGCGCCCTGCCCGCCTGCGCGCCGTGGCCGAGGTTGTGCTGCTATGGAGCCCGCTGGTGCTCGTGGGTGCCGCCTTCGGCTGGCGGCTGGGGGGCATGGGGTTGGCGGCGGGCGTGCTGCTTGTCGGGATGGGCGCGCTCGCCTTCGCCGCCAGACATGTCGCCAATCGCCTTCACCGCGGCTGGCTTGTGCGCCGCCTCAACACCCGCGAGGCGCGGCTCGAAGACAGCGCCGCCCTGCTCTTTGCCAAGTCCGACCTTGCTCCGCTGGAACGCCTGCAGGCTGATCGGATCGGCGCGCGCATCGATGCTGTCGACCCCGCCACCCTTGCCGACGGCTGGTCGCGACGCAAGATCGCCGCCGCATGGGTGGTGGGTGCTGTTGCAGTTGCCGCCACGCTGCTCTGGCCAGAGCCCGCCCCCGCCCCGCCGCCTCTCACCCGAGTACGCCCAGAGGGGGCTGCACCCGGGGACCCGCGCCTCACAGGCTATCGCTTGCGGGTGGTGCCGCCCGCCTACACGCGTCTCCCCGCGCGCTATGTCCAAAGCCTCGACGTGCGAGCGCCGCAGGGCTCGCGCATTGAATGGACTCTGGCTTTCGCCCCGCAGGCGAAATCGGCGGGCTTGCAACTGGTCGGCGGGCGAAGCGTGCCCTTCATTCCCGGCAGCGAAGGTTGGGAGGGCTCGCTGCGGCTCGACGTGCCTTCGCTCTATCACGTCACCGCGCAAGGCAAGCAGGTCACCCGCGCGCCGCATCGCCTCGAGCCAATCGCTGACGAGCCGCCGCAGGTGCAGGTGATCGAGCCCGCCTCGGGTCTCGTCATGATCCGCCCAGGCCAGCGCCGCTGGCGCGTGGTCTTCGAGGCGAGCGACGACTACGCCGTGGACCAGCTCGCGCGCCTCACTCTCACAACCGCGATCGGTGAGGGCGAAAATGTCAGCTTCACCGAGCGCAGTCGCACCGTCACCGGTACGGGCGATCCCCGGCGGAGACGCTTCACCGTCGATCTCGACCTTGGCGCTTTCGGGCTCCAGCCAGGTAGCGACCTCGTCGCGCAGCTCACCGTCGCCGACACGCGCGCGCCCGGCCCACAGGTGGTGCGCGGCCCCGGCGTGATCTTGCGCTGGCCCGCCCCCGTTCCCGCGAACGCCGAGGGCCTCGAGTTGATGGCCAAGCAGACCATGCCTGCCTATTTCCGCAGCCAGCGGCAGATCATCATCGACACCGAGGCGCTCATTAAGCAGCGCGGGAAGCTTTCTGCCGACGAGTTCCTCGTGCGCTCGGACACGATCGGGGTGGATCAACGTCTGCTGCGACTGCGCTACGGCCAGTTCGTGGGCATGGAGGCCGAGGAGGCCCCCCGTCCGCCGATGCCGATCGCCGACAAGGACGCGCCCGCCGAGCCTGAACACAGCGAGGGCGACGGCCACGACCACGGCGCTGCACCCGAAGCTCCGGTGTTTGGCGGGCTCGGCAATATCACTGCCGAATACGGCCACACGCATGATGAAAGCGAGGCGGCGACCCTGCTCGATCCCGGCACCCGCGCTCTCCTGAAAACCGCGCTCGACGCGATGTGGGAGGCTGAGCTTCACTTACGCTCGGGCGAGCCGGAAAAGGCACTGCCCTTCGAGAACAAGGCGCTCGAGTTCATCAAGAAGGTGCAGCAGGCGAGCCGCATCTACCTTCCGCGCATCGGCTCGACCCAACCGCCCATCGACATGGCGCGGCGGATGACGGGCAAGCGCGCCGGGATCGTCGCCGGGGGCGCGGTATTGACGCCCTTCGCCATCGAAGACGCTGTGCCTGCCACAGCGTGGCGCGCTCTGTCGGGACCGGGCGCGATCGACCTCGACGGGCTCGACCGCTGGGTGCGCGGCAACAGCGGGCGGATCCGCGATCCCTTGGCGGTGCTCGCCGCCATCGATGGTGTGCGCGGTGAACCGGGCTCGCGCGCGGAGCGGGAAAAGCTGCGCGGGGCTCTATGGATCGTACTCACCCGTCCGCCTGCACAGGTGCGGCGGCGCGATGATGGCGGCGTGGTAGGCCGCCGCTACACGCAAGGTCTGCGCTGATGCCCGGGGCCGAAACCCTAGCCGCGCTGCTGATCGCTTTGGGCGCAATCGCCGGCGCGGGACAACTGCTGTGGCGGCGGCGCGACTTGCAGGGCGCTGCGCTGGCCGGGATGACGGTGGCGAGTGCGCTGACGCTTTATCTCACACTCTACCCACCCCGCCTGCCAGTCGGCGGCGAGACGCTGGTCGTAGCCACGGCCGAGACTCCCGCGAACACCCGCGCCCGGCCGGGGGAGAGGCTGATCGCGCTTCCCGAAGCGCCGTCCCTCACCGGAGCAGAGCGGGTCCCCGACCTCGCCACGGCGATGCGGCGGCACGCGCATGTGCAGCGCATCCGCATCCTTGGGCGCGGTCTCACCGAGCGCGATCGCGACGCCGAGGCAGGGTTGCCAGTCGAGTTTACCCCCCTCCCCCTGCCGCGCGGCCTCGTCCGGCTCGATCCGCCCGCCGATACGGCGGCAGGTGCCGTTTTCACGCTCGCGGGCGAAGCGGCGGGTCTCGAGGGCAGTTCGGCGGAACTGCTCGATCCCGCCGGACGCCGGGTGGATCGCCGGGTGATCGGCCGCGAAGAGAACTTCACGCTCGGCGGCACGGCCCGCGCTCCAGGGCTTGCGTCCTTCACGCTGCGGCTGCGCGGGCGGGACGGAAAGCTATTGTCCGACACCCCGGTTTCACTTCGCACCCATGCCGAAAAGCCGCTGCGCGCACTGCTGATCGGTGCGCCCTCGCCTGAAGCGAAGTATCTGCGCCGCTGGGCGGAGGATTCGGGGATCGACCTTGCCAGCAGGCTCGACGCAGGTGGCGGGGCCGATCTTGGCGGCGACGCCCGGGTGAGCTTAGATGCGGTGAGTTTGCGCAAGGTGGACGTGGTGATCATCGACGACCGCTCATTCCTGTCGCTGGGCAGCGGATCGCGTGCGGTGCTGAGCCAGGCAGCAGTCGGCGGGCTCGGCGTGATCGTGAGGATGACCACCCCGGCCGATGCCGCCGTACGCAACAGCTGGCGCTCGCTGGGCCTCACGGTCGAGGACGGTAGTGAGGTCGTGCCCGTTTCTCTGCCACCGCTCGCTGCCGACGAGGATGTGCTCGCCTCGTTGCGCGGGCCGGGAACGACGGATGCCCCCGCAGACCTCAATGCAATCGACGATCCTGCTCCCGATCTTGGCCGATGGAACGTACGCAGCGGACGGAATGTCGTCGCAGCGGTGAGGGATGCCGACGGCTTTATGCTCGCTAGTTGGCAGCAACGGGGCCAAGGCCGCGTCGCTCTTTGGACCCTCGCCAACAGTTTCGCGCTGGTCCTGAACGGCCAGTCGGACCGCTATTACCAGTGGTGGAGCGACACGGTGAGCGCCGTGGCGCGCCCCGACAGCACGTTCCACCCCGAAGTACCTGCGCTCCCGCAGGCAGGCGAGCGGATCGCGATCTGCGGGGTCGCGGCATCGGCGCGCGTGGTCGCGCCGGACGGCGGCGAAGTAGCGCTCGTCACCGATCCCGCCGCCGGAGCCAAGAGATGCGCGGCATACTGGCCTGCGGGCCCGGGCGTTCACCGGATCGTGCAGCCCAGCCGCAACGAGCTTCAGGAGTTTGCCTTCGCCGTCTTGCCCAAGGACGCATTGGCGGCGGCGCGCGCGTGGGAAATTGGCGAAGCAACCAGCCGCTGGGCTGAGGCGCAGAATGCTCCCACTGCGCGAGAACAGCCCGAGCGTCGTGGCCTGGCCTGGCCGTGGTTCCTCGGGTGGCTTCTTGTGAGCGGGCTGCTGTGGTTCGCCGAGCGCCGCTGGCGTCTTACACCTGCCGCGACTGCCTGAACTCCCACGGCAATTGCGCGGTGGCCACGCGCGGGCTAGGCTGAGCCCCTCTCGACAGCCATGAAAGCCCCGCCGACCATGAGCCGCTGGCGCCTCGCCGCACCAATCGACGACATCCGCGAGGCTTTGCTGGCGGGCTCCGCTTTGCCGGAACGCTTCGCCATCGCGACGCTGGTCGAAGTGGACGGCTCGGCGCCGCGCGATGCGGGCGCGCAGATGCTTGTGACTGCGGACGAATATTGGGGCTTTCTCTCGGGCGGATGCATCGAGGCCGACGTCGCCCGCCACGCCCGCGAGGCGATGGCCGAGGGGCAGCCGCGAATGCTGCGCTATGGCGAGGGCAGTCCGTGGATCGACATCAAGCTCGCCTGCGGTTCGGGGATCAGTGTTCTGGTCGAGCCGGTCGCGGCAGACGACCCTGCAGTCGCAGTACTGCTGGAAGGCTGGACGCAGCGCCATCCGGTGCTGTGGTCGAGCGACGGCATGATCCGCAGCGCTGCTTTAAGCGGCGAGGTGCAAGTCGATGGGTGGGACGGCGCACGCTACACTCGCCTCTTTACCCCGCCCTTGCGGCTGGTGCTGATCGGCGAGGACGGCGCGGCACTCACCGCTGCTTCGCTGGCACGGGAGATGGGATGGGACGTCGTTCTGATCACGCCCGGCGGCCCCGAGGCGGTGCCTCTCCCCGGTCTCAACTATCATCGAAGCGATCCCGCTACCGCGATCGCGTCTATCGAACCTGACCGCTGGACCGCCATCGCAGTACTCTCGCACGACCGTGAGGACGACGAGCGCGGACTCGCCGCTGCGTTGCAGAGCGAGGCCTTCTATGTCGGCGCAATCGGCGCGCGGGTGCGCCTAGACGCACGGATCGCCCGGCTGCGAAGCCACAGGGTGAGCGAGGAAGCAATCGCGCGTCTCAATGCACCGATCGGCCTCTACGGTTTCGGCAAGGCCCCGCGTGAAGTAGCACTGTCGCTGGTCGCAGAGGTCGCGCAGGCCTTCCACGCGCGCGCAGCGGCGGCGAGGTCATCGGGCGTGTCGATGTCGAGCAGCACGCCACTATCGGCAGTGTCGAGGTAGGCGACGTCCGCGCGTCCCTGCAGCAGAGCGGTGGCGCCCTTGTCACCTTCGAGCGCCAGCAGATCGGAAAAGGCGGCGCGGGTGAAGGCGACCGGATGGCCGGGCTTACCTGCCAAGCGTGGCCGCGCGGCATAGCCTGAGCTTTCCGCGGCCTCTGCCAGCAACGGGCAGAGCGCCACCGGCACCAGCGGCATATCGCCAAGGAAAACAAACGCGCCCCGTGTCTCGGGAGAAAGCGCAGTGATACCGGTGCGCAAAGTCGCGGCCATGCCAGCGGCCCAGTCGGGTGCGTGGAGGATGCGGCAGGGAATGTCCTTGAGCGAAATGCGGACCGGAGCGTCTTCCGCACCGGTCACCACCACTACCTCGGCAAAACCACCACCTATGACCGCCTCGGCCACCCGCCGGATCACCGGCGCGCCTGCGAGGTCAGCCAGCAGTTTGCCCCCGCCGAACCGCCGCCCCGCCCCTCCGGCGAGGATCAGCGCCGACCAGCCGTCCAACCTCAGGCTTTCGCCTGGGTCAGAAGCGGCAGGTTGCGGATGCGCTTGCCGGTTGCCATCGCCAGCGCATTGGCGAGCGCAGGGCTGGCGGGCGGAAGGCCCGGCTCGCCGATCCCGCCGGTCTTCGCGCCGCTGTCGATGAAGTGCACGTCAACCGCAGGCGGCGCGTCGGCCAGCTTGAGGAGCGGATAGTCGCCGAAGTTGCTCTGGACCACCGCGCCCTTGTCGAGTGTGACTTGCTCGCCGATCGCAGAGGACAGCCCCATGACGACCCCGCCCATGATCTGGGCTTCGGCATTCAAGGGGTTCACCGTGGTGCCGCAATCGACCACCGCAAAGGCCTTCAGGACCTTGGGGCTGCCGTCTTCCTTTACCGTAGCCTCGATAACTTCGGCCACAACTGTGCCGAAGCTCTCGACGATCGCGATACCGCGCCCGACGCCTTCAGGCAGCGGCGTGCCCCAGCCCGACCGCTTGGCCACCGCATCGAGCACGGCGAGGTGCCGCGAGCCCTCGGGCAGGTGCTTGCGCCGGAACTGGTAGGGATCTTCCCCTGCTGCCTCGGCCAACTCGTCCATGAAGCTTTCGGTGTAGAAACCGAGCTGCGTCGCGTTGACCGAACGCCACGGCCCGTCGATCTGGTTCGACTGATAGGCGAAGTGGCGCCGCGAGGTCGCGGGGAGGTTGTAGACGAAAGGCACCTCGCCGTCGGCATTGCCGCTCTGCGCGTAGTCTATGCGCATACCACTGATCTTGCCGTCCTTCAGCGAGGCCTTCAGCTTTGCCAGCGATTGCGGGCGATACGTGCCGTGGCGCAGCTCCTCTTCACGACTCCAGACGAGCTTCACCGGATAGGGCACTTCCTTGGCCAGCAGCGCGACCTGATCGATGATCTCGACGAGATCGGGGAAGCGCCGGCCAAAGCCGCCGCCCATGATCATCGGATGGAACACCACCTTGTCAACGTCGATCCCGGCTGCCTTGGCCGCCTTGGTGCGGGTGGTAAGCGGGTCCTGCATACCACCCCACAGAGTGAGGGTGCCGTCCTTGAAGTGGCCGGTGAGTGCAAAGGGTTCCATCATCGCGTGGTGGAGGAAAGGCACGCGGTACTCGGCCTCAACGACTTTGACCCCGGCCGCTCCGAAGGCCGCATCGACATCGCCCGATCCGCCCTCGTTGTCCGCCTTGCCAGCGGCAATGAGCTTGGCTTGCGCGCCATAGATCGCCGGGGTCGAGACCGCCGCATGGCCGCCGTCGGAGAACTTCGGTGCAAGCGCGGCGAGGCCCTTGTGCGCCTGCCAGTAACCCTTGGCGACGACGATCACCGCGTCAGGCAGCTTCACCACCTTCTCGACGCCCTTGACCGCAAGCGCAGGTGCTTCGTCGACAGATTCAAGCTTGCCGCCACGCACCGGTGCCGCCGCGATGGTGGCGACGCGCATCTCGGGAAGCGTGAAGTCGATGCCGTAAACCGCGCTGCCATCGACCTTCGCCGGAATGTCGCGGCGCACGATGGGCTTGCCGATCAGCTTCCACTGATCGCGGGTCTTGAGCACTGGATCGCTCGACAGCGAACGCTCCGCCGCACCCGCAGCGAGTTCGCCGTAACGCAGTGACTTGCCTGACTTGGCATGGGTGACCGTGCTGTCTGCGGTGGCGAGTTCGCTCTCGGGCACACCCAGCCGGTCAGCGGCCTCGGCGATCAGCGCCGCGCGCACTGCTGCGCCGGTTTTGCGCATTGCAAGTTCGCCGGTGAAGCGGATCGCGGATGAACCACCAGTGATCATCAGCGGCATGGAGCGCGCCATGATGCCAACGACGGCATCGGGCAGCAGGCCAGCGAGGGTCTCGCCCGCCATCGAAGGCAGGAAGCCCTTGGCCAACGCGACGTTGGCGAAGGACATGTCGGCAGGGGCCTGCTCGATCTTGACCTTGTCCCACGATGCATCAAGCTCGTCCGCAAGCATCTGGCCGAGCGCCGTGTGGGAGCCCTGGCCGAAGTCGATGTGCGGCGAATAGACCGTTACGGTGTCATTCTCGGCGATCTTCATCCACGTCTGGAAACCGTGTTCGCCTTCACCCACCGTGAGCGACTTGGCCTTCGCCTTGGCCGAACTGTCGGTAAACCACACGCCGAACAGGCCGCCGCCGACGACGAGCGCGGAACCGATCAGGAAGATGCGGCGCTTGACGCCCTTCTTCTTGGGTTTCTCGGCCGGAACGGCGGCTTCGGGCAGATCGAGATCGGGATTGGGATTATCGGCCATTATGCTTCTCCCGCTTGTGCGGCGGCGCCGGTCGCGGCGAGAATTGCCTTGCGGATGCGTGGATAGGTTCCGCAGCGGCAAAGGTTGGTCATCGCCTCGTCGATCTGGTCGTCCGAAGGTGAGCCGACCTTCTCGATCAGCGCCACGGCAGCCATGATCTGGCCCGACTGGCAGTAACCGCATTGCGGCACCTGCGCTTCGATCCACGCTTGCTGCACCTTGTGGAGGGTCCCATCGGCAGCCTTGAGGCCCTCGATCGTGGTTACCGACCTGCCGGCGATATCGCTGATCGGCACGCTGCAAGATCGCGTCACCGCGCCATCGACGTGCACCGAACATGCCCCGCAGGCAGCAATGCCGCAGCCGAACTTGGTCCCGGTCATCCCGAGATCGTCGCGAAGTGCCCACAGAAGCGGCGTGTCGGCTTCTGCCTCCACGCTGACCGGTTTGCCATTGACGGTAAATGCGATTGCCACTGATGGCTCCCCCGCTGGTTGATTTCAGGTCTCTCATAGCAACCCGTCAGGCTTGCCGCCACGGGAAAGACGCATGGGTTAGAGAACCTCGCAAGTAACAGTGCGGACAAGTGGACAAATACCCAATCGCAAGGTTTGCGCGGCCGCATCTTTCGTCGACGTCCAAGGCGCTTTCGACGATGGCACGGATGCGATGAACTCGACATAAGTTGGCTTTTGCGGTCAAGCGCCCGCCCATGATCCCCGCCGTCCCCGCCAAGTCCTTGCTGCGCAGCGCCGCAGCCCTCACTCTGATCGCCGGCTGCGCCATGCCCGCACTTGCGCAGGAAGCTGACGCAAAGGCGCCCGAAGCCGAAGCCGAGACAGCCGCCTCCACCACGCGCAGCACCTTTCTGCCTGAAGATTTCGCACGCTTCGCCCCGCGCACCGCCTTCGACATGGCGCGCAACGTGCCCGGCTTCGCGATCAGCAGCGGCGACGGCGCACGTGGCCTTGGTCAGGCTGACACGAACGTGCTGATCAATGGCCGCCGAATCTCGGGCAAGGCCAATGGCCCCGTCGAGGCGTTGCGGCGCGTACCAGTTGAGGACGTCGTGCGCCTGGAGCTGGTCGACGGGGCGAGCCTCGATATCGGAGGGCTCACCGGGCAGGTGCTCAATGTCGTCGCGCGCGCGACCGGACAGGTCAGCGGGCAGTTCCGCTACCAGCCCGAGATCCGCAGCTTCGGCACGCCCGCGCGGCTGCTTCAGGGCAATGTGACTCTCGCCGGGAGCAGCGCGAAAAGCGAATGGACGCTGGCGCTGCGCAATGAATCCAACCGCCGCGGGGCGCAGGGTCCCGAGCAGGTGTTCGACCGCTTTGGCACTCTTGTCGCGGTGCGCGACGAGCAGTCCAACTTCAACACCGATCGCCCGACGCTCTCGGGCTCGTTCGCGCGCACTGCCGACAACGGCAATATCCTTAACCTCACCGGCCAAGTCGAAGGCTACATTTACCGTGAGCGCGAAGCCTCCCTCCAGCGCCCGCCCGCCGGCAGCATCGAGCGCACCCGCAACCTGCGCCGCACCGAAGACGAGTTCAGTTACGAGCTGGGCGCGGACTACGAATTCGGCTTTGGCCCGGGCCGCCTCAAGCTGATCGGCTACCATCGCTATGAGGACAGCCCCTTCACCAACACAACGCTGACCGAATATGCCGACGGCCGCGCTGCGCAGGGCTCGTTCTTCGTGCGCGATGCCGAAGAGGGCGAGACGATCCTTCGCTCGGAATACACGGTGAAGGCGGGGGGCGGAAATCTCGTCGCGGCCGCGGAAGGAGCACGCAACTTCCTGAGCATAGTCTCGGCCTTATCGGAACGCGATGGCGCAGGTGTGCTCCAGCCCGTCTCGCTCGACGGGGCGACAGCGCGGGTGACGGAGGACCGCTTTGACGGCGGCCTCACGTGGAGCCGGGCTCTTGCCCGGAACCTCCAGCTGCAAGTTTCTGCCGGGGGCGAATATTCAAAGATCAGCCAATCGGGGCCGCTCGGCCTTAGCCGAACCTTCTGGCGTCCCAAGGGCTTCGCCTCGCTCGATTGGAAATTGGCGAGCAACCTCAACATTGCCGGCCGGATCGAGCGGGTGGTAGGCCAGCTCGACTTCTACGACTTCATCGCGTCGGTCGATGTCGATCAGGACCGCACCAACGACAGCAACGCCAACCTTAAGCCCGAGCAGAGCTGGCTCTATGACATCGAGGCGAGCTGGCGAATAGGCAAGCTCGGCAACATCACCGTGAGCGGCTATCTCGAAGACCTCACCGATGTGGTCGACCAGATCCCGCTCCCCGGCGGCGGTCAGGCCCCGGGCAATCTGCCCTCGGCGCGGCTTTACGGGGTGGAGACGCAGGCCACCCTGCTCTCTGACGGGTTGGGCTGGAAGGGAACGCGCGTCGATTTCAGCGTGGGCTGGAACCACAGTGCGGTGCGCGATCCGCTGCTCGGCACCGTACGCCAGGTCTCGGACAACGAGCTTTTCACCACCGAGTTCAGGCTGCGCCACGATATCCCCGACACCCCGTGGGCCCTCGGCTTCCGCGGCGACTGGAAAAAAAACGCCCGCGCCGTGCGGCTCGACGAAGTGTCGCTGAACCAGCCGAGCTTCGCGCAGGTGTTCGCCTTCCTCGAGCACAAGGACGTGGCCGGCATGACCGTGCGCGCGCGCGTCGGCAATTTGCTGGACCAGAAAGACCGCTTCGAGCGGACCGTCTTCACCAACCGCGCCGCCGGGATCGCCGCGTTCAGCGAAAGGCGCGAGCGGCGCTTCGGGACGATCTTTAGCCTTGATATCGAGGGTTCGTTCTAGGCTTGCCCGGTGACTGCCCGCTTCGTAAGCGGGCGGACAGAAGAGGATCGACCTATGGCTCACGCAACTCCCGCCCTTCCCCGCATGCGCTCCTGGCTGTTCGCGCCGGGCGACAGCGAGAAGAAGATGGGTAAGGCGGAAGCCAGTAATGCAGACATTGCGCTGCTCGATCTTGAGGACTCGGTCTCGCCAGAAAACAAACCCGCAGCCCGTGCGATGGTCGCAGAGCACATCGCGGCCAGCGCAAACCGTGCGCGGTTGTGGGTGCGGATCAATCCGGTCGCGGGGCACGATTGCATCGCAGATCTTGCCGCGATCATCCCCGCGCAGCCCGGCGGCGTGTTCCTGCCCAAGGCCGAGGGCGCTGCAGACATCACGCAGCTCCACCACTACCTCACCGCGCTGGAGGCGGCGAACGGCATTCCGCTAGGCCGGACCCTGATCGCGGCACTGGTCACTGAGACTGCGGCGGCGATGTTCAAGACTGGCGATTATGTGGGCGACTATCCCGGTCGCGAACGGCTTGTGGCGATGAGTTGGGGAGCGGAAGACCTTTCCTCGGCGCTTGGCGCGCGTGAGCAGCGAGGACCGGACGGAACCTACTCCCACACCTACGAGATGGCGCGCAGCCTGTGCCTGATCGGCGCATCGGCGGCGGGTGTGGCGGCGATCGAGACCGTGCAGCCCGAATTCCGCGATCTCGAAGCGCTCGAGGCCCGCGCCAAGTCCGTGCGCGCCCAAGGCTTTCGCGGAATGCTGGCGATCCATCCGGCGCAGGTCGATCCGATGAACGCCGCTTTCACCCCGAGCGCCGAAGAACTGGCTCACGCTCGCGCGATCGTGAAGGCCTTTGCCGAGCATCCGGGGGCGGGTGTGGTCGCACTCGACGGCGCGATGCTCGACCGACCGCACCTTGCGCTTGCACAGCGACTGCTTGCCGAGGTCAATGCCTAATAGGTTATTCTACTTTCCTACTTGAACCAATTTGGTCAAATCTGGGCGCGACTCATCCCATTAAGGAGCGCGCCCTATGTCTCTCATCGACACCCTGATCGGCCCGATCGCCTCGATCATTGATAAGATCATCCCCGACAAGGAAGCGCAGGCCAAGGCCAAGCTCGAGCTGCTGACGCTTCAGGGCTCGCAGGAAATGCAGATGCTCGAGACCCAGCTTCAGGCCATCGTCGCCGAGGCCAACTCGAAAGACCCCTGGACGAGCCGCGCCCGCCCAAGCTTCCTCTACGTGATGTACATCCTGCTGCTCGCCTCCCTGCCAATGGGGGTGCTGAGCGCCTTCAACCCCGCCGCCGCGCGCGACATCGCCGAAGGGATGAACGCCTACCTCGCCGGCCTGCCGGAGCCGCTCTACGCGCTCTTCGGCACCGGGTATCTGGGCTACACGGCGGCGCGACAGTGGGGGAAGGTTAAGGGGGTGGATCGGTAGGCCTTTCGCCGCGAGCGCAGCGCCGCTAAGCCTGCGCCTATGACCAACCTCGTATACGTCCTCAACGGCCCCAACCTCAATCTCCTGGGCACGCGCGAGCCGGACATTTACGGCACCACCACGCTCGACGACATTGCCGGAATGCTCGAAGACCGCGCCCGCGAACTCGGGCTCGAAATCGAGATGCGCCAGACCAATCACGAAGGCATGCTGGTCGACTGGCTGCACGAGGCGCAGGCAGAGGGCGCGCGGGCCGTCCTGCTCAATGCGGCGGCCTACACCCACACTTCGGTGGCACTTCTCGACGCGATCAAGGCCATCAAAACGCCGGTGATCGAAGTCCATCTCTCCGATCCCAAGACCCGCGAAGCATTCCGCCACCTCTCCTATGTGGGCATGGCCGCGGCGATGACCGTCGAGGGCCACGGCGCGGATTCCTACCGTATCGCGCTCGAAGCAGTGGCGTCAGGCCAAGTCTGAACTCCGGGCATTTCGTCACCGGACTTTCACATTTTGCACCCTTGCCACTTGCCAGCCGCAATTCGCGGCAATAGTCCCACGCGCTCACGGGCGCAGCTTTGACGCGCAGGACTTCTACTAAGGGGCATACATGGCAAACGACGCTGGCCAAGGCAGCAAGTCGAACGGGCGCAAGTCGGGGATGAACATCGACACCGCACTGGTGCGCGAGCTCGCCGAGCTGCTCAACGAGACCGGGCTGACCGAGATCGAAGTCGAGGATGACGACCGCAAGATCCGCGTGTCGCGCGGTGCGGTGGCCTCGGCAGCGCCCGTTTACGCCTCTGCGCCTGCGCCGCTCGCCGCCGCTCCGGCCCCCGCCGTTGCCGCGCCTGCGCCCGTAGAGCCTGCAGCTCCGGCTGGCCCCGACCTCAAGAACGCGGTCAAGTCGCCGATGGTCGGAACCTGCTACCTCACCCCCGAACCGGGCGCCGCGCCCTTCGTAACTGTTGGCCAGGCAGTGAAGGAAGGCGACACCCTACTGATCGTCGAGGCGATGAAGGTCATGAACCCGATCACCGCGCCGCGCGCCGGCACGATCACGGCGATCCTGATCGAAACCGCCCAGCCGGTCGAATTCGACCAGCCGCTCGTGGTGATCTCCTAAGATCATGGGGATCAAACGCATTCTGATCGCCAATCGCGGCGAGATCGCGCTGCGCATCCACCGCGCGGCCCATGAAATCGGTATCGAGACGGTCGCGGTGCACTCCACCGCCGATGCTGACGCGATGCACGTGCGCCTTGCCGACCACGCGGTGTGCATCGGCCCGCCGCCCGCCGGCGAGAGCTATCTCAACATCGCCAACATCATCTCGGCAGCCGAAATCGCGCAGTGCGACGCGATCCACCCGGGCTACGGCTTTCTTTCGGAGAACGCCAAGTTCGCCGACATTGTCGAAGCGCACGACATCATCTGGATCGGCCCCAAGCCCGAGCATATCCGCACGATGGGCGACAAGGTCGAAGCAAAGCGTACGGCTGGCGCTTTGGGCCTGCCGCTTGTGCCGGGCTCTGACGGCGCCGTCTCCGATCCGGTCGAAGCGAAGAAGATCGCTGCGGAGATCGGCTACCCCGTGATCATCAAGGCCGCCAGCGGCGGCGGCGGGCGCGGCATGAAGGTGTGCGAGAGCGAGGACAAGCTCGAGACCCTGATGCAGCAGGCAGGCTCCGAGGCGAAGGCAGCGTTCGGCGACGCCACGGTCTATATCGAGAAGTACCTCGGCAACCCGCGCCACATCGAATTTCAGGTGTTCGGGGACGGTCAGGGCAACGCGATCCACCTCGGCGAGCGCGACTGCTCGCTGCAGCGCCGCCACCAGAAGGTGCTCGAAGAAGCGCCCTCCCCTGTCATCAGTGCCTCCGAGCGGATGCGCATGGGCGAGGTCTGCTCCAAGGCCATGCGCGACATGGCCTATCGCGGCGCGGGCACGATCGAGTTCCTATGGGAGAACGGCGAGTTCTACTTCATCGAGATGAACACCCGCCTGCAGGTCGAACACCCCGTGACCGAGGCCATCACCGGCGTCGATCTCGTGCGCGAACAGATCCGCATCGCCGAAGGACGTCCGCTCTCGGTCAAGCAGGAAGAGCTCGAGTTCAAGGGTCACGCCATCGAGTGCCGGATCAACGCCGAGGACCCGTTCACATTCGCGCCCTCGCCCGGTCTCGTGACCTATTATCACGCGGCAGGCGGCATGCATGTGCGTGTGGATTCAGGGCTTTATGCCGGATACAAGATCCCGCCCTACTATGACAGCATGATCGCCAAGCTGATCGTCTACGGCCGCACCCGTGAAGGCTGCATCATGCGCCTGCGCCGCGCGCTGGAGGAAATGGTTGTCGAAGGCGTCAAGACCAACATCCCGCTCCACCAGGAACTGCTGCGACAGGACGACGTGCTCAACGGCGACTACTCGATCAAATGGCTCGAGAATTGGCTGGAAGAGCGCCAGGTCTGACTTGCGCTTCGCGGCTGCTCGGTTCCGAAGAATCGTTCGGTCGCGCAAACTTACGTGTCCTTTGAGGCACCAAATCTGCTAAGGCCAAGCAAATGGCCATCAACCAGCACGTCACTCTCGATGCCCTTGGGGGCCCCAATCAGACTCCCGGCTTGTCGGACCCCGCCGTACGCGGCTGGCATGAGAGCCGTACCGGCGCGCGAAAGACCCAGATCGTTGTCGTCGGGGGAGGCGCGGGCGGGCTCGAACTCGCGCGCAGGCTCGGCGCCAAATACGGGCGCAAGCGGCACGACATCATCCTTGTGGACAAGAACCTCAGCCACATCTGGAAGCCGCTCCTGCACGAGGTCGCGGCGGGCTCGCTCGACGCGAACCTAGACGAGGTGGGCTACCGCGGCCATTGCTACCGTTGGGGCTACCGCTTCTTTCAGGGCAGCCTCGAGAGCATCGACCGCGCCGCCAAGACCATCAGCCTCGCGCCGGTCAAGGACGAAGACGGCAGCGAGCTGATCGCGGGCCATACGATCCGCTACGATATTCTGGCGCTGGCGCTGGGATCGGTCTCGAACGATTTCGGCGTGCCCGGGGTGAAGGAGCACTGCCTCTACCTTGATTCGCGCGAACAGGCCGACCGCTTCCGCACCCGCCTCCTCAACCACTGCCTGCGCGTCAGCCGGGCGATGATGAAGGACCCGGGTGCAAACGAGCAGGTGCGCGTCGCCATCGTGGGCGGCGGCGCGACTGGGGTGGAACTCGCTGCGGAGCTCTACAACGCGGCTGGCGCGCTGCGGCACTACGGGCTCGAGGTGTTCGATGAGAGCCGGATGCATGTGACCCTGCTCGAAGCCGGCCCGCGCATCCTCCCTGCCCTGCCCGACAAACTGGCCGAAGCGGCAACCTATGAGCTCGGCCAGCTCGGTGTGCAGGTGCGCCCCGCAGTGCAGGTCGTCGAAGCTCGCCCGCGCCATCTCATCACGAAAACGGGCGAGGTCATCGAGGCTGATCTGATCGTCTGGGCCGCGGGCGTGAAGGGCGCGGAGTTCCTCTCCACCCTCGGGCTGGAGACCAATCCGCGCAACCAGATCCTCGTCACCGACACGCTCCAGACCACGTCCGACCCGTGCATCTATGCGCTTGGTGACTGCGCGAGCTACACGCCCCCGGGCGAAGACCGTCCGGTTCCCCCGCGCGCGCAGGCCGCGCACCAGATGGCCGGGACGGTGTTTGACAATATCGTGCGGATGCAGAAGGGCCGACCGCTCAGCCACTTTGTCTACCGCGACAAGGGCTCGTTGGTGTCGCTGAGCCGCTTCTCGACCGTGGGGAGCCTGATGGGTAACTTGATTGGCGGGAGCATGGCGATCGAAGGCCGGCTGGCGCGGTTCATCTACACCTCGCTTTACCGCCTACATCTGATCGGCATCCACGGCTGGGTGAAGGCGAGCTTCCTGATCCTGATCGGCCGCGTGAACCGCATCGTGCGGCCGCGATTGAAGCTGCACTAAGGCAGGGCGCAGTCCGCTCACAGCGGAACGCCGGGTTCCTGCTTGGCGGTGCGGATCGTCAGCGACGTCTTGACGCTTTCGACATTGGGCGCGGGCGTCAGCTTGCCGGTCAGGAACTCCTGGAAGCTCTGGAGATCCTTGCTGACGATCTTCAGAATGAAATCGATCTCCCCGTTGAGCATATGGCACTCTCGCACCTCGGGGAGCGCGCGCATATGTTCCTCAAATTCGCGCAGAGACGCTTCTGCCTGGCTCTTGAGGCTGACCATCGCGAACACGGTGATCGCAAAGCCGAGCTTAGAGGGGTCGAGATCGGCGTGATAGCCGCGGATCACCCCGTCCTCCTCGAGCCCGCGCACGCGGCGCAGGCACGGCGGCGCAGTCAGCCCGACGCGCTGGGCGAGTTCGACATTGGTGACGCGGCCTTCAGCTTGCAGTTCCGCCAGCAAGCGGCGGTCGATATCGTCGAGATTGGCCACGTGATTGAAGCTCCCCCCGCGTTGGCAGCCCGCTTGGCGACGGGCGGCGCGCGTGCAAACATGATTGAACGAAACACAACACGCGCCGGATGGCCCGCTTGGCTAATATTATTAGGTCTGCCAGCAATTGTCCCGCTTTGCAACGCGCCTTTTGCGTCAGACTGTGACTATCCCCGAGGGGTGATAAGACGAACAGGCTGGAGCGAGCTATCATCGGATCGCTGCCATGGGCCGTACCGATTCGGACGCTGCCGCCGGCTGAGGAGAATTCTTTGTTCTTTGACGATCGTCTTGCCACCGTGCTGCGCCAGCGCGCCACCGGCGAGGCGAATCTGCGCACGCAATACCGGCAATTGCTCGACCTGCTCGGCAAGGACCGGACCCAGGGCCGCGGCGGCGATACGAGCCTGATGGCCGCAGCCTGGCTGCGGATGGAGGCGCTTGGCGATGCCATCCCCGCACACGACCGCGCCCGCATGATCCGCGAGCCGGGGTGGCGTTTCCGCAGCCCCGATCTCGCGGTCCATCTCGCCGATCACGAGCCCGAGGTGGCGTCTGCGGCCCTCACCCGCGCCGAACTCTCGGTAGAGGACTGGACCGCGCTGATCCCGCGCCTGCCGATCCGTGCGCGCGGCTTCCTGCGCCTCCGCCGCGATCTGCCGCTCGATGTCGAGGCGCTTCTGGCGCGGCTCGGCGTGCATGATCGCGGGCTTCCGGCACCCGATCGCGTGACCCCGCCCGCTGAGGTCGCCCCGCTGTCCGCCGCCGAGGCAGAGGTCCCGACGTCCGAGCGACGCCCTGCCGCAACGCCGATCCCGCTGCGCCAGACGGCTGCGCGCGCGCCCGCGCCCAACCCTTCCCGCGACCGCGACGAGACCGGGCGCACCGAGATTTCCGCGCTGGTCGAACGTATCGCCCAGTTCCGCCGCGAACGGGGTGACAGCCCGCCCGATCTCGAACGATCGCCGCGCCTGCCGCTCGGCGAATTGCCCGAGCGCACGAACCGCTCCGCTGCCTCTTTCGGCTTTGCTACCGACACTGCCGGGCGCATCGCCTGGGCGGCAGCAGAAGTCGCGCCGATGGTGATCGGTACACGCCTCTTTGCGATGTCCTCCGCTTCCGCGGATGCCGCCAGCCTCGCGCGCGCCTTTGCCCGCCGCCAGCCGATCGCGCGCGGGACCATCAGCCTCGAGGGCGCGCCGGCCATCGCGGGCGAATGGATCGTCGATGCCGAGCCGCGCTTCAGCGAGGAAGGGCACTTCACCGGCTATTTCGGCCGCTTCCGCCGCGTGCCCGATCCCGCATCGGCGTCGAGCGGCCCGGAAGCACGCGAGGCCGATCGCATCCGCCAGCTGCTCCACGAGCTACGCACGCCCGTCACCGCGGTCCAGGGCTATGCGGAAGTCATCCAGCAGCAGCTCTTCGGGCCTGCACCGCACGAATACCGCGCTCTTGCCGCCGCGATCGCCGCTGATGCGGCACGGATCCTTGCCGGTTTCGAGGAACTGGACCGGCTGGCACGGCTCGAGACCGGGGCGATGGCGATCGAGCCGGGCGAGGCAGACCTTGCCGCGCTGGTGCGCCGGACGAGCGCGCAGCTTGCTGCGGTGCTCGACGCGCAGGACGCCGGGCTTGCGCTCGCCTTTGCCGAAACGTCGACGCTCCTGATCGCGATTGACCAGGAGGATGCCGAAGCGCTGGTGTGGCGTCTTCTGGCGAGCCTTGCTTCGGCCTGTGCGCCGGGCGAACGCATTGCCGTATCACTCGATCCGCTGATCGGCGCGAAGGGCGCCATCGGCAGGTTGGTGTGCGGTCTGCCTGCCCGGCTAGCAGCCGAGGAGGAGCTTTTTGCCGCGACCATTCGCTCGAGCGGGGGCGCGATCAATGCCGGATTGTTCGGCACCGGCTTTTCCCTGCGCCTCGCCCGCGCCGAGGCCCGCGCCGCTGGCGGTGATCTCAAGCGCGACGGCTCTGCCCTGATCCTGACATTGCCTCTGGTGAGCGAGGGCGCGGGTCTCCCCGGCGCCCACACCGGCTAGCGCCGTCGGTTGTAGCGGGGGCGCGAGAGACATGACCGCAGCATCGATGCTCGACGTGCCGTCGGCCGACCGCAGCGCCAGTTTTGCCGCAGGCTTCGGCCAGCGCGTGCTGCTGACGGTCGACACCGAGGAAGAGTTCGACTGGGATGCTCCCTTCCGGCGCGAAGGCCACGGCCTCAGCCACGTCACTGCGATCCCCCGCTTTCAGGCCTTCTGCGAGCGGATCGGCGCGCATCCGGTCTATCTCGTCGACTGGCCGATCGTCCACGACCCCCGCGCGGTGGAGATCATCGGCGATGCGGTGCGGCGCGGCACAGCCGAGGTCGGCGTGCAGCTTCACCCCTGGGTCAACCCGCCCTTCGAGGAGGAGGTGTCGATGCACAACTCCTTCACCGGCAACCTGCCGCCCGCGCTCGAGGCCGCGAAATTCGAGGCGCTGCGCAATGCGATCGAATCCGCTTTTGGTGCGCCGCCGCTGATCTACCGTGCGGGGCGCTACGGGCTGGGACCGCACACCGGCGACCTGCTGAGGCGGCACGGCATCCGGATCGACACTTCGGTGCGCTCGCTGTTCGATTACAGTCATCAGGGCGGGCCAGACTATCGCGAGCATCCGCTGGCGGCCTATTGGGCCGACGAGACCAAGCAACTGCTCGAGCTGCCCGTAACGAGCGTCTATGCCGGCCTCCTGCGCAGCTTCGGCCGCACGCTTCGTCGCAGCGGAGCGAAGATTCCGCGGATGTTGGGGGCATTGTCGCGGCTTGGCCTGCTCGAACGGGTCGCGCTCACGCCGGAGGGCGTCCCCGTCGACGCGGCGCTGCGCGGCGTCGACATTGCCGTGGCGAGCGGACTGCCGGTCTTGGTGCTGTCCTTTCATAGCCCCTCGCTGGCGCCCGGCCACACCCTCTATGCCCCCGACGAAGTGGCCGTCGAGGCGCTCTATGGCTGGTTCGAGGCGGTTTATGCCCGACTGGAGGCCCACAAGGTGCGCAGCACCACTGTCGCCGAGATCATCGCTGCGACTGGCGGGTGAAGGTCGCACGTTACCCGCTTGTCTCGCTCCCTTGCGCAGAGTAGGGGCTGCCAATCGCCCTGCCCTTCAGCGCCCGCGGTGCGGGCCTGTAGCTCAGCGGTTAGAGCTGGCCGCTCATAACGGCTAGGTCGCGGGTTCGAATCCTGCCGGGCCCACCGGGGGCGCGGAAGGGCGGGACGACCAGTGTCGGGGAGTGGCGCAGTCCGGTAGCGCGCTTGCTTTGGGAGCAAGATGTCGCAGGTTCGAATCCTGTCTCCCCGACCATTTTCTTTTGTCAGCCAATCCCACCTTGCGCCATTTTGTCCAAATTATCTCATCTTTTCATATAGATAAATGAACCATCTTATGTCAGCGCATTTCGTCCAATTTCACGAGTTACCTGCACTTTGTTGGTAAGAATTTTGGTAGAGAAGCTCGAATCCGCTAGCTTGTCTCAATGCTTAGCGATGCGAAAATCCGCAGCCTGAAGGCTGGCCCCAAACCATCCAAGCACGCCGATGGCGGAGGCTTGTTTCTCTTGTTGAACCCGGACGGAAAAAAGTTCTGGCGACTCAGCTACCGCTTTTGCGGCAAGCAAAAGTTGCTCTCGGGTGGCCAGTATCCGATCGTCAAATTAGCCGAAGCTCGAGCATGGCGCGACGAAGCCAAAAGCCATTTGCTGGAAGGACGCGACCCTAGTGCTGTCAGAAAGGCCGAAAAGCGAGCGCTGACAGCTAAGGGCGAGCACACGTTCGAGATTGTAGCTCGTGAATGGCTTCACACCCGGTCCCGCGTCTGGTCCGAGCGCTATGCTCGCATCACCCAAACGCGGCTGGAACAAGATATCTTCCCCGGCCTTGGCTCTGTTCCAATTGCGGACATTGACCCGGTGATGCTCCTTACCGAGTTGCGTAAGATCGAGCAGCGCGGCTCCATCGAAATGGCCCACCGTATTCGCAATCATGTCGGAGAAGTCTTCCGATATGGCATCGCAACCCAAAGGTGCCGAAGCGACCCCAGTCGCGACATTGCCCCTGCGATGATGCGCCCTGCCCCGGTGAAACATCACGCCAAGGTCGACGCGCGCCAGCTCCCAGAATTCTTTCGCAAGCTCGCACAAGATGAAGGGACACGAATGAGTCACCTGGCCTTGCGCTGGACGATGCTGACAATGGTGCGCACGCAGGAGACAAGGTTTGCTGCATGGGACGAGATCGAAGGGCTGGATGACGGGCAGCCGTTGTGGCGCATTTCACCCGAGCGCATGAAGATGCGAAGCGAGCATCTCGTGCCGCTTCCAAGACAGGCGGTGGAATTGCTCAGGGAGATCGAGGTCGAAAATAAGTACCGCGCCGCTGGTAATGTAAAGCTTGGCAAATACCTGTTTCCGGTCGCAACCAGCAAAAGCAACGTCATTAGCGAAAATCGGATGCTGGACATCCTCTATCGCATGGGCCTGCGAGGCAAGGCTACCGTTCATGGCTTTCGCGGGCTGGCAAGCACGGTCCTCAATGAATCCGGTGAATTCGAACCTGACTGGATTGAGGTTCAGCTGGCGCACGTCCCGCGAGGCGTCCGGGCAGCTTACAATTCAGCCAGATACCTCGGCCCCCGGCGCATAATGATGCAATGGTGGGCTGACTACCTCCAGCGGGCTGAAAAACGCGGACGCGCGTGAAAGCTCTTAGGCCGTTTCATTTTCAGACGAAGAGGCCTTGTAGGCCGGAGGATTGGCTATCCAACGGTTGACTTCAGCTTCGCTCCAACCCGCACCGTTGATGCTTATTCGCAGCTGACGAGGAAAGGTGCCATCTGCAATCTTGCGGTAAAGAGTAGAGCGGGACAATCCGGTTCGGTTCAGAACAGTTTTCAAGCGGATGATACGGTTTGGCTCGGGCATGTATTGAGATCCACTCATTGCGCTTCGATGAAACCCCCTGCGAGCAATTTTCGTGATGCTGGGCGAACTGCAAAGAAAGATCGGGAACATCGAACAACAGAGTGCAGAAAGCGGTCTGTAGCGGAACCAGCGAACTCATTCTGGCGCGCATAGCGAGCTAAAATCTTCCGAATCGCAAACGGTGAGATTATGGACCCTGACGCATGCCTGAGCCGTCAAGCTGGGGTCGCTAGCCGAATGGCACGAATTCGCCCTTATCTCGAAAAAGCTGACCTTCAGGTTCCGACCCCGAAGCGGACATTGTGTTCTCTCGAAAACATTGCTTCTTTAATGGCGCCATGGCCAAGTTCATCAGATTCGTGTCGGCGGAACAGCATCCAACAGTCGATGGTGAGATGGGTATGTTTCAGGCTCGGCAAAAAATCGACTTCACCACACTGCCCGGTAAAGTTCAGCGGGCTCATGAAGAGGCGTGGTTTTGGTTTAGCGCCAACGGCGGCGGCGGTCTGACCTATCCGCGACTGCAAGGCAAAGCACGGACACAGAAGGTTCGCAAGGCGGTGTTCTGGTTTCGAAGTGATGCATGTTTTTTCGGTCACGAAAAAGGGAGCGTTGTAAGGCGAGCCCGCGAATTAGCAGTCGCACTTACTGCTGCGGGCATCGAAATTCGCGAACTTCATTCAGACTTTGTCGGCGACATAATTTGGGAGGACACTAAGCAAGTTCTCGCCTGCCCCTCACCGAATGGTCTTCCTCGCGCATTCCAATTGACAGCCTAGGTCCGGAATCCACCCAATTCCGGTTCGCGGCTGCATGGCGCGCGCCCGATAGCGGACTGTCAGCTTGGGCGCGATTTTCGCCTAAAGCCGACGTTCTGTAATCGACCCCAAAGCAGTCGTTAGCGTCAAGGCTGCTTCACGCTGTCAATGTGTCCATTAGGTCCATCGCAGGTCTCTCCCGATAGCGGTCATCGAGGCTGCGTTAAAAAAATTTGCCCTCTAGTGCCGCCCTGCATCCATTAGCCAAAACTGCCTCGTAACTAAGTGCGTGCGTCGGCGCAGATGCAGATGCAGATGCGCGGCGCTCGAACTGGAAACACTCGAGGTGCAGAAGCGTGATGAGACAAGATTACCGCAGCCAAAGATTGGCACTAGTCTTGTAGCCGCACGATCCTCGCCTGCAATGGCAGGCGCCGAAAAAGACGAATTCAATGTTGCCGTTGAGCGGAAACTTACCTCAATTGCCCATATATCGGCACAAT
This sequence comes from Porphyrobacter sp., assembly GCA_031410495.1. GTDB lineage: Bacteria > Pseudomonadota > Alphaproteobacteria > Sphingomonadales > Sphingomonadaceae > Erythrobacter. The sequence goes on from JANNZG010000028.1 coordinate 31,882, forward strand.
AAAATCGATGTCTAACCCAGTTTGTGTTTTTGCAGTTGATGCATCGTATGTAGCCCCTCGAAATTTTTCACATGAATATTGGATGAGAGGCTTAAAATGAACATCAATACTAAGATCGACGGACAGTATAATTACAAGCTCCTTGCTAGTTCCGCTGTAGGGGCGATCGCGTTCGCGGTTTTTGCTTTGCCATCGGCAGCCCGTGCTCAGGACGAATGCGGTGTGGCCCCAGTTAGCGGCGGAACCGTCACCTGCAATAGCAGCGGCAATCCCTACCCCAACGGCGTGACTTATGTTGCGCCGCCGGAAGATCTTACGATCGTGCTTTCGAATGGTGTTGTCATCAATACCACGGGCACGCTCAACCTCGGCATTCTGGCGTTGGGAACTGGCGACAATGCCATTACCGTCGCTGGCAGCACCAACACCCTGATCACCACCGATGCGCAAGGCGCGTTCGGCGTGCTGGGCGCTACCACGTCCGGGGCGTTGAGCCTGACGCTTGATCGCATCGTCACCACTGGCAGCAATGCCACCGGCATCTTTGCGAGTTCGGAAAGTGGGCAGACGACGGTCAAGGCCAACAGCATCTCGACGGCTGGTTCGGCTGCCGATGGCGTGAATGCCACGACCAATCGGAGCGCGATTGCCATTGATGTGGGGACGATCACCACCGCCGGTCTCGGCGCACGAGGGATCGTCGCGCAGAGCGACGTCGGCAACATCACGATCAACGCCGATACGATCACGACGCGCGGCCTGAGCAATGGTGCAAGCGGTATCGTGACAACCACCGGCGGCATCGGCAATGTAACGATCACTGCTCGCAACGTTGCCACATCTGGTGCCAACGCGGCGGGTATATCTGCCCAGACCTTTGACGGTATCGCCTCGGTAAGAGCGACTTCAGTGACCACTGCGGGCGCGAATGCCGATGCCATCATTGCGCGCGCAAACTCCGGCCGAGTGGACATCAACGCAGGGACTGTCGTCACAAGCGGCGCGAATTCGCGTGGCATCGTTGCAACCGGTAATGAGGGCGTGAAAATCGCTTTCACCTCGGTCAGCACTGCCGGCGATGGTGCAACCGGCGTGTTCGTTCCGGCGGGCGTCCGTTTCTTCGGGCCGATCGCAAGCCTGAATGCTGATATCGTTGGCGGCAATGTCTCGACGTCGGGCGTGGGCGCTGACGGCGTGTTTGCCGCTGTTGCCGGGGGTAATTTGAACGTCGCCGTCAACAATGTGACGGTCACGGGCACAAATTCGACTGCCATCACCGCGACCTCGGACACGGGAAATGTCAGCGTTTCGAGCACCGGAACGGTGGCGGCCAACGGTCGTAACGGTGGAGGCATCTTCGCCACATCGGGCACCGGCAACGTGGTCGTCGTCGCCAACAATGTCAGCACGGTAGCCACCCTTGCTGCGGACGCAGCAAGCGGCCGGGCAGCCATCGCGGCGACGGGTGCGAACGCCTCGGTACAGGTGAATGGCACTGCCGCCAGCAGCGGAACGAGCTTTGCGGCCGGCAATCCCGCAACAGTCGCGGTCACCGCCACCAATGGCAATGCCAGTGCCATCGTCAACAATGTGTCGGCGAGCGGCGCTGGCGTGAGCGCCGTGCGGGTTACGGCGACCAATAACGCGGTCGCCACCATCAATGGAAGCGTCGCGGCAACCGGAACCGGCGCGAACGGGATCATCGTCAATGGCGGCAATACCGCCGCTGTCACGGTTGGCGCCAATGGTACGGTAACCGCAGCAAACGGTGACGGTATCCGCCTGATCTCGGTCAATGGCAGCACGCTGAATAATGCGGGCGTGATCGCGGACAGCAGCACCGGTTTTGCCGTGGCGGCCGTGGGCGGCCCGCTCACGATCAACAACACCGGAACCTTGACCAGCGACATCCTGTTTACGGCTGGCGCGGACCGGGTGAACAACTCGGGCACGTTCGTCGTAGGCCCCAATCCCGATTTCGGTGCAGGCGCTGACGTCTTTGCCAATAGCGGAACGGTGCGTTTTGCACCGGGAGCCACGGCCGCGGTGTCGCGTATCTTCACCGGGCTGGAAACCTTCAACAACACCGGCGGATTGATCGAACTGCGCAACGGCATTGCGGGTGATACGCTGACTTTGCCGGGCACCTTCGCCGGATCCGCAGACAGCCGGCTCGGTCTCGATGTGAACCTTTCCGGTCAAGGATCTGCTGATCGGTTGATCGTTCTGGGCGCTGCAACCGGATCAACCCGTTTGCTGCTCGGTTACACAGCGCCCGGTACGCTCAACCAAGGCATCGTTCTGGTGGATGGCGGCGTCGGCACGCAGACCGGAGCATTCACACTGGATGGTGGCAGCCGGATCTTCGGCCTGATCGAGACCGATCTGGTTTTCGACGCGGCCAACTCCAACTTCGTGCTGGTCGGCGCACCGAACCAGGCGGTGTATCGCACCGCCGCATTTGTCGAGGGTGCCCGCAACTTGTGGCACGTTTCGGCTGATGCATGGTCTGCGCACATGCGCGAATTGCGCGATGGCGCCTGGGCTGGCGGTGCCGGAGAAGCTGGCGGTCGTTTGTGGGTTCAGATGTATGGCGCGGTAGATCAGCGCGAGAACCTGCGCGATGTCACCTTCGCGGGTCTCAACCGCAGTTTCGATGTCGGCTATGATCAGGATTACTTCGGCGGCCAGCTCGGCTTCGATTTCGGAGGAGCTGCAGGCGAAACCGGGAACTTTGCTTTCGGGGTGACCGGCGGATACGCGAACTCGGAAATGAGCTTCAACGGTGCTTCCGATCGCACGAAGTTTGATGCCTTCAACGCCGGTGCCTATGCCAGTGTCAATTCGGGCAGCCTCTTCGCCAACGTCCTTGCCAAATACGACTGGTACAAGGCGGATGCGACTAGCGGAACCGCACAGTATGCAGCCGATTTTGACGGCAATGCCTACGGCGCCCGAGGTGAAATCGGTTTCCGACTGGGATCGGACAGCTTCTTCGTCGAACCGGTCGGCACCCTGTCCTACGTCCGCACCGACCTTGATGATTTGAATGTTCAGGGATCGACCATCTCGTTCCTCGACGATGACGGCTTGACCGGCAAGCTGGGTGCGCGGCTCGGCGCAAGCTTCCCGAGCGCGGTGCTCAACACTGTCGTGCTGTATGCCGGGGGCAATTATGTCCACGAGTTCAAGGGCGATGACAGCGTCGACTTCACCAATAACGGTCAGACCGTGCGGATCGATAACCGCGCGATCGGCGACTATGGCGAGGCGGTCTTGGGCGTGAATGTCGGTTCGCCAACCGGGGTCAGCGGCTTTATCGAAGGCAACGGTGCCAAGGGCAGCGACTTCGATTCCTACGGCGCGCGGGCCGGTCTGCGCTTCCGTTTTTGATCACTAAGCCAAGTCGAAGGTACCAGAGGCGGCTTCCCCATACAGGGAAGTCGCCTCCTTTTCGTTGAAGCAACTTCCGAAGAAAGCACGTCAACCGTGCCTACAAACTGATACGACTACGTGACAAGGTTCGTGCCCTGCATCCGCTATCGTGCTGTCCGCGTAGTTGCACCAGTCATGATCGGGGCGAATTGCGCTCAATTACTGGAGTGAAATTACTCTATTTCGCCAAATTTGCAATTTCTTGAAACTTAACGGACGACCAGAGTGAAGATATGCTGATTTGTACGGTAAATTTTAACAAGTACTGAGCTACAGGTGATTCACAACAATTCAGCGTTCGAGGCACATCGCACGTTTTGTTGTAAGCTACCCCCCGGCCGCCAGTCGATAGTATTCTGTCGGACTGGCGGCCAATATTTTCAGCTTAGCTAAGTATATGTGGTGTGCCTGTAAAATCCCGGATGCAACCTTGCCTACGCTAAATTTCAGGTTCGAACGGTTCGCTCAGCGATCTGCATAATGTCCGAAAACCACCCAGATCCAGTCATTTGTCGCGATAACCCGCGACCCTGAAAGCGGACGGGCAGCTATGGCCTTGATTGAGCCAGAAACGGACATTCTGCAAACGACCCCATTTTGGAAGTTGCTACGGTCTTCCGGCAGCGTCGGAACCCGCCGTTGCTTCACCGGTTCATTCGCCTCGAACGACCTTGCGTAAACTTGATTTGCCAGCGAGGTCCTCGGGATAAAAATAAACCATCCGCAAATTCCCTTGCGCATAGCGCGGCGCTTGATCGTTGAAGTGCGGCGATGCGGGGTCGCCGCTTTGGCCTCCTGCCATCACCGCGCGGGCGCGGATGCGGGGACCGAACTCAACCACCGCGACGAAGCTGTTGCCGTAGTCGCCGTAGTATCGCCGGGTCCCTGGATAGCGCTGGGCGCCGAACGAGGCGAGCGCGCCCCAATTGGCCGAAACGAACGGCACTGGGATGCTCCGTTTGGCATCGTCGAATGTTTGAACAATCGCCCCGTCGAGGCGCTGGAAGCGATTAATCTCGCCCCAAGGCACCCGCCACGAACCAAAGTCCGCTTGGAGCCTGGTGATCGCCGCGTCTAGCGAAGCAAGCGTTTCGGCATCGCTGGCTTTCGCCATCAGCGCTTGTTGCACCGGGGCCAGCGGCACTCCGGCAGCGGCAGCAGTTCGCTCCCACAGTGCATCGGCCCAAAACACAGCGAGGCTGGTCTCGGTCGAGGTCAGGCTCCAGCGATAGTCCCATGCGGCGAGGAGCGCGACAGCTTCTGCCCGCGCTGGATCTGGTTGTCGGGCTTGAGCCGCAACCAGTTCGGGGAGCTGCTCGGCGAACAGCGGCAACCACGGATCATAAGCAGCCGCGATCAGGCCATCGAGGGTGAACTTCGGCGTGGCGCTCAGCACCTTGATTGCGTGCGGCGTGCGCGGCGTGGTGCCAAGTTTGTCGAAATAGCGCGCGTAGGCCTCCTGCTTGGGACTGTCCGCGCCCGCCCCCCACCACGGTCCATCATTGACGTTGAAGGCCCAGCCGTTCGACGGGTTGACCACCTGCGGAAGCTCTTGAAACGGGTGCAGCCCCTTCCAGTCGGTTGCCGGGTCGCTACCGTCGACTGGCTTGGTGTAGTCGAAGCGTGGATCGCGCCTTGGCATGAATTGCGGCAGGAACAGCGCTGTCTCCCCCGTTTTGCTGGCAAACAAAGTGTTGTTGGTGGAGTTTGCCTGCAGCTCCCCGACCCGGCGGAAACCTGCAAGGTCTTTAACCTTGGTGCGCAAAAAACTCTGTTGTAGCGCGGCTACCGGCCTATGCATCAATGCCGCCGAAATCCACTTGCCCTCCGCTTCGCGAACCACCGGGCCGTGATGCGTGGCATAGGTGTCGAACGCCCGGCTGCTGATCGTGCCATCGGGTTTGCGGTAAGCGAGCGCAACGGTCTTGACGGTAACCGGGCGTTGCTCCTTATCGTAGCGATACGTCCATCCAACGCCGCCACTTACTGGCTCTACTGTCTCCACAAACTCGTCGATTGTGTCGGCTGTGCTGGTGGTGTGCATTCAGCCCGCGTTCTGATTGAAGCCCTGGTAAATGAAAAATTGCCCCCAGGTCGCTGCGCCATAGGTGTTCAGACCTTGCCCACTGGTCACCTGCTGCTCGGCGCGGAAGAAGAAGCTCGTATGCGGGTTGATCAACAGCAACGGATGACCGCTGGCGCTATGCGAAGGCGCGATCACGAAGCCATTTGACCCGGTCGGCTCGCGCTGGACCAGCCCGCGTTCCTCAGGGGTCATCGCGATCGTGCGGCGTTCATAAAAGGCTTGAAGTTGGCTGAGCGAAACGCGGCTGATGTCGCCACCGATCGAGCCTTCGGAAAAACTCAGCGCCATCCACGGTTCGAACCGGGTAAGCACCTTGGGCTTCACCTCCGGATGGTCGGCCAGATATTGATTGAGGCCCGCGGCCCAAGCCTGCATCAGCTTGCGCAGCCAAGGCGGGCTCTTGGCATAGTCGGCCTTCAGATCATTCGGATTGATCCACAGCCGCTGTCGCAGGTCCTGCCATAACGCCTTTTCGCCTTCGGCCTCGGCCAGGCGGCCAAGGCTGGTGAGGTAGTTCATTTCGATCCGGTTGAAGTCATCCTCGGCCTGAGCATAGATCATCCCGAACACTGCGTCGGCGTCGGAGCGGCCGCTTATGTGCGCTATGCCCCAATCGTCGCGAACAATTTCGGCGCGATAGGGGGCGGCATGCGCTGCAGTGCTTAGAAGCAATGAGACGGCGCAGAAGGTTGTAAAGCGGCGCACAGGCTGGCCCCCCAAAATCAAGACACGGCGATCCTAACTCCGGGTCAGCCCTTGCGCCAGTGGCGATCATCGGCATGCATCCGTCAGGATTGTGTGCCGCTGATAGTATCGGGGCCTTTTGTATTTATTGGTGCTCACGCTTCGCCTACGCCCTACGCCTTGGCGGTGAAGGCGAACGAATCGGTCGGACAGCTCCCTTACCGCGTCCTGACTTTTCCAAGGGAAGTACCGCGAACGGCGGCTTTCCGCATTCTCATTAAAAAGCTGCCGGCGCGGAATCCATCCATCACCGGCCATGAGCAAGGCTGATGCGCGATCCCAAAAGCGGTATGCCGGCTTCCGCCCCCTCCGGGCCAACAGCGGAAATTCAGCAAGCGACCACAAGTCAGACGTCCAGTTACGACCTGCGACATTCTGAAGCGGACACGTGTTCATGGGGTCGGAACAGGTGAAATTGGGACTTTTCAGCCGTTCCCCGGCGATGTGTCGAACGGCAGTATTACCAAATAGCCGCCGCTGTCTGACCAGCTAACCGGTCACGTACAGCAACGGCAACAGGGCCATGTTCGCACTGTCCGCTTCACACAATCTCGGAGTGGCATTGCAGAATTCTATCCGGTGCTGGCCCCGCATAGCCATGAAATTACGCCATTTCCGAATTGTAACCTCCCGCCATCAATATGCCCAACACTCGTTCGACATCGGCGCGGCGGAACGGCTTCTCCAATACCGGCGTGCCGACAAGGTGATCCGGCAGGATAGTGGACTGATCATAGCCTGTGCAGAAGGCGAAAGGGATTTGGCGAACCTTGAGGACATCCGCTATTTCCCATGACATCTCGCCATGGAGATTTACATCGAGCAGGGCCGCATCAAAGACTTCGGATCGCGCGAGCGCAAGTGCTTGGTCGAGGCGCGTTGCGGGCCCGACCATTCTCCATCCAAGTTGGATGAACAAGGACTCATATTCCGTCATGACGAAGTAAGAGTCTTCCACGATAAGAATCTTTGGATTCGCAGGAAGCGTCTTCGAACCGCTCCCGATGCTGGGCAGTTTGGTTTCGGCTGTGTTAGGCGGCGGAGTGTTGAGTTTGACCAGCGAGGACTTTGGCAGCACGATGTCGCAGACGACGCCGCTCGGGTTGTAATGGATCGTCGCGCGGCCTCCGGTTTCCATTGCCAGCGCGCGCTCGATCAGGCTTGATCCGAAGCCGCGCCGCGTCGGGGGTGCGACGTGGGGACCGTCCGACTCGGTCCAACTCAGCCCAAGGCCACCGTCATCGCGGATGTGCCATGTCACGGCGACTCGTCCGGCGACCTCAGTAAGCGAACCGAACTTGGCGGCGTTCGTCGCGAGTTCATGCAACGCGAGGGACAGCGCCAGCGCCGATTTGGGTGTGAGCACCGCATCGGCCCCGTCGAGCGACACGACGCCTGGCACCGGGCTATAGGCGTCGAGCTCTTCACGCAGCAATCCATCGACCGACACGCCTTCCCACCGACTCTGAGTCAGCAAGCTGTGTGCCTTGGCCATTGAATGGATGCGCTTGTCGAGCCCTTCGACGAACAAGGTCAGCGATTCAGCGCTGCGGCTCGATTGGGTGACCAGCGCTTGTATATTGGCCAGCGTGTTTTTAACTCGGTGATCAAGTTCGGCCATCAAAAGCTTGTCCCGCTCGTGCGCCTTGGCACGCTCGAGCGACGCCGCTTCGATCCGGCGGAGCACTACTTGCAAGAGCGAAACCCGGAGGTCGAACGCCGAATCGGTTTCAGCGGCAGACCACGGCAAAGCGCGGTTGCGAACCGTATGCTTCCACACCTCGAACGACTTTCGCGGCGAGAGTCGGTCGCCGTCGGAGCCGGTCGTCACCGGTTTCGCGGGGTCGCCCGCCCAGAGTGCTGTTTCCACCAGCTCCGGACGGAACCAGAGGATGAAGTCAGACGGATCGCGCGAGACTGCTATGACTAGCAGCCCGGAGGCGACGTTTGCGAAGGCTTTCGCTGCGGGGTAGATCTCGCTCAGGCGGTCGGTGGCGAACACCCCTTCCGTTTCGGTCATGTAAGAGGTCAGCCAGTCGGTCAGTGCGGTAATCTGCTCCCGGTTCGGGGTGGTTCCAAGGAAGGTTATATCGCCTTCGACACGCACCGCGACGCCGCCGCCGCGCGACCCGTCGAGCGCAATGTCGCCGCCGTGGATATAATCGAGCAGGTTCGGCGTCTGCTGAGTCAGGCCATAGGCATAGTCCTCGACGCCCGCTAGGTTAAGCATCAGCTCCTGCAAGATCTTCCGGCTGGCAAGCCGCGCCTCGAACTGTTCGCTTCTCTCACGCGCTTCCAGCTGGAGTGAAAACATTGAGCCGAACAATTCGCAAACCGCTCGAAGGTGGCGCGGTAGCAAACGCGGACTGTTATGATGACACGCGATCAGGCCCCACAGCTTGCCAGCGACGATTATCGAGATCGACATCGAGGCGTCGATGCCCATGTTGCGAAGATATTCTCGGTGGATCGGCGAGACATCGCGCAGGATCGCGAAGCTCATGTCGAGCGGCTTGCCGGTGCGCGGGTTTAGCGTCGGCGTGAGCAGTGCCGGATCATAATCGACCTGGGTGATGAGCCGCAGCCAGCTTTTGAGATAAAGCGCGCGGGCTTGCTGGGGAATATCGGCCGCTGGATAATGCAGATCGAGAAAGGGTGCGAGTTCGGACGCGCGGCTTTCGGCGATCACCCAGCCCGAACCATCGGCCATGAAGCGATAGATCATCACCCGGTCATATTGCGCGACCCGGCGGACGCTGGCTGTCGCCATTTGGCAAAGCGCATACAGCGACGTGGCCTCTCCAAAGCCATCGATCATGATCTGCACCGCCGCAAGCGGATCGGCGGCAAACGGATCGCCCATCTCTGCCGCCTCGAACTCTATCACCAGATTGCCATCGACGCGGTGCGCGCTGGCATCGAGCGGGCGGTCCGTAACGACACGGAACAGCGGGTCGAGTAGATGGCGCGGTTTGACGAGATCGGTCTCTTTGCAAAGCGCGTGCAGCCTATTGACCTGGTCAATCGAGAAGACCTTGTCGATCGGACGATCGAGCTGATCGGCGAGGGGCTTACCAAGCAGGCCCGCTAGGTCTCCGGCCGCCTGAAGGACGCGAAGCGTTTCGCATTCGAGCACTAGCATCGCGCCATGCGGCAGGATTGCGCCAGGGATATGGATCGGTTCGCGGTCACAATTTGTCAGATCGACCCCGTCGCGTGCTTTGATGGCGTCAGTCATGGTGCGTGCTCCATCCTTCGAGCCGCTGCTCGAATATTGTGAAAGTAGATACGGCTCCCGCAACGATTGCCGTGGGCGATGCTGTCCCTGCCGAAGCGGCCGACAATCGTGCCAAATAGGAACGCCAGACCTCGCCAGTTTCGGTGCGGTGGCCGATGAAGAAGCGACGGCCGGCGACAATCCCCTTCCCAAGTAGCCCGTCGAGCTGTCGTGCGAGGCCGCGCCCACCCAAGGCCGAACCTTCGACGACATAGCTCGCTCCTAAAAGATAATCGGGCGATGATAGTGCAGGAATGATGGTGCAGCGTGGCAACCCTGCCAGCATCGCGGCATCGACGCCGAGAGTCGCCAAATCAAGCTCGAGCCATCGAGTGCGTTCGGGGATCGCTTGTGCCGCCAATTCGAAGCTATAGTGGAAGCCATAAAGTCGGGCGAGCAGTGCTATGTAGGCCGATCGGTCGATCGTCCCCTCCGCTACTGCGGCTAGACCATCGTGCTGATGAAGACGCTCGTGAGGTTTGCTCGTCGCCGATCGTAATTCATCCCGCAGCGTCGGCAGAGGTGTTGACTCAAGGGTCGTCGCTTTTCCAAATTTGACTGCCCGGCCCGTCACAGGCCGGTTAAGCAAAAATTGGCTGAGGATGCAGGATAATATGCAGGCACAATAACTGGCATATTATTGCCAATAGCTCCGATTTGCTCACCAGGCCCATTCGAGCAGGAAGGCATCTTCAATAAATCGAAACTCATTTTTGACATGGAAAATAGTTCTAAGCTCTGGTGTCGTCCCGTCCATTGAATTATATTAAATGCCTTCGATCGACGCACTACTTAGCACCTGTCCGGCCGGCTCCGACATATTTCAGCGACATCGCAAGACGAGCGCCGGAGCGTTAGCTCATGCTGCAAGCCGTCGCTCAGCAGTCTTGTCGGGAAGGACTGCAACCGGCCAAAATTCGGGCATTCGGATCGACAGGTGCGCGAGCACCGTTAACGCCAAATTGCGTGGGCGTGCTTGGGCTGATCAAATGACCGAGAATAGGGCGCCTTGCTGACCGCCCACTTCGCAGCGTTCAATCGGCAGTTTCTGTCAGGAGCAGACATTCACGGTGGATGTCATGAACGGCCGGGTTTGGGTCGATAGACGACGCATTACTCGGCTGCGATCAACGGCAGCTATCGCGTTATATCACACTAAAGCGGTCAGGCAGCTTCCCACCCATCATCGGTCATTCGCCGCGATCAGCCGCGACCCTGAAAGCGGACGGGCAGCTTGAGCGAGTTTTCTGCCAAAACCTGCCTTTCAGCAAACTACCCCATTGCAGGCATTCGTTGTGCGCGGCACAAGCTCTGGCATGGCGTTCCCACCACCATCCGAACTGGCCTTCCTTGTCGGAAAAGGAAGTGGCTCGAATTACATTCGTAACGAGCGGCGTTCACTTCATATGGTGGGAAGGCGGCGAAATCCACGTCACGAGCGATTTTGAGCACAAGGACGAAGAGGGTGTGCGTTATCAGTTAGGGGACTTGTTTCGTGATCCGCCGTCGCTGCTTCATCGCTTGATCCAACGCAAAGTCGTCGCAGTTCAAGTCAGTGACAGCTCTCTCACACTGACTTTTGACGACGGGCAGGAACTGACCTTCGATGGCGCGGGCATCGGCGAAAACGGGCTCATTCAGTTTGGTGCTGACCTTTCGGACGGCTGGATGGTCTTCTGAGCGGTTCTCAGAAGATCCGCATTCCCCCCACGAACGGTCATGAGCAGGGCCAGAGCGCAGGCCCAAGATCTGCCTGGCAGCTTCGATGACTTTCCCGCCAGCAGCAGATCTTCGGCAAACGACCCCTTTGCTGTCATGCCTACATCACAGTATGCCTGACAGATGACCTTGTCTTTTGGACCCAGCTGGCAACGCGAGTTGTGGGCCTCGCCTTTCTCATTGCGTTTCCAGCTGGACGACGGCGACTACTTCGGAAGGTATGTGACGAAGTTCACCAACAGCTTCGACCGTGCTCGCGCCATCGCTCGCATGGCTTTGCCCACTGAGCGCGTTGTCGCTGTCATCGGCGCATATCCAGACCCAAGCCGCGAGATAAACGCTGAGTGGCATGGTTGGGTGACCGGGACCGGCTTCGAGCACCTCGCCAATTTGGGCGTCTCGACTGATGCAGCTTCTGACCGATGGAGGGGTTATTGGCACCCAGATGACGAGGACGACCGTGACGCAGAACCTTGCGATCAGTGCGCCGTAAGCCTCGACTGGGAGAAAGCAGACATTCTAATATGGAATCAAGTGGCTCATGATCTTGGCGTTGCGCCCGCGGCACCAATCTTCGCTAAGCTTGTCGATGTTGAACGAGGCGTATGCGTCTATGTGTATGACGACAGGGGAATGGACGTTACTGCTCTCACCAAGGAGCCGCTCTCTCAGCTCTACATCCAAGCCAACGACTGGCTGCTTGACTATGACAGGGCCAGAATGTCGGCGGCATTTGAAGCTTGAGACCTTGGCAGCTTTCCACCCAATTCCAGCCGTTTCCCGCGATGTTGCGCGTTCCAAATAGCGGACAGGCAGCTTGGGCGGTATTTTCGCCGAAAGCCGACATTCTGCAAGTGATCCCATAGCGGAAGCTAGGGAGAAGTTGCGCGCCGCTGTGCCTCGGAGATGACCGAGGCTGGAACTCTGATGATGTTCGAGCGTGATTGGATGATGTTGTATCCTGGTGCGAAAAGCTGCAGGCAGAGGTCACTCTCCGTCTCACGCAAATCATAAGTCGGAAGCTGGATTTGACCCGGCTGTGTCACTTGCTTGGCCCGGTAAGCAATGGGTAGGTAGATCCTATAGCGGAACTTACCATCGCTATCCGGTTGCATAGCTGGGGCTGCTGATGGCAGACCCAGATCAAGTCCCGTAGCATCGAATGGTCCGAATGTGATTACACCATTAGGGTCACGGAGTGGGCAGAAGTCCGCACCTACATAGACGGCATCGAGTTCCTCAGAGATCGCTGTGAGGCTCGTGTTCGAGCTCAGTATGACCTCGACGAACCGACCGTAGTGCGCCGCCGTCTCGGCAGGAATGGGAACATCGGAAGTTACGCTGACCGTCTCTAGGCCATAGGAACCTAGATTCTGAGAGCATCCGCTGAGGAGCAGTAATGTCGCAACGATGAAGAGGCGCGTTGAAATCTTCACCCCGCTCTCATAGCGGAGAGATGTCCAGAAACCACCCACTAGCAGTCGGTCGCCGCGATCAGCCGTGACCCTGAAAGCGGAACGGACGCTATCGCCTCACCTGAGCCGAAAGCAGACCTTCAGCAAACGACCACATTGCGGACAAAAGTCTTTTTGCTAATCTTTTCGATATGATCGAGAACATCTGGCACTTGCGAGGTTCAACACAACTACCTCCAGATGCATCTGATGACGTCATCATTGGGCGGCTAGAGACTTTCCTAGCAAAGCAGCACAAGCCGATCACCGAGCAAGGTGAGACCTCAATCGAGTTCAGTTCCCCCCTTTGGGAGGACTGGTTTACACCGAACTGGTTGGCGCTTGTAATCTACGATGAGGGTAGATTTTGGATCGAAAAGGGTCTGGAGGGACACTGCCTACGCTACGACCTTAGAAGCTTGCACGGGCTCGTTTTCTGTCTGGCTGTAGCGTGCATGTTTTTCGCATTCGCCAGCATCGGCGAAGGCATTGCAGCGGGAGCACGTATTGCGTTGCTCGCGTTTGCGTGGCTCTACGGCGCGAACATGGTGCTCGCGTGGGCGCGCATTCCGCTTGCAGTCAGAAAAGCCGTGAGCGTCAGCTAACCACCCAATTTCGGTCGTTCGCGGCTGCACTGCGCGTCCACGCTAGTGGACCGCCAGCTTAGTCGGAATTTTCGCCTTAAGCTGACATTCTGCAATCGCCCCCGCTGCCGCCGCATGAAAAAAAGGGCTGCTCGTCGGCACAAGTGCGGGACAGGCGAGCCTCGGAGGCCCTCTAGACGCAGTCCGGATCGTCGGCCGAACAGATAACCCGACGTGCGGCGATGATGGCTTGAAAAAGGCTATCCACTCTTCGCTCGTGGATAGCACCCTGACCCAACCTGGTAGAGGCTGTCAGAGAATGTGGCCTCGTGAACCATGGCTCACCCGTCATTTGTCGGTGCACTGCTCTCGTCAGATGCCAATCGATTACACCCTGGATGCCCTTTGTGTGCGCCGCTTAGTACCATTTGATGCTCAAGCTCGCGCACCACATTGGCCCCGTCTGACGGCTTCGTCAGGAGCGCGCTCGTAGAGAGATCGTCAGGCAAGACGTCGCGTGTGTAACCAGTCAGAAAGACGAAGGGGACGTTTGACTGCCGTAGCAATCGAGCCACGGGCACTGAGGATTTACCTGCGAGGTTCAAATCCAGGAGTGCTGCATCGAACGGGAAGCGCTCCACAAGATCGAGCGCTCGCGGTACGCTAGCACAAAGGGAAACCTCTGCTCCTGCCTCGGTCAGCGTCTCTCTGGTATTTTCTGCGACAAAATAATCGTCTTCCAGATAAAAGATCCGGCAGGTCGCCAGCGGCTTGGCAGGCATGACATTCACCTTTTGTTTCAGATGTATGATGAGCCATGCTGCACATTCGGCGCATCAACTGCGTTAGGATGTCATGGGTCTACCGTATGCCAAGACTTTGTCGACGCACTTCACCTAGACGGTTCACTATGAAACGGCGCCCACGTTTGGTCCAAGCAGAGCGACAAGGCGCGCTATGACGTGATCCCAAGCGACCGGCTTAGTTAAAACAGAGGCTGCGCAAAGATCTGAAGGAAGAAAGGAAGGGTCATAGCCTGTGAGGAATAACACCGGGACGCCTCGCGACATCAGCCCGCGAGCAACGCTGTACGATTTTTCCTCACCAAGGTTGATGTCGAGCAGCCCCACATCCAAACTCATAGTGCTGATAATCGAGAGAGCTGCGGCACATGCGCCCGTCATTCCCACAACGTGAGCGCCAGCGCCCTTAAGGCGGTCCCGACAATCAGTAGCCTGCCAATAGTCATCCTCAACGATAAGCACACGCACCGAGTGCAGCGGTTGGTCAGTCATCTTACCATCCCCATTACTAAATCTAGGGTAAATTATGGCAATTGACGCTCATTGGTCGAGTCGTTTGCTCGCACAGACGACACGGAATATCTTAATTATCGTGTTTTGCTGGTCGGAGTGAACGGAAATAGCGAACCCTACGCCTGACATGAATGCCTAGATACTGGAGTCTCGAACATAGCTGCGACTTTATATCCCGCTTCGGCGCGCAACGAAGGGCATTAAGCTAACAATAGCACAGCAAAAGCTCCAGCGGGAAAACGGCAGCTAACCACCCACTTTCCGCCTTGAGCGGCAATGATGGACGATCCCAGAACCTGCCGGACAGCTTTCTTGGCTTCTCAGCGATAGCGGAGTTCAGCAATCGACCCCATTGCGAACCATCAGCGACGATGGCAATTCCTGCAGATGCCACACATCCTGTCTGCATTGATCTTGCTTGTCGCTTCAGCTTCGATTGAAGGTGAGGCTGCCACTTGCCCCGGGTTCGAAAATGGTGGCGCAAACCAAAGCGAAGCCGACCGCTTCTATGTCGAACGTGCGCTTGATGTGGTGAGGGCTTCGGAGCGGAACGATACCAACCACCTCCGGGCGCTAATCGCTGACGATGCTTACTTTGAAATCCGACGAGGTGATTACATTCCTGTAAGCAGCTTCGGCCCGGCCGGTGCTGTCCAAATGGTCAACGACGTGAAGCCGATCCGATTTGAAGCGCAATCCGTATGGACCGGTCCGATCTCCGTCGTTCCGACCGCCTGCACTTGGGAGGTAGATTTGCTATTCAGAACCAATCAGCCCCACGAAGGCATACGGGTGAAATTCAGCTTTCGCGATGGACGGCTCACTTCAGCGATTGGGGACGCCGTGACCCTGATCGAGGGCGAAGTCCGCTAACCGCCCAGTTGCAGCCGTTCCCGCTGATGATGCGCGTTCCCCATGGCGGAGTGGCAGCTAAGGCAGGGTTTTTGCAAGAAGCGGAAATTCAGCAAACGACCCCGTTGCGGGCGTGACCCCATCCCCGCAAGCAGTTCGATTTAGCTGCCGAAGCCGAAAACGATCCTCTCCACACCAGCTTGTTTCAAGCGATCGATCTCTCTGAAAAAACCGGGACCGAGAAATTCTCGAAGTGTCATCTTTACGCCCATGCCGGGCTGCGAAGTTAGATTGCCGTATCTGAGCCCATTTACAACTCCGGTAGTGCGTCGGTCTTCAACAATCCGGTCATAGTCCACGGCTAGAAGCTCCGACAGGAGTAGCCATGAATAGTCATGTTCGCCAAGCCAGTCCTCGTTTGGTAGCTCATCGTCATCGTCGGCGGGTAGCTCGACACCCAGCGGGAGCCCTCTCGGTTGTGAGATCGGTTTCACTGCCGAATAGTTGCGCACGTCAGCCAGGAAGCCGAACAACCTGTAATCCCCCCATCCATCGAATGGACGGATACCCGGCATAAGTTCCCATCGTTCTGCGATGCGTCGCTCTGCGCGAGCAAAAATGTCCGTCAACATCGTGGCAACACTCTACTAGGATTGATGCTTGGCGCAACGTCAGCTTTCCACCCAGTAGCAGCCGTTCTCGGTGAAGGCGTGCGTCCCCGATACCGGACAGGCAGCTTGGGCCGGATTTTCGCCGAAAGCGGAAGTACTGCAAACGACCCCGTTTCTGACATTCACATAGTCCGGTGGCGGAATCGGAAGCGGACGGTCTAACTCGGCCCTTAATCATCCTCATCGACCCAGAAAATGAATGCCGTATCAGCGTCGAAGCCGACAAGGCCTCCGTCTTCCAAGACGTTAATAGGAGCCAAGGGACCACCGCTCCCCTGAAAAAGCGATTGGTGTCGGCGTCGATCCCAGCCGCTTTCGAAGCTTACTGGTTCGTAATGTTTCAGTCGGCGCGTCTGTTGCCACACACCCTTGCTGAAAAATTGCGCTTCTGGTCCTAGCGTCCGAAGGCGTTCTGATATTTCCTCTTGAATGCCCGCTGGGATCGTCTGCTTGCCATGGAGAAGAGACTGCGTGACGAAGAGCGTGAACCAAATGGGCGCATCGTTCGCTGAGAGTGGAATAAAATCCGCCTCTCTACCATGCGCAACCAATCCCACATGGGCTGCAATCAAAGGGATTACTGAGTCCCCAGTTGGCTTCGGCCCTACCCACGATCTAGCTAGGCCCCCAGGCGGCATCTTAGCCAATCGCTCCAATGTTGAGGCGAGTTGAGATTGCGCTATTTCTTCCATGGTTGAGGGCTGAGCAAAAAATAGCGGCACCTGTCAATGTCAGCTCTTGGGGTAGTAGCGTCAGAAAGCTGCCCTTCCGAAATCCACCCATTTGCGGTCATGAGCTGGTAGTCGTCGCGATCCCGAAAGCTGCCATTTTGCGAGCATGCGCCTGAGGCCGCGTAGACCGTTATTACGGTGCCTCGGCGTGCCCTGCGCGATGTGCTTGGCTTGGCGCGCGTTCTTTCTTCCTGGCCAATCAGGGCCATGGAGAAAGATGATGGCCTACTCTCACCTCGACCCCGCCATCCAAATTCGTGTCTCATGGAATGCTGGCAGAACCGTCGGCACCAAGCGGCCGCTTACCCAAAAGCAGATCTGGGCGATCCGATTCTTCCTTGATCGCGAGGAGCGGCTCCGAGACCGCGCCCTGTTCGACCTGGCGATCGATAGCAAGCTGCGAGGCTGCGATCTGGTTAAGCTGAAGATCGGCGATCTCGTGGCCGGAACTGAAGTCCGCGACCGCGCGATGATCATTCAGCGGAAGACCGGGCGACCGGTGCAATTTGAAGTTACCGCGGACGCCCGCTCGAGCCTCGCAACATGGCTGCTGCGGCGGGGTGGCACCATCGATGATTTCGTGTTTCCAAGCAGTATCCGTTCCGGCCATCCGATGAGCACGCGGCAGTATGCCCGGCTCGTCGATGAATGGGTCACCGCGGTCGGATTGCGGAGGGAAGACTACGGCACCCACTCCATGCGGCGCACCAAAGCGGCCATGATCTACCGCACGACTGGAAATCTGCGTGCGGTCCAAATTTTGCTCGGCCATTCCAAGATCGAGAACACGGTCCGGTATCTCGGGGTCGACGTTGAGGATGCTCTTGTCCTGGCCGAGCGCATCGAAATCTGACAGTACTTGCGGCCGTCGGGCATGCTCCGATGGCCGCTTTTGTCGAAGTTCGACGATCACTGAAGCGGCAAGAAGTGGGTGACAATCTGCCGCCTGCCATTCTTCCGGCAAAATTTGCAGCGCAAAACAACGGTCGTTCGTCATTTGTCTTCGCCGCACCTGCGCAACGGGTCAACGTCGCCCAGTGTGCCGACCAAAAAACCCCATCTCAGTATAGGAAAGTGAGGCAATCTACGATGTAGGTTCAGTATCGATATTAGTGATTCATGTTCTGGCTTTACCATTGTCGGGAAAACAAATCCGCGTCGGGCCAAAGAGGTTACGTTGTCACCAAACGTGTCATTCCGCCAAAGTTTCAAGTTCGAAGAGCTTGTTGTTAGAAAGCCTTCGTGGCTATCTTATGCATTAGCTTTCGTACTTTCATTGATTGCGATCGTTCTAAGGCGCTCTTTAGATGCGTTTGGGGAAGGAGTTTTACCGTTCGCACTTTTCTTTCCAGTTGTACTAATTTCTTCGTTATTTGGGGGAATGGGTCCTGGAATATTGTCACTCGCAATTGCCCTAGCTGCGGCAACTGCATTTTGGTTATCCCCTGAGGGACTGTTCAGCTTATCAACGGTTGGATATCTAAATCTTGCTCTTTTTTCGCTAGCCGCCTCTTCTGTTATCGCGGTTGCCACGCTCCTGCGCGCGGCAATTCTTCGGTCCCGATTGAGCGATGGACGGCTGCAAACTTTGATTGAGGGCATTCCGCAGTTGGTTTGGCGGGCCGACCCGGACGGCGGATGGACTTGGGCAAGCCCACAATGGGAAAACCTGACCGGTCTTACAGCTGAGGCTAGCTCTGGAGACGGATGGCTCGAAGCGCTACATCCCGATGATCGAAGCGCTGCAATACAAGCATGGTCCGGCGCTGCGTCTACTTTGAACCTAAATTTTGACTGCCGCATACGTGATGCCGCAACCAGCGAGTATAGCTGGTTTCAGACAAGGGCGGTACCGGTGCAGATGCCCGACGGGACTGTATTGGAATGGCTAGGCACCTGCACCGACGTCAATGACCTGCGAGAGTTGCAAGGCCGGCAAATTGTATTGGTCGGTGAACTCCAGCACCGTACCCGTAATCTTATGGCTGTGATCCGTTCGATGTGCGAAGCGACGGCACGCAGCAGCCAAGATTACAGCGAGTTCCGGGCCAAATTTGTCATTCGATTGGACGCAATGGCCCGAGCACAAGGGCTCCTATCGCGCCTTCAAGGCGAAGACCGCGTAACGTTCGACGAGCTGCTTGAAGCCGAGCTAACCGCGCTGCATGGGGATGAAACCCCCAGCAAGGTGATCTTGTCAGGCCCACGAGGCGTTAGGCTGCGATCTTCGGCGGTGCAAACCATAGCGATGGCACTCCACGAGCTGACCACCAACGCGCTCAAGCATGGCGCACTCAGCCAAGAAAGAGCAAAACTTGAGGTTTCCTGGGTGCTTGAGCCTGGCGACGACACTGGCATCGTCGAAGCTGAGCCTTGGCTTCGCATCGACTGGCGCGAACGCGGTGTCCAGATGAATCCGGATTATGACGCAAGGGTCGGTCATGGACGAGAGCTGATTGAATGCGCGTTGCCCTTCCAGCTCGGCGCGCAGACAAAATATGAATTAGGCCCAGATGGGGTGAGCTGCACGATCTGGATCCACGTCGCGAAGCAACTTGTCAGTAGAGGGCTCGAAAATGGGTGATCTGCTATTACAGGGCTATCGCGTGCTAGTGGTGGAGGATGAATATCTCATCGCTAAGGAACTGTGCGGCGAGCTTGAGCTTGCAGGAGCGGAAGTTATTGGCCCGATCGGGCATCTCGCAACAGCATTGGCGCAAATCAGCGAAGAGAGCGACATCCATGCCGCTGTGCTTGACGTCAATTTAAGGGGAAATGACGTTTTCTCGCTGGCCGATTTATTGGTGGAGCGGGGCGTACCGCTCGTATTTTATACTGGCTACGACAACGCGGCTTTACGGGCAGGATATGCTGGCTCTTCGGTTTGTCTAAAACCCGTGTCACTCGACGTTTTGATCCGCGAAGTTCACAAAGCAGTAAAGGCTTAAGCAAGAGAGAACAACGCGAGCGTCCAGACCGTTGAACGTGGTAGCTTCAAATGGCGCAATCGTGACACCCACAAAGGGGCGAACTCCGGCAAACACTGTCACCAATTAGCGGCGAATTTGTTCTGAAAGCGTTGAGGCCAATGTCCGTTTGGGGGTCGATTCCAGAATTTCGGCTTTTGTCTCGAAATCCACGAAAGCGGACGCTGGGGTCCTGCCCGATCACCGAACCTTATCCGGCCTCGCCTTCGCCTCTGCCTTGAGCTTCTCGATCCGCTCGGAGCACACCTCGTGCACTACACGGCCGAGCTCCTCGACTTGTATGCCGAGCCATTCAAGCTCCTCTTTGGTGACGCGATAGTGCTTCGAATAGCGCGCTTTCACGTAGGCGTCCTTGAGCTTCTCGAACCGCGCGCGGTCGCGCTTGGTCTCGCGCGGCCAGACGTATGTGAGGCGCGGATCGATCCGCTCGGCCTGCGTGCGGAGGAAGGCAAGGTTATGGTTATGCGGCGTGTAAAATGTGCAGACGAGAAGGACGCCGTGGTAGAGCCGCTCTGTCGCCTGATGCAGTTCGAATGCAGCTTTCTTGAAGCGTGCCCGGTCAAGGTTTGATCGAAAATCGTCGAAGAACTCGCCAGCGCTCGGAAACCAATCCTCGAAATACTCCTTAGCCATGGCGAGCGCCTGCGTCGGCGTCTTCGGCTTGGGCGTGTGGAGCTCGGTGTCGTCGGACTGATAGACCGCGATGCCTTCGGCCTTAACGTCCATGAAGAAGTAGCGCCCGTGCGCGAGCCCGTCGTTCACCTCTTGCAGGGTGTGGACGATGAAATTCACCGGCGTGCGCAGCGTGCCGGTGAGGCCGTATTCGCGCATCAGCCGCTCATCGAGCTTCGACCAGTACTTCACCCGGTCGGTGAGCCGCTTGTCGCTGACGATGATGAGCAGATCGAAGTCCGAGCGGTAGCCCTTGGCAGTGTGCGGTTCGTCGACCCAAGTGCCGCGCGCATAGCTGCCGTAGAGGATGACCTTGAGAATGCGCCCGGCCTTCTTCCACTCTTGCTTGGCGAGGGCGAAAGCGTCGTCGAATTCCTCGAAGATCAGCTGCACCACGCGCTCAAGCTCGCGCTGCTTTTGCGGGGGCAGATGATCAAGGTCGGTTCGCATGGTCAGATTGATGTAGCAAAGCAGGAGTCGGCCTGCACCTTTGTTCTTACTCGCTTTGTTCAAAAGCGCGTTTCCCGCGCCGTCGCCACAGGACCAATGCCTGGTCGCGTTACACGCCCAGCAAAATTGCAGCAAATGCGAGGAACCCCCCCACCCCCACCGGCCCGTCAAAAAAACTGTTTTAGAATATGCCAACATTTAGGAACAAAACCCCCAGCAACAAAAACATCTTTGTTCGGGCCCAGCGAATTAT
>JANNZG010000029.1:0-2026 GCA_031410495.1 Porphyrobacter sp.
CAGGATTGGTCGGCTGGCCCTGCGCCGCCGCGCCCATTCCCGGCATGTCCATCCACGAATTGGTCGAGCGATGCCGCACCCGCACGGTCCATTGTAGGTTCCACGGGGCCTTGGCATCGGCCGGACGCGGCGGGAAGGCGAAGTCTTCCTCGGGCCCGAATGCGGTCATCGAGCCGACCCGGAAGTCCGGCGCAGCGGCACGGACTTCGGCGGGGACGGTACAGGTCGTGGCGGAGGGCGGCAGCACGGTCTTGTCACGCACCAGCCCGGCAACCTGCGCGGGAGTGAGCCAATCGCTCAGCCCCCCGCCGAACTGTCGGCTCGCACTGCTCGACCACATCACCATGTCGCCCATCTGCCCCTCGGCCATCTTCCCGCCGAACAGCGTGGCATGATAGCCGGTCGCGTCGGGCACTGCGTTCCAGCTGAGCAGCGTCGAGCCGCTGGTATTCACCGTATTGTTGACCTTGAGCGGAGCCATGAAATCCCTGGTGGCGGTGAACTGGATCTCGGGCGAGTAATTGCCTGCGATCCGGTGCAGGCCGAGCAGCGACGACTCCGGCTTGGCATATTTGCCGTCCTCGGCCGGCCAGCGACCGAAGGTCTTGGAGTTGGTCAGCGTCGGCCCCCAGTCGCGGATGATGGTAGACGACCACATCCCCGGCGGGGCCTGCCCGACCGCAAGCTTGGCAAGGTCGATCACCACCGGCTGGCCGCGCGGCGCGTGCTCGCCGCAGCCCCAGAAGATCAGGATGCGGCCTTTGGGGCGCTGGCCGTCGCGCTCGCCCGGGAGTTCGTCCTCCGGCCCGCGTTCCTCGCGCGGGGTGACGAGTGCGACCGACTTACCGAGCTTGGCGCTCGGTGGCATGAAGTGATCGGCCTTCGGCGCGCCCTTGGTGGGCCCCTGCGACGAGCCGAGCCGCAGCAGCAGTTCGTGCTGCATCGCATTGCCGCCGCCCCCGAACATCATGCCGAGCCCAGCACGCATGCCGCTGCCCATCGCCCCGAAGCCGGTGATCGTCCCGGCGCGCACGTCGTAGCGCGCCACCGGCCCGCTGGTCGGCGCGCGCTGCGCCAGTACCGGCACCGCGATCAGCGCCAAAGCGCTTACCGCACTCACCATCGCCGCTGCCTTGCCCGAATTCGCCATCGTCCGACTCCCTACCTGTGCTCCGTACATAGCGGACGCCACCGCGCAATTATTGTCAATTGTCGACAGTCAGCCGGTGCCGCTTTGCCGGACGGCGCCAATCGGCTAGCGCTGCGCCATGTCCACACGCACCGCCATCTTCGGGATCGACAAGTCGCTGACCGGCAAGGTCTGGCAGTGGCGCGGCGGGAACATGGACTTGGCCGGCGACGGACTCGATCCGGCGACCGATCTGGTCAACCAACTGCTCTTGGCGCGCGGGATTGTACCTGATGATCTGGAGCGCAACCGCAACCCGTCGCTGCGCGCGTTCTTGCCCGATCCGTCTGCGTTTCAGGACATGGACGCTGCCGCCGAACGGGTGGCGCAGGCGGTGCTCACCAGCGAGACCGTGACCATCTATGGAGATTACGACGTCGATGGCGCGACCAGCGCGGCTTTGCTGGTCCGCCTGTTGCGCGGGCTCGGCCACGACGCGCGCTATTACATCCCCGATCGCCTGCTCGAAGGCTATGGCCCCTCAGGCGAGGCGTTGGTCAAGCTTGCCGAACAAGGCTCAAGCCTGATCGTCACTGTCGATTGCGGGGCGATGGCGCACGAGGCGCTGGAAATGGCGCACGACGTCGGGGTCGATGTGATCGTGGTCGATCACCACAAATGCTCCGCCGTGCTTCCCAAGACAGTTGCGCTGGTCAATCCCAACCGGCTCGACGAGAGCGAACTGGGCGCGGCGCACGGGCATCTCGCGGCTGTCGGGGTTGCGTTCCTGCTAGCGGTGGCGGTGCTGCGGGTCTTGCGCCAGCGCGGGTTCTTCGCCGACCGGACAGAGCCTGACCTGTTTGGCCTGCTCGATCTGGTCGCGCTCGGCACCGTGGC
>JANNZG010000030.1:0-83899 GCA_031410495.1 Porphyrobacter sp.
CCCGCCCCCCCCCCCCCCCCCCCCGCCAACAAATCTTACCTTTTTTTTTGGGGGGCGGGGCGGGTTGGCGGGGCGGGCGGTCTGACACACAAAACGCCAGCTTGACCCCTCGGTGATTTGCGGCACATCAAAGCCCGCAGATCGCCGGAGGGGCACAGTTACGTAATGACATCCACCACCCAGCACGCAGACGTCGTTATTGTCGGCACCGGCCACGGCGGCGCGCAAGCGGCGATCGCCTTGCGCCAGCACGGGCACGAGGGATCGATCATGATGATCGGCCGCGACAATGCGCCGCCCTATGAGCGCCCGCCGCTCTCCAAGGAATATCTCGCAGGCGACAAGGGCTTCGAGCGGATCATGATCCGGCCCGAGAAGTTCTGGGCCGAGAAAGACATCGCCCTGCGGCTCGGCGCGGCGGTGACCGCTATCGACCCCGTTGCGCACTGCCTGACTCTCGCGGACGGCGGGCAGGTGACCTATCGCAAGTTGATCTGGTCAGGCGGCGGCGATCCGCGCCGTCTGCCGGTGCCGGGCGCGGTGCTCCCCGGTGTGTTTTACGTGCGCGACAAGTCCGATGCCGATGCGATGATGGAGGCGCTCGCAAGCGGGGCCAAGCGCGCGGTGGTTATCGGCGGCGGCTATATCGGGCTGGAAGCGGCGGCGGTGCTGCGCAAGCTCGGCTGCGAGGTCGTGCTGGTCGAGATGCTGCCCCGCCTGCTCGCGCGGGTCGCGGGCGAGGAACTCTCCGACTTCTACGCCGAAGAGCACCGCAGGCAGGGCGTCGACGTGCGGCTCTCCACCGGCATCCACTCGGTGCTGGGCGAGGATATGGGCCGTGTGACCGGCGTGCGTCTCGATACGGGCGAGGAAGTACCGTGCGACATGGTGATCGTCGGCATCGGCGTGGTGCCTGCGGTGGGCCCCCTGATCGCGGCAGGCGCGGCGGGCTCCAATGGGGTCGACGTCGACTTCTGCTGCCGCACCACGCTCGACGATGTCTACGCGATTGGCGACTGCGCGGCGCACGCAAATGCCTTTGCCGATAACGCCGTGATCCGGCTCGAATCCGTCCAGAACGCGCATGACATGGCCAACACCGTGGCCAAGGCAATCATGGGCGAGAAGGAGCCCTATCATGCGCTGCCGTGGTTCTGGTCGAACCAGTATGACCTGAAGCTCCAGACTGCGGGCCTCAGCCTCGGCTTCGATTCGACCGTGCTTCGCGGCGATCCGGAGACCCGCAAGTTCACCGTCGCATATCTCAAGGGCGGCGTGCCCATCGCCTTCGACTGCGTGGGTACGATGAAGGACTACGTGCAGGCGCGGAAGCTGCTCGAGGGCAAGGCTGGCCGGATCGACGCGGCGCTGCTGGCGGACCCCGAAGTGGCGATCAAAGACCTGATGTAAGCCGGGCTAGCGCCCACTGCGCAGCTTCGGCGACCACCGGATCGGGGTCGGCGGTTAACGCTTCCACCTGCGCGGTCAGCGCGCCGTTGCCGCTGTTCCCGGCGGCGTAGAGGCAGTTGCGCACGAACCTGTCGCGCCCGATGCGCTTGATCGGCGAGCCCGAGAACAGCGAGCGGAATCCCGCATCGTCCAAGCCCAGCAATTCGCCGAGGCGCGGTGCGACCAGTTCGGCGCGAGGCAGAAATTCGCGGATCGCCTGGGCTTCGGAAGCGAACTTGTTCCACGGGCACACCGCAAGGCAATCGTCGCAGCCATAGATGCGGTTGCCCATTGCCGCCCGGAATTCCTCGGGCACCGCGCCCTTGTGTTCGATGGTGAGGTACGAAATGCAGCGCCGCGCATCGAGCTGGTAGGGGGCGGGGAAGGCGTCGGTCGGGCAGGAATCGAGGCAGGCGCGGCAGCTGCCGCACTGGTCGCGGTGGCCTTGCGCGGGGGTCAGCTCCAATGTCGTATAGATCGCGCCGAGGAACAGCCAGCTGCCGTGGGTGGGGCTGACGAGGTTGGTGTGCTTGCCCTGCCAGCCGATCCCTGCCGCCACGCCCAAGGGCTTCTCCATGACCGGGGCGGTGTCGACGAACACTTTGACCTCGGCATCGGGCACCTCTGCCACCAGCCAACGAGCGAGCGCCTTGAGGCGCTTCTTCACCACATCGTGATAGTCCTTGCCCTGCGCATAGACCGAGATGCGGGCGTGGGTGTCCGACCCTTCCAGCGCGAGCGGATCATGGGCCGGGGCGTAGCTCATGCCCAATGCGATGACGCTCCGCGCTGCGGGCCACAGGCCTTGGGGCGAGCGGCGATGCTCGGCGCGGGCCTCCATCCACTCCATTGTGCCATGGTGCCCCTCGCCCAGCCATTGCTCCAGTCGCGCCGTGCGCAGCGGGTCCTCGCCCGCCGAAGCGAAGCCGCAGGCAGCGAAGCCCAGAGCGTGCGCTTCATCCGCAATCCGGCCTTCGAGGCCATCTCTTGCGGACGCATTAACCATATTCGGAGAGGCTCCCGTTTAATCTTGCCCGCTAACCGCGTAGGCTATGGACATGGCGGTAAGCGAACAAAACCTGTCGGGCAATCAAGCGGACGGCTTCAGCGCCATTCCGGTCGATGCACGCCCTCTGGCAATCGAGGCCCGCGGGCTGGTCAAGAGCTTCGACGGCACGCGTGCGGTCGACGGGGTGGACATCTCCGTCCCCGAAGGCGCGATCTACGGCGTCCTTGGCCCCAACGGCGCAGGCAAGACCACGACGCTGCGGATGCTGCTCGGCATCATCGACCCCGACGAGGGCGTGCGCCGCGTGTTCGGGCATGACCGCCCGCACGATATCGGCCGGCTGATTGGTTATCTGCCCGAAGAGCGCGGGCTTTACCCCTCGATGAAGTGCATCGAGGCGATCGCCTTCATGGGCGCACTGCGGGGCCTGCCGCTGGCCGAGGGCCGCAAGCGCGCGGTCGAGCTGCTCGAACGCCACGACCTCGGTCACGCCGCCGACCGCCAGATCCGCCAGCTCTCCAAGGGCATGGCGCAGACCGTACAGCTTCTGGGCACGCTGGTGCACCGCCCGCGACTGGTGGTGCTCGACGAGCCCTTCTCGGGCCTCGATGCGATCAACCAGGGCAAGCTGGAACTGATGATCCGCGCGCTGGCCGAGGACGGTGTCACGGTGATCTTCTCGACCCACGTCATCCACCATGCCGAACGCCTGTGTGAGGGCGTCGCGATTATTGCCGGGGGCAAGGTGCCTTATGCGGGCAGTGTCGAGGCGGCGCGTGACCGTATTCCGGCGCAGGTGCGTCTGGAGACCCGGGCGCGCGAAGGCGCATGGCTGTCGTCACTCCCCGCCGAAGCCCGCCGCAACGGTGACTTCTTCCAGTTCCCGCTGCCTGAAAGCGGGATCGAGCCGCTGCTCAAGGGCCTGATCGAAGGCGAGGCGGGCATCCTCTCGCTGTCGATCGAGCGTGCGGGTCTTCACGATGCCTTTGTCGCCATCGCAGGGGAGGCCGCCGCCCGCCAGCTCGAAGCCGACGCTCAGGGAGCCCGCGCATGACCGACCTTCCACTCCGCCCGCGCCTCTCGGCGTTCGAGGCCGCCTGGGTCATCGCCCGGCGTGATTTCGTTGCTGTGCTGTTCAGCCGCGCCTTCCTGTTCTTCCTGATCGGCCCGCTCTTTCCGGTGCTGATCGGCGGGCTTGCCGGTGGTATCGGCGGCGCCGTGCAACGCGATGCGGTAAGCATGGAAGTCGGCCTTGCGATGAGCGCTGCCGACAACGCGAAGATGGCCGCTGCGGGCGAGCAGCTCGCCCCGCAAATGGGGGGCGCGCTCCCCATCCTGCGCGCCGTGCCCGAGGCGGCCGGCGGCGCCACGTTTGACGCGCGCGCCTTCATGGAAGCGCGGCGCGGAAACTATGCCGCCATCGTGACCGGCAAGCTCGACGCGCCGACGCTGGTCGGCACCGAAGAGCAGATCGCGCGCTGGCAGGGACCGGTCGGTCTTGTCGCCGGCCATGCGCTCGTCGCCCAGCCCGCCAGTTTCCCGCGGGTCGCTGCCGAGCCGGTTGCGACCAGTGCAGCCTCCGAAAAGTCGAGCCGCATCGCGACCGCACAGGCCGCGCAGCTCCTGCTGTTCCTGCTGACGATGCTGCTCGCCGGCATGGTGCTCTCCAATCTCGTCGAGGAGAAGGCGAACAAGATCATCGAGATCCTCGCCGCCGCCATCCCTATGGACGCGGTGTTCATGGGCAAGCTTTTCGCCATGCTCGCGGTGTCCTTTGTCGGCATCGCGGTGTGGGGCGTGGCAGGGTTCGGGCTGTGGGCGGTGGGCGCCGATGCGATCACCCAGGTGACCCGCTTCGACCCGGCGAACCTCCCCGCACCTGCGGTCGGCTGGCCGCTGTTCGTTGCCCTCGGCGTGACCTACTTCGCGATGGCCTACCTGCTGCTCGGCGCGATTTACCTCACCATCGGCTCGATGGCGGCCTCGGTGCGCGAGGTGCAGACGCTGTCCATGCCGGCGACCATGCTCCAGCTGATGGTGTTCTTCCTCGCCGCCTATGTCATCAAACAGCCCGGTTCGACATTGGAGATGGTGGCCATCATCTTCCCGCTGTCTTCACCCTTTGCGATGCTCGCGCGCGCGGCGATGGAGCCCGAATTGTGGACCCACGCCGTGGCGATTGCCTGGCAGGGCTTTGCCGTGGTGGCGTTGGTGAAGGGCGGCTCGCTCCTGTTCCGCAAGCGGGTGATGAAGTCGGGCGGCGCAGGGCGCGACAAGGCCAAGAAGGGCCTCCGCACCGCCTGATGGGGGTCTGGGGTGCGCGCGATCAGTCTCCGATTGCAACCGACTATTGACATCGCTGTCAGTTAAGGCAGACTGCGACTCGGATCGGAGCGGCCCGCGCCAGAGGCTGCCTGACGGGAGACAGACATGGCCACCATCGCCCCCCCGACACCCGTGCAGCGCCCGCAAGTGCGCCGCGAACCCAGTGCCTACGAGGCGCTGAAGGCGCACTGGGCGGCCCATCCCGAAGAGCGGCTCCAGCATTCCCACCCGTGGGACGTCAGCCGCTCGGACATCTATTCCGAGGACCGCTGGCAGCCGATCTTCGCCGAAATGCGCAAGGCCGGCCAGCTGCACTGGATCCCCGAAAGCCCCTTCGGTCCCTACTGGGCCGTGGTTGGCCACAAGGCGATCCAGCATATCGAGGCCCTGCCCGAAACCTTCTCGTCGAGCTGGGAGCATGGCGGCATCACGATCCTCGACCGGCCCGAGGGCGATGACACCGACCTGATGGAAGGCGACAAACACGAGCTGCCGATGTTCATCGCGATGGACCGCCCCCAGCACACCGGCCAGCGCCGCACCGTCGCGCCCAAGTTCACGCCGTCCGCGATGACCGACATGGAAGCCGAAATCCGTGCCCGCACCGGCGAAGTGCTCGACCGCCTGCCCCGCGGCGAGGTGTTCGACTGGGTCGATACGGTTTCGATCGAACTCACCACCGGGATGCTGGCGATCCTGTTCGGCTTCCCTTGGGAAGACCGCCGCCTGCTGACCTTCTGGTCGGACTGGGCGGGCGATACCGAACTGGGCGCTGTGCGCACTCTCGACGAAACGCGCTGGGGCATCCTCCACGAGATGGCGGCCTATTTCCAGACGCTGTGGATCGAGCGGACGATGGATGCAGAGCCGGGCACAGATCTCATCTCGATGATGATCCACTCGCCCGCGATGAACCAGATGCGGCCCGAGGAATTCATGGGCAATCTGGTGCTGCTGATCGTCGGCGGCAACGACACCACCCGCAACACCATGAGCGGGATCATCCATACGCTCGACAAGTTCCCCGACCAGCGCAAGCTGTTCGAGGAACAGCCGGAACTGATCCCCAACGCGGTGCAGGAAATCCTGCGCATGCAGGTGCCACTCGCGCACATGCGCCGCACCTGCACCGAGGATACCGAGGTGTTCGGCCAGACCATCAAGAAGGGCGACAAGGTGGTGCTGTGGTACATCAGCGCCAATCGCGACGAGGACGTGTTCGAAAACCCCGACAAGCTCGATCTCACCCGCGACAATGCGCGGCGCCACCTCGCCTTCGGCTACGGTATCCACCGCTGCGTCGGCGCGCGTCTGGCCGAATTGCAGCTGAGGGTCCTGCTCGAAGAGTTGCACAAGCGGCGGATGCGCGTGCACGTCGCGGGCGATGTGGAACGGGTGCGGGCGAACTTCGTCCACGGCTTCCGCAAGCTCGAGGTCGAGATCACCTCGTTCTGACGCATGCCTGAGGGCGCTTGAAACTTCGGGGGCAATTGCGACGTATACAAGGGGTGGGCTTGATGCCCCCTGATACGGAGACACCCCGATGCGCCTGCCCCTGCTGAACCGTCGCCGCCTGCTCGCCATCAGTGCCGCCACGGTCGCGGCCTTGCCCTTCGTCACCGCGTGCGGAGCCTCGCCGGCCGAGGCGAAGTCCTTCCCCAAGGGCAAGACCGACGCGCAATGGAAGAAGCTGCTCACCCGCGACCAGTATTACGTGCTGCGCGAGGCGGGGACGGAGCGGGCGTTCACCTCGCCGCTTAACAAGGAAAAACGCAAGGGCACCTTCGTCTGCGCGGCCTGCGACAACCGGCTCTATGCCTCGGCGACCAAGTATGACAGCGGCACAGGCTGGCCGAGCTTCTGGCAGGCGATCGACAAGGGCGCGATCGGCACATCGACCGACTACCTGCTCGGCTATCCCCGCACCGAGGCGCATTGTGCCGATTGCGGCGGGCATCTGGGGCACATCTTCGGCGACGGCCCCGAACCGACCGGCAAGCGCCACTGCATCAATGGCGTGGCGCTGAAATTCGTGCCGGGCTGATTACTCGCCGAGCAGCGCCGGGGCCTGAAGCAGCGCCGCAAGCCTGGCAAAATCGCCGAGCGCGAAGGTGTCGTCGAACACGACGCCATAATGGTGGTCACGCCGCCAGCGTACCTTCGCGCGCACCTCACGCTGTTTGCCGTCCATGTCGGGCATTTCGAGGCGGACGGTCTGGTCGATCGCCAGCAACTTGTCGCAGGTCAGACGCGCGCCCTGCTGGGATAAATTCTCGACCACCGCATCGAAACTGCCCGCGAGCATGTTGATCGTCACCGGGAAACACAGCGCAAGCCGCAGGCCGCGCTTGGGATACTCGGTCGATTCGTTGACCAGCTTCTCGACCTCGACCGAATCGTCGAAGCTGAAGCCGGCCTCGTTATCGCGTTGCCACACCGGCGTGATTTCGTAGGCAGCGCCCGCTGGCATATGCAGCGCGAAAGAGGGGCAGCTTGGCAGGGTGTGGAACAGCCGGACGCTCACGCCCGATTCTGAAACGTCACGGATTACGCACACGAATTCGCCCTGCGCGGAAACCAGTTTGGCCGCGCGGATCAGCAGAGTGAATCGCGGCGCGGCGCGCAGATCCGCGCCGGACGATTCGGATGTCGGCTCAAACTCTGCCGGATTCGTCGCTACATCCATGTTCCGTGTCCCAACCCGACAGCCCCTGGTCCTGGCACTGGCGGGACGCGCAGACGGGACGACTTTGTCCCATGCTTCCCAAAGGACGACGTTAGCGCCCAATGCCTTAAGACCGATATAACATCATGGATCAGTATTACGGGACGCCGCAAACGCATTTGACGCATGGATGGCGACAGGTGATGCGGCGTTTGATGTACGGGCGGCGGGACTCGAACCCGCACGAGCAAAGCTCAGGGGATTTTAAGTCCCCGGCGTCTACCATTCCGCCACGCCCGCATGGGCAAGCCCTTGCCACAGTTTGCTGGCGAATGGCCAGAGTCCCCGCCGACCCGCCGCGCCAACTGCTTGCCAGACCTTCCGCAATTGCCCATCTGCCGCTGAGGCATTCTCGACAAGCGGAGCGCACATGGCGGGCGAAGTATCTGACGCGCATTCGGTAGTGGCGACTATCCAGCCGGCGATCACGCTGCTGGGCCTCGGGATTGCCGCGGCACTGGCGAGCCGCGCGCTGCGTCTCAACCCGATCGTCGGCTATCTGGGGCTGGGGGTGGCGCTGTCGAGCCTCGGTGTGGCCGAAAGTGTGAGCGGGCCGGTGGTCGCAGCGATGGCCGAGGCAGGCGTGATGTTCCTGCTGTTCAACCTCGGCCTGCATTTCTCGCTGGGACGGATCCGGGCCGAAGCGGGCAATATCTTCGGTTTCGGCAGCCTGCAGATGATCGTCGCGGGCGGAGCCTTTGCTGCATTGTTCTGGGCGTTCGGCCTGCCGCCGGCCTTTGCGGTGATCGCGGGCTTCGGCATGGGGCTTTCATCCACTGCGGTTGTGATCGGCCTGATCCGCGAGCGCGGGCAGGAGGATTGCCCGGTCGGCCGCGCGGCGCAGTCGATCCTGATCTTCCAGGATATCGCCGCAATCCTGCTGCTGGTCACCGCCGGCGCATTGGCGAGCGGCGGGGCGCTCGTCCCTGCGCTCGGCATCGCCGGAGCCAAGGCGCTCGCCGCCTTCGCTATCGCTGTCCTGTTTGCGCGCTTCCTCACCGAACCGATCTTCGGCCTCATCGCCCGCGCGGGCACCACCGAGGTCTACACCGCGACCGCGCTGTTTATCGCTCTGGCGGCGGGTTGGGCGACAGGCATGGCGGGGCTGTCGCTGACGCTAGGCGCCTTCCTCGGCGGGATGGCGGTAGCAGATTCGCGCTACCGCATCCTCGTGCAGACCGAGATCGACGCCTTCCGCGGGCTGTTCATGAGCTTCTTCTTCATCTCGGTCGGTCTCTCGATCGACCCTGCGCTCTTGGCGCAGGACTGGCTGCTGGTGGCGGTCGTCGCGGTCGGGCTGATCGTGCTGAAATGCGCCTTCAACGTGGTCGCCGCGCTGCTCAATCGCTGGTCCGTGCCGGGTTCGATCCAATTGGGGTTTCTGCTCGGGCAGGGGAGCGAGTTCACGCTGGTGCTGCTCGCGCTTCCTGCGGTGGCGGGGCTTGCCGAGGGCCGGTTGGTGTCGGCGATGGTCACCGCTATCGCCATCAGCCTCGCGGTGACGCCGCCGGTTTCGACCATCGGGCGCAAGCTCGCCGGCCGCCTGCGCGCCGGGCCGCCCGATGCTAAGATGGCAGGCGACGATGCGCCGGTGCTGATTATCGGCATGACCGCGGCGGGCCGGGCGGTCGCCGATGCGCTTGCCTACAACCACATCGAATATCTCGCCCTCGAGCCCGATCACGACCGCTTCCAGATGGCGCTTGCCGACGGGTATCATGTCCACCGCGCCAACCCCGGCGATCCGCGCAGCTGGGACGCGATCGGGGTTGATCGCCGCAAGGTGCTGGTGGTGGCGACCGGTGCCACGGACGTCTCGCGCGAGCTCACCCCGCTGGTTGAAATGCGGATGCCCGATATCGCACGGATCATCGCCGTGCCCCGCGCGGATGAGTTCGACGAGCTGTCCGCGCTCGGTCTTGTGCCGGTCGATATGAGTATGGACGGCGGGGCGGAGCGGCTGACCGAGCTGGTCTTCGCAGCCTTGGGCGCCGAGCGCGAAGTGCCTGTGCCGGGCCTCGCGCGGGCGGCATGATTTATTCGGGAGCGTGTCTCCGGCTCGAACACACGTCATCGCAGCCCTGGCGGGCCGTTGGCGTACAAGTCGGCATCACGCGACCGTTCGGGGTCCCGATGACCCGTCCGGCCTAACGCAGCGCCTTACTTGTTCAGGCGTTCACGGATTTCCTTGCCGGCCTTGAAGTACGGCACGCGCTTTTCCGGCACGTCGACCGTTTCGCCGGTGCGCGGATTGCGACCGCTCCGGGCTTCGCGCTCGCGGGTCGAGAAGGCCCCGAAGCCGCGCAGTTCGACCCGGCCGCCTTCTGCCAGTCTCTGCGCGATTTCATCGAAGAAGATGTCCACGACCTGCTCGATCTCGTCGGCGCGCAGCTCGGGATTGTCCTTGTGCAGTTCTTGCAGCAATTCGGATCTGATCATAGTGATCTCCGGGCGCGCGTGCGGTTGTGCCGCTCGGTCGCGCCGCATTTTTTGCGGGTTACCCCGTCGTTTCCATTTATATGCCCCCGACCCGAGGGGCTGCCCCTTTAATCGCAGGCCGGGTGCTTATGCAATCCCGTGTCCGACGATCACGGCCTAAGTGTCACAATCCGGGAATTTGCGCAATATGCACTAATGTCAGCGCCCTGAGAGCGGACAGGTGCGCTCAAGAGGTGAGCGCAAGGTCTGCCGGGTCGAGGCCGAGGCGATCCATGCGGCTGCGGATCTCGGGCCATTCCTCGCGAAGGAAGGCTTCCCGCTCGGCCATGCGCAGGCGTTCGGCGGCGCCGCGCACGACGTACATGCCGACCCCGCGCTGCACTTCCACAAGTCCGTCGTTCTGGAACTGCTGATAGGCCTTGGCAACCGTCAGCGGGTTGGCCCCCTGCTCTGCCGCAAGTGCCCGCACCGAGGGGAGCATCGCACCTTCCGCATAGGCCCCGTCAATGATCGCCGCCGCGATCTGGTCGCGCAGCTTGAGATAGACGGGCCGGTTGGAGCTGGGGCGATTGGGGTTCATGGCGGGGTGTCCCTTGCGAGGTGCATCAGTGCCATAATACAGCCATGCGGTCAAGGCGGCGAGGGTGCGTCCGGTAGAGCTGACCTTCCGCTCGCTCCCGCCATTCATCCCCCGGCAATTGCACCCTTCACACAAGTGAAACACACGCTAGGGTGCGCGCCCATGGGACCGCGCCCGAGGGAGGCGCGATTTAGGGATATCCGTTACATGGCTACAGCTGAGCTTCCGCACGGGGATAGCGCCGGGACTTTTCTCGGCCACCCGAAGGGTCTGTTCGTCCTCTTCTTCGCCGAGATGTGGGAGCGTTTCTCCTACTACGGCATGCGGGCGCTGCTGATCTTCTATCTGACCAAGCACTGGCTGTTCTCCGACAGCCAGGCCGGCGTGATCTACGGCGCCTATACCGCGCTGGTTTACATCACCCCCGTGCTGGGCGGCTATCTGGCCGACAAGTATCTCGGTCAGCGCAAGGCGGTGGCTTACGGCGCGCTGTTGCTGACCTTCGGACACTTCCTGATGGGCTTCGAGGGCAATGGCGGCGGCGATGCGGCGAGCCTCAACATCTTCTGGCTCGCGCTTGCCTTTATCATCGTCGGCTCGGGCTTCCTCAAGGCGAACATCTCGGTGATCGTCGGCCAGCTCTATCCGCGCACCGACGTGCGGCGCGACGGGGCCTACACGATCTTCTACATGGGGATTAACCTCGGCGCGTTCCTCGGTTCGCTGCTGTGCGGTTATCTCGGCGAGACCTATGGCTGGTCCTACGGCTTCGGCGCGGCGGGCTTCGGCATGCTGCTGGGCCTGATCGTGTTCACCGTCTTCAAGCCGCTGCTGCTGGGCCGTGGCGAGGCGCCGGCACCGCTGAGCAAGGGGCTCGAATGGGGCATTTACGCAGCGGGCATCGCGGCCGTGGCGGCGTGCTGGTGGATGGTGCAGAACCAGTCGATCGTTGGCTTGCTGCTCGGCGCAGCGGGCGGCGCGCTGGTCCTCTACGTCCTGTTCATCGCGGTCACCAGGCTCACCCCGGAAGAGCGCGACCGCATTATCGCCCTGATCTTCCTCATGATCGGTTCGATCTTGTTCTGGGCGCTGTTCGAACAGGCCGGCTCTTCGCTGAACCTCTACACCGACCGTCATGTTGATCGCTCGCTGCTCGGCTTCGAGGTGCCTGCTTCGGTGTTCCAATCGGTCAACGCTGCCTACATCGTAGCTCTGGCGCCGGTGTTTGCGGCGGTTTGGACATGGCTCGGCAAGAAGGGCTTCGAACCTTCGGCGCCGGCGAAGTTCGGGTTGGCTCTCATCCAGCTAGGTGCGGGCTTCCTCGTGCTGGTGGCAGGTGCGGCCAATGGCGTTGCCACGCCGGTGCTCTTCATCTTCCTCATCTATCTGCTGCACACCACCGGCGAGCTGTGCCTCAGCCCGGTGGGCCTTTCGGCGATGAACCGGCTGGCGCCAGCGCACATGGCCTCGCTGATCATGGGCACGTGGTTCTTCGCTTCCGCGCTCGGCAACTTTGCCGCCGGGTTGATCGCTGCGGCGACCGGTTCGGAAGCGGCGTCTGGCGAGGGTGCGGGGCAGCAGGTCGTTCTCGATGTCTATTCGCAGATCGGCTGGATCGCGGTTGCCGTCGGCATCGGCGTGCTGGTGGTCAGCCCGCTGATCAAGAAGCTGATGCACCTCGATACGCTGCAAGACGAAGACGACGCGACCAAAGAGATCGAGCGCGTGTTCGGCGATGCGGTACCCGCCTCCCGTCCCGCCGAGTAAATCCGACCTGACGCTTTAGTCGTCCAAGTGCATAGACAATCCCACCGTTTCCCGTCACACTTTGTGAACGGGAAACGGAAGGGGTTTCGATGATTTCACACGAATCGCTGCGAGCGCGCATGGGCGCGTTTGCGACGTTGGCGAGCGCATTTGCTTTGGCCGCCTGCGCCACCACCGGAGGCTCGGGCGAGCCCGCCTCCGCTTCCAAAGACCCCAAGTCCGACAAGGCCTTCGCCGCCACTCCGGCGGGCGAGACGGTCTATGCCTCGACCTACAAGCCTTTCCCCAACATCGCGACCGCGATCCGCGGCGCCACCGTTTATGACGGCCGCGGCGGTAAAATCGAAAACGGCGTGGTCTTCATGTCCGGCGGCAAGATCGTCGCGGTGGGCGGCCCCGGCACGGCGATCCCCGCCGACATCGCGGTATTCGACGGCACGGGCAAGTTCGTCACCCCCGGCATCATCGACATCCACTCGCACCTCGGCGACTACCCTTCGCCCGACGTCGAGGCGAACTCCGACGGCAACGAGGCGACCTCGCCCACCACGCCCGAAGTGTGGGCCGAACACTCGGTCTGGCCGCAAGACCCGGGCTTCTCCCGCGCGCTTGCCAATGGCGGGATCACGAGCCTGCAGATCCTTCCCGGTTCGGCGAACCTGATGGGCGGTCGGTCGGTCACGCTCAAGAACGTGCCGTCCCGTACCATGCAAGGCATGAAGTTCCCCGGCGCGCCCTACTCCTTGAAGATGGCCTGCGGGGAGAACCCCAAGCGGGTCTACGGTTCCAAGGGCCGGATGCCTTCGACCCGCATGGGCAACCTTGCGGTCAACCGCGAGACGTGGCTCGCCGCGATCGATTACGCCAATGATCCCAAGGCCAAGCGCGACCTCGCCAAGGAGACGCTGGTCGGCGTGCTCAAGGGCGATATCCTGATCCAGAACCACTGCTACCGTGCCGACGAGATGGCGCTGGTGCTCGATATGGCCAAGGAGATGGGCTACAAGGTCGCCGCCTTCCACCACGCTGTCGAGGCGTACAAGATCGGCGATCTCCTCAAAGAGAACGACGTCTGCGCGGCGATCTGGGCCGACTGGTACGGCTTCAAGATGGAAAGCTACGACGGCATCCGCGAGAACGCCGCCTTCCTCCAGCGCGAGGGCGCGTGCGTGGTGATCCACTCGGATGACGCCAACGACATCCAGCGCCTCAACCAGGAAGCGCGCAAGGCGCAGAAGGCCGGCCTCAGGGTCGGGATCGACATCCCCGATGCCGCGGTGATCCAGTGGATCACCTATAACGCCGCCAAGGCGATGGGCATCGCCGACAAGACCGGCAGCCTCGAGACCGGCAAGATGGCCGACGTGGTGCTGTGGAACGGCGATCCGCTCAGCGTCTATTCGCGTCCAGAGAAGGTGTGGATCGACGGCGCGCTGATGTTTGATGCGCTGAACCCCAAGACGCGGCCCGTCAGCGACTTCGAGCTTGGCCAGCCCGGTGAAGGAGATGTGAAATGAACCGCCGCCTCCTCGCACTCGGCGCGGTCAGCGCCTTCGCTCTGACCGCAAGCCCCGCGCTCGCACAGGACGTGACCATCACCAACGCCCGCCTCGTGATCGGCGATGGTTCGGCGCCCGTCGAGGGCGGCACCGTGGTCGTGAAGGGCGGCAATGTCGTCTATGCCGGACCTGCGAGCGGCGCACCGGCGGGCGGCACCACCGTCGATGCCAAGGGCGCATGGGTCACCCCCGGCATCTTCGCCACGGTGACGACGCTCGGCCTTGCAGACGTCTCGGCGGTCGACCAATCGAACGACATCACCGCCCGCAAGGCGCCCTTCAGCGCCGCGCTTGACGCTGCGACGGCGGTAAACCCGGCCTCGCAGCAGATCCTCGTCGACAAGGCCGCCGGAATCACTCGCGCGGCGACGACGATGGCACCGGCGGGCTCGATCTTCGCAGGACAGGGCGCGATCATCGATCTCGACGGTGACGCCAAGCCGATCGTGCAGGCGCGCGCCTTCCAGATGATCAATCTCGGCGAAGGCGGGGCCGACCGCGCGGGCGGCAGCCGTGCCGCAGCCTACACGCTGCTGCGCGCGGCCCTGCGCGAGGCGCAGGCGCTCGTCGGCAAGACCGCCATCCCCGAGACGACCGAGATCGGCAAGGGCGATGATGTGCTGCTGGGCCGCTTCGACGCCGAGGCGCTGGTGCCGGTGGTGACGGGCAAGCAGAAGCTCTACATCGAAGTCGAACGCATGGCCGATATCCGCAGCGTTCTGGCACTGAAGCAGGAGATGCCCAAGCTCGATCTGGTGCTGGTCGGCGCGACCGAAGGCTGGCTGGTGGCTGACGAGATCGCCGCCGCGGGGGTCCCGGTGATCGCCAACGGCCTGATCGATCTGCCCGAAAGCTTCGAGCAATTGGGCGCGACCCAGTCCAACATCGGGCGGCTCTCCAAGGCTGGCGTGAAGGTCGCGATCAACGCCGCGACCCTTAACGACCCGCGCCGCCTGTCGCAAATCGCCGGCAACCTCGTCGCGCTGACGAAGTTGCCCGGCGCGAGCGGGCTCGACTGGAACAAGGCCTTCGCCGCAATCAGCTCGGTCCCGGCCGAGATCAGCGGGATGGGCGGCAAGGCCGGCGTGCTCAAGGCAGGCGCCTTGGGCGATGTGGTGATATGGGACGGCGATCCGCTCGAACTCGGCACAATCCCCACGCAGGTCTATATCGGCGGGGTGCAGCAGGACCTCACCAACCACCAGACCCGCCTGCGCGACCGCTACATGAACCTCGACGAGAGCAACCGGCCCAAAGGCTACGACTGGTAGGCTACAGGTCGCCATGGACACATCGCTCATCACACTCGCGGCGGCTAATGCCGCCTTTGTCGGCACACATTTCGCCATGTCGCATCCTTTGCGGAGCGGCATGGTAAGGGTGCTGGGCGCGGGCGGCTTCCAGATTGCCTATACGCTGGTGAGCTTTGCGACGCTAGCGTGGGTCTATTTCGCCTTCATCGCCGCACCGCCCGCCGACCTGCCGGGATCGGGGGAGATCGGCTGGATTGCGGCGAGCCTGATCACCCTGCCCGCGATGATCCTGCTGGCAGGCTCCTTTATCGGCAATCCCGCGCTGCCGACGCCGCTCGCCGAAGCGCAGGCGCGGGCCGAGCCGCGCGGCGTGTTCCGCGTCACCCGCCACCCGATGATGTGGGCGATCGGGCTGTGGGCGCTCTCGCACCTCGTGCTCTTCTGGAGCATCCGGACGATGATAACCGCCGCGGCGATGGGCACGCTGGCGCTGATCGGATCGCGGTTGCAGGACGCCAAGAAAGCCGCACAGATGGGCGATGCCTGGGCGGAGTGGTCTTCCAAGACGAGCTACTGGCCGCGCTGGAGCCAGCTCCCGCGCGTCGGCGCGGTGCCGCTGCTGGCGGGCATGGCACTGTGGCTCGCGGGGACGTGGCTCCACCTCTGGCGAGCCGGCATCCCCGCGGGCGTATGGAAGTGGCTGGTCTAGCTACTCGCCCTTGAACACCGCGCTACGCTTCTCGATCAGCGCGGCGACGCCTTCGGCATGGTCGGCGGTGGTGTGCATCATCGCCTGCGTGTTCGCCGCGAGCTCCAATGCGGTGTCGTAGCTGGTCTGCTGACCCTGCCGCAGCAGGTTCTTGGTGTGCCGCAGCGAGTGCGGGGGCAGCAGTGCGATCTTGTTCGCCAGCGCGCGCGCCTCGTCCATCAGCGCCTCGGGAGCGACCACGCGGCTGACGAGGCCCCAGTCCTTCGCCGTCGCAGCGTCGATCACGTCGCCGGTGTAGAACAGCTCTGCCGCGCGGCTCATTCCTATCACGCGCGGGAGGATCCACGTGCCGCCGTCGCCGGGGATGATTCCAAGCTTGAGGAAGGTCACTCCGAACTTCGCACTCTCGCTGGCAATGCGGATGTCGGCGAGGCAGGCGACGTCGCAGCCCAGACCGATTGCCGGGCCGTTCACGGCGGCGATCAGGGGGACGCGCAGGCCATAGAGCGCACGCAGCATCAGGTGGATGTTGTCGCGGTATCCGTCCGAGATTGCGGGTGTGGTGCCGCCGAAGGTGCCGGTCTTGTTCTGCATCGCCTTGACGTCGCCGCCCGCGCTGAACGCCCGGCCAGCGCCGGTCAGGATCACCACGCGGCACTCCATGTCGCGGTTTATCGCATTGGCAACACGGACAAACTCGTCCCCGTCGCCCGGCGCTCCAAGCGGGTTCATGCTCTCGGCGCGGTTAAGCGTGAGGATCGTGACGGGGCCTTCTTGGGCAATCTGGATCAGGGACATTGGGTACTTGCGCCTTATGGTCAGACAGGTTCAGCTTGCCTAAAGGCGGTGCGGATAAAGGGCAAGAATTGCCCCGCCCCCTGCGCGACGCTGTGACTGTCCGTAGAAAGGAACCCGATGCCGAGCCTTGCGCTGCTAGCCGCCGCCTCACCCTCGCTGATGAGCGCCGCGCTTGCCGTTGCACCGCCCGAGGCGCAGGCTTCGCCGCAGCCCGACATCGCGCCTGTCACGTGGAGCCTCGAAGCCCCGCAGGAGACGCCGCCTCAGGAGGGCGCGCCGCAGACCGCACAGCCTGCGCTTGACGAGAACGGGCAACCGGTGGGCGAGATCGTGGTCGAAGGCCGGGTCGGCCCGCCCAAGAGCGACCCTGCCGAGGCCGTCAACGAAGCGAGCTTCAAGGTCAGTCAGGAAGTCGACCGCTTGCTGGTCGGGCCGATGGCCTATGCCTATCGCGACGGACTGCCTGAGCCGATCCGCGACGGGTTCGGCAATGTGGTGCGCAACCTAGGCGAGCCGAGCAACGCGCTAAACTTCCTGCTGCAGGGCAAGATCGGCAAGGCGTTCGAGACGCTGGGGCGTCTGGCGATCAATACCACAGTGGGCGTGGGCGGGCTGTTCGATGTGGCGGGAAAGAGGGCAGACCTGCCCTATCGCCGCAATGGCTTTGCCAACACGCTGGGCTATTATGGCGTGGGGCCGGGTCCCTATCTCTATCTGCCGATCACCGGGCCGACCACGATCCGGGATCAGCTCGGGATCACGCTGGATCAGGCGCTGCTGCCCTTCGTCATCGGGTCGCCGTTCAACAAGCCCGCCTATGCGATCACCTATTTCGCGATCAACGGGCTCGAATCGCGCCTTCGCGACGATCCGGAAATCGGCAGGATCAAGGCGGACGATGATCCCTATGTCGCGCGGCGCGAGAGCTATCTCGCCCAGCGCCGCCGCGAGATCGCAGAACTGAAGGGCGAGCCGATCGAGGACAGGGACGACTACTGGGGCGACCTCAACGACGGCGCGGCACCTGCATCACCCGCAACTCCTGCGCCCGAGAGCGACACTGCGCCGATGCAGCCATCGGGCGGCGCGGAAGCCTTGCTGATTACTCAGCCGCGCTGAGGCTAGCTTCTAGCCCCCGAGGGCTGCGCCTTCCAAAGCCGCGACCTGTTTCTCGAACTCGGTCATCGGGTGATGGGCCCAGATCGCGCGAATAATCGAGTCGATCGGCTGGTCGAGGTGGGTCGTCCAGATCCAGACGTCGCCGAAGAACTCCCGCGCGCCGCCACCGTTAATCCGGTAGATGAACCTGCGATGCCGGGTTGCGATGGGGTGCTTCGCGGGCTTGTGCAGGAAGATGCTGAGCCTCGCCATGCGCGACGAAATCACGTCGGTCCGCATGGTCTTGATCGCGCGCAGCGGTATGCGCTTTTCGCCGTGCGAGCGTACGTAAAGCCCGTCGCTGTCGATGATGACCTGCGCACGCCGGTCGAACAGGCGCACGAGGTGAACTGCAGCGATGCCGCCGAAGAATATGACTCCGACGGCTCCGATTACGAGGCCGATTGTGCCCGATTTGCCGGTCGCCATCGC
Source organism: Porphyrobacter sp. (assembly GCA_031410495.1). Classification (GTDB taxonomy): domain Bacteria; phylum Pseudomonadota; class Alphaproteobacteria; order Sphingomonadales; family Sphingomonadaceae; genus Erythrobacter. The sequence continues at coordinate 18,204 of JANNZG010000030.1, forward strand.
AAGGGCGAGCGCGGCCATGCCGCCGGAGGCGCCGAACCACAGGAACAGCTTGAGGAGCGAGTAGCGCGCCACGAAAGGTTCGGGCGCGCTCTCGGTCACGGCCTCAGGCACGCGCCTCTTCGCCGGTGATCCCGGTGCTGTTGTGCTTGAGCGCCTTCAGCACGGTATCGACGATCTGCGGGGCGTTCAGCCCTGCCTCGTCATACTGCTTCATCGGATCTTCGTGATCGATGAAGGTATCGGGCAGGCGCAGCGTGCGCACTTTCAGCCCGTTATCGGTGAGGCCGGTGTCGCTGGCGAAGGTCAGCACGTGTGCGCCGAGGCCGCCGATGGAGCCTTCCTCGACCGTGACGATCACCTCGTGGGTGCGCATCAGCTTTGCGATGAGATCTTCGTCGAGCGGCTTGGCAAAGCGCAGGTCGGCAACAGTGGTCGAGAGCCCCTTGGCTTCGAGCGTGTCGGCGGCCTTCATCGCCTCGGTCAGACGCGCGCCGAGCGAGAGGATCGCGACCTTGGTGCCTTCGCGCACCACGCGGCCCTTGCCGATTTCGAGCTTCACCGGAACTTCCGGCATCGGCACGCCGGTGCCGTTGCCGCGCGGGTAGCGGAAGGCGATCGGGCCGTCGTCAGACTCGGCGGCGGTGTAGGTCATGTGGACCAGCTCCGCCTCGTCGGCGGCGGCCATCACCACCATGTTGGGCAAGGTTGCGAGATAGGTGACGTCGAAGCTGCCCGCATGGGTCGCCCCGTCCGCGCCGACCAGACCTGCACGGTCGATGGCGAAGCGCACGGGCAGGTTCTGGATGCACACGTCGTGCACCACCTGGTCATAGGCGCGCTGGAGGAAGGTCGAGTAGATCGCCGCGAAGGGGCGCATTCCCTCGGCTGCGAGGCCCGCAGCGAAGGTCACCGCGTGCTGTTCGGCAATGCCGACGTCAAAGGTGCGGGTCGGGTGCGCCTTGGCGAACTTGTCGACCCCCGTGCCCGAGGGCATCGCGGCAGTGATCGCGCAGATCCGGTCATCGGTTTCGGCGAGCTTCGCCAGCGTCTCTCCGAACACGTCCTGATAGGCCGGCGCGCTCGGCGTGCTCTTCGCCTTCTCGCCGGTGACGACGTTGAACTTGGGGACGCCGTGATACTTGTCGGCCGAGTTTTCGGCGGGCGCGTAGCCCTTGCCCTTCTCGGTCACGACATGGATCAGCACCGGGCCTTCCGAAGTGTCGCGCACGTTCTCCAGAACGGGCAGCAAGTGATCGAGATTATGACCATCGATCGGGCCGACGTAATAAAATCCCAGCTCCTCGAACAGCGTCCCACCGGTCACCATGCCGCGGGTGAATTCCTCGGCCTTGCCGATGGTGTCGTGCATCCGGCGGCTCATCTTCTGGATGACGCGGCTGGCGAGGCTGCGGATGCCGAGATATTCGCTCGAGGACACCATGCGCGCCAGATAGGCCGACAAGCCTCCGACAGGCGGCGCGATAGACATGTCGTTGTCGTTGAGGATGACGATCAGGCGATTACCCGCCTGCGCGGCGTTGTTCATCGCCTCGTAGGCCATCCCGGCGCTCATCGAACCGTCGCCGATCACCGCGATCCCGCGGCCCGGCTGGCCCTTCAACTTGTTGGCGATGGCAAAGCCCAACGCCGCCGAAATCGACGTGGACGAGTGCGCAGCGCCGAAGGGATCGTATTCGCTCTCGCTACGCTTGGTGAAGCCGCTGAGGCCGCCGCCCTGGCGCAGGGTGCGAATGCGGTCGCGACGGCCGGTGATGATCTTGTGCGGATAGCACTGGTGGCCCACGTCCCAGACCAGCTTGTCGGTCGGCGTGTTGAAAACATAGTGGATCGCGACGGTCAGCTCGACCACGCCGAGGCCCGAACCAAGGTGCCCGCCCGAGGTGCTGACCGCGTCGATCATCTCGGTGCGCAGTTCGTCGGCGAGTTGGCGGAGCTGGTCGGGCTTGAGGCGGCGCAGGTCGTCGGGAGTGTCAACCAGATCGAGCAGAGGCGTGTAAGGCGATTGTGTCATAACGGGTGACCTTACACACCGAAAACGGGCGTGTCGATGAAGGGATAGCGGTCAAATCCGTCCAGATCGAACGTCCTGCCTCAGGCGCAGGCCTTGCACAGGCCCCTGATCTCGAGCACCGGGCGCTCCGCCTTGAAGTCGCGCGCAGCGGCGATGGCGCGGACGGCGCGGCTCACTTCCTCGTCGTCGACATGGGCGGCCTCGCCGCATTCGTCGCAGACAAGGAAGATGCAGTCATGCGCGCACCCGGGGTGGGTGTTGGCGAGATAGGCATTGGCGCTCTCGACCCGCATCGCGAGGTTGTTGGCCACGAATACATCGAGGATGCGGTAGACCGAGTTGGGCGCGACCCGCTTGCCGCGCGCCGCCGACAGATTCTCGGCGATGTCATAAGCCGAGACGGGGCGCTCGTGCTTGGCAAGCTCGCCGAACACCGCTTCGCGCATCAAGGTCCACTGCTCCCCGGAAGCCACCAAAGCGCGTCCGGCCTCGGCGACGAGGTCGGGGCCGGAGTGTTCGTGATGGCGGTGTGCGTGCTGTCCCATGCGTCACGATATAGTGACGCATGGGCTCAATCGCAAATCAGGCGTCCTTCAGGAAGGTCGCGCGGTAGAGTTTGGGGAACATCGTCTTGAACGCCGCCACCTTGGGGGCGTCCCAGCGCTTGATGTAGCCGTGGGTCGGGTTGTTGAGCATGAAGTCCTGATGGTAGCCCTCTGCCGCATAGAAGGCCTTGTAGGGTTCGACCTTGGTGGCGATCGGCTTGTTCCACAGCTTCGACTTGCCGAGCTGCGCGAGATAGGCCTTGGCGACCGCGGACTGCTCGGCGTTCATCGGCACGATCGCGCTGCGATACTGGGTGCCAACATCCGGCCCCTGCCGGTTCTTGAGCGTGGGGTCGGCGACCACCGAGAAGAAGATCTGGAGCAGCTGGTCATAACGCACCACGGACGGGTCGTAGGTCACTTTCACCGCTTCGGCATGGTCGGTGGCGCCGCTCGAGACGACCTCGTAGCTGGCGCTCGCCTTGTTACCGCCGTGATAGCCCGAGACCACGCCGGAGACGCCCTTCACGTGGCTGAACACGCCTTCGACGCCCCAGAAGCAGCCGCCTGCAAAGACGGCGGTCTTGAGGCCCTTTGCTTCCTTGGCGACGCGGGCGGCGACAGGGGCGTTGACGGGCTCTTCCGCGATAGCGGGGCCGGCGCAGGCGGTCAGCGCCAACGAGCCTGCGGCGATGAGAACGGCAATCTTGTGCATGGGATTCAGCGTCCTTGCGGAGCGATCACGAATTCCGCCGTGGGCGCCGGGGTCTTGATGACTTCGGCAGCCTGCGCAGGCGAGCCCACGCCGCCATTCCGGTCCTGCATGTTCGCGCCCACGACGAGCAACGCCCCGAGGACGAAGCCGAAGCCGAAGTTGCGGAACAGGTCAGGCGAGAAAAGGCGCATGGGGTACTCGTGATTCGCGTGTGATCCGCTGGTCCTCTGCCCGACGCCGAATTGCGGCGGGATGAACATGGCGGCAGGGCCGTATTGGGCTGCGGCAATCACCTGGTTACGAAACCGGCGAAGGAAAAGCTTAGATTAAGGGCCACACCGGCCCAGCCGTGCCCCCGCTGCGACGGGGTGCGCAAATTCCAGAGACGGCTAAGCGTAGCACCCAACGGCCCAAGGGGCCGCGAGCGCACGCGCGCGAGCCGCAGGCGCTCGATCCCGCGGGGATCTAAACGCGCCGAGGACGCTCGCCTGGATGGGCGAGCGCAAAACGGTCAGTGCCTGAAGTGCCGCATCCCGGTGAACGCCATCGCGAGGCCAGCGGCGTCCGCGGCGGCGATCAGCTCGTCGTCGCGGATCGAGCCGCCCGGCTGGATCACGGCGGTCGCGCCCGCTTCGGCAGCGGAGATCAATCCGTCGGCGAAGGGGAAGAAGGCGTCCGAGGCGACCGCGCTGCCCACTGTGCGGGGGGCAGGCCAGCCATAGGTTTCTGCGGCTTCCTTGGCCTTGATCGCGGCGATGCGCGCCGAATCGCGGCGGTTCATCTGGCCTGCGCCGATCCCGGCGGTCGCGCCGTCCTTGGCGTAGACAATGGCGTTGGACTTGACGTGGCGCGCCACGGTCCACGCGAAGAGGCAGTCCTTCAATTCCTGTTCGGTCGGCGCGCGCTTGGTGACCACCTTGAGATCATCCGCCGAAATCGCCCCGGCATCGCGCGACTGGAGCAGCACGCCGCCGGCGATGGTCTTCATCGTCAGACCGCCGCGGCGCGGATCGGGCAGGGGGCCGCATTCGAGCAGGCGCAGGTTCTTCTTCTTGGCGAAAATCTCCCGTGCCTCGGGGGTGACGGAGGGCGCGATCACCACCTCGGTGAAGATCGCCGAGATGGCTTCGGCGGTGGCGGCGTCGAGCTCGGTATTCACCGCAACGATCCCGCCGAAGGCCGACACGGAGTCACAGGCCAGCGCGGCTTCCCACGCGGCGAGTAGCGAGCCGCCCTGCGCCACACCGCAAGGGTTGGCGTGCTTGACGATCACCACCGCAGGCTCCTGGCCCGCGAATTCCGCCGCCAGTTCCAGCGCCGCGTCGGCGTCGTTCAAGTTGTTGTAGCTGAGTTCCTTGCCCTGCAACTGCGTCGCCTGCGGCACGCCCCTAGTGCCCACCACTTGCGGCACATAGATCGCCGCGCTCTGATGCGGGTTCTCGCCATAGCGCAAAGTGTCGGCGCGCTTGAGGGCGACAGGGAGCGTGTCGGGGAAGGGAGTCGTCTCGCCGTCGGGATCGGCAAAGGCGAACCAGCTGGCGATCGCGCTGTCATAGGCGGCGGTGCGGGCATAGGCCTTGCCGGCCATACGGGTTCGGAAGCCTTGCGAGGTCGCGCCGCCGTGGGCGTCCATTTCCTCGACCAGTGTGGCGTAGTCAGCCGGATCGGTGAGGATCGTCACGAAGCCGTGGTTCTTCGCCGCTGAGCGCACCATCGACGGGCCGCCGATGTCGATGTTCTCGATCACTTCCGCGCGGCTCGCGCCCTTCGCCACGGTCGCTTCGAACGGGTAAAGGTTGACCACCACCAGATCGATCGCGCCGATCCCGTGGGCCTCCATCGCAGCGACGTGCTCGGGATTGTCGCGCAGTGCGAGCAGCCCGCCGTGGACCGTGGGATGAAGGGTCTTCACCCGCCCGTCCATCATCTCGGGAAAACCGGTGAGGTCGGAGACGTCTTTCACGGTGAGGCCCGCCTCGCGAAGCGCCTTGGCAGTGCCGCCGGTGCTGACCAGTTCGACGCCCCGGGCCGCCAGCGCAGCGCCCAGTTCAGCCAAACCGCTCTTGTCGGACACTGACAGCAGTGCCCGCTTGATCACATGATCGCTCATCGGAAAAAACCTACCCTGTTTTCCTCAGCAGCCAGGAGAATTGCCCCCCGCTGCGCAATGCCAGTCCCTCGATCACCAGCTGCTCGGTGGCATGGGGCCGGCCGTCGCCGTCGACCCAAAGGCTGTCCTCGGCAGAAAGGGTGATCTCGCCGGCGCCCGCCCTATCGCCGCCCATCCGGAATTGCCAGAGCCGACCGTCGGGCAGCAGCAGGCTCGCCCCGCGTTTGTCCCCGGAGAGTTGCACCTCGACCCCGCGGCCGAGGTGGAAGCGGATCGCGAAGGCGATCTTGCCGCGCTTGCCGTTCTTGGATGAGGGCACGAGGATATCCTCGCCCGCCAGTTCGGTGCCGTCAGCCGAAAGCGTCAGGATGCGCTGGTGTGTGAGGCCGAAGCGGCTGGCATAGCCGTCATGCGCGGCCTCGATGCGGGTCGCTTCGCGCGCGCCGCGGCTGGCAACCATGCGCCGCTCGAACTCGACGGTCTCGACACCTTTGCCGAGCTGGCCGTGGAGCAGGACGGCGGTGGAATTGGCGTTGTCGAGCACCAGCGTCGAGAACGCCGCCGAGGCGCGCAGGCCCTGACCGATGCGCGCGGGCACCTGACCGCCCGCCAGCGCCGCGCCGCCGCAATTGACGACGATGCGTTGCGGGCCGTCGGACAGTTCGAAGGCGAGGGTCGACGCGCAACCCATGCGCGCGTGCTTGGCGCGCGGCGGCGGGGCGGTGTCGTATTGCAGCAGCGTCTCGCCCGCCTTGATACGTTGGTAGCCCCAGCCCGCCGCCTGCCCGAGCGGGCGGGTGCGCACGCCCGAGGCGTCGATCACCGCATTGACGCGGTCGGCGTGGATTGCACCCTGTCCCTGCCAGCTCCCCAGCGATCCGTCGCTGTGGCGCACCGCGAGGAGCGGCGGCACCAGCAGCTCGCGCATCACGGCAAGAGCTTGCGGCGGAGCGATCTTGGCCGCTTCGTAACAGGCGATCAGGTCCGTGAGCAGGCGGATCGCGTCCAACTGCGCGGCAGGGCAGCGCGACAGCACGCCGCCGTCCTCGCCGACCATGTCGCCCAGCGCCTTGACCAAGCCCGCCTCGCCGAACAGCCGCCGCGGCTTGCCGTGGGGCAGCAGCAGGCCTGCCGCGACGACGCCCGCCCATGCAGAGACCTGACCGAAACCGGCAGGTTCGCGCGGGGCGCGTTTGTCGAGCCAGCTGGCGGTGTCGGCGATGGCGGCAAGCAGCCGCGTGCGCAGGCCCTTGTCCTGCCCGCCGAGCACCAGCGGAGCGTGGACCAGCCAAGCGACGAGCCTCAGCCCCGCGAGTTCCGCCTCCCACGCTGGCCCCTTGCCGGGCGCGGCATGGGCGCGCAGCCACTGGGTTGCGATCCGCTCAGCTACACCGACGCCATCGGCGCGGGGCGCACTGGCGGCGAGATCGGCGAGCCAGCCGAAGCCATGCACCACCCGCTCGATGCCGGGGGCGTGGTGCGCGGCGACGGAGAAATCGAAGCTCACAATCGGCAGGCGCACGCCCTGAATCAGGAAATGCCCTGCGCGCAGGGCCGTCCCCGCAGAACGGTCGCCGCGGTTGGGTGTCTCCACTGTCGCCAATAGGCGCGGTGCCTGTGGGCGGCGGAACGGCGCGGCGATCGCATGGCCGGGAATGCCGAGGCGGTAGGCGAACCGGATCAGCGCCTCGCCCGGGCCCGAGTGGATGGCGATCACGTCGGAGAGCGCCAGCGCGCGCGAAGGCTCTTCAGGCTGTTGCGGCGCAGGTTCGGCGAGCGCGCCCGGTTCGGATCCGCCCGTCAGCGTCAGGACCGGCGCATCCGCAACCCGCTCCACCAGCGCATCGGCGCGTGTCTCGGCCGGGGTGCGCAGCAGCGTTGCCATTACCTGCCGCCCTTCAGCGCGGCGATGTTGGCGGCATAGGCATCGGGTCCGCCCTTGAAGGTCGCCGAGCCTGCGACCAGCACATCGGCCCCCGCCTCGACGCACATCCGAGCGATCTCGGCATTGACGCCGCCGTCGACCTCGAGATGGATCGCTCTCCCCGAGCGGGTGATCATCGAGCGGATGCGCGCGATCTTTTCCAGCTGCGAGGGGATGAAGCTCTGCCCGCCGAAGCCGGGGTTGACGCTCATCACGAGGACGATGTCGGCAAGGTCCATGAGGTTGTCGAGCACCTCGACCGGCGTGCCCGGATTGATCACCACGCCCGCCTTCTTGCCAAGCGCCTTGATGGCCTGCAGCGTGCGGTGGATGTGCGGGCCTGCCTCGGGGTGGACTGTGATGATGTCCGCGCCCGCGTCTGCGAAGGCCTGCAGGTAGGGATCGACCGGCGCGATCATGAGGTGGACGTCGAAGGGCTTCTTCGTGTGCGGGCGCAGCGCCTTCACGACGTCAGGCCCGATGGTTATGTTGGGCACGAAATGCCCGTCCATCACGTCGATGTGGATCCAGTCCGCCCCCGCAGTATCAACAGCGCGCACCTCTTCCCCGAGCCGAGCGAAATCGGCCGAAAGGATCGAGGGGGAAATCAGGGGTGCAGCCATGGCGCGGTCGAGGAGCCCTTCTCTGACGCTTCAGCAAGCCATAGGTGCTTGGCGAATCAGGGGACAAGGCGCGCAAGGCGTCTTTTCCACCGGGAACGGGCCGATTGCTGGCAATTCGTCGTATAAGTGGCGTTAGTTGCCGCTGCGCTGGCGGCGGCGGTGCTGGTTGAGGTCCCACAGCACTTGCGGTGCGGCGAGCAACGGGAAGCGCTCGCGGAACGGAGTGAGCTTGACCGGCATGCCGGTATGCCGCTCGATCTTCCACGCGGCATAGCGCGCCGCGCCTTCGAAAGTGGTGCTGGCCTTGACCAGCCGCAGCAAGTTGAGCGGCTTGCCCAGCCGGCGGCGGCGCTGCCACCACGCGAGAATGCGCGCCCGTTCGGCAGCTGCGAGCTGCGGGGTGAGAGTCGCGCCGTTCTGCGAAGGCTCGATTCCTGCCGCGGCGAGCGCGAGGGGCAAGAGACCGGCGAAATGCTCCGCATTGACGCTCAGGATGTCGTTCTCGCGCCCGCCTTTCTCGACGCGGAATTCGGCCTCGTAAGTGGCGCGGAACAGGGCGCGCCAGTAGTCCTCGGCGGTGCCACTCGCGGGGCCGAGTGCTGCGGCCAGGCGCGCGGCGGTGGTCGAGGCGGCGGCGATCGCGGCGATCACTTCGGCCTTCGCGGCATCGTCCTCGGCCCAGATCAGCGCGCTCGGCTGGACGAAGCGCGCCCAGATGGTGGTGTCGGTGAGCTCGCCGCCAGCAGCCCGCGCGAAAGTGGCGAGGCGCATCGTTGCGACCTTGGCGCGCAGGGTGAGCCCCTCATGCTCGCGCTCGTGATAGCTCACGCGCGGCCAGATCGCGGCTTCATCCTTGCCGGGCAGCAGGATGTAGAAATCGAGCACGCCTTCCAATGACCCGGTGCGCAGGTTCGAGCCGTAGAACAGCACGGCGCGTGCACGGGCAGCATCGGCGAGCGCGCGGGCAAAAGTGGCGACAGCGGGGTCGATGGGTGCCGCAAGCCGCGCGGCAATCCGCTCGGCGAGAGCCGCCGTGCCGCCGCTCATGGCGTGACGCTCATGGTGTGACGAAAGCGAGCTCCGGGCCCTGCTCGATCCGGTAATCGCCCGCCGGGAAAGCCTCGCCGTCGAGGATGAACTGGTCGTCGATGGAAAGGCTGAACTGGGTCGCGGCGAGCTGGTGGATGCCGCGTTCGCGCAGGCCCCGGCGCAGCGTGCCGGTCAGCACCAGCGGCACCAGCGCGGTGGTGCGGCGCGAAATCTGGTCGACCGCGACAAGCTTGAGCCCGCCCTTCAGCGCGCCGAACGGCCTGATGCCAGCAGGCAGCCGCTCGAGCGTCGAGGCGAACAGCAGCTGGCGCATTTCGGGGTCGCCGTGGCCGCTATGCGCCATCGGCGCGTCGCTCGTGCCCAGACCGATGCGCATTTTCGCGCCGCGCCGCCACGGGTTGGCGCGACTGGCGAACATCGACTGGAGCAGCGCCCAGATGCCGGTCACACCGACTACCATCGAATTGAACGCGCCGAGCTTGTGGGCGCTTTGCCCCGCCTGGATCGACTTGGTGAAGGCGCCTGCGCCGAGGATGAAGCCTGCGACCCGCGAGGCGTCTTCGGGCTTTGCGCCTTCCTCGATCGCCGCGACCGTCATCGGACGGCGCCACACCCGGCCGCCGTGATCAAGCGCGTCGATCGCGTCTTGCAAGCTCCAGTCGTCTGGCACGCCGAGGTCCACGGTCAGCGCGTTGGTCTTGCCCTTGGGCAGAACCGCGATGGCGGGCCATTCGTCGCCGAAGATCGCCTGCCCGCAGGTCAATACGTCGCGCACGGTGCCATCGCCGCCGTTGATGACGAGGAGGTCGATGTTCTTTGCAGCAAAGTCCGCGAGTGCGACCGGAAGCTGCGCCCGCGCGCTGGGCTGGGCGATGTGGACGTGCGGAACCAGCCCGCAGTCGAAATCCGCGCCGAGATTGCGGTGGCTTTTCGGATTGTAGATCACCCCGACCGTCGGCGCCTGACCCGTATCACGCACGCGGCGCGCGCGACCGCGCGACTTCGCGACGTCGACGCGCGGGATCTGCGCAAACTCGTAGATCGAGGTGGCCATTTGTGTCCTATAGGTCTGGGAAGTGTAATTTTCCACCGCATTCGTGACCCCGAAGCGCCACGTGCCCAGCGTGCCGCATGACGGCACTTCCGCGAAAGGCAAGCGAGCAGCGACGAAGCCGGGCGTCGTTGCGACAAGTGTCGCCTATTCGCCGCCCTCCAGTGTGCGGATCGTGAACTGGCTCACCAGCCGGTGCACCCCGGGTAGGGCCGAGAGAATTTCGCGGTGGATGCGCTCGTAACTGTCGTTCTCGCGCACCAGCACCTTGATGAGATAGTCCGACTGGCCGCTCATCAGATAGGCCTCGGCGATCTGCGGCGTGCGGGCCATCGCCTCCTCGAAGCCGAGCATGGTCGCCTGCCGCTGGTCGGTGAGGGTGACGTGCACGAACACGGTCGAGGGGTTCCCGCGCGCTTCCTTGGACAAGCGCGCGCGGTAGCCGATGATCGCGCCGCTCTCCTCCAGCGCCTTCACTCGCCGGTGGGCGGCGGACGGCGAAAGGCCGACGCGCTCGCCAAGCTGCTCGCCAGTGAGGCGCGAGTCCTCGGCCAGTAGATCGAGAATATTCTGGTCAATGCGGTCCATGCGCCGATGCTTTGCGCATGAAGGCATTCTGGCGCAAGAATTTGCTGCATCCGCGCCTCGCAGTGCCGATCATTGCGAAGAACGCGCAAGGCCTTCCTGCTAAACCGCGCGGCGAGAGATTTAGCAGGAGAGACCCCATGCGCATCGGCGTTCCCACCGAGATCAAGAACAACGAATACCGCGTCGGGCTCACCCCCGCGGCGGTGGCTGAGTTGACGCGCGCGGGCCATGAGGTGGTAGTGCAGAGCGGCGCGGGCCTCGGTGTCGATTTCGCCGATGCCGCATACGAGAGCGCGGGCGCGCGCATTCTTCCCGATGCGGCGGCGGTGTTTCAGGCGGCCGAGATGATCGTGAAGGTCAAGGAGCCGCAGGCGTCCGAGATCGCCATGCTGCGCCGCGACCACCTGCTCTTCACCTATCTCCACCTCGCTGCCGACAAGCCGCAGGCGGAAGGCCTGATGGCGAGCGGCGCGACCTGCATCGCCTACGAGACCGTGACCGCGCCCGATGGCTCGCTGCCGCTGCTCAAGCCCATGTCCGAAGTTGCGGGGCGCATGAGTGTGCAGTGCGGGGCGCATTACCTCGAGAAGCATCAGGGCGGGCGGGGCGTGTTGCTGGGCGGCGTTCCGGGCGTGGAGCCGGGCAAGGTGGTCATCCTCGGCGGCGGGGTTGCGGGTGTGAACGCGGCGCAAATGGCCGTGGGCCTGCGCGCCGACGTGACGATTTTCGACATTTCCACCCGCCGCCTCGCGGAACTCGACATGGTCTTTGGCAACCAGATCAAGACCGCCTTTGCTTCGTCGGCCGCGATTGCCGAGGCGGTGCATGATGCCGACCTCGTGATCGGCGCGGTGCTGGTGCCGGGGGCCGCCGCCCCTAAGCTGGTCACCCGCGTGATGATCGGCACCATGCGCAAAGGCGCTGTGCTGGTCGACATCGCCATCGATCAGGGCGGGTGCTTCGAGACCTCGCATCCCACTACCCACGAGGACCCGGTGTTCGTCGTCGATGGCGTGATCCACTACTGCGTCGCCAACATGCCCGGCGCGGTGGCACGCACCTCGACCATCGCGCTCGGTAACGTGACGCTGCCCTTCGTCCTGAAGCTCGCCAACATGGGCGCTGAAGCCGCCATGGCCGCCGATCCGCACCTTGCCGAGGGCCTCAACGTGGCAGGTGGGAAGATTACCCATCCCGCGGTGGCCGAGGCGCTCGACCTGTCGCTGGGTTAAAGCGGGGCCCTGCATAAAGGGGCTTCATCGGGAATCCTTTGCCCGCTACCCACACGGCTTACGCCGCACGGATGCGCGAAAGGGACCCTCGATGACGCACAAGCTTTCTCTCACCGTGGCGACGGCGCTTGCCGCCGCGCTGCTGCCTGCCGGTGCGGCTGTCGCACAGGCGCCCGCTGCGACGGCTTCGGCGCAAATCGAGGACGCGCGCCTCACCGCCTTCCTCGACGCCGAGTTTGCCGAATATCTCAAGACCCAGCCGCAGCTCGCCACCCGGCTCGGCATCAAGGAGGGCGGGGACCGCTGGAACGACACCAGCGACGAAGCCGCCCGCGCCGAGGTCGAATGGCGCAAGGCCAGTGCAGCAAAGATGCGCGCCGCCTTCGACCGCGCCAAGCTGTCGCCTGAAGCGCAGGTCAATTTCGACATCTGGGCGCTGGAGGCCGAGCGCGCGGAGCAGTCCTTCGCCAACCGCATCTACCGCCCGCCGTTCTATTCGCGGCTCAGTTCGGCGCACAGCCAGCTGCCCGACTTCCTGATCAACACCCACTCGGTCGCTGATGTTACGGACCTGAAGAACTACATCGCCCGCCTGCGCGGGATGCCCGCGATGCTCGACAGCGCGATCGCACGCACGAAGGCGAGCCAGGCCGCCGGCATCAACCCGCCGCGCTTCCAGATCGAGACGGTTATCGCCGGCAGCAAGTCGCTGACGTCGGGTGCGCCCTATGGCGAGGGGCCGGATGCAGCGCTGTGGGCTGACGTGGAGGCCAAGACCGAGAAACTGGTCATCGATGGCAAGCTCTCGCGCACCGAGGCCGATGCCCTGCTCGGCGAAGCGCGCGAGGCGATCCTCGCTCTCAAGCCCGCCTATGGCCGCGTCATCGCCTGGGCCGAGGCGAGCCTGCCCACCGCACCGAGCGGCAAGGTCGGCGCGCTGACCCTGCCGGACGGCGACGCCTATTACGCCTCCGAACTGAAGCTCAACACCACCACCGACATGACCGCAGCCGAGATCCACGCGATCGGCCTGTCGGAAGTCGCCCGGATCGAGGCGGAGCAGGATGCGCTTGCCCGCCAAGCCGGGTTTGCTGACCGCGGCGCCTTCTATGCCGAGCGCGCCCAGCTCAATCCGCCGCGCCAGTATGATGATGCGGCGCGCAAGGAGTATCTCGACAAGGCAAACGCCTTCGTCGCGCACACCCGCACGCTGCTGCCCGCCTATTTCGGCGAGCTGCCCGCCTACGGCATCGAGGTGGTGCGCGAGCCGTCCTTCTCCGAAGTCGCCGGCGGCGCGGCGCATGCCTCGCAGCCCAGCCCCGACGGCAAGCGCCCGGCGCGCACCTATGTGCACCTCGTCGGCACGATCCCCGATCCGGCCGCGATGTACACGCTGATGTGCCACGAAGCGGTGCCCGGCCATAACACGCAGGGTGACATCCAGGTGCGCCAGCAGGGCGGCCCGAAGTTCCGCAGCGCGACCGGCTACGTCGCGTTCGGCGAAGGCTGGGGCCTCTATGCCGAGGCGGTTTGCAAGGAGATGGGCGCCTTCCCCGACATTCCGGCGGACTTCATGCGTCTCGACGCCGAACTGTTCCGCGCAGCGCGGCTGGTGGTCGATACCGGCATCCACGCGATGGGCTGGACCGAAGACGAGGCGGTCACCTACATGAACCAGACCGGACGCCAGCCGATCGAGCGGTCGCGCTCGGAAGTGCGGCGCTACATCACCAACCCCGGACAGGCGACCGGCTACAAGATCGGGATGCTCAAGATCATGGAGTTGCGCCGCCGCGCCGAGGCCAAGCTGGGAGGCAAGTTCGACATCAAGGGCTTCCACGACCTGCTGATCGCGAGCGGATCGCAGCCACTGTCGATTCTGGAGCGGCGGGTCGACGAATGGATCGCGAAGTCCGCGTCGCGCTGAGGTGAACCAACGTGAGCGATAGCGAGCCAAAGCAGCCAGCGGTGGCCCCGTCGCCCCTCGTCGAACTGGCGCGGCGCGATCCCGCCGCCGCCGTGACGCAATTGCGTTTGATCACGGGCCGCAATCCGGCTGATGCCGGCGCGCACCGGATGCTCGGCCGGGTGCTGCGCCAGCTGGGGCGGGACGATGAGGCGGCGGGCGCGGAGACAGCCGCCATCCGCGCTGCCGCTTACGATCCCGAGATGATCGCAATCGCCGAGGCGATGATGGCCAGCGATTTGCCCGATGCCGAAGCCCGGCTGCGCCGTCGCCTTTCGAACCAGCCGACCGACGTCGCGGCCATCCGGATGATGGCAGAGCTTGCCGGACGGATCGGGCGATACCGGGATTCGGAAAACCTGCTCCGCCGTGCGATCGAACTCGCCCCCTCCTTCACGGCGGCGCGTGCCAATCTCGCCACGGTGCTTTACAAGCAGAACCGCTACGGCGAGGCGGGCGAAGTGCTGGAACAGGTGCTGGCGCAAGACCCGGCCCATGCCAGCAGCCGCAACCTGCTGGCCGCCACGCTGGGGCGGATCGGCGACTATGACGAGGCGCTGGTCATCTACGGGGACCTCACCCAAACCTTCCCCGACCATGCCAAGCTGTGGATGAGCTATGGCCACCTGCTCAAGACCGTGGGCCGGCTGGAGGACAGCATCGCCGCCTATCGCCGCGCGCTGGCGGTGGAGCCGCATCTGGGCGAGGTTTGGTGGAGCCTCGCCAACCTCAAGACGGTCGAGTTTTCCGACACGGACATCGCCGCGATGGAAGCCGCCCTTGGGGCAGAGGTTTCGGCAGAGGATGCCTTTCACCTGCACTTCGCACTGGGCAAGGCCCGGGGCGATCGCGGGTCCGCTGCGTCGAGCTTCCGCCACTACGCGGCCGGCAACGACCTGCGCAGCCGCGAGCTGGCTTACGATCCTGAAACAACCACGCGGCAGGTCGACCGGATGATCGAGGTCCTGACCCCCGAATTTCTCGCGCAGCGCGTCGGCGACCCGACGCCCGACCCGATCTTCATCCTCGGCCTTCCGCGCGCGGGTTCGACCCTGCTCGAGCAGATCCTTGCGAGTCACTCCGCCGTCGAGGGCACGATGGAACTGCCCGACATCCCCGCCATCGCCCTGCGCGAGGCGAAAGCGGCAGGCGGCGACCCGCGCGACTGGCCACGCGCGGCGGCGGAGATGGCGCCGAAGCGCTTTGCGGAACTGGGCGCCGAATTCCTCGAGCGCACCAGAGTCCAGCGCAAGACGGACAAGCCGTTCTACATCGACAAGCTGCCCAACAACTGGAGCTATGCCGGCCTGATCCACCTGATGCTGCCCCATGCGAAGATCATCGACGCGCGGCGGCATCCGCTCGACTGCTGCTTCTCCAACTTCCGCCAGCACTTCGCCAAGGGGCAGGCCTTCTCCTATTCGCTCGACCATATCGGCCGCTATTATGCCGATTACGTGCGCGCGATGGACCATTACGACCGGGTGCTGCCGGGCCGTATTCACCGGGTGATCCACGAGCGGGTGCTCGATGATCCGGAAGGCGAAGTGCGCGCGATGCTCGGTTACCTCGGCCTGCCCTTCGAGGAAGCCTGCATGGAGTTCCACCGTAACCCGCGCGCGGTGCGCACCGCATCGTCCGAGCAGGTTCGCCGTCCGATCAACCGCGACGGCATCGGACAGTGGGAGCCCTTTGACGAGTGGCTCGGCCCGCTGCGCGCGGCGCTGGGCGACTTGGTTGAGACCTACGCCGACCGCCCGGTTTAGCCTCCGAGGCGATGTGACAAATTTGCCATATCGCGCAAGTAAAGTTCATCATCAGGACCTTGAAGATAAGCAACAGCTTGGCAAGCGGCTCACACTGTGGCCGTTTGTTGCCGGGGACTGGCATATCGCCACAGGGAGACCGCTTTGACGTTCAAGGAATACAGCAGGATGCGGGCCATCACCACATCCCTTCTCGCAGGCACCGCGATGACGGTTGCCGCCCCGGCCATCGCGCAGGAGAATGCCGACGACAGCAATGTCATCATCGTCACAGCGCAGAAGCGTTCGCAGAACCTTCAGGACGTGCCGATCGCGATCACCGCACTCGGCACCGAGGCGCTCGACGATCTGCAGATCAACGAGCTGCGCGATGTCGCCAAGTTCCTGCCCTCGGTCACGGTGCAGACATCGGGGCCCGGTTTCAGCCAGGTCTATTTCCGCGGCGTGGCGAGCGGCGAGAACGCCAACCACTCGGCCTCGCTGCCCACGGTCGGCATCTATCTCGACGAAATGCCGATCACGACCATTCAGGGCGCGCTCGACATCCATGCCTATGACCTTGCGCGGGTCGAGGCGTTGGCCGGGCCGCAGGGCACGCTCTACGGGGCAAGCTCGATGGCAGGCACCATCAAGATGGTCACTAACGCGCCCGACTACAAAGACAGCTACGGCGCGATGGATTTCGAGCTGAACAGCGTCAACCGCGGTGATTTCGGCGGGGTGGCCGAAGGCTTCTACAACGCTCGGATCTCGGACAGCGCCGCGTTGCGTGTGGTGGCGTGGTATCGCCGCGATGGCGGATTCATCGACAATGTTCGCGGCAGCCGCACCTATGCCAGTTCGGGCATCACGCAGAACAATGCGAGCCTCGTCGAGGACAATTACAACGATGTCGACACCTACGGCGCACGTGTCGCGCTGGGGATCGAGCTCAACGACAGCTGGACCCTGCGTCCGACCATCATGGGCCAGATCCAGAATGCCGACGGCAGCTTCGCGCAGGAACGCAGCACGGCGGTCACCCGCTCGCTGCAGACCGTGCAGTACAACCCTGAATCCTCGAAGGACAAATGGCTCCAGGCCGCGCTGACCATCGAGGGCAAGATCGGCAACTGGGATCTCGTTGCTACCGGCGGCCAGCTCTGGCGCAAGACCGAGACGGAATCGGACTACTCCGACTACGCCTATTTCTATGACGCGCTGGCCGGCTACGGGAACTACTTCTACGACAACAACGACAATCTGGTGAACCCGAACCAGTACATCCAGGCCAACGACAAATACCGTCGCTCCTTCGGCGAAATCCGTATCTCGAGCCCTCAGGAAGCGCCGCTGCGCTTCATCGGCGGCGTCTTCGCACAGCGCCAGACCCACGAGATCACGCAGAACTACATCATCGACAACATCGCGGATTCGATCACGGTGACGGGCACGGCGAGTAACATCTGGCTGACCCGCCAGACCCGCATCGACCGCGACTATGCCGCGTTCGGCGAACTCAGCTACGATCTCACCGACAAGCTGACGCTGACGGGCGGCGCGCGGCTTTACAACTACAAGAACTCGCTGGTCGGCTTCTTCGGGTACAGCGCAGGCTATTCCAGCCGCACCGGCGAGGCGGCGTGCTTTGCCCCCGCCGTTGTCGCGGGCTCGCCCTGCACCAATCTCGACAAGACCACTTCCGATACCGACGCGATCTACAAGCTCAACGCGACCTACAAGATCACACCCGACGTGCTGGTCTATGCCACGTGGTCGCAGGGCTTCCGCCCGGGCGGGATCAACCGGCGCGGCACGCTGCCGCCCTATCAGCCGGACACGCTCGACAATTACGAGCTCGGCTGGAAGACCAGATTTGGCGATGTCACCTTCAACGGCGCGGTGTTCCAGGAGGACTGGAACGGTATCCAGCTGTCCTTCGTCGGCGCGAACGGGCTGACCGAGATCCGCAATGCCGGGATCGCGCGGATCCGGGGGATCGAGTCCGATCTCACCTACCGTGCCGGCGGGCTCTCGCTGACCCTGTCGGGCAGTTACAACGATGGAACGATCCTGCGCGATTTCTGCCGGATCGCCAACCCGACCTTCAACTGCGCGCTTGATCCGGGCGACGGGCGCACCAACGCGCTGCTCGCGCGGGCGGGCACCCAGTTGCCGGTCACCGCGAAGTTCAAGGGCAACGCCATCGCACGCTATGAATTCCCGCTCGGCGGATGGGACGCGCACGTCCAGGGCGCGGCGTCCTATATCGGCCGCCGCCGGAGCGACCTTCGCGATGTCGAGAGCGCCATCAAGGGGGACTTCAAACCCTATACGACGGTCGACCTCAGCCTTGGCGTGAAGAAGGACAATCTGCGCTTCGAACTGTTCGCCACCAACCTCTTCGACGTGCGCGGGGTGATCAACAGCGGGTTGCAGTGCATCGAGACCACCTGCGGCGACCCTGACGGACTGACGGGTACGGGTGGGGCGTTCTACGATGTCGTGACCCGCCCGCGCCTGATCGGGATCAAGGCGGGCCTCGATTTCTGATCTCGTGACCACTGCATCGCAAACCACAGAAAGGCCGGGCCACAAGCTCGGCCTTTTTGCTGCCATCGCGCTGGTGATGGGCAACATGATCGGATCGGGCGTGTTCCTGCTCCCGGCGAGCCTTGCCCCGTTCGGCTGGAACGCCGTGCTCGGCTGGATCGTGACCACCGCCGGAACGCTCGTGCTGGCCTGGGTGCTCGCCGCGCTCACCCGCGCGCGGCCGGGGGCGAGCGATCCGGCGGGCTTCGTGACCGAAGCCTTCGGCGAGCTTCCGGCCTTTCTGGTCGGCTGGATCTACTGGGTCTCGGTGTGGACCGCGGTTGTCTCGATCGCGGTTGCGGCGGTGAGTTACCTTTCGGCCTTCATCCCTGCCATCGGCAGCACCCCGATGGCCCCGGCGCTGTGCGCCATCGCGCTGGTCTGGGCCATGACGCTGGTCAACCTGCGCGGCGTGCGCGCGGCGGGCAATTTCCAGATCGTGACGCTGCTCTTGAAGCTCATCCCTCTCGTTGCGGTGATCGTCATTGCCGCAGCTGTGCTGGGCACCGGCAAGGGCGAGATCCGGCCGCTGGTGATGAGCGAACTGAACGGCACGGACCTGCGGGGCGCGGCGGCGCTGACGCTGTTCGCGCTGCTGGGGTTCGAATGCGCGAGCATTGCGGCGGCGCGGGTCGAGAACCCCGCTGTGAACGTGCCGCGCGCGACGATGTGGGGCACCGGGCTGACCGGGCTTCTGTACCTGCTGGTGTGCTCCGCCATTGCGCTGATGCTGCCCGAAGCGGTCGCCGCCTCATCGCACGCGCCGTTTGCGACCTTCGTCGAACGCTACTGGAGCGCGGGGCCAGCAGCGCTGGTAACGGTGTTTGCGATCGTCAGCTGTGTCGGCGCGATCAACGGCTGGGTGCTGCTTCAGGGCGAGCTTCCGCGCGCCATGGCCGAGCGCGGGATGCTGCCGCGCTGGTTCGCCGTGACTGCCCGCCACGGCACCCCGCGCCGCGCGCTGCTGATATCGAGCGCGATCGCCACCGTGTGCCTGCTGCTCAATGCGAGCAAGGACATGCAGGGCACCTATGAATTCGTGCTGCTGCTTTCGACCAGTGCGGCGCTGTGGCTGTACCTCGCCTGCGCGCTGGCGGCGTGGAAGATGAAGGTGTCGCGCGGCTTCGCGCTGATCGGGGCGGGCTATGCGCTGTGGACGCTGTGGGGCGCGGGGCTCGATGCGAGCGGGTGGAGTCTGGTGCTGATGGCGGCGGGCGTCCCGATCTACCTGTGGGCGCGGCGCGGCGGTCAGCCGTCTCCTGCCTGAGCGGTCAGCGCGTCGAGCCATTGCGCGGCCAGCGTCTCGGCATCCTCGGCACTGAATGGCGCTTCCCCGAGCGAGAGTTCCAGCCACAGCCCGTCGATCAGCGCGGTTAGCCCTGCCGCCGCCAACCGCACCTCGGCAAGAGCGGGGCGATAGGCGAGCAAAAGCCCTTCCAGCCCGTGGCGGAAGCCCCCGTAGACTTCGGCGCGCACCGCCGCGACGGCCGGATCACTGCGGGTCAGGCTCCAGAAGGCGACATAAGTGGCCAGCAGGTCAGGCGTGGCGATCGGCGGGCGGAAATTGGCCACAAGGTAGGCGAGCAGCCGCGCGCGCGGATCGGGGCCTGCCTCCGCCACCGCCTGCTCCAGCGCGCGGTCGATCTCGGCGCCGGTCCAGCGATAAGTCTCGGCAATCGCATGGGACACGCTCGCGAAATAGTGCCGCAGCAGCCCCGCCGAAACGCCTGCCTCGGCGCAGATCGTGCGCACCGACACCCCGGCTGCGCCCTTCGCCGCTAGCACGCGTGCGGTCGCCTCGATCAGGCTCTGGCGGCGCGCATCGGGATCGGCGCGGGTAAAGGCGGGTTGTGCGGTCATATCCAGCTTGTTATACGAACGTAAAACAGGGAAGCACGCATGGCAACTCGAGTTCTCCACGATGCCGATCCGCTTGATGGCTGGAGCCTGCCGAGCTGGACCTATCGCGATGCGGAATTCCATCAGGTCGAAGTTGATCGGGTGTTCCGCCCCAGCTGGCAGGTGATGTGCCACACCAGCGACGTCCCGGCCGCGGGCGACTGGCACACGCTCGACTATTGCGGCGAGAGCGTGATCGTGGTGCGCGGGCAGGACTCAGTCCTTCGCGCCTTCACCAATGTCTGCCGCCATCGCGGTTCGCGGCTGGTCGACGGTGCGAGCGGCTGCGCGAAGAAGCTGGTGTGCCCCTATCACGCATGGACCTACGATCTCGACGGGGCGCTGACCGGCGTTCCCGACAGTGCCAGCTATCCCACGCTTGACCGGGGGAAGGCGGGCCTCGTTGCGGTCGAACTGGAAGTGTGGCGCGGCTTCATCTTCGTGCGGCTCGAGGATGATGGCGGGCCTACCGTGGCGCAGCAGATGGCGCCTTACGAAGCGATGGTCGCGCCCTACCGTTTCGAGGAACTGGAAGCGCTCGGCCGCGTCACCCTGCGACCGCGCGACGTAAACTGGAAGAACGTCGGCGACAATTACTCCGATGGCCTCCACATCCCCGTCGCCCATCCGGGCCTCACGCGGTTGTTCGGCAAGGGCTACGGGATCGAGGCCGAAGCCCATGTCGACCGTATGTGGGGCGCGATGCAGGACCGCGAGAGCGCCAACTGGTCCGAACGTATGTACCAGAAGCTGCTGCCGCCGGTCCCGCACCTGCCCGAGGAAAACCAGCGTTTCTGGCTCTATTTCAAGCTGTGGCCCGACATCGCCTTCGATATCTATCCCGACCAGATCGACTTCATGCAATGGCTGCCAACCGGGCCGACGACCTGCCTGATCCGCGAGATCAGCTACGTTTTGCCCGACGACCGGAGAGAGATGCGCGCCGCGCGCTATCTCAACTGGCGCATCAACCGTCAGGTCAACGCCGAGGACACCGCGCTGATCACCCGCGTGCAGCAGGGCATGGCGAGCCGCAGCTTCACGATGGGCCCCTTGAGCGACAAGGAGGTGTGCCTGAAGCATTTCTGCCGGCGCATCCGCGATCTCATTCCCGAGGCCCGCCTCGAACAGCAACCCAGCCCCGGATGGAGCCACGCATGACCAAGAAGTACGATGCCGTGATCATCGGCGCGGGCCACAATGGCCTCACCTGCGCCTTCTACCTTGCGCAGGCGGGGCTGAAGGTGCGGATCGTCGAGCGGCGCGATATCGTCGGCGGCGCGGCGGTGACCGAGGAGTTCCACCCGGGCTTCCGCAATTCGGTGGCGAGCTACACCGTCAGCCTGCTCCAGCCCAAGGTCATTCGCGACATGCGGCTCGCCGAGCACGGCTACCGCGTGATCGAGAGGCCAATCAGCAACTTCCTGCCGCAAGAGGATGGCGGCTACTTGAAGCTGGGCGGCGGGCTGGAGCGCACGCAGGCCGAGTTCGCCCGGTTCTCGGCCGCCGATGCTGCGACCCTGCCCGCCTACTACGACGCGCTCGAGGGCGTCGCCGAGGTGCTGCGCAGCCTTGCGCTCAAGTCCCCGCCCAACGTCGGCGAGGGCCTGCGCACGCTGATCGCCGGAGCCTTGCAGGGCTGGGGCCTGTCGAAGCTGGATCTGGAAGCCAAGCGCGACGTGCTCGACCTCTTCGTCAAATCCGCCACCAGCTTCCTTGGCCAGTGGTTCGAGAGCGAGGCGGTGAAAGCCGCCTTCGGCTTCGACGCGGTGGTCGGCAACTATGCCAGCCCCGACACTCCGGGGAGCGCTTATGTCCTCCTCCATCACGTCTTTGGTGAGGTGAACGGCAAGAAGGGGGCGTGGGGCCACTGCATTGGCGGGATGGGTACGATCACGCAGATCATGGCGCAGGTGTGCCGCGATGCCGGGGTCGAGATCAGTCTCGAAAGCCCGGTCTCCGAGGTGCTGGTCGATGGGGACACGGTCGCAGGCGTGAAGCTCGAAAGCGGGGAGGAGATTGCGGCCAAGCGCGTGATCGCAAATGTCGGGCCCAAGCTGCTCTTCGGCAAGATGCTGGCCCAGCAACACCAGCCTGAGGATTTCCGCCGCCGGATGCGCGGCTACAGGGCGGGCGGCGGCACCTTCCGCATGAATGTCGCGCTCAGCGAGCTGCCGCGCTTCACCTCGCTGCCCGAGCCGGGCGAGCACCACCAGAGCGGGATCATCATCGCGCCAACGCTCGCCTACATGGACAAGGCCTTCCTCGATGCGAAGGCCGATGGCTGGTCGAAGCGGCCGATCGTCGAGATGCTGATCCCGAGCACGGTCGACGACAGCCTCGCCCCCGAAGGCCAGCACGTCGCCAGCCTGTTCTGCCAGCAATTCGCCCCCGAGTTGCCTGACGGTCGCGACTGGGACGACGAGGAGGACGCCGCCGCCGACACCATCATCGACACGGTCGAACAGCACGCGCCCGGCTTCCGTGCCTCGATCATCGGGCGGCAGGTGCTCAGCCCCAAGGGTCTTTACGACAAGTTCGGCCTTGTCGGCGGGGACATCATGCATGGCCACATGAGCCTCGACCAGCTGTGGAGCGCGCGCCCTGTGCTCGGCCACGGCGCCTATCGCGGGCCGGTGAAGGGGCTCTACATGTGCGGTGCTGGCAACCACCCGGGCGGCGGCGTGACCGGCGCGCCGGGCCACAACTGCGCCAAGGAAGTGATCGCCGATGGCGGAAGCTTCCGCCGCTTCATGAGCGTCTAGGCACGCGGTTGCCGCGGGCACCGGATTGCCATAGCCTCGCTTTCTGACAATCGATCGAGGGACTCCCCATGCGCTCCACATTCCTGCTGTCCGGCCTTGTCGCAGCTTCCCTCCTCGCCGCCGGTCCGGCGCTTGCCGAGGGGGTGACGGCGCCCGAAAAGCAGGTGGTGGACCTCTCCAGCGCGTCGATCGCGTTGCGCTCGGTTCGGGGGGAGGGCAACCAGACGGACAAGGTGGCCCAGCTCTACAAGAAGGCGCTGATAACCGCGGGCTGGAAAGCGGGCGACATCGAGATCGTCCCCTTCGAAGACACCGCCTACTTCATCGCCACCTGGAAAGGCCGCAACCCCGCGCTCGGCCCGATCGTGATTTCCGCCCACATGGACGTGGTCGAGGCGAAGCCTGCGGATTGGAAGCGCGACCCTTTCACCCCCGTGGTCGAAAACGGCTACCTCTACGGGCGCGGAGCCAGCGACACCAAATTCGACACTGTGCAGGCGATGGTTGCGGTGATGGAGCTGCGCAAGTCGGGCTTCGTGCCGGAACGCAGCATCGTGATCGCCTTGTCGGGCGATGAAGAGACCACGATGGCCACCTCGAAGGTCATCGCCGAACGGCTGCGGGGTGCCGAGCTGGTTCTCAATGTCGATGGCGCCTCGGGCAACCTCGACGAGGCGAGCGGCAAGCCTGCCTATTGGAGCTGGCAGGGCGCCGAGAAGACCTATGCCGATTACGAGCTTGAGGTCACCAATCCGGGCGGGCACAGCTCTGCCCCGCGGGAGGACAATGCGCTTGTCCAGCTTTCGGGCGCGGTGGTGCGGATCGGCGCCTATCACTTCAAGCCGGAAGTGAACGACATCACCCGCGATTACTTCACCAAGGCTGCCGGTTTCGTGTCCGATCCGCTGCTTGCCGCGGCGATGCGGGCCTTTGCTGCCGATCCCGCGGACAAGGCTGCGATCGCGGTGCTCCGCGCGAACCCCGCCTTCGTCGGCAAGATCGGGACGACGTGCGTGCCGACCATGGCGAGCGCCGGGCACGCGCTCAACGCGCTGCCCCAGCGGGCGAAGGCTTCGGTCAACTGCCGCATTTTCCCGGGACATTCCAAGGAGGAGGTGATGGAGCAGCTTGCCACCGTTGCCGCGGAACCGGCAATGACGATCCGCCAGATCGACCCCGAAACCTCGGTCGCTTCCCGGGCATCCCCCTATGACGAGGCCTTTGTCGGCGCTGCCACGCGGGCGGTGCACGGAGCCTTCGGGGAAGTCCCCGTGATCGCGTCCCAGGCCTCCGGCGCATCGGATTCGATGTGGTTCCGCGCCCTCGGCGTCCCCAGCTACGGGGCGAGCGGCACCTTCATGCGCGACAGCGACGATTTCTCGCACGGCCTCGATGAACGCGTGCCGCTCGGCAATATCGGGCGCAGCCTTGAATATTATCGCCTGCTGCTGACCGAACTGTCCTCGAAGTGAGGGCGGCGTCCGCCGCCCCGCTGTTCATGCGCGACAACGGCAAGGCTCGAGACAGGCACATGACAAAATTTTAAGGTCGGGGTCAGGGCGCGGGAAGGATCAGGGGTCCAGAAGGGGTCTGCGGCCACCCCGGGCCGTTTGACGAAATGGGAGCTATGTCCATGAACACCCGTACCTTCCTCATCTCGCTCGGCGCTGCCAGCATGGCGCTTGGCGCGCCGGCCATCGCTTCGGCGGCGACCACGCCCGCCCCGGCCAAGCCTGTCGCGGCCAGCACGACCACCCACCAGGCGAAGGCCAAGGCCAAGAGCAAGACCAAACACGCCGCGGCGCAGACCACCGCCAGCAAGAGCCGCCGCAGCTGACCCGCGCGGGGTTCCGGCCATCGCCGCCCGAAAGGGCCGAGCGCCGGAGCCCCGCCCAAACTGCTTGAAGCCCGCTTGCCCCTGACCCGTTACGGACCCCGCAAGGAAACACCCCCGCTGCGACGGGAAGCGTGGTCTGCCGGCGGCTCCCCCCTGCAGGATTGTCCCCCCTAGATCCTGCCCTTCGGGGAGCCGCCCTTTTTTGCGCCGCTCAGGCGCCCGGCGCCGCCGCCGCCTCGCCTAGCGTAAGCCGCGCGAGCAGACCGGGGGCTGCATCATCCAGCACAAGACTGCCGCCGTGCAGCACCGCGGTCGCCGCGACCAGCGACAGGCCGAGGCCCGAACCGGGCTGGTGGCGCGCCGGATCGAGCCGTCCGAACCGCCGAAGCGCCTCTTCGCGGCGTTCGGGCGGAATGCCGCGGCCATTGTCCGCGACCGTCACCAGCACCATGCCTTCGGGCATGCGCGTGGCCGATACCGCGATGCGGTTGCCGCCTTCGGCATAGTGCATGGCGTTATCGATGAGGTTGCCGATCGCCTGCGCTATCAGCTGGCGGTGCCCCGACATCACCAGCCGCCGCGGCACGCTCACCTCCAGCGCGAAGCCGGCATCCTCCGCCACCGGCTCGAACAGCTCGGCAAGCTCGACAATCACTTCGCCGATGTCGAGCGGGGCGAAGCGGTCGCGGCCTATCCCGGCTTCCATGCGGGTGATCTGCAAGGCCGTGCCGAGGATATTCTCGAGCCCTGCGGTCTCACGCCCCGCCCGCTCCAGCGCGGCGAGCGTGCCCGGATCGTCGGTGGTGCGCCGCGCCTCGTCGACCGCCACCGCCAGCCGCATGATGGGCGAGCGCAGGTCATGCGCCAGCCCGTCGGTGACGGTGCGCAGCTCGCTCACCAGCATCTCGATCCGCGCGAAGGCATCGTTGAGCGCGGCAGCGAGACGGTCGAAGGCATCGCCGCTTCCGGTCGTGGCGATGCGGCTGCCAAGATCGCCGCGACCGACCCGTTCGGCAACCTCGGCGATGTGGCGCGCGCGGCTGCCGATGACCCGCACCAGGACGATCGCCAGCACCAGCGCCAGCGGCACCGAAATGGCGAGCGCGAGGATCAGCCCCGACCACTCTGCCGAGCGCAGCGCCAGCACCCCGGTGCGTACCTGCCCGACCAGCAGCACCGAGCCATCGCGAAGAGGGACGCTCTCGATGCGGGCCGGCAAGGCCGCAGGGTCGCCCGAACGCTGGACGGTGGTGAACTCGGGCGCCTCCCTGACATGCGCCGGCCAGTTGGTGACATTGCCGACGATCATCGTACCCGAGGGTGAGAAATAGGCGACGATCTCGGTGGTATGCGGATCGATCTGCAAGCGGTCCTGGATCGCCTCGGCAATGCCCTGCGGACCGCCTTCCTTATAGCTCAGCAGCAGGTCCTCGCGCAGCTCGCGGATCAGCGAGGCCTCCTGCGCGTTGAGGCTGCGCTGGCTGGCGAAATGGAGGAAGCCGAGCATCGTCCCCGTTGCGATCAGGATGACCGCGAAGGACAGCAGCGCCAGCCGCGTCGAACTTGACGGCCGCAACCGCATGTTAGTCGGGCAGGCCCAGCCGGTATCCGGCCCCGCGCACGGTGTTGATCAGCGGCACGGCCGCACCTTCGTCGATCTTCTTGCGAAGGCGGCTGACATGCACCTCAATGACATTGGTGCCGGGATCGAAGTGGTAGTCCCAAACGCCTTCGAGCAGCATGGTGCGCGTCACCACCTGATCGGCATGGCGCAGCAGGTATTCGAGCAGCCGGAACTCGCGCGGTTGCAGCTCGACCAGCTGCCCGCCCCGGCGCACCTTGCGCGACAGGAGATCCATTTCGAGATCGCCGCATTGCAGGCGTGTCTTCTCGGGCGCGGCACCGGCGCCCGCCTTGCGGATTGCGAGGCGCAGCCGCACCAGCAGCTCGGCAAAGGCGAAGGGCTTGGCGAGGTAATCGTCCGACCCGGCCTCAAGCCCGGCGATACGGTCGTCGACCGATCCCAGCGCGGAGAGCACGATCACCGGGGTTTCGATCTTCGCCGCGCGCAAGGCGGCGAGCACCGAAAGCCCGTCCATCTGCGGCAGCATCCGGTCGAGCACGATCGCATCATATTGCTCTCCGGTGGCAAGGAACAACCCGTCGCGGCCATTATCGACGCGCTCGGCGATGAAGCCGTGCTCCTCGAGCCCGCGCGCAATGAAGGCGGCGGTATCGGCGTCATCCTCGATGACGAGTATCTTGCCGCTCATCCACAATCCCTCGGGTAAGGTATCCAGGCGCATGACTTACCATTTTGTCATGTGAGCGCCAGCCTGAGGCAAGGCGAAAGGCGGCATATGTCGGCGCGACAAGGGGAAAGCCCATGCGCCGTGTGTTGATCATTGCCACGCTCGTCGTGCTCGATCTTGCCGCATATTGCGGCATCATGCTCGTGCCTCCGCGCAGGGCTCCGGCGGCGGCCGCGACCGTTGCTCCGGCCGTCGCGGTGACGCCTGTCCGGCTCTACAGGGACAGCGGCGGTGCGGCGCGCGGCTTCGTCATCTATTTCTCGGATACCGATGGCTGGAACGGGCAGGCCGACGCAACCGCCAGCGGGCTCGCGGCGGAGGGCTTTGCGGTGGCTGTAGTGGATTCGCGGACATTCCTCGCAGCGCTCGACCGCTCGGACGATGCCTGCGTCCACCCGGTCCAGCCGCTTACCGCGATGGCCAGACACGCACAGGGCGCGCTGGGCTGGGCGGATTATCGCAAGCCGATCCTTGCCGGGCATGGCCTAGGCGGAACGCTCGCCTACGCGGCGCTGGCGCAGGCCGTGCCGGGGATCTTCACCGTCGGGGTCTCGAGCGGGTTTGCCGAGGTTCTGCCCGGGACAAAGCGCTGGTGCGGCCTCAACGGCAATACCGCCACGCGGGCCGAAAAGCCCGTACCCGGATGGCGCCCCGGCCCAGCGACCGCGCTGCCGACCCCGTGGCGCGCGCTCGATCTCGGGCCCGCGCAGGAGAGCCCGGCCGCGGCGCCGATCCTCGCCGCTTCGCCGGGCGCGCGTAAAATCGCCGCACCGGACGAGGCGCAGGGCATCATCGCCGCGGCGCGCCCGTTCATTGCAGCAGCGGCGAGCACCGCGCCCGACGTGCGGCGCGCCGCATGAGAATGCGCCGGGCAGTCTTCGGTCTCATCGCGGTTCTCGCGCTGCTCGGCGCGGGCGGCCTGTTTCTCGGCTACCCCTTCGGCCGGGTGATCTATGCGCCCGTAACCCTCCCGGTGCAGCCCGGCACGGCGGTGATCCTGCTCTCGGGTGATGGCGGGGCGCACACCGGCATGGCGCCCGCCGTCGCCGCCGACCTGCGCGCCAAGGGAATGCCGGTGGTGCTGGTGAGCACGCTCGCCTTCTTCAGCCAGCATCGCTCCGATGCCGAAATAACCGGATTGTTGCGCGAGGCCATGGCGACCGCCCGCGGCAGCTACGGGGCGAAGACAATCGTGATGATCGGGCAATCCTTCGGTGCGGACGTGCTGCCGACCGGGCTCGCCGGGCTCACCCCTGCCGAGCGCAAGCAGATCGCCGGGGCGATCCTCGTCGTGCCCTCGCTGACCATCGAGCACCGTGCCACGCCCTTCGGCCTCCTGAACAGCAGCACGCCGCAGCCCTCGCTCCCCGCCGCCAACCGGCTCGATTGGCTGCCGCTTGCCTGCATCCACGGGGCTAACGAGAAGGAAGACAGCGCCTGTCCCGCACTGACTGTGCCGGGCGTGACAGTGCGCGCGCTGCCCGGCGGTCACTACATGAACCACGACGACGAGGCGGTGACCGCCGCGCTCAAGCCGATCATCGCGGGACAACCCCGCAGGGTGCACTGGGCCTGTGGCTGTGAGACGCACGCCAACATAACGGACAAGAGGACCGACCATGGGAGGGATAGTATCCCGACTTCGCGAGCCGCTGATGCGGCATCGCGGCGCGATCGAACTCGGCGCAGCGCTGCTGGTGGCCGCGCTCGCTATCGCCGCGCTTCGGCATTTGCTGGCCGAGATCCGCTGGGTCGATGTGCGCGATGCTGCCGCCGCCATCGGCCCGGCGCGGATCGGCATCGCCGTCGCGCTGACCATCGCCAGCTACCTGCTGCTGACGCTCTATGACGTCCTCGCCCTGCAAGCGATCGGCCGACCGCTGCCCTACCGCACTGCCGCGCTCGCCTCCTTCACCAGCTACACGCTGAGCCACAACCTCGGCCTTGCACTGCTCACCGGAGGCTCGGCGCGCTTCCGGGTCTACGATCAGGCGGGGCTTTCGGCGGCCGAGATCGGGCGGGTCATCCTGCTCGCGGGCCTCAGCTTCTGGATGGGCGTGGTGGTCACCGGGGGCGCGGCGATGGCTTTCACCGGCGCAGCGGGAAGCGGCCTTCCTGTGCCTGCCGCGTTTGCCCGCCTCGCCGGTATGGCGGTGCTGATCGCGACGCTGGTTCTTCTCGCGTGGTGCGGGCGGAGCGGGCGCACCTTGCGGACCGGGCGTCTGAGCCTGCCGCTTCCCCCGGCGCGCTCGGCCGTGCTGCAGATCGCCGTCGCCGCCACCGACCTTGCCATTACCAGCGCCGCGCTGTTCATCCTCCTGCCCTCTGTCGCCCCGGCGCTCTTTCCCGTGCTGTTCCTCGCCTATGTCTGCGCGGTCGTCGTCGCGCTGGTCACCCATGTTCCGGGCGGGCTCGGCGTGTTCGAGACGGTGATGCTGGCGATGCTCCCCCAGATCGGCCAGCCCGAACTGGTCGCCGCGCTGCTGTTGTTCCGCGCGGTCTATTACCTCCTCCCGCTAGTGGTCGCGATTGCCATCCTGACGATTGCCGAGCGCCGCCGCTGGGCGCCTGCCGCGCGCTTCGCCCGGCGGGGCCTGCGCGCCGTATCATACGGCGTCGTGCCGCAGGTCATGGCCGCGCTGACCTTCGCGGGCGGGCTGGTGCTGCTGCTGTCGGGCGCGCTGCCGGCCCTGCCGCACCGCCTCGTCGCGCTGCGCCACATCGTCCCGCTTCCCTTTGCCGAGACCTCGCACATAGCCGCAAGCCTGGTCGGAACAGCGCTGATCATGATCGCGCCCGGGCTCTACCGCCGTCAGGAGGCTGCCTGCATTACCGCGCGTTTCCTGCTTTTCGCAGGTGCCATGTTCAGCCTCGCCAAGGGCCTCGACTACGAGGAAGCCTCGCTGATGGCCGCCCTCGCGCTTGTTCTCCATGCCACCCGCGACGCCTTCTACCGCCAGAGCCTGCTGGTCCGCCGCCCGCTCAGCACCGAGTGGATCCTTGCGGTCGGGCTCGCCTTCGGGATGTCGGTAAGCCTCGGCTTCTTCGCCTATCGCGACGTGCCCTATAACGACCAGCTATGGTGGCAGTTCGCATGGCACGGCAATGCCCCGCGCTTCCTGCGCGCGACGATCTCGGCCGCGCTGTTCCTCGCTGCGGCGGGCATCTGGCGGCTGTTCCTTCCCGCCGCTCGCGCCCCGGCGGCCGAGGGCGACGCGGAAGAGGCCGCCGCCATCGCGATCGACCGGGCCGCGCGCACCGAAAGCTTCCTCGCGCTCACCGGCGACAAGCGCTTCCTGATCAGCGCCGCGGGCGACGCCTTCCTGATGTACCAGGTGCAGGATTCCAGCTGGATCGCGATGGGCGATCCGGTCGGCAATCCGGCCGCCGCGCCCGAGCTGATGTGGCGGCTGCGCGAGCTCGCCGACCGGGCGCAGGGGCGCGTGCTGTTCTACCAGATCACCCCCGAGGCACTGCCGGTTGCGATCGACATGGGGCTCGGCCTCGTCAAATACGGCGAGGAGGCGCGCATCGATCTGGCCGCCTTCACGCTCGAAGGCCCCGCCGCCAAGGGCCTGCGCTACGCCGAGCGCCGGGCCGAGCGCGAGGGCGCGACCTTCGAAATCGTCGAACGCGCCCGCGTGCCGGTGCTGGTCGAGGAGCTGCGCGCGGTCTCGGACGAATGGCTGGCCGGCAAGAAGGGCCCCGAAAAGTGCTTCAGCGTCGGGCGTTTCGAGACGGCTTACATGGCGCGCTTCGACTGCGCGGTGGTGCGTGCGGGGGCACGGATCGTCGCTTTCGCCAATATCTGGCAGACGGCAGGCCGCCACGAGCTGTCCGTCGACCTCATGCGCCATGTCGATGATCCACCCTACGGCACGATGGACTTCCTGATGGTGCGCACCATGCTGTGGGGCCAGCGCCAAGGCTTCGGCTGGTTCTCGCTTGGCATGGCGCCACTGTCCGGAATCGAGCGGCGGCGCCTCTCGCCCACATGGGCGCAGCTCGGGTCGCTGCTCTATCGCCACGGGGAGGCCTTCTACGGCTTCGAGGGCCTGCGCGAATACAAGGAGAAGTTCGGGCCCCAGTGGGAGCCGCGCTTCATCGCGGGCCCGCACGGGTTCGGGCTGCTGCGGGCACTGGTCGACTTGAAACGGCTGGTGGGCGGCGGACGGCGCAGCGCCGCCTCGCGCGATGTGATGCGGCTCGCAGTCGCCGCCAAGCCGGCGCCGGAACAGCCCAAGCCGCGCGGTCTGCTGCGGGATCGCCGACACCGGGCGAGCCGCCAGTTCCTCGTGGCGCGTGGCGCTCTCGCCCGCCTGTCCAAAGTTTAAGTTGACCGCCACCGGCCTGCAAGCAGCGCCATGCCAAGGGGGCGAGCGTGGCCGCCGCACAGGCTGCCCCGCGCGAACTACAGGAGGGATCCCTGTTCCATGTCGAAGCCGATTTTCGCCGACCCGACGCTGCGGCGCAGCCTTTGGGCGAAGCGTGTTGCAGGCGTTATCCTCGGCATCGCGTTGGTCACCGCGGTGGCCTTCGCGACCACCATCGTCCGGGTGCCGGCCGCCCGCGGGCCGGTCCTGCCCTTTCTGCACGCCCACGCCGCGCCGTGGCATCCGGCGCGGGGGGAAGGCTATGCCGCGTGGCTGCCCCGCGCCCGCTCCTTGCGCGGGAACCCCGCCGCGACCCAGCCGCTGGCGGTCGGCTTCTACGTCAACGACGACGAGACCAGCCTCGTCTCGCTCCGTCACAATATCGACCGGCTCGACTGGGTTGTGCCCACCGCCGCGCGGATCGGCGCTGACGGGACAAGCCTTGTCGAGGCGCCCGATCCCGGGCTGGACAAGGTGCTGGCCGGAGCGGCAAACCAGCCGAAGCTGCTGCCGATGGTGCAGAACCTGACGGCGGAGCGCTGGGACGGCCGCAGGACGCTTTCGGTGCTGCGCGATCCCGCACGGTCGCGCGCTCTGGCCCAGTCCATCGCGGGTATGGTCGCGCGCCGCCATTCGCCCGGGGTGGTGCTCGATTTCGAGGACATGCCCGCCGGCTTCGGCCCCGATTACGTCCGCTTCCTCGGGCTTCTGCACTTCTTGTTGCCGCACCCGGCGGAGATCGCGATCACCGTGCCTGCGGGCGATAGCAACTGGCCGCTCGCCGCGCTTGCCCGCGCCGCCAGCCACGTCATCTACATGGCCTATGACGAACACTGGCAGGGCGGCACACCCGGCCCGATCGCCTCGCAGGGCTGGTTCGTCCGCCAGGTCGACGGCGCTCGCCGCGCGGTCGGCCCGGCCAAATTGATCGTGGCGCTCGGCAACTACGCCTATGACTGGCACAAGGGCGGGGTCGACGCGCTGACGGTCGAGGAAGCCTGGCTCGCCGCGCATGACAGCGGCGCGCCCATCGGCTTCGACCGGGCGAGCGGCAATCCCGGCTTTGCCTATCAGGACAGCGCCGGGGTGCATCAGGTCAATATGCTCGATGCCGCGACCTCGTGGAACCAGCTGTCCGCGATGCGCGGCATGGGCCTCGGGCAAGTCGCGCTGTGGCGGCTCGGCAGCGAGGACCCGGGCTTCTGGAGTGCGCTCGCCGCCGCGCGGGCGGGGACGCGGCCGGACCTTGCCAAGCTCACCGAACTGCTCGGCAGCGATGTCGAAGGTTCGGGCGAGCTGCTCCGCATCGCCGCCATCCCCACTGACGGCAAGCGGTCGGTCAGTTTCGACAGCGCCGGCATGATCCGCGGCGAGACCTATCACCGGCTGCCCACGCCCTACGTGGTCGAGCGCGCCGGAGCGTCCGACCCCAAGGCCCTCGCGCTCACCTTCGACGATGGCCCGGACGAGGCCTACACGCCGCGCATCCTGAGCATCCTCGAGGCGGCCCGCGTGCCCGCCACCTTCTTCGTTGTCGGCGAGAACGCGATTGCCCATCCCGGCCTGCTCAACCGCATTGTCCGCGATGGCAGCGAGCTGGGCAGCCACACCTACACCCACCCCAACCTCGCGCTCGACAGCCCCCGCGAGGAGCGTCTCGAGCTGAACGCCACCCAGCGCCTTGTCGAGGCCTATACCGCCCGCAGGATGACGCTGTTCCGCGCGCCCTATTTCGGCGACGCCGAGCCGACCACCGTTGACGAGCTAGAGCCCGCCAAAGTCGCGCAGGACGCCGGCTACACCGTCGCCGGCCTGCACGTCGATCCGGGCGACTGGAAGACACCGGGCGTCGATGCCATCGTCGCCCGGACGCTTGCGCAAATCCACGCCGCGACCGCCGAAAAGTCGCGCAACGTCATCCTCCTCCACGACGGCGGCGGCGACCGTGCGCAGACGGTCGCCGCGCTGCCGCGGATCATCGCCAGCCTGCAGGCCGAGGGCTACCACTTCGTCACCGCTTCGCAGCTGATCGGCATCTCGCCCGCGCAGGCCATGCCGAGCGTTTCGGGAAGCGATCTGGCCGCGGTGCGGGTGGATGTCGCAGTGTTCATCGTCATCGCCGGCCTGCTGATGCTGATCGGCTGGATGTTCGTCTTCGCCATCACGCTCGGCATCGCCCGCGCTGTCGGGCTGGCAGTGCTCGCCTGGCAGCAAAGCCGCGCGACATACACCGAGCCGCCCGCGTTCACGCCGACCGTCTCGGTGATCATCCCGGCCTTCAACGAGGAGCGCGTCATCGCGGAATCGGTCGCCCATGTGCTGGCGAGCGACTATCCGGCCTTGCAGGTGGTCGTTGCGGACGATGGCTCGTCCGATGCGACCAGCGCCTGCGTTGCCGAGGCCTTCGGGGACGATGCGCAGGTGACATTGCTGACACTGCCGAACGGCGGCAAGGCGGCGGCGCTCAACCGCGCGCTGGTGCATGCGACGGGCGAGGTGATCATCGCGCTCGATGCCGACACGCAGTTCGATCCGCTCACCATACGCCGCCTCGCCCGGTGGTTCGCCGACCCTGCGATCGGCGCGGTCGCTGGCGATGCGCGGGTCGGCAACCGGGTCAACCTTGTGACCCGCTGGCAGGCCATCGAATACATCACCGCGCAGAACCTCGAACGCCGCGCGCTTGCCGGGTTCGACGCGATGATGGTGGTGCCCGGCGCGGTCGGGGCGTGGCGGCGATCCGCGCTGGATTCGGTCGGCGGCTACCCGGAGAACACCCTCGCCGAGGACCAGGACCTCACCATCGCGATTCAGCGCCGCGGCTGGCGTGTCACCTATGATCCCGAGGCCTCGGCGTGGACCGAGGCGCCCGAGACGCTGCGCGCGCTTGCCCGGCAGCGTTACCGCTGGGCGTTCGGGACGCTCCAGTGCCTGTGGAAGCACCGCGCGGTGCTGTGGGAGCGGCGGCCCGCCGGTCTCGCGCTGGTCGGAATGCCGCAGGCGTGGCTGTTCCAGATCCTGTTTGCCGCGATCTCGCCGATCATCGACCTCGCGTTGATGGTCTCGATCATCGGCACCGTCGTCCGGGTGATGCAGCATGGGTGGGCGCAGACCAGCGGCGATGTCACGACGGTTGCGCTGTTCTGGCTTGCCTTCAGCGCCGTCGACGTGGTGTGCGGATGGATCGCCTACCGCCTCGACGGGCGGGAGCTGCGCTATCCCTGGATGCTGCTGCTCGCCCAGCGGCTGGTTTACCGGCAGATCATGTACTGGGTGGTGCTGAGGGCGATCGGGGCGGCGATTGCCGGGTGGTCGGTGGGATGGGGCAAGCTCGAACGGAGCGGACGGGTCGAGCACCGCGATGAGGCTGCTCTGACGACCGGCCTGTCTACCGCCGATGCATCGCAAGCTTACGAGGGACCGCGAAAGACACCGGCACGGACAGGGGTCACTGCGCGGCTCGCACATGTCTTGCGGAAAGCGAGGCACGGTCGTGGGCCGGCTAAATCAATGACCTGATATCCGCAGTTTACTCGCCAAATCTATGTTGCGCCCCGTCACAACGAGGCCGGAGGTCGTTGCCAAGGCCTTGATGGTCCACAACCCCAGTGTGATCGCTGCCGCCGTGCTCAAGCCCGTGGACCGAGAAAAAAATTTCAGCACCTGACTGAGGATTGCCGCGGGTCGCGGCGTCTCGTTTCAGAAGCAACGGAGCGATTGCATGACGGACCCCCAGCGGCAACTTGTACGTGAAACCTATTCGCGGGCCTTCGGAGCCCGGATCGACCCCGCCTCGCACCAGTTCCTTGCTGAAAATCGCGCCGAAGGCCCGCTTGCGGTGCTGGGCTATACCCGTGCCGGGCCGGAGCCGCTGTTCCTCGAGCGCTATCTCGATCAGCCGGTCGAGGCGCTGGTCGGGGCGGTGTTCGGCTGCACCGTGCTGCGCGAACAAGTGGTCGAGCTCGGCAACCTTGCGTCCTGCAACGGCTGGGCAGCGGTGCAGCTGTGGAACCGTGCGGCCAATGACCTCGGGGCCGAGATGGAGTTCGCCGTCGCCACGCTGACGGCGCCCTTGCGCGCCATGTTCGCGCGCATTGGCCTGCCCGTCACGGCGCTCGCGCTCGCCCGCCCCGGCCCGGACGAGGCTGCACGATGGGGCAGCTATTACGAAGGCGATCCGCAGGTCTGCGTCGGCCGCATCGCCGCAGGACAAGATGCCATCGCCCGTTTCTTCGCCAACCGCCGCACCGGAGTTGCTGCATGACCCTGATGATCGACACCCTGCGCCGCCACGCCGCGACCCACCCCGAACGGATAGCGATCGACCCGGCAGGCATCGGCGCACCAATTTCCTATGCGGGCCTGCTCGGCCAGGTCGAGGCGATGGCGGCGACGCTGCGCACCGACTTCCCCGATGGCGCGGCCGTTGCTCTCCAGCGCGACCACGGGACGGGGACCACGGTGCTCGAACTGGCGTTGCTCGAAGCTGCATTGCCTGCGCTCTCCCTGCCGCGTTTCTTCACCGCCGAGCAGACGAGGGGGGCCCTGACAGCAAGCGGTATCGCTGCGGTGTTCGAGGATGGAGAAGGCTTCCGTCGCCGCAAGGCCACTCCGGCCCCGCTCCCCGAAGGCACGGCGCGGATCACCTTCACGTCGGGCTCGACCGGCGACCCCAAAGGCGTGTGCCTCTCGGCCGAGCATATGCTGCAAGTCGCAGGATCGATCGTCGCAACTGTCGGCACCCATCATGCGGGGCGCCACCTCGCGCTGCTCCCGCCGGGCATCCTGCTGGAGACCGTAGGAGGCCTGTTCGCCACCATGCTGGCGGGTGGCACCTATGTCTGCCCGCCGCAGGCCGCGCTCGGCCTTGCCGACCCCTTCCGCCCCGATTTTGCGGCGATGCTGGACGCGATCGAGCATCAGCGCATCACCTCGCTCATTCTGGTGCCCGAATTCCTAGGCGGCCTCGTCAGGGAGATGGCCCGAAGCAGCCGGCGATTGCCCTTGCTGACGCTTGTCGCGGTCGGCGGCGCGCGGGTTCCGCCCGAGCTGGTCGAGCTTGCGCAATCGCTCGGCGTGCCGGTGCGGCAGGGCTATGGCCTTACCGAATTCGGTTCGGTCGTCTCGCTCGAGAGCGAGCACCCGGTCGGGATCGGATCGGCAGGCCAGCTCCTTCCCCACGTCACCGCGCGCATTGCCGATGACGGCGAGATCATGCTCTCCGGCCCGCAATGCCTCGGCACGATCGGGCACCCTTGCGCTGGCGGCGAATATGCAACAGGCGACATCGGGCGGATCGACGCGGCCGGGCAATTGTGGATCGAGGGGCGCAAGTCGAACCTCATTGTCACCAGCTATGGCCGCAACATCTCGCCCGAATGGGTCGAGAGCGCGCTCGTCATGCAGCCCGAGATTCTGCAGGCGATGGTCCATGGCGACGGCCTGCCGCAGCCCCGCGCGCTGATCGTACCCACGCACGCCGATGCCGACATCGCCGCCGCGATCGCCCGCGCCAACAGCCGCCTGCCCGAATATGCGCAGATCGCGGAATGGCAGGAGGTTGGCCACTTCACCCCGATGAACGGCCAGCTGACCGGCAACGGCCGCCTGCGCCGTCAGGCGATCGCCGCGCATTGGCTGGCGGGCGAACTCAGCTTCTCGAAGCAGCTCGAGGCGGCGACGATCCGCGACCGGCTGCGCTTCCTTGCCATCCCTCAGGTGCAAGCCGGTCTCTCGGGGACGATCAGCCTGACGGTCTACCGCAACTACCTTGCGCAGGCCTGGCACCACGTGCGCCACACGGTCCCGCTGATGCAGGAGGCCCGCGCAGGCCTCGCCCACCGGCCCGAACTGGTCGCTGCGCTCGACGAATACATCGAGGAGGAGACCGGCCACGACGAGTGGATCCTGTCCGACATCGCGGTCGCGGGCGGAGATGCCGATGCGGTGCGACGCAGCGCCCCGGCGCCCGCCACTGCGGCAATGGTAGCCCATGCCTACGAGACGATCCGGGGCGGCTACCCGGTCGCATTCTTCGGCATGGTCTACGTGCTCGAAAGCGTCAGCGTCGCGCTGGCCTCGCAAGGCGCAGGCGCGGTCGCGGAGAGGCTCGGCTTGCCGCCTCAGGCCTTCACCTACCTGACCTCGCACGGCGCGCTCGATCAGGACCACCTCGTGTTCTTCGCGAACCTTGTGGACGGCCTGCAAGCAGACGAGGACCGGGCCGCGATCGTGCAGATGGCCCGCGAGATGTTCGCGCTGTTCGGCGGGATGTTTGCCGGGCTCGATCTGGAGGCGAGCGAATATGTTGCCGCTTGAAGGAAAGACCGTCGCGATCACCGGCGCTGCGGGCGGCCTTGGTGCCCCTGTCGCGAGGGCGATGCAGGAGGCAGGCGCGCAGGTGATCGGGATCGACCGGATGCCCTCGCCGGATTGCGAAACCAGCATCGTCACCGATCTCGCCGATGACGATGCGCTCGGCGCGCTTGCAGAGCGGCTTGCGCAGCAGACGCCCGACATCCTCGTCAATATCGCCGGCGTGATGCGCTTCGGCCTCCACGCGTCGCAGCCCGATGCGGCGCTGGCGCTGTGTTACCGGGTCAACCTGCTGGTCCCCGCTATCCTCGCCCGCGCTGTCGCCGCGCCTATGCAGGCACGCGGCAGCGGGCAGATCGTCAACATCGGCTCGGTGCTCGGCGCGATCCCCTATCCGTGGTTCGCGGCCTATTCGAGCAGCAAGGCAGGCCTTGCCGCGCTCAGCCAGGCGCTCCGGCGCGAACTGGCAGGAACAGGCGTGATCGTCACCCACGTCAACCCGCGCGCCGCAAGGACGCCGTTCAACAATGCGCAGGTGAACCGCTTTCTCGAACTGACCGGCATGAAGGCCGACGAGCCCGAATGGGTCGCCAAGCGGATCGCCCAGGCGATCCTGACCCGCCGCCAGACCGTGTCGATCGGCGCCATGGAGCGCATCTACGCCGCGCTCAACTCGCTTGCCCCCAAACTGATCGACAGCGGCCTTGCCTCGCAGGTGCGCAAGGTCCGCGCCGATTTCCAACTATCCGCCACAGGAGCCTGACTATGACTATCTCTACCCGCATCAAGCTCGCCGCCGCCGCCGCGGTCCTTGCATTCACGCCGACCGCCGCCTTTGCCGGGATGAAGGAGGACGTGAAGTCCATCAACGACGGCTGGGCGCACATCGCCTACGAGGTGAAGGGATCGAGCACCCAGACCAAGGCGCTCGACAAGCTGGCGCAGGACGCCGCCAGGCTCGTCGCGCGCTATCCCGGCAAGGCCGAGCCGCTGCTGTGGCAGGGCATCGTGACCAGCGAACAGGCCAACCGCGCCAATTTCCTTCACCAGCTCGGCCTCGCGCGGCAAGCGCGCGACATTCTTGCCAAGGCCTATGCAATCGACCCCAAGGTTTCCGATGGCGGGGCGGCGATGAGCCTCGCCGTGCTCTACTACAAGGTCCCCGGCTCGCCGATCGGCTTCGGCGACACCGACCGGGCGAAGAAATTGCTGAAGGAGGCGCTGGCGCTTGATCCCCAGGGGATGGATTCCAACTATTTCTATGCCGACTTCCTCCACGATCAGGGCGACAATGCCAGCGCGAAGCTGTTCGCCCAGAAGGCGCTGCACGCCGCACATGACCCCTCGCGTCCGGCGTGGGATGCCGGGCGCCGCCGCGAGATCCAGGCGCTGCTCGCCAAGATGCGCTGACCGTGACCGCCACGCCGACCCGGGCGCTGGCGCGGCAGCTCGCCCATCCCAGCGGGATGGGCGGGCTGTTGCTCGGCAAGGCGATGGATTTCGCCAACCGCCGCCCGACCCGGCGTGCGGTGGAGCTGCTTGCCCCCCAAGCGGGCGAAGCGATTCTCGACGCCGGCTGCGGCACGGGCTGCGCGCTGGCGCAGGTGGTGGCGCAGGTGGACTGCCACGCGAGCGGGCTCGACCCTTCGGAGCGGATGCTGGCCGACGCACGGCGGCAGCTCGGCACACGCGCCGAACTGCGCCGCGGCACGATCGAGAGCCGGATCTTCGGCCAGCAGCGCTTCGACGCGATCCTCGCCTTGAACGTGCTCTACTTCGCGCAAGCTGACGGGGCGATGGGGCGCGCGCTTCACGCCATGCTCGTTCCCGGCGGACGGCTGGTGGCCTATGTCACGGCGCGAGAGACGATGGAGCGTTGGAGCTTCACCCGCGCAGGCTATCACCGCCTCTACGATACGGATGAGCTTGCTGCCTCGCTTGTCGAAGCGGGGTTCCAGCGCGCCAAGATCGCCATCTATCGCGAACCCGTCGGCTTTGGGGCGATCGGCCTTTTCGCCTATGCCGAAGCCTGAACGCCGCCTATGATCTGCGCCATGACAACTGAGGGCGTGACGGGAGGCAAGGACGGGCTCGCCGCCCTGATCGAAGCGCACCGGGGTGAATTGCTGCGCTTCCTCGCTTCGCGATGCGGTGACGCCGATACCGCGCAGGACCTGCTGCAGGATTTGTGGCTGCGGCTCGCCGGCACCGACACCGGACCCATCAATAATGGCCGCGCCTACCTTATGCGCGCTGCGAACAACCTCGCGCTTGACCGCCTTCGGACCCAGCGACGCGCCATGACCCGCGACCGCCGCTGGCTGGAGGAGGACTCCGGCGGCGCGGTGAGCTCCGTGATAGAACGACCCGACCCTGCCCCACGCGCCGACAGGGCGCTGCTCGACGCGGAGGAGGCCGCCGTGCTCGCCGCAGCGATTGCGCGCTTGCCCGAAGGCGCGCGCCGGGCGCTGCAACTCTACCGCTTCGAAGGGATGAAGCAGCACGAGATCGCCGACGTGATGGGTATCACCCGCAGCGGCGTCGAAAAGCATCTCGCGCTCGCCATGAAACATCTGCGCGATGCCCTGGCCGACTGCGGATTCTTCGGGCCGACGGCGTCTTACGCACAGCCACCAAAACACGCCGGGGGCACTGGCGAGGATCAGCCAAGATGAACAGGCCAACATGAACAGGGACGAGACCATCATCGAGCGCGCGGTCGCCTGGCACCTTGCCAGCGCCGGTGACGACATGGACTGGGACGGCTTTGCCGCCTGGCTCGATGCCGATCCGCGCCACCGCGCCGCCTATGACGAGATCGCGCTCACCGACGCGGCGCTCGGGGAGGTGGACATCGCGGCAGAGGCCGCACCGCTCGCCGCCAATGACGACGACAGCCTGCCCGCGCCCGCGCACCGCCGCGGTTGGGCGGCATGGGGCGGCGGGGCACTCGCCGCCAGCCTCGCCGCGCTCGCGCTCGTCACGCAGATCGGGGAGCCTGCGCCGCAGACCTATGCGACCGGCGCGAAGGCGCAGACCATCGCGCTGGCCGACGGTTCGCAGATCCAGCTCGCCCCGCGCAGTCGCCTCACCATCGAAGGCCGCAATCAGGAACGCATCGCGGTGGAGGGCGGGGCGTGGTTCGCGATCCGCCATGATCCCTCGCGCCAGCTTGTGATCGACGCAGGCGGCGTGGCGATCAGCGATATCGGCACCAGCTTCGATGTCCAGTCGGCCCCCGGCCGGGTGCAGGTCGAGGTGAGCGAAGGCGAGGTCTCGCTGTCCGGCGACCGCCTTGCCCAGCCTGTGCAGCTTACAGCGGGGCGGACGTTCCGGTTCGACGCCAAGGCCGGAACCGCCGTTACGGGGACCCTGCGCGAAGGGGAGGCGGGCGAGTGGCGCGATGGGCGGCTCAGCTATGACGGCGAAGCATTGGCACTGGTCGCCGCGGACCTCGCCCGTTATGCGGGCGTGACAGTGGATTTGGCCAAGGGGACCGAAAATCGTCGATTCTCCGGCACGTTGGCAATCCGCGGCGCAAGTGGCAGCGGCGAAGCGGCGGTGCGCGATCTGGCGCAGCTCATGGGCCTGTCTGTCGAGCGCGCTGGCACTGGCTACCGCCTCGTTCCCGGCGCCCGCTGACGCCCAGGCGCAACGCCAGCAAAAGATCGATCTGGACGCCGGGTCCCTGCCAGCCGCGATTGCCGAACTGTCGCGGGAGGCGGGCGTGTCGATCGGCGCGGAGGGAAGCCTGCCGCAAGTGCGCACGCCCTCCGTCAAAGGGCGGATGAGCGTGGATGCCGCGCTCGCACGCCTTCTGGCGGGTTCGGGCTATGTGGCCAGACAGGTCGGGCCACGCGCCTGGCGGATCGAGCGCGTACGCGCCGCCGCTTCGCCGCAAGCCCCCGCAGATCTGCCCCTGCCGCGCCCTGCCCCTCCTGCCGAGACTGTGGGCCAACCCATCATCGTCACCGGCAGCAAGATCGCCCGCGATCTCGCGCGGCTGCCGATGGCGGCGCAAGTGGTACGCTTCGGGAATGATCGTGTCCCTAGCACGACCGAAGGCAGCGCCCGCATCGCGGACAGCATCGAGGGGCTTTCGCTCAGCGGGCAAGGTCCGGGCCGCAACCGGATGTTCCTGCGCGGCATTGCCGACAGCCCTTTCAACGGGGAGAGCCAGTCCACGGTCGCGGTCGTGCTGGACGAGAGCCGCGTGACCTTCAGTGCGCCCGATCCCGATCTGCGGCTGGTCGATGTCGATCAGGTCGAGGTTCTCAAAGGCCCGCAAGGCTCGCTCTACGGCTCGGGGGCCTTGGGCGGCATCTACCGGATCGCGACCCGCAAGCCCCAACTCGGCGAGGCGAGCCTGTCGGTTGCGGCAGGCGGCCAGACCATCGCATCGGGCAATACGGGCTATTCGCTCACCGCGGTCGGCAACGTGCCGATTATCGGCGACACCGCGGCGCTGCGCATGGTTGCCTATGGCGGCTATGATGCCGGTTGGATCGACACCGGCGGGAGGGACGACAGCAACGGCACGCGGGTGTTCGGCGCGCGCGGCACCTTGCGGGCGGTGCTGGGCGGGTCTTGGGAAGCGGAACTGGGCGGCGCGCTCCAGATGCTCAATTCCGAGGACACGCCGTATGTCTATGCGCCGGGCGCGCGCAGCCGGCCTGCGCAGCTTCCCGAACCGCATGATAACGACTTCACGCATGGTGCGCTGCGGGTGACGGGCGAGATCGGCGCGGCCAAGCTCGTTGCGAGCAGCGGCTACACCGCGCACGAACTGCGCGACGTGCTCGATGCCACAATGGGCGCGGCGCAATTCGGCCTGACGGACCCGCGCCGCCTCGTCGATGACCGGACCTTCCGCCTGTGGGACAACGAAGTGCGCCTCAGCGGGCGGTGGGGCGCGGCCGAATGGCTGGTCGGCGTTGCCCATCTCGAAGCCCGTCAGGCGCTCGCCCTGACGCTCGACAGCAGGTCGCTGCCCGCTGTGCTGCAATTGGACGACGATCGCCGCACCAACGCCGAAACCGCGCTGTTCGGCGACGTTTCCTTCCCTGTGACCCGCAACTTGCGTTTCGATGCCGGGGGGCGCCTGTTCACCAGCACCTCGCTGGAAAGCCGGACAACCGCGATCGGCCGGGTCGCGCGCCGTCAGACCAAGCGCGGCTTCACACCGAGCCTTGCCCTATCGTGGGCGCCCCGGCCCGACCGGCTCATCTACCTGCGCTACGGTTCGGCGTTCCGGCCCGGCGGCGCGGATATCGCGGCGGATGGCACGCTGACACCGCTCGCCAGTGACGAGCTCCAGACCGTCGAGACCGGCTGGCGCGAAGGCCTAGCCGGAGGCGGATCGCTCACCTTGGGGACATTCTACTCGCGGTGGGAGAACATCCAGTCCGATCTGCTCCAGACCAACGGCCTGTTCGCAAGCGCGAATGTCGGCAATGGCGAGATCGCTGGGGTAGAGGCCAGCGCCAGCCTGCCGCTGGACCGCGGCTGGACGGTGGACGTTGGAGCGACCTTGACCCATGCGGTGCTGGTGCAGGTGAAGGCACGGATCGGGACCGACGATCTGCGGCTGCCGGTCGTTCCCGAATACACCATGCGCGCCGGGCTGCAGCACGACTTCGACCTGGGCAGCGCACCTGTCCGGATCGGGGTGCAACTGCGCTATGTCGGGCCGTCGCGGCTCAGTTTCGATGCCCTCGCCGACCGGCCGATGGGGAGGGTGCTCGAAAGCAGCCTGACAGCCCGGGCCCGTCTCGCCGGAGGAGACATCGAGATGGCCATCGACAACCTGCTCGACCGGCGCGGCAATGTCTTTGCCTACGGCAATCCCCTGCGTTTCGCGAGCGGCGCGCAATACACGCCGCAAGCCCCTTTTTCGGCACGGGTGACGCTGCGCAGAAACTTCTGACGAGTGTCAGAACAAAGCGGGCGCTTCCGCCTTTACCCGCCCGCAACCCGCCATTCAGCCACCGGCCCGGAAGCCGACATGATGCGAATGGAATTGGGTGCAGCTGAATTGGTGAAATCATGGCGCACCCGACAGGATTCGAACCTGTGGCCTCTGCCTTCGGAGGGCAGCACTCTATCCAGCTGAGCTACGGGTGCATGATGCCATGCGGTGCACATTGTC
Organism: Porphyrobacter sp.; assembly: GCA_031410495.1. Lineage (GTDB taxonomy): Bacteria > Pseudomonadota > Alphaproteobacteria > Sphingomonadales > Sphingomonadaceae > Erythrobacter. The sequence goes on from JANNZG010000030.1 coordinate 62,026, forward strand.
GCGTGCGGGGCGGCGCTTAGCAAGAGGCTTGGGGTGGCGCCAGACAATTGTGGGCGTGCCGCTGGTGTCTCGCAGCGGGTCACGCGTGACGCCAAGGACGAGCCGGAGGGGCGAATTTAACCAATCGGAAAGCATGCGCCCATAGGCTCCGTCCCATGGCCACGCTCCCGCCCCAACCGATTCTCCCGCGGACAGACGAAGTCGCGCCCGAGGTCCTGGCCGAGGCGCTGGTCGCGCTCCACGGCAAGGCCTCGGCCATCGCCGTGCTCGCGCGGCTCGCGCCCGAGCCGGTCGAGATCGGCGGAGAGCTAGGTGCGGTGATCGCCCGCGCGCAGCCCTGGCAGCGCGCGCTGGTGGCGCAGACCATCGGCGATTGCGGCGCGATGCTCGATAGCGGGCTGACCGCGCTCGGCACGCTGTCGCGGCGCGGGCAGGAGACATCGGCGCCTGCGCTGGTGCTGTGGCGCGAATTCCATGCGGCGCGCGCGTCGATGGTGGCGGTGCTCGCCAACTAGGCCCGCAGGCTTGACTGCGTTCCCTTTCCGTTCCAACTCTGCGCGATGGCCGGCAGCGCGCTCCCCATTTCCGATTCGCAGGCGCTTGCCGCGGGCGATGTCGCGCGCGGGATCGGGCGACTGTTTGCCCGCAACGACATCTGGTGCCTGCCGGAAGTGCCGCTGCGCAATGGCCGCCGCGCCGATCTCATGGGGATCGACGCCAAGGGGCTGATCGTGATCGTCGAGATCAAGGTCGCCCGCGCCGATCTGCTCGGCGATGCCAAGTGGCCCGACTATCTCGATTTCTGCGACCGCTTCTACTGGGGCCTGCCCCCCGCACTCGACCGCGCGCCGCTGGAGAGCGAGGCCTACCGCCCCGAGACCTGCGGGGTGATCGTCGCCGATGGTTACGATGCCGAGATCTTGCGCCCTGCCGCGCTCGAACCGCTGGCGGCTGCGCGCCGCAAGGTCGAGGTCGAACGCCTCGCACGCATGGCGATGCGGCGGCACATGGCGCTGCTCGACCCGCTGGCGACGGCGCTCGACGCACTCACCTGAGTTTGCGCTGTTTTGCCGGGCGCAATTGCGGCATAGCTGGCGCACAATGCTCCCCGCAGACACCCCCGTTCCGCTGGCGCTGCTGATCGTCAGCATCACCGTCACCGCGATTGTCGGCTTGCGCTATGTGCTGACCAGCGGGCTGTTCGCCTACGCCACCGCGAAGATGCGTCCCGGACTTTACGAGGGCCGGGCGGCGCAAATCCGGCGCGAGGTGCGCTGGTCGCTGCTGGCCGCCGCGATCTACGGCACGCCTGCGGGCATCGTGCTGTGGGGCTGGCGGCAGCACGGCTGGACGCTGCTCACCGCCGACTGGAGCGCCTTGCCGCTGTGGTATCACCCGCTCAGCGTGCTCATTTACCTCTTCGTGCAGGACACCTGTTTCTACTGGAGCCACCGCTGGATGCACCGGCCCAAGTGGTTCAAGATCGCCCACGCGGTCCATCATGAAAGCCGCCCGCCGACCGCCTGGACCGCGATGAGTTTCCACCCCATCGAGGCGGTGACCGGGGCGGTGGTGGTGCCAGTGCTGGTGTTCCTCGTGCCGATCCATGTCGCGATGCTCGGCCTCGTTCTCACCGCGGCGACGGTGATGGGCGTGACCAATCACATGGGCTGGGAGATGTTTCCGCGCTGGCTTGTTCACTCGCCGTTGGGCAATTGGCTGATAACTGCGAGCCATCACGAGCGCCATCACGAGGAATACCGATGCAATTACGGGCTCTACTTCCGGTTCTGGGACCGGGTCTGCGGGACGGACAAGGGACTGTCGGCGCGGATCGTGGCCGAGGCCGGGCACGGCGCGCAGGTTCCGGCCGAGTGAGGACGGGGGCGCTTGTGCTGGCGGGTCTCGGTGCGGGGCTTGCCGCGAGCCTTGCCGCCGCCGCTGCGCCGCAAACGGCCGATGTCGTCATCACCGTCACCGATCTCAGGAACACCAAGGGCGTCGTGCGCGCCTGCATGACCACCCGCGCCGACATATTCCCCAAGTGCATCAAGGACCCGTCCGCCTTCCGCGCGGTCGTGCCTGCGAGCGGCAAGGTCGAGATCCGTTTCACCGGGGTGAAGCCCGGGCAATATGCGATCGCGCTGCTCCATGACGAGAACGACAACGGCAAGGCCGACCGTGCGATGGGCATGATGCCGACCGAAGGCTACGGCTTCTCGCGCGATGCGCCGGTGAACATGGCGCCGCCCAAGTTCAAGGATGCGGTGTTCGCGCTGGGCGAAGGCTCCAGCCGCGTGACCATCAAAATGAGATATTTTCTCTAGATCGCGCTGACGCGCGATGGTGTGCGCCACCAAAGGTGGCCCGAAAACAAGGAATCCCCACCCCGCGTTTAACGGGATGTTTACCACGCCGCGCCAGAACGGCGGGACACAGGTTTACCAAGGGGCGGATTTACAGCCATGGACACTCTGCGCGGCGCTTTCGATTCCGACGCAAATGCGGATCGAGGCTGGGACGCTTCCGAGGAGGACGGCGCCGAGTCCGGCCGTGATCTGCCGCCTGAATCCATCGGTCGCGACGAGCGCCGGATGCAGGTGCGCGCCTACAACCATTGGGCGAGCCTGCTCGGCGAGCGGATGTTCCCCAATATCGTCGATCTCGAACCGGCCGACCTTCCCGATTTCGGCCCGCATTCGGTGCTGCTCGATTTCACCGACGGTATCGACAATCCCGTCGTGCGCTTCCTCGGCGAAAAGCTCGGCAAGGAATGTGGCCCGGACGCGATCGACCGCCTCTCGGACGTGCCGCCGCGTTCGTTGCTGTCGCGCATCACCGATCACTACATGCAGATCCTCGCCAACCAGGCGCCGATCGGCTTCGAGGCGGAATTCGTCAATCATGCCGGGGTCGCGATCCTCTATCGCGGGATCCTGCTGCCCTATTCGAGCGACGATGCCTCGATCGACTACATCTACGGCGTTATCAACTGGAAGGAGATGGCCGACCAGTTGACCGCCGACGAGCTGCTGCTCGAGATCGACCAGGCATTGGAGCTTGGCGGCGAGCTGGAACTCGTGGCCGAGATCGCCCCGCGCCCAGCTGACCCCGTCACCGACTGGGCGGATTCGCCCGCGCGTGAAGGCGGCGAAGAAGGTCTCGTCGATCTTCGCGCCGAACATCACGCCCACGATTTCGACCTCGCCGCTTCGATGGCGGAAGAGGACGGCCTGCCCGACTTCAGCCAATACGCGCTCGACGATGACGACGAGGAGTATGACGAGGACGAAGGCGACGGCGACAGCGATGACGCCGGCTACAGCTTTGCGAGCCTCGCCAGCTATATCGAGGCGCCCGCCAAAAAGGCGATCGTGCTGACCGGGCTCGAGCCCCTGCCGATGCCGGAAGAATATACGCCGGAATACACCTACACCCCCGAGCCCGAGCCCGAGGCAGAGCCTGAAGTCGCGCTGCACGAGCCGGTCGCCGAGCCGGTCGCCGAAATCGCCCCCGAACCGGTGGTCGCGTACGCTCCCGAGCCGGAGCCGGAAGAGGTCTTCGAACTCGCCCCCGTGGATGAGCTGGTGCTCGACGAAGAAGACGAGGACTTCGCCTTCGCCGACGAGCTGCCGGAAGACGCGGGCCTCTACGATTGCCTCGCGCTCGCCCGCGAACTCGCGCGCGCCGCCGACAGCACCGAGGATCGCAGCCGCACCGCGCTCTATGCCGCGGTCAGCCGCGCCTATGATTTCTCGCTTCTGGCGCAGGCCGCGCCGGACGATTACGCCGAACTGATCGCCGAAAGCGGTCTGGCCGTGCAGGACCGCGCGCCGATGACGCCAGTGGTCAAGCTCGTCTTCGGGCATGACTACGACAAGACGCGCCTCACCGAATATGCCGCGGTGCTGACCCACGCGCACCGCCTGAAGCTCGCGCCCGGGAGCCTCGCAGGTTTCCTCTCCGAGACCGAGGGCGGGGTGAAGGCGGTCGTGAAGGCCGAACGCCGCTTCCGCCGCGAAGAGCAGGGCAAGCCGGTCGAGGACTCCGCTGCCGTGCGCGAGGCACTCGCCCAGGCGCTGCGTGCGCTGGAGGCGATCAGCCTCGAGGAACTCGACGGCGCAGGCCCCGAATTCGCGCTGGCGCTGATCCGCCGCGACGAGATCGGCTGCGCGGAAATCCTCGCCGAAATCCCCGAGGATATTGCCCTGATCGAACGCGCCGCGAGGAAGCTGGTGGGGTAACGCCTCCCCACGCTTAACATTGCGTTCAGCCCCGATGGCACTAGAACCTCGGGCAATGCGCGGTCGCACCCATCCCCTCGCCTATCTCTTCGCTTTTGCGGCGAGCTTTGTCGCAGCGTCCCAGCCGGTCGCCGCGCAATCGATCCTGCGCGATGCCGAGACCGAGCAACTGCTTCAGGATATGGTCAAGCCGCTGGTCGCGGCGAGCGAGCTCGATCCCGGCAATGTCGAGGTCGTGCTGATCAATGATTCCTCGATCAACGCCTTCGTTGCGGGCGGGCAGGTCATCTATGTCCACTCCGGCCTGATCGAGGCCGCCGATACCGCCAACGAGGTGCAGGGCGTGCTCGCCCACGAACTCGGCCACATCACCGCCGGACACGCCATTCGCGGTGACGAACGGATCAAGACCGCCAACGGCATCTCGATCCTCTCGCTGCTGCTCGGCATCGGCGCGGCGCTGGCGGGCGGCGGGGAAGCGGGCCTCGGCGTGATTGCTGCAGGACAGCAGGCCGCGATGGGCAGCTATCTCGGCTTCAGCCGCGATCAGGAAGCCGGCACCGATCTGGCCGGCACGCGCTACCTGTCGGGCGCGGGGATCAGCGGCAAGGGGATGCTGTCCTTCTTCGAGAAGCTGCGCGGCAATGAAATCCGCTCGGGCTACAGCCAGACCGAGGAAGCCGCCTATGCCCGCACCCACCCGCTGACCGGCGACCGTATCCAGGTGCTGCGCGGGCTGGTCGACAAGGACCCGGCGTGGGACACCCCGCCCGATCCCGACCTGCAGGAGCGGTTCGTGCGGGCCAAGGCCAAGCTGTCGGGATACCTCTCCGAACCCAAGCGCACGCTCACCGCGTTCCCGGTCTCGGATCAGAGCATCGCCGCGCATTATGCCCGCGCCTATGCCTATCACAAGGACGCGCGGGTCGATCTGGCGCTGGCCGAGACCGATGCGCTGCTGGCGGCCGAGCCCGACAATCCGTGGTTCCTTGAACTCAAGGGGCAGGTGCTGCTCGAATCCGGGCGGCCCGATGATGCGCTGGTGCCGCTGCGCCGCGCGACCGATCTCACCCTCTCGCAGCCGCTGATCGCGGGCCTTCTCGGCCACGCGCTGATCGCGACCGAGAACGAGGCCAATTTCGCCGAGGCCGAGCAGGTGCTGCGCGCCTCGGTGCAGAAGGACCGTTACAACCCCTTCGCGTGGTACCAGCTCGGCGTGGTCTATGCCGCCCGCGGGGATATGCCCCGCGCGCAACTGGCCAGCGCCGAGCAGCAGGTCATGAACCGCCTGTTCCCCGAGGCTTTGCGCAGCGCCACCGCCGCCGAGGCGAGCCTGCCCTATGGCTCGGCCGACTGGATCCGTGCGCAGGACGTCGCGCTCGAAGCGCGCGGCGAACTGGAACGGATGAAGAAGAAGCGTTAGAGCCTGTCTTGGGCAACCGCCTGAAACCTGCCAGAAAGCCCTCATGTCCTCGCACCCTCCCGCCGCTGCCGACACGCCCTCCGCCCTGCGCCAAGCGCTGCTGACCGCGCTGCTGGCGCTGGCCTTCGGCTTTCTGGGCGCGGCGATCTGGTCCTATTCGGGCCTTGCCGACAACCGCACCCGCAGTTTCATGATGAAGAACCCCGAGCTGCTCCCGCAGATGGCGCAGGCCTACGAGGAGCAGGAGGCCGCCAAGCGCCTCGCGCAGATGGGCGGCGAGGTGTTCGAGCCCTTCCCCGGCGTGGTGCTGGGCAACCCTAACGGCAAGAAGGTGCTGGTCGAGTTCACCGACTATAACTGCCCCTATTGCGAGGCGAGCCTCAAGGACGTGAACCGGTTGGTGGCCGAGGACCCCGATCTCAAGGTCGTGATCCGCGAATGGCCGATCTTCGAAGGCAGCGACGTTGCCTCGCGCATGGCGCTGGCGGCAGGCCTTCAGGGCAAATACCGCGCCTTCCACGACGCGATGTTCGCCACCAAGGATATCGAGGTCGCCGCCCGCGCCGCCGGGCTCGACATCGAGCGCGCCAAGCGGGACGCGGCCTCCGAAGCGGTCTCGACCGAGATCGCGCGCAACCTCGATCATGCCCGCGCGCTCGGCTTCACCGGCACCCCGGCATGGGTCACCGGCAAGAAGCCGTTCGGCGGGGCGGTGGGCTACGACAAGCTGAAGGCCGCAGTGGCCGAAGGCGGCAAGACCGCTTGATGCGCGCCCTCGCGTTGGCCGCAATGGCATTGGCCGCGCCGCTCGCCGCGCAGCCACTTCCCCCGGCAAAGATCGACTACAGTGCCGAGCGCGCCGCTATCGGTCGCTATCAGGATGCCGACCAGCGATTGCAGGACGTGGGCTGGACGCTCGCCAAGGCCAATGTGCCCTTCTGCACCAAACTGGTCAGCTCCATCGGCCTGCAATTGCAGGACATGGCGAGTTACGGCGCGCCGGACATTGCGAGGCTGGCCTTGGGCCTCAAAGGTGATTTCGCGGTGCAGACCGCCGCGCGCGGTTCCCCGGCGGCGCTGTCGGGCGCATTCACCCGCAACCGCGAGATCACCGCGCTCGAACGGTTCGATCCCAACCAGTGGGCGGCCGATGGCACGATGCAGTGGCAGCGACTGGCCCGCGCGCATGACCATATCGAGGCGATGCTGACCGAACATGGCGGCATCGCGATCACCTTCGCCGATGGCACCACCGCGCGCGTGCAGCCGGTCGAGGTCTGCGCGACCCGCTTCGAACTGATGGGCGGCGGCGACAAGGCGGTCGCCGATGGTTCGCGCGTGGTGATCGGCGTCGGCTTTCCCGCCTTCGGATATGCCGAAGAGCCGGTGTTCGCCGCCGTGGTCGCGCACGAGCTTGCGCACAACCTGCTCGGCCACGACGCGTGGCTCGACCGCTACGGGCGGCAGGGCAAACACGTGCGGCGGATCGAGCGCGAGGCCGACCGCCTGATCCCGTGGCTGCTCGCCAACGCGGGCTACGACCCCGAGGCCGCCGTCACCTTCATGACCCGCTGGGGATCAAAGCACGATTCGGGCCTCAGGATGCGCATGGGGCACGATGGCTGGGACGAACGCGCCGAGGCCATCGCCCTCGAAGTTGCGCAGGTGAAGGCGCTGATGGCGAGCGAGGGCAAGGCCGACTGGCCGACATATTTCCGCCGCGAGATCGATCCCGCATCGGCCTCTGCGCCCAGGCCGAAGCGGTAAAGCTGCGCCGAGCCGTTGCAGGCCCAAGGTCGTGTGACCAATTTGCAGTGCCGTTTGCGACGAAATGCGGTAGACCGAGTGGAATATGGCAGTGCTCCAGATCCAGGCGGCGCCGTTCTTCGCCAGCAAGAACCGGGCGTTCTGGAACCTCCAGCTGGCAGGCTGGGGCGCGGCATTCCTGCTGCGCGCGGTCTCGGCGCTCGCCAACCAGCAGCCGCTCGACCTGCTGGCGCTGATCCTTGTCACCACCATTACCGGCTTTTCAATCAGCCTGATCCTCTCGGTGATCTACCGCAAGCTGATCCACCAGCAGCCGCTGATCACCTGGGGCGTGACCGCGCTGGTACTGATGTTCGCGGTCCTGCTGCACGCCTCGATCGATGCCTGGGTGCAGGGCGTCTATTATGCCGGCACCCGCGACACGACCTTCGCGCAGCGGCTGATCGGGCTGCTCTATCTGCCGCTGACCCTGCTCGGCGGGTGGAGCGCGCTCTATTACGCGATCAACTTCTTCCTCACCGTGGAGCAGCAGGCCGACCGCTTGGAGCGGCTGGAAGCGCAGGCGACTGCCGCGCAGCTGGCGATGCTGCGCTACCAGCTCAACCCGCACTTCCTGTTCAACACGCTGAACTCGATCTCGACGCTGGTGCTCCTGAAGCAGACCGAGCCCGCCAACGCGATGCTCACGCGCCTGTCGGGCTTCCTGCGCCACACGCTGGTCGCCGAGCCGGGCAGTCAGGTCACCCTCGCGCAGGAGATCGAGACGCTCCAGCTCTATCTCGATATCGAGCGGATGCGCTTTGAAGAACGGCTGCGCACCCAGTTCGAGATCGACGACGCCGCGCTGCCCGCGCAGCTGCCCGCGATGCTGCTCCAGCCGCTGGTCGAGAACGCCATCAAATACGCCGTCAGCTCGCAGGAGGAAGGCGCGCAGATTTCGCTCACCGCGCGGGTGATCGGGGAGCGGCTGCGCCTCACCGTCGAGGACACCGGCCCCGGCCTCGACGACGGCTCGCGCTATGCCGCAGGCGACCAAGGGAACTTCACACCCGCCAAACCGGTATCCACCGGCGTCGGCCTTGCCAACATCCGTAACCGCCTGGCCCAGGCCTATGGAGACAACCACTTGTTCGAGACACGATCGGAAGCTGGGGGCGGCTTCACCGTATTGATCGAGATCCCCTTCACCCGGGCCGCAGAAGCCCGGGAAGCGGCAGCACCCGCCTCGGCAGCCATCGGGACTGCAACGAGCGGGAGCGACAACATCATTCCGCTCATTCCCCCCCAACGAACCATCGGAACCCCCGCATGACCATCAGAACCATCCTCGTCGACGACGAAAAACTCGCCATCCAGGGCCTCCAGCTGCGGCTCGAGCCGTTCGAGGACGTCGAGATCATCGACACCTGCGCCAACGGCCGCGAGGCGATCCGCAAGATCAAGACCGAAAAGCCCGACCTTGTCTTCCTCGACATCCAGATGCCCGGCTTCGACGGCTTCTCGGTGGTGAAGGGCGTGATGGAGATCGAACCCCCCCTGTTCGTCTTCGTCACCGCCTATGAAGAACACGCGATCCGCGCCTTCGAGGCGAATGCGGTCAACTACCTCATGAAGCCGGTCGACGAACAGAAGCTCGCCGACACCATCGAGCGTGTCCGCCAGCGCCTTGCCGAGAAGAAATCGGCCGAGGATGCCGGGAACCTCCTCGACGTGCTCGCCGAAGTCGCCCCGGAACGTGCCGCCGACTTCGTCGAGACCGCCGCGCCTGCCACCGAAAGCGCCGACCGCTTCGAGAAGCTCATCAACGTCAAGGACCGCGGCCAGATCTTCCGCGTCGAAGTCGACACCATCGAGCATATCGAGGCTGCGGGCGATTACATGATCATCTCCACCGGCGACAATTCGCTGGTGCTGCGCGAGACCATGAAGGACCTCGAACGCCGCCTCGACCCGCGCAAGTTCCAGCGCGTCCACCGCTCGACGATCGTCAACCTCGACCTCGTGCGGCAGGTGAAGCCCCACACCAACGGCGAATGCTTCCTGGTGCTGGAAAGCGGCGCCGAGGTGAAGGTGAGCCGCAGCTACCGCGACGTGGTGGCCAGATTTGTGCACTAAACTCCGTTCGCCCTGAGCTTGTCGAAGGGCTGCACTTTTCTCTTTCCCTTGGATAAGGGAGAAGGACAGTGCTTCGACAGGCTCAGCACGAACGGGAGTGGAAATGACATTCGAGCTAGCCGGCTTCGACCTCGCCAAATTCATCCGCGAGACGCTCGCCGAGGACTTGGGCGAGGGCCTCCCCGGCGGCGGGCGCGATGTCACCAGCGAGAGCGTCATCCCCGCCGATGCGCACTTCACGGGCGTGATGGACAGCCGCGATGCCATCGTGGTCGCGGGGCTCCCGCTGGCCGAAGCTTTCTTCCGCCACCTCGACCCCGATTGCACCCTCGAAATGCTGGTGCAGGACGGCGACGCGGTCGAACCCGGCACCGACCTCATGCGCATCCAAGGCCGCGCGCGGGCGCTGCTTACGGCGGAACGCTCCGCGCTCAACATCGTCCAGCACCTCTCCGGCATCGCCACCCTGACCCGCGCCTACGTCACCGCGATGCGAGAAGGCAGCGCCACCTGCACCCTGCTCGACACCCGCAAGACCATCCCGGGGCTCCGCTTCCTCGAAAAATACGCCACCCGCCAGGGCGGCGCGCAGAACCACCGGATGGGCCTGTGGGACGCGGCGATGATCAAGGACAACCACGTCGCGGTCGCAGGCTCGGTCGGCGAGGCAGTGCGCCGCGCACGCGAGGCCGGGGTGGAAAAGATCATCTGCGAGGTCGATAGCCTCGACCAGATCGAACCCGCGCTGGAAGCTGGCGCACACCACCTGCTGCTCGACAACATGGACCCTGCCACCCTCACGCAAGCCGTCGCGCTGGTCGCAGGCCGCGTGCCCACCGAGGCGAGCGGCGGCGTCAACCTCCAGACCATCGCGGCGAAAGCGGCGAGCGGGGTCACCTACATCTCGGTCGGCCGCCTCACCCAGAGCGCGCCAGCTGCGGATATCGGGCTGGATTTCAAGCCGGTATGAAATGGCGCAAGGGGCCGAGGCCTTGGGCTATCCATGCCTTTGCCGCGATCTTCGTGTTCTGGGGGCTTTGGGAACTGTTTTCCGGATTGCTTCACCTGCCTTCGGTCAAGCTCCCGACGCAATTCGGCGAGCCTGGGTCGAAGGCCGAATCCGATGCCAGGATCATTTTTCTCAGTGCCAACTTCACTATCGTCCTTATCCCCGTCATGGCCGTTTGGGGTGTAGGGAGCCGGGTCGCGCGGATCGTGGTGACGTGCTTCTCGCTGGTGTCGTGGGCCGCAGTCTTTGTGCAGCTCTGGGCGTTGCTCTCACCCGACCCCTTCGAAGCGATGCTGTTTGCCAAGCACGCCACGATTGCTCTTGCCGTACTCTTGCTGTTCAGGCCCACGGCGGACGAGTGGTTGGCTAATAAGACGGTGCTTCCCCCGCCGCCTGCTTGGGATTGAACGCGCAAATATCTGCCAAGCCCCCGCCAGCAACCGCTGGTTCGCACGCAAAGGCGAGGACGACTCCGCCGTCTTCGAATAGACAACCGCGTTCAACGTGTTAGCTTGGCAGTATTGCAACAGGGGGCACAGCCATGCGGCCGCAATCCATCATCAAGTTCGACCAGCTTTTCCTCGCGATGATCATGCTTGGTCTCGTCGGCCTCGGCATCAATTGGGACTGGTCGATTGCGCAGTTCGACTCCAATCCGGGCCTGAGCCAGCTCGGGTGGAATGCAGCCGGAATGCTGATCGGTATTTTCGCCTTCAGCACGGCGATCAACCTGCTGCTCTGGTACTTCATCTCGCGCCGGGCGAGCAATGTCGCGCGCTGGATCCTGACCGTGCTGACCGGTTACGGGCTGATCAGTGTGCCCTTTTCGTTCTTTCTGGTTCCGGTGCCCCTGTCTTCGCTGATCATCGGGCTGGTCGCCGCTGCCCTGCAGGCCGCGATGCTGTGGTTCCTGTTCCGCCCCGATGCTGCCGCGTGGTTCAAGCACGGGCCGCGCGGCATGGATGCCGACGTCTTTGACTAGAACCTGGCCACTCGCGGCGCTGGCGCTCGCGCTGCCGGCCACCGCAAGCGCGCAGGCATACCAATGCCGCGCGCCGCAGGTGTCGAGCGTGCCGAAAGTCACGCCCGACGGCCCGCGCCGCCAGTCCGCGATCACCGGCTACACCCTCGCGCTGAGCTGGAGCCCCGAGTTCTGCCGCACCCGCGCCGATGACCGCTCGCAAGGCGTGCAGTGCGGCGGCGAGAACGGCAGCTTCGGGCTCGTCGTCCACGGGTTATGGCCCGAAGGCGACAGGACCTATCCGCAGTGGTGCGAGGCGAAGAACGCGCTCACCCCCGCCGACGTGCGCGGGGCGATGTGCCTGATGCCCTCGCAGAGCCTCGTCGCGCGCCAATGGGCCAAGCACGGCAGTTGCATGGTCAAGCGCCCGGCCAACTACCTCAAGGTGATCCGCATCCTCTACGAAGGCGTGCGCATCCCCGATTACGACCGCATCGCGCGCGAGGACGGGCTGACGGCGGGCCGCATCCGCAGCGCCTTTGCCGATGCCAATCCGGGCTGGACCGAGAGCGCCATCGGGGTCGATCTGAACGCCAAAGGCTGGCTCGAGGAAATCCGCCTGTGCTATTCCAAACGCTTCAGGCCCACGGCTTGCCCGGCGGCACGGCGCGGCGCGAAGGACGGGACGCGAGCGAAGATCTGGCGGGGGTTGTGAGCGTCATGGCTCAGAATGAAAAAGGCCCGCCTATTAAGCGGGCCTTCCATCGATAGGCGGGGGGTCCGTCACTTCTTTCGAAGCGCTGCCGACCTGATCCCCGACCTTTCGCGACCCAGCATAAAAAAATTTGACAAAAAAGCAAGCCCAAATGAAATATCCAATGATATGAACATCATCGATCTTATCTCCGCTGAGCGTCTTGAAACCTACAGGCGGATCACGGTCGGGGAGAAGCAGGCCATTGCACTCCACAACCATACCTTGCAACTCGGCTCATCTATGATGTCGATGATCGCGCTCCTCGAGTTAGCGCTGCGCAATGCGACCAATCAGCGACTTGTCGAGCATTTTGGAGACCCAGAATGGTTGCTTCCAAACAGTAGTGCTGTTCCGCTGAAGTCTTCCGAAATTAGGATGGTAAGCACTGCTCAATCGCATGCACGAAAAGCGCTATATTCCAAACTTTCATACAAACAAAAAGCTTGGCTTGACTGCTTTGCGTTCCCAGCAGGAATGCCAACCGGCATCTCTCATAAGAAAAAAGCCAAAGCGCGACAGGAGATGTTTTGTGTTTCACAAGGCCAAGTGATTTCACAGACAACAATTGCATTTTGGAAGCGCTTATACTCCAGCGATTATGAGTCCGAGCTATGGAAACCTTCACTAAAGAAAGTTTTTCCCAATAAAAAACTTTAGAGGAGCGAGATATCGAAGTCGCTTGAGGCAATTTATGCGGCTAGAAATAGAGTGGCACACCACGAACCTATATATGGTGAGCGGTTCGAAACTGCTATAAATTCACTGAAACTTGTCCGCGAAGCAATTGGTGCTAAGTCCGCCGGCGAGGAGACTCCATTCAAGAATTTTTCTAAGGTCCACTGGCTGAGACTCCAAGTAGACTACGAGGGCTTCAAGGAAGCCTGGGATACACTCACTTAAGCCCCGCTTCCCGGTCGGCCCGACCTTCGGCGCGCCCAAGGACGCGCGCGGCTATATCATCCAGCCCGACTGTAAGGCAGCCCGCCGCTGAAACTTGCGCGTTTTAGAGGGCGGCGTGACACGTCTAGACCCCCTCTTGCGCGGTTTAGACCCCCTCTAGACCCCTTTCAGACCCCCACTAGACCCCCTCCAGAAGCGATGTTTCACGTGAAACATTGCTTGCATGGGGCCTCAGCGGCGGTCCTTGAAGAATCCGCGCAGCAGATCGGCGGATTCCGTCTCGCCGATGCCGGTGTAGACGTCGGGACGGTGGAGGCACTGGGGTTGCTCGAACACCCGCGCCCCATGCTCGACCGCGCCGCCCTTGGGGTCGGAGGCGGCGTAGTAGAGGCGGGCGATCCGGGCGTGGGCGATGGCGCCGGCACACATCGCGCAAGGCTCCAGCGTGACCCACAATTCGCAGCCCGTGAGGCGCTCGTCACCCAGTGCCTGGGCTGCGCGGCGGATCGCGAGGATCTCGGCATGGGCGGTGGGATCGTGATCGGTGCGGGGAGAATTGTGAGCTTCGGCAATGACTTGGCCGTCCCTCACCACCACCGCACCGATCGGCACTTCGCCCGCGTCAGCCGCGGCGCGGGCCAGCGCGAGGGCGCGGGGCATGAAGCTGCGGAACCCCGCCTCGCTCATGCGCCGCGCCTCGCGGAAAGGTCACTCGTTGCCGGTGACAGGCGTTCCCTTGGCATCACCGGGCATTTTGACATCGACTTCGGGGACCTCGATCGTCTTCTTCTTGGTGGTGACATCGACGTCAGCCGTCTCGACGTCGTATTCCGGCATCTGGCCGCCCTTTACCTCGACTTCAGGCAGTTTGGCGTCCTTGGTCTGATCGACATCGCACGCGGCAAGCCCGATTGCCAAGGGGGCGATGAGGGCGCTGATGATGATTCGCTTCATTGTGGTTCTCCTTGAGGCCTGACATCCCGGGAAACGCCCCCGTCAGGTCTGCCCGCAGCAGACGGGCCTCGCGAGCTTGGGGCTACCACATGGGTTGGGATTGCCGGGCGCGGCGCCTACAGGGGCGGCCGGGGTGCGCAACTTGCTTGACGATTCGGGTGTGCCCCGTTATGCGCGCCGCTTTCCTTGCCTAGGCCCGAGCTTAGGCCCGTTTTTATTAGAAGAGACACACCATGTCGCGCATCTGCGAACTGACCGGCAAGGGCCGCATGACCGGCAACAATGTCAGCCACGCCAACAACAAGACCAAGCGCGTGTTCCTGCCCAACCTGCAGAACGTGACGCTGATGAGCGAAAAGCTCGAGCGCAGCTTCAAGTTCCGCGTGTCGACCCACGGTCTGCGCTCAGTGGAGCACAATGGCGGCCTCGACAACTGGCTCCTCAAGACCAGCGACGAGAAGCTTTCGGCGAGCGCGCTCAAGGTGAAGCGCGAGCTGGTCAAGGCGCAGGCCGCGGCCTGAGCTAGGGCTTGGCAGCCGGCTCGATAGGCTGGCCGCTGGCACCGATTTTCGGACAGATAACCAGGGGGCTCTGAACACCGTTCAGGGCCCCTTGCCAATCCTGCGCGGCGCGTAGCGCGGCCCGGCGCTGCAACTCCGCGCCGCTTTCATCGAGGGCGAAGCGCAGCAGCAGACTGCGCTGGAAGATCGAGAAATTATCGTCGGCCACCACCCAGATCGATCCCTTGCGCGGGTCTTCGGGATCAGCGACGAAACCGATGCCTTCGAAGTTCTCGCCGAAGCCTGCGCCTTCGAGGTGCTGGATAATCTCGCCCCGCCATTGCCCGCCAGCGCGGATCGCGGCCGGATCGGCCACCATGACGACCGCATCGAACGTCGCCGGGATGGTGTAGCGCACCTGCCGCATCAGGATCAGCACCCGGCCGTCGGGCAAGTGGGTCGCGTCGACCGGAGAATAGGCGGCGCGGCAATTGAAGCGGAACGCCAGCGGCCTGTCCCCGGCGAGCGGATCGCGCGGGAAGAGCAGCGCGGGCCGGTCGACCATACCGCTTTCCTCGGACCCTTCGGAGAGGATCAGGAAGCGCCCGTCGGCCAGCCGCTCCATCGTTTCGGGGCCGCTATTCGCGTCCCAGTCCGCCATGTCCGGCGGTGCGGCAATGGTACGCGTGCTGTCAGGGGCGAAGCGCATCACGAGGTTGTCGTTCTCGAAGCTCGCCCAAAGTGCCCCGGTCGCGGGGTCGCGGGTGATCGCTTCCATGTCGACATATTCCTTGCGGCCGCGGGTCGACACACCGACGAAGCGGAAGCTGCCGGGGATCGCGCGCGGCTCGCTCCCTCCAAGGTCGAGGCCGAGCAGGAAGCCGCGGTCCGTCCCCGCAATGAGGATCCGGCCCGGGCCCGCCACGAGCGCGGAAAAGCCGCCGAACCAGCCGTGATCGCTGGTCATCTGCCACGACCCGGTGAGCCGCAGCAGGCCCGGGGGCGGGGGGCCGAGATCGACGCGCTCGATGGCGATGGGCTTGACCGGATCGCCGCGCAGGCCGGTGTCGGTGCGCAGGAAAGTGCCGGGGGCGAGCGCTAGGACCACCATCGCAAGGAGCACCATGCGCCAGCGGCGGGCGCTGCTAGCGCTGATTGTCCGGAACAGGCGCGGCACGCTCGGGGAGTGGTCGGTTACTGCCCGCCGGCGGGTGCGAGCCCCAGCAGGTGGCGGGTCGCGATCTCGCACGAGGCATAGGCCTCCTGCCGCTCGGCGCTCCAGTAACGCAACTCGGGCAGCGGGATCGCCTCTCCGGTCACGGCGCAGAGCACGTGGCTACCGGGCCGCAGGACGCGAAAGCTGGAGGGGCCGAAGTAGAGCTTGGCGGCCTTGTCGGAAGAATTCATCAGCATGGCAGCCCCCTTAGCACCGCGCGCCTAACCGAACAAATCATCTTGCTTGGGCGCTGCGGAAGGCGGGCGCTTGCGCGGGACCGGCGGAGCGGATGGCGTCGAGGGCGGCGCGCTTCCTGTGGGAACGACGCCGAGCGTCCCGTCGCGGAATTGCACCGTCAGCGCAGGTTCTCCGGCGGCTTCGACGCGGGTGGTGAGCGCCTTGCCCGCGCAATCGCGGATGATCGCATAGCCGCGCTCCAGCGGCTTTTCCGGGTGGAGCTGGCTCATCACCCGGGCGAGCGCGGCGAGGCGGTCACTACCCTGCCGAAGCGGGCGCTCGATCAACGTGGGGCCGAGGCGTGCACGCTCGAGCCGGCGCTGCGCCTCGCTGGCAGAGCGCGACAGAAGGCTTGGCGAGAGCCGCGCGGCTACCCCGGCGAGGCGCTCGCGGCCCTTCGCCGAACGGTCACCCAAGGCGCGCCGCAGCCGCTCCGATAGGTCGTCGAGCTTCTGCGCCTGCGGCTGGAGCAGCGCCTCGGGGCGCGGCAGCATCCGGGCGCGCGCCGCCAGTCGTTCGCGCCCCAGCTCGAGCGGGCGCCATACAGCGCGCCGCTTGCGGTTGCCGAGATCCGCGAGAGTTGCGACGAGATCGATCCGCACCGGCACCGCCATCTCGGCGGCAGCGGTCGGCGTCGGGGCGCGGCGGTCTGCGGCGTAGTCGGCGAGCGTGGTGTCGGTCTCGTGCCCCACGGCGCTGATGACGGGGATCGAGCACTCGGCAATGGCACGGACCACTGCCTCCTCGTTGAAGCTCCACAGGTCTTCGATCGACCCGCCCCCGCGTGCGACGATCACGACGTCTGGGCGCGGGACGGCTCCGCCGGGTTCAAGCGCGGAAAAGCCGCGCACGGCAGCGGCGACCTGCTCGGCAGCCCCTTGCCCCTGCACCAGCACCGGCCAGACGACGACGTGGGTTGGGAAGCGGTCGGCGAGGCGGTGAAGGATGTCGCGAATCACCGCCCCGGTGGGCGAGGTCACCACGCCGATCACCTGCGGCAGGAACGGCAGCGACCGCTTGCGCGTCGCATCGAACAAGCCCTCCGCCGCAAGCCTTGCACGGGTCTTCTCGAGCAGCGCCAGCAGCGCACCCTCGCCCGCAAGTTCCAAAGAATCGATCACGATCTGGTACTTGGAGCGCCCCGGATAGGTGGTGAGCTTGCCGGTGGCGATCACCTCCAGCCCGTCCTCCGGGCGGAAGTTCAGCCTCGCGGCATTGCCCTTCCACATCACTCCGTCGATCAATGCGCCCTCGTCCTTGAGCGCACAGTAGAAGTGGCCCGAGGCGGCGCGTTTCACGCCCGACAGCTCCCCGCGCAGGCGCACGAAGCCGAAGCGATCCTCGACCGTGCGCTTCAGCAGCGCGGATATCTCGCTGATGGTGAGGGGCTGCGCATTGTCGCCCTGCGCCACCCGCGCTACCAGCCCGGCATCATCATCACTGGTCGGCGGAGGTGCCATGAATATCCTGCTTCTGGGGTCGGGAGGCCGCGAACATGCGCTGGCATGGAAGCTGGCGCAATCCCCGGCTTGCACCCGGCTCTATGCTACCCCCGGCAATCCCGGCATCGCCGAGGAGGCCGAGCTGGTGGCGTTGGAGGTGACCGACCACACGGCGGTGATCGACTTCTGCCGCGAGCACGCGATTGGCCTCGTGGTGATCGGCCCCGAGGCCCCGCTGGTTGACGGGCTGTCCGATGCCTTGCGTGCAGCGGGCCTGCCGGTGTTCGGGCCCTCGCAGGCGGCGGCGCGGCTGGAGGGCTCCAAGGGCTTCACCAAGGACCTGTGCGCCCGCGCCGGGATCCCCACCGCAGGCTATGTCCGTACCGCGTCGCTCGACGAAGCCCGCGCCGCGCTCGCCCGTTTCTCCGCGCCCTATGTGCTCAAGGCCGATGGCCTCGCGGCGGGCAAGGGCGTGGTGATCGCCGAGACGCTTCCCGAAGCCGAGGACGCGCTCGCCGATATGTTCGGCGGCGGCTTCGGCGCGGCGGGCGCAGAAGTGGTGATCGAGGAGTTCATGCAAGGCGAGGAGGCGAGCTTCTTTGCGCTGACCGACGGCACCCACATCCTCCCCTTCGGCTCTGCGCAGGATCACAAGCGCGTCGGCGACGGCGATGTCGGGCCGAACACCGGCGGAATGGGCGCCTATTCCCCCGCCCCGGTACTGACCGAAGAGCTTCAGGCGCGGGTCACCGCCGAGATCGTCGAGCCCACGGTGCGGACCATGCGCGAAGACGGGAACGCTTACGTGGGCGTGCTCTATGCAGGGCTGATGCTCACGTCCGAGGGCCCGAAGCTGATCGAATACAACGCCCGCTTCGGCGATCCCGAATGCCAGGTGCTGATGATGCGGCTGGAGAGTGACCTCGTCGCTCTCATGGTCGCCTGCGCCAAGGGCGAGCTGGCCGGCGTGGAGGCGCAGTTCCGCCGCGATACCGCGCTGACCGTGGTGATGGCGGCCAAGGGCTACCCCGGCACCCCCGAGAAGGGCGGCGCGATCATGCTTGGCGAGGCCGAGGCGAAGGGCGCCAAGGTCTTCCACGCCGGCACCGCTCTGAAGGACGGCGATCTGGTCGCGAACGGCGGGCGCGTGCTCAACGTCACGGCGATGGCTTCGAGCGCCACCGAGGCCCAGCGCATCGCCTATCAGGCCGTCGACGCGCTCAGCTTCCCCGGCGGTTTCTGCCGCCGCGACATTGGCTGGCGCGAGGTTGCGCGGGAACGCGGCGCCTAGAACCGCGCTGCGTAGGTCACGCCTGCACCGTGGGAATCGCCCCACAGCATGACCAGCGGCGCATCGGGCTTGCGGTGGCGGGTGATCAGCAGGCCCGAGCCGCTGCCGATCGCCGCGCCTGCGACGACATCGTACCAATGGTGCTTGTCCGCTTGCACCCGGGCAAGGCCCACGAAGCTGGCGAGCGCGAGCGCCGGAATACCCTCTGCTGGTCCGCGCCGTTCGAGGATGCTGGTCGCCGCGGCGAAGGCCGTGGCGGTGTGACCCGAGGGGAAGCTGTCATTCCCGCTGCCATCGGGGCGCTGTTCGGGGAAGGCCTGCTTCAGCCCCTGCGCCAGCCCGAAGGCCACCGCGTCCGAGGCGCCGGCCTGCAGGGCGCCCTGCGTGTCGCCCCTGATCGCGGGCACGCCGATCGACCACAGCACCAGCGAACCGACGCCGACATCGCTCGCGGTCGCCCAATCGTCCTGCGACGAGGCAAACGCGGGCTGCGCCGCGAGCAGCAGCGGACTGGCCGCGACAAGGGTCCAGCGGCGCATCAGGCGGGGCTGATGGGAAGGCAGTGGGGACATGAGCGGGTTTTCCTCGGGCACAGCGGCGTGATGGCCGCTTCGGTCACTCAACGCCCCATACCGCGCTTGGTGCCCCGGCATCGCCGAACTTGATCCCGATCAAGGCCGCGCCCGCCGAATGGGCGGATAGAAGGGGCATGACCCAGCTTTCCCTTCGCTCCCTCGCCCTTCTTGCCGCGCCGATCATGGCCCTCGCAGCCTGCCAGACTGCGGGGAGCGACAACCCTCCGGCCATGCTCGGCAAGGCCACCTCGTCCGCCCGCGACACCCGCGCGCCCGCCTTTGTCGAAGGGGCTTGCGGCGGATGCCATGCGGTCGAGCCACCGTTCCTCTCGCCCAATCCGCGCTCGCCCAGCTTCGCGGCGATCGCCAATCGCCCCGGCCTTTCGGAAAAGTCGCTCGCCGACTGGCTGGCCGAGGCCCACAACTACCCCGAGGAGATGGACTTCACCCTCACCCGGCCGCAGATCGACCAGATCGCAGGCTACATGGTGATGCTGCGGAATGCGGGCTACGTGCCCGACCATTGACCCCCGCAAGCGGCGTATTGCCCCCTAGCGGGAACCTGATAGACCCCCTGCCTTCGAGTTGGGGCAAGGGGGGGTCTCGATGCCGTATCGTCACGCGCATTATTTCGTCGGTTTCGTGCTGCTTGTCATCATGGCGGGCTTCTGGGCGAGCTATTTCGCTGCGCCTGACGCGATCCCGCTCGCATTCCACGTCCATGCCATCTCGGCGATGACCTGGCTGGCGCTGCTGATCGCACAGCACCTGACGATCCACCGCCGCGCCGCCGCGCTGCACCGCCAGATGGGTCGGGCGAGCTTCGTGCTGTTCCCGTTCCTCATCGTCGGCTTCGTGATGATCGTGAACGTGTCGGCGGCGCGCTATGTCGCGCCTGACGCCGGCGCGGGTATCCGGCTGCTCGGCCCGTCCTTCGGGATCGGGATGGTCATCGCCATCGCCGCCTATCTGACCCTGTTCAGTCTGGCGCTGAGGCACCGCTACAATCTCAAGCTCCACGCCGGCTATATGCTGGCGACCCCGCTGATCCTGTTCGAGAGCCCGTTCAGCCGCATCATCGGCGACTACCTGCCGTGGATGAACGTGATTGGCAGCGAAGGGCCGCGTCAGGTGCTCGACACCATCGTCATCGCCCAGGCGATTGCGCTCGCATTCGCGCTGGTGGTGTGGTCGCGCAACCGCAAGCACGGTGCGCCGTGGCTGGTGGCGATCGGCTTTATCGTGGCGGAGACGGCCGCCATGTGGTTCGCGCCCGATGTGCCGTTCCTCGGCACGGCCTTTGCCGCCTATGGCACGGTTGCGCCCGGCGTCACGCTCGCGCTGGGCGTGGCAGCCGCCGTTGCGGCGACCTGGTGGGGCTGGGAGGCGGGCAAGCTGCCCTCTCGCCGCGCGCGGGCCGCCGCGTAAGCGCGGGACTTTCCTACCGCGAACCAGCGGCATTAGGATGCACGCCGCTCTTTCGCATCGTCAGCCTTCCCACACGCTCGGGCCGCATCTTTTGTCGCTGCCCCCGTGTCCGTCCGCCCGCGTCGCCGGTCGCCAAGTGGATGACTTCAAAGGAATTTCCTGACTGCAACAAGGCGGACAGGGTGTCCGCTTTGTCCGGTTGCGGCGTCAGCCACGCAGTAGCCGCAAGCGCAAAACCTAGAGCCGCTCCGCCATCAGAGCCTGCATGTCGGCTTCGGGGCGCGGGCCGTAGTGCGAGATCACTTCCGAGGCGCAGATCGCGCCGCGCTGGAGGCACCGCTCGAGCGGCTCGCCCTTGACGTAGCCCGACAGGAAGCCGGCGGCGAATTGGTCGCCCGCGCCGGTGGTGTCGACGACCTTGGCGACCGGCACGGCGGCCACGTCGGCCCGCTCGCCATGCGAGATGGCAACCGCGCCCTTCTCCGAACGGGTGGCGACCAGCACCGGCACCTTGCCCGCAACCGCGGCGATGCCAGCATCGAAGTCGCCTTCGCCGGTCAGCGTCGCAAGCTCGGTCTCGTTGACGAACAGGATATCGATCACGCCGTCCTCGATCATGCTGCGGAAATCGTCGCCGTGGCGCTCGATCACGAACACTTCGGAGGAAGTGAAGGCGACCTTGCGCCCAGCGGCGCGGGCGGTCTGGATCGCCCGGCGCATGGCCGCGCGCGGCTCCTCGGGATCCCACAGGTAGCCTTCGAGATAGAGCACGCTGGCGCCGCCGATCGCTTCCTCGTTGATCAGGTGCGGCGGCAGGAACTGGCTGGCGCCGAGGAAGGTGTTCATCGTCCGCTGCCCGTCGGGGGTGACGAAGATCAGGCAGCGTCCGGTGGGCGGACCGTCCGTGCGCGCAGGGGTGTCGAAATCGACTCCCACCGCGTGGATGTCGTGCGCGAACACCTCGCCGAGCTGATCGCCGGCGACTTGGCCGATGAAGGCGCATTGCGCACCGAGCGCGGCAAGCCCGGCAAGGGTGTTGGCGGCCGAGCCGCCGG
>JANNZG010000031.1:0-3471 GCA_031410495.1 Porphyrobacter sp.
GCTGCCCCCGCGCAAGCTGCCCGATCTCGCCCCGCTTACCCGGTTGGCCGGGCTCGAACCGTTCGTGATGGCTGCATAGTATCAATCCACGAACGGAAGTTTGCCTGTGAATCAGAACGCCTCTTCCCGCTTCGTCAACATTGGCGAGCGCACCAACGTTACCGGCTCGGCCGCGTTCAAGAAGCTGATCCTGGCGGGCGACTACACCCGCGCGGTCGAGGTTGCGCGCCAGCAGGTCGAGAACGGCGCGCAGGTGATCGACGTCAACATGGACGAAGGCCTGCTCGATTCTGTCGAGGCGATGACCGTGTTTCTCAAGCTGATCGCCGCCGAGCCCGACATCGCGCGCGTCCCGGTGATGATCGACAGCTCCAAGTGGGCGGTGATCGAGGCCGGGCTCAAGTGCGTCTCGGGCAAGCCGATCGTCAATTCGATTTCGATGAAGGAAGGCGAGGCGCCGTTTCTCGACGCCGCGCGCAAGTGCATGGCCTACGGCGCGGCGGTCGTCGTGATGGCGTTCGACGAGGCCGGGCAGGCCGACACCGCCCAGCGCAAGGTCGAGATCTGCGAGCGCGCCTATGCGCTGCTCACCGGGATCGGCTTTCCGCCCGAAGACATCATCTTCGATCCCAACATCTTCGCCATCGCCACCGGCATGGAGGAGCACGACCGCTATGCGCTCGATTTCATCGAGGCACTCAAGGCGATCCGGCTGAGCTGCCCGCACGTGCATTTTTCGGGCGGACTCTCGAACCTGTCGTTCAGCTTTCGCGGCAACGAGCCGGTGCGCCGGGCGATGCATTCGATCTTCCTCTACCATGCCATCCCCGCCGGGCTCGACATGGCCATCGTCAACGCCGGGCAGCTTGATGTTTACGACCAGATCGACCCGGACCTGCGTGAGGCATGCGAGGATGTGATCCTCAACCGTCCGGCGCGCAGTGCCGAAGAAACCCCGACCGAGCGGCTGGTCACCCTCGCCGAGAAATTCCGCGGCACCGATGTGGCGCAGGAAAAGGCCGCCGAGGAATGGCGCGGCTGGGACGTCGCCAAGCGGCTCGAACATGCGCTGGTGCGCGGCATCGACATGTATGTCGTCGACGATACCGAGGAATGCCGCCTTGCTTTTGCCCGGCCCATCGAGGTCATCGAAGGCCCGCTGATGGACGGCATGAATGTCGTCGGCGACCTGTTCGGCAGCGGCAAGATGTTCCTGCCGCAAGTGGTCAAATCGGCGCGCGTGATGAAGAAGGCAGTGGCCCACCTGATCCCGTTCATCGAAGCGGCAAAGGAACCCGGTGCCAAGGCCAAGGGCCGCATCATCATGGCCACGGTCAAGGGTGATGTGCACGATATCGGCAAGAACATCGTTGGCGTGGTGCTGCAATGCAATGGCTATGAAGTGCTCGACATGGGCGTGATGGTGCCCTGGCCGAGCATTCTCGAGCTGGCAAAAGCGGAAGACATCGACATCATCGGCCTGTCCGGGCTGATCACGCCCTCTTTGGACGAAATGGTGACGGTGGCCGAGGAAATGCAGCGCGCGGGCTTCACCATTCCGCTGCTGATCGGCGGCGCGACCACCAGTAAGGTCCACACCGCGCTGCGGATTGATCCGGCCTATGATGGCCCGGTGATCCATGTGCTCGACGCCAGCCGCGCGGTGGGCGTTGCTTCGCAATTGCTGTCGGATACGCAAGCGGAGCCATTCATCAAGGCCACTGCCGACGAATACGAACACGTTCGCCTCGTCCGCGCCGGTAAGGGGCAGAGCCCGTTGCTCAGCCTTGAAGACGCGCGCGCCAATATGTTCCCTGCTGATATGAGCGACATGGCCGCGCCGCCGGACCAGCCGGGAGTGCACGTGTTCGAAAGCTGGGACCTCGCCGACCTGCGCCAGGTCATCGACTGGACCCCATTCTTCCGCGCCTGGGAGCTGGCAGGCAATTATCCAGCGATCCTCAAGGACGAGGTCGTCGGCGAAAGCGCGCGCGGCCTCTTCGATGATGCCCAGGAAATGCTTGATCGGATCGTCGAAGAGAACTGGCTCACGGCGAAAGGCGTAGCTGGCTTCTGGCCCTGCGCCCGCCACGGCGATGACGTTGAGATATATCTGACCGATCAGGAGCGCCATTTGCGCGTGCCCTTCCTGCGCCAGCAGGTGAAGAAAAGCCGGGGCAAGGATGGACAGGGGCGGGCCAACTATTGCCTCGCCGATTTCATCAGCCACGATGGCGACTGGATCGGCGGTTTTACGGTCGGCATTCACGGCATCGAGCCGCACCTCGCCCGCTTCAAGGCAGCCCACGACGATTACAACGATATCCTGCTGAAGGCCCTCGCCGACCGCTTCGCCGAGGCCTTCGCCGAACGGCTCCACCAACATGTTCGCACCACCCTGTGGGGTTATGCGCCGGGCGAGCAGCTGACCAACGAAGCGCTGATCAAGGAACAATATCGCGGCATCCGCCCCGCGCCCGGCTATCCGGCCTGCCCCGATCACAGCCTCAAGCCGATCCTGTTCGAGCTGTTGAATGCCACCGAAAATGTCGGCATCACGCTCACAGAAAGCCAGGCGATGCTGCCCACCGCCGCTGTTTCGGGCTTCTATTTTGCGCATCCGCAGGCTGAGTATTTCGGCGTTGCACGGATTGGCCGCGATCAACTGGAGGACTATGCACAACGGCGCGGGATCGATCTGGCCATTGCGGAACGCTGGCTGCGGCCAAATCTCGATTAGGGCCGGTTGATCCCAAGTCAGCCTTGCTTCCTGGCGAGGCTTTGGCACAACGGCGCATCCAGCGGTAAGGATGCTTCGGGTAATGGATTACAGGACTCTGGGCGGATCGGGGCTCAATGTGCCGGTCATAGGCCTCGGCACGGCCAATTTTCGCGGCGGCAGCAGCCCTGCGACAGGCCTGGGCGATAAGGCCGCCGCCCGGCTGGTCGATCTCGCGCTCGAACGCGACGCCGCCTTTTTTGATACCGCCGACATTTATGGTGCAGCCGAGGAGGTGCTTGGCCGGGCATTGGGCAAGCGCCGCAGCAGTGCGATGATCGCCACGAAAGCTGGCCTGCGCTCAGGACCCGGACCAAACGATACCGGCGCCACCCGTCACCACCTCATCGCCAGCTGTGAGGCGAGCCTGAGACGGCTGGGCACCGACTATATCGATCTCTTCCTGCTCCACAGCTTCGATAGCCGCACTCCTGCCGAGGAAACATTGTCGGCGCTTGAAACGCTGGTGCGCGCAGGCAAAGTGCGCGCGATCGGCTGCTCGAACCACGCCGGCTGGCAACTGATGAAAGCGCTTGGTGCATCAGATCAGTACGGCTTGCCGCGCTATTGCGCGCACCAGATCGCCTGGTCGCTGGCCATGCGCGATGCCGAGTGGGATCTGGTGCCGCTGGGCGCCGACCAGAACGTCGCCTCGCTGGTCTGGGGGCCGCTGGCTGGTGGCGCGCTGACCG
>JANNZG010000032.1:0-136255 GCA_031410495.1 Porphyrobacter sp.
CAATGACGGCAATTGCGAGCCCCTTGGCGCCGGTCTGCTCCATCGCCTCGCGGGCGGCGTGATCCAGTGTTGTCGAAGGTTCTTGCGCCATTACGCCACCAGCGAGAGACAGAGCGGCGATGGTCCAAGACGTGAATCGAAACATCATGGCCTTAAACGTTCTATACCTTCAGTCATCCCAAGTCGGGCTTGCTCCCCCAGGGACGGGAACGCGCCGCGAGACCTATCACGACCTCACTAATCTCGGAAAGAGGACCTGTTCAATGGCGCGGACTTTGACCGCAACGGGTCCGGTTCCAAAATTTCCGTGATTGCCGGAAACGAGGAAGAAGTCGTTGGCCCACTTTCGGGACCGAACCTCAATGTCCGGTCTTTGAGGATAGATGGCAGCAGCTGATCCGCCCAGCCGGCCTCAGATGCCGAGGGCATCCATTTTTTTAGCCTCGTACATCCCGTCCTCGCCGGGATAGCGAAGAGTCGCGGCCAGCTGCGGGTCGGTTTTGGCCAGAGCCCAAAGCAGGCTTTGCCCGGCAGGTAGCGTTTGCGGGACCAGTTCGAACTCGGCTGAACGGAATGCCAAGTCCGCATCGATGATCCGCCACCCGCGCTCGCGGAACATCTGGATCGCATCGCCCAGGAACAGCGCGGTCGTCAGACGGTGATGCAACAGGATCGTGTGGTTGATCGAGCGACCGAAAAGCGCATTCGCGAGGACATCATAATAGGTGGCCCGCTCCCATAGATGGTGAAGATAGAACTGCCTGTATGGCGCGAGATCAGCGCCCGGGTCCGCCTTTAGTCGGGCCCTCAGACGATTATCGACAAACCAGTCCGAGGTGTCGATTGTCACATGGGCATTGCGATATCCGTGGGCGGCCATCAATTCGCGCATGGCATCGCGGCCTTCGGCGGTGCGGCCTTCTGCGAGATAGGGGAACCGGAAGAGCTTTCGGAAGCCGGCGTAGCTGGTGAGCAGGGGTTCACAGCGTAGGACATCCTTCATGAACCCCGCCGGATTGGCACCGCTGAAATAGGAATGCGAGAAGCTATGGTTGCCGATGATGTGGCCCCCGTCCGACCAGCCTTGCAGGATGCGGGGTGCCAATTCAGGGTCGACGAATTTGCCAGCGACGAAGCCGGCCGCCTTTACATCGTGACCCTTCAGACAATCACGGATCGCAGCATCACGCGCCTTGCCCGACATGAGCGGGGTGTCTGTAAGATCGAAATCGTCGATCGTTATCGCCAATCCAGGAGCCGTAGTGCTCTGGGCCAGTAAGCTTCCCGCGTTCGCACCAAAGATCGCTGCTGCACTAATGCCGCCGAGAAAGCCCCGTCTGTTGAGCCTTGATAACACGACCAAAGTCATGCCTCGGATTTCAGCAGCCAGCAATATCTTGTTTTGGGGTCGATCCGGAGACCTTCGAGTTTTCGGAGGCGGGTCGACAGCAGTCACGGCTCTGCCGGATGCGGCGCGTCACGACATTATGGTTCGGGAGCGAAGGTTTAAACTGGCAGTCTCCGACGTGAGGCGACCGATAAAGGCGGCGCGAGGCACGGGACCGCGTACCGCACTATGCATTTTCGAACGCTTGACTGGTTTCTGCAAGCCGCGCAGCCGTCGGCATAGAGGCTTTGTGTCCCAATCAATATGCGCCGCGCGCCGGGCTGGCTGCGATGCTATCGTCGTGACTGCAGTTTGCTATCCAGGCCGCGTTACCGCGCAGGCTCGAACCAGACGGTCGAAGCGGGAAAATCGATCACCAGGCGGGTCGACTCCAGCCAGTCGAGCCCAAGGATAAGAGCGGGGCGATCGGCTACCCCGAACGCTTCGAACACAGGGACGTCGGCGACCAGCACTGGCGCTTTGGCAAGGTGGCGGCTTCCGAGCTGGACATCATTCACGTTGGTCGAAGCCGTTTCGATAGCCAAGTTGGTTGCGCCCATGATCGTGTCGCCCTTGGCGAGCATAGCCGGCTCGAGGCCTAGCAATCGGGCGAGCGCCCATTTGATGCGGGTCTTGCGCGCACCGGTGTCGATGATCGCGATGGCGGGCACGGTGCCGATGGTGACGGGTACGCTCAGTAATCCGCCGCTGATCGGTGTCGCGGTCACCGGCTCTGCGCGGAGCCCCGCCGGCACCACCCCCGCAGCCAGTAGGGACGCTCGCATCCGGGGCAGGTCAAAATCGAGCGTGCGATCGCCAAAGACGTCCAGGCCCACGATCCCGGCCAGCACCGCACCATCGGCACGCCTGGCGAGCTTCACCACATCGATGGGTCCGCGAGAAACGCCGTCCAGAACGAGATGATCAATCCGCACGACCGGCACGTCCGACGCGCCGGTCTGGCCCTGGAGAGACTCGACGCCCTTTTCCATGAGATGAGCCGTCTCGGCAAAATCTGGATAGGCTGCGCTTCCTTCGGCACCCGTATCGAGGACAAACTGCTGTCGGCCGAAACTGCCTTCCACGGGCACGGTTGCGTGGCCAGAGTTCGCGATCTTTATCGGCACTTCGGCGGCGGCGCTGCAGGAGTAGGCCGCCGCCACGATCGTCGCGGCTCGCAGTATCGCGTAAGCTCGGACGCGCATCATATTTCGCAGTTTGCCGACCACGCGAGGTCTCGGCAAGCCGATTTGGACATGGCGGGAAATGGGTGGAAGCCCGAAAAATCCGGCCTTCAGGTTCCGGTCGCCAAGGGGCCCCTATAACAAATCGACCGCTTCGTTTGCGATTGTCTCATCAAAACGCCACGCGGCAGCCGTGCTGTCGGATGAACGACCGTGACCAGCGGGCAACTACGGACACAGCATTTACGCTGTGTAAAGCGAAAGCGGCTTAAGGACGGGGTCCATAGGATTGAGAGAACCGCACCGTGAAAAGCGTTGATGATCTAATCGGGCTGGCGGTCAGCGAACACAGTCACGCGAACGTTCCGCCCCGGGTGCGGGAGATTGCCGAGCGACATCGTCAGGCACTCCTCAATCTTGCTGACGCACTCATCGCAGCCGGCCGCAAGGAAGATGACGTTGTACAGATCATCCAGAAGGCATCCGAGAGCTTCTCCAGCAAATTAAGATCAGAGACCGAAGGGCTGCAATGATGAGCGCTGCTTGCGAATTGAGCCACTTTTCCAAAACCAAATTTGACGAACAAGGGCGCCAGCGCTCGCTCGAACGATTGAAGGTGGTGGGCTCGGAAGTCGAGACGCCATTTGAGCAGATTATCGATCTCGTGAAGACGACATTGAATGCACCGGTTTGTGCCGTTTCTCTTATCGATAAGGACCGTCAGTGGTTCAAGGCCGCCCGGGGCTTGCGCGTCGACCAGACGCCCCGCAACATCGCGATTTGCGATCATGCAATTCTTGCCGAAGAGCCATTCATTATCGAAGATGCGACGCTTGATCCAAGATTTGCCGACAATCCGCTCGTAAGAGGCGATCCGTTCATCCGTGCCTATCTGGGCATCCCGCTCAAGATGTCTGACGGTTATATTGTCGGAACGCTCTGCGTTATCTTCAAAGAGCCGCGATCGTTTTCCGAGCACGAGATCGCCATCCTCGAGAGTTTCGCGAACCTTGTGGTCGGTGAGCTCGAGCTCCGAACGATCGCATTTACCGACGGTCTGACGAATCTCATGTCACGAAAGGCATGGATAGATCATGTTCAGGCAGAGATTGATCGAGCGGCCCGGTATTCGACCACTCTCTCGGTCATCTTGCTCGATCTGGACCACTTCAAGATGATCAACGATACCTTCGGGCACGACGTTGGCGATCTGGTCCTGCAAAACACCGCTGAGCGCGTAAACTCGGTTTTGCGCAAACATGACCTCGTGGGGCGTCTGGGGGGTGAGGAGTTCGCTATTTGCGTTCTTCACGCATCCGAGCATGTCGGACTGGCGGTTGCCGAGCGGATCAGGACGCAAATCGAGGCCATGAATTTTCCCGGATATGAGGGACTCCAATGTAGCGTCAGCATCGGTGTTGCCGTGTTCGATCCCGCGAAAAACGTAGACGATCTCTTGAAGATGGCGGATCTGGGGCTTTACGAGGCCAAGCGGTCTGGAAGAAATCAGGTCAGACTGGGGTCAGATCTGGCGCCTGATTGTCAATCAAAGCCTGTCGTGCCACGCAAAGTCGAAGCCGTGCTTTCCGTCTCTTGAGGCGTGCCTTGTTCATGCAAGGAACCGGAAAACTGACGGTCCGGCAGTCGGCGCGGCCATGCCATCTTACGGGTCAGCACGACCGGCCGCGCCATTAGCACGCGGCGTCACCTCTCTAACGCCTTGTCCAATTCCGCCCCTCCGCTGCCTCTGCGGGCCGTCCCCGGCAACGTGGGCGCACGCATGCGAGCCGGCCAAAGTCCCACTCTGCTTGTCCCGGGGCGTTGCGGGGTGTCCCCGCTCGAAGGGGTCGCCTGAGACGGCCGCCAGGCCGGCTCAGGCGCAGGCCTTCCCCTGCAACGCGAAAGGTCAAGGCAGTGCCTCTCGCCCGGGCAATCCGGCGTCGATCTTCACCAGCTAGGCAATCACTGGCGCTGTCATGGCCGATACATAGCAGTCCGCCTGGCGCCCTCGACGTGATCGTTCCACATCCAAACCAGCCCATATGGGCCGAAGGCGGACCGATTTTTTCCGGTGTTGTCGATCCATTGGCGCACCGTCGTCGTCCGCCGTGCAGCCGGCCGCGCGCCCTGCACAAGGCTGAACACGCCGCAGGCAATCGTGTTTCCGAACCCGTATTTCTACGGGAGCGGCGCTGACGTTTTTTTCGCTGGGCCGCGATTATCAAGAACACGCGCCGCGGTGCATGTCGAAGTGGTTATCGACGCCTCCTGAAGCGTAAGGCTTCTCGAATTCGGAGAGTGCAAGCTCATTTACGCTGCTTTTGGGCAGCGGGAGTTTTTCGCAATCCGATGATTCCGGGCGCGCGGTGGATTGGTCCCTGCCCGCGCCCGGAACCTGCGCCTCGCCGGCCTGCGGATGGGACCGGCAATGTTCAAGCGTCCCAGCGCAGGGCCGGCAGCGGCCTTGCGACCGAGATCGAGGAGTGGCCTTTGACCTGTGCAGTAATTCCCGCGCCGGAACTGCCGGCACGCATGCCCGAGCGGCGGATGGTGGTGCTCGACGATGATCCGGCGGTCCTCGACACAATCCGCATGATGGCACGCCGCCTTGGGCTGGAAACGATGACATGCGGAACGCTTGCCGAACTCGAGTCCGTGCTCGCGAGTTTCGAACCCGATGTCCTGCTGATCGATCTGATGATGCCGGGCCTTGATGGAATTGATGTGGTCCGGCGGATCGGGCCGCGCCCCGGGACATCGATGTTTGTGATGAGCGGAACCGACCGGCGGACCTACGATGCGTCGCGCAAGGTGCTTGCGTCCTATGGTGCAAAAATATCAGGGTTCCTCAGTAAGCCATTTGGGCCAATGGACTTGGCACGCGTTTTCTCATCCTCTTTGACGCGCCCTGATCCGCGCCGCGCCCGCATCGTGCCGCAAGCTGCGCGCGACATCCTCTCGCCGGGCGAATTCGAAGAGAAGATCCTGTCCGGCAGGATCGAGCCATTCTACCAGCCCATATTCCGCGCCGATGGACGAACACTGAAAGGCTTCGAAGCGCTCGCACGCGTCGAGGGGGGGCGAACAGATTGCTTTGCCCCCGAATATCTGGATCAGCTGGTGGCCAACAAGGAACTGTCCGAGTTGCTGACAGACCAGGTAATCCAGCGCTCGCTTCGCTTCATGTCCCGCCTGGCCAGCCACGACGACCTGACCATCTCGATCAACCTTTTCGGCACCCACGCGATCGCGGAGGGCTTTCGCGAGTGGCTGGTCGAGCAATGCATGAGAAACGGCATCGCCAGAGAGAGGGTCATTCTCGAGCTGAGCGAGGCGACGGTCTTTGGTCTCGATGACGAGGGTCTGCGAAAGATCACGCAGTTGCGTCTGGCCGGCTTCGGCTTGTCAATCGATGACTTCGGAACGGGCCACTCGTCGCTGGGCCGGCTGGCCAGTCTGCCCTTTTCGGAACTGAAGATCGACAAGGCGTTTTGCCGTGACCTTCCGCAATCGCAGTCGGCGGCCGCTATCATCGAAGCCTGCCTCGGCCTCGCCGCGCGGCTCGACATGAAAGTGACAGCCGAAGGCGTGGAAACCGAAGAGGTTGCCGCCAGGCTCGCCACCATGGGGTGCGATGCGCTCCAGGGTCATTTCTTCGGGCAGGCCATGTCGGGGGAGGTGGTCTTGCAGTGGCTGAGCGAATCACAGCCATTGGCGGCCGCCTGATCACCCGGCTGCCGCCGCAAGGCAGGGCAGGGATGCTCTTTGCTGCCGGAACGCCAGAGAAGGTTTCCTTCTGCAATGGCGCGTTTGCTGGCGTGCTTCAGGTTGCGCGACCAACGTGTCAGCGTGTGTGCAGCAAGATCATTGCCATCTGCAAAAGCCATTACATCGCCAACGTCATTAGCCCATGGCGATCTGGTAGATCCTTGCGATATTGAGGAGGCTGGATTCCCCCAGCTTCTTGATAGCCTGGTGGCGGTGGAATTCGACGGTCCGGACGCCGATTCCCAGCTGCTCGGCAATTTCCTTGTTGCGAAGCCCAGAGCACGCCAGGCGCATCACTTCATCCTCCCGCTTTGTCAGCATGGCGAGGAGCCTGCGGACCTGGCCGGCCGATTGAGTTGTCTCGACGACCGGCCTTCTTGCGGACACCGCTGCTTCAATCTTTTGGACAATCGTCTCGAATGAGGCGGGTTTCTCGATGAAATCGGCAGCGCCGTTCTTCATGGCTTCAACAGCAAGCGAGACGTCGCCGTGTGACGTAAAAAAGATGACCGGGATATGCTTCCGGTGCTGCGGAATGCGCTCCATTGTCGCAAGTCCGTCAAGCTCCGGCATCCTGACATCGAGCAGAATGCAATCGGGCTGCAAATAGGCCAGCGCTTCGAGAAGATCCGCTCCGCTCACGAAGGGGTGAACTTTGTAACCGTAGCGCTCCAGGCCCCGACACATGGTCGTGCGAACGTCGCGCTGATCGTCGACGACGGCAATGAGGGGCGCGATCTGCTCCGATGGTGGCATGGGCTGTATTCCTGTTTTTACGAGGCAGGCCTTGCTTGAAGGCAGCGCCCACCGGGGCGAGATCGAGAATTAACATAAATCATAAAAGTAGTTAGCGATACGCAGGAATGGATCTGACAGTCCGGACGTGTCCCGCCATGACTGGGTGCGGCTCCGATTGGGTTAACTTTCGGTCAATCGCGGTTGCAGGGCACCACGGGCTCGCGAGGGAACGATCTGGTCTTGCGCCCTGGGCTATTGTCTCCCGGAAGGGGCGACTGCCTCTGCAGGATCCTAGCAAAGGATGGTCGATGCTTGAAAGGCGAGAGGAACCGCGCGCACGGTCCATGTTCAAGAGCGCATATATCCGCACGGAAAGCGGCCTGCAGTTCGTGACGTTGCGCAATATCTCCGATTCCGGTGTATGCCTTGATGCCTGGGCAGGCGTTGCCGAGGGCGACGATGTCGAGTTCTGCATCGACTCCAGTGGCCTAAAGAAAGGAACGGTGCGCTGGGTCAAGGGCGCACTGTGCGGAATCAGTTCAAGCGGACTCGATCCGTGGCAATGCGGGGCTCAGGCGTTCCCGCCACGTTCGGTACGCCTGCCCCTGTCAGTCCCCGCGCAGATCTACGTGAATGGGCGCGCAGAACAGGTGGCCTTGCAAAATCTGTCAATTCGCGGCGCATGCTTCAGAAGTAGTATCGCGCTCGTGCCCGGACAGCTCGTCTCGTTGCGCATGGCCGAGGTCTGTTTCGAGCGGGCGAATATTCGCTGGGTGCAGGATGGCCTCTTCGGCCTGCGTTTCGCAGATCCGGTGCACCCGGCGATTTTCCGGAATCTTGTCGCCAGACTGCAAACACTGCCGGGCACGGAGGGGCAGCAGACTCACTTTCCAAAGCGTTACCAGATGTAATGGGGGCCGGGGCAAAACGTCCACTGGTAGTGGAAGTGGGGACGCAAAAACGGGTTGGTTGCGATCGCGCCTTGTCCGCCTAATTCTCAAGTAATTCTGCGAGAGCTTTTGTGAGATCGGTTGACCGATAGGGCTTTTTAAGCAGCCTGATATTGTCTATTTTGTCGAGCTGCAGATGCTCGAAGGCAAAAGCGGGATAGCCCGATGTAAAGAGTACCCTTATGCGCGGATCGAGCTTTCTGACTTCCTCGGCGAGCTGCTGGCCATTTATGCCTCCCGGCATGATGACATCGGTAAAGAGGAGATCGAACGCCCTGCCGGCATCCATAAGCGCGAGCGCCTCTTTTCCGTTTGCTGCGGCGGTAACGGCATAGCCCATCCTGGTGAGCAACTTTTCGACATGTGCCCTGAGTTGTGGCTGATCCTCGACCAGCAGGATGCGTTGCCCTTGTCCGGGGCGGGCCTTTTCGTTTGCCGCCCGCGGTTCTCGTTCGACTTCGGCGTCGACGAAGCGCGGAAGGAAAAGCTTGATCACTGTTCCCTGCGCAGGCTCGCTATAGATCGTCACGTGCCCCCCGGACTGCTTGGCGAAACCGTAAACCGTGCTCAAGCCAAGTCCGGTACCCTTCCCGACATCCTTGGTGGTGAAGAACGGCTCGAACACTTTTGCCAGCACTTCCGGCGGCATCCCCTCCCCGTTGTCGGTTACGGAAACCACGACATAATCGCCCGGCTCGAGCTCCGACTGAAAGGGCTCTGCGGGCCTTGAAATGCTCTGGTTTTCGCAGCCGATGATGATGTCGCCGCCGTCAGGCATGGCATCGCGGGCGTTGACGGCGAGGTTTACGATGGCTTGTTCGAGCGCGTTGGCATCGGCCTTCACTTGCCAGATGTCGGCTGACACGCTGCATTGGATGGTGATCGACTCAGGTATCCCCACTCTGAGGAGCGCGACGGTACTGGGCACGAGTTTGATCAGATCGATGCAGCCTGTCTGCAAATGCGACTGTCGGGAGAAGGAAAGAAGTCGCTGCGTAAGGTCCGCGGCGCTGCCGCATGCCTGATTGATCAATGTGACAGACTCGGCCTGTTCCTCGTCGAGATCGCTCATTTCGAGGAGTTCGGCATTGCCCTGTATGATCATCAGCTGGTTGTTGAAGTCATGCGCCACGCCGCCGGTCAACTGCCCAACCGCCTCAAGCGCGCGGGCCCGCGAGTAGCCTTCCTGCTGCCGTTTCTCGATCGTCACATTGCGCGCATTGCCGAGCATGCGCTGCGCCCTTCCATTCGGATGTCGCACGATGGCGGCCTTGACCGCCAGATCGATCGTCGCGCCGTCATTGCCGATCAATGCGTACTGCATCTCCCATTGCGTCGCGTCAGATTTGACGGCTGCCAGGAAGGATTCCTCCAATGCCCGCCGGTCTTCGGGCCCGACGTTCTTCACAAAGAACTCGTCCTGGGTCACATCGGGATCAATGGCAATTCCGAGCCTTCGCGGCCAGGCTGGCGTGACCCACAAGGTGTCATTGTCGAAATTGCGATCCCACAGCACGTCGCTCACAGTGTCTGCAATGATCCGGAACCGCTCCTCGGATTCCTCCAGCGCGTTCATCGCTTGGGTCAGCTGGCCGACATCTGTCGCCGT
This sequence comes from Porphyrobacter sp., assembly GCA_031410495.1. Lineage (GTDB taxonomy): Bacteria > Pseudomonadota > Alphaproteobacteria > Sphingomonadales > Sphingomonadaceae > Erythrobacter. The sequence goes on from JANNZG010000032.1 coordinate 9,637, forward strand.
TCCGATGATCCTGAGGGCCTTGCCTGTCTCGTCGCGCACGATGAAGGCCCGGACCGCGGCATGACCGTGGGATCCGTCCGGGCGCCTGAAATCATAGTCGGCCGAAAATCTGATTTCTCCCGACCTGATGGCCTGAAGGGTGGCTTGGCGTACCGCATCATGATCGGCCTCTGCGGCATGAATATCCTTCAGACCATCGAAACGGATGTGGCTTGGCGCCGGGTAGCCATAGACTGTCTCAAAGGCTTCGTTGGCCCAATATTCGCCCGTCTCGACAGTCCATTCGAAAATCACATCTTGAGTGGCACGTCCGGCGAGCTCGAAGCGCTCCTGGTAGATTTTCCTCTCACGTTCAGCTTCCTTTATCTGCGTTATCTCCGTGAAACTGGTGAGGACCTCAACAACGTTTCCGCTATCATCCATCAACGGGAAGGCGTTGCAGATCAGCCAGATGAGCTTGCCGTCGCTCTCTCGCTTGTTGCCGAATACCAGTCCGCGGATCGGTTTCCGCTCAGACACTGCGCGGTTGACCGGATATTCGTCGATTGGCATCACAGAGCCGTCTTCTCGAAGGAAAGACCAGCGCGGATCGTCGTTCATCGCTCCAACAACGGAGTCTGCCTTCACGCCGAAAAGTTCGACAGCTCGGGGATTGGCGTAGATGATTTCCGTGTCCTTCTTGTGGAGGACCACGCCTGACAGGACATTCTCCATCATGAATTGATGGTCGAGTTCGAGCTTTTCCGCTTTCAGTTCTGCGTCTTTTTGTCGGGTGATGTCGCGCGATATGCCGATGAAATGACGAAAGGTGCCATCGGGGCCGAACTCGGGCTTGAATGTCAGGTCATTCCAGAAGGATTCGCCCGATCTGCGATAGTTTCGGACCTCCCCGGAAAAGGCGCGCCGCGTATGTATCGCGGCATCAATGGCCTCGACAGTGGCACTGTCTGTCTCCGGCCCTTGCATGATACCGCACAGAGCACCGGCCACCTCTTCCCTGGCAAATCCGGTGATGTCGAGAAACGCCTGGTTGCAGAACAGTATCTTGCGATCGGCGTCGAAGATAACGACGCCCTCTGACACAGTGTCAAGGATGCTCGCAAAAACGCTGCTGTCCATCATGCGTCACCTCCTCAAACCGGCGACCGCCGCCGCCGCCGAAATTAGCAGGGATCGCGGAGAAAGAAACAAGACCATGAGAGATATGATCGACTAAAAGACGCGCAGGACAGGGCGCCAAAAAGCTGATTTTAAAGGAAATTGAACGCGGTGCTCCGGCTGTGCCGACTAGGCCAGCCGCTCGCTTGCGCGCAACGGCAACCCTACATCGCGTGATTGGGCTCCAAGGCCCGTCTCGGGGCTGTCCTTCACCGTGAGGTGTTCAGATGCGATGGCTTTTGGGTCTGGTGGCGATCGAGATCAAAGCGATTGGCGACCAAGGATTTCCCGGCAGCGGTGCAAGGCGGGCAGACAGACCACGTACCATGCCGCGCTGGTCGGCTTGTCGGATTAATTACGGAGCTGGCGCTGATATCCCGCGCCGTCGCGCAGCAATCCGGCCACGGCATTAGCGGCCACGGGCCGCGAGAAAAGGTAGCCCTGGATGTTCTGGCAACCTTCGCGTTCCAGAACTTCGAACTGGGCGACATCCTCGACACCTTCCGCCAGCGTTTCCATCCCCAGCGCATTCGCCAGCGTGGTGATTGCCCGGATCATGGCGTGGCCGTTGCTGCTGGTGCCGAGATCTTCGACAAAGCTCTTGTCAATCTTGACCTTGTCGAACGGGAAGGACCGCAGATAGCTTAGCGACGAATAGCCGGTCCCGAAGTCATCCAGCGCGATCTTTATGCCGAGATTGCGCAAGCTGTGCAGTGTGCCCAGAGTCATATCGACATCGGCAATGAAGACACTTTCGGTGATTTCGATCTCGAGACGGTGCGGCGAGAGGCCGCTCGCCGACAAGGCGGAGAGCACGGTCGCCGTGATACCGGTTGCGGCGAATTGTTTGGGCGAAACATTGACCGCAACCGTGACGTCGTCAGGCCATGTGCACGCCTGATGGCAGGCCTCGCGCAGCACCCATTCGCCGATCGGGATGATGAGGCCGGTCTCTTCGGCGAGCGCGATGAACTCGACCGGATTGACCCGCCCGCGGGTCGGGTGGTTCCAGCGGATCAGCGCTTCAAAGCCGGTAAGGCGCTTTTCGGCAAGGCTGTAGAGCGGCTGGAAATTGAGCTCGAACCCGCCTTCCCGGATTGCGGCGCGCAGGTCCAGCTCCAGTTGGCGGCGCTGGCGGGCGGCCTCGTCCAGCGCAGGCTCGAAGAAATGATAGGTCGACTTGCCCTCGTGCTTGGCACGGTACAGCGCGAGGTCTGCGTTCTTCATCAGCGTGATGCCGTCCTCGCCGTCACCCGGGGCCATGGCAATGCCAATGCTTGCTCCGCAGGCGGCGTGCTGCCCATTGATCGCGAGCGGCCGGTCAAAGCTGCGCTGCAGGCGGTCAGCAATTTTGCCGAGGCTTGCCTTGTCGGCAATGGCGTCGATGAGGATCGCAAACTCGTCGCCCCCCAGCCGCGCAATTTGCGCGTCCGGCAGGTCTTCGCGCAGGTGATCGGCAACCAGCCGCAGAAGACTATCACCCGCCGGATGGCCGAGCGTGTCATTGACCATCTTGAAATCATCGAGATCGACATAGGCAACCATCACCTGCTCGCCGGCGCGGCGCCGGACCAGCACATTGGCAAGTTGCTCGGTGAACAGCTTGCGGTTGGGCAAGCCGGTAAGGCCGTCATGCAGACCGACGTGTATGATCCGGCGCTCGCGCTCGTCGATGGCGACGACCATCTGGGTGAAGCTTTGTGCAAGCCGGCCGATCTCGTCGCCGGTCCGGATCGCAAGGCTGACCTCGCGTCCCTCGCCGATCATGCGGGTGGCCTCGTCGAGCTGCTTAAGCGGCTCGGTGACGCTGCGCGCCACTTGCCAGCTCAGGCCAAGGACGAGCATAATTCCGCCGGCCGCCAATAGGATCAGCCACCATTTGAGGCTGGTATAGGCCGCCAGCGATTGCGCAAGCCGATGGCGCAGCACCAGCCGCGGCGCGATGCCGTCCTGAAGAACGGCAAGATCGGACACATGATAAAGCAGGCGCTCGGCTTCATCGCGTTCAAACACGGCATCGGCACCAGCGTTTCGCAGCCATTGCGGTTGGCGGGTTGCCTCGACGACCGAAGCTTCAAGCGAAATGGGCGCAAGTTCGACGAGCCGGTCAAGTTCGGCACGGTCGAGCGGTTGGGCGATGACCAGCCAGCCGATCAGGTCAGGCGTTTCGATCGGCGCGGCCGCGGCAAGCGCCAGGCCTCCATCGGCGGACGTTCCGGAGACGATGATGCCGCGCTTGATCCCATCTTCCAGCCGCTTGCGCAACATCTCGGGCGCAGGAATTCCGGTTGGATCGGCGGCCAGCACCTCACCGTCGAGCGTGACGACGAAGGCAGTATCGGCGCGTACCCGCGTCTCCAGGCTGGATAGCGCGCTGGTTATGGTCGGAGCATCGCCTGTAGCGACAGCCTCGCGGAACCCGAAATCTCGCGCCAGCACATCGGCCTGGTCGCCCATCTGGCGGGCGCGGGCGGCGAGGATTTCATCGAACACGCGGGCATTGGCCGCCAGATCGCGCGCCGCGCTCGCCTCTCCAAAGCGAGACAGGCCGCCTGCGGCGAGTGTGACTACGAGGCCTAAAACCAGCGCGAACAGCGCGGCATAGAGCAGCGCGATGCGGGCGCTCAGCGTATCGAACCGAAAGGCTGACGCCCTTGCAAAAAGCGCCCGGGCGACGCTCATCGCAATTCGACCTTGATCTTTTGCGTCTGGGGCCCTCCGGTGATCGTGATCGTCGACGAGCTCTCGTTGTCCGGGCCGCGCAGTTGCGGGTGCCAGATCGTCAGGCTCGCCGCGCCGCTCGCCATGCCTGACAGTGTAACATAACCGTTCTGGTCGGTCTTGGCGGCAAAGGGCGTGTCGGTGACGCGGATATAGCCGCGCATCTGGTCATGGATATTGCACCCCAGCTTGACGCTGCCGGTGACGGCAAAGGTGTGGGTGCGGCTCTGGTCACGGCCATACAATTCAATTTCGAAGCGGGCGGGCTTGGAAAAGCTGTAGATCGAATGGCGCACCATATCGAGGTTGGGAAAGGCGACCGTGCTGCCCTTGGCGACGATCAGCGTGCCGGGGGTGAATTGCTGGTTCTTCTGGGCCATGCCCATTTTCCAGGGAAACCGGATCGGGCCAGCCGGGGACTTGGCACTGAACAGTTCGACCACGGCATCGCGCACCGGCAAGCCCGTGCCATCGACCACCTGCACGCGCACACTTGCCGGGGTGTCGGCATTCACCAACGCCGCTCCGCCCGCCAAGGCGGTCACCGAAGCAACGAGAGCGGTAATCTTCAGCGGGGTGAGCAGACAGTGGCGCATGACAGGTGACAAAGGTTAACCCTCACGTCTTAAGAAAGCGTCGCTGCTCGGTTTAGGCAAGGTTTACCTTGTATGATTAAGGGCTTGGGCAATGACGCTATTTGCTTCTTGCGTACTGGCCGCGTGCCACGGTGCCGCCGTCCTGGCTGTCGCAGCCGGCGAGGCACCCGCTGTGCGGATCGAGGATCTTCCGGTGCTAGACGCTGCGCCGCAGCCGGAGCCCATGCCGACGGCGGGCGCGGCTACGCGCAACACCGCGCTGGCGCAGATCGCGCTGAAACCACTCGCACCCGATGCCACCGCCCTGAGCGACGACATTGTGCGGATCGGACGAACCCGTTTCTTCAAAGGTGGCAAACTGCTCCTTACCAATGGCGCTACCACGCTTGAAGGATCGTCCGGCGGCGGGATCGCGCGCTGGGCTACGATCGCCGGGCGGCAGGTTCCCGGCGGGGTAGGGGTATCGGGGCACGCCACAGCAATCGAATTGCCGGATTTCGGCTGGCGTTCCTATGGCTTTGCGGTGGGTGTTGGCGACCGGCTGGAACTGAGCATCGCCCGCGCAAATTTCGACACCCGCGATGCGGGCGCAGTGCTGGGTCTCGGGCAGGGGTACACCTTCAACATCGATACCTTTGGCGCCAAGCTGCGGGTGGCGGGCGATTTGGTCTATGGCGAGGCTTGGCTGCCGCAGATCGCGATCGGGATCGAGCGCAAGCGGAGCCGCGACAGCGCGCGCGTGCGTGGCCTCGGGGCGGCGGACGACGCGGGTACGGACTACACCGTGAGCGCGACCAAGCTGCTGCTGGCGCGCAGCCTGCTGGTCAATGCCACGCTGCGATATACTGCAGCAAACGAACTCGGCTTGCTGGGCTTCGGCTCGGCGGCGAGTGCAGGTCACAAGCTGCAACTCGAGGGCTCGCTTGGCTATCAGCTTTCGCGCCGCGCAATGGTAGGTGTCGAGTATCGCTCCAAGCCCGATAATCTTGGGCTGGGCGAAGACGACTGGATGGATCTGTTTGCCGCCTATGCCATTACAGATCACCTGACCCTGACGGCCGCCTATGTCGATCTCGGAAGGGTCGCGACCTTTCCCGGCCAGCGCGGCGGGTTGGTCTCGGCGCAAGTTGCGTTTTGATGCTTTTCCTGGAGCCTGCCCCATGTTGCTGACTATCGCTTCCGCCGCTGCCGCCATGATGGTTCTTCAGCAAGCCCCCGCCCAGGACACCGACTGGGATGCCGAGTTCGGGGTGGAGGTGAAGGAACGCGATCCCGTGACCGGCGAGCTGCCGGTTGCGCCCTATGAACAATCCAATGCCAACGCCGGGGCCGCACCCTATGGCAGCGCAGCGCTAGCGGCCGATTTCGGCGGCCGCGAAGGCATCACGAGGATCGCGACGCGCACGGTCGAACTGTCCGAGGCCGACCCGCGCATCGCCGCGATCTTCGCTGGCCATGACATGGTCCGGCTGAAGCGGACGCTGGCCGAGCAGTTCTGCTATCTGGTCGGGGCGGGCTGTAATTATACTGGGCGCGACATGCGCGCTGCGCACGCCCAGATGGGCCTTGCCAAGGCCGACCTCAATGCTCTGGTCGAAAACCTGCAAGCAGCCATGCGCGAGGCAGGGGTGCCCTTCGCGGCGCAAAATCGCCTGCTCGCCAAACTCGCGCCGTCATCGAAGGATATAATCGAGCGTTGAGGCCACGAGGGCGCGCCAATCGTGCAATAGCCACGGTCCGATCCGTTCGCTGTTCGGCCACGAGGGTTCTGATGACTTGGCCGATCACCATATTCAACGCGTACGCCGGCTGAAGTTGGTTTTGGCGTCGGCCCCAATTTGGCTTCGAATCCAACTGCAAACAGGGTTTTCGCATAGTGCCCCGCACCGCATGCAGGCACCTTTTACCAACTGTAAAGTCGTCGATGCCACCATGCATGCATGACTAGGATGTGTTTGAACCTGTAACTATCGTTAACGCCCAATAGCTTATTGCCACTGAGCCCTCTCCGTTGTTCGAGCGTGGGCAGGAGGCAGGAAATAAAGGGGTCGGTGAATGTCCGAAGCCAGCAAGAAGGCGCCGTCTTCATGCCATTTGGATAGAGCGGTACATGGACCGCTTCCTCGGGACGATAGAAGGTGGTCGCTTCGCCGCGGCATCAAGCTCGATGCTGACGTGACGGATTCGGTCGGTAACAGGTTTGCCGCCACCGTGACCGACATTAGTGAGGAAGGCTTTTGTATCCGGACGAATCTGGACAGAAAACTGCTGCGCGACAGTCTCCACACGATCAAGGTGACCGGCCACGAACCCCTCACAGGCTACGTTATCTGGTCATCGCAGGGCAAAACCGGCTTTGCCTTTGGCGAGCCGCTGCACCAGTCAACTGTTCAGGGGCTTGTGGTGAAATCTCTTTACAGTCGGCTCAGTCGGCGTTTGGGACGACAGGGCCCAGGCGATCGGATCGAAAACCTTCCTCCTTTTCCCTTCGATTGAACGCGGCAGGGTCAAGAAACGGCGGGCCTGCCAGGCTCGGGGCGATCAGTCTCTCAGATCCGGTCCGGCGTTAGGGCCGCATAGTCCTGGCAGCTTCTGGGCGCTGGAGGTTCTCCTGCTGGGCTGGTGCGTCTTATATCTGACCTGTCACATGAAAGCTGAAGGCCTTGGAAGGCCTCCGAGCCGCCGTTCAGCTTCGCATCAAGCCCTCAGCCGGGCCCCTTGCGCGGCGCAGTGAGCTGACGTCGTCAACCACGGCCACTAATGGCCGTTTGCGGTGTCATGAGGCAGCCTTGCGAGCCCACCGGCACCTGGCTCGGATTTCTCGGTGAAACCCCACCCCATCAAACAGACCCGTCTGCGCGCCGCGGGAGCATGCACCCCGTTCCTTGCGCTCTCGAAAGGCGCGGGCGTCCGAATTAAACCCTCCGTGTCATCCGTTTCCATTGTGACCCGGCACACGCCGGCCGGGAAACGTCAGAACGGAGAAACATCATGAAGACCTTTGCCACTGCTGCCGCGATGACCTTTGCCCTGCTTGCTTCGGCGGGGCAGGCGGCCATCTCGGGCCTCGTCGAAGAAAAAGTTGCCCGCGAGGAGGAGAGCCTCATCATCAACGCCCCGATTGCGGGCATCGAAAATCACCTGTGGTTTGACTACCGCATAAACATCACCGAGGCGCAAAAGGAACTGCGGTCCGACCTGAATCATGCAAGCGACATCGAAGACCTGCGCGATGCGTGGGAAGAATATGCCCGCGAGCTCCGCAAAGAGCGCTTCGACTACGTCGAGGAAATGGCCGAACGTGGCTATCGCAGCGGAACGGTCACGGTGATGGAGGACTGAGCCGCACTGGCGTTCAAAGCAAGCAATCGAACAGGGGCCGACAGCAATGCCGGCCCCTTTTTTGTTTCAGATGTTTCAGTTTGCCCAACCCTGTGCCTTGGCTGCGCGTTCGGCTTCGGCGTCAAAAGCCTCGCCTGCCGCCATATCCTGCGCGGCAGTGAGCAATTCGGCCTCACTTCCGGCCTGGCGGAACTGCCCCTTGTCGGGGCCTTGCAACTCGAACCGGCGCTCGATCTTCCAGCCGGTGGTGTCGCGGCAGGCAATTCCGCCCGTCTCGCCTGAACGATAGGCGCGGCACAACCCGCCGCCTTCGCGTACGAAGCTGATAAGGATGCGGGTTGGCGCATCGGCAGGTTGGGCCGCGGCCAGCTGGGTTTCGAGCGCGGTGGCAAGGTCGCCGCCGGCATAGCCCTCGGGCGTACGCGCTTGCCAGGGCTGCCAGATCGCGAGGATCAGCGAAGCGGCGAGCGCCGGGCCGGCGACAGGCGCCCAGCGGCGCACCATGGGTGCCAGCCCGCGCTTTTGCCGTGCCGCCGCGAAGCTCACCACCTTGCTGGCGTTTGCCGGCTCGCGGCTGGAATCAAGCAAGGCCGCGAGGTGCGTCGGTACCGTTGCTTCGGCGATTGGTGCATAATGGGATGTGAGCCGGTCTTTCAGAGCCCGGTGCGCTGCAATCTTGCGCCCCAGGGCCGGATCAGCGGCGAGCGCGGCCTCGACCACGGCCCGCTCTGCGTCCTCGAGCTCCCCGTCGGCAAAGGCCGCTATCATCTCTGCGGTGATGCTCATTGCACGTCCTCCAGTATGGCCAACAGCGCGTCGCGCCCGCGAACCAACCGTGAATTGAGCGTGCCGACCGGGCAGCCGACGATCGCGGCGGCTTCCTTGTAAGACCAGCCTTCCACCATCACCAGCAGCACCGCTTCACGCTGTTCTTCCGGCAGCCGCGCCATTGCACGGTCGACCATGGACAATTCGACGGTCGCTTCCTGGCCGCCATCGCCGCCGACGCTCAAACCTGCGTCCTCGTCCACGAAAGTTTCGCGGCGGCGCGTGGTTGCCCGGCCCTCGTCAATGAAAATATTGCGCATGATCCGATACATCCAGCTGTCGAGCCGTGTGCCTTCCTGCCACTGCTGGCGGCGGGCGAGCGCGCGCTCGATCGTCATCTGGCACAGGTCGTCGCCATCTGCTGCCGAGCCGGCAAGCCCGATCGCGAACCGCCTCAGGCGGGGCAGCAGGTCGAGCACGTGCTTCTCGAAGCTTTGGGACACCCTTTGCCTTTCTCCTGGATGAAACGGATGCGCTCGCGCGTTTCATCCATGCGTAAGGTGAATTAGAGGAAAGAAACAATGATGCGAACCCCGCTTCCACCAATCTGCGCTGTGCTGGCGATTGCCGGGTTACTGGCGGGTCCGCTGGCGGCGCAGCTGAACGTGCCCGGTCTTCCGGCTCCCGCGCCTGATGTGCGCGGTGTTCTGGGCGATGTAACGGGCCAGGTTGATCGGACCCTTGGCACGCTCGACCGCACCGCCGCACGCGAAGCGAGCCGCCTGCTGCGTCTGCGCGATCAGACGCTCGCCCGCCTGCTTGCCCGCAACTCCGATACCATTGAGCGCGATGCTGGTGGCAATCTCGCAAGGCGTGGAGAACTGCTTGTAACAGGAGCACCACCTGAGGCTCTGCTGGCGCTTGAGCGCGCCGGATTCACCGTCGCTGGCCGCGAAATGGTCGAGGGGCTGGATCTCGAAGTGACCCGCATCGCCGTGCCGCGCGGCATGGCCTTGGCGCGCGCCGAGACGCTGGCAGCGCAGGTCGCACCCGGCGTGGAGGCCAGTCCCGACAACCTGCACTTCGCCGCGGGAAGCGAACCGGTGTCGTCTGCGCCTGCGCTGGGCCTTGCCGTGCTGGCAGCCCCGCAGGCACAGACGATCAGGACCACTGTCGGGATGATCGACGGCGCGAGCGGGAAAGGTGTGGTCGTGGCCGGACAAAAGGGATTCGCCAAGGGCGCGCCGCTTGCCTCGGATCATGGCAGTGCGGTCGCAAGCTTGCTGCGATCCGCCGGCGCGCGGCAGATCTGGGTGGCGGATGTCTATGGCGACGACCCCGCAGGCGGCAATGCGCTCGCTATCGCCAAGGCGCTTGGCTGGCTCGCATTGAGCGGCTGCAAGGTCGTGACGATCAGTCTTGTCGGCCCGAAGAACGCAGTGGTCGAACGCGCCGTCGCCGCCGCGCAGGGGCGCGGGGTGGTTGTGGTCGCTGCTGTGGGGAACGATGGACCGGCTGCGCCGCCTGCCTATCCGGCTTCCTACGATGGGGTGCTGGCGATCACCGGGGTTGATCGCAAGGGCCGCGCCTTGATTGAGGCGGGCCGTGCGGCGCATCTTGATTATGCTGCGCCGGGAGCCGGGGTCTACGCCCTCGATGCGGCGGGCCACGCCAAGGCGATGCGCGGCACCAGCTTTGCCGCCCCGCTCGCTGCCACGAGGGTTGCCGCTGCGATGGATAGCCGCACCAGCTGGCGCACCGCGCTCGATGCCGAAGCGCGCGATCTCGGCAAGAAAGGCCCCGATGCGCGCTTCGGGCGCGGCCTTTTGTGCGAGGCCTGCGGCAAAAAGATGTGATCGGCCTTGCAGGCCCTGCATTAAACCGCCGATCCCATCCGTTTTCCTGTTGAGCGAGCAAGCGATGGCTCGCTGGAACCTGATCAAAGGAGACGGACATGAAGAAATTGATCCTCGCCGCCAGCGCCTTCGCGCTTCTTCCCGCAGCTGCACAGGCGCAGCTTCTCGGCGGGGGCGGTGGCCTCGGGGGCGGTCTCGGTGGCACGCTTGAGGGCACGCTGCGCGGCGGTCTTCCCACAACCATCGATGGCACCACCCGTACCGTGCGCGGCACGGTCGACAGCACTGTGAGCGGCCAGGGCTCCACCCGTGGCAGCCAGTCGGTCAACGCTCGCAAGGGCACCGTGAATGCCGAGCGCAGCGCCGAGGGTTCGATCACTGGCTCGACCGCAAGTCTTGCCGATCTGGTGGTTACGCCGATGGCCGGCACGACCGGCGGCGCGACCGGAAGCGGTGCAGCACGTGGCCAAGGCAGCGCGAGCGCCCAGTTGATCGGCTCCGATGCGGTAGCGGGCACGCTGGCACCGGTCGCCCGCGACGCCCGGGGCGTAGCATCAGGCGCTGCCAGCACGGCGGCGCGTACTGCCGGCACTGCGCAGGGCACGGCCCAGAGCGCCGCAATGAGCGCGCCGATCCCCGGCATGCCGTCGCTCCCCGCGATGGGCAGCGCGAGCGGTGAAGGCGGCGGCGGGGCGGATGGCGCGGGCTCGGCCTCGCTGTTCCAACCCGCCCTTGCAGTCGCCGGGTCGGCTGCGGCCGCGGGTCAGGGGATGACCAGCGTCACCCCCGGGATGCCCGTCACGACCCCCGACGGCGCGTCGCTGGGCAAGGTTCGCTCACTGGTCGCGAACAGTCGCGGCGAAGTCGAGCAGGTCGTGGTCAAGCAGGGCAAGCTCACCCGGACGCTTCCTGCCGGCATGTTCACCGCCTCGGGCAACGCCTTGGTCGCCGGTGAGGCGCAGGGTAGGGCCAGCGTCCCTGGCGCCATGCCGGCGCCCGCCGAAGGCGCTGCTGGCGATTGATACAATCTGTCAGGGTTAGTCAGCGAAAAAGCTGTGCCCAAAAGTCTTAATTGGAAGAGGCGGTTGCTCAGGGCGACCGCCTCTTGTGCATTGGAGTGTTTGCACATCTGGCTTTGTCATATCTTCTGGAAGGCCTCGCTGTTGGTTGAACATTAGTCGCCGCCATCAATCGAGGCCTGTATCCCCTTGTTCGTGATTAAATGGTCTGTGGTCATTGGTTGCCATCGCGGCCGGACACGACGCTAACGACCGCTTAGGCTTCCGATCACCGTGCTTATCCGGTGATTGCCAAAAGCATAAAACGACAGCCGATAATGACAAAAAATATAATTATAACAAAGATATAATAGAAATGAGAGAGGAAGTGTGGTACTTCCGCTTCCGGCGGCGGTGAAGAAGCTCGCCCTGCCGCACCCCGCCCGCGCCTTGTCCTGCTGCGGCAGGATAGCACACCCATGACAGGGCCTTTCGCGGCATGAGAGGGCATCGGTCCGGGCAGGACAATCCTGTCACCGGAGACGACCCCATGACGATCAACACCTTGAAAGACTTGTATATCGACCAGCTGCAGGACCTCTACAGCGCCAATCGCCAGGCCGTGAAGGTCACCCGCGAGCTCAAGGAGGCGGCGCATTCCGAGCAGCTTCGCACTGCGCTCGAAGCCGGGGCCGACGGGATCGAGCAGGGCATGGATCACCTGAAGACCCTGATCGAGAACCACGAGGCCAACCCGCGCGGCGAGCATTGTCGCGGAATGGAAGGCCTTGTCGCCGAGGCGCGGGCGCATGGGCTCGAGGCGGATTTTGCGGACGAGGACGTGCGCGATGCCTCGATCATCGCGCAGTACCAGCGCATGACGCATTACGGCATCTCGGGCTACGGCACCGTGCTCGCCTTTGCTTCGCGGCTCGGTCTCGAGAATGACGCCAGCGTTCTGGAGCAGTGCCTCGAGGACACCCGCGGCGGCGACAAGAAGATGACCGCGATCGCTTCCGGCGAGGTCAACCCGGCCGCTGCCGAAGCCTGACCCGAAAACGCCGCCGGGCCGATGTTTCACGTGAAACATCGGCCCGGATAGCATTCAAAGAGGGGTCTAAACGTGCCTAAAGGGGGTCTGGAGGGGGCCTAACAGGGGTCTAAACCCATCAAAGACCCCGCTAAAACGCCCCTGGAATCTCCTACCCCACCACCCCGGCGCTCGCCAGCACCGCCAGCGTCAGCACATCGGGGACGCTTGCGGTCATCGGCACGATCTGCACCGGCTTTTCCATGCCGATCATCATCGGGCCGATGGTGGCATTGCTGCCGAGCTCGCGCAGCAGCTTCGCCGACAGGTTCGCCGATTGCAGCCCCGGCATGATCAGCACATTGGCCGGCCCGGACAGGCGGCTGAACGGATAGAGCGCCATCACCTTGGGATTGAGCGCTGCATCAGGCGCCATTTCGCCCTCGTACTCGAAGCCCGGGTCCTCGCGGTCGAGGATCGCCACTGCCGCGCGGATCGAGTCGAGCCACTGGCCCGAAGGGTTACCGAAGGTCGAATAGGAGAGGAACGCCACCCGCGGCTCGTGCCCCATGCGCCGGGCGACCGCGGCGGTCTCCTTGGCGATATGGGCGAGCATTGCGGCATCGGGACGCTCGTTGATCGTCGTGTCGGCGAGGAACGTCGTGTGGTTCTTGCCGATCATCATGTGGATGCCGAACGGCAGCGCACCCTGCTTGGCGTCAAGCACGAGGTTCACTTCGCGCACGGTCTGCGCGAAGGTGCGGGTCATGCCGGTGATCATCGCATCGCCGTGGCCCAGCGCGACCAGCAGCGACGAGAACACGTTGCGGTCCTGGTTGACCATGCGCCGCACATCGCGCTCGGTGAAGCCGCGGCGCTGGAGGCGCTTGTAGAGGAAATCGACCATCGCCGGCACGTGTTCGCTATCGGCGGAGTTCTGGATTTCGAAGCTGCCCGGATCGCCGACCGAAAGCTGGTGCAGCTTGTCGAGCACCGCCTTGGTGCGGCCCACCAGAATGGGCGTGCCATAGCCGAAATCGCGGTACTGGATCGCGGCGCGCAGCACCACTTCCTCTTCCGCTTCGGCAAAGACCATCCGCTTGGGGTTGGCCCTGGCGATTTCGTAGACGCCCGAAAGCACCGAGGTGGTGGGGTTGAGGCGCGAGCGCAGCGCGACGCGGTAGGCGTCGAAATCCTCGATCCGCACCTTGGCCACGCCCGAATCCATCGCCGCCTTGGCCACCGCCGAGGAGACCACCTCGATCAGCCGCGGATCGAAGGGCGCAGGGATGATGTAATCGGTGCCGAACTTGTGGTTCTTGCCATAGGCGGCGGCCACTTCCTCGGGCACCTGCTGGCGTGCCAGTTCGGCGATGGCGTGCGCGGCGGCGACCTTCATCTCTTCGTTGATGGTGGTCGCCTGCACGTCGAGCGCGCCGCGGAAGATGAAGGGGAAGCCGAGGACATTGTTGACCTGGTTGGGGAAGTCGGAGCGTCCGGTGGCGATGATCGCATCGGGGCGCACGGCCTTGGCCTCGTCGGGCATGATTTCGGGCACGGGGTTGGCCATCGCGAAGATGATCGGCTTGTCGGCCATCTTCTTGACCCACTCGGGCTTGAGCGATCCCGCCGCCGAAAGGCCGAGGAAGATGTCTGCGCCGACGAGCGCTTCTTCGAGGCTGGTGGCGGAAGTGGCAACCGCGTGTGCGCTCTTCCACTGGTCGACGCCGTCGCGGCCCGGGGTGATCGGGCCGGAGCGGTCGCACATGATCACGTTTTCGTGGCGCACGCCCATCGCCTTGATCAGCGCGGTGCAGGCGATGGCGGCAGCGCCCGCGCCGTTCACCACCACCTTCACGTCGGCAAAGTTGCGCCCCGTGATGTGGCAGGCGTTGAGCAGGCCGGCGGCGGTGATGATCGCGGTGCCGTGCTGGTCATCGTGCATGACCGGGATCTTCATGCGCTCGCGCAAGGCAGCTTCGATGATGAAGCATTCGGGCGCCTTGATATCCTCAAGGTTGATGCCGCCGAAGGTCGGCTCCATCAGCGCGACGGCATTGATGAAGGCTTCGGGGTCTTCGGTGTCGAGTTCGATATCGATGGAATCGACGTCGGCGAAACGCTTGAACAGTACCGCCTTGCCTTCCATCACCGGCTTGGAGGCCAGCGCGCCCAGGTTGCCGAGGCCGAGGATCGCGGTGCCGTTGGAGATCACCGCGACGAGGTTCGCCTTGGCGGTGTAGCGTGCGGCGAGCGAGGGATCGGCGGCGATGGCTTCGACCGGCACGGCGACGCCCGGCGAATAGGCCAGCGACAGGTCGCGCTGCGAGGTCATCGGCTTGGTGGCGACGATCTCGAGCTTACCCGGGCGGATCGTCTCGTGATAGAACAGCGCCTCGCGCGCGGTGAAGCCGCCCAGGTTCTTGCCCGCGTTCTGGGGGGTGCTCTCGTCAGCCATGGTGCCCGAACCTTCCTGCTGTCCCTAAGGTCAATCGCGCCCCGCTTAGCGCCGAGGCGCGCAATGCGATAGGCCGGAAATACGCGCGACTTCGGGGAAAGCGGACGGGCGGGACGTTCCGAATCGGTGCGGCGGCGGCTAGGCGAGGGCATGGCCGCGCGCGACGATCCCAAACTGACGCCGATGATGGCGCAATACCTCGCGCTTCGCGAAGAGGCGGGCGACGCGCTGCTGTTCTACCGCATGGGCGATTTCTTCGAGCTGTTCTTCGAGGATGCGAAGGTGGCGGCGGCGATCCTCGACATCGCGCTGACTACGAGGGGCGAGCATGGCGGTGCGCCGATACCGATGTGCGGGGTGCCGGTGCACGCGGCGGAAGGCTATCTTGCGCGGCTCATCAAGGCAGGCTGCCGCGTGGCGATTGCCGAGCAGGTCGAGACACCCGACGAGGCCAAGGCCCGCGCCAAGCGCGAGGGCACGCCGTCGTCCAAGGTGCTGGTCGGCCGCGCGATCGTGCGGCTGGTGACGGCAGGCACGCTCACCGAGGAAGCCTTGCTGGAGCCGCGCCGCGCCAATGTGCTGGCGGCGCTGGCGGAATTGCGCGGGACGGTGGGGATTGCCGCCATCGACGTCTCCACGGGCGCGATGGTGCTGGAGGAATGTCCGGCGGATATGCTCGGCGCGGCGCTGGCGCGGCTCTCTCCGAGCGAAGTGGTGGTGCCGGAGGATTGGGCTGATGGCCCGGAGGAGGCGATCTATCGCCCTCGCACCACGTTCGCCAGCGATGCGGGGGCCGAGCGGTTGAAGGCGGTCCACGGCGTCGCGACGCTTGATGCCTTCGGTGCCTTCACCCGCGCGATGTTGTCAGCGGCGGGGGGCCTTGTCGCCTATCTCGATCATGTCGGGCGCGGGAAGTTGCCGCTGCTGCTGCCGCCGGTGCTGCGCGAGGCGCAGTCGGGGATGGCGATGGACGCCGCGACGCGCGCCAGTCTCGAGATTCTCGAAAGCACCAACGGCGGCGGGCGGGCGGGGAGCCTGATCGGCGCGGTGGATCGCTGCGTTACCGGCGCAGGCTCGCGGCTGCTGGCGGAGGACTTGTCCGCCCCGCTGCTCGACGTGGCGCTGATCGAGGCGCGGCTGGCGCTGGTGCAATTCTGGCGCGACCGTCCGATCGAGCGCTCGCAGCTGCGCGATGCCTTGCGCTCCATCCCGGACCTTGGCCGTGCGCTGGGACGGGTGGTGGCGGGCAGGGGCAGCCCGCGCGATCTCGGCCAGCTTCGCGATGGATTGAGCGAGGCGGCGCGGCTGCACCACTGGCTCTCGGGAGCGCCCGACAAACCTGCGTTGCTCGATTCCATCCTCGCCCGCCTGACGGGTCACGGCGCGCTGACCGATCACCTGACCCGCGCGCTGGTGCCGACGCCGCCCACCGAACGCTCGAGCGGCGGGTTCATCGCCGATGGCTACGACGCCGGCCTCGACGAGCTGCGATCCACCTCGGGCGATGCGCGCCGCGCGATTGCCGCGATGGAAGCGCGCTACCGCGATGAGACCGGCGTCGCGACGCTCAAGATCCGCCACAACGGTGTGCTGGGCTATTTCATCGAGGTCTCGGTGCGCCATGCCGACCGGCTGATGGCGCCCGACAGCGGCTTCACCCACCGCCAGACGATGAAGGACGCGGTGCGCTTCAACTCGCTGAAGCTGCACGAGGAAGCGGCGCGCATCGCCGAAGCGGGCGGCCACGCGCTCGCCTGCGAGGAGGCGCATTTCGAGGCGCTGGTGGCCGAAGTCGTCGCCGCGCGCGAGGCCATCGCCGCGACCGCCGCCGCACTCGCCCGGATCGATGTCGCCGCGGGCAATGCCGAGCGGGCGGCGGAAGGCGACTGGTGCCGGCCGGAGATCGCCGGAGATGCAGGCCTCGCCATCACCGGCGGGCGGCATCCGGTGGTCGAAGCCGCACTCGCCAAGGCGGGGGAGCGGTTCGTGGCGAATGACTGCGTGCTCGCCGAGGCCAACCGCCTCTGGCTGATCGGCGGCCCCAACATGGGCGGCAAGTCGACCTTCCTCAGGCAGAACGCGCTGATCGTGCTGCTCGCACAGGCGGGGTGCTTCGTGCCTGCCAGCGCCGCGCGCATCGGTCTCGTCGACCGTCTCTTCAGCCGCGTCGGTGCAGCGGACAACCTCGCGCGCGGGCGCTCCACCTTCATGGTCGAGATGGTCGAGACCGCGGCGATCCTTGCCCAAGCGACGGGCCGCAGCTTCGTGATCCTCGACGAGGTCGGGCGCGGCACATCGACCTATGACGGGCTGGCGCTCGCCTGGGCGGTGGCCGAGGCAGTGCACAGCCAGATCCGCTGCCGCTGCCTCTTCGCCACCCACTACCACGAGCTCGCACGGCTGGCCGAGACGTGCGAGGCGCTCTCGCTCCACCACGTCCGCGCGCGCGAGTGGCAGGGCGATCTGGTGCTGCTCCACGAACTCGCCGAAGGCCCGGCGGATCGCTCCTATGGCCTCGCCGTGGCGCGGCTGGCGGGCGTGCCCGGCCCGGTTGTGGCGCGCGCGAAAGCGGTGCTCAAAAAGCTGGAGGCCACCCGCGAGGCAACCGGCGGAATCGCCGCGGGGCTGGGCGATCTGCCGCTGTTCGCCAATCTGCGCCCATCCGAACCCGAGCCTGCCAGCCCCGAACACGAACTCGCCGAGGCTCTGCGCAGCGCCGATCTCGACGCGCTGACCCCGCGCGAGGCGCTCGATCTGCTATATGAATGGAAGCGCGGCCTGCCCAAACCCCTGCCCAAACCTTCGTGAGCGGCTTCAACCAAGACTTAACCACGCTCGGTTAGACTCGGCCCATGTCCAGAACCCTGTTCGAGAACAGCAAGGCCGCGCTCGCCTTCGCCGCGATGACCATCATCGGCGCGGTGGCAATGGTCGGCACCTCCGACGATAGCGGCGTGCTGCCCGCGGTGGTCGAGAAGTTCGGCGCCAAGCACGGCGGACAGCCGAGCGCGGAGCAGGTCAATTCCGAGACCCCGAGCGACACCGGAAAGACCACCACCCCGGGGCCCGGTTGGGGCGGCTCGACCTCGCCGTTCGGTGACTATTCGGGGAACCCGCCGGTGCCCGGTCAGACCCACGCAGCAGCGCCCAAGAGCAACGTCAATCCGATGACGGCCCCGCTCTCGCCGACCGCCATCCCCAACTGACGCGCGGGACGGCCGAATAGCGGGAGGGTCTACTCCTCCTCTTCCCCGTCGATATCGCGCAGAACCCGCTCGATATCCTCAAGGTCGTCGTCTTCTTCCTCGTCGTCGGCGTTGTCGGCCGCTTCCTCGATCAGCGTCTCGCCGTCGGCGGTGGTCCAGTCATCGTCATCGTCGTCAGTAGTCTCGCCGCCATAGGTGCCCGGCTCGTCGTCGTGATTGGGCTCGCCTGCGAAGGCCGACATG
Source organism: Porphyrobacter sp. (assembly GCA_031410495.1). GTDB lineage: Bacteria > Pseudomonadota > Alphaproteobacteria > Sphingomonadales > Sphingomonadaceae > Erythrobacter. The sequence goes on from JANNZG010000032.1 coordinate 28,013, forward strand.
TCGATGCGCCCTTCGCCTTCCATGCGGCGCATCTCGTCGACCAGATCAGCCTTGCTGTCGGGCGCGGGATCGTAGTCGTTGGATGCAGGCTTGGTGCTTTCGAGCGGGCTTGTCGTGTGGCTGCCCTCGCGCATTGCGTCTCCGGCGACATCCTGCGCCTGTTCGCCGGTCGGGTCCTGCTCGTCGTTGTGGGCCTCGGGCGGGAGGCTGTCGGGATTTGCGGGGGTCTTGTCGTCACGTGCGGTCATGGCGTGTCTCCTTCACGGGAATAACCCGGAAGGAGCGCCCGATGTTGCACCGAGTCCCGAGCAAAGCGGCAAGCCGCGCGGTGCTTGCGCCCGATCAGCGAGTCGGGACGGGAGCCTCGCCCGTGTAGTCGTAGAAGCCGCGCCCGGTCTTGCGGCCCAGCCAGCCCGCTTCGACATACTTCACCAGCAGCGGGGCTGCGCGGTACTTGGAGTCGCGGGTGGTGGTGTAGAGCACGTTCATGATGTCGAGGCAGGTGTCGAGCCCGACGAAATCCGCCAGCTGCAGCGGCCCCATCGGGTGGTTGAGGCCGAGACGGCAGCCCTTGTCGATGTCTTCGATGCCCGCGGTCGACTGGCCGAGCACGAACACCGCCTCGTTGATCATGGGCAGGAGGATGCGGTTGACGACGAAGCCGGGCTCGTCCTGGCTCAGCACCACTTCCTTTTTGAGGCTGCGGGCAAAGGCGGTCACGCGGTCGGTGGTGGCGGGCGCGGTGGCGAGGCCCGGGATCACCTCGATGAGGCCCATCACCGGCACCGGGTTGAAGAAGTGCAAGCCAATGAAGCGCGCCGGATCGGGCGAGTGGTTGGCCATGCGGGTGATCGGGATCGACGAGGTGTTGGAGGCCATGATGGCGTCCGCGTGCAGCACTTCGCCCGCCTTGGCGAAGATCGCGTTCTTGATCTCCTCGCGCTCGGTCGCGGCCTCGATGATCAGGTCGGCTTCGGCGAAGGGCGCGTAATCGGCGACCGGCGTGATGCGGGCGAGCAGGGCTTCCGCCTCCGCCGCCTCGATCTTGCCGCGGCCCATCAGCTTGGCCAGCGCCTTCTCGATCGCCACCTTGCCGGCCTCGGCACGGGGGAGGTCGACGTCGGTGAGCATGACCTTGAGGCCTTGGCCTGCAACGGTCTGGGCGATGCCCGTTCCCATCTGTCCGGCTCCGATGACGGCGATGTTGCGCATGGGTGCTTTGTCCTTCGCAAGTGCAGCAAGAAAGCCGCCCCTAGCGAGGAAGATCAGGCCTGACCAGCAGACAAATCAGCTAGCGATTAGCGCCCGGAACCCACTTCACGTCCGCACGCCCATCGTCATTCGCCACGCGGGCGAGCACGAACAGCAGGTCGGAGAGGCGGTTGATATAGGCGAGCGCGGCGGGGTTGACCGCGTCGGCCGCCGCAAGGGCGACCATCGCCCGCTCTGCCGCGCGGGTGATGGCACGGGCGACATGGACACGCGCCGCCGCCTCGCTCCCGCCGGGGAGGACGAAGCTGGTCAGCGGTTCGAGCCGCTCGTTGAGCGCGTCGATCTGTCGCTCGATCCATTCGGGCTGGGTGGCGATGATCCGCAGCACCATCTCGGACGGCGCGAAGTCTCCGTCCGCCGCCGGTGTCGCAAGGTCTGCGCCGAGGTCGAACATGTCGTTCTGCACCCGCGTCAGCAGCGCGCGGTGGCTGTCGTCCGTGAGCGCGCGGATGGCGAGGCCGATCGCGGAATTCGCCTCGTCGACGAGCCCCATCGCGGCAATGCGCGCCGAGTTCTTCGGGCAGCGCGAGCCATCGACGAGGCCCGTCGTCCCGTCATCCCCGGTGCGGGTGTAGATCCGGTTGAGCTTTACCATAGTGGCGCTGTCAGGGTTTGCCGGCGGCCAGCGCACCAAGGATCATGATCACGACGATCGCCATCGCCTGATACTTCACGCGGGCGAACATCGCCTTGTTCTGGGCGAGCTGCATATCGGTCGCGGTCGTGCCTTCGCCGGTTTCAAGGTCGATCTTGGTCGTCCTGAGGAAGGCGATGATCCCCTTGACCAGCGAAAAGGCGACGAGCCCCATGAGGACGAGCAGCACGATGACGAAAAAGATTTTCATGAAGGCTAAATGGACCGCCCGCGCTCAGGTTCCAAGCCTCAAATGCTGCAACCTGAGTTGTGCGGCGATCACGCGCCCGTCATCGCCCGCTTCGCGCCGCTCGGCAAGGGCAGGCGAGCCGCGGCGCTTGGCGAGCTTTTCGCCGGTGTCGTCGGTCAGCAAAGGGTGGTGATGCCAGCGCGGCACCGGCAGGCCGAGCAGCGCTTGCAGGGTGCGGTGGACATGGCTCGCCGCGAACAAATCGGCACCGCGCGTCACCAGCGTCACGCCGTCCGCTGCATCGTCGGGCGTGACGGCAAGGTGGTAGCTGGCGGGCAGGTCCTTCCTCACCAGCACGACATCGCCGAGGCCGGAGAGGTCGACCGTCTGCGGCCCGGCGAGGTCGTCTTCCCACACGAGCGGCCCGGTCTCGGCCAGCGCCTTTTCGGCATCGAGCCGCCATGCCGCAGGGCGTGACGGGTCGGGCGGGGTGTGCTTGCAGGTGCCGGGGTAGATGAGGCCTTCGAGGCCGGGCAGCGCGCCCACTGCCTCGATCTCGCTTCGCGTGCAGGTGCAAGGATAGAGCAGCCCGCGCGCTCTCAGGTCTTCCGCAGCGGTGGCGTAGCTGGCGAGGCGGGTGGATTGCGCGGGCACCTCCTCCCACTCCAGTCCCAGCCACGCGAGGTCGCGGCGGAATTCGTCGGCGAGTTCGGGGCGTGATCTCGGCCCGTCGATATCCTCGATCCTGAGCAGGAAGCGGCCTCCGCTCTCCTTCGCCAGATCATGCGCGATGATCGCCGAAAGCGCATGGCCAAGGTGCAGCCGCCCATTAGGGCTAGGCGCGAAACGGGTCACGTTTTGCGGGGGTCCGTCCATCGCGCTGCCCATGCCACACGTTACAATATTGCGCTATCCACAGGCTCTCCACAGCGTGTCCCTGTGGATACCCACCCTGTAACGGGTTTGACTCTTTGCCGTGCCACGTCAGGATAGAGATCAATCAGGGAGCAACGCGCGACGTGTTCAATGCCGAACTGATCGAGAGAGTGGCCAAGTTCCGCGGGGTCGACGAGGATCCGACGCGCAACCTTTCGGCCTGTCCGGCGCTGGTGCTCAACGCCGACTACACCCCGTTGTCCTATTACCCCCTAAGCCTGTGGCCGTGGCAGACTGCTATCAAGGCGGTGTTCCTCGACCGGGTGGACATCGTCGCCAGCTACGACCGCGAGGTGCACTCGCCCAGCTTCGACATGAAGATCCCGAGCGTGATCGCGCTCAGGCAATATGTGAAGCACTCGGAATTCCCCGCTTTCACCCGCTTCAACGTGTTCCTGCGCGATCGCTTCCAGTGCCAGTATTGCGGGAGCCACGAGCATCTGACCTTCGACCACGTGCTGCCGCGCCGCTTGGGCGGACGAACGACGTGGGAGAACATCATTACCGCCTGCGCGCCCTGCAACATGAAGAAGGGCGGGCGCACGCCCAAGCAGGCGGGGATGGGGCTGCATCAGGCCCCGATCCGCCCGACCAGCTGGCAATTGCAGCAGCACGGCAAGCTGTTTCCCCCGGGCTACCTCCACGAAACGTGGCGCGACTGGCTGTACTGGGACGTCGAGCTCGAAGCCTGAGACGCTCGCATCGCGCGGATGCCCGCGAAATCGAATCACCTATAGCGGAATCAAAAGCGGTTCATCGCAAGTATTGCGACGAACTGTTTATCAAATGACAATGTGAAATGGCTGCTCTGCCAAGATGAGGCGACCCGTTTAACAAATGACATTCGCCAAGAGGCTAATTCATTTTCATTACCTAAGTTATGATTCTTGTCGTCGCATTTTAATCCAAATTAGGAATTTGTCTGACAATACCACTTGGTCTGCAACAGGCCCGAGTGAGATTGTCCCATGAAGCGTTTCGTCACACTGTCAGTACTTGTATCAGCGCTCGCCGGATGCGGGGGCGATGATTCTGCGCCGCCTTCCTCGGCGCAAGCTCCCGCGACGCTCGCGGCGACAAGTGTCACACCGCTGCCGGACCAGTGGGCGGCCCTCGCCGGCACCCAGCTGACAACCACCACGGTCACCAACCCCTTCGCCGCCTTCGATTTCAAGGGCGGCACGGCCTATCCGGCCAAAGCGGCGGTGAGCATCGGCACGGTCAAGGTGCCCGTCGGGGCGACCGAGGCCTTCGTGCCGATCCGCCTCAACCGCGTGACTCCCAACACGGTGATCGTGAAGGTGATGACCCGCAACGGTTCCGGCACGCTCGCCGGGACCGAGGGCATCCATTACCAGAAGGTCGCCACCTCCGTGATCTTCCGCCCCGGCGACCCGCTGGAGCAGACGGTGCGCATCCCGCTCCTGAGGATGGATGCAGGCCGCACCTTCAGCCTGTTCCTGCCCGAGGCGGCGGTCGGCTCCGGCGGCGCCATCAACAACTGGGCAGCGATCACCGCGGTGGCGGGAGTGACCCAAGGCGTTGCCAAGACGGCGGGCTTCCGCGCGGCGAAGACCTTCGCTCCGACCGGCACGCTCGCCTATCAGCTCGATCCGGCAACCGTGAAGTGGAACGATGCGGGCGCCACCGATACCTGGCGCACCCGGCTCTCCCACGGCCGCAGCCAGCCCGGCAATGCCGAGACCGGGCTCTACCTCGATCCGGTCCTGCACCAGTCGCCGCTGCCGCCCTTCGGAATCGAGAACAACGAAGTGGTGATCCGCAGCCAGCAGCTGCTCAGCCCGATCCTCTACGACAACACCTACTGGTACAAGGGTGCTGCAATCCTGACCGGGCAGCGGATGCCCGCCACCCAGCTGCAATACGGCCAGTACGAATGGACCGCGATGATGCCCAACCGCCGCGGTGGCTGGCCCGCCCTGTGGCTGCTGCCCGTCAGCGGCGCATGGCCGCCCGAGATCGATGTCTACGAAGGCTTCGGCTATTCCAGCGGCTGGAACTTCGCGACGAACATCAGCTCCAACATCCACGGCGGGTCGAACGGCACGCGCACCTTTACGGCGCTGATGCAGGTCAACGCCGCCAACACCTACGCGCTGAGCGGCTTCGACAGCGGCTACCACCGCTACGCCGTGGACGTCGCGGCCGACTACATCACGTGGTTCGTCGACGGGAAGGAGACCTACCAGACGGTCAACCCGTTCAAGGGCACCACCTGGTACCCGCTGATGAACGTCGCGGTGAAGCAGACCGGCGATTATGTCGGCGGCACAGCCGAGATGCGGGTGCGATCCTTTGCGGTGTGGAAAGTGCCGGGCTGAGGCACAAGGCCCCGGCAATCCTTCCGCATGGGGGCGGGTCGGTGGAGGGTTTCCCCCCCTCCACCTTCCGGCCCGCCCCTACATTTCGCGCCGATAGATGACGAGAACCTCGCCCGGGTGCGTTGCAATTCCATGACGCCGCGCTAGGCGAAGGCGTCACGCGTCAACGGGGATTCGCGAAGTCATGAAGATCATGTCCGGCAATTCGAACCTGCCGCTCGCCCGGGCCATTGCGGCCTATCTCGAAATCCCGCTCACCGACGCCAGCGTCCGGCGCTTCTCGGACGAGGAAGTCTTCGTCGAGATCCACGAGAACGTGCGCGGAGAGGACGTGTTCGTCGTCCAGCCGACCAGCTTCCCGGCCAACGACAACCTCATGGAATTGCTGATCTGCATCGATGCGCTGCGCCGCGCCTCGGCCAAGCGGATCACCGCGGTGGTGCCGTATTTCGGCTACGCGCGGCAGGACCGGAAGCCCGGCCCGCGCACGCCGATCTCGGCCAAGCTGGTCGCCAACCTCATCACGCAGGCCGGGGCCGACCGGATGCTGGCCGTGGATCTCCACGCCGGGCAGATCCAGGGCTTCTTCGATATCCCAACCGACAACCTCTACGCCGCGCCCGTGATGGCCGCCGACATTCAGGCCCGCTACGGCGACCAGAGCCTGATGGTGGTCTCGCCCGACGTCGGCGGCGTGGTCCGCGCCCGCGCGCTAGCGAAACGCCTCGACAACGCGCCGCTGGCGATCGTCGACAAGCGCCGCGACCGTCCGGGCGAGAGCGAGGTGATGAACATCATCGGCGATGTCGAGGGACGCCACTGCATCCTGATCGACGACATCGTCGATTCGGGCGGCACGCTGTGCAACGCCGCCGAAGCGCTGCTCGAGAACGGGGCGAAGTCGGTCGCGGCCTATATCACCCACGGCGTGCTGTCGGGCGGCGCGGTGGCGCGCATCGACGGATCGAGCCTCAAGGAGCTGGTCATCACGGATACGATCCGCCCGACCGAGGCCGCCGAAGCATCGAGCCGCATCCGCATCCTCCCCATCGCCCCGCTGGTGGGCGAGGCGATCCGGCGGATTGCTGACGAGAGCTCGGTCTCAAGCCTCTTCGACTGATGCTTGACCCGGTCGAGGTGCGCAGGCTGCTGATCGAAGCGGCCCGCGCGCGTTCGGCGTTCACCTATGGCGAGCTGCTCAATCTGCTCGGCCACACCTTCACGCGGCCCTTGATGCGTGCATTGTGCAAGGTGCTCGACCGGATCGACGAGGACGGGCGCGTGGCGGGCGAGCCGGGGCTGGCGGTGCTGGTCGTGCGCCAGTCGGACGGGCTGCCCGGACAGGGCTGGTTCGTCAGCCGCACCGGCGTTTACGACGACCTGCCGCTGGAATGGGAGGGGCCGGAGGCGCGCCGCTACACCGAGGCTCGACAGGCCGAAGCCTTCGATTATTGGGAAATCCCATGACCGATAACGATCTAGAACTCGCCCTGCGCCTCGCCGATCTCGCAGGGGCCGCGATCCGCCCGCTGTTCCGCGGCCAGTGGAGCGAGGAGCGCAAAGCCGACCGCTCCTTTGTCACCGAAGCCGACCGCGCCGCCGAAGCCGCGATGCGCCGCCTCATCGAGGCCGAGTTCCCGCGCGACGGCATCATCGGCGAGGAATACGGCACCCGCAACGAAGGCGCGGGCCGGCAATGGGTGCTCGATCCGATCGACGGCACCACCAGCTTCATCGCGGGGCGACCGATTTTCGGCACGCTGATCGCCTTGCTTCAGGACGGCTGGCCGGTGCTCGGCATCATCGATCAGCCGATCAGCGGCGAACGCTGGGTGGGCCGCATCGGCCAGCCGACGCTGTTCAACGGCAAGCCTGCGCAGACCAAACCGCTCAAGGACCTTGCGGACGCGGTGCTCGCTACCACCAGCCCGCACCTGTTCGCCAACGACGAACAGGCCGACGCCTTCATGTCGGTCGCCAAGGGCGTGGCGGAGAAGAAGATCATCTACGGCGGCGATTGCTACAATTACGGCCTCGTCGCATCCGGCCATGTCGACGTGGTGATCGAGGCGGGCCTCAAGCTCTACGACTACGCCGCGCTGGTGCCGGTGGTGGAGGGCGCGGGCGGGATGATGGCCGACTGGCAGGGCAACCCGCTCGACGCCGGCAGCGACGGGACGGTCATTGCTCTGGGTGATCCGGCGCGGCTCGAGGATGTGCTCGAGGCGATGGGTTAAGGGCTACTCCGCCGCCTCGCGCGCGGCGAGCGGGTCTTCCTGCTTCCAGCCCCAGGCCAGCACGCAAGGGGGAATGTTGAACAGGGCGAGGCCCCGGTCGGTCCGGTCGAAGCGCACCTCGGTGAGATCGCGCGCGGTCGGTAGGAACTGGTACGTCATGAACGCGCCCCCGTTGCGGAGCACTGCGTAGGTGGCCGCGACGATCCCTTCGGCGACCTCGGGCGGCAGGGCGGTGAAGGGCAGGCCCGAGATCACGTAGTCGGCGTGGGCATAGCCTGCCGCGTGCACGATGCTCTCCACATCGGCGGCAGAACCGAGCACCGCCTCGAAACGCGGATCGTCGATCGTCTTCTTCAGGAAGTCGATGAAGCGCGGGTTGGTGTCGATCGCCACCAGCCGTCCGTCAGGCGGCAGAAGGTCGAGGATGCGGGTGGTGAAGGTACCCACGCCCGGTCCGTACTCGACGAACAACCGGCAGCGGTCCCAGTCGACCTTCGCCAGCATCGCATCGATCGTCGCCTGCGAAGACGGCACGACCGAGGCGACCATCGCCGGGTTCTCGACGAATCCGCGGAAGAAGATCGCAGCTGAGCGGACGAACCGCAGAAGCCCGCTACGATGGACGCGGCCGGGCGATGCGCTGAGTTTTGTCGTGTTCATGCGCTTCCCCTACTAGGCGATTTGCGCGAGGGAGCAATGCAGGCATTGCGTTTGTCACATCATCCTGTCGATGGGCCGGCACCGCTCGCCCCCCTTGCTTTCGCGCCCCTTCCCGCCTAAGCGCGCGCACTTCACTGACACGAATCAATCAGCCAGCCTGGCGACAAGGGCTGCCATGGCCGGTTCCGACGTGTCTCTACTAGGAGATCAAAATGCCCAAGCTGAAGACCAAGAGCGGCGTGAAGAAGCGCTTCAAGCTCACCGCCACCGGCAAGGTCAAGCACGGGGTCGCTGGCAAGCGTCACCGTCTGATCAGCCACAACGCGAAGTATATCCGCACCAACCGCGGCACCTCGGTTCTGTCGTCGCATGATACGCCGACGATCAAGAAGTGGGCGCCCTACGGGCTCGATTGATGCGAGCGGGCTTCGGCCCACGCGTCCTCAAGATAAGGATATACTGATATGACTCGCATCAAACGCGGCGTTACCACCCGCGCCAAGCACAAGCGGATTCTCGAGCAGGCCAAGGGCTTCCGGGGCCGCCGCAAGAACACCATCCGCATCGCGCGTCAGGCCGTCGAAAAGGCCGGCCAGTACGCGTACCGCGACCGCAAGGTTAAGAAGCGCACGTTCCGTGCTCTCTGGATCCAGCGCATCAACGCTGCCGTCCGCATGGAAGGCCTGACCTATTCGCAGTTCATGCACGGCATCAAGCTGGCCGGCATCGAACTCGACCGTAAGGCGATGGCCGATCTGGCGATGAACGAAGGCGGCGCCTTCAAGGCCGTGATCGCTCAGGCCAAGGCTGCTTTGCCTGCCTAAGCCCGTCGCGGCTCCGGCCCGGCACAAGACATTCAAGGGGCGGGTTCCTTCGCGGGAGCCCGCCCCTTCGCTTGTCCGCGCCTTGTAAGTTCGCGTCACTTGCGCTTTATTTGCGCAAATGGGGGATCGAGATCATCAGAAGGCTGCTTGCGGGCTCGTTCCGCCGCCGGGCCAACGGCTTACGGCCGAGTTCCGCGAACCGCCTACGCTGTTCGAAGGGTGCTTCACGACATTCTACCACGTGACGCACGAGCTGCCCGAAGGCGGCGAACCGGTCACCGATTACCTCCAGCCCGAATGGGCCAATATCCGCTTCTTCTGCGGCTCCGCGCCGGATGCCGCAATCGCCGAGCACCGGGTCAGCGGGACGCCCTTCATCGGCACCGGGCCGAGCGCGCTGCCCTGCCGTTTCACGCTCGGGCCGGTACGGATGTGGGGCGTCGGTTTCCTTCCCCTGGGCTGGGCGCGGTTCTTCGATGCGGACGCCTCGGCCTGCGCCAACATCATCTGTGACGGCGCGGCGCACCCGGCCTTTGCCCATTTCGCGGGTCTGACCGAGGCATTGTGCGACCCCGAGGCGACGCTCGAGGAGCAATATGACGCGCTGGTCGCAGGCATGGCGGCTGCGATGCGTCCCAACCGCGACGAGCCGCGCATCGCCCGCGTCCATGCCGCGCTGGTGAGCGGGGAATACGCCTCGGTCCATGATCTGGCCGATGCCTGCGCGATGAGCATCCGCACGCTGGAGCGCATCTGCAGGCGCTATTTCGGCTTCTCGCCCAAGCTGCTGATGCGCCGCCAGCGGTTCATGCGCAGCCTCACGACCTTCATGCTCCAGCGCGGCACCCGCTGGACCGAGGCGATGGACGATCACTACCACGACCAGGCGCAGTTCACCCGCGAGTTCCGCGAGTTCATGACCATGAACCCGAGCGAATATGCCGCGCTCGACCATCCGATCCTCACCTCCTTCATGGAGGCGCGCGCGAAGATCTGGGGCAGCGCCGCGCAGACGCTCGACCCGCCCCCGATGCTGCGGTGATGTTGTTTATTTTCACGCGCACTTTGCTGAACAAGTTGAGGCGATAATCACGCCTCTGCCCTCCGTTCCGCATGCACTTGCTGAACAAGCTCTCCAACGCCCTTCCACTGCGACTACAGTCGCTTTGCAAACCCCGCGTTTTGCCGCTAGCGGGCGGCGACGAATTCCCGCGGGCAGAACAACACGATCATGACCGATATCACATCCCAGACTGAGGCCGCTCTGGCCGCGATCGCCGCGGCGACGAGCCTCGACGCGCTCGAAGCAGAGCGGCTCGAAACGCTCGGCAAGAAGGGCTGGGTGAGCCTTGCCCTCAAGACCCTCGGCGGTATGAGCCCCGAGGAGCGCACCGCCGCCGCCCCAGCGATCCAGTCGGCCCGCGCTGCCATCGCCGATGCGCTCGAGGCGAAGAAGACCTCCTTGGAAGCCGCCGCGCTTGAAGAGCAGCTGGCGCGCGAGACGATCGACCTGACGCTTCCCGCTGCCGCCGCGCCCAAGGGTTCGGTGCATCCCGTGTCGCAGGTTATGGACGAACTCGCCGAAATCTTCGCCGACTTGGGCTTCGCCGTCGCCACCGGCCCCGAGATCGAGGACGATTGGCACAACTTCACCGCGCTCAACATGGACGAGACCCACCCGGCGCGGGCGATGCACGACACCTTCTACTTCCCGGACAAGACCCCCGAGGGCCGCGAGATTCTGCTGCGGACGCATACGTCTCCCGTGCAGATCCGCTCGATGCTCGATCAGGGCGCGCCGATCCGTATCATCGCCCCGGGCCGCGTCTACCGCTCGGACAGCGATGCGACCCACACGCCGATGTTCCATCAGGTCGAAGGTCTGGTGATCGACAACGACATCCACCTCGGCCACCTCAAGTGGACGCTGGAGACCCTCTTCAAGGCCTTCTTCGAGCGCGAGGATATCGTGCTGCGCCTGCGCCCCAGCTACTTCCCCTTCACCGAGCCGAGCGTCGAAGTCGATGTCGGCTACTCGACCGAGGGCGGCCGCAGGGTCGTCGGCGGGCACGGCGATGCGCCGGGCCATGCGTGGATGGAGATCGGCGGCAGCGGGATGGTCAACGCCCGCGTGCTGGCGTTCGCCGGGGTTGATCCCGCCCAATATCAGGGCTTCGCCTTCGGGCTCGGGATCGACCGGATCGCCATGCTCAAATACGGGATGAACGACCTGCGCGCCTTCTTCGACGGCGATCCGCGCTGGCTGGCGCATTACGGCTTCTCGCCCTTCGATCAGCCGACACTCTCCGCCGGTGTGGGAGCGCGCGCATGAAGTTCTCGCTGACCTGGCTCAAGGACCACCTCGAGACCACCGCCACCGTTTCGGAAATCTGCGACGCGCTGAACGCCATCGGCCTCGAGGTCGAAGGCGTCGAGGACCCCGCCGAGAAGCTCGCAGGCTTCCGCATCGCGCACGTGCTGACAGCAGCGCGTCACCCCGATGCCGACAAGCTCCAAGTGCTGACCGTCGACACGGGCGAGGGCGAGCCGCTGCAGGTCGTCTGCGGCGCGCCCAATGCGCGTGCGGGGATGAAGGGCGTGCTCGGGCTTCCGGGCGCGGTCGTGCCCGCCAACGGCATGGTGCTGCGCAAGAGCGCGATCCGCGGTGTCGAAAGCAACGGCATGATGTGCTCGGTGCGCGAACTCGAGCTGGGCGAGGATCACGACGGGATCATCGAACTGCCCGATGACGCGCCGGTCGGCACGAGCTTCGCCGACTACCACGGCGCCGATCCGGTGATCGAAGTCGCGGTGACCCCCAACCGCCCGGACTGCATGGGCGTCCACGGCATCGCCCGCGATCTCGCGGCAAAAGGGTTGGGGACGCTCAAGCCGATCGTCATGCCCGCGTTCAGCGCATCGGGTGCCTGCCCGGTCGAAATCCGTACCGACGATCCCGAGGGCTGCCCCGCCTTCTATGGCCGCGTCGTGAAGGGCGTGACCAACGGCGCCTCGCCCGACTGGCTTCAGGCGCGCCTCAAGAGCGCGGGCCAGCGCCCGATTTCGTTGCTGGTTGACCTCACCAACTACCTGATGCTCGGCTACGGGCGTCCGGCGCACGTCTATGACCTCGCCAAGCTTTCGGGCGCGGTCGTGGCGCGGCGCGCGAAGGACGGCGAAGAGGTGCTGGCGCTCAACGAGAAGACCTACACGCTCGACAGCGAGATGGTGGTGATCGCCGACGAAAGCCAAGTCCACGACATCGCCGGGATCATGGGCGGCGAGCACTCGGGGGTGTCGGAGAGCACAACCGACGTGCTGCTCGAAATCGCTTATTTCGACCCGGCGCGCATTGGCGCCACCGGACGCAAGCTCGGCCTCTCCTCCGACGCGCGCACGCGTTTCGAGCGCGGGGTTGATCCGGAGTTCCTCGACGACGGCCTCGATTTGCTCACCGGGCTGATCGTGGAACTGGCAGGCGGCACCCCAAGCGAGGTCGTCCGCGCCGGTTCGCCGCCGAGCACCGCCAAGGTGATCGCCTTCGACCCCGGCCTGACCACGCGCCTCGGCGGTGTCGAGGTGGGCGAGGCGGAGCAGAAGCGCATCCTTGAAAGCCTAGGCTTCACCATTTCGAGCGATTGGCAGGTGACCTGCCCGCTGCGCCGCAACGACATCGAAGGCCCGGCTGACCTCGTCGAGGAAGTCGTGCGCATCCACGGTCTCGACAAGGTGGCGAGCGTTGCGCTCCCCCGGGTCGAGGGCGTCGCCCGCCCTACCGCCACGCCGCAGCAGAAGCTGGAGCGCGGCCTGCGCCGTGCCGCTGCTGCGAGCGGGCTTAACGAGGCAGTAACGTGGAGCTTCCTCCCGACCTGGGCCGCGGAGCACTTCGCTACGGACGGGCAGGCCCTCTGGGTGCTCGCCAACCCGATCAGCGAGGACATGAAGGCCATGCGCCCTGCGCTGCTGCCCGGCCTGCTGATGGCTGCGAAGCGCAATTCCGACCGCGGTGCGGCTGCCTCTCGCCACTTCGAGATAGGGCGGCGCTATTTCCGCGCCGCCGACGGCCTCAGCGACGAGAAGCCGACCCTCGGCATCGTGCTCGCGGGCGAGAAGACGCCGCGCGGCTGGCAGAGCGGGAAGGCCAAGAGCTTCGACGCCTTCGACGCCAAGGCACTAGCGCTTGCATTGCTCGAAGCGGCGGGCGCTCCGGTAGCGAACCTGATGGTGATGGGCGATGCTGGCGCGCAGTTCCACCCCGGCCAGTCGGCAACCCTGCGGCTCGGCCCCAAGACCGTGCTGGCGCGCTTCGGGATGGTGCATCCGGCAACGCTCAAGGCCTTCGACGTCGACGGGCCGATCGCCGCTGTCGAGCTGTTCCTTGATGCGATCCCCGCCAAGAAGGGCACGGCGTTTGCGCGGGCCAGCTTTACGCCGCCAGCGCTGCAAGCCGTGACGCGCGACTTTGCCTTCCTCGTGCCTTCGACCCTCGCCGCCAGCGATCTGGTTCGCGCGGTGCAGGGCGCCGACAAGGCGTCGATCACCGCCGTGCGCGTGTTCGACGTGTTCGCGGGACAAGGCGTGCCCGAGGGCAAGCTCTCGATCGCGCTCGAGGTCACGCTCCAGCCGGGCGAGGCCAGTTTCAAGGACGCCGAATTGAAGGCGATTGCCGAAAAGGTGGTGGCTGCTGCCGCCAAGCTCGGCGGGGAGTTGCGCGGATGAAAACTGCTTTCGTAACCGGCGCGACCGCCGGAATCGGCCTTGCCACCGTCCGTACGCTGGTCGCCAACGGCTGGCGCTGCGTTGCCACCGGGCGGCGGCAGGAGCGGCTTGACGCGCTGGTCGAGGAGCTGGGTGCCGACAAGGTCCACACCGCCTGCTTCGATGTGCGCGATGTCGCCGCGCTCGATGCCGCGCTCGCCGCGCTGCCCGAAGGCTTCCGCGACATCGACCTGCTGGTGAACAACGCCGGCCTCGCGCAGGGGCTGTCGGCGGCGCAGGACGCCGATCTGGCCAACTGGCAGACGATGATCGACACCAACGTCACCGCGATGGTGGTGATGACCCGCAAGCTGCTGCCCGGCCTGATCAAGCGCAAGGGCGCAATCATCGCCATCGGCTCGGTCGCGGGGAGCTATCTCTATCCGGGCGGCAATGTCTATGCGGGGTCCAAGGCCTTCGTGAACCACTTCACGCTCGCCCTGCGCGCCGATCTGCACGGGACGGGCGTGCGGGTGACGAGCATCGAGCCCGGCATGGTCGAGACCGAGTTCACCGTTGTTCGCACGGGCAGCCAGCAGGCCTCGGACGACCTCTATCGCGGCGTCAACCCGATGACCGGACAGGACATCGCCGACACCATCCTGTGGATCGCCACCCTGCCGCCGCACCTCAACATCAACCGGCTCGAACTGATGCCGGTGAACCAGGACTTCGCGGGCTTCCGCGTCGCACGCGATCCCGAATGACCTCCAACCGCCGCACCTTTGCGATCATCTCGCACCCTGACGCTGGCAAGACCACGCTGACCGAGAAGCTGCTGCTTCAGGGCGGCGCGATCCACCTTGCGGGCGAGGTCAAGGCGCGCGGGCAGGCGCGGCGGGCGCGGTCGGACTGGATGAAGATCGAGCAGCAACGCGGTATTTCGGTCACGTCTTCGGTGATGACCTTCCAGAAGGACGGGATCGTCTTCAACCTGCTCGACACGCCGGGCCACGAGGACTTCTCGGAAGATACCTACCGCACGCTGACTGCGGTGGACTCGGCGGTGATGGTGATCGACGCCGCGAAAGGCATCGAGCCGCAGACGCGCAAGCTGTTCGAGGTTTGCCGCTTGCGGAGCGTGCCGATCATCACCTTCGTCAACAAGGTCGACCGCGAGGGCCGCGATCCCTTCGAGACCCTCGACGAGGTTGCCGACATGCTGGCGCTCGACGTGTCGCCGCAGATGTGGCCGATCGGGATGGGCGGGGAGTTCGAGGGTATCCTCGATTTCGGCACCGAGACAGTCAGCCGCCCGGAAGGCCCGAGCCGCGAGTTCCTCGGCACCCGCGACACCGCTGCGATCCCCGAACGCTTCGCCGACGAGATCGAGCTGGCGCGCGGGGGCTACCCCGAGTTCGACCTCGAAGCCTTCCGCCACGGCGATCTGACACCGGTCTATTTCGGATCGGCATTGAAGAATTTCGGCGTCACCGAGCTGATCGACGCCATCGCCCGCTACGCGCCGCCGCCGCGGCCCCAGCCCGCGGGCGAGGAGCAGATCAGCCCCGAGCGTGACGAGGTCACCGGCTTCATCTTCAAGGTGCAGGCCAACATGGACCCTAATCACCGCGACCGCATCGCCTTCATGCGGCAGGTTTCGGGCACCTTCAAACGCGGCATGAAGCTGACGCCGTCGGGCCTCGGCAAGCCAATCGCGGTGCACTCGCCGATCCTGTTCTTCGCGCAGGATCGCGAACTTGCCGACACCGCCGAAGCGGGCGACATCATCGGCATCCCGAACCACGGCACTTTGCGGGTGGGCGACACTCTATCCGAGCGCAATCAGGTACGCTTCACGGGCCTGCCCAACTTTGCGCCGGAAATCCTGCGCCGCGTGCAGCTGCGCGATCCGACCAAGACGAAGCAGCTTCGCAAGGCGCTCGATGACCTCAGCGAAGAGGGCGTGATCCAGGTGTTCTACCCCGACATCGGCTCGGCGCACATCGTCGGCGTTGTCGGCCAGCTTCAGTTGGAAGTTCTGATCTCGCGGCTGGAGGCGGAGTACAAGGTCGAAGCCGTGCTCGAACCTTCGCCCTTCGCCACCGCGCGCTGGATCAAGGGCGACGAGAAGGCGCTGGAGGAATTTGCCGGGTTCAACCGCGCCAATCTCGCCCGTGACCGGGATGGCGATTACGTCTTCATGGCCAAGAGCCCGTGGGACGTCAGCTACCAGGTCGAGAAGAACCCGCAGCTGACCTTCTCGGCCACCAAGGAACGGTAGTCTTGCGGCAGGCCGAGGTTCGCGGCATGGCATCGCCCATGCACAATACCGGCCCGACCTCGCAGACCTTCATCTCGCAGCGCCTCCGGCTCCACTACCTCGACTGGGGCGGCAGAGGTAAGCCGCCGCTGGTGCTGGTGCATGGGGGGCGCGATCATGCGCGAAGCTGGGACTGGACGGCCGAGGCGCTGAGTTCGGATTATCACGTAATCGCGATGGACCACCGCGGCCACGGCGACAGCGACTGGGTGTCGGACGGGGTCTATTCGGCCGCTGACATGGTCTATGACCTTGCCCAGCTGATCCACCAGCTCGGGGTTGGCCCGGTGCGGATGGTGGCGCATTCGATGGGCGGCAATGTCGCGCTGCGTTATGCTGGCGCCTTCCCCGACATGGTCACCAAGCTGGTCGCGATCGAAGGGTTGGGCCCTTCGCCCGAATACCGCGCCACGCAGCGTGCCGTTCCTTACGGCGAGCGCCTCGCCGAATGGATCGAGAAAAAGCGCAAGGCTGCCGGTCGCTCCCCGCGCAAGTACGAGAGCATCGAAGCCGCCTTCGCGCGGATGATCGAGGAGAACGCCTACCTCACCGAGGAACAGGCGCGGCATCTCACCGTCCACGGCGTCAACCGCAACGAGGACGGCACTTATAGCTGGAAGTTCGATCCCCACCTCAACGTCTGGCCGGTCGAGGATGTCGGCGATGAATTCATCGAGGCGCTGTGGGGCGCGATCACCTCCCCGACGCTGCTGCTTTACGGGGCGGACAGCTGGGCCTCGAACCCGGCCAAGGACGGGCGGATCGCCCATTTCAAGACGGCCGAAGTGATCGAGTTCGAGAAGGCGGGGCACTGGCTCCACCACGACCAGTTCGACCGCTTCATCACCACCTTGCGCGATTTCCTCTGACCCCAAGGAGCCGGACATGGCGGATTTCACCGAGGCGCTGAGCGAAAAGCAGATCGCGATGATCGCGGCCCAGCCGGTGTTTTTCGTGTCGACGGCGGCGAGCGAAGGGCGGATCAACCTCAGCCCCAAGGGTTATGATGCCTTCCGGGTGCTGTCGCCCACAAGAGTGGCCTATCTCGATCTCGGAGGATCGGGCAACGAGACCCACGCGCATCTCGCTGCCGACGGCCGGATCACCGTGATGTTCTGCAACTTCCAGCAGCCCGCCCTGATCCTGCGCCTCTACGGCCGCGGGCGGGCGGTGCTGCCGCAGGACGCGGAGTGGGAAAGCCTGGCTGCGCACTTCACGCTGATGCCGGGCACGCGCCAGATCTTCGATATCGCGGTCGAGAGCGTGCAGGGCTCGTGCGGCTGGGGCGTCCCGTTCATGGCGCTGGAGGGCGAGCGCGAGACGCTCAAGAAGGCGCATCGCCAGTCCGATCCTGCGGCATGGGAAGCCAAGATGGCCAAGCGCACCCGTAGCATCGACGGCCTGCCGACCCGCGCCACGGATCGCTTCATATCGGGCGAATGACGCACATCGCGCCGCAATTATTGCCTATAGGTTAATCACCTGATTAAAGATTAAGCACGTCGTGTCCCGCAGGTGCGAAGAATCCCGCTGATTCCGCTGCGTCAGTCCCGTTACATAAATATGGCACGCTTGTTGCTGTGTATCCGGTGGCCGGAAAAGTCCGGTGCAACAGGGGCCACAGATGAAGTTCATCATCGCCATCATCAAACCGTTCAAGCTCGACACCGTTCGTGAAGCCTTGAGCGGCATCGGCATCGCCGGGATGACCGTTACCGAGGTCAAGGGTTTCGGACGCCAAAAAGGTCAGACCGAAATCTACCGCGGCGCCGAATACTCCACGAACATGCTTCCCAAGGTGAAGCTCGAGATCGCCGCCAGCGACGACATCGCCGCGCAGGTGGTCGAAACCATCCAGCAGACCGCCAACACCGGAGCCATCGGTGACGGCAAGATCTTCGTACTCGATCTTGCCTCCGCCACCCGCATCCGCACCGGCGAGTCCGGCGAAACCGCGCTGTAAGGGGACCCAATCGATGAAGCGTATTCTCTCCAATGCCGCGATGCTGGCGACCGGGGTGGCGATGCTCGCCGCACCCGCCTTCGCTGCATCCGCGGCCGCGCCCGCCGTTTTCACGCCGACCGCCGAGATGGTCAACAAGGGCGACGTCGCCTGGATGCTGGTCTCGTCGGCTTTCGTTCTGATGATGAGCGTGCCTGCTCTCGCGCTGTTCTACGGCGGCCTCGTCCGCTCCAAGAACATGCTGAGCGTGCTGATGCAGGTGCTGACAATCGTCTGCGTCGCTGCGCTCGTCTGGTTCGGCTGGGGCTATTCGATGGCCTTCACGTCGACCGGTTCGCCGTTCCCGGCGCTGTTCGGCGGCCTCGACAAGGCTTTCCTCAAAGGCGTCAGCGTCACTTCGCTGGCGGCGACCTTCTCGAACGGGGTCTATCTCCCCGAGTTCGTCTTCGTCATCTTCCAGATGACCTTCGCCTGCATCACCCCGGCGCTGATCGTCGGCGCCTTTGCAGAGCGCGTGAAGTTCACCCCGCTGATCATCTTCGTGGTCGCGTGGATGACGCTTGCCTATTTCCCGATCGCACACATGGTGTGGTACTGGGCCGGCCCGGACTTCCTGAACACCGCGCCGACCGACTACGGTCTGCTGTGGGGCTGGGGCGCTCTCGACTTCGCCGGCGGCACCGTGGTGCACATCAATGCCGGGATCGCGGGCCTCATCGGCTGCCTCGTGATCGGTCCGCGCATCGGCCACGGCAAGGAGCCCATGCCGCCGCATAGCCTGGTGATGACCATGATCGGCGCCAGCCTGCTGTGGATCGGCTGGTTCGGGTTCAACGCCGGCTCGGCGCTCGAATCCAACGCCTTCGCTGCCCTCGCCTTCATCAACACCTTCCTCGCCACTGCGGCGGCGGGTGTCGCCTGGGCGGTCATCGAGAAGATTGCCCACGGCAAGCCCTCGCTGCTCGGCGGTGTCTCGGGTGTGGTGGCGGGCCTTGTCGCGATCACTCCGGCGGCGGGCTTTGCCCACCCCGGCACCGCGATCATCCTCGGCGCGGTCGCTTCGCTGATCTGCTACTTCTTCGTCACCACGGTGAAGAACAAGCTGAAGTATGACGACACGCTCGACGTGTTCGGCATCCACGCAGTGGGCGGGATTGTCGGCGCCATCGGCACCGGCATCGTCGCCGACCCTGCGCTCGGCGGACAGGGCTGGATCGACTACACCGGACCGGTCGCCAAGGCGGGTGCCTACGATCTCGCCGGCCAGGTCATCACCCAGTGCTGGGCGGTCGGAACTACCGTTATCTGGACCGGCGCCGTCTCGGCGGTGCTGTTCCTCGCCCTCAAGTACACCATTGGCCTGCGCCCTGACGCCGAAGCCGAAACCAACGGCCTCGACATCTCCGAACACGGGGAGCGCGCCTACAACTGATCTTCAGCTTGGCGGGGGGAGACCTCTCTCTCCCTCTCCTCTCCCCCCGCCTCACCTTGTTCCTCCTGCGAACGAACAGACTGATTACGGCCGGAGCCGCCTCGAGCGTCTCCGGCCTTTTTTTGTCCGGAGATGTTTCACGTGAAACATGGCTCCAGACCCGCGGCGCGAGGGGGTCTGGAGCGATCTAAAGCGGGTCTAGAGGGGGTCTAAACGAGGCTAAGCCGGCTCTGGAACGGGCCGGGTGGGGGCCTGAAAGTGCCAGACCCCCGCAGCCCGCGGCCCATGCTTGCGAGCGCTGACTACTCCGCCGCCATCACGAAGTCCGCGCACCGCTCGCCGATCATGATGCTGGGCGCGTTGGTGTTGCCGCTCACCAGCTTGGGCATGATGCTCGCGTCCGCCACCCAAAGCCCTTCGAGCCCGTTGAGCTTCAGCCCCGGATCGACGACCGCGTCGGCGTCGGACCCCATGCGGCAGGTGCCCACGGGGTGATAGACGGTATCCGCGCGGTTGCGGATCATCGCATCGAGCGCGGCATCGTCATTGAGATCGACAGGGTGGCGATCCTTCGGCCCGAACGCCTGCATCGGCGGGGCTTCGGCGATGCGGTGCGACAGGCGCACGCCGGCGCGCAAGACAGCCATGTCGCGTTCGTCGTCGAGGAAGTTGGGGTCGATCACCGGGGCGGCGGCTGCATCGGGGCTGCGGAGGCGCACAGTGCCGCGGCTCTCGGGCCGCAGGACGCAGGCGTGCAGCGAGAACCCGTGCGCCTTGACCTTCTCGCGGCCGTGATCTTCCAGCACGGCGGGCACGAAGTGCCATTGCACATCAGGCGCAGGTGAATCCGGCATCACGGTCCAGAACCCGCCGGCCTCGGCATAGGGTGTGGTCATCACCCCGGTGCGCTTGCGGCGGTGTTCGACCATGGCCGCGGCCATCCGCAGCGTGCCCTTGAGGGTGCTGCCGATCGGCACATCGCTCTCCGTCTCCCAGCCGGACACGTAGTCGATATGGTCCTGAAGATTGCCGCCCACCGCCGGACGGTCGAGCACCACGTCGATGCCGTGGGCCTTCAGATGCTCGGCGGGGCCAATGCCGGAGAGCATCAGGATCTGCGGGGAGTTGAACGCGCCGGCGGAGAGCACCACACCGCGCCTTGCCAGCAGCGTCTCGCGCTTGCCGCCGCGCTTGATCTGGACGCCGGTCACCCGTCCGCCCTCGATCACCAGTTTCTCGACGAGCGTATCGGTGCGCACCGACACGTTGCCGGAATCGCGGATCGGCTCCACGTAGGCGCGCGCGGCGGACCAGCGTTCGCCCTTGTGCTGCGTCACCTGATAGAGGCCGAAGCCGTCCTGGCGCTCGCCGTTGAAATCGGGATTGGTGCGCAGCTGGAGAGCCGCCGCTGCATCGACGAAGGCGTGGGAAGCCGGGTTCGCGTGCTTCTGGTCTTCGACGAACAGCGGGCCGCCGTGGCCATGATAGTCGTCGCCGCCGCGCTCGTTGCCTTCCGCGCGCTTGAAGTAGGGGAGCACGTCGTCATAGGCCCAGCCGGTGCAGCCCTCGGCCGCCCAGTTGTCGTAATCCCAGCGGTTGCCGCGGATGTAGATCATCGCGTTGATCGCCGATGAGCCGCCGAGCCCGCGTCCGCGCGGCTGATAGCCGGTGCGACCGTTCAGGCCCTTTTGCGGCACGGTCTCGTAGCGATAGTTCGACGCTTGCGGGATGAAGGGCATGAAGCCGGGCGTCTTGATCCAGACGTTGTTGTTGTGACCGCCCGCCTCGAGCAGGCACACGCGGCGCGTGCCATCCACTGCGAGCCGTCCGGCGACGGCGCTACCGGCACTGCCACCGCCGATGACGATGTAGTCGAAACTTTCCATGATCTCTCCCTTTGGCGAGAGAGATTAGGCAGCTTCTGCGTTGCCTGCAATCGGGTTTCGAGTAGCAACTGAAGTTGCGGGAGGTGCAACAATGCCGCCTGTGCGGGCGAGCCACCTTGCGCGGATCATGTCGCTGGTCTCGCGGCTTCCGTCGTGGCTCCAGCCGGGCTCGCGCAGGAGGTAGGACAGCTTGTGCCGCCACGGCGCGCGGATGATGTCGGAGAGCATCCCGATCCATTCGTGGAACACGGCCCACAGCAAATTGAAGCTGCCGAGCTGCTTGACGATGCCGTAGCGGATCGGCTCTTCATCGAGCTCGGGCTCGAAGGTGCCGAACATCCGGTCCCAGATGATGAAGACACCCGCGTAGTTCTTGTCGAGATAGCGCGGGTTGGTGGCGTGGTGGACGCGGTGGTGCGAAGGCGTGTTCATCAATGCCTCGAACCAGCGCGGCATACGCTTGATCGCCTCCGTGTGGATCCAGAACTGGTAGATGAGGTTGAAGCCCCCGCAGATCGCGATCATCAGCGGGTGGAAGCCGAGCAACACCAGCGGCACCGCGAACAGGAAGCCGAAGGTGAACATCCCCGTCCAGGTCTGCCTGAGCGCGGTCGACAAATTGTAGTGCTGGCTCGAGTGGTGGTTCACATGGCTCGCCCACATCCAGCGGATGCGGTGCCCGGCGCGGTGGACCCAATAATACTTGAGGTCGTCGAGCACGAAGCACACCGGCCATGCCCACCACACGGCCCACCACTGCGGGCCGAAGTCGAGCATGCGGTAGTCGTAGGTCTTGATGAAGATCATGAGCGCAAAGCCGCCGAGCAGCGCGCCGGCCACGGTCGAGCCGAGCCCGAAGGCGAGGCTCACGAGGGTGTCCTTGGGCTCGTAGGCCTCGGGCGCGCGCAGTTTCGCCCAGATCATCTCGGCGAGCACCGCCACCACAAAGAGCGGCACGGCATATTGGGTAGGGTTGAAGTCAGGCATGTTGCTGGCTGTTTAGCCGATTGATGGCATCCACCCAAGCCTCGGGTTTCGGAAGGTCGAGGAAGACCTTGCCGAACCGAAACTCGCCCGGATCGACCTCGAGCGCTGTCTCGCCGACATCTCGCCGAAGACGCGCCTCGGCGCTGTGATTCAGCAGCCGCCCGGCAAAGCGATTGCCGTGAAGTTTGATCAGCATGACCCGCCCTTCGGCATCGCGGGCGAGAGCTGCACGCCCTTGCGCATCGCAGACGGTATCGACCGCCAGGAAACCGTCATCCACCTCCTGCGCTGCCCGTCGCACGGTATCCTCACTATCGAGGACAGGCGCACCGCCAAGCTTCAGCCACCACGCCAGCCCCGCCAGCGCAAGAATCGCGACCAGCGATCCGGCGGTCTGGAGGATGAGCGGAGGAATGTGCACGGGCCAGCGCCTCAGCGCGAGGCGAGCATGTCGATCATGGTGCGAATCGGGCTGACGTCATAGCCAGCCTGCGCCGCGGTGCGCGCGATCGATTCGGGTGCTTCGCCCTGCTTGGCGGCAGCGAGCGCCCACAACAGCGTCGATCGGGTGCCCGACCGGCAATAGGCGAGAATCGGGCCCTCGGCCTGTTCCAGCGCCGCGATCATGGCGTCGACCTGCGGCTCGCTGAAGCCGGCGTGCCCGACCGGAATGGCCACGTAGTTCAGCCCGGCGGCAGCGGCGGCTGCGGCGATCTCGTCGCCTTGCGGGGCGGAAGGCTCCTCGCCGTCGGGGCGGTTGTTGACGATTGTGCCTACGCCAAGCCCGGCAGCGGCGGCGATATCCTCGATCGCAAGCTGCGGGCTGACCATGACATTTTCCGTGAGGCGGCGAAACTCGCTCATGATCTGTCCTGCTTTGCTCCGGTTCGTTGCGCCCCTCATGCCCAAAGCCGCAAGGCCGCACAAGCTGTCCGCATCGGCCCGCCCGAAGCGTCCGCTTTGCCACGCGGGCGGCTCCCGTATTTTTGTTCGCAAAGCAAGCTTTTGTGCGCTATAACCGTGGCCACGTGCGCTCCGGACCACAAGCTGGCGCGTCTGTGTCCGGTGCGGCTCACTGTCCCGACATCGGCACTTAGGAGGACGGGCAGTGTGGCAAGGTACGTACTGATCTATGGGTTACGATAGGGGACGCCGGCGCGGCCGCGACAAGCGCGACGGTTTCGGCGAAGATGGTTTCGATCCGTTTGGCGGTGGGAATGATGGGTTCTCGCCTCCGCGCGAATTCGGTGGCGGCGGCGATCGTTTCGGCGGTGGCGGCGGTGACCGGTTTGGTGGCGGTGGCGGTGGCGGCGGCTACAGCGGCGGCGGTGCTCCGCGCAGCGGCGGCGGCGGCTTCAGCGGCGGCCCGCGTGGTCCCGGTGGCCCGGGCGGCGGCGGCGCAGGCGGCGGCGGTTTCACCCGCATGCCCGCCCAGATCGTCGGCACCGGCAAGGGCACGGTCAAGTTCTTTAACACCCAGAAGGGTTTCGGCTTCATCCAGCAGGATGGCGGCGGTGAAGACGTGTTCGTCCACATCAGCGCTGTCGAGCGTGCGGGCCTCGAAGGCCTCGCCGAAGGACAAGAGCTCCAGTACAACCTCGTGGATCGCGGCGGCAAGGTGTCGGCGCAGGATCTGCAGGTCGTTGGCGACGTGATCGCGGTGGCGGCGAAACCCGCAGCACCGCAGCGCGAGCTGACCGGCGAGCGTGCCAAGGGAACGGTCAAGTTCTTCAACGCGATGAAGGGCTTCGGCTTCCTCGTCCGCGATGACGGGCAGCCCGATGCTTTCGTGCACATCAGCGCTGTCGAGCGTTCGGGGCTGTCGGCCCTCAACGAAGGCGAGCGGTACGAATTCGATCTCGAAGTCGATCGACGCGGAAAACATTCCGCCGTCAATCTGGCACCGATCGAAGGCTGACCCAGCCGCTTTCCGCCCCCTCGGCGGTTTGACGAGGGAGCGGCAAAAGATTACCGGATTGCAGGTGGCGGCTCTGAGCAAGGGCCGCCATTTGCGTTTCCACTCCCGTCACTTTCACTTTCAGGAACCCTGCCGATGTCGATCACCCCGCTCATGCCCGTCTATCCGCGTTGCGGTGTCCGGCCGGTGCGCGGCGAGCACTGCCACCTGATTGGCGAGGACGGCACCCGCTACCTCGACTTCGCGAGCGGTATCGCGGTCAACCTGCTTGGCCACTCGCACCCCGGCCTGATCGGTGCGATCCAGGAACAGGCCGCGACGCTGATGCACGTCTCGAACCTCTACGGCAGCCCGCAGGGCGAAAAGCTCGCGCAGATGCTGGTCGATACAACCTTCGGCGACACGGTGTTCTTCACCAACTCGGGCGCCGAAGCGGTCGAGGCAGCGATCAAGACCGCACGCGCCTATCATCAGAATGCGGGCCCAGAAAACGCAAACGGGGCGGGCGACAAGAACCGCTTCGAGCTGATCACCTTCCACAATGCCTTCCACGGCCGCACGATGGCGACCATCTCGGCGTCGAATCAGGAGAAGATGCACCACGGCTTCTCGCCGCTGCTCGCCGGGTTCAAATACGCGCCGTTCGACGATCTCGAGGCCGCCAAGGCACTGATCGGTCCCAACACCGCAGGCTTCCTTGTCGAACCGATCCAGGGCGAGGGCGGTATCCGCCCGGCCTCGCTGGAGTTCATGCAGGGGCTGCGCGCTCTCGCCGACGAGCATGACCTGATGCTGGTTCTGGACGAGGTGCAGTGCGGCGTTGCGCGTACGGGCGAGCTTTACGCCTACGAGCATTACGGCATCGAGCCCGACATCCTCGCCACCGCCAAGGGCATCGGGGGCGGCTTCCCGCTCGGCGCCTGCATCGCCACCGAGAAGGCCGCGCGCGGCATGACCTTCGGCACCCACGGATCGACCTATGGCGGCAACCCGTTGGCGATGGCGGCGGGGACGGCGGTGATGGAGGCGGTCGCCAACGACGAGTTCCTCGCGTCGGTGCGCGAGAAGGGCGAGCGGCTGCGCAAGGGGCTCGAGCAGTTCATCGGCAACTATCCCGAGCTCTTCGAGCTGGTGCGGGGCAAGGGTCTGATGCTCGGTCTCAAGATGAAGATGGAGAGCCGTCCGTTCTACGTCCATCTGCGCGATCATCACCAGCTGCTGACCGTGGCGGCGGGTGACAACACCATCCGCATCATCCCGCCGCTGGTGATCGGCGATGCCGAGATCGACGAGTTCTTCGACAAGCTTTCGGCAGGCGCTGCGAGCTTCAAGGTGCCCGAAGCCGCATGAGCGGCGGCGCCTTCCGCCACTTCCTCGATCTCGGTGATGCCGGGGGCGATGCGGTTGCCGCGATGATCAATGACGCGATCGACCGCAAGGCGGCGCGCGCCGGCCTGCCCAAAGGCGCGCCTGATGCCGATGCGCCGCTCGCGGGACGCGTGCTGGCGCTGGTGTTCGAGAAGAGCTCGACCCGCACCCGCGTCAGCTTCGACATCGCGATGCGCCAGCTTGGCGGCACGGTGCTGCTGCTGGATTCGGCGTCAAGCCAGCTGGGCCGCGGCGAGACCATCGCCGACACCGCGCGGGTGCTCAGCCGGATGGTGGACGGCATCATGCTGCGCACCGATGATCATGCCAAGATCGAGGAGATGGCGCGTCACGCGAGCGTACCGGTCATCAACGGCCTGACCGATATGTCGCATCCGTGCCAGATCGTTGCTGACTTGCTCACCGTGATCGAGCACGGCAAGGCGCTTCCCGGTCTGGAAGTGGCGTGGTTCGGGGACGGGAACAACGTGCTGCACTCGATCCTCGAGGCGGCAGGGCTGTTCAAGTTCAACGTCCGGGTCGCAACGCCTGCGGGCTATGAGCCGGATCAGGCCTTCGTCGCTTTGGCGCGCGAGCGCGGCGCAGTCGTGACGCTGACGCAGGATGCAGCCGCAGCGGCACGCGGGGCCGATGTGATCGTGACCGACACGTGGATCTCGATGGGGCAGGCCGACGCTGCGGAAAAGCGCGCGGCAATGGAACCCTATCGGGTCGACGCGGCGTTGATGTCGGGGGCGAAACCCGATGCCATCTTCCTCCACTGCCTGCCTGCGCACGTTGGCGACGAGGTCAGCGAGGAGGTGTTCGAAGGGCCGCAGTCAGTGGTGTTCGACGAGGCGGAGAACCGCATTCACGCGCAAAAGTCGGTGCTGCTCTGGGCCTTTGGGCTGCTCGGCAACTGACGAGCGGCAAGGGGTCTTTCGCCTGACGCGATCGATCCCCATATGCGCGGCATGACTGACACGACTGATATCGCCGAGACCTTTTCCGACGCCCTGATGGGCTTCACCCTTCCGGGCCGCAGCGCGCGCGGGCGCATGGTGCGGCTCGACGGTGTGCTTGAAGAGGTCCTCTCGGCGCACGACTATCCGGCACCGATCACGCACCTGCTGGGCGAGGCACTGGTTCTCGTCGCGCTGATGGGCGGCTTGCTCAAGGGCGAGGAGGCGCAGATGACCATGCAGGCGCAGACCAACGGCGGCATCGTCAGCCTGCTGGTGTGCGATTATCGTGACGGTGCGGTGCGCGGCTACGCCGATTTCGACGGCGAGCGACTGGCGAAACTGGGCGCGAACCCGTCGCTCGCGGCGTTGTTCGGCGACGGCTATCTCGGGATCACCTTCGAGACCGAAGGGCGCCAACGCTATCAGGGGATTGTGCCGCTCGAGGGGGACAGTCTGTCCGCAGCCTGCGAAGCCTATTTCAGCCAGTCCGAGCAGATCCCCACGCTGATCCGCGTTGCCAGCCGCGCCGGCGGCAGCGGGCGTATGGCAGCGGGCGTGATCATCCAGCACCTTCCCGAAGGCGAGGAGGGACGCGAGCGGCTCCATGTGCGCATGGACCACCCCGATTGGGAGCACGTCTCTATCCTGGCGGGGACCATCAGCCACGACGAGCTGCTTGACCCGGCCCTTTCGCTCGAAGCGATCGTATGGCGGCTGTTTCACGAGGAGATGGAAGTGCGCGTGCAGTCCGGCGCGACGGTGTCGCGCGGGTGCCGCTGCAGCACGGAGCATTACGAAGCGGTCATCTCCCGCTTCCCTCCTGACGAGCAGGACGACATGCGCGGGCCCGACGGGGTGGTCGCCGTCGATTGCGCATTCTGCTCGCGGACCTTTGCGCTCGCGATCTGAGCGCCGAAAAATCGAGCGGGCGAACAAGATCGACCAATTTGTGCAAGCCACTCCGGCCTGATATTGGCATGAGGACAGCAATGAACAACCGAACCGACAGCAGGAATTACGCGCTCGCGCTCACCGGCTTTGCGGCCGTTGCGGCGCTGTGCCTGTCCTTGCCTGCCTTGGCGCAGGGTCAGGGGCTCGCCATGCTGGGGACGCTCTCCAAGGGCGAGTGGACGATCAAGCAGCGCGGCGTGGCCGCTGATCGCAAGATCTGCGTGAAATCGGGCGCGGAGCTGATCCAGCTCATGCACCGCGAGGGCGGATGCAGCCAATTCGTCGTGGAGGATGGCGCCGCGCGGGTGACGGTCCAGTACACCTGCCCGGGCAACGGCTATGGTCGCACCAGCATCCGCCGCGAAACAGGCGCTCTGGTCCAGATCGAGAGCCAGGGCATCCACAGCGGCATGCCGTTCCAGTTGACCGCCGAGGCGCGCCGCACCGGGCCGTGCTGAGCCGCCCGGATTGCCTTTAACGGCGCGCATGTTAGGGCCGCGGCATGAGCGCTCCTGAAAGCAATCCTGCAAAGCCGTTGGCAGTGGTGTTGCTGTCGGGCGGCCTCGATTCCATGGTGACGGCCGCGCTGGCGCAGGAGGCGGGCTTCACCGTTCACGCGCTGACAGTCGATTACGGCCAACGCCATAAGCTTGAGCTCAAGTCTGCAGCGCGCATTGCCGGGAAGTTGGGCCTTGCACGGCACACGCCGATCGCCCTCGATCTGCGGGCGTTCGGCGGGTCGGCGCTGACCGACGCCATCGACGTGCCGAAAGGCGGGGTCGGTGACGACATCCCGGTCACCTACGTGCCCGCGCGCAATCTCGTGTTCCTCGCCCTGACGACGGCCTGCGCCGAGGCGGCGGGCGCGCGCGACGTCTTCATCGGGGTCAATGCGCTCGACTACTCGGGCTATCCCGATTGCCGGCCGGAGTTCATCGCGAGCTTCGCGGAGACCGCGCGGCTCGGCACCAAGGCGGGGGCCGAGGGAGCACCCTTCACGATCCATGCGCCGCTTCAGCACATGACCAAGGCCGACATCGCGCGCGAGTGCGACCGCCTGGGCCTTGATCCGGCATGGAGCTGGTCGTGCTACGATCCTGCGCCTGAGGGGATCGCCTGCGGACTGTGCGATTCCTGCCGCTTGCGGAAAAAGGGTTTTGCCGAGGCCGGGATTATCGATAGCACCCCTTACAAGGCGTGATCGGCTCCCAAGCTGATCGAGAACAAAGCTTTCGGAGGGATCAGCATTGAGCGAGGATGGCACCGTACGCGTTGCGGCGAGTGAGGAACCGGCGTCGGCGTACAGCTGGTACGTGTTGAGCGTCCTCGTGGTCGTCTACATCCTCAACTTCATCGACCGGCAGATCCTTTCGATCCTCGCGGTCGACATCAAACGCGACCTTGCTCTGACCGACGGACAGTTGGGCTTTCTGGGGGGGGCTGCTTTTGCGGTCTTCTACGCCCTGTTCGGCGTGCCGCTCGGCCGCTTGGCGGATCGCTGGCACCGCGTGCGCCTGCTCTCGATCGGTCTTGTGTTGTGGTCGACGATGACAGCGCTGTCGGGCTTCTCGCGAAACTACCTGACCCTCTCGCTAGCGCGCATGGGCGTGGGCGTGGGTGAGGCGACCGCCAGCCCGACCGCCTACTCGCTGATCTCTGACTACTTCCCCTCCCGCCAGCGCGCGACGGCGCTCGCGATCTACTCCTCCGGGCTATATCTCGGCGGAGGGGTGTCGCTGCTGATCGGGGCCAAGATTTCGAAGGTCTGGGATGCCGCCTATCCCGACGGCGGCATGGGCGGATTGGTTGGATGGCAGGCAGCGTTCCTCGCGGTGGGCCTGCCGGGCCTGCTGCTCGCGCTTTGGGTCGCCTCACTGCGGGAACCGTCGCGGCCGCCGACGCAAGCGACTGGCGCGAGGCATCCGCTGGTCGATTTTCTGGCTGACCTGTCGATGCTGCTCCCGCCCTTTACGCTATGGCACGCGATGCGGCGCGGGCCGATGGCTGCTCTCGTCAACCTGACGATGGCGGCCGCGATGATTGGTCTGGCGATGGTGATGATCAAGCTGACCGGTAACGTGCCGCAGTGGTCGGCGATGGCGTTCGGATACTACGCCGTGTTCTCGTGGGCAGCGACACTGCGCCGGCATGATCCTGCGACCTTCGGCCTCATCTGGGGAACGCCTGCGTTCATCTGTACGGCACTGGGATACGGGCTGGTCTCGCTCGTTGCCTACGCGCTGGCGTTCTGGTCGGCGCCCTATGCGGAGACCGTGCTAAAGCTACCCAAGGCGCAGCTCGCATTCGTTCTCGGTGGGAGCGGTGCGCTGGCCGGATTCCTTGGGGTGATCCTTGGCGGGCGCATGTCCGACTGGCTTCGCGGCCGCAATCCGGCGGGCCGGATCTTCGTGGTGATGTTCGGCGTTGTAGCGCCAATGGTGCCAATCGCGGTGGGGTTCACCACTGAAAACGCAGCGCTGTTCTACGTGATGAATTTCCTTGCAGTGATGTTTGCGGCCACGGCGCTGGGCGCAGCTGCGGCCACCACGCAAGACCTCGTTCTGCCCCGGATGCGCGGCACCGCCACGGCATCATTCTTCCTCGCGACAACGTTGGTTGGGTTGGCGCTCGGACCCTACATGGTGGGGCAAATTTCCGAGATCAGCGGGAGTATGCGCATGGGAGTGCTGTCGCTCATCGGCGTTGCGCCGATTGCCCTCGCGCTGCTGATCTATGCCTATCGCGCCTTACCGGAGGCTGAAGCGACCATTGCCCAGCGTGCGCAAGCGGCTGGGGAGTGACGGGCTCGCGCCCTTCCACGAATTAGGCCCAAGCCTACAGCTCGACTGTTCTCAACAGTCTGTCGTGTGAGAGGGCGAACTCGCGCTCTCCCTTATGGAGGGGGGTGTTCGCTCGCCTGCCAATCCTGGGCGCAGGAAGACAAAAGCTTACAGGCTGGACGAAGCATCATCTTCACGAGGCAGCAGCGTCGTACTCCGACCGCGTTACTCCCGCGAACGCCGAACAACAAAAAAGGGGCCGGATTACTCCGGCCCCCTTCATGTTCGTTTCGAAGTCGAAGCTTACATGCCCGAACCCGGACCGTAAGTCACTTCGACGCGACGGTTCTGCGCTTCGCGCACACCGTCAGCAGTCGGAACGCGCGGTGCCGACTCGCCGAAGGCCTGGGTCGTCATGCGACCACCCGGAATGCCGCGACCACCGAGGTAGGTGCGGACGGCGTCAGCACGACGCTGGGCGAGGCCCAGGTTGTACTTGGGGCTGCCCGCACGGTCGGTGTGACCAGCAAGCATGACGTTCGCAGTACCGCAGTTGGCGTAGGCGCTTGCGGCGCTGTCCAGAATGCGGGCGGCTTCGGCCGTGATGTCCGACTTATCGAAGTCGAAGAACACGATGTACGGGCCGGTGTTGCACGCAACCTTGGGCGGCGGCGGCGGCGGAGCCGGACGCGGCGGGGGCGGCGGGGGCGGCGGCGGGGCTACAACCGGCGGCGGCGGCGGCGGAGCTTGTTCGCCACCGAAGTTGTAGGTGATCGAGCCCAGTAGCGAGTGGCTGTTGAAGTCGGTGTTCAGGGCACGGCCAAGCGGATCGACAATCGAGATGTCCGGCACGTTGAAGTAGCGATACTTCAGACCGACGTCCCAATGGTCGCTCAGCGGAGCGCGGACGCCCGCAACGAGCTGCCATGCGAAGCCGGTGTCCGAATCGCTCCACACGCCCGGGCCGTTCGAGTTGACGCGGCCGTCCATGTCGACGCGCGCAACGCCAACGCCGCCGCCGGCGAAGCCTTGCAGGCCGTCATCCGAGCCGAAGTCGAACAGACCGTTGACCATGAAGCTCAGGGCGTTCGTTTCACCAAGAGCGGTTTGCGAAGCGTTGAAGTAGCGAGAGAAGCCGCCCTGGATCGGGTTCAGCACCAGACCTTCGCTGCCGGCGACCGTATCCGACAGTTCCGCCGAGCGGTAGCTGGCTTCAGCTTCGAGCCGGAAGGCACCGAAGTCATAGCCGACAATGCCGCCGAAGTCGTAGCCGGTGTCGTAGTTGGCCTTCGCGTTGTCCGCGACGTTGTTGACGTCGATGTTCTGGTCTTCGACGAGCATTACGCCGCCATCACCCTCGATATACCACTGGCCGTCGCGGGCCATGGCGGGTGTGGCGAGCGCGGACGAAGCCATCGCCATCCCAATGACGAGTTTGCGCATATCCAAAATTCCCCTTTGTATTAGACTTGAGGCACGGGCTGTCTCTATCTTTTCCCCACCCGCGAGGCAAGCTGTCAATGGCCGACTCGTGTTGCAAGAATGTCGCTATCCGATGCCTGTGGACAAAAAATGCACCACGAAAATGCACGGATTTCAGCCATTCCTGACTTCATGGGGCCGCTGTTGCCAGTATGCCGAGTGCCTTGAGCGACTGGATCAGGGCCCCGATCGCTGTTCGCGCTTCGACGTCCACCACGGTTCCGCCTGCTGGAAGAGGCGGCGTCTGGGCGACTTTCCAACCCGACCGGAACACCAGCATGTTATCGGCCGCGCGGTCATATAGCGCCATGCCATGAACCGGCTCGATGAAGTGCCAGTCGCCCGCGATCAGTACCGCGACGCGATCTTCGCGCCCTGACCACGCGCCAGTCGCAGGAGCCTTGACCCGGTAACAGTCTGACTCGACGACCGTCGCTGGCGGCGCGGATTGCGAAGCCTTGACCGTGTGCATGTGCAAGGCATCGAGCAAGCACAGTGCTTGATTGACGAAGAACTCTTTCTGCGCCTGACCTGCGAGCATGGCTGTGCTGTGGCCCCCGAAGGCCTTCAGGCTCGGCGGCCGAGAACAGCTGGGCCTGCGCGCCGTTCCTGAAGCGGACGCGGTGCAGCGAAGGCTCGTAAAGCGGACGGTGTTCGGGATCACAAATGCCCAGCAACCCGCTTTCGCCCTCGACCATCACCGCACGCGCTTCGGCCAGCGAGGACGAGACCAGTGCGATGCGGGCGTCGGGATTTTCCTCGGCGATCATCCGCACCCACTCTGCGCCCGAGCGCGTCTTGCCGAACCCGCGCCCGGCCATGATCATCCAGATGCGCCAGTTGCCGGGCGGCGGTCTTTGCGCGCGGCGCGCCTGGAATTCCCAAATGTGGTCGAAACGGTTCTTTTCGGTCTGGTCCAGATTCTTGGTAACTGAACGGCGCCATTTCACGCCGAACTCGGTTTCGTCGGCTATCATCCGGTCGTAGGGGTCGCTCATTCGGCGCTATCCTGAGCCGCCCTTTGCCGTTCCATGCGCCGCCGGATGTCCTCAATCTTGCGGTTGATCGAGGCGCGAACCTCGGCGGTGCTGACATCCCGGACTTCGCTCTGGCCGCCTGCGGATCCTTGGCGTGCGCCGAGCAGGCGGATCGCGTTGGCGAAGTCGAACTTGTCGCCGTTTGCGGTCATCAGGTCGCCATCGCGCAGGCGGCGGATCATCTCGATTTCGAGATTGAGGTAACCGTCGGCGATGGCGGCCTGCCACGCCCGAGCGAAGGCGGGTTCGGTCCGGCGCGCGTCATAGGCGCGGGTCAGACTGACCTTGGCAACCTCGGCCGCGCGGGCGGCGTTGGATGTGGTGGCAAGCGTCTCGATGAAGCGCTTGCGCCAGTGGCGGTTAGGCACCTTCTTGACAGGCTTTCCCGTTTTCCGGGCAGGCACGCTGGAATTCATCGGCACCTCTCCCATTGCGGACAGCAAAAAGGCGGCACTCCACCGGGGAGGCCGCCTTCTGGCGAATCGCAGTTTTTCGACTATGCCTATCTCTAACCAAAGAGCGTCACGATGTCAACCAAAAATAACCAGATTGGTTATTAAAACCGGTCTAAGATCACGCAGGGTCAACCCGGAACAGCTCGCCGTCGGCGTCGAGAATGAACATCCGGTTCTGATCGTCGACTGCGAAACCGACAGGTGACTCAATCTGGCCTGCGTTTGGCACGAAATCCGCGGTGCGCCGATCCAGCTGAGGTAGGCCGAGAAGGAAGCCACTCGCCAAATCCGCGAATTTGACCGACCAGAATGTCCCGCTGCGATCGCCGAACACGAACCGGTTATCGAGGTCCGCGATAGGCCCGCGGTAAAGACCGCCAAAGATAATGCCGGTTCCCTGATCCGGGCCGGTTCCGAACCCGTAGGTTACCCGCGGACCATTGACGGCGGCTGGCGGGTTGGTCCCAATTCCGCGTGAGCCTTCACGCCCCGGCCATCCGAAATCAAGCGGGCGTGCGGTGGGCAGGAAGGACGTGAGCTCATGTTCGAGCGAGCCGCCCTGGTCGCTGAGCAGGATCTCTCCATTGAACGTGCCTGCGCCACCGGATCGCCTGATGCCGGTGCCGATGATCCGGGCGACATAGGAGCCGGGCCCAAGGCTTGCACCGGCGAATGGATCCTGCTCCTCGAGGAAGATAAGTTTGCCGAGCCGGGAACTGGGGTTCTGTGCGAAGGTGCCGCCCTCGTCCGAGAGAGTCATGAAGAGATTGCCGCCCGGCTGTCCGGTTGCCGGTCCGGTGAACAGGGAAGCGGATGCGGGCGCGGAGCCGCTGGGCAAGATTTCAAGTTCGGTGATTGCCGCGCCCACGTAGCGCTGCAGGAAAACCCGCCCGTCAGATTCCTGGGCGAGCGCATAAAGCCCGCTGTAGAATCCGCTCGCTCCACCCTTGAAGGCGATGGCCAGAAGGCGACCACGGGGTCGACCTGCGAATACATCTGCCAGCAGGGTCCGCTGACCGGTGCCGCCGTCCACGTCGAAAATCTCGCCATTCGTTCTTGCGATTGCGATGCGCCCGATGCTCACGGTGTTGGTGAGGTCTTTGGTTATCAGCAAAGAGGCGCCAAGCGGATCGGTGAACCCGGTCGCAATCCGGGTTACGGAAATCCCCTCTTTGCTGTTGGCGACGGTCACCGCGAGATTGGCGCTGCTCGATGCGCCGCGGCTGTCCTGCGCCGTCACCGTGAGGTTGTAGATGTTGTCGCGGTTCCCGTCGGCGGGCCGTTCGAAGTCGGGGGCTTGCCGGAACTGGAGGTTCGCCCCGGACAAGGCAAAGGCGCCTGCATCGGTCCCGCTGATCGTAAGGGTGACGGTGTCGCCATCCGGATCGGTGGCAGCGAGCGCAAGCGCAGCCGCCGCGCTATTTTCGGTAAGCGTAGCTGTCGATGCAGAGGTAATCTGCGGCGCGCGATTGCTTACTCCGCCGCCCCCCGAGCCGCTGCTTCCCCCGCCGCCACATCCCGAAAGCGCGAGGATTGCAGCACCGGCAGACGCGACGAACCCAGGCCGCCGAGCGGCGAATACGAAGGACATGAGTTGCGACCCCTTGAAATACAGGGGTAAATTATCGCCGTTGTCGCGAAAGGCAATCGCCTTTCTGCGTTATTATCAGATAATCCCGATCGCCTTGCCGGCACGCTCGAACATGCCGAGGATGGTCTGCACCTGTTCGGCCGTGTGCTCTGCGCATAGCGAGCAGCGCAGCAGGGTCATGCCAGCCGGGGTTGCCGGAGGACGGGCGAGGTTGACGTAGAGGCCTTCCTTGAGGAGCGCCTCCCACATCATCGCGCCGCCCTCCAGATCGGGCATGATGACCGCGATGATCGCGCTCTGCGGGGTTTCTGTGCCGAGCTTGAAGCCGAGATCGCGCAGGCCCTTGTGGAGCGTGCGGCTGTTCTCCCACAAATGCTGGCGCTTGTTGCCGCCATGCATCAGCTTGCGGATCGATGTGGCCGAGCTCGCCATCACCGCGGGCGGCAATGCGGCCGTGAAGACGTAGGGCCGGCAAACGAGGCGCATAACTTCGAATTTCGGGTGGTTCGAGACGCAGAAGCCGCCGACCGTGCCGACGCTCTTGGAGAAGGTGCCGATGATGAAATCGACATCGTCGAGCACGCCCTGCTCTTCGGCAACGCCGCGGCCGTGTTCGCCGATGAAGCCCATCGAGTGCGCCTCGTCGACCAGCACCATCGCGCCGTTTTCCTTGGAAACGCGCACCATTTCCTTGAGCGGCGCGACGTCGCCCATCATCGAATAGACGCCTTCGAGCACCACCAGCTTGCCCGCGCCTTCGGGGATGCGCTTGAGGCGCTTTTCGAGCGCTTCGACGTCGTTGTGCTTGAACGGCACCACCTCGGCGTTGCCCATCGCGCAGCCATCCCAGATCGAGGCGTGGCTGTCGATGTCGAGGATGATGTAGTCACCCTTGCCCGCCAGCGTGGAGATGATGCCGAGATTGGCCTGGTAGCCGGTCGAGAAGACCATCGCGTGGTCCATCCCGTAGAACTCGCGCAGCGCCGTCTCGACATCGCGGTGGTCGCGGAAGGTGCCGTTGAGCACGCGGCTGCCGGTGGTGCCGGCGCCGAATTCTTCCATCGCCCGCTTGCCTGCCTCGATCACGTCCGGATCGAAGGTCATGCCCATGTAGTTGTAGGTGCCGAGCAGGATCGTGTCGCGCCCGTTGCAGATCGCGCGGGTCGGCGAGAGCACCTTCTCCATCACGAGGTTGAACGGATCCTCCACACCCCCGGCGAGCAGCGTCTCGCGGGTCTGGATGATCGGGTCGAACTTCGACAGCAGGTCGACCGGTGCAGCGGTGGTGACGGTTTCGCTCATGGAGGTCGCCATTATCAGCTATCCTGAAGCTTGTGGACTGCCGCGACGAGCTGGCCCCAGTTTTCGATCTCGGCCTGCTGGTTCATGCTGATGATGATGTCGAACTCGTCCTCGATCGCGGCGACGAAATCCATCACCGTCAGGCTGTCGAACTCGAAGTCGCCCGCGAAGGTGGTCGCGTCCTCGATGGCGATGCCCTTCTTGTTGAAGGGCTCGACGAGGGTGCGGATACGATCATCGACATCTGCAGGGGTCATGGCGCGGGGTGCTTTCTTGCGATCGGTGGTCGGGCGGGCCGTGGCCCAAAGTTACGTTTGCAAAGCGGCGGATGATGCAGCTTGTCAAGCTTTCGCCGCCGCGCGGGCCCTCCCGAACCGCCTCACACCAGCGCGTTCACCGCGCTCATGAAGGGGCCGATCGAGACCGGTTTCGACAGATAGCCTTCCGCTCCGGCAGCGCGGATGCGCTCTTCATCGCCCTTGGCGGCGAAGGCGGTCACTGCCAGCACCGGGATCCCGCAGAGCCTGCGGTCGCGCTTGGCTGCCTCGATCAGGTCGACGCCCGAGATGCCACCCAGCTGGATATCCATGATGATCAGATCGGGCGAGCACAGGCGCGCGGTGTCGAGGACCTTGTCGCCGTCGGCCACCGGCTCCACCTCGAAGCCATTGGCCCGAAGCACGTCGCAGAACAATTTCCGGTTGAGGTCATTGTCCTCGACAACCATGATCCGCTTTGTCACTGATCGCCCCGTTTCATTCCCCGCCCGTTGCACTAGACCCACACGAAGGACAGGACAATCCCGCTTCGCCCTCCCTCCGAGCCCGCCAACCCGCAGGTTCTCGCGCTGGCTGCGCTCGGCTGGGTGCTGGAGAGTGAGGATCGCGCGCAGCGCTACCTTGAACTCACCGGTCTCGATGCCGATTCTCTGAGGAGCGGCCTCGGAGATCCCATGATCCTCGCCTCGGCGCTCGAATTTCTCTCCAATCACGAACCAGACCTGATCCGCGCGGCCGAAGCACTCGCCGTCACCCCGGAGGAACTGGTCGCCGCCAAGGACGCTCTCTCGTAATGAACCGCCCCCTGATCATTTCCGACTGCGACGAAGTGCTGCTGCACATGTTCGCGCCCTTCAAGGACTGGCTGGAAGGCTCGCAGGGCGTCAGCTTCCACCTCGAAGGCCATAACTTTGCCGAGGCGCTGCGCTGGCAGGAAAGCGGCGAGCTCCTCGCTCCGCCCGATATCTGGAAGATGCTCGGCCGGTTCTTCGACAACGAGATGGACTCGCAGATGCCGATTGCCGGCGCGGTCGAGGGGATCAACACGCTGGCCGAGAAGGCCGACGTGGTGATCCTGACCAACCTCGTCGATGCCCACCGCGATGCCCGCGCCGAGCAGCTCGCCAAGGTCGGTATCAACGCGCGCGTCTTCACCAACCAAGGCCCCAAAGGCCCGGCGCTGAAGGCGATCATCGACGAATATGCGCCCACCAAGGCGTTCTTCATCGACGATCTCGCGCAGCACCACGCCTCTGTCGCCGAAATCACCCCCGACGTCACCCGCCTGCACCTGTGCGGCGAGCCGATGATCGCCCATGCCATTGATTGCGCCCACAAGGCAGGCCACGCCGAAGCCCGGATCGACCGCTGGGACGAGGCCCTGCCGTGGCTGCTCGAACGACTGGAGAATTGAGAATGACTGTTGCTGCCAAACTCGCCGGACTCGGCATCACCCTGCCCAAGGCCGCCGCTCCGGTGGCGAGCTATGTGCCGGTGGTGGTGCATGGCGGCTTTGCCCATGTCTCGGGCCAGCTGCCCTTCGTCGACGGGCAGGTGGTCAAGGGACGGCTGGGCGATGACGTGAGCGTGGCCGATGGCCAGGCCGCCGCGCGCGCCTGCGCCTTGATGATCGTCGCACAGCTGGAGGCCGCCGGACTGCTCGAAGAGGTCGAGCGGATCGTCAAGCTGGGTGCCTTCATCAATTGCACCGCCGACTTCACTGATCAGCCCGAAGTCGCCAACGGCGCTTCCGACTTGATGGAACAGGTCTTCGGCGACGCCGGCAAGCACGCGCGCGCCGCTGTCGGCGTGCCCGCTCTGCCGCGCGGCGCGGCGGTCGAGGTCGATGCGGTGGTCGCGCTCAAGGCATGAGCGCAAGGCCGGCTCCGGAATGGCTGACGCAGTGGGAATATGCCCACCGCGGGTTGCATCAGGAGGGCGCGCCGGAGAACTCGCTGGCCGCTGCCGAGGGGGCAATCGCCCGCGGCATGGGGATCGAGTGCGATATCCAGCGCAGCCGTGACGATCACCCGATGGTTTTCCACGACTGGGAGCTTGCGCGGCTTACGGGCGAGACGGGCCAAACCATCGATCTGGCCGCAGAGGCGCTCGAGGCACTGAGCCTGCTCGGGACCGGTCAGCATCCGGTCAAGCTGGCAACCTTCCTCGAGAAAGTCGCAGGCCGCGTGCCGCTGCTGATCGAGATCAAGTCGCTGCCGGGATATGATGTCGAGTGGACCTGCGCCTCCGTTGCATGGCTGCTCGACAGCTACTTGGGTGCGGTTGCGGTTATGAGTTTCGACCCCCGCGTGCCAATCTGGTTCGCGGGCAATGCACCGGCAGCCCCGCGCGGGCTGGTCGGGACCGATTCCTTCGAAAACGGTTTTCAGGGCGTGTGGCGCGATGCGGCGGTACTCGCCGATGCGCAGCCCGATTTCCTCGCCATCGACGTACGCGATCTGGCACGGCCCGAGGCAGCGGCCTGGCGCGAAGCGGGCCGCCCGCTGCTCACTTGGACCGTCCGCTCGCCCGAGACCCGCGCCGCCGGCCTTGCCCATGCCGATGCATTGATTGCCGAAGGGGCAGGGCTGGCGTGAGCGCGCCGGAGCTCATCGTACGCATCGCCTCCTCGGTCGGCAGCTTCGACCGCGAGGCGTGGAACGCGCTCGGCGGGACCGACAATCCTTTCGTGTCCTACGAATTCCTGACCGCGATGGAGGACTCCGGCTCGGTCGGCCCCGGCACCGGCTGGGAGCCTGCGCCCATCGCCATCACGGACGAAGCCGGAACGCTGCTCGCTGCGATGCCGTCCTACGCAAAGGGGCATTCTCAGGGCGAGTATGTCTTCGACCATGCGTGGGCCGATGCGTGGCACCGTGCGGGCGGGCGCTATTACCCCAAGCTCCAGATCGCCGCGCCCTTCACCCCGGCGACCGGACCGCGCCTGCTTCTTTCGGACCCGAGCCTCGCGCCGCACCTGCTCAAGGGCGCCGAGGCAGTGTGCCTTCAAAACAAGATGTCGAGCGCGCACGCGACCTTCATCGACCCTGCGCAATTGCCGCTGTTCGAGGAAGGCGGCTGGATGCCGCGCTCGGACATCCAGTTCCACTGGATCAACCGCGACTACCGAACCTTCGAGGATTTCCTGGCTGCGCTCTCGTCACGCAAGCGCAAGGACCTGCGCAAGGAGCGCAGCAGCGCGGTCGAGGGCCTGACGATCCGGCACCTCACGGGAAGCGAGATCACCGAGGCGCATTGGGACGCCTTCTGGGTGTTTTATCAGGATACCGGCGCGCGCAAATGGGGGAGCCCCTATCTCACCCGCGAGGCCTTCAGCTTGCTGGGCGAGCGGATGGGGGACCGGATGGTGCTGATCCTTGCCTATGACGGGCCGCATGAAAGCGCTCGGCCGATTGCGGGGGCGCTCAATTTCGTGGGGAAGGACGCGCTCTACGGGCGGTATTGGGGCTGCACCCGCGAGGTGCGCTTCCTGCATTTCGAACTGTGCTACTATCAGGCGATCGACATCGCGATTGCGCGGGGCCTCTCGACCGTCGAGGCAGGGGCGCAGGGCGGGCACAAGCTCGCCCGGGGCTATGAACCGGTGC
Source organism: Porphyrobacter sp. (assembly GCA_031410495.1). Classification (GTDB taxonomy): domain Bacteria; phylum Pseudomonadota; class Alphaproteobacteria; order Sphingomonadales; family Sphingomonadaceae; genus Erythrobacter. The sequence continues at coordinate 68,132 of JANNZG010000032.1, forward strand.
AGACGTGGTCGGCGCACTGGATCGCCGATCCGGGTTTCCGCGCGGCGGTCGCCGATTTCCTCGAACGCGAGCGGGAAGGCGTGGCGAGCGACCAGCTCTACCTCGGCAGTCGGACGCCGTTCAAGAAGGGCGATTAGGCGGCGCGCAGACGGCCTTCGGCGAGCCACTGGCGCGCACGGCGCTGGGCTTCGGCGATTTCGCGGGCGGTCATCTCGTCCGAGATGTCGGCGCGGCAATGGCCGGCTTCCTCGTGGCCGCGGGCGGCGGCAAGGTTGAACCACTTGTGCGCTTCGATCAGATCGCAGGGCGCGCCGTTGCTACCCGTCGAATAGGCCACCCCCAGATCGAAGCAGGCCCCCGCTTGACCCTGTCCAGCCTCGGCCAGCCATGCGCCAAGCAGGTTGTTGACCAATGTTTCGCGTGAAACATCGCCGTGTTTTGCGCTGATCGCAATGATGGTCATGATGAAGTCCCCTCAGTCACCGATCGCCCCCCAAGGCGACCTTCCGTGATCCGAGAGGTGCGGCATTTATGGTCAAGAATTGGTTAACGCGATTCGCAGTTTCTCGATGGGACGCTTTTGCCCCGCCTCCTCGTCAAAGCCGCTTGTGCGCCTTGGGGGCCTTCCCTATAGGGCGCGCATTGCTTCAGCTTGCTGGGACCAAGTGAGCCAATGAAAAAATTCAGGCGTCAGGACGCGACGGTCTTCCCAGCGGCTTATGGGATAAGAGCTTGATGCCCACCACCGCGTCTGACGACATTGATATCCTTGAAAAAGCCAAGCGCCTCCTCGCGCCGGACTATGTGCCGAGCGAGGAAGAGGAATACATGAACGACCGCCAGCAGGCGTATTTCCGGATGCTGCTGATCGAATGGAAGCGTTCGATCCATTCTGCCGCGGGGCAGACCCTCCAATCGCTTCAAGACGGTCCGATCCGCGAAGCCGACCTCACCGACCGCGCCTCGAGCGAGACCGACTGGGGCATCGAACTGCGCACCCGCGACCGTCAGCGCAAGCTGGTCTCGAAAATCGATGCCGCGCTGCGCCGGATCGACTCGGGCGAATACGGCTATTGCGAAGTGACCGGCGATCCGATCGGCCTCCGCCGCCTGATCGCGCGTCCGGTCGCGACGATGACGGTCGAGGCGCAAGAAGCGCACGAACGCCGCGAGAAGGTCTCCCGTGACGATTGAACGGTAACCAGCGCGCAAAATGCTGTGCCGCGCTGGGACACCTTTTCAAGAAGCGACCGGCCCGGCGCCTTTGCTTTACCGGCTGTTTACCCAGAATAGGGCAATACTCATCCCGCACGGTGGCGATGCGACTACCCGTGGTGGGGCAATCCGGTATTAGACTTCAAGCAAGGAGACGATCGGCGCATGACAGGGGTTGAAACACGCAGCGTCGCACGCGACAGCCTGTTTCTGCTGGCTGACATCCGCGTCGAGCAAAGCTCCGAGGTTCATCGGGTGAGGGTCCGCAATCTTTCCGATGGCGGCATGATGGGCGAAGGTCACTTGCGCGTGCAGCGCGGACACCGCGTCTCGGTCGAGCTTCGCAGCATCGGATCGGTCGGCGGTACCGTCGCCTGGGTGCAGGACAGCCGATTCGGCGTCGCGTTCGACGAGGAAATCGATTCGCAGAAGGCGCGACGTCCGCTTCAGGCGGAAGACGGTCCGGCGGCCGTCGTCGCGCAGCCCTCGTGGGCTCACCGCGCTCCGCCACCTCCGGAAACGGCCCGGCTGCGCAAGATCTAATCCGTTACCCACGAAACTGCCCGACTTTCCGGTTGTCAACACGCTGACCGCCGCGCTCCGACCTGCTAGGTCTCGAAGCCGATGCGAATCTGGCTGCCTCTGATTGCCTTGCTGGCACTGACTTCCTGCGGCCCCTCGGGCGGCAGTGGGCCGGTCGAAGTGGCGATCATCGGTGCGCCGGACAGCCTCTTCCAGCGCGGCGTGCGTTTGCCAACCTCTGCCCAGCAAATCCGCGCCGCCACCTACGAGGGCCTGGTCGCGCTCGACCAGGCGGGGCAGGTCGTGCCCGCGATCGCCGAGCGATGGATCGTCACCGACGATGGCCTCAGCTACATCTTCCGCCTGCGCGAAAGCGATTGGCCCCGTGGTGGGGAAATCACCGCGACCGACGTGCGGCAACAGTTGCAAGACGCGGTCGCGCGGGTGCGGGGAACCTCGCTCGGGCTCGATCTGGCTGCCGTGCGCGATATCCGCGCGATGACCGGGCGGGTGGTCGAGGTGCGGCTTACCGCGCCCATGCCCGATTTTCTGCGGCTGTTGGCACAACCCGAACTCGGCTTTGCCAAAAGCGGCAGAGGTGCCGGCCCGATGACGGTGTCGCGCAGCAAGAAGGAGCCGGCGGCTCGCCTTGCAGCGATTGCGCCCGAACTGCGCGGCCTTCCTGCCCGCGAAGACTGGGAGGACGTCGCACGCCCGGTCGTGGTGCGCGCGCTACCGACGCAAAGTGCAGTCGCAGCCTTTTCGCGGGGGGATGTCGACCTCGTGCTGGGCGGGAGTATCGTTGATTTCCCTCAGGCAGAGGCTGGACCGCTATCGCGCGGTACCATTCAGGTCGATCCGGCGATCGGGTTGCTTGGTCTGTCGGTGCGCCGCGAGACCGGACTGCTGGCCGACCCAGCAAGGCGCGAGGCCCTTTCGATGGCGATCGATCGGGCCGCGCTGATCCAGAGCTTCGGGATCGGCGGATGGCGCGAGAGCAGCTGGGTTGTGCCGCCGGATGCCTACACCCAGCCTCCCTACAATGCCGATCGCTGGAACGGGGCCTCACTGAGTAATCGCCGCGAGGTTGCCGCAGCGCGCATTCGTGCGTGGTCGGGGCCGGGGCGCGAGGCGGTCGTTCGGGTGGCCCTCCCTGCCGGACCGGGGAGCGACCTGATGTTGCGTCGGCTGGCCGAAGACTGGGGTGCAATCGGCGTTGGCGTGAGGCGGACAGCACCGGGCGAAGCCGCCGATTTCGAGCTGCGCGACACGCTCGCCCGTTACGGATCGCCGCGCTGGTATCTCAATCAGTTCAATTGCAGCCTCGGCCAAGGGCTGTGTGCACCGCAGGCCGATGCGCTGGTGCGCCAGTCGCTTACCGAACGCGATCCGGCCGTTCGCGAGCGGCTCCTTGTCGAGGCCCATGCTGCGCTGGTCGAGCGGGAGGTCTACATCCCCCTCGGCGCCCCCGTGCGCTGGTCGCTCGTCCGCGCCACGATGCGCAATTACCTTGCCAATCCTTGGGGCTTCCACCCCTTGTTCCCCCTCTCGCAGCCCACCACATGAAGCGCATGAACACGACCGATCGCCGCCGCGCGCAGCCCATGAAGTTCTCCGTCCCAACCGGCACTGACGCCGCCTCGGTGCGTGCGCGGGTGATCGCAATGGAGAAGCTGCTTGAGCGCAGTCTCGTCATTCCCGGCATCAACATGCCGGTCGGGCTCGACGCGCTTGTCGGCCTTGTGCCTGTGCTTGGCGAGGTCGTGACCGCGGCAATGGGCGCCTACATCGTGTGGGAGGCGCGCAATCTCGGCCTGCCCAAGTGGAAGCTCGCCAGAATGGGTGCCAATGTGCTGTTCGACACTGCGATCGGAGCGATCCCGCTGATCGGCGACGCCGCTGACTTCCTGTTTCGCTCGAACACCAAGAACCTCAAAATCCTGCTCAAGCACCTCGACACGCATCACCCCGAGAGCCGACTAATCGAGGGCTAATTTCCTCAAGTGCCCTGCGCTTCAAGCGCGCCACCGGTGACACGTTCTGAGTGCCCGACCTCGAGATTCTGCTTAAGCAGGCCATCATCCACGAACTGCCGAGTGTCAGGACCGCCTTATGATCCCCGAGAGCCGCGCCGCCGAATTCGATGCAGCCGATCCGCTGGCGGAGTTTCGCGGCCGTTTCACCTTGCCGCAAGGGGTCATCTATCTCGACGGGAATTCGCTGGGAGCGTTGCCAAAGGCGACCCCTGAAGCGGTGCAAAAGGTGGTCGAACAGGAGTGGGGCGAGGGTCTGATCCGGTCATGGAACAGCGCGGGATGGTTCAAGGCTGCGGCCCGGGTAGGGACAAAGATCGCTCCGCTGATCGGTGCCGCGCCGCATGAAGTGATCGCCTGTGATTCCACGAGCGTGAACCTCTTCAAGCTCATTGCCGCCGCGCTCCAGATGCGTCCGGGCCGCAAGGTCGTGTTGTCTGAGCCCGGCAATTTCCCGACCGATCTCTACATGGTCGCTGGCCTCGAGACGCAAGGGCTGGCCGAGCGGCGGCTGGTGGAACGCGGCAAGCTGGCCGAAGCACTGGACGGGGACGTTGCTCTCCTGATGCTCACCCATGTCCATTACAAGACCGGCGCGCTGCACGACATGGCTGCCCTGACCCGTGCCGCCCATGATGCCGGAACGCTGGTGCTGTGGGACCTTTCGCACTCGACCGGGGCGATGCCAGTCGATCTCGGCGCGGTGGGAGCGGACTTCGCGGTTGGCTGCGGCTACAAGTACCTTTGTGGCGGGCCGGGAGCCCCGGCCTTTGCCTATGTCGCCGAGCGGCATCATGCGAACCTCGCGCAGCCGCTGACGGGCTGGTTCGGCCATGCCGCGCCATTTGCCTTCTCCGACGATTACATGGGCGCGCCCGGCATTGAACGGCTGCTGTGCGGCACCTCTCCGGTCCTCGGGCTGGCGGCGCTGGAAGTAGGCGTCGATCTGATCGCGGAGATCGGCGTAGAGCGGCTTTACGGCAAATCGCAGGCGCTCTCGGAGTTTTTCCTCGAAAGCCTGATGGCGCGTGGCGTGGCCATCGAATTGGCCAGCCCACCGCGGAGCGATGATCGGGGTAGCCAGCTATCCTTCCAGCATCCAAACGCCTACGCCATCTGCCAAGCGCTCATCGCACGCGGGGTGATTGGCGATTTTCGCGATCCCGATGTGCTGCGGCTAGGCTTCGCTCCAGCCTACCTTAGCTTCACCGACATCGCTGCTGCGGCGCGGCATCTTGCCGACGTACTGGCGAGCGGAGAATGGCAGCGGCCCGAATTTAGCCAGCGCGCCATGGTTACCTGAGCGGTCAGCCGACCGTGCGCTCGGCCTTGTCCTTCTCGTTGGTGCCCTTGATCATCGCGCGCATCTGATCCCATTCGGCATCGCCGAGCGCATGGAGCATCGGATAGAATGTCCCGCCGGTGGCCTGGAAACCTGCGCCGTCGATAGCGATGGTCTGACCATTCACGTACTCTGCGCCAGATCCCATCAGGAACACGGCGAGATTGGCGAGTTCGTGCATCTCGCCTGCGCGGCCGAGCGGGTTCATCGAATTGTTCGAGTTGCCGCCCGACCCCCCGGGGCTGAGCCGCGCGCTCATGCCCTTGGTCGGGAAAAGGCCCGGCGCGATGGCATTGAAACGCAGGCCGTAGCGGCCCCACTCGGTTGCAAGGCTCTGGGTCATGGCGTTGATCGCGGTTTTGCTCATTGCGCTTGGCACCACGAAAGCGCTGCCGGACCACACCCATGTGGTGAGGATCGAGAGAAAGCTCGCTCTCTTTTTCTCGGCAATCAGGCGTTTGCCGATGTCGAGCGTGACGTAGAACGTGCCGCGCATCACGATGTCAGCGATGGCGTTGAAGCCGTTGACCGAGAGGTCTTCGGTGCGGCTGATGAAGTTGCCGGCCGCGTTGTTGACCACGCCGGTCAGCGCTCCGCCGTCCGCCCAGATCGCATCGACCATAGCGTGGATCGCGTCGGCATCGCGGATGTCGCAGGCCATGCCGACAATCTTGCCGCCGTGGAGCGCGGTGAGCTCAGCCGCGGTCTCGTCCAGCTTGTTCTGGCGCCGGCCGCAGATGTACACTGTCGCGCCGAGCTTGAGGAAGGCCTCGGCCATTTCGCGCCCGAGCCCGGTGCCACCCCCGGTGACGAGAATACGCTCACCGGCCATCAGGCCTTCGCGGAACATCAACTTCGAAACGTCCATTCTTCGGTCCTCTCAGAGACCGAGAACGGTCTTGGCAATGATGTTCTTCTGCACCTCGTCCGAACCGCCGAAAATCGTCGAGGCACGGTTGTTGAGATATTTGCCCATTGCTGTTTGGGCATACTCGCTGCCGACCGGTTCAGGGGCCTCGTTGCCATAGAGCGGGCGTTCCAGCGGCAGTTGAAGCGCATCAGGCCCCAGCAGTTCGAGCCGCAGCACATCGACCTTCTGGCCAAGGTTGGATCCCAAAAGTTTCACCAGCGAGGTCTGCGGCCCGGGCGCGCGGCCCTTGGCCAATTCGGCAAGGATGCGCAATTCGGTCACCTCCAGCGCCTCGGCCTCAAGCCGCACGCGGGCGAGCCGGTCGCGGAAGCGCGGGTCGTGCGCCATCGCGCCATTGACCCCGGAAGGCTGCATCTGGGCCAGATTTTCCAGACGATCGATGCTCTGGAGCAGGCGCGGGGCATAGCACGAACCGCCGCGCTCGTTTTCGAGCAGGAACTTGGCGATGGTCCAGCCCTGGCCTTCATCACCGATGCGGTTCTCAACCCCGGTGCGGGCATCGGTGAAGAACACCGCATTGACCTCGTGATCGCCCGACATCGAATGGATCGGGGTCACCGCAACACCCGGCTGGTCCATCGGCACCAGCAGGAAGCTGATCCCCTGCTGCTTCTTTACGCTCGCATCGGTGCGGACGAGCGCGAAGATCCAGTCGGCGTGATGGGCGTGGGTGGTCCAGATCTTGGAGCCGTTGATGACGTATTCGGTGCCGTCCAGACGCGCTGTGGTTTTGAGACTAGCAAGGTCGGAACCCGAACCGGGTTCGGAATAGCCCTGGCACCAATAATCGTCGCCCGACAGGATGCGCGGCAGGAAGCGCGCTTTCTGTTCGGGCGTGCCGAATTCACAGATCACTGGCCCGACAAGGCGCAGGCCGAGGATCGCAAGCGACGGAGCGCCAGCGAGCGCGCACTCCTTCTCGAAGATGAACTTCTGCGTCGGGGTCCAGCCCGTGCCGCCGTCGGCCTTGGGCCAGTGCGGGGCGACCCAGCCCTGACGGAACAGGATCCGGTGCCACTCCATCCCGATATCGGGCTCGACGAACACGCCGGGCGTACGGCGTGCGCCATCGCGCAAGCGTTCTGGCAGGTTGTCCTTGAGGAAAGTGCGCACTTCCTCGCGGAAGGCCAGATCCTCGGTCGAGAAGTCCATATCCATTGCAGTCGATCCCGTACGTCTATTTCAGTCAGGCCCCGTCTCGCATGGCCCAGCGGATTGTGCGCCGCAGGAGGTCATAATAGACGTCGTAATTCCAGGCGCACATTTCCTTGTGCGGGTAGAAATCGGCCATACCGGGAAGGTCGTAGTGCCCGCGGCAATGGCCTAGAGCATTGTATACGATCTGACCCTCGCCGATATCCCTCGTATAAACGATAGGGACGGTGGTCTTGTCCCATTGGCTGTGGGTGAAGCCGGTCGCCTCGCCTTCAAACGTGGTTTGCATGAGCGTTTCGATCGGCGCGGTGGTCTTGGAGAGGTAGAGTTCGTCCACCACCTCGAAATCCTCGATGCCGCGGGTCAGTTCGTGGTCCTTGTTGACCACCTCGACCGGGAATTTGCCGATTGGCGGGTGGGCGACGAATTGCGTGCCGAGCATCTCCATCACATCCGGGCGATCATCGGGGGCATCGACCAGACCCTCGGCGGTGAAGACGAGAATCGAGTTGGTGCCGTGGAGCGCCATCCACTTGCCTCCCTTTTCCATCCACGCCTTCAACTGCGCGGCCTGTTCCTCGGTCGGCATAAGATCGCAGGTGTAGGTGATGAGGAAGCGGCACTGGTCGAGCCGTTCCAGCCCCGAGTAATCCGCCGCTACGGTGGTGCGGATATGCGGGTGCTCGGCGAGCAGCTTGAGGATTTCGAGACGCGGGTAGTCGATGTCGTGATACTTGCCTGCGGCAATAAAGTGCGCGTCGATGCGGGTGGCGGGTTGTTCAGCCATGCTTAGCTCCTGATGCTGCCGCCGCCATCGACCGTGAGGTCGCAGCCCGTGGTGAAACTGGCGTCGTCGCTGGCGAGGAAGATTACCGCCCGCGCAACTTCCTCGGGCTCGCCGATGCGGTTCATCGGGTGGGTGGCGGCGAAGTTCGTCTCGATGTTCTCAGGGGTGTCGGCACCGGAAAACTTGTAGCGGTTGTACATCGGCGTGCGGATCGCGCCGGGATGGACCATGTTGACGCGGATCGGCAACCCGCGCTCGGCAAGGTCGAGCGCGACCGACTGGGTCAGACCGCGCAGGCCGGTCTTGGAAGCGCTATAGGCCGCCACAAAGGATGCCGGGCGCAGCGCGATCATCGAGCCGATGTTGACGATGGCGCAGGCCTCGCCGCTCGCTTCCATAGCCGGGATCGCCGCGCGCATGCCGTAAAAGGGGCCGTACAGATTGATGTCGATGGTGCGCTCCCACACGTCGAGCGTGCCTTCGGGGACGTTCCCGGGCTCGGAGATGCCAGCGATGTTGCAGAGCACGGTAAGCTTGCCGAACTTCGCCTCAGTCGCGGCGACTGCGGCCTCCCACTGCGCGGCATCGCGCACATCGAGGGACGTGGCCGCAGCCCGCTCACCCAATTCGGCAGCAAGCGCCTGTGCTTTCTCGAGCTGGACATCACCCAGCATCACGCTGCCGCCCTCCGCCACGATCAACCGTGCGACTGCCTCGCCAATGCCTTCCGCGCCGCCCGAGATGAGGGCGACCTTTCCCTGCATCCGGCTCATTCGCGCTCCAGAATCGCGACGCCCGAGAGGCCGGGAGCGCCGTAGACGTGGGAGTAGCCGAACCGCGGCTTGCCGGGCACTTGCCGGTCGCCCGCGCGCTGGCGCAGTTGCGTCACGTTCTCGTAGACCTGCCGCAGGCCGGAGGCACCGACTGGTTCCCCGCACGCAAGACAGCCGCCGTCGGTGTTGACGGGGAGTTTGCCGCCGATCTCGGTCCAGCCATTGGCGAGCCATTCCTCCTGATCGCCGTCGGTGCAGAAGCCGTTCTCGGCCATGTGCATGATTTCAGCCCCGCTTTCGGTGTCCTGAAGCTGCGCAACGGAAATGTCCTCGGGACCAATGCCCGCCTTCTCGAAGGCCGCCTTGGAGGCGAGCACGGTCGGCTTCCCGCCCTCCTCGATACTGATGCCGGCTTGGAAAACCTCGAAGGAGTTGGGCGGGCGGGTCTTTACCGAAACGGCGCGGATCTTGACGCCATCTGCGCCGAGTTCCTTCATCTTCTTCTCGCTCGCAAGGATCAGCGCCACCGCGCCTTCGGCCGGCGAGCAGAACATGTACTTGGTGAGCGGGTCATTGATCATCGGCGCATTCATGATCGTCTCGAGATCGACCGGGCTGCGTCGCCATGCGTGCGGCGTGATGGTGCCGTTGCGGAAGGCTTTCTCGGCCACCCGGCCCAGCGTCGTGCGGCTGATGCCGTGGAGCTGCATGTAACGCTGGATCTTCAATGCGAAGAACTGCGTGGTCAGCATCATCCCGGTCTGGCCGTACCATTCGGGCAGGCCGTAATCGGAAGGCTTGGCGTTGAACGCGCCGCGCGGGTGCTTGTCGAACCCGACGGCCAGCGCGAGGTCGTACATCCCGCTCGCAATCGCCTGCTGCGACGCGGCGAGCGCGCTGCCCCCGGTCGCGCAGCCGTTGGCGACGTTGGTAAAGGGCAGGCTGGTCAGTCCAAGTTCGTTGACCATGATGTCGGCGTTGCCCGCCGCTGCCGAGCCGCCATAGGCGCATTCGATATCGGGCCATTCAAGCCCGGCATCGGCCAGCGCCTCGCGCACGGCGTAGACGCCCTGCTCGCGGCCTGAACGACTGTCTGTGCGGCCGAACGGGTGTATCCCCGCGCCGATGATGTAGACGTTTTCGCTCATGCGGCTTTGCTTTCTGCTGATGCGGCGGGGCGGAAGGCGAAGGTGTCGTAGCGCGCGTTGAATGGGACGATGCAGAACTCGAGGTCCATGCCGAGATGGAGGTCTTCGAGCCGGGCGTCGGCGATGCGGCTTTCAACGATCACCTCGCCCGGGAGCTCGACATAGCCGAGAAGGTAGCCCGGAAAGTCGGGCGGTCCTTCGCCGGGACCGGACCCCGGGCCTTCGTAAGGTTCCTTCGGTAGAAAGCCCTGAGAGGTCCACGACCACAACTTGCCGCGGCGCGAAAGCTTGTAGGGCTCCACGCCCACAGCGGCGTCGCCAACCGGCATCGGGAAGACGATCTGGCCCGACGGCAGCCGCCCACCCATCAGGTGCGGCTCGGTGCCGTCGCTCCACAGGTTCGGGTCGATCTTTTCGCCCATTGTTCAGTCCCCTCCCATGCTCGCCGGTCAGGCGGCGAGCGCATACTCCGCGAGCACGGTGTCGACGTCGCCGAACAGGCGGGCGAGCACCAGCACGCGTTTCATGGCGTGGCCGATCGCAAGCTCGTCGGTGATCCCCATGCCGCCATGCATCTGCACCGCTTCACGTGCGATCGCGTCGACATTGTCGCCGATATAGGCCTTGGCACCTGCGGCGGCGCTCTGCCACTTGGCGGCGTCTGCGCGATCTGTGAGCGCGGCGCGGTAGAGCATCGAGCGCGCCTGCTCTTCCTTGGCGTAGCAGTCCACAAGGCGGTGCTGGAGCGCCTGGAAGCTGCCGATCGCGACGCCGAACTGCTCGCGCTCCTTGACGTAGGTCAGCGTGTCGTCGAGCAGGCGCTGGCCAAGGCCGACCATCTCGGCAGCGGCGTAGAGACGCAGCTCCGATGCGATGGCGGCAAGCCCGTCCGCATCAAGTGCTAGCTTGGCCGAGGCAGGCGTGCGGGTCAGTCTGATCTCCCCGGCGATGCTCCCGTCGGCGAGACGATAGGCGCGGACCTCGAGGCCCGGTGCATACCGCGGAACGAGGAAGCAGGCGGTCTCGCCGCCGAAGTCGGCTGTGACGATGAACAGGTCGGCGATCAGCGCGCCCATCACCATCGTTTTCTCGCCCGTCAAAACGAAGCCGTCGCCGGCGCTCTCGGCCTTCATACCCTTGGCTCTGAGGCTGTAACGCTGGCCACGCTCGGTCCAGGCGAGGGTGGCAATGGTTTCGCCAGACAGCACGCCATCCAGAGCCTCGCTAGCGCCGCCGCGTTCCAGAAGAAGCGCGGGCAGGATGCCGTGTTCGAGCAGCGGGTCGGGTGCATTGGCCTTGCCGATGGCCTCGGCAACAAGTGCCAGATCGACTGCTGAACCGCCCATGCCGCCTGAATCCTCGCCTGCCGCGAGCGCGATCAGGCCCATCTCGGCGAGCTCCTGCCAGCGCGCGCGGTCGTAGCCGGTGGGCGAGAGCCGCAGCTTGCGCCGCGCCTCCACGTCGATCGGCGCGGCGAACCGCTCGACCGCAGTCACGAACATCTGCTGTTCTTCGGAAAGGTCGAAATTCATGTGCGTCAGGCTTTCCGCGTGAAGGTGATTGGCAGGTGCGTCACCCCGCGCAGTAGGATGTTGGGCATGATGCGGATCTCGCTCTCGTCAGGAACCGCAAAGTTATCGAGCCGCTCGAGCAGCTCGTCGAACGCCACGACCATTTCCTTGCGGCTGAGCATGTTGCCCACGCACATGTGCGGGCCTTTGCCAAAGCTGAGGTGGGTTCGGGCATTGGTGCGCTCGATGTCAAACTTGTCGGGATCGGAGAATTTCTTGGGGTCGCGGTTGGCAGCAGCATAGCGCAGCTGCACCACGGCACCTGCCGGAATGGCCATGCCGCCCAGCTCGGTGTCCGCCTTGACGATGCGCCACATTCCGGCGGTCGGGGTCTCGTAGCGCAGTGCCTCCTCGACGAGGTTGCCGAGCAGCTTGGAATCGCGCCCGCCTGCAGCCGCCTTGGCCTTGGCCATCTGGTCGGGGTTGCGGATCAGCTGGAGCAGCCCGCCCGCGAGCGTGGAAGTGGTGGTCTCGTTCCCTGCCACCATGAATTGCTGCATCAGCGACATGATCTCGGGGTCGATCAGCGGCGTCTCGCCTTCGATCCGCGCTTCGACCAGATCGGTCAGGAGGTCGTTGCCGCCATTGGCGCGGCGATCGTCGATGAGGCCTTTGATGTAGCGCTGGAACTCTACGAGGCTGCGTGCACATTCGAGCTTCCGCTCGTGATCGACCATTTGGCTGAAGCGGTCGACCGCCGCATCGGACCAGCGCTTTACGCGCGACGGATCGTCATCGAGGCCGATCTGGCCGGCGATCATTGCGACTGGCAGCGGTACGCCGAATTCCTCGACGAACTCGCATTCCCCGCGGTCGGCAAAGGCCTCGATCAGCTCGATCGACTTGGTGCGCATGTCGGCCTCGATCGCGTTCACTCGGGGGGCCGAGAAGGCGAGGTTCACGAGCTTGCGATTGCGGGTGTGAACCGGGTGGTCCGCGGTGAGCAGGGTCGGGAGGTCGGGCCAGCCTTCTGCGAGGATCGCCTGAATGTCCTCGTCAGCCTCACGGCCCATCAGTGCGGTGAAATCGTTCGAGTAGACTTCCGGGTTGGCAGCCGCCTCGCTGCACAGGTCGTACGAATAGACGACCCAGGTGTTCATCCCTTCGAGATGCTCGATGGCGATCCCGGCCTCGTGGACCGCACGGTAGTAGTCGAACGGATCGATCAGCGTTTCAGGCGCGAACACGTTGCCTTCGGGCTTGTTCATGTCAGGCGGCTCCAGACCCTTGGAAAGTATGGATCAAGCCTAGCCAGACCTGTGCCCCCGATGCGATGCACGTTTCTGTTAGGGTTGCAGACAAAGCATCGTCAGCCGGCAAATTCGCGCTGGAATTCAAGCATGTCGAAATAATCACGCCACGCGGTGATGCGGCCGTCCTCACCCAATTCGAACGTGCCCATCACCCGGATCGCGGCATGACGCCCGTCCTTGAAATTGAAGCCGTCGGTCCTTTCGGTCAGTACGGTGTTTCCGTTCGCCGCGATGGCGTGGACCTGCCAGTCGCAAGAGATGATATTGGCGAGGAAACCCTCGACCATGCCGCGCATCGCAGAGGTGCCTTCGACCGGCTCCATCGGAATGTTGTGGTAGACGATTCCGTCGGCACACAGGCCGAGCATCGCGTCGATGTCGCAGTTGTTCCAGTGATCGATGAATGCGGTGACGGTGTCGATCGGGCTCATGGCGTATCTCCGGCTACAAAGGCGAGGGCGTTCGCGAGCAACTGCCGCACCTGCGGGTTGGCGTAGGTGACGGGGCTATCGCCGAATTGGAGATAGACCAGCGGCGCATCGCCAATCCGCTTGTGCCAACCGACAAGGTTGCTGCCGGGCGGGTGTTCCCAGCCCTTGTTCGCAAAGAGCGTGCCCGAGATGCCCAGCGCGGCGGAGTAGAAGTGCTCCCGATCGAAGCTGTAATCCGAGCGCACCAGCGGCTCGACCTCGTTTTCGAAGACCTGCGCGAGGTAGAGTTCATCGGTGACGGTGAATTCGCGCGGGAGGCTCGCCGTGACGGGGTGATCGGCGACAATGCTGGCGGTGTATTCGACCTCGTGGCGATACCCTGAATCCAGCGTCGGCACGCCCCGAACCTTGCCCGGAGTGTAGAGGAACCGCCCGCCGAGCATGTCGTGCCATTCCGGCCAGTCCGCCCAGCCTGCCAGCGCGTGGTGCATCGCCACCGCGCCGCGCCCGCTCGCAAAGCGGTCGACGATCGCGCGGCGGAAGCCTTCCGAGGGCGGGCGCGAGGTCACCCAGTTGTCGGCGAAGGTGTAGCCGCCCATGTCGTAGAACAACACCGCGTCGGCCTCGAGCGCGCGGCCATTCGCCACCGCCTCCTCGGCCTCGGGATGCATCAGGTGCGTGATCTCCCACTCGCCGAGTGCGGCCAGCATCTCGGCGAAGGCGGGGCGGTCATAGGCATGGCCGCCTGACAGAACGAGGAGATCGCGGGCCATTTGGTCAGGCGAGCTTGAGGATCATCTTGCCGTCGTTCGTCCCCGCGAAGAGGCGCATGAAGCTGTCGAAGGCGTGCTCCAGCCCCTCGTCGATATGCTCGTCGATGGTGAGTTTGCCCTGCGCTGCCCAGACACCCATTTGCTGCGCGCCTTCAGCGAAGCGCGGGACGTAGTCCGCGACCAGCAGCCCGCGGATGTGTGCACGCTTGACGATCAGCTGCCAAAGGTTGCGGATGCCGCGCGGCTCGGTGTTGTACTCGCTGATGAGGCCGCACAGCCCGACCCGCGAATGCAGATTAAGGTTCATCAACCCGGCATCGAGGATGATCCCCCCGACGTTTTCGAAGATCACGTCGACACCGTCGGGGCAGGCTTCGGCAATGGCGGCGGTCAGTGCCGCTTCATCCTTGCCGCGGTAGTCGATGGCGGCGTCGAAGCCGTACTTCTCGATGAGGCGCGCGCATTTGACGGGCCCGCCCGCGATGCCGACTGCGCGGCAGCCGTGGATCTTGGCGAGCTGGCCGACGAGGCTGCCCACGGCGCCAGCAGCCCCTGAGACCAGCACTGTCTCGCCAGCCTTGGGCTCGCAGACTTCCAGAAAGCCGAAATAGGCCGTCATCCCCACCGCGCCGAAGATCGAGAGGTAGTTGGTGACGCTCGGCACCAGGCTCGGGTCGATCGGCTGGGTGAAACCGCCAATTGCGCTGATGGAATAATCTTCAAGCGCATTGAGGCCCATCACCCATTGCCCGGGCGCGAAGCCCTCGGCGCGGCTTTCCTCGACCACGCCGATGGTGCTCGCGCGCACCGGATCGCCGAGCGGGATCGGCGGCATGTAGTTGCCCTCGGCATCCATCCACCCGCGCATCGCCGGATCGAGCGAAGCGTAATGATTGCGGATCAGAAACTGCCCCTCGGCGAGCTCCGGCGTGGTCTCGGTGACGAGTTCGAAATCCTCCTTGACGGGCGTGCCGTCGGGGCGGCGCTGAAGGAGGAAGCGGCGGTTGGTGGGCATGGTATTCCTTTGATTAAGGTGATCAGGCCGGTTCCAGTTTCACCGGAATGGCGCTTTGCAGGGATTGGCCGGTGATCGGATCGTAATCGACCACTTCGCTGACAAGCCGGTTGGTCGAGGAGCCGCGCTCCCGCACGTCCTCCTTGGTCGCGTCGGCATCGCCATAGGCGTGCGCCATCGAGACGATCCCGCGCCGCACCTTGTCGCTCGCCTTCACCACGCCGTGGATCGTGGCGTGGGGACTGGTGATCGCGACCAGCCCGCCTTCCTCCAGCCCCAGCGCCACGATGTCGTCGGGGTGGATATAGGCGGGGTTGGTGGTGGTCTTGTCCTGCAGCTTTTTGAGCGGATGGCCGATCGAGTTGAACCGCGTCTTCGAGCGGCGCGAGATCAGGCGGAAGTCGAAGCCTTCACGCGTGGTGCGATTGTCGGCGTATTTCAGGATCTCCGAAGGCATTGCCCCCACTGCCAGATCGAAGCGGTGGAACTGGCCCTCGTCAACGGGCTCCACAGTGGGATGCCGCTCGGGATACATCACCGCCGCCCCGCCATTGGCCTGGCAGTCCGCACGCACCTGGCTGGGCGGAACAAGGCATCCGGTCACCGCGAGATCGAGGAATTCCTGCTTGGTCGGTTTGCGGTCCATCGGCAGCGGGCCGCCATTGAGCACCATCTGGATGCCGAGATGGTGCGCGAGCGTCCAGAACATCTCGTATTCGTCGATCACGTCGCCGGGGGCCTCGACCACTGCTTCGGTGTAGCGGGCATAGGGTTCCTCGTGCCACCATTCGCTGAGGCTGGTGATGTCCTCGCGCTCGAGGCACTGCGAGGGCGCGAGCACCACGTCGGCGCGGCGCGCGCTGGCGCTCATCCACGGGTCGATCTGCACGAACAGCTCGAGATCATCGAGTGCGCGGACCATCTTGGCCTGATCGGGGAAGCCCACCACCGGATTGCCGCCGACCGAGATCAGAGCGCGCACCTGGCCTTCGCCCGGGGTGAGGATTTCGTCGGCCAGCACGTTGCAGGGCATTTCCCAGCCCAAGTGGCCAAGCCCGCGGAAGCGCGACTTGGGCATTCCTTCGGCGCCGAACATCGGCACCGGCGGGCCTACCTGCGCGCGGCGTGCCGTCTGGTAGGGGCTGAACACACCGGGGATCGCGGCCTTCTCGCCTTCCTGCTTGAAGCGCGCGCAGATCGTGTTGAGGCACACCACCAGATACTCGGTCAGGGTTCCGTTGCCGGCCATTTCCGGGCCGGTGCCGGTCACGGCGCAGCCCTTCGAACCGGTCGCGAACATCCGTGCGGCGGCGACGAGCTGGTCTGTTTCCAGTCCGGCTCGCTCGGCGGCAACCTCGGGCGGGAAGGCCTTCACGGCCTCCGCCAGTTCGTCGAACCCGTCGACATGGGCGGCGACGAAGTTGCGGTCGTAGAGCCCTTCGGCGATGATCACGTTGAGCATCCCGGCCAACATCGCCGGGTCCTCGCCGGGCTTCACGGGCAGGTAGATGTCGGCGAGCCGCGCGACGTCGCTCTCGCGCGGGTCGGCGACGATCAGCTTCATGCCCTTGGCCTTCTGGTCGCGGATGCGGCGCGAGGGGCTGAAGGGCGGCACGCCGCCGACAGGCGAATAGTGCGAGACAATCGGGTTGTTGCCGATGAACATGGCAACGTCGCTCTCGGAGAAGGTGTTCGGCCCCGCCATCCACTTGCCGTAGCGGGCGGTGGTGAAGACCTTCGCCGGCTGGTCCAGCGTCACCGAAGTGTAGAAGTTGCGGCTGCCCACGGCCTGCGCAAAGCTCACCGAGGCCGACATGGCCGCGCTGTTCTGGAAGCCGCCCGAACCCATGAAGACGGCGACCGAGTGCGGGCCATGCTCGTCAATGATCCGCCGCAATTCGCTCGCCACATGGGCCAGCGCCTCGGGCATCGGGGTGGAGACGAACTCGCCATCAGCGTTCCGCACCAGCGAGTGATGCAGGCGGTTCTCCGAATTGTGCGAATCCGGCAGCTCGCGGCCCTTCATGCAGGTGTAGCCGCCATAGGCCAGATCGTCCGGATCGCCGCGCACCTCGATGACTTTCCCGCCCTCGACATCGACTTCCATCGCGCAGTTGGCATGGCAGAAACGGCAGAAGGTCTTGTGAGTCTCGATGCCCATCATCTCTCTCCCTTTGACAGGAGACTACCACAGGGGGCGAAGGCAACGACTGACACTTTTGTCCGTGGAGAGGCGCGGCCCGGCCCCGCAATAGGGCAGACAAACAAGGGAGATACCTGATGCCCACCACCACCCGCCAATGGCTCCTGAACGGACACCCGCGCGGCCGCGGGATCGCAATCGACAGTGATTTCAGGCTCGTGACCACCGAGCTGCCCGATCCCGGCCCGGGCGAGATGCTGTTGAAGATGCACTATCTCGGCTTTGATCCGGCGCAGAAGGGCTGGATGGAGAACATCGCCGATTACGTCGCGCCGATGGCGATCGGCGACGTGATGCGCGGCAGCGGCATCGCCGAGGTCGTGGCCTCGAATGGTGGACGCTACGCCGTGGGCGACATGGTGTTCGGCACCACCGGCTGGACCGAATACCTCGTCACCGACGGCAAGGAGCTCACCAAGGTCGACACCGAACTGTCGCCCACCGCCGTGCTTTCGGTGCTGGGGACCACCGGCCTCACCGCCTATTGCGGGCTCTTCAAGGTCGGCAAGCCGATCGCGGGCGACACCGTGCTGGTGAGCGGCGCGGCAGGCGCGACGGGGAGCATCGTCGGCCAGCTCGCCAAGCTTGCCGGGTGCCGAGTGGTCGGCATCGCGGGCGGTCAGGACAAGTGCGACTGGCTGGTGCGCGAGGCGGGTTATGATGCCGCAATCGACTACAAGGCGGGCGGCGTGAAAGAGCAGATCCGCCAGCATTGCCCGCGCGGTGTGGACGTCATCTACGACAATGTCGGCGGCAAGATTCTCAATGATATGCTCGCCTGCATCGCCACCAATGCCCGCGTCGTGATCTGCGGCGGGATCAGCCGTTACGAAACCGGTTCGCTCCCCGCTGGCCCCGAGAACTACTTCAATCTCGTCTTCCGCCGCGGCACGATGGCGGGCTTCATCGTCCTCGACTGGGCGAGCGAATTCCCGGCAATCCGCAAGCGGCTGGAAGGCTTCGTCAAGGACGGCAGCCTCAAGTACCAGGAAGACATCCAGCACGGCTTCGAGAACGCACCGCAGACGCTCCAGCGGCTGTTCGGCGGGCTCAATCGCGGCAAGCAGATGCTGAAGCTCTAACGCGTCAGGCCGGGGGAAGGTCCTCCGGCCGGTTGACGTTCATGAGGGGGCTAGGGAGGTCGATCTGCCGCGCGCCGATGTGGTCGGCGAAGCGGTAGAGCGAGCGGCCTCCGCTGCCGACAAATACCTCCAGCGCAGGCGCTGCGTCGGCAGGCCACAAGCCCACAACTGGCTGACTTTCCACGATTGCTGCACCTTCTCCAGCCAACTGGGCTGCGAGATCACGCGGCAGATCGGGTGCATCAACTCCGGCGGAAAGCACGTGGGTGAAGCCCCGCTCCGACGCGTGGCGCAGCGCCGCTGCGAGGCCGCCCAGGGGGCCTAGACCCGCCTCGGGCCAGTCGGGGATGCAGGTGAAACCCGCCTCCTCGCGCCCGCATACCACGAGGCTTTCGCACTGGGCGGACAGAGCCGCGGCGACCCGGTCGATCAGCCGCTCGCCCGCGTAGAGAGCTTGCGCCTTGTCGCTGCCGAACCGCCGCGCCTGTCCGCCGGCGAGGATTGCGCCCAGAGTTCTAGTCAAAGGCTTCGGTGGCATTGCCCTCGGCGTTGTAGACCGGGCCTTCCGCGTCGACGCGATACTTGGCGCTCACCGCTCCGGTGATGCCGAACTGGCCGATGTGATCGCGCATCCCGGTGTAGGCAGGGTCCTTGAAATGCGCAGCGAGCGCCTCCTCGCTTTCCCACTCTTCGAACACGTTCACGCGGGCCGGGTTCATCGAGCAGGCGCTCCAGTCGTAGTGGATGCAGCCCTTCTCGGCGAGCGCCGCTTCGATATGGGGGCGGGCGGTGCGCAGGGCCTCTTCGCGCTGGGCAGGATCGAGGTCGATCTGGGCGGAAATCAGGATTTTTGCCATGCTAATCAGCCCTCCACGCCGAATTCGGCGATGATCTTGAACTTGCGCGAAGTGAACAGCCAGCGGCCGTCGATCTTGGCCAGCTCGTCTTCATAAAGGCCCCCGACATGGCGTGCCTTGCCCTCCTTGGGCTTGAGGATTTCCTGCGTCTGAACGCGAGATTTTGCTGTGTTTCCGGTGACTTCGATCATGCAGGGCACGCAGTGGAAGCTCACCGCCTCAAGGCCCCCCATCGCGCCGTTCCAGAAGGCGACGATGGCGTCCTTGCCCTTGGTCTGGTGGCCCATCAGATCCCAGTCGGCATCGTCGGCCCACACGGTGCCCCATGTTGCCGCGTCGATCCGCACCACGCCGTCGGCATAGACGCCGTTCAACTCCTGGATCGCCACGCGATCTTCGAGGGGTCCTGTAAACATCGCAATCGCTCTCCCGTTGTTGGGACCGGCTATCGGCCCCGAGGGGCGCCAGCGACAATGCCCACTTTTGGCAAGGGTGATGCACCGCCGCCCCGTGTTACTCGGCTAGCGGAGAGGAGACTTCTGATGGGACAATTGCAAGGCAAGACCGCGGTCATTCTGGGGGCGGCTTCGGAGGGCAACATGGGCCAGACCGTCGCCCGGCTGTTCGCGAAAGAGGGCGCGAAGGTCATGGTGGCGGGCCGCAAGGAAGGCCCGCTCAAGGCGCTAGCATCTGAAATCGCTGGCGAATATGCGCTGTGCGACATCACCTCCCGCGCCGAGCTCAACGCGATGGCGGACAAGGCGGTGACGACTTTCGGGCGGGTAGATATCGCCATCAACACCACCGGTTGGGGGCTGCTCGCCAGCCTTGAGGAGATCACCGAGGAGCAGCTCGACCAGATTGTTGCCTTGCAATTCAAGGGGGTACACCATTTCCTCCAGGCCTTCGTGCGGGTGATGAGCGCGCAATCCCCGACAGGCGGATCGCTTATCAGCCTGTCCTCGGCGACCACCAAGGCGATCATCACCAACCACGCGGCCTACATCGGCACCAAGCGCGGATCGGAGGCGCTGATCGAGTGTGTTGCCAATGATTACGGGCACTTGGGGATCAAGGCCAACACGGTCTCGCCTGCCTTCACCGACAGCCCAATGACGCACGAGAGCTTCCAGGTGCCGGGCCTGACCGACGCATTTCTTCCGCGTTATCCGATGGGTAGGCTCAATACGGTCGAGGATGTCGCCCATGCCTGCCTGTGGCTCAGCACCGATCAGGCCTATGTCACCGGCGCGAATATCCAGCCCAATGGCGGCCTCGTGATGCGGGGCAATCCGCAAGCCGGAGATGTCGCGGCAGCGGTCGGCGCGGCGATGGCCAAATTGCAGTCCTGAACCGCCAAAACGGCGATGTTTCACGTGAAACATCGCCGCTGGTGCCCCTCAAGAGGGGGTCTAAACGCGTCTAAGGGGGGTCTAAAAGGGGTCTAGAGGGGGTCTAGAACGATCTAGGACCCCTCTAGAACTGCATCAGTATTGCGCCGTCCCGCCATCGACGCTGATCTGCGCGCCGGTGATCCCGGCCCCGGCCTTGCTCGCCAGCAGAACCGCGACCGCGGCGATTTCCTCGACCGTGTTCGGCCGCTTGATCGCCGCTTCGGAGGCGAACAGGTCGATCATCTCGTCCAGCTCCATGCCCATCGCCTTGGCGGTCGCCGGGCCGTTGTTCTTGATGATGTCGGTGATGACGAGGCCCGGGCAGATCGCGTTCACCGTCACCCCAGCTGCGCCCACTTCCCGCGCGAGGCTCTTGGTCAGGCCGTTCACCGCGTGCTTGGCGGCGGAGTAGGCGGTCAGCACCGGCTTGCCGTGCTTGCCCTCCATCGACGAGATGTTGATGATCCGCCCGTCGCCCTTTTCCAGCATCACCGGCAGCGCGCGCCGCGTCGCCCAGAAGGTCGAATAGACGTTCCACTTCATCGCCTCGTCGAAGGCGTGGTCGGAGAGGTTGACGAGCGGCTGCAAGTCGCCCGCGCCGCCCGCATTGTTCACCAGAATGTCGAGCGTGCCGAAATGGGCGATCACCTTGTCGACGAAACCTTCGAGATCGGACTGGCTCATCACGTCGCCCGCGATGAAGATCGCGTTGTCGCCCCCAAACCCTTTGGCGCCCAGTTCGGCGAGCACCTGTGCGCCCTTCTCGGCGTTGCGGGCGAACAGCGCGACCTTGGCGCCCTCTTCGAGATAGGCCTCGGCAATGCCGCGTCCCATGCCCGCCGTGCCCCCGGTGATCGCGGCGATTTTGCCTTGGAGTTTCATTATGCTTCCTCTCTGTCTCGTCATTGCGAGGAGCCGAAGGCGACGCGGCAATCCATGGGCGAACCTTGCCCCTTGCGGGTCGGTCGGGTCATGGATTGCTTCGCCTGCGGCTCGCAATGACGAATAGAGAGCATCGCAAGCGAAAGCGCACCTTGCCAAAATGACGGGTTGCCGCAGACGCCGCGCAGGGCGTCTAACCGAGGCATGGAACAGATAGACGTCATCATCCTCGGCTCCGGTGCGGCCGGCATGACTGCGGCGCTGGCCGCGCACGAAGCGGGCGCGAGCGTCGCGCTGATCGAGCGGGGCGAGCGGATCGGCGGCACCTCGGCGATTTCGGGCGGGGTGATCTGGGTGGCGGACAATCCGCGGATGCGCGAAGCCGGGATGGCCGACAGCCGCGAGGATGCGCTCGCCTATTTCCGCAGCCTCGATCACGGCGATCTGGTGGACGAGACGATCGAAGCTTTCGTCGACAAGGGGCCGGAGGCGCTGGCGTTTCTGGAGGATGCGGGCGCGCTCAGCGTATCGGTGCTGCCGGGCTATCCCGACTATTACACCGACCGCCCCGGCGCGAAGCCGCAAGGATCACGCGCGCTCGACCATGACCTGTTCCAGCTCGACGAGCTGGGCGAATGGGCGGCGAAAATCTACGCGATCGAGGAGCCCAAGCCGCTGATGCTGCGCGAGACCCCGATCGGCGGGGCGACCGCGATGCCGCCCATGGAAGTGCTCGGCCAGCGCATGGCGGCGCGGCAATGCGGGTTCGGTCAGGCGATGGTGGCGCGATTGCTCAAGGCCTGCCTGGCGCGCGGGATCGAGCCGGTTCTGGGCGTGGAGACGCACCGGCTGGTGAAGGACGGCGAGCGGATCACCGGCATCGAGGGCGTGCGTAATGGCCAGCCCTTCGCGATGACCGCAAGGCGCGGGGTGGTCATCACCACCGGCGGGTTCGAATGGGACGAGGAGCTGCGCCAGACCTTCCTGCGCGGCCCCGTCACCGCCCCGGCCAGTCCGCCGACGGGCAAGGGCGACGGCCTCAGGCTGGCGATGCAGGCGGGCGCGAAGCTGGGCAACATGACCAGCGCGTGGTGGGCGCCGACGCTGGTTACCCCCGACGCGCCGTGGGCGAGCGGCGAACAACGCGCGCAGATCATCCTGATCGAGCGCACCGTGCCGCATTCGATCATGGTCAACCGCTCGGGCGCACGCTTCTGCAACGAGGCGGCGAATTACTCGGCCTTGGGCGGCGTGTTCCACCAGTTCGATCCCACGACCTACGACTACCGCAACCTGCCCGCCTACCTGATCTTCGACGCACAATATGTGGAACGCTATCCGCTCGGCACGCGTCAGCCGGGGCAGCCTATCCCTGACTGGGTGATGCGCGCGGACACTCTGGAAGGCTTGGCCGAGCAGATCGGCCTCGACGGCGCGGCGCTCACCGAAACCGTCGCGCGGTTCAACGTCCATGCCGATGAAGGCCACGACCCCGACTTCGGGCGCGGCACGAGCGCCTATGACCACTTCTACGGCGACCGCTCGCGAGAGGGGACGGCGGTGACCCTCGGCGCGATCCGCGAGGCGCCGTTCTATGCGGTGGAGATCGCCTCGGGGCTTCTAGGCACCAATGGCGGGCCGAGGACGGATGGTCAGGCGAGGATACTAGGCCATGACGGCGCGCCGATCCCGGGCTTGCTAGGCGCGGGTAACGCCATCGCCTGCCCGACCGGCGGGATCTATGCGGGCGCGGGGGGGACGCTGGGTCCGGCGCTGACCTTCGGCTATATCGCGGGGCGGACGGCGGCTTTGGCGAATACCTAATTCGTCATTGCCAGCGTAGCGAAGCAATCCATGAACCGACAATTGCGACCGGCCAGAACCGCCGCATTTGCGGCTAACCTTTTACCATGGATTGCCGCGTCGCCTTCGGCTCCTCGCAATGACGAGGTGGAAGTTATTTCTTCACTTCAAATTCGATGTGCAGCTGCTTCAGCGAGCGCAGCAGGAAGTGCGGGTGATACTCGAAGTCGTTCTTGCCTTCAGCGAACCACATATCCTCGAAGCGGTCGACCACCGCCTGGAAGCCCCACGTCAGCTCGCGCCTCGCCAGCGGCGCGCCGAGGCAGTGGTGCGTGCCTGACCCGAAGGCCATGTGCGCGCCTGCCTTGGGCCGGTCGAGATCGAGCTTCTCGGGGCACTCGAACGCCCGCTCGTCGCGGTTGGCCGCGCCGTAGCGGACGTTGACGACCGATCCGGCGGGGATCGTCACCCCGTCCAGCTCGACGTCCTTGTGGGTGAAGCGCATCAGCGACTGCACCGGACTTTCCAGCCGCAGCACCTCCTCGACGAAGGTGCGCATGTATTTGTCGGGATCGGCCTTGAGCTTGGCCCACACGTCCTTGTTCTCGATCAGCAGCTTCATCCCCGCGGCGAGCGCGTTGGTGGTGGTCTCGCTGCCGCCCACGAAGGTGTCGGCCATCATCTCGGCGTGGAGTTCGTTGTCGTTGAGCGGGCGCCCCCAGCCTTCGATCACGGTGTTGACCAGCACGGAGATGAGGCTGCCATCGGGATGTTCGCGCAGGCGCTCGAAGATCGGCTGGAAATAATGCTGCGCCTCGATCTCGCGGTCGACCATTTCGAGGTGCTTGTCCTCGGGGAGCATGAAGGAGATGCGGTGGAAGAAGGCGTCCGTCCAGCCCTTGATCTTCCACATGTCCTCGCGCGCGGCGCCCATCTGCTCGCCGATGATGAACAGCGGCAGGGGGACGCAGAACTGGCGGACCCAGTCGCAGTGGCCATCGGCGGCGAAGGTGTCGATCAGCTCGTAGGCGAGGGTTTCGACGCGCGGGTCGATGTCTTTGATGCGGCTGGGCTTGAACGCCTCGTTGAACATCGCGCGCATCTGCTTGTGGTTCGGATCATCGCGCGCCGCGAGGGCGGGGGCGGGGACCCAGCCCTTTTCCTGGAACCGCTCGTTGACCTTGCGCCCGCGCTCCATGTCGGTGGGGCTGGCGCGCATCAGCTCGCTCAAGGCGGTGGAGGGGAAGCGCAGCGGGTCCATCAGCACCTCGCGCACGTGGTCGTAGCGGCTGATGACGTAGATTGGCGTGCCGGGGATGTTGTAGACCGGCGCCTCGTCACGCAGCTGCTTGTAGGCGTCGTAGGGGCAGCGCTGGAGTTCGGGATCGAAGAGGTTGATCTGGGGCGTGCTGGCCATCAGCGAACCTCGATCTTTTCCGCGCCCCAGGGCGCGATGGTGTCGGCGGTCTTGAAGGCCTCGGGCAGTTCCTCGACCATGTGGTATGTCGCAGCGAGCCTGCCGAAGCCGACGAAGAACGCCACCGTCATGCCCAGTTCGACGATCTGCGCTTCGGAGAAATGCGCGCGCAGGTCGGCATACATCGCATCGTCGATCGCGAGGTGATCGGTCGCCATCAGCTCGCCGTAACGGATCGCGACCTTCTCGGCCGGCGTGAGGTTCTCGGCCTCTTGCGGGCGCTCCAGCGAGCACACCAGACCTTCCGTCACGCCGTCCGCCACCGCGTCCGAATAGCGGATCGCCATGCAGGAGCGGCACTGGTTGAAGAAGGCGACGCGCAGGCGGACCAGTTCCACCAGCCGGTCGGGCAGGGTGCGGTTGCGCTTCAATGCCCCGCCAAAGCCCATCAGGCCGAGCGCCTGCTCCGGGCAGTGCGCGAAGTAGCGGGTGAGGCCTTGCTCCAGATCGGTGAGATTGTCCGGCTGGATGGCGGCGACAAGGCGCGCGTCCCACTGGTCCGGCGCCAGCTTCTCGATACGGCTCACGGCACTCTCTCCCCTATCGGCACTGGCAAATTAGCCCGTTTCCGTAGGGGCGACGCTGGGGGACAACCATGCCCACAGCAATTGGCGGATTCGCTAACAATCGGCGAGGCGCCCCGCAGGGGAGAGCGGACTTGCAGCGGCACGCACCGCAGTCCTTGGCCGATGTCGACCTGTTCGCCCCCGGCGCGCAGGAGCACTGGTACGATGCCTACGCCATCCTCCATGCCGAGGCCCCGGTGCAGCGCCTTGCCGGCGAGGGCCTGACCCCCGGCACCGATGCCTTCGTCCTCACCAAATATGCCGATATTTCCCGCGTGGTGAAGGACTGGGACCGATTCCCGCCGACGCTCTCGCTGCTGGTGACGCATATCCAGCAATCGGGCGAGATGCCCACGCACATCCCCGATCTTGACGCGATGATCGCCTCGATCGTGACGCTGCGGCCCGATCCGGAGATGTGGCGCGCGCATCGCAAGGAGCTGACCGATCCGTGGGTGGGGCCGGGCTGCACGCGGCACGCGGGGATGATCGCGGGCCATGTCGATGACCTCATCGCCGGGATGCTGGCGAAGGCCCGCGCCGGTGATGTGGTGGACTTCGTCGCCGACTTCGCCCGCCCCCTCCCGCAGCGGGTGATGGCGAGCGTATTGGGCTTCCCGCTGGAGGACATTCCGCGGCTGGAGCAATGGGGCAATGCGCAGGTCATGTCCTACGTGATCGGGACGACCCACAAGAACGTCCTCACCCCCGAACAGACCGCCGAGAAGTTCCGGTTGCTGGCGGGGATGAAGGAATACGTGGCGGAGAAAACGCGCGAGAAACGGAGCGATCCGCAGGACGACATGATCAGCTTCCTGACGCAGGTCGAATACCAGCCGCTGGGCCGCAAGCTCACCGACGACGAGATCAATGGCGTGGTCTACGCGATGGTGATCGGCGGGCTGGAGACGACGCAGTATGCGTTGGCCG
This sequence comes from Porphyrobacter sp., assembly GCA_031410495.1. Taxonomy (GTDB): domain Bacteria; phylum Pseudomonadota; class Alphaproteobacteria; order Sphingomonadales; family Sphingomonadaceae; genus Erythrobacter. The sequence goes on from JANNZG010000032.1 coordinate 94,275, forward strand.
AACAGGCGCAGTTGCTGTGCGAGCGGCCCGGGATGTTCGCAACGCTACGGGGCGACCGGCCTGCGATCCGCACCTTCATCGAGGAGGGGATGCGGCTGCGCTCGCCCACGCAGGGGCTCTCGACGCGCATCTGTGCGGCTGACGAGGTGTTCCAGGGCGTCGCGGTGCCCGCCGGTTCCATGCTCCACCTGCGTTGGGCGGCGGCCAATATCGACGCCGAGGAGTTCGAGGACCCGCTCGACCTGAAGCTCGACCGCAAGGCCGCGACCCGCCACCTCGCCTTCAGTCAGGGGCCGCGTTCGTGCCCTGGATCGAACATCTCGCGGCTGGAACAGATGATCGCGTGGGAGCGCCTGTGCGATGCCTTCGCCGACCTCGCCTACGCGCCCGGCAACGACTTTACTCATCAGGGCGGGATCATGCTCGGCATCCACCGGCTGCTGCTCGCCCTAACACCCGCCTAGGAGTCATGCGATGACGACATTGCTCGCCCATATCCGGATCAAGCCCGGCAAGGAGGCCAAGTGGGAGGCGATCATGCATGACATGGTCACCGAAACCTTCGGTACCGAGGAGGGCGTGCTGCGCTACGAATACTGGAAGGGGCAGGAGCCGCTTTCGTACTATTGCCTGCTCAGCTTCAAGGACAAGTGGGCCTTCTATCACCACCAGATGTCCGACCACCACGAGGGCCACGACTTCGCGGATGTGCTGGCGGGCATCAAGCTCGAATATGTCGGCCCGGTCGATGGCGCGGGCGGGGGCCTGCCGCCGACCGAGGACCCGCCGCTGCCCGCCGATGCGACCGAGAACATGACAACCGCGCAGGAACGCTTCCCGCTCGCCATCCCCGCATGGTGGAGTGGCCGCGCATGAGCTTCGACACACAGTTGCAGGAACTGCTCGACCGTCAGGCGATCGGCGATGTCCTGCAACGCTATTCGCGCACGCTCGACTGGCTGGACGACGAGGGGCAGGCGGGCTGCTTCTGGCCGGACGGACACATCGATTACGGCTTCTTCACCGGCAGCGCGGCGGACTTCGTGCCGGTGGTGATGGCCATTGAACGCAGCAGCCAGCGGCGCTGGCACTTCCTCTCCGCTCCGGCGATCCGGTTCCACTCCGCAGGCCGCGCGCACGTCGAATGCTACGGCATGGCAACCGGCATCCGCCAGCAGGACGACGGATCATGGTCGGGCGGATTGTACGGCGGGCGCTACCTCGACGAGTTCGAGAAGCGCGGTCAGGAATGGCGGATCGCGCGGCGGCAATACATCATGGACTGGAAGACGCCGCTCGACGATCAGCCGGGCAACGAACCCAACCCCGATTTCCCGCTGCCGGTGCTGCAGATCATCGCCAGCGGGCACGCGGCCTATCGGGCGATGTAAGAGCCCCGCTTTCACCCTCGTCATTGCGAGGAGCGCAGCGACGAAGCAATCCAAGGCCTGATTTTGCCGCAGGCGGGTGGTCGATGGATTGCCGCGGCCGTCGGCCTCGCAATGACGAACCTTACTCTGCCGGGTCCATGTAGTCGCGATAATAGGTGAGCTTCCCGCCGCTCACTTTGTAGATGCCGCAGCCCCCGCGCGAGGGGGCGCCTTCCATGTGCATCGTCCAGCGCGCCCAGACCGCGTGATCGTCGCCGCAGATTTCGTCGACGGTGAACTTGATTTTCCGGTCGCCCATTTCCTCGACCATCTTCGTCATGAAGCCGAGGATCGCGTCGCGCCCGCGATATTCGCCCCAGATCGGGTCTTCAAGGAAAGCGTCCTCGGCAAACAGGGGCGCGAGCCTGGTGTAGTCGCCTGCGTCCTGGATGCGCCAGAATTCCTCGATCACGCGCTGTGCTTCGCCGGGCATTGGTCTTCCCCTCGCTTGTTTCCGATGTTCTGCCACGCGGGGCGGGACGCCCGCCCCTGCGAAAATGGCGAGGGTGTCGTAACGTCACCCCCTGTTATCCTCGCGCCAAAGGAGAGGCTTCATGTCGACCACCCCCCGCGTATCCTCGGCCATCCCCGGAGAGCCTGCGCATTTCGGTTCGGTGCTGGCGCACCAGCCGGAGATTTCGGAGAGCTTCTTTGCGCTCTATGGCCGCTTCTGGGGCTCCGACGTGCTGGCAGCGCGCATCAAGGAGGTCGCGCGGATGCGCAATGCGCGGGTCACCGAATGCGGGTTTTGCCGCAACGTGCGCTTCGACAAGGCGGTGGCCGAGGGTCTGGGCGAGGAGGTGGTGGACGACATCACCGATGGCTACGAGACCAGCGCAAAGCTGACCGATACCGAGAAGGCGGTGCTGAAGTTCACCGACGCGCTGATCTACGATCCCGACTTGCTTAACGGCGATGCCCGCGCGGCCTTGCAGCGGCACCTCACTCCGGCGCAAATTGCGGAGCTGGGCCTCGGCGTGACGCTGTTCCTCGCGCTCGCCAAGGCGCTGATCACGATGGGGCTGGAGCCCGAGGTGATGGACCGCACCGTGCTGCCCACCCCTGCCGTGCTGGAGGCGGCGGAATGAACGGCCCCGTCCACGCAGCCCTCGCCGGGGACCCGGTGCTGGCCGAGCACTACGCCAATTTCCGCGCCAAGGCCGAAGCCGCGCTCGATGCCAAGCTGGTGGCGCTGGTCCGCCAGGCGATTGCGGCAGTGCACGGCATCGACGCCGCGCCCATCGACGACAGCGCCCTCGACGAGCGCACGCGGCTTGCGGTCGCCTACGCCCGGCGCATCCCCTTCGAGCACACTGCGATCACCGATCCCGAGGCCGCCGCGCTGGTCGCGCATCTGGGCGAGCCGCGGTTCGTCGCCTTCTCGGTGGTGGCCGCGCTCGCCGATGCGGAGTGCCGCGCGGCGCTGGTCGATCTGCCGGGGCTCGCCGCCGCCTGATTGCCCGGACGCGCTTGTCGCGGGCGCGCCTTTGCGTCAGACGGGCGTGACACACGTCCCCCGAACGGAGGCCCCCATGCGCATCCTTGCTACCGCGCTTCTTGCCGCCAGCACCCTCGCGCTCTCTGCCTGCGTAGGCGGCGGAGGCGGGCCGCCGCGCCTCCCTGCCAAGGTCATCGACCGCGCACTGGCCCGCGCGCCCGGCGCCGCCCAGCCGAGCACCATCGTCGCTGCCGAACTCGCCTTCAGCCGCGCCGCGCGCGAGCGCGGGCAGTGGACCGCGTTCCGCGAATTCGCCGCGCCCGATGCGCAGATCCACGGCGAGAAGGGGCCCTTCGCCGCGCTCCCGTGGCTCGCCGCCCAGACCGATCCCCCCGCCGCCGTGCAATGGTCGCCGCGCGTGGTGGTGGTGAGCTGTGACGGGTCGCTCGCGGCCAGCAAGGGCCGCTTCCGCGATCCCGACGGCATGGTCGGCAATTTCGTCACCGTGTGGGAGCGGCAGGCGGACGGAGAGTATCGCTATGTCTTCGATGTCGGCGGGGCCGACAACCCGCAGCCGCCGCCCAAGCAACAAGCGGAAGAAGGCGACATCATCGTCACCGCGCTCGATCTGGTGCAGGGCCTGATCGCCAGCTGCCCGCGTCCCGGCGCGCCGATCATGCCGCCGCCCGCGCTCCCCGTCGGCGCCGAGGGCACGGAGGGCAGCACCCTTGCGCGCGATGGCTCCTTGCGCTGGCACTGGACGCACAAGGCCGACGGCACGCGCACCATCACGGCGGACTATTTCTACGAGGGCCGATGGGTCACCGCCATCGAACAAAGCCTTGCCCCTGACATCAAATGATGTGAGGGGCCGCGCATAATGGTCCTGACCGAGCTCTTCCTTTCTGCCTTCGTCACGTTCTTCGTGGTGATCGACCCGCCCGGGTGCGCGCCGATCTATGCGGGGCTGACCAAGGGCGCGTCGCGCGAACAGGCGCGCAGCATGGCGCTGCGGGCGACGATGATCGCCGGCGCGATCCTGCTGGTCTTTGCATTGTTCGGGCAGGAACTGCTCGGCGCGTTGCATATCGAGCTCAATTCCTTCCGCATCGCGGGCGGGCTGATGCTTTTCTTCATCGCCTTCGACATGGTCTTCGAAAAGCGCACCCAGCGCCGCGAGGAACGCGCCGAAAAGATCGCCGCCACGCCGGAGATCGAGGACGTTTCGGTCTTCCCGATGGCGATGCCGATGCTCGCAGGCCCGGGCGCGATTGCCGCCGTGATGCTGCTGATGAACGAGGCCAATGGCTGGGCCGAGATGAGCCAGGTGCTCGCCGCGCTCATCGCCGTGCTGGCCATCACCGCAGCCGCGCTGGTCGCGGCAGGTCCGCTGATCCGCCTGCTGGGCGACAAGGTCGAGGCGGTCATCACCCGCCTGCTCGGCGTGCTGCTGGCCGCGCTTGCGGCGCAATATGTGATCGACGGGCTCAAGGGCAGCTTCGGCATCTAGCCAAGCACTAGATTGCCGGGCGGCCTCGCAGTAAGGCTGCCGGGACAGACAGATAGGGAAATCGATGTTCAAGCATTTCGGCGGTTCGCTGCTCTTCACGCTCGTCGGCCTCGCCGTGGGCGGCTGGTACGGCTGGGAGCTGACCGGCACCATGAACGGCGTGCTGTCGATCGTGTGGATCTGCGCCGTGCTCGCGGTGCTCGAAGTGTCGCTGTCCTTCGACAATGCGGCGGTCAACGCCTCGATCCTCAAGGACATGGACCCGCTCTGGCAGCAGCGCTTCCTCACCTGGGGCATCGCCATCGCGGTGTTCGGGATGCGGATCGTCTTCCCGCTACTGATCGTGATGGTCGCCGCGTCCCTCGGCCCGGTCGAGGCGCTCAATCTCGCGCTCAACGAACCGGCCAAGTATCAGGCGATCGTCAGCAGCGCCCACATCGGCCTGATGGGCTTTGGCGGCGCGTTTCTCGGGATGGTCGGCCTCAAGTACTTCTTCGATGCCGACAAGGAAGTGAACTGGATCGAGCTGATCGAAAAGCCGCTCGCCAAGGTCGCCAATATCGAGGCGATCACCATCGGCGTGGTTCTGGCGGCCACCTGGGCCGTGTCGAGCGTGCTCGCACCCGCTGACGCGCACACCTTCCTGATCGCGGCGATCGCGGGCCTGCTGACCTATCTCGCGGTCGAGATCGTCAACCACCTGCTCGAGCCGCCCACGCCGTCCGCCGGTGATGTCGCCAAGGCAGGCTTCGGCGCGTTCCTCTATCTCGAAGTGCTCGATGCGAGCTTCAGCTTCGACGGGGTGATCGGGGCCTTCGCGCTGACCAACAACCTCATCGTCATCGCAATCGGCCTCGGCATCGGGGCGATGTTCGTGCGCTCGATGACGATCTTCCTCGTCCACAAGGGCACGATGAGCGAGTACCGCTATCTTGAGCACGGCGCTTTCTATGCGATCATCGCGCTGGCGGTGATCATGTACCTCAACACCTTCGCGCACATTTCCGAGGTGATCACCGGGCTGATCGGCGCGGTGCTGATCGGGCTGGCGTTCTGGTCGTCAGTGCGCTGGAACAAGAAGCACGCGGGCGAGAACCCGGAAGACGCGCTGGCGTGACGCCTAGGCCCAGTCGCCTAGCAAGGGCGTGAACTCGTCGACGCGGATCAGCTGCCACACCCCGCCGGTGAGGTAGGGATCGCCTGCCAGGATCGCGCGCGCGGCGGCTTCGTCTTGCGCCTTCACGATCAGCAATGATCCGATGATCAGCCCGTCGGCGCGCTTCAACGGGCCGACGATCACGAAATGCTCGGCATTGGCGTGGATGAAGTCGAGATGCGCGGGCCGGTGTATCGCGCGCAGCCGTCCGCCATCCTCTCCGTCGCGGCAGTGGAAGCAGAACATCCGCATGATCGTGTGAGGCCCCTGTTGGTCGCGTTTTCGAGGCTAACCGGAGCCGCCCAAGCGATCAAGCAGAGGCGTTGCAAAGAGCGCGCTTGAAGCGCAGCCTTGCCGCGTTCAGAGGGCCAGCTTGCCCCTCGAATCGTTTCAGGTGAAACCAGATGGCCGATTACTCCTCGCCCCCGCCGATCGACCGCACCGACCTGCGCCGCGCCTATCGGCAGGAAGAGGAAGCCTGCGTCGCCGAGCGGCTGGCCGAGGCCGCTCCGGCAGCCAAGGTGCACGAAGGCGCAGCGCGGCTCGCCATCGACCTGATCGAAGGCGCGCGCGGCAAGAAGGCGAGTGGGATCGACGCGTTCCTCCAGCAATACGGCCTCGATACCGAGGAAGGCATCGCGCTGATGTGCCTTGCCGAGGCGCTGCTGCGCGTGCCCGATGCGGCGACCGCCGATGCGCTGATCAAGGACAAGATCGGGAGCATCGACTGGGGTGACCACCTCGGCGAAAGCTCCTCGACCTTCGTCAACGCGGCGACCTTCTCGCTGATGCTGACCGGCGAAGTGCTCGATCCGCCAGATGCGCGCCAGAAGGGTCTGGGCAGCGCCTTCAAGCGGGCGATGAACCGGCTGGGCGAGCCGGTGATCCGCACCGCGACCGGTCAGGCGATGAAGATTTTGGGCGGCCAGTTCGTGTTCGGCCGGAGCATCGACGAGGCGCTGAAGCGCGCCGCGCCGGAGCGGGCGCGGGGGATCACCCACTCCTTCGATATGCTCGGCGAGGCGGCGATGACCTTCGCCGATGCCGAGAAATACCGGCTTTCGTACGAGGCCGCGCTCGCACGGCTGGCGCACGAGTCCGGGGCGGGGGTCGCAGGCTCTCCGGGGATTTCGGTGAAGCTCTCGGCGCTGCATCCCAAGTACACCTTCTTCCACGCGGACGAGGCCAAGGCGGCGATGGTCCCGGTGATCCGTGCGCTGGCGGTGAAGGCGCGCGATGCCGACATCCACTTCACCATCGACGCCGAAGAAGCGGAGCGTCTGGAACTGAGCCTCGACATCATCGAGACGCTGGTGGCCGACGACGACCTGTTCCGCCGCCCCGACGGCTCTCGCTGGGAGGGCTTCGGCCTTGCCATTCAGGCCTACCAGAAGCGCGGCGTCGCGGTGTGTGACTGGGCGGGCAAGGTGGCGCGGCGGCACGGGCGCAAGCTGTTCGTGCGGCTGGTGAAGGGCGCCTATTGGGACAGCGAAGTGAAGCTGGCGCAGGTCGGCGGTTACACCGACTACCCCGTGTTCACCCGCAAGGTCGCGACCGACGTGAGCTACCTCGCTTGCGCCGCGCGGCTGTTCGAGCACGCCGATGTAATCCGCCCGGCCTTTGCGACGCACAACGCTTACACGATCGGCGCGATCAAGGAGCTGAGCGCGGGGCGTGCGTTTGAATTTCAGCGCCTCCACGGCATGGGCGAGGAGGTCTACGACGCGCTCCACGCGCTCGAGGGCAACCAGCGCACGCCGGTGCGCATCTACGCGCCGGTCGGGGGCCACAAGGAGCTGCTCGCCTATCTGGTGCGCCGCCTGCTCGAGAACGGGGCCAACACCAGTTTCGTCAATCGCATGGGGGATGCCGACATTCCCGCCGAGGAACTGGTCGGCGATCCGGTGGCGGAGCTTGCCGCGCTGACCCCGCGCCGCAACCCGGCGATCCCGCTGCCCACGGCCATCTTCGGCAAGCGCCAGAACAGCGCGGGCGTCGATCTCAGCGATCCGCTGGTGCGGGGGCCGTTGCTGGATGAGCTCAAGGCTCTCGAAAGCCGCCAATGGACGGCGGAGCACAGCCTTTTCCCGTCCGGCGAAGGCTCGTTCACAACCATCACCTCGCCGCAGGATCGCACACAGCAGATCGGCACCGTGCGCGAAGCCACGCCCGAAGAGATCACCGAGGGCTTCACCCGCGCCGCCGCGATCCAGCCTGGCTGGGACGCGCTGGGCGGCGAGGCGCGCGCGCTGCTGCTCGAAGAAGCCGCCAATCTGTTCGAGGCGCACACGCCCGAATTCCTCAGCCTCTGCCAGCGCGAGGCGGGCAAGACGCTGCTCGATAGCGTGCTGGAGCTGCGCGAGGCGGTCGACTTCCTGCGGTACTACGCCGCCGAAGCGCGCCGGCAGTTTGCTGCGCCCACCTTCCTCCCCGGTCCGACGGGCGAGGAGAACAGCCTGATGCTCCACGGCCGAGGGGTGTTCGTCACCATCGCGCCGTGGAACTTCCCGCTGGCGATCTTCATCGGCATGGCCTCGGCCGCGCTGGCGGCGGGCAACACGGTGCTGGCCAAGCCCGCGCCGCAGACCCCGCTGATCGCCGCGCTCGCCATCAAGCTGTGCCATCAGGCGGGCATCCCGCCCGAAGCCTTGCAGCTCGTCCCCGGCGGCACCGAGGTCGGCTCGGCTCTGACTGCCGACCCGCGTGTTGCGGGCGTGGCCTTCACCGGATCGACCAACACCGCCCGCGCCATCAACCGCGCGCTGGCGAACCGCGACGGCCCGATCGCGACGCTGATCGCCGAGACCGGCGGGCAGAACGCGATGATCGTCGATAGCTCGGCGCTCCCCGAACAGGTGGTGCGCGACGTGGTGGGCAGCGCCTTCCAAAGCGCAGGGCAGCGTTGTTCGGCGCTCAGGGTTCTTTACCTGCAGGAGGACATCGCTGGACCCGTGCTGGAGATGATCCGCGGCGGGTTCGAGGCGCTCACCGTCGGCGATCCGGCTGATCTCGCCACCGATGTCGGTCCGGTGATCGACGAGGCAGCGCGCGCGCGGCTCGAGGCGCATATCAAGGATTGCGCGGCCAAGGGCTTTGCCGTCACCCGCCTGCCGCTTCCGGCGCAATGTGTGGGCGGCTGCTTCGTTGCGCCCGCGATCATCGAAGTGCCCTCGATCCGTGCGCTGAAGGACGAGAACTTCGGCCCCGTCCTCCACGTGGTGCGCTTCAAGGCGGGCGAGCTGGCTCAGGTGGTCGCGGACATCAACGCCACCGGCTTCGGCCTCACGCTGGGCCTCCACAGCCGCATCGCCGAGACGCGGCGCTTTGTGCAGGCGCACGCCCGGGTCGGCAATTTCTACGTCAACCGCAACCAGATCGGCGCGGTGGTGGAGAGCCAGCCTTTCGGCGGCGAGGGCCTGTCGGGCACCGGGCCGAAAGCGGGCGGCCCGCACTACCTCGCCCGCTTCGCCACCGAGCGGGTGACGACCATCGACACCACCGCAGCGGGCGGCAACGCCAGCCTGCTCGCGGCGGGCTAGGCGAGGGGATGGCGCGCAGCTTCAAGGTCGCCAGCTACAACATCCACAAGGGTGTCGGCACCGACCGCAAGCGCGATCCGGCGCGCATCCTCAAGGTGCTGGGCGAAGTCGATGCCGATGTCGTGTGTTTGCAGGAAGCGGACCTGCGCTTCGGCACGCGGGCAAGCGTGCTGCCGCGCTTCCTGATCGAGAGCCACACCGACTACGTCCCCGTCCCGCTCGACGTGCAGCACGATTCGATGGGCTGGCACGGCAACGCGATCCTTGCGAGGCGCGGGATCACGGTGGAGAGCCACGACATCATCCACATCCCCTGCCTCGAACCGCGCGGGGTGGTGAGGGCGACTTTGGGCGTCGGCGGGGCGAGCGTGAGCGTGTTCGGAATGCACCTCGACCTCTCCGGCCTGTGGCGGGTGCGCCAGGCCCGCGCCATCGCTGCGCTGGCCCATGCGGCCCGCGGCATTGGCCCGACGGTGCTGATGGGCGACCTCAACGAATGGCGCGCCAATGCCGGTGCTTTCCGCGAATTCGGCAAGCACTTCACCGTGCTCGATCCCGGCCCGAGCTTCCATAGCCGGCGGCCTGTGGGGAGGCTCGATCGGATCATGCATTGCGAGGCGCTCAAGTTGACCGACTGCGGCGTGCACCGGAGCGCGCTGGCGGCGACGGCATCGGATCACTTGCCGGTGTGGGCCGAGTTCACCGTGGGGTAATCTGCTTCGCGTGAATATGCCGCGCACGCGAGGAGAGCGATGATGAGCAAGTCCGCTGCCGGTGTCTGGCTTCCGATCCTTCTGATCGCTGCTGCGACCCACGCCGAACCGCCGATGAGCGTGACGCCCTCCGCCCCTTCTTCGCCTGCGCCTTCGCCCACCCCCTGGCCGGGCGACACCTACGGTCTTCCCGGCGCGCCGACCGAGCGTGCCGCGCGCGCCCGCGCCAATCTCGAGGCGCTGTTGCAGGGGCGCATCTACACCAGCGACCTTTCGCCGCAGGACCTTCAGGACGTGGTCGAATTCGACCGTGCAGCGCGCGGCATCACGCCCGACAACCGCTCGTTCAAGCAGCAATGCATCGATGACGAGGTGGCCCGCAATGGCGGCAATCCGACCCGCCTCGCGTGGGAAGTGATCCGCCTAAAGTGCCAATGAGGGGATAGAATCGCCTGCGCCCTTGCCCTGCACCCGCGCATCGGGAATCCCTCATGCATGGCGATTCTCTCCGATAAATGGATCCGTACCCAGGCGCTCGAACATGGCATGATCGAGCCTTTCGTCGAGGCGCAGCGGCGTGACGGGGTGATCTCTTACGGTCTCTCGTCCTACGGCTACGACGCGCGGGTCGCGCCCGAGTTCAAGATCTTCACCAACGTCAATTCCTCGGTGGTCGATCCCAAGCAGTTCGATCCGGACAGCTTCGTTGATCGCGAGACCGATTGCTGCATCATCCCGCCCAACAGCTTCGCGCTGGCCCGCACGGTCGAGTACTTCCGCGTGCCCGAGGACGTGCTGGTGATCTGCCTCGGCAAGAGCACCTATGCGCGCTGCGGGATCATCGTGAACGTCACCCCGCTGGAGCCGGGCTGGGAAGGACACGTGACGCTGGAGTTCTCGAACACCACGCCGCTGCCTGCCAAGATCTACGCCAACGAAGGCGCGTGCCAGTTCCTGTTCCTGCAAGGCAACGAACGCTGCGAGACCAGCTACAAGGACCGCGCCGGCAAATATATGGGCCAGCGCGGGGTGACGCTGCCGCGACTCTAGGGTCTCGGCTTTAGCCACTCACCGAACGGCGCAATCCTTTTGCAAGGGGCCTATGCTATTGTCCGGGCTTGGCCGGATGGAGGGCGCAAGTTGCGAAAGATTGTGCCCATCGATCCGATTGCGGTGCTGACTCACGATCTGGGCAGCACGTCTCCGCTACATTCCTGGCCGCCCGTCCCGGCGGACGATCTTCATCAGGGCGAGCAGTTGGCGGTCCATGCCTATGGCGAGTTCGTCAGCGGCATACGGTCGCCTCGGCATTTCTATGCGACGATGTGGCGCGACCCCGATCCGAATACGGGGCGCGAGCGAGACAAGGCGCCGACCGGCATACTGCTCTCGGCGAGCTTCGGTATCGCGCCTTATGAGCTGACAAACTCGCTCGTCGAATCCGCGGAAATGTTCAACACACTGGATCGCGCCAACCTCAATCTCGGCTTCGTGCAGGACGGCAATGGCGGTTTTCAGCTGGATTCGCTCGTCCTCGAATTATCGGATCCGCTGCGGAACCTGCGTCATTTCCGTTCTTGCTGGAAAGGGGACGAGTTGGCGGCTGTCGACCTTGCCGTGCAGATCGATGCCCCCGCGACGCGCAACGGTCCGGTGCGTTTCCACGTTCAGGGCCGATTGCCGAGGCGGTACAATCATGGTGCGCGCGTCGAAGACCAATACGTTGCCTTCAGCGCATCGGGCGGCGCGATGCCGATGCCGGACTGGGTCAATTACTGAATTGTGCGACGGGCCGTCTGAACGACGGGCCGAGAACCTGATTTGCAGCACCTGCGGCCTGTGCCTATAGCCCTCTCCACCAATTGAGGGGACCTATCCGTGGCTAAAGCATCTGCCGAATTCGACATCATCATTTACGGCGCCACCGGCTACACCGGGCGGCTGGTGGCGGAGTATCTCGCCCACCACTATGCGGGCCGCGAAGACGCGCCGAAGTGGGCGATGGCCGGGCGCAGCCTTGCCAAGCTGGAAGAGGTCCGCGACCTGATCGGTGCGCCCGCGACCACGCCGCTGGTGGTCGCCGACGCCGATGATGCCGCCGATCTCGAAGCCATGTGCGCCCGCACCCGCGTCGTGCTGACCACGGTCGGCCCGTACCAGCTTTATGGCGATGGCCTCGTCGCCGCCTGCGTGAAGACCGGCACCGACTATGCCGACCTGTGCGGCGAGCCTGCGTGGATGGCCGAGAAGATCGCCGAGCATCAGGCCGCCGCCGAAGCCTCCGGCGCGCGCATCTGCTTCTCGTCGGGCTTCGATTCCATCCCCTTCGATCTCGGCGTGATGATGACGCAGAAGGCCTGCGTCGCAAAGTTCGGCAAGCCTGCGCCGCGCATCCGCGGGCGCGTGCGGTCGATGCAGGGCACCTTCTCGGGCGGCACCGCGGCAAGCCTCGGCGCAACCATGAAGGCGGCGGCCAAGAGCGTGTCGATCATCAACGTGCTGCGCAACCCCTTCGCGCTCACCCCCGGTTTCGACGGGCCGGACCAGCCCTCGGGCATGATCCCGGGCTACGAGGAAGACCTCGGCAAGTGGTCCGCGCCCTTCGTCATGGCGCCGATCAACACCAAGAACGTGCACCGCACCAACTTCCTGCTCGGCCACCCCTATGGCGCGGACTTCCAATATGACGAGATGATGCTCACCAGCCCCGGCGAAGCGGGCAAGGCGGCGGCCAATGCGGCGCTGGAGTTCATGAAGAACCCGTTCGGCGCAAAGCCGCCCAAGCCCGGCGAGGGCCCGACCAAGGAGGAGCGCGAGAGCGGCTCCTACGACATCGTCTTCGTTGCCGACATGCCCGATGGCGGGCGCCTGCAATACGGCGTGAAGGGCCGCTTCGATCCGGGCTACGGCTCGACCTGCCGGATGCTGTCGGAGACGGGGATTGCGCTGCTCACTTGCACCAAGCCGGGCGGGATCGGCACGCCGGGGAGTTTCCTTGGCGAGGATCTGGTCAAGCGGCTGGAAGAGCACGCCGAGCTGACCTTCACGGTTGAGGCTTAGGCACGATCGAAGCCTGACGCGAAATGGGGCAGCCGGGTCGCCTGATTTCAGGCCCGACTGCCCCACTTGCGACCCTCGCCGAACGCGGGCCTGAGTTTTAAAAGCTCAGGCGCACGCTCGCGCGGAAATTGCGGCCGATCAGCGGGACGAAGTCCTTGGTGAAGCTCGCGTGGCGGCGGCCGTTGACGTCGAAGATGTTGTCGGCCGCGATCTGCACCGTGACATTGCGGTTGTCCGCGAGCGGACGCCACGCGACCAGCGCGTTGACCTGCGTCACGCTGTCGGTTGCGGTCTCGAAGCTGGCAATGCGGTCCTGCTTGGCGAACCACTGCACCTCGCCGCGCACGTCGAAGGCCTCGGTCTGTGCTTCGAGCGCGCCGAGCAGGCTCAGCGGCGGAATGCGCGGCACGGCGGTGCCGTCGGCGAGCTTGGCCTCGACATAGGAGGCGTTGAGGTCGGTCAGCAGCGTCACGGCCTCGCCCTTCACCAGCGGGTAGCTGACGTCGGCCTCGATGCCCCAGAAGTCGGCGCCTTGCTGGAGGTACTGAAACACCGGCAGGTCGTCTTCCACGAGGCCCGTGTCCTCGACGAAGATGTAGTTGTCGAACCACTGGCGATAGGCGGCAAAGTTGAAGGTGCCCGCGCCGACATCGCCGCGCGCATAGGCCTCTAGGCCCCAGGCGCTCTCGGTGGCGAGGTCCGGGTTGCCCACTTCGAAGGCCTGCGTGGCGACGTGCGGGCCATTGGAGAACAGCTCCTCCGCGCTCGGCGCGCGTGTGGCGCGCGAGGCGTTGATGCCCATGCGGATGCCCGGGACGCCCGTGTAGACAAAGCCGAGCGCGCCCGAGAACGTGTTGTAGTCGCGCTCGATGCCGATGGTGTTCGCCTTGACCTTGGTGAACTCCCCGCGCGCGGCGGCTTCGATCTGGAACGGGCCGGTGCCGTATTCCTGAAGCGTGAAGACCGCGACCTGGTCGGTGAGGTTGGGCGGAATGTAGGCCTCGTCGCCCACGGCGAGGAAATCGCGGTGCTGGTATTGCAGCCCGCTCGATCCGCGCAGCGTGCCGCCGGTGTTCTGTACCAGCTCGGCGCGGGCTTCGAGACCGGTCGAATCGAAGGTCGTGCCGACCGCGCCGCCCTCGAACTCGGTGTGGGTGTAGTCCGAATAGCCGACGCGCAGCTTCAGCCGTTCGAATGCGCCTTCGCCGAGATGGACATCGCCCTTGAAGTCGGCGCGGAACTGCTTGAGCCCGATGCGCACGTCCGCCGCGTCCAGGCCGGGACGCCCGATCACCCCGTAATTGGTGTCATACCAGCCCACCGAGGCGCCCAGCGTGCTCTCGCCGAGGATCACGCCGAGCCCGCCGTTGACCGTCCAGCTTTCGGTATCGCTGTTGGGGATGAAGCCGCGCTGGTCGGCCGCCGAGCGCAATTGGGCTGCTGCGGCAGTCTGGCCCGCAGCTTGCTTCGCTGCCGCTTCGGCGAACAGCTCGTTGCGCAACACAGGTGCGACCTGGAAGCCGCCGATCTCGGCATCGCCCGACTTGCGGTACGAGCCATCGACATGGGCGACGAGATTGCCGGTCAGGCCCACGTCGAGCGAGGCCGCGCCGCTGCGCAGGTTCGTCGCGCTGTCGACACTGCCGAGGGCGTCGATGTGGAAGGCCTCGTCCGGCATGCGGGTCGGGATGCGCTTGTCGATCACGTTGACCGCGCCGCCGATCGCCTGGCTGCCGTAGAGCAGCACCGCGGGGCCGCGCAGCACCTCGATCCGCTCGACGGTGATCGGTTCGATCGTAGTGGCGTGGTCGACCGAGGTGTTGGACACGTCCGAGGTGCCGATCCCGTCGACCAGCACGCGCACGCGCTCGCCCTGCTGACCGCGCAACACGGGGCGCGAGGCGCCGGGCGCGAAGCTGCTCGACGAGACGCCGGGGATCTTGGTGAGGAGGTCGCCGATCTGGCCGGTGACCGCGTTGCGCTGCACTTCCTTGATGTCGACCACGCTGGTGCCGGCGAGGAGATCGAGCTCCTTGAGGCCGTTGGCGGTGACGATGATCTCGCCGGCCGGCTTGTCGTCGCTGTTGTGGAGGTCGTCCTCGGCGCGCGGCTGCTGCTGGTCCTGAGCCTGCGCGGGCATGCCGACAGCAGCGGCGCAGAGCACGGCCGCGAGGGCCATGCGCGAGGAGGCGAGGCGGGGGGTGCGGCGGGTCATGGGGTTCCGGAACCTTTATGTGATAACGTATCACGCGCCTAGCGCCCGGTGCTCCGATTGCAAGCGGAATCTCGGCGAGGGGCGGACCGGATACGACGAAAGGCGCGCAGCTAGGGCGGCGGTTCTTGTCAGACGCGATCGGTTGCGGGTTATTCAGCGCCCAAAAGGAAATCCCCGCCCCGAATGCCGTAACCGGACATTCGGGGCGGGGACCAAGGCTCAGTCAAGCTGGCGACAGTCCGTCAGAACGAGCGGGTGACCGTCAGCTTGAGGGCGTTGTCGGAACCGGCGCCCGAAGCGATCCGGGCCGTATATTCGAGTCCGAACATCCAGTGGCTGAGGAGTTCCAGATCGAGCTTGCTTGCCAGGATGAGCTGGTCGCGGTCGAGCGCCGACAGACGGATCGCCGAGAACGGCCCGGTCACCCCCTCGGCATAGGCCACCAGCACATCACCATTGTTGTCCAGCTGCCACTGATACTCGGCACTGAACTCGGGATAGAGGCGGGCCCAGCCAAGGTTGTGGCTCAAACGGGCGCGGCCACCCAGGCCGATGCTGGTCGAGTCGAAGGTCTGGTCCTGGAAGGCCAGATCGAACACCGACCCGCTGTTCTCGCGATAGGCGTCGAGCGTAGCGCGCGACATTTCAACCCGGCTGTAGGGTGTGAGCTGCCAGTCGCCGGCGGCGAAGTCGGCACCGACGCTGACCGAGCCGAACCACTGGTTACCGTCACGCTGCGAGCCGACCAGCGCACCCGTCGAGGTGACGAAGCGTCGCAGGTCGAAGTCGAACCACTGGTAACCGACCACCGCGTCGATGAAGACGTTCTTCACCGGCAGGTAGCTGGCATAGGCGGCCATCGTCACAGCCTCGCCGCGGCTGCGCGTCCCGTTGCTGCCGACATCGACGCGGTCACGGCCATAGCCGACCCCGAGCCCTGCGGCGAAGTTGCGGCTGAAGCGGTAATCGGCACCAATCGTGACGCCTTCGGATTCGAAGTCGAGCAAGGTGTTACCAGCCGCGCCGCTCTGTTCGCCGAAGCGGAACTGACCCGCCGTCCAGATGGCGATGCGCGGTGCTCCGTCGGTGGTGGCCGCCGCAGCAGCCGGAGCAGCCGAAGCAGCCGAAGCCGCTCCCGCCACGGACACCGAGCCGAGGTTGGCTTGCGCGCCGTTGCCCCCCGCATAGCTGGCGGGCGTGAACATCGCGCCGGTTGCCGGATTGGCGGCGGCGGGGTCCATCATCGACGCCAAGGCAAGGCCGCCGAAGGTCGGTGCATCCCCCTGAGCGCCGCGCTGGGCTGCACATTCGCGTGCCGTGGCCCGAACCAGCGTGTCACGGCAGATGTCCGGTCCCGTCATGCGGAGGCCGTTCGAGAAGCCGATCTTGCCGCTATTGTCGAGCGACACAGGCGCGCTGTGGAGCCGGTCGAGACGCTCGCGGAAGTTGCTGATCTGCACCGTGGCAAAGCGCCGCGAGGCTTCAGCCTGAGCCTGCACCAGCCCGCGCACTTCGGCATCGCTCGCGGGATCGGGGCGGACCGCGACCTGCAGGGCGAAGTTGACGGTGGCCGTGGCTGCCGTTCCTGCGGAGCTGTCGGTCACAGTGATGGCGAAGGCGAATGCCCCCGAGGCCTGCGGCGTACCGCTGAGCACGCCGTTGGCCGGGTTGAGCGTGAGGCCGCTGGGCAGGGCGCCCGAGGTGACCGTGTAGCTATAGGGTGCAACGCCACCGGTCGTGGTGAAGGTCTGGCTGTAGGGCAGGCCGAGGCTGGCGACCGGGATGGTCGTCGGCGTGACCGTCAGCGTCGGCACCGCGACCGTCAGCGACAGGTTGACCGTCGCCTGCTGGCCATTGGTGTCGCTCACCTGCACCGTGATCGGGAAGACACCCGAAGCGGTGGGCGTACCCGAGAGCACGCCGCTGGACGACAGGGTAACCCCGGCCGGCAGCGTGCCGCCGGTCAGCGAGAAGGTGTAAGGCGCAACCGCACCGCCGCCGACGAGAGTCGTCGAGTAGGCGCTCCCCGCGGTGGCGTTCGGCAAGGCGTTGGGGGTGACGGTTATCGTCGGTGCCGCAATCGCCAGCGTGTAGTTGCCGGCAACGCTGAAGGGTGCGCCCGTGCCGTTCGACCCACTATCGGTCGCGGTGATGGTGAAGGCAAAGTTGCCCGAAGCGGTCGGCGTGCCCGCCACTGTCGCGGTCGCGGCGGTGAAGGTCAGGCCCGCGGGCAAGGTGCCGCTGAGCGCGTAGGTGTACGGCCCGGTCCCGCCCGATGCTGCAAAGCTGCGGCTGAAGGGCGTGGCATAGGTGATCGGCAGAGCCCCCGAAGCAGGCGTGATCGCCAGCGTCGGTGCGGCAACATTCAGTGTGTAGGCGCGGCTGCCGGTCTGGCCGTTGGCGTCGGTCGCCGTGACGGTGACAGCAAAGCTGCCCGCCTGTGTCGGCGTGCCCGACAGCGTGCTGCCGGTCAGCGTGATGCCGGTCGGCAGAGTGCCGGTGATGGCAAAGGTGTAGCTGCCCGCTCCGCCGCTCGCGGTGAGCGTTTGCGAGAAGGCCGCGCCGACCGTCGCGCCCGGCAGGGTCGCCGGGGTGACAGCGATCGTCGGGGCCGGAACGTTGAGCGTATAGGCCTGCGTCACCGAGAAGGGTGCGCCGGCGCCCGTTGCCACGGTGTCGGTCGCGGTGATGCTGATCGGATAGCTCCCTGGCGCGGTCGCGGTGCCGCTGATGGTGTTGCCGCTGAAGGTGAGGCCGGTCGGCAGGGTGCCGCTGAGGGCATAGCTGAAGCTGCCCGTGCCGCCGCTCGCAGTGAAGGCTTGGCTGTAGGCGGTGTTATAGGCCGCCGTCAGGGTCCCTGCGCCCGGCGTCATGGTCAGCGTCGGCGCCGCCATGGTGATGGTATAGGCCTGGCTGGCGGTGGACGACCCGGGCGCGCCCGAGCTGTCGGTGACCGTGACCGTGAAGTTGAACGTTCCCGCCGCCGTCGGCGTGCCCGAAAGCGCGCCAGAGGTCGCAAGGGTCAGCCCGTTGGGCAGCGAGCCCGCCGTCACCTGGAAGCTGTACGGAGCAGTGCCGCCCGATGCCGCGACCGTCTGGCTGTAGGCCGTGCCAACTGCACCGTTCGGAAGCGTGCCGGTCGCAATGGAGACCGCGACATCATCATTGGTGATCGTGGCGGTCGCGCTACTGGGCGAGCCAACTGTGTAATTCGTCCCCGGGATAACGGTGAAGATCACGGTCTCGTCACCTTCGATGGCCGAATCCGCCAGAGGAGTGACGTTGAAAGTCTTGGTCGTTTCGCCAGCGTTGAAGAACAGGTTCGACGTGCCGCCCAGGAAGTCGGCGCCGGCGGTAGCCGTTCCGCTCTGGGCGACATCGACGACCACAAAGGAGCTGGGCGCGGGCGGTGACGACAGGGTCACGGTGTAGACCATCGCAGTGCCGCTGTCTTCGAGGACCGAGGCGGGAGCGACCGCAATGCTCGCGGTCGGCAGGTTTGCGTCATCATTGGTGATCGTGCCAACGCCTTGGCCATCGGTAACGGCCGCGCCTGACACATTGGTCACATTGACGAAGAAGCTTTCGTCGGGTTCGAATGTCGTGTCGCCATTGACCGCCACGGTGAAGGTGTAGGTGTCGCTGCCCTGCGGGATCGTCTCGCCCGTCAGCGCCTGCGCAACATAGTCGCTGCCCGCGATCGCGCTGCCGTTGGAAGTGCCGATGTCGAACGTGACACCGCCCGCGGGAGCGGGTGTCGACAGACTGACCGTGAAGGTCGCGCTGGTCGTTCCGCTATCGCCCTCGGTCACCGTCACATCGTCAATGCTCAGGTCTTGCGCCTGAACTGCCGGGGCCACCAGGAATTGCAACGCCAGTGCAGCGAGCAAGACAAAAATGTGACGTACACGCGACAGTGCTTCCAGATACCGTACCATTTGTGCGCCCCTGATGTCGGATATTCGAGAATAGCCTCGTCCGAACCAATAAGTGCACCTAAAACAACATCTATATTGCTCACAAGCGGTAAAGATGCGAAACGGACTCATCCCTAGTCAGGAGGTCATAAACTGTTAATTTATTGGGATTTTGTCTCTGATCCACATTACATCCGAGGCGGATCAGGATCTGACTTGACAGTAAAAATTACGTATTTTCACTTAGCCACTTGAACTGTCCATAGTATAGCTAGCTTGGCCCGAAAGAAGCCGGCCGGTCGTCGGCAGTGGTCGATCCGGAGCCATCGCACGCAATCAGCAGAGCGGCGATCCGCGGACACGCCAGCGTTGCCTCGCAAGCTATGCGAGGGCTGATGACCTGATTGTCCGGTAAGAAAATGGAGCGGGCGAAGGGATTCGAACCCTCGACCCCAACCTTGGCAAGGTTGTGCTCTACCCCTGAGCTACGCCCGCTCACTGGCGCTGGCAGAAACCGGATAAGTCGCGGTATCTGCCGGAGAGGCGGCGCGATTAGCAGCGCCTCCCCAAGCCTGCAAGCGCAAAATTGCGACGATTGGGGCTTGATCGCGCGGGGGCAAGCCGCCAGCACAAACCAGCGCTTCACATCGGCGCAACGCGTCCCACATTGGGGACGGACCGGCGCGTAAAGCGCGCGAGCACAGCAGGAGCAGATATCTTGGCCAGCATGGGACTGAGCATCGACGAACAAAAGGCCGTGGACCGCTTCCGCACCGCGGTCGTGGAGCCCTCGCAGGGCAAGCTCGTCATCCTCGATTTCTGGGCCGAATGGTGCGGGCCGTGCAAGGCGCTCACCCCGGTGCTGGAGAAGGTCGCGGCGGAATATGCCGACAAGGGCGTGGTGCTGGCCAAGCTCAATGTCGACGAGGAGCACTTCATCGCCGCGCAGTTCCAGGTGCGCTCGATCCCGACGGTCTATGCGATGTTTCAGGGCCAGCCGGTCGCGGACCTCACCAGCGCCCGCACCGAATCGCAGCTGAAGGCCGCGCTCGACCAGCTTCTTGCCCAGCTTCCGGTCGAGGGCGGGGTAGCCGGCGCCGAGCCTGCCACGCCGCAAGGCCCTTCGCCCGAGGAAATCGCGCAGTTCGTGAAGTTGGGCGAGGAGGCACTCGCCGCCGCCGATCCGCAGCGCGCGGCAAGCATCTTTGCCCAGATCACCGAATTCGCGCCTGAGAATGCCCCTGCCCACGCGGGCCTCGTGCGTGCGCTGGTGCAGATGGGTGAGGTCGAGCAGGCGGCGCAGGTGATGCAAGTGATCGACAGCGATCCGCGCCTCGCCACAGACGCCGCTATCGCCCCCGCGCGTTCTGCGCTCGAACTCGCCGGCACCCGCGTCGATGACAGCGAGCTCGTTG
Organism: Porphyrobacter sp.; assembly: GCA_031410495.1. Classification (GTDB taxonomy): domain Bacteria; phylum Pseudomonadota; class Alphaproteobacteria; order Sphingomonadales; family Sphingomonadaceae; genus Erythrobacter. The sequence continues at coordinate 114,668 of JANNZG010000032.1, forward strand.
CCTTGCGCACAGCCGCGGAAGCCGCGCCCGCCGACATGGACGCTGCGTTCGCCTACGCCGAAGCCGCTTTCGCCGCGGGACAGCGCGACGCCGCAGCAGACACGCTGCTCGCGATGATCGCTGCCGACCGCGAATGGAACGAAGGCGCCGCCCGAGCCAAGCTGCTCAAGATATTCGAGGCCACGGGGCTCGAGGATGAGTGGGTGGTCGGCGTCCGCCGCCGCCTTTCGCGCGTATTGTTTGGATGACCGCAAGCACCATGACCCGCCGCCTCTCCATCTTCCCCCTGACCGGTGCGGTGCTGTTTCCCGGCATGCAGTTGCCGCTCCACATCTTCGAGCCGCGTTACCGCGCGCTGGTCGGCGATGCGCTGATCCGCGACCGCCAGATCGCGATGATCCAGCCGCAGCGTCCGATGGACGGCTCGCCGCTCTTCAGCGTCGGCTGCGTCGGGAAGATCGGCGAGGTCCAGGCGATGGACGACGGGCGGTACAATCTCGTGCTCGAAGGCACGACGCGCTTCCGGATGGTGCGCGAACTCGACGTCAGCACCGCCTTCCGCCAGATCGAGGCGGAGCTCTACGACGAGGACGAGGACGAGACCCTCACCCACGCCCAGCGCGGCGGGTTCGAGCGTGAGGCGCGCTTCTTTGCCGATGCGCAGGGCTATTCTGTCGACTGGGATTCGGTGTCGCGGCTCGACGACCGCTCGCTGATCAACGGTGTCTCGCAGATCGCGCCCTTCGACCCTGCGTCCAAGCAGGCGTTGCTCGAGGCGGACACGCTCACCGATCGTTGCGAACTGCTGGTGCAGCTGATGCAGTTCTACGGTCGCACCGATGGCGGCGAGGAAATCATCACCCTCCAGTAGGCGTCACGCCTCGCAGGGGATTGGTTGATCGCCGATGGCCTTGCGCAGCGCCTCGGCCAGCTCAAGCGTATCGATCGGTTTGGTGAGCATCGGCGCGAGCAGCTCCGGTTCTATCTGCAGGGCCGGTTCGGCATAACCGGTGCAATAGACGAAGGGCACGCCGAGCAAGCGCAGCGCCTTGGCAACCGGCGCGCTGCTCAGTCCGGCGAGGTTCACGTCGAGAATGGCGAGGTCGGGCGTAGCCTGCTCGAGCCGTTCCAGCGCAGCGGCCGCAGTGTTGGCGGGCCCGAGGACCGAGCACCCAAGCTCCCCCAGCATATCCGCCAGCGTCAACGCGATGAGCGCCTCGTCCTCGAGCACCAGCACCTGCTTGCCGGACAGATCGATGCCAGATGCGATAGCGGAGGTTGGTGTCGATTCGATCGGCTGAGAGGCGACCGGAACCGGGGCCGGGGTCGGGGCCGCGTTCCGGTCGAGCGGGAAGGCGATCCGGCAGGTGACGCCGGTGGGGGCCCAGACGAGATCGAATTCGCCGCCGAGCTGGTGTTCGATCGCACCGCGGATTGCGGTCGATCCGAAGCCGGACTCGCTGGGCGGCGCGACCTCGGGGCCGCCGGATTCAGACCAATAGAGTTCGAGGATGCTGTCCGCCCCGTGCTCGGCGACCTCCCAGGCGACCGTGAGCCGTCCTTCCTCGACTGAAAGCGCGCCATACATCGCCGCGTTGATGGCAAGCTCGTGCACGGCCATTGCGAGAGCCTGCGACGCGTTCGGCTCCAGCATCAGCGACGGGCCCGAAAGGCAAATCCGGTCTGCTCCGACCCGCCGGAAGGGTTCAAGCTCCTCGTGGACCAGGGCGGCGATGTTCACGCCCTGCCAGCGGTTGGCGGCGAGCAACGTGTGCGCGCGGGCCAGCGCCTCGATCCGTCCGCTCACGGCTGCCTTGAACGCGGCGACATCCTCGACCTTGGTGAGCCGCACCAGCGATAGCACCACGCCCAGCAGGTTGCGTGCGCGGTGATCGACCTCGTCGGCGAGGAACCGCAGGCGCTCTTCCGCCTTGCGCCTGTCGGTCACGTCGAGCGAAATGCCCATGACCCCTTGCGGCTGGCCCGACGCGTTCCTGAACGGGGCCTTCACCGCCAGCCAGTAAGACATTTCCCCGTCGGGGAGCAGCAGGGATTCTTCCACCTGACGCGCCGCGCCGCCCTCGATCACCGCCTGGTCATTGGCCATGATGGTGAGCGCCTGTTCCTTGTCGGCGATCAGTTCGAGATCGTTCTTGCCGAGGTAGGTTTCCTCCGTGTGTCCCAACGCAGCGGCGAAGATCGGGTTGCCGAGCAGGTAGCGCCCTTCGAGATCCTTGGCGAAAGCCGCACCCGGAAGGCTTTCGAAGAAGGTCCGCAGCAACGAGTTGGCCTGGTCACGCTGGCTTTCGGCGGTGCGGATCTGCGTTGCGTCGAAATTGATCCCGAGCAAGCGCGTCGGCTTGCCTTGCGCATCGCGGAACAGCTCGGCGCGACCGGCCAGCCAGATTGTCGAGCCATCGTCGCGGTTGAAGCGGAATTCGATATCAAGCCGCTCAAGACCTTGCCGCGCCCGCTCGAAGGCGTGGGTCGCGCGGCTTCGGTCCTGGTCATCGATACGCCCGATAAAGGCCGCGACGGACGGTGCATGCTCAGGGCCCATGCCCGTTACCTCGTGGAACGAGGGTGACCACCACAGTGCGCCGGTCTTGAGATTGAGGTCCCATATGCCGATCCTGCCGACATCTTGCGACAGGCTCAGCCGGGCTTCGCTTTCGCGCAGCTGGGTCAGCGCGGTGCGAAGGCGGTCCGCGACGAAGATGTTCACGACGTTGCTGATCACGAACAAGGCGGTGCTGATCACCTGCGAACCGGACATCGCAAGGAAGCCCTGCGGCTCGAGCCAGAGATAGATCGCTGCAGCACCTCCGAGCACGAGCGATAGGAGGCCCGGCCCGACCCCGCCGAACAGCGTGCAGACGAGCACCACCGGGTAGAACAGCGCAAAGGGCGCGATGCCATCGCCAAGAACGTCCAGCGACCGGCGGATGCCGACCATGGCAGCGGTCAGCGCGATGGCGGCGGGATAGGTGAACCATGGGGAGCGGTCGCGCAGGAGCCCGCTCTGCTCTGCGATTCCGCGGTACATAGGTCGGGTTTGCGTCGCGGAAGCCACAGAGGACGGATTGCCCTCATCGGGTGGAGACGGCTTGGGACCGGACCCGGAGGGCGCAGACTCTTCAATCAAGACTATTTCTCACCCGACGCAAATGAACGCGCATTCGGTGCCGGTTCGAGAGTGCTTCAGGGCCCCGTCTTGCCTCCACACTCATTTGATAGATCGGCGTCGGACTCTCTAATCTATGTTGCCAACAGTTCCATCAATGTGATTGGTGTGTCATTTGTGGCCGTATAAAGCCTTTATTCGGCAAGAATTTTGCTGTTTACGTCGCCTTCCGAATTGTTCCAGCGGAGACGAGAAAAGAAACGGGGTAACGATCTGGATGTGTTCTGCATCGGTTGTGCAGGGGCTTCGATCGCGTCACCCGCGCGGCTCTCTAGGAACGGTTTGAACATACGCACGTGATGCGCGGAAATTTGGGGCCGCGCAGCCCCGGATAATCACCCCGACCGGCAAGGGCCGGAACCAAGGAGTGACAACCATGGAAGAACACGTTGTGGCTTACGGAGAATACATGCCGCACGGCATGTGCCTCCTTTGGAAACCCTGGCTGGTGCTGTTGTGGGCGGGATCGGACCTGCTCATCTTCCTGTCCTACATCGCGATTCCGGTCGCGATCTTCATGGTCCTGCGCAAGCGCACCGAGGTGCCTCAAGCGCCGCTGGTTGCCCTGTTCGGCGCTTTCATCCTGCTGTGCGGTATCACCCACCTGTTCATGATCGTGACCCTGTGGGTGCCGATCTACCCCTTCGTGGGATGGGTGAAGCTCGCCACCGGACTGGTGTCCACGGCGACCGCGGTGATGCTGTTCCGCCTGATACCCGACATCATCCGCCTGCCCTCGCCGGCCGCGCTGGAGGTTGCGAACCGTCAGCTGCAAGGAGAGGTCGCCGCACATCAGGCAACGCTTGCCTCGCTCGACCGGCAGGTCCGCGAGCGGACGGCAGAGCTTCAAGTTGCGACGACCGCGCTCGCGGTGCAGGCGCGCGAGGCGGTGCATCGCAGCAACAACCTCCTATCGGTGGTGCACACCCTTGCCGTGCAATCGGCCAAGGGGACCGACAACGCCGGTGCATTCCTCCCGCCTTTCCTCGGCCGCCTGCGGGCGCTGGCCGATGCGACGCGGGCTATCGCCAAGGGCAATCAGACGGCGGCTCCGCTCGGGGAGTTGGTCGAGGCGGGCATGGCGGTGATCGAGGCCACCTATGGTCCGCGTATCAGCGTCTCGGGCCCTGCGCTTCTCGTCAATCCGGTCGCCGCCCAGCATATCTGCCTCGCGCTGCACGAGCTGGGCACCAACACGCTCAAATACGGGCTGGGCGCGTCGGACGAGGTGCGGCTGAGCGTCGCGTGGACCGTGAGCAAAGAGACCTTCACCTTCCTCTGGCACGAGACGCACCTTCCCGTGGTAGAGGGCGAGGTGGCGGCACCCGAAGGGTTCGGGACGATGCTTCTCACTACCATCGTGCCGAGCACGCTGGGGGCGGCCGCGGAGCACCGGCTTGGTCAGGGCGAACTGGTATATCGCCTGGAAGTGCCGCTTCGCGCGATTGTCGGGGTGCCCGGCGGCGAAGACTCCGGCCTCGCGGCGCGGATCATAGAGACCACCTTCAACGGCTGAGCTTGGCTGCAATTCCCGGTTGGATTATGTCGGACCATGCGTGTTGTTCTGACAGTGCTAGCGCTCGGGGCCGCCCTCCTCTTTCCAGCTTCCAGCGCTATGGCGAAAACGCTCAGCGATGTTCAGGTAGCCCGCGGGGAGTTCGAGAAACTGCGGTTCATCTGCCCGCTCGGCGGGGAGACATTCAAACAGGCGGTGACCCACCCCCATTTTCCCTTGGAGAGTTTCCCGGACGGCAGCCATATCGGCGACGAATGGATCGATCAGGTGATCCCCGAATGCCCCGGCAACGGCCTGCTGATCCTGCCCGATTACGCCGCCACGCCGGACGGGCAGGTGCCGCCGCAATATTACACTTATAGCCCCGCCGATCTCGAGCGCCTGCCCGGTCTGCTCGCCAGCGCAGAGTGGCAGGCGCTCAAAGGCCAGACGCGAACTCTGCGTGCCTATTGGCTGGCAACGCAGCTGGGCCTCTCGGCGAAGACCCGGTGGGAATTGCTGCTTCACGCTGGCTGGGGCGCGGAGAACGATGTCCAACGCCGTACCGCGCTGGAATGGCTGGGACGCGATGGGTCGGGGTTGATTGCAGAGGTATTCGCGGGCGAAACGGACGAAGACATCTGGGCCAGCGAACGGATCGTCAATGCTTACCGCGAGCTTGGCCGTTTCGAAGACGTCGCCGCGCTTGTTCTCGCAGGCGACGAGGAAGTCTCGCCGGAGCTGGCAGATGTTCCCATCCGTCTTGCTTTAAACGCGCGTGACGATGACCGTTTGGCCATCGACCTGCTGAGCAACGACATGGCCGGCCGGGTCTGCAATCTGGCGGAATTTGCCGAATATCGCGGCCCCCATGCCGCCGAACGCTGTGCCGCGCGAGAACGGCGCGCTCAGGCGCGGCAGGCCGTATCGGACGAGGCCTTCGAGCTATCCCGGAACACCGCCGCTCTTGATGCAGAATGTGCCAGTGTTGCCGAGGCCGCTCGCCGCCCTGCCTTGGCGCAGGCCTGCGGTTTCCGCCAATCCGACCTCAACCAGGCGGAAGCGGACCGCATACTGAAGCAGGAAACCGACATGGTGGCAAAGGCCTGCTGGGTTGGGCCGACCAAGGTTCCCACCATGACCGCAATGGAGATGGCCTGCGCTGGTTATCGCAGGGCAATGGGCGGGGTGGTGCTACATCTTCTGGTGCGCGATGCGCGCGCCTACGAAGTCCTCTGCGAACAGAAACCCGTCTCCTACGAAGAGGATGACGAGGTCAATCTCGCCTGCACGCAGGCAACGGACAGGCTCGCGGAGATCGGCGCGCTGGAGATGTGGAAGGATCTGCCGGCCTTGCGCAAATACTGCGCGAAGACCGATCTCGAACGGCGCAGTCGCGTTGGCATAACCGCCTGCGTCTGGACGGAGTTCCACGACGCGAAAAACCCGCCCGAGGCTTACGCGCTGGAATATCTCAACGGCCCGTTGTTCTACGACACCTTGTCGCAGCACGCGGTCCCCTACGCCCGAAAGCTGGTCGAAAAGCTGATCGCCGAAAGGGGCGGGCGCTAGTCTGGCCGCGCGCTCTGATGCCCGTGCGCCGGTTGCCGTGGCGCCTGTGTGTCGGGATATGGGAAGGGAGGGCTGGAGCGGGTAGCGGGAACAGAATTTCATGCGCTCAAGTATCTGAAATAAAGGATTTCTTTTTGCAGTGGCTGGATTTGGCCCCCAGCGATATCCCGGGAACAATCGGCTGCAGTTGGACTTCACTGGACGTGGAATCGAAGTCAAATCTCGGATGATTCGGAGTCACGATTTTCGCCGATCGTAGGTCGCCGTAACCATTCCATTCTGAGGTCTCGATAGCCAGCACAACCGCAGAGATTGCCTTCACCTGCAGTGATGGCCGGCAGGCTCCGGGAAACTGGACTGTGAAGGCAACCGTCTAGCCGCACAATCAAAGCCGACAGCTGTCGACCCACAGTCGGTCGTTAGCATCCACCAAAATGGATGTCTGGTTCCGCCAAGAACCGCCATACCGCTTTCAAGGTCGCGCGGATCAGCGGATCATATTCGGAGGTGGGAGGTTTCCTGATGCCGCCGCAATCCGCACCCACTGGGCACAAAGCCTGCGTTCACGACCGCACGTCATTCAAGACGGGTGTTCCTAGCTCATCTTTCGCTGAGCCGTCGTTGACGTTAGCAAGTTCGCCCAGTTCACCTCGCGCCCGTGCATTGCGCCCGTAAACCATTTCGAACAGCGGCGACGCCATGAAGGTTGTAACAACTGCCATCAGTGCAAGAATTGAGAATAGCTCGACCCCAATAAGGCCTTGCTGCAGCCCGATGTTGATAATGATCAGCTCCATGAGGCCTCGCGCGTTCATCAATGCGCCAATGCCAAGAGCAGTGGGATTGTCTTGGCCGGTCAGGCGCGCTGCAGCCCAACACGCACCGAACTTGGCGAGAATCGAGGCCGCGAGGATGGCTGCGGCAACGGCAAGCAGCGAGGGATCAGCGATCACGTCCAGCTTGGTATTGAGCCCCGAATAGGTGAAGAACACCGGAAGGAGCAGGACGGTCGTCATTGGCTCCAGTTTTGCTCGCAGTCCGTCGGCAAAACGGCCCCTTGGCATGACCGTCCCGAGAAGAAAGCCCCCGAATACCGCGTGCATCCCTGCCCAGTCCATTGCGAAGGCCGAGAGCAGAAATGCCATCAGGGCAATGGCGAGCAATTGGTGGTCCAAGCCACGTGGCGACGCACTCAGGACGTCGAAGCGCGCAAAGATCCGCGGGCCGAAAAAGACGACTAAACTTGCAAAGGCGAGCGCGCCGCCGATGGCCTTGATCGCGACCCCTGCGCCCGCACCGAAGGTCGCGAGGACGATAGCGAGAACGCCCCAGGCACAGGCGTCATCAATAGCGCCCGCAGATAGCGAGAGCGTGCCTAAGGGAGACTTGGAAAGGCCGCGTTCGTGGATGATGCGCGCTAGCATTGGGAAGGCAGTGATTGCGATGCATGCGCCGAGAAAAAGAGTTGCCTCGGCCTGGGTGATACGCGGCGCGAACAGCTCCAAGTCCATGAGCCAAGGTGCCAGTAGCACGGCCATCATAAACGGGGCTGCCATGCCCGAAAGCGATACAGCCCCCGCGCTGCCAATATTGCTGCGGAAATGGTGCCGATCAAAACCAAGGCCGACAATGAACATGTAGAGGCCCACGCCGAGTTGGGCGACGACGAAAAGGATGGGCTTGGACTCGGCGGGGAACACCATCTTGCTCAAATCCGGCAAGAGCAGCCCGAACAGCGACGGGCCCAGCAGCACCCCGGCGATCATCTCGCCAACCACCTGCGGCTGTCCCAAAAAGCGTTGGCCGAACCAGCCGACGACTCTTGCCGCCGCGACAATCAGAAAAAGCTGCAGGAAGAACGCGGTGCTTAATTCAGCCGGTGTCATGGTGATCCCCTTCAGACACACGGTCTAATGGCCCGGAATGCGAGGGCAAGATAAAGATCGATGGACAGGCAAGCAGGCATAAAGCCGGGATAGCGCGATCTTGAAGGCTTTCGATCTCGACGCCATCCCATAAACGTCGTGCATGTGGGGAAGCAGCAACTAAGCAAACAGATACGGTGAAGCGGGGGGCATTCGGGGTGCGGAAAGATATAGCGACCATATGCAGCAAGTCGGGTGCGAGGCGATTCACCCGCCACCTAGCGGTTCTGATGCTCGGAACCGCCAGCGGTTCTGCGATGGCCGAGACGATTGCGATCAAGCCGCACGTCAATGTGCGGCTACAGCTCGACACGCTCGACGTCGGCAATTTACCGGAGGCATCCGAAGCCCTAACCTTGCGTATACGCCCGGGTGTCGAGCTGGCGCGGGGCCAATGGACGGCCCGAGTCGACGCTCAGGTAAATCTCGCTGTCGTCGATGACTATGCCGACGGGCTGAATGGGCTCACCGACCGTCCCATCATTCCCGATCCGCAGAACGCTGCGCTTTATCAGGCTTACCTCCGTTACCAGTCGCCGAAACTTGCTACGACCGTTGGCCGGCAGGAGATCAGCCTGGATGACGACCGGTTCGTCGGCACTGCACCGATCCGGCAGAATGCTCAGAACTTCGATGCGCTGCGGCTGCAATGGACAGGGATCGAAAAGCTCAGCGTGGACGTCAGCTACGCATGGTCCTTCCGCACGATTTGGGGCAGCGACGGCTTCGGCGCGCGCCCTCAATCCTTCGAAGGCGACAAGCTGCTCGTTAATGTCGCGGCGCGCACGCTCCTCGGCACACTGACGACGTTCGGCTATTTGGTCGACCTTGATGAGCCGGGGGCACAATCTTCTCGTCTATCGAGTAAGACTTTCGGGGTGCGACTGACTGGCACAGAGCAAGTCTCCGAAGTTACGAGCTTGGCCTATCTGGCGAGTTTTGCGCACCAATCCGATTTGGGCCGCAATCCAAACGAATATGCTGCAGACTTTATCGCCGTCGAGGCCGAGGCGCGGCAGCGCAACTGGCGTGTGGGCGCCGGGGCTGAAGTTCTTGGCGCGGACGAGGGAGTTGCGATGACTTCATTCCAGACTCCGTTCAGTTCTGGAGTCAAATTTCTGGGTCTTGCTGGCCGCTTCCTGCCGACCCCGCCCGACGGCGTGCGCGACTTCTATGGGATGGTGACCTTAACGCCAGGCGATTGGGGGCCGCTCGGTGATGTGCGACTGAAGGCGGCCCTGCACCATTTTACCAGCGACCGCGCGGTGCGCACTTACGGCGACGAGTTGGACCTGCTCGCGAGCGGGAAACTTGGTCCACTGATGCTGACACTTCGTTATGCCGACTATCGCGAGAACGGTTTCAGCGCCGATACGCAGCGCCTGATGGTGCAGGTCGAGTGGAAATACTAACGGCGCGCTAGTCTCCGGCATATGCGGCTGTGGCGCGTATCGCGACTGCTAACGGGTCGGTTCCTGAACGGCGGCTTCTAGGATTCGAGTGCTGGAGAGCTGCCGTTCGGTTCGCCACTGAGCCGTGACGACTGTCGACCCAACTCCGGTCGCGCAGGTCATCAGTATTTAGCGTCCTAACTTGCCGGAACCGGTCGTTCGCGATGGGCGAGGCGGAAAGTCGGCTATGCGCCCCAATGTCAGGCGTCGAGATGGCATTTGACTCATCCCAATAACTGCCGTTCATACAGTTAGAAGCGATAGAGCGCGCTTCGCACGCTCTCGAATATCTTCAACTGGATCCTCCAGCAATTCTTCCAGTTGCATCCTTATTTGGTCAGGATTGAGATATTTCCGATCTAGTATCGCCATTGCCGCAAAGCGGAGATTTTCGTCTTCGTGATCGAGTAGCGGTAAGACGCGGTCTGTGTCGTCGGCAGGCAGGCTGCCCAGATTGCTCAGGACGAAGGACAGGGTGGACGTACCAAGTTTGCCGCCTTTGATGTCGGCAAGAAATGGGCCAAACGCATCATGCTGTACTTCGAAAAGCTCGACCAATGCCGACTTACCGACTTCGGATACATCTCCCCGCCGGTCGGAAAGGTACAATTTAGCCCGCTCATAATCTGGACGTTCGATCGTCAATCGGGCTTTGGCCAGTTCTGATCGCGGACTGTCAGGAATAACGCCGCCACCGGTCGGATACGGTTCTTCATGTTCCAGCCAATGAACGAAGGCATCGTCGATCAGTGGCAATAACTTCCTTTGTCCTGCTTCGGCCCTTTTCAGCAGCAACTTAGCAGCAGACTGTGCGGTCCACACATGGGCGAAGAGGCCATTCTCCAGGATAGCAAGCATATCTTCGGCGGAACAAAGTGGTTTGTGGTTCGATCGGTCAAGCATTTCGAAGAGGTGGCGTTCACCCCATTTGAATTCCTGCTTGAGTCTTTCGACAACGAGGTCGACACCGCTTCGCCCGGGCAGTTCTTCGGCGAGGCCGCCTGCAGCCAACAGGGCATATCCTGCACCATCCGCCAACAAACGTGTGACGCAAGCCTGAAGGGCGTCTGCATCGAGTTTGGATTCAAGGATGGTGGCGGCCATCCACACGATCCATTGGCTCGGATGATACAATGCCTGTTCGAGCATGGCCGTGTCGATTTCAATCTCGTCGACTCGGCTCCAGTCGATGTCAGGACAGTCAACTTGCGAGAGTTGATGCAGCGGCGAATGTCTCCATTCGTCGGGCTTGCCGCGTCCCGCGAGCAAATATTGCTTGGCCGCAATAGCCTCCGACCGCAGAACCGAACCATCGAGCTCGCAAACCCGCGCAAAGGTCTGAATTGTCGCTCGAGCCGGGCCGGGATCGAAGTCCTCTGTCCATGCCCAGACACAGTTTGCTGGTTGGTCCCAATACTGCGAAGCCTGTGCAAAGGCGCTTAGTGTGAGAAGCGGAGCCGGCTTGACATCCTCGCCCTCGACGATCTCCCTTGCGCCGAGGGCATCGAGCCAAAAAAGTTCGGCTATGTATTGAGCTTTTCTGTATCCTTCAGGAATGTCGAACAGGTTCCCTTTGCTCGACAAAATATCCGATGACGGGCGATATGCAGAGAAACTCCAGCGCTTGTCCTTTATCAGCCTTTCCGCCTTTTCAAGAAAGCTGATCGAGCTCAGCTGTTCGTGCTGCAAAATCCCGGGCACAACGGCATCGACCGTTTCAGGCGCCCCGTGATCACCGATATAGCTGCAGCCGGACAATGCGAGTTCTTCGGTGAGGCGGCGGTCGGGACTTGGACGGAAACCCCTGATACCGCCACCCAAACGCCTCTTCTTGACGCCAACTCCGGCCTCTACGAGTTTCGGCAGCATGCGCGTCAGGTCATCGAGTTTCAAATGTTCAGAGCCGGCGGCCAAAAGGGAGTTCCAAGCGGTCAATCGCACCCAAACATGCTCGCTATCCAGGAAGTCTTTCGCCATGGCAGCGATCTCCGCCGGATATGCGGCTGCGGCCCGGGCGAGCGGAAGACCGATCTCGGCATAGTCGCCGGAGCCGGTTTGAAGCACTCCGGCTATTCTCTTCAGAATATCGGATAACAGCTCGTGATCGAGCCTTGCCGGAGAATCGGAGAGCAACCGCACCAGATGCAAGGCTTTTCTCGGTTCGCCGGGGACAGACTCGAAGCTTGCCAAGATCGCCCGGGCGATTCGATCTGCGATGCCAAGATTCGATGCAAAATGGAGCGTCTCATCCCACTTGGGATCATCGATCACATTGGGTAGCTCTGAACGCAGCCCGTCCATATCCTCGTTGCAAAAGTGACGGGCGGCCGCGTATTCCCCAATGCTCTTATGCGTAAAGCAACAGATTGTGCTTACGCCCAGCCCGATTGTCTCGATCAGCCCGACATCTTCCCAATAGTGCAGATACTTTTCAGCCTTCTCAGCCGCAACGAGAGGCGTTTCGCCGGTAAGCGCTGCCAGTGATGTGGCGCATTCCTTCACGAGGTCTTTGCGGTCGAGCAGCGGGTCACGGGTGATTTGCCAGCCGGCGATATCCAGAAATCGCGACAATATTGCTTGGCCAGCGGGCTTGCTCAGGGCGCGTTTCGGCATCTCGTCGATCAGGACGAAAATCTGCTCGAACAAGTCCTGTCGTGATGTTCCCAGCGATCGACCACCGGCCAGTATCGAAGCGGCTAGCCCGACCATCATGGGTGTCCGCCCTACAATGTCCCGGATTTCTGTATTGCTTCTTCGCAGTTCCCGGTCGCAGCGCCTCTTGTAGTCTTCCAGTACCCGTTCATCATCGCTTAGGCTCCGCAGCAGCGACAGCACATTTTCCGCAGCATAGGACGGATCGAGCGGCAACAGGTCATAGTGCCGCCAATCCGAGAAGTGCCCTGCTTCGTAACCGATCGGGCGGCTAGTCACGATAATGTGGCTGTGTGGAAATCCGAGGCTGAAGCGTTCCACTCCGGCCGCTACGTCCGCCTGCATGTCACCGCATTCATCAAGGCCATCACCGAGCAACAGCCAGTTGCCGAAATTAGCGGCTCGGATATTGGCGACAGAAAGCCCGCTCCCATCGAGGCCAAGCTCGAATACCGCCTGTTCGAAAGACTTACCGGCGCGCATGCTCGCGGCAACGCTGCGCAAGCGTACCCGCAAGACAGGAATACAATCTTCGCTATAGCGTCGGACAATGCGGTTCAGCAGGGTGGTCTTGCCAATGCCTGGACCCGCCAGAACAATCCCGCGCTTCACGAAACGCCCCAGGGTCTCCGGATCGACAGAGCGGACCCTTTGTTTCGGACCGGTTTGCTCCTTGTCCGATCCGGCTCTCTTCCAGTCGTGATAATCCGCAAGTGCCTTGGCGAAATCCGGAGCGTCAACCGGCTTTTGACTTTTGCTGCCGGAAACCACTGCGGTCAGTTCTATCCAGTCTTCGTCGATATCGAACTTGTGGTCGAGGCCCAGCACCGAAAAGTGTGCGTGAGACTTGTGATTCCAATCTGAAATCTTTCCCAACATCAAAGTGCGGTTGCCGTCGATGCCATCGCGCATCGGTACGTTCGCCGCGCGAATGCACTTGATAAGCGACCCCGTGTCCCGCTGCCCCCGCCTTTCGATCAATTCGGAGGCATCTTTAAACAGCAAGTCCCACACACGAGAGACATCGCGTTGGCTATCGACAATGGCTTCAAGCAGCGCCTGGGCCGCTTGAATGGAGGCCTGATTGGCCTTGATAGCGGAAACCGTCTGGACTCGCAGTTGGCGGCAGATTTTGGCTGGATCGAGGCCCATATCGCTTAGATATCTGAGCCATTCCGCGCCAATATCCGTGAGACTGTCGGATCTGCCATCGCCGAGACGCTCGATGTCCTGAGCAAGCTTTACGCGAATATTCGCGCTGCTGTTGGGACAAACCACCAGCACGCCATAGTCGCACGAGCCGCTGGCGATACCCCTCGCCAGAGATTCCAGCGTCGACCAGAGTTTGATGCCCTTGCTCAGACCCTTCTTGACCTGCACTTCGACAGTGTCGCCGCCCTGCAGAACGATACCTATGTCATCGCCGCTACCGCCAGTTTCAGCCTCGATGCGATCGGGCGTATCGGCGACCAGGCCCGGTAGCCAATTGAGCGGTCTGTCAGCCAACAGATGGGAACAGGCAATCGCTGTCACGGAAGCCTGAAAATTCATGCCGCCGGCAGTAGCCGCCCCGCCGGCGCGAATCGGCTTCTTGCGCTGCTTTGCGGAGGCTTGCGCCATCAGGTATCTGCCTTTGAAGCCCGCCGGGTAAGGTCGATAACCACGACTTTGATCGCCGATACGCCGGGATAATCATTCGCGATGCTGGACCAATATCGTTTCAGAGCATCTGCCAGTTCATCGAGCGAAGCCGATTTGCCGTTGATCCGCCACCGCTTCGCCGATGCCCGGCCTTGCCAGACCAGCAGCATGATACCGCATTCGGCACCGTCCTCGCGCAGATAGTCGCCCACCAGCTGATTGCGCAGTCTTTCGCACAGTTTCGGACCGCTCCAGCCTTCATCCAGCACCTTGAGCTCGATCGGCACCGGGGCCGGCACATCATTGTTCAAGAGCCAGATGTCGGGCCGTTGCCGGTTGGGAAATTCATTTTCCTGCGCGCAGCGGAAGAGCTTCGTGCCGCGCCGGTTGAGCTCCCCTGCCAGCAGGCCGCGAATTTTCGTCTCGCCCTTGACCGCCTGCCACGCGGCATAAGGGCTCTCATTTCCCTCTTCCAACCAGTGTTTGAGCTCCAGAATCTGCAAGACGCCTTGTTCGAACAGTTCGCGATTGGTTGTCGGAACGAGCGTCAGCGACCGGCCGAACTCGCGCACCTGCTCGGCCGTCCAATGCGGCAGATCGCCATCAAGAACCGCGCGCCGACGTGCCTGATGCGCCATCCACTCGCGAAAGCTCGCGTCAGGATGCTCGGTGATCAATTCGCGGATCGCGATATAGCTTTCCTTGCCGGGCATCTCGACCAAGAGGTTGAACAGCATATTGCGGGCGTTCTGGGCATCGTCGCGCAGTTCGGGCGAGTACACCCCGCCGTTTGCCCGGCGGATATCCTCGCTTGCGCGGATATATTCGTGCATCAGGACGTAGAGCGATTTCAGATGTTTCGGCTGTTTGAAGTTGCCGATGCAAAGATCGATTTCACGGCGCATACGGCGCGCTTTGACCAGCCGCGTGATGAAACCCTGTGCCGCCTCCTTGGCCTCGTCCGCCCTCAGACTTGCCAACCATTGTTCCAGAGCCGTAATGCCGGTTTCCGGTTCGCAATCGACCCAAAGCGCATACCAGATCGCGAGCTGGTCCGGCTGCGGCTTCGCCGCAATCCCCCGCTTGGCGAGCTGCAACAGCTTTGCCGGTTCGGTTTTTCCGCCAGCCAGAATGTTCAGGACATGGCGCAGGACATCGCCGTTGGGAAAATCCCGCGACATGAAGCGCTCGAATAGACTTGGTGCCAGGGCACTGTGCAGCCATGACCCGTAATAGGCCAGGTCATGGAGTATGTAATGATGCGAGGTGTCGGGACCGCTATTGTCCAGCTCCCAATCAAGTTCCTTGCGAACTGCCGCCAGCACCCGGTCGGGGAAGACCTTGTAAAAATCCTCCAGCCACGGGGGAAACCCGTTGAGCTCCGACGTCAGGTATTTCAGCGCCTGATCGACCTCTTCGGGACTCAGGCCTGACGGCAATTCCTCTCGCTCCTGCGCTTCGATCGAGAGGCCGGTCATGGCGAAAATCAGCGCATAGGGGATCGTGCTGGTATCCGCCCCTTCGGAGCGCAGCCCGGGTTTGTAAGTCGGCCAGAAGGCGACGGCCGCATCCCGAAACGCGCGGGCAACCTCTTCGCCGAATTCGGGCACCAGCGAGCGCCAGTTCGCGCCTGCCTCGCCGCGGTTGACACGCGTCTCGTCTTTCTCGATTTCCCGCAACAGCCAGTATTGGTCGTTGCTAAACTGGCCCGGTTCCATTCCCGGCGGATTGCGAACGACATCCGGGTTAGCCTTTATCCGGGCTATCCATTTGGCCCTGTTGCGCTGCTGTTCCTCCTTTTCCTTCTCGCGCTTTTGCTTGCGCGAGAGCGAGTCCTCGCGAATCTTGCGCATTTCCTCGGATTCCTGCGGATCCAAGCAGTTCGCCAGATAGGTTTCCAGCACCCGATCGCCCGTAACGCTTTGCCACAGCGCGTTCAGCAATGGCTGCGGCCTGTCGGCATCGACGAAGATCTGGAAGGCAAGCGACAGGGCCACCTGCGGATCGTCCGTATGTCCGCCTGCATTGTCGCGGATGAAACCAATCACATCGTCGAAGCGCTCAGGTCCGAATTTCCAACAATGCCCGAGCCAGGCGACCTGATGATGGTTAGTCAGCCGCTCATCCTTCGTCTCCATTCGCTCCCGCGCCTGATGGATGCTCGCCCAGAACAATTTGTCGTTCAGCGCAGGCCAGGCCGGGACCAGCTCATGCAACTTGGTTCGGTATTCGTCGATATCGCCCGATCGCCAGAAACGCACGGCAGGGATCATCAGCATAACGGAGATGACATCGTTCAACAGCGTGCCGTCGACCTGCGCAGAGACCAGCCTCTCGGCGGCGTGGCTGGCATGAGCAAGCAGCCAGGCATGGTCCTCCGACACGCGGCACTCGCGGCGTTCCATATGCGGCTCGCGTTCGAGAAAATCATTGAGGCCGGCAATCAGGTCCAACAGTGGCTGCCCGCCAACGCCATCGTTGTTGACCGCCATCCGGTCGATCAGTCCGTGCATCGCCTGCGCAAGGCCGGACGCTTCGAAGCGCTCGTAGGGCGGGAGCTTCGGCAGACCCGAAAGAAGCAATCCGACCGTCGCGGCATCAGCGGCGGCATTCTGGATGATTTCCGCAAGCAGTTCGCGGGGCAGCTTGTCCGCGGAATCGTGCAGCGCCGCCCACAGACGCTGTTTCTGTTCGGCATCGCCGCACGTCATGACCGCGCGGGTCGCAGCGAGACGGGCGTATTTCCCGCGCACGCCGTTGGCAGCGATGCGCTGTAATACGGGCACGCAGGCCTTCATGTCTCCCTGCCAGACGAGCCGACCGAGAAAGAATATCGCGTCGTCATGGTCCGCGTATTTCTCGATCAGTTTTAGGGCGTCGTCTGCCAGGTCTTCCTGTGCGATTCGGGCGATCGCGCTGTTGTCGCTAACCGACCGGCTGCCGTCGCCGCTAACCAGCCGCTCGGTCACATCGTGGAGCAATTTCCGGCGTTCACCGATCGGCAGCCCGGCGGCATCCCCGCCCTCCATCGCAATTTCGGGTTCAAGCGCGAGAACCTTGGCGCGGATTTCTTCGTCGAACAGGATCAGCCAGGGCAGGATCGGGCGCATCCGCGGCGTGATGATCCCCTCGCCATATTGTTCGCGGAATATCAGCGTCTCGACGGCACGGCGATGACCCTTTTCGAGCAGATCATCGAACCATTCGGCTGCCAGGAGTTCGCGCACGTCACGGTGCCGAAAACGCACCATTCCATAAAGCACGTCATTGAAGAGCGGTCGCTCCAGAAGCGTGCGAATCTCCTTCTGATCCCCGCAGCCCGACAAAAGCTCCGCAGCATCAATTCCGGGTTTTTCGTGACTTTCATCGGGAACATAGATGCCCGGCTCGCCGGTCAGTAGAACGGCTGCCGCGAGCAATCTTGCTCCTTCGCGGGCGCGTTCTAGATCGAGCGGCTGCTGCACTTCTCGCGCCGGCCTGATTTCCCGCAAGCGGGCCGCGATACTATGCCGAAAAAGCTCCAGCCTGCCGCCCAATGCTTGATCGTCCTTCCACTTCGCGATCAAGCCCTCCAGATCGAACGGCCGCCCGGCAAGGTCCATGACATCTGCGCGTTCAATGGCTACTACGAAACCGTCAAGATCAGGCGCCGAGCGGCACTCTGCAAAGAACCGAATCTGATCAATATTAAGCGGCTTGAGCTGGAACACCTTCAAACCGGCGTCTTCCGCCACGGTGTCTTTGCTCGTATCGACATCCTGCCCTGTCGGTTCCTTTTTCTGAGCCACATATGGGAGCAGTTTATCAACAAGGATCAAATCCGTGCGCGGCTGCCAAGCATAAGGCCGGCTGGAAATGCAGATATGGGCTCGATCCTGTGCGTCCGCGATCTTCGCTCCGAACGCTCGCAACGCCTTTTCCAACGCGCGCGGATGGCCGAGCTTGGCTTCATCGACCGAGTCGAGAAAGAACCAGGCTTCGCCGGAAGACGAGCGCCATTTCTCGAACGCCGCGGCATCGCCGATTTCGAAGGCCGTTTCAAAATCGCTGCCGATGTCCTCTATACGAATAAAAAAGGAATAGTGGCCCTGCGCATCGAGATACTTGGCGCGGGCTTCTAATTCGAAAGTTTTTCCCGCTCCGCCCGCAGCAAGAACAACCGTCCTGTAGCGCTTGTCGATTTGCGACCAGCCTATCGGCTTGCCGTAGCCCAGCATCTCCAGATAGTCGGCCTGTTGCACTTCATCGATATCCTGCGATACCGGTTCGAAACGGCGCTCCAACGGTACGGGCCGGTCAGTCATTGCTGCCACTCGCGAGATCAAAGGAATGCCAACACTCAATAATGCTACGTAATATCTGCCTCAGGTGCATCGGAGCGCATTAAGCCAACATCGATGATTTAGCGACCCAATCAACCCAAAAAGGCGGTTGAAATACCGGTAAGCCAAGGCCAATTCGCAATGAGGACGCGCTGGAGCTTGCCTAAGCGATCGAGGCTTGAATTGTTGGGCGGCGCGTCCGCTTTAGCAGCGCGCCCGCCAAAACCAGACGTTCCGCCAACGGCCCAGTTGCGGGCGCGGTTCCTGCCCAGCGGAGTATTCGCTGTATGTCGGCTTTGGCAACCAACCTGCCGCAGAGCCGACCGCTTGCGAATGGCAAAAACGTCCCAAAAATAGCCGTTCCGACCGATTGGCATCTGGTCCACCTTGGTGCGACCGAATGACGGTCAGCTCCGACCGACAAGTGAGCGCAGAGCGAACGCTGGTCGACGCATTATCTGCGCTGAAGGATCGCCATCATGATGCTTGCGGCGAGCAAACCCTCTGCCTTTTCGCGCTTGGCCTGAACTGATGACGTCAGCTGCTTCTTGTTGGCATCGGGTATTTTGACGATCGCGGCCAGGATGATGGCCTGGAGGAGATCGGGATTCATGGTCACATGCCGTTCTGATCAGAGTAAATGTCACACGGGCCGCGGCGCTTTGCGATAAGCGCCTTCAAACTTTCGGTCAGCACCAGGGTGGAGCAGCCCAGCTTGACGATCTCGATCTCACCTACGGCAATGAGAACATAGAGCGTGCTGCGGCTGACACCAATGTAGCGGCAGGCGTCGGGCACTCGCATTGTGATTGGCTCGATCGCATGAGCGTCCTGTCTTGATGCTCCGGTGCCGGCCTGCTCGCCCATCCGCGACGGCGTCCCACTCCTCGCGCCAGGGGCAACTGATTGCTGCTTGTCCGCGTGTATGCCTGATCGGTTCGGGTAAGCACCCATCGGTCTGGTCCTTTGCATCTTTCGGGTGATGACGGACCAGCCCTCGGAGCTTGGAGGGGGACAAGGACCGGCCCGCCATCGCCGCCATTATCGGGCTAACGGGCCGGAAAGGTCGACATGACGTTCCTGCGCTATCGTGGCCGAAGCTTCGCCGCGCTTCAGGCAGGCACGCATTCTGTGTCGGATCGGACAGGGAAAGATGGGCCTAGGCAGCGCAGGACGCGCTTATCCGGAGTTACGAACCGTGCCGATCATCTTGATCGTCAGGCAGCCGTCGCCAAGATCATTGATTTGATGAGACTTCTTGAAAGGAGCGGCGGCGGCAGCACAGGTGAGGCGTCGGATAAAGCGTAGCTAAACCAACCACCTGCACCCCGACCGACGGCGGCGCTTTAATCTTGCCATCTTATCCTACTCATCATCTCGGGCGCTCACGGACACCTAAGCCTGGATCGTCAACCTCGGCAGCCAAGCGCACTCTTTCCGCTCTCGCGCAGTATTGCGTCTGCTTCTGCATATTTACGGCGATGCAGTCGACGTGCAGCCGATCTGCTACACTTCGGCGCCCGAAGGCATCGCCCATTAGCTTGAAGGTTGCTCAGTATCTGCTGGACTGCCACTGGACGGCGGATGAGCAATGAACTGTCAGAGCGCGTTCTCGCCGCGCTTGTCCGCCTGCCAGACTGGATGCGGCGCGACCTGTCGAGCAAGGATGAAGCAACGGGCCAGCGCGCGGAGGAATCGATCGCTGCCACCATAGCCACTGCGCTTGGCGAGCAGAGGCAAGCGTAAGTCTCATACGCAACGTCCGCTATCAGGTGGCGCAGATCGTGCGCTGAACGACCGGAAGTGGGTGGTTAGCTGCCGCTAGTTCTCAATCAGTTCGAGCGTGTTTACGCCATCCAAAAACGCGTTGATCGCAATGCATGGCTCGCCTTGCATCTGCGTCGATCTATACCAGCGATAGGTGTCCTCTTTTTCCCAAAGTTGAGAGTAGCCGAAAACATCATCGTGACGACTAAACCCGCCGTGATCAATCCAAACAAACCATTTTAGCCCGCTTTGTCCAGCCATAACCATGCGACGGCGAGGGCGATTAGGGTCTGTAATATGATCATATGCTTCAAAAGGTTGACCGACATCAGCAACTTCACCGTCGCTAAGTATGTCCTATTGAATCTGTTCTGGAAGGTCCGCGAAGTGGCTCACATACCTAGTCGCACGTCTTACTCCGCACTGTGGAGCGGCCTCTTCAGATATTGGGGCGGCTCCAAACGGGAGCATCGCAAGAATGACCTGTTGAAGCACATCAATCCCTTCACCTCGGTTGTGCCGACATTGTGATGACAAACGCTCAACAACGCCAGAGAGAAACATCCACGACTAGGCCGTAACCCGTCTTGCAAGTAATGACAGAAACGGGGTCGATAGCCGAATGTCGGCTTTCGGCCAAAAAGCTGGGAAAGCAGACGTGAAGAGCCGACGCGATTACCGAGCCTTGTCGGGTCTCGCCTTCGCATCGGCTTTCAGCTTTTCGATCCGCTCCGAGCAGACCTCGTGCACAACACGACCAAGCTCCTCGACCTGCGCACCAAGCCATTCGAGCTCTTCCTTGGTGACGCGATAGTGCTTCGAGTAGCGGGCCTTGACGTAAGCGTCCTTGAGCTTTTCGAACCGCGCGCGATCCTTCTTTTGCTCGCGCGGCCAGACGTAAGTGAGGCGCGGATCGATCCGCTCAGCCTGGGTGCGCAAGAAGCCGAGATTATGAACATGGGGCGTGTAAAAGGTCGCTACCAGCGAGACGCAGTGGTAGAGCCGCTCAGTGGCTTGGTGCAGGATAAACGCAGCATCGCGCCACTCTTGCTGCGAAAGAAAGAAGTGGAACCCCTTCTTTGCGCTCGCAGCAAGCGGGAACCACTCCTCGAAATAGCTTTCCGCCATGGCGAGTGCCTGCGTCGGGGTCTTGGGCTTAGGCGTGTGAAGCTCGGTGTCATCGGACTGGTAGACCGCGATCCCTTCGGCCTTCACGTCCATGAAGAAGTAGCGCCCGTGAGCGAGCCCGTCGTTCACCTCCTGCAGGGTATGGACGATGAAATTGACCGGCGTGCGCAGCGTGCCGGTGAGGCCGTATTCGCGCATCAGCCGCTCATCGAGCTTCGACCAGTACTTTACCCGGTCGGTGAGCCGCTTGTCGCTGACGATGATGAGCAGATCGAAGTCCGAGCGGTAGCCCTTGGCGGTGTGCGGCTCGTCGACCCATGTGCCGCGCGCATAGCTGCCGTAGAGGATGACCTTGAGAATGCGCCCGGCCTTCTTCCACTCGTGCTTGGCGAGGGCGAAAGCGTCGTCGAATTCCTCGAAGATCAGCTGCACCACGCGCTCAAGCTCGCGC
>JANNZG010000033.1:0-41595 GCA_031410495.1 Porphyrobacter sp.
ACCAGCGGGATGTTGTAGTGGTCGCGGAACAGGGTGACGACCTGCTCGGCCTCGCCCAGCCGCATCAGCCCGTGGTCGACGAAGACGCAGGTCAGCTGGTCGCCGATCGCCTCGTGGATCAGCACCGCAGCAACCGCCGAATCGACCCCGCCGGACAGGCCGCAGATCACCCGCTTGTCACCGACCTGCGCGCGGATTTCGGCGATCTTGGTCTGGCGGAACTCGGCCATCGTCCAGTCGCCGGCCAGCCCGCAGACATGGCGCACAAAGTTGGCGATCAGCTTGCCGCCATCGGGGGTGTGAACCACCTCGGGGTGGAACTGGGTCCCGTAGAACTTGCGGGCCTCGTCGGCGATCACGGCAAACGGCGCGCCGTCGGAGGTGGCGACGATCTCGAAACCGGGGGCGAAACGGGTGACCTTGTCGCCGTGGCTCATCCACACCTGATGGCGCTCGCCGACGGCCCAGAGGCCATCGAACAGCGCACAATCGGCGGTGACGGTAAGGAACGCACGGCCGAACTCGCCACCTTCGCCTGTTTCATGTCCGGGACGAACCTCGCCGCCGAGCTGGTGGCTCATCACCTGCTGGCCGTAACAGATGCCAAGGATCGGCACGCCGGCCTCGAACAGCATCTGCGGGGCGCGCGGAGAGCCGTCTTCGGGGACGCTGGCGGGCGAGCCCGAAAGGATAATGCCCTTGGGCTTCAGCCGGGCGAAGGCCGCTTCTGCCTGGGTGAAAGGCGCGATCTCGGAATAGACGCCCGCTTCGCGCACCCGGCGGGCGATCAGCTGGGTCACCTGAGAGCCGAAGTCGACGATCAGGATGCAATCGGACGTGGCGGAATCGCCGGAGGAGTGCGCGCTCATGGCCGCCGATTAAGGAGCGCGCCGTGCGCTGTCCAGCATCGCGGCTCCGCTGCCCACTCTTTTGCGATGCAGCAAACAAATGATACAAAGATTCCAGAAGGTTCCCTGAATTTCGCTCGGAAGTCATTGCAATCTTTGGAACCAATTTCCCGGTATTCGCATTTGCACAATACTCTTGTGCACTGCACCAGAGTTTCAATCAGCAACCGAATGCCGATCAACGGCATCGATCTTCCTGACACCCTCTCACAATCCCGGAGCATAGTACCATGCGTTTCATTCTCCCCCTCATCGCCCTTGCCGCCGTTGCAACCCCTGCCATTGCCGCCGAGGAAATCGTGACCGTCCGGATCGCCTATGGCGACGTTGACGTGACCACGCCTGAAGGCCGCGCCGCGATCGAAGCACGCATCGACACACACCTGCGCAAGGCCTGCGCTGTCGAGGGCGCTGCGCGCTATGCACACGGCCGCACCCCGGTAGATAGCAAGTGCGTCGTCGAAGCCCGTACCGCCGCCCTCGCCGAAGTCGAACGCGTCGCCATGCTCAACGCGCGCAGCGGCGGCAGCGTCGCCGCCAACTGAGCGGCCTCAAGCCTCTGAAACAGAACGGCCGCCGGAGCGATCCGGCGGCCGCTTTGCGTTTGGGGGCAGGTTATTTAGTTGCGGGAACTGCAACTAACCTTGGCGTTTTATCATTTGAATTGCCGCGCGCCGGCCACCACTTGGCGTGTTGAGCGATGGCAGCTGGGCCCCTCTCTTTATTCCGGCTATTCCGAAAGGACCATCGCCCGGCGCAGGTGACCGAATACGGCCCTGCAGCCTGCTGCCGACCCGGCAGGAGCGGCCAGCTCTCCCCCCTGCTGAGCCCTCCTACCCCGTCATAGTCTGGCCCACGGCCGGATATGCAGCGAAAGAGACGCGGCCACCATCTCCCCCCCCCCTGAACCGGTGGCCGCGTCTCGAGCCGCTCCCCCCACTTGCCTGTCGATCCTATCGCCGCTCGGTGATTGCCAAAATCGATTGCTGTGATGCGTTATTTTTAATCTATGGAGAGATTGAATATTGCGCGCGGCTTTGTATATGATGCTCCTGCCCGGGTGATTCTCCCCCCCCCTCTCCCCTCGGATTGCCCGGGCTCCCAACCACAACAGAACAGGGAAACCCGAACCATGCTTATGATCACCGAAAAGGCTTTCGCCTTGGTGCTTGCCGTCGCTTTCAGCGGCGCCGCGTTCCAGACGTTCATCGTCTGACGCGCAAGCCTTAGTGAGGCCAGCCGCGGCCCGGTTCTCTGACAGGAGAGCCGGGCCGAGCCATTTGTGGCCCCCGCGCTATTCCACGCCGCCGCGCTGCGCGGCTTCCTCGCGCAGGTCGCTCTTGAGCAATTTGCCGATGTGGCTGCGCGGCATTTCGGCAATGGTGTGGAGCGCCGCAAGCCGCTGGGTTTTGCCGAGCCGCGCATTGACCGCCGCCAGGATCGCGTCCGGATCGGTGCTCGCATCCCGCAGCACGACGAAGCCAACCGGGCTCTCGCCCCACTTGCGGGAAGGCAGGCCGACCACTGCCGCTTCGGCCACGCCGGGCTCCCTCATCAGCTCGGCTTCGAGGTCGCTGGGATAGATGTTGAAGCCGCCCGAGATGATCATATCCTTGGCGCGGCCGACCAGCTCGACGAAGCCTTCCGCATCCACCCGCCCGATATCGCCCATTCGCATCCACGCCTCGCCGGTCGCCGGGTCAATCCACTGTGCCTCGGCGGTCTTGTCGGGGCGGTTCTTGTAGCCGCTCATCATCGTGAGGCTGCGCCCGATCATGTTCCCCGGCGTACCCGGTGGCACTTCGCGGTCCTCGTCATCGACCACCTTCAACTCGCTTCCCGGTGCAGGACGGCCCACGGTGTGAAGCTTGTCGGGAAATTCGTGGCACGCGAGCAGGCACACCACCCCGCCCTCGGTCATCGAATAGATCTCGATCAGCCCGCCCGGCATCCGCTTGAGAACCTCGCGCTTCAGTTCGGCGGAGAAGGGCGCGGAGGTGCAATATTTGAGCTTAAGGCTCATCAGATCGAAGTCGTCGAAGCTCGCGAAATCCATCAGCCGCTGGTACTGGACCGGAACCAGCATTGTGATCGTCGTGCGGTCGCTTTGCGCGTACTGGAGCCACTTTGCGCAGTCGAACTTGCCCATCACCCGCACGCAGCCGCCCGCGAGCAGCACCGGCAGGAAGGCGACCATCGTGGTGTTCGAATAGAGCGGCGTCGAGGCGAGCGAACGCACCTCCAGCCCAGCGCCGAGATAGCTCAGCGCCGTCGAGGCGAACTGCCGCCAGCGCATCTGGTGCGAATGGACAATGCCCTTGGGTATGCCGGTCGTCCCGCTCGAATAGATGATGTTGAACGGGTCCTTGGGCTCCGGCACGAAGTCGGGTGCGCGGGCGCCCGGAGGGGCCATCCACTGGTCGATGCTCTCCAGCGGAACGCGGATCAGGCCGGACATGAAGTCCTGCCCGAGCTCTGCCGCCTTGGCAGCGTCGATGAACAGGTGGATCGCACCCGAATCCTTGGACATCCCCTCGAGTTGCTCCGGCGAGGCGCTGGTGGTGAGCGGCGCCGCCACACCCCCTGCGCGCACCGCAGCGAGGAAGACCAGCGCATATTCGACCGTGGAGGTGCCGAGAATCGCCACGGATTGCCCGCGCTGGAGCCCCGTCTCCGCCAGCCGTGCCGCCAGCCTTTCGACCAGCCCGACCAGTTCGGCCCAATAGACCTCGCGCTTTTCGTCGACGAGGGCGAGCTCGTCGCCTCTGATGCGCGACCACTCCATCAGGATTTCGGGGAAGGAGCCGAAGGGTTCGGCAAGGCGGGCGGTCATCGTCTCGGTGTTCATGGCGGGTATGCATAATCGGGGCGTGCCTTCGCGCAAAGGATTTGCGGAGAGCCTCGCACAAGTGCCAAGAGGGCCGCGAGGAGAGGGAACATGATCCGCACAACCAGCCTGATGGCGCTCGCCGCGCTGTCGCTCGCGCCCGCCCGGGCACAAGAGCGTGATCCCGCCAAGCCGATGGTGGTGGTGGCCGTTCTCGCCCACCCGGATGACGAGCTGCCGATGTCGGCGGCGCTTGCGGCGCTGGCGCGGCAAGGAAACCACGTTCGGCTCGTCTACGCGACGCCGGGCGATGCCGGCCCGGGCTTCTCGGGCCTGCCCAAGGGCGAGGCGCTCGCCGCCACCCGCCGTGCCGAGGCAGAATGCTCGGGCAAGGCGCTGGGCGCGGCCGAAGTGGTTCACCTCGGTTTCGGTGACGGCAAGCTGGCGGATCATGTGCGCGACGGCTCGCTCGCCAAGGCCTTCGCGGATCACATCGCGGCGGCTGACCTCGTGCTCACCTGGGGCCCGGACGGGGGCTATGGCCATGCCGACCACAGGCTTGTGAGCGCCATCGCCACGCAGATCGCGCAGGGTGAGCCAGCGAGCGATCGCCCGCGCCTCCTCTACGTCGGCCTGCCCAGCGGCAGCACCGCCGCCCTCCCGCCGCTCGCCGATTGGGCGACAACCGATCCGGCGCTACTCACCGCGGGGATCGCCTACACAGCTGCGGATCTTGCCGCCGCTGCCAAGGCCATCGGCTGCCACGTCACGCAGTTTGACGAGGCCACGCGCGCCGGCATGGCGGGCGCATTCAACGCGACGATCTGGCGCGGCGAGGTGCATTTCCGGCCGGCTTTCTGAGGGGCCTTTCGACCCGCTCGTCGAAACAGCCTGAACACTCGTGGAAAAGCAGGCCCAAGGGGCCTCCCGCAGTTGGGTTTCCGCGCCCGAGCGCCTATATGATCGTCATGAACGACACCACTTCACAACCCTCTGATCCGGCCCCCGAAGGTCTCCCCGAAAAAGTTCGCCAGATGGGCGAGTACGGGGCGGATTCCATCAAGGTTCTCAAGGGCCTCGACGCGGTCCGCAAGCGCCCGGGGATGTATATCGGCGATACCGACGACGGCTCGGGCCTGCACCACATGGTGTTCGAGGTTTCGGACAATGCCATCGACGAGGCGCTAGCGGGGCACTGCGACCTCGTTCTCATCGAATTGAACCCCGACGGTTCGGTTTCGGTCGAGGATAATGGGCGCGGAATTCCGACCGGAATGCATACCGAGGAAGGCGTCTCGGCAGCCGAGGTCATCATGACCCAGCTCCACGCGGGCGGGAAGTTCGAGAACACCTCGGACGACAACGCCTACAAGGTTTCGGGCGGCCTCCACGGGGTCGGCGTGTCGGTGGTAAACGCGCTGTCCGAGTGGCTGGAGCTCACCATCTGGCGCGATGGCCAGGAACACTGGATGCGCTTCGAGCATGGCGACGCCGTCGGCCCGCTCAAGGTCGTGGGCGATGCGCCCAAGAGCGACCGTAACGCCGACGACAACGGCTTCAAGAAGGGCACCCGCGTCACCTTCAAGGCGAGCCACGACACTTTCAAGAACGTCACCGAGTTCGATTTCGAGAAGCTCGAGCATCGCTACCGCGAGCTCGCCTTCCTCAACTCGGGCGTGCGCATCAAGCTGCGCGACAAGCGCCACGAGGAGCAGCTCGAGCACGATCTCTACTATGAGGGCGGGATCGCCGCTTTCGTGAAATATCTCGACCGCAACAAGCAGCCGTTGATCCCTGAGCCTATCTCGGTGTCAGCCGAGAAGGACGGGATCGGGATCGACGTGGCGCTGGAATGGAACGATTCCTATTACGAGAACGTCCTCGCCTTCACCAACAACATCCCGCAGCGCGACGGGGGCACGCACCTCGCCGCTTTCCGCGCCGCGCTGACCCGCACGCTCAACAACTATGCCGAGCGTTCGGGGATGCTGAAGAAGGAAAAGGTCAGTCTGTCGGGCGAGGACATGCGCGAAGGTCTCACCGCGATCGTTTCGGTGAAGCTGCCCGACCCCAAGTTCTCCAGCCAGACCAAGGACAAGCTGGTCTCCTCCGAAGTGCGCTCGCCATTGGAATCGCTCATGAGCGACAAGATGTCCGAATGGCTGGAGGAAAACCCTGGTGATGCGAAATCGATCATCCAGAAGGTGATCGACGCCGCGGCCGCGCGCGAAGCTGCCCGCCGCGCGCGCGAGATGAGCCGCAAGGGGGCGATGAGCGTCGCCTCGCTGCCCGGCAAGCTCGCCGACTGTCAGGAACGCGATCCGGCCAAGTCCGAGCTGTTCCTGGTCGAAGGGGACTCCGCAGGCGGCTCCGCCAAGCAGGGACGTGACCGCAAGACGCAGGCGATCCTGCCGCTGAAGGGCAAGATCCTTAACGTCGAGCGTGCGCGCTTCGACCGGATCATCTCCTCCAAGGAAGTCGGCACGCTCATTCAGGCGATGGGCACCGGCATCCGCGACGAGTTCAACCTCGAGAAGCTGCGCTACCACAAGATCGTCATCATGACCGACGCCGACGTGGACGGCGCACACATCCGCACGCTGTTGCTCACTTTCTTCCACCGCCAGATGCCCGACATCATCCGCGCCGGGCACCTGTTCATCGCCCAGCCGCCGCTGTTCAAGGTCGCCAAGGGCCGCAGCGAGGTTTACCTGAAGGATCAGCCCGCACTCGACCGCTATCTGGTGGATGCGGGGCTTCAGGGCCGTGTGATCGAGACGACCGAAGGCGCGCGCGGCGGTGCCGATTTGCGGTCACTTGTCGACGGGGCGCTGCGCCTCAAGAACCTCCTTGCCTTCGTGCCGCGCCGCTATGACAGCGGGATCGTGGAACAGATGGCGCTGGTCGGCGCACTCGAGCCGGGCCTTTCGGGCGATGCGCTCGCCGCCGCACTTGGCCGCGCAGCCGGACGGCTCGGCGCGGGCGACCGCGAGGCCCGCTGGAGCGCCTATCAGCGCGACGACGGCACCGTGGTGTTCGAGCGCATGTGGCGCGGGGTTAAGGACGTGCACGAGATCGAAGCCCGCTTCCTGTCCAGCACCGAGGCCCACAAGCTCCACGGCCTCGCCGCCGCGCAGGCCGATGCCTATGCCTCGCCCGTGCGCCTCGTGCGCGCCGGTGATGCTGTCGAAGAACCCGAGCCCGAAGTCGCAGCGGCCGAGGGTGATCCTTTCGCCGGGGAGGCCGAACAGCCCGCCGCGCCGCCGCCGCTCCCGCAGGACGACGGGATCAGCCGCCCCAGCCAGCTGCTCGAGGCGATCTTCGCAGCTGGCCGCAAGGGCCTCTCGATCAGCCGCTACAAGGGTCTGGGCGAAATGAATGCCGAGCAATTGTGGGAGACCACGCTCGATCCGGAAAACCGCGCGCTGTTGCAGGTGAAAGTCGAGGATGCCGACGTCACCGACGAGATCTTCACGCGCCTGATGGGCGACATCGTCGAGCCGCGCCGCGAGTTCATCCAGGATAATGCGCTCAACGTGGCGAACCTTGACGTCTAGGCACACAAGCATGGCAAGCCACACCACCCCGAACGACGACCTGCATCAGGCGAGCTTCCTGCTCTTGCTCGCGGTCGTGAGCCTGTTGATGGCGGTGATCATCTACCCCTTCGCCCAGCCCCTGTTGTGGGCGGCGCTGGCGGCGATCATGTTCCAGCCGCTCTATCGCACCATGCTCCGGCGCGTGCGCGGGCGGCGTAATCCTGCGGCGTTGCTGTCGCTGCTGGTCATCTTCTTCGTGGTGATGGTCCCGGCCGCCTGGATCGGATCGCTGGTGGTGGATCAGGCGCTGGTGCTGGTCGACACGCTGCAGAAGCAGCCGCCCGACCTCGCGGCGCAGTTCGATTCGGTCTACACCAACCTGCCCAAGATCGCCCGCGAGGCGGTAGACCGTAGCGGGTGGGCGGACATCGGGATGGTCCAGACCCGCATTCAGAACCTCGTCACGGAAAGCGCTGGATTGATCGCGTCGCAGGCGGTTTCGATCGGCAGCGGGGCGCTCAGTTTCTTCCTGTCGTTCAGCGTCGCGCTCTATGTCTTGTTCTTCCTGCTCCGCGACGGCGAGCGCATCGGGCGTACCGTGCTGTGCGCTGTGCCGGTCGAGCGCAGCATTGCCGACCGTCTCGCCGAACGCTTCCTCGGCATCGTGCGCGCGACCATCAAGGGCACCGGCATTGTCGCGCTGGTGCAAGGCGGCCTCGGGTGGATCGCGCTGATGATCGCGGGCGTGCCCTCGTCGCTGCTGTTCGGCGTGCTGATGACGATCTTCGCGCTGGTGCCGGTGATCGGTGCGGGCGCGGTGTGGCTGCCGGCGGGCATTTGGCTGCTGGCGACCGGCGCAACCTGGCAGGGCATCTTCGTGCTGCTGACCGGGTTCTTCATCATCTCCTCGGCAGACAACGTCCTGCGCCCCATTCTGGTGGGTCGCGACACGGGCATCCCCGACTGGATCATCCTCATCACCACGCTCGGCGGGATCGGCCTCGTCGGCTTCTCGGGGATCGTGATCGGGCCGCTGGTGGCCGGGTTGTTCCTCGCCAGCTGGTCGATCCTGCGTGAACAGCGCGAGGAGGCGCAGGAAGCGCAGCGCGAGACCATCCACGTCGATGCCTCGGGCTACGCCCCCGACGACCTTCCCGCCGCAAGCTGAGGCGGTGCAGCCGCTCGTCACCCCCGGCTCGCAAGGCGAGGCGATCGGCAGGCTGGTGGTCGCGGGTCTCGTGGTGACGATGCTGCCGGCGCTGCCTTTCGGCGCATACCTCATCTATCCCTTCGTGATCCTGACGACGTGGTTCCACGAGATGGGCCACGGCCTTACCGCGCTGCTGACGGGCCAGCATTTCGAGCAGCTGCTGATCTTCGCCAACGGCTCGGGTGTGGCAGAAAGCACGGTGGACGATGGCGCCTCGCGATTCGTCCATGCGGCGATCGCGGCGGGTGGCCCGCTGGCGCCGAGCGCGGTCGGCGCCTTGCTGATCGTCGCCAGCGCCCACCCCCGAGCGTGGCGCCCGGTGCTGTGGCTGTGCGCCGTGGCGATCCTGGCCAGCGTCGCTGTATGGGTCCGCTCGGCGACGGGGTGGTGGGCTCTGCCACTGGTGGCGGCGATCCTCGCGCTGGTGGCATGGCGTGGCTCGCCCGCGTGGGCGCGCTTCTCACTCCAGTTCCTCGGGATGCTCGGCGCACTCAGCATGCTGCGCGACTTCGACTATCTGTTCAGCGAGCAGGCGGTGATCGGCGGGCAGGCGATGCTCTCCGACACCGGGGCGATCGAACAAGCGCTGGGTCTGCCGCACTCGCTGTGGGCGGGGCTGATCCTGCTGATGTCCGGCGCGATGGTGGGCGCGGCGCTCAAATATGCGCTCGCAGAAAAGCGCCTGCGTCCGCCGCCCAGGAAGCTGCCAGCCAACGTTCTCCAGTTCCGCCGCGAACCGCCAAAGAAGCGCTGACGCTTTCGGCAGTCCAATCGGAGGCGCGCTCGCGGTAGTTTGGCCTGATGGACACGACCGAAATCGCCCACCGGCTCGCTATCGCCGAGACCCTCGCGCTCTATTGCCGCGGGATCGACCGCTGCGACGCGGATCAACTCGCGGCCGCCTTCACGCCCGATGCGATGATCGATTACGGCGACGGGGCAAAGCCGATCGGCGAGGTGATCCCCGGGCTGATGGTTGGCCTCGGAGCGATGTGGCTGACCCAGCACAATATCTCGAACACCGTGATACGGTTGGGAGGCGAGACGGCAAAGGCGGAGACGAACTGTGTCGCGCTCCACATCATTTCCACGCCCGAGGGCGAGATCGAGCTGGTGGTAGGCGGGCGCTATCTTGACCGGCTGGTGAACACGGATGGGCGCTGGCTGATCGCCGAGCGGCTCTACGTGATGGACTGGAACCGCACCGCGCCATCGACAATGGCTCTGGAAGGCGGGCTTTTCGAAGGATTGCAGCGCCGCGGTGCGCGGGGTGCGGGAGATCCCTCCACCGGCTGGTGGAAAGCGGACTAAGCTCTCAGAAGGCTACTTTCAGCGCGTTGACGCCCGAGGCATCCGCCCCGGCTTCACCCGACAACCCGATAAACATCGTGTCGACAATCCGCGCCAGCTTCTTCTCATTGAGCTTGTCGCCGAGGTAAATCAGCGCGTCAGGCATCGTGTAGACCGTGACCATCTGATTGATCATCGACAGCGCCTCGTCGATCTCCAGCCCGGCGAAGAAGCCTTCGGCCTGCGCTTCGGCGATCAGTTCGCACAGGTAGTGGTCGGCGAGATCGACGTAGGATCGCACCCGCTCGAAATTGGCCGCACCCATTTCGCACAGGATCGTGAAGTGCTCGGGGTCCGCGCGGAACCGCTCCTGCGAGATCACGAAGCGGCGGCGGAAGAACTCGTACATCTTGCGCTGCGGCGGGAGGTTGCTCGCGAGCACCTCCTCCATCACCGCCATGTGCGGAGCGAGCCACGACTGCGCAACAGCGTCGAACAGGTCATCGTAGTCGGCAAACAGCGCCTCGAAGCGCGCGCGGGTCAGGCCGCTTTCGGCCATCGCCACGGTCCACGCGATCTCCGATCCGCGCTCCTTCACGAGGTCAAGCACATGGCGCGCAATCCGCTCGCGCTCGGCTTCCCGGGCCGTCTGGGTCAGTGCCATGTCGCTCGCGCCTCCTCGTGCGAAATGCAACATAGGCGAAGGTAGCGCGGGCTTAAAGTGCCGCTCGTCGATTTTTGTGCGACGCAGCACAGGGAACGACATGAAATTGCGTCGTCAGTAGCGCGGCGGCATCGGGAAAAAGGCCGAGGTGCGGCGCTCGTAAACAGCGTATTTGTTGCCCTTGGTCTTGTTGAGGCCCTTCTCGAGCAGCGGCACGCCTGACCACTTGGTGAGCGTGAAGCTGAGGAAGATCGGGCCAATCACCGTGGCGGCGGCATATTCCCAGCCAGCAGCGGCGCAGGCGAGCCAGATGCCCCACCACGCGCAGAAATCGCCGAAATAGTTGGGGTGACGGGTGTAGCGCCACAGTCCGGTGTCGAGCACGTAGCCCTTGTTCCTGGGATCGGCCTTGAAGCGCGAAAGCTGCCAGTCACCCACCCATTCAAAGAAAACGCCGACGCTCCAAAGCGCAAAGCCGCCCCACGCAAGCGGGGTGATCGGCGCTGGTTTGCCGCTTGCCAGAATGCCGACCTGCGCAGGGCTCGAGACCATAAACAGCAGCACCGCCTGCATCAGCCACACACGGGTAAGCGCCGCCTTGGCGAACTCACCCTTCTCGCGCGCGTCCTTGAGGATGCGCTTGTAGCGCCGGTCCTCGCCTTCCTTGCGCCAGCGGAGGAACAGATAGCCGCCGAGCCGGAAACCCCATGCCGCGGTCATTACCATGATCAGCGTCGCCAGATCGCCCGGCCCGCCGCCGACGTGGAGCCAGCTTGCGATAGCCAGCAAGCCCATGCCCGCGCCCCAGAAGGCGTCGATGAAGGACACGTCGTTGATCTTCACGCTGATCGCCCACTGGATCAGCACCAGCACGATCAGGATGGCGGCATTGATGGCAAGCAGTTCAAGCATCGTTCTTCCCGGAAATGATATCGCGCGCCTGCTGTTCCATGACCTTGAAACGCTCGTAATCGGGGAGCTTTGAGCGGAACCACTCGGCGAGTTTCAGGAGGTCCTCGCCGTAATTTCCGGTGGGCATCATCGGCGGGCCGAAGCTGACGATCCTGCTGTTCTGATCGGCAAAGGCGGGCACGATCGGGACATTGGCGGCGCGGGCGATGTGGTAGAAGCCGGACTTCCACCGGCCATCGGTCTTGCGCGTTCCTTCGCAGGCGATCACCAGCGCAAGCTCATCGCGCTGTTCGAATTCGGCGGCGACCTGCTCGGTAGCGTTCAAGCGGCTGCGGCGATCAACCGGGATGCCGCCCATGTCGAGCATGAAGTTGCGCATAGGCCACTGGAACAGCGTGTGCTTGCCCATGAAATTGGGGCGGATGCCCTCCTCGTGGGTCGCACCGGTGAAGAACACGAAGTCCCAATTGGAGGTGTGAGGCGCGCCCGCCAGCACATATTTCTTGAGATGGCGCGGCAGCGGATCGAGGACCTTCCAGCCCTGCGCATACCAGACCGCAAGAATGATCCGGCGCACGATGCGCGAAAGCAACGTGGGCGCGCGCTCCGGCGCGGCGGTGATCGGTGAATGCTGCAAATGTGCGCCCCTCCCAAAGGCCCCGCCCTTGTGGCCTAACTTGCGTTAGGTACGCAAGGGCGGCGGGTAGGGTTTCATCACATCCGGAACACGCCGAACGCAGGCCGCTCGGCGATGGGTGCTTCGAGGCACGCCGCTAGCGCAAGCCCCAGCACATCGCGGGTCTGCACGGGGTCCACGACTCCGTCGTCCCACAGGCGGGCAGTGGCGTAGTAGGGATTGCCCTCGTCCTCGTACTTCTGGCGGATCGGGGCCTTGAAGGCCTCGGCCTGTTCAGGCGTCCAGTTCTCGGCGTCGCGGTGGACGGTGGCGAGAACGCTCGCGGCCTGCTCCCCGCCCATCACCGAGATGCGAGCGTTGGGCCAGGTGAACAGGAAGCGGGGCGAGTAGGCGCGGCCGCACATGCCGTAATTCCCTGCGCCGAAGCTGCCGCCGATCACTACGGTGAGCTTGGGCACTGTCGCGGTGGCGACGGCGGTGACGAGCTTTGCACCGTGCTTGGCGATGCCTTCCGCCTCGTATTTCCCGCCGACCATGAAGCCGCTGATGTTCTGGAGGAACAGCAGCGGTATACGGCGCTGGCAGGCGAGCTCGATGAAATGCGCGCCCTTCTGCGCGCTTTCGCTGAACAGGACGCCATTGTTGGCCAGAATAGCCACCGGCATCCCCCAGATATGGGCAAAACCGCAGACCAGCGTGGAGCCGTAGTGCGCCTTGAACTCGTGGAACTCGGAGCCGTCGACCAGCCGCGCGATCACTTCCTTCACGTCGTAGGGCGCACGCACGTCCTCGGGAATGAGCGCGTAAAGATCGTCGGCGTCGTACTTGGGCGGGCGCGGGTCCTTCAGCGTCACGTTCACCGCCGCGCCGGTGTTCGCACCCAAGTGGCTGACGATATCGCGCACGATGGTGAGCGCGTGCTCGTCATTCTCGGCCAGGTGATCGACCACGCCCGATTTCTTCGCATGAAGGTCGCCGCCGCCCAGATCCTCGGCGGTGATCTCCTCGCCCGTCGCGGCCTTCACCAGCGGCGGGCCGGCGAGGAAGATCGTGCCCTGATTGCGGACGATCACGGTCTCGTCGGACATGGCGGGGACGTAAGCGCCGCCCGCAGTGCAGCTCCCCATGACGCAGGCGATTTGGGGGATGCCGAGCGCAGACATGTTCGCCTGATTGAAGAAGATTCGCCCGAAGTGATCGCGGTCCGGGAAGACTTCCGCCTGATGCGGCAGGTTCGCCCCGCCGGAGTCCACCAGATAGATGCACGGCAGGCGGTTCTCCTGCGCAATCTCCTGCGCGCGCAGGTGCTTCTTGACCGTCATCGGATAATAGGTGCCGCCCTTCACGGTCGCGTCGTTGCACACGATCATGCACTGGCGCCCCGAGACGCGCCCCACCCCGCAGATCAGCGAGGCGCCGTTGACGTCGCCCTCGTACATGCCGTTGGCGGCGAGTTGCCCCACCTCAAGGAAGGGCGAGCCCGGATCGAGCAACCGCTCCACACGCTCGCGGGGGAGAAGCTTCCCGCGCGAGACATGCCGCTCGCGCGATTTCTCCGTGCCGCCCAGCGCCGCCTCGGCGACGGCAGCGCGGAGCTGCTGCGCGAGGGCGTGGTTGTGCGCGAAGCGGGCCTTGGCCTCGGGGCTTTCGCGGTCGAGCTTGGTGGTGAGGGTGGGGGCGGTCATGGGCGTCCTTGCATTCAGGCGATCGAAGCGCGCGCCTCGCGGCGCATCATCAGCAGGCGATGCCATAGGGGAATCGAGAGCAGGGCGATCTGGCTGAACTGCGCCGAAGCAAAGGTCGCCAGAACCGCGGTAAGCGCTCCGAGGATAACGCCAAGCCCGCGCGCGCGGAGCACCGCCACCAGGCTCTGGTCCGCATCGGCACTGATCAGGCCGGGCCCTGTGGCAATGCCGATCACCCAGCGGCTGAGTACCGCGGTCAGCAGCAGCATCAGATTGTAGAACAGCGTCGGCACGAACTGGCCGATGTTGGCCGACATGAAGGCGGTCGCAAACGGCATCAGCGCAATGCACATCAGCAGCAGGATGTTGGGCCAGGCCAGCCGCCCGTCATAGTGATCGATCAGCGAAAAGGCATTGTGATGCCCGATCCAGAACCGCCCGATCACAAGGAAGCTGAGGATGAAGCCGAAGAACGACGGCGCGAGGTGCAGCAGCTCCTGCCAGGCTTCCGCATCCGATCCGCCCTCAAGATGCGGAATATGGATCTCGATCACCAGCAGCGTGATGGCGATCGCAAAGACCGCATCCGAGAACAACACCAGCCGCTCGAGCGGGTGATCCGTGCCGTGCTTGTCCGTCATCCCGCCGCCCCCTCAACGCTTCCGCACAAATTCGGCCCGCAGTACGAGACCCTTGATGCCGGGATATTTGCAGTCGATTTCCTGCGCATCGCCGGTCAGGCGGATCGACTTGATCAGCGTGCCCTGCTTCAGCGTCTGGCCTGCGCCCTTGACCTCGAGATCCTTGATCAGCGTCACTGCATCGCCATCGGCGAGGATGTTGCCGACTGCGTCGCGTACTTCGACCACGTCATCCGCAGCCTGCTTGGCGGCAAGCTCGGACGCGGCCATCCACTCGCCGCTTGCCTCGTCGTAGACGTAGTCGTCGTCGCCGCTCACCCCGCCGCCCCGATCAGTTCGCGCCCGATCAGCATCCGGCGGATTTCGTTCGTGCCTGCGCCGATGTCGAGCAGCTTGGCGTCGCGCATATAGCGCTCCACCGGCCAATCGGTGGTGTAGCCCGCGCCGCCCAGCGCCTGCACGCTTTCGGCGGCGACCTTGAAAGCGTTCTCGCTCGCCAGCAAAATCACCCCCGCCGCATCGAAGCGCGTCGTCTGGCCTGCGTCACACGCCTTGGCGACGGCATAGGTGTAGGCGCGGGCGGATTGCAGGGCGACATACATGTCGGCGACCTTGGCCTGCATCAGCTGGAAGCTGCCGATGGGCTTTCCGAACTGTTTCCTCTCGCGCAGGTACGGGATCACCGTGTCGAGGCACGCCTGCATGATGCCGAGCTGCAATCCGGCGAGCACCACGCGCTCGTAATCCAGCCCGCTCATCAGCACGCCGACGCCGCCGTTCAGCGGCCCCATGATGCGCTCTTCGGGGATGAAACAATCGGTGAAGACCAGCTCGGCTGTGGGCGAGCCCTTCATGCCGACCTTCGAAATCTTCTGGCCGATGGCGAAGCCCTCGTCGCCCTTCTCGATCAGGAAGGCGGTGATGCCACGCGATCCGGCATGGCCGTCGGTCTTGGCATAGACCACCAGCGTGTCGGCCTCGGGCGCGTTGGTGATCCAGAACTTGGTGCCGTTGAGGACGAAGCCGCCCTGAACCGCATCGGCTTTCAACTTCATCGAAACCACGTCAGACCCCGCGCCCGCTTCGGACATGGCGAGGCTGCCGACGTGCTCGCCGCTGATCAGCTTGGGGAGATATTTCGCCTTCTGCTCGTCATCCCCCCAGCGGCGGATCTGGTTGAGGCAGAGGTTGGAGTGCGCGCCGTAGCTGAGGCCGACGCTGGCGCTGGCCCGCGACACTTCCTCGACCGCGATCACGTGTTCGAGATAGCCGAGTCCGAGGCCGCCCCATTCCTCTTCAACGGTGATGCCGTGCAGACCTAGCGCACCCATCGGTTCCCACAACTCGCGCGGGAAACGGTCCTCGCGGTCGGTGCGCGCGGCGAGCGGTGCGATCTGCTCGTCGGCGAAACGCGCGGTGCTGTCGCGAATCATCTCGGCTGCTTCGCCGAGGTGGAAATCGAATTCGGGGGTCGCGCGCATTTTATGTCCTGCGGGTGTAATGATTGTTCAGAGCCCCCGCATAGCAAGCGCCGACGCAAAGGCCAATCGGGGACGCTGGCGCAGGGACACGAACCTCGCTAATCCTTTGCACGAATGGAAACTGCTTCGCCCCTGCTCCGCTTCGACGGGGTGATCTGCCGCTTCGGCGATGTCACGGCGGTGGGCGGCGTGACCTGCGATATCGCGAAAGGCAGCTTCGTCGCGCTGGTGGGCGCTTCGGGTTCGGGCAAGTCGACGCTGCTGAAGACCGTGAACACGCTGGTTGTCCCGAGCGAGGGCCGCGTGCTGTTCGGCGGCGAAGACGTGAGCACATTGGAGCCCGCCCGCCTGCGCCGCCGGGTCGGCTATGTGTTCCAGGGCATCGGGCTGTTCCCGCATTTCTCGGTCGCCGAGAACATCGCCATCGGACCGCGCTTGGCGGGCGAGAAGCTGCCGCCGGAGCGGATCGCGGAGTTGCTCGCGCTGGTCGAGCTCGACCCCGCCTTCGCCAAGCGGATGCCCGATGCGCTTTCGGGCGGTCAGCGCCAGCGGGTCGGCGTTGCACGCGCGCTGGCAGGCGGGCCGGAGCTGCTGATCATGGACGAGCCTTTCGGCGCGCTTGATCCTGTCACCCGCGACGCACTGGGCCGCAAGGTGCGCGAGTTGCACGATACCCTCGGCCTCACCACCGTGATGGTCACTCACGACATGGCCGAGGCGCTGCTGCTGGCTGACCGCGTTCTGGTGATGAACAAGGGCGCGCTGGTCGCGGACGAGACTCCGCGCGCGCTGCTGGCAGGCGCAGGCGGCGCGGTGGCGCAGCGCCTCGCCAGCGTGCCGCGCGAGCAGGCCGAGCGGCTCGCGGCGCTGGAAACGCAGCGCTGATGGGCGATATCTGGGACATCCTCCCCGGCCTCGGCGACAAGCTGGCCGCGCACGTGGTGCTGTCGGCGAGCGCCATCGGCCTTGCCATGGTGATCGCCCTGCCGATGGCGGTGTGGGCGGGCCGCTCGGCCATCGTCTCGCGCCTCGCGCTGAGCCTTGCGAGTCTCGTCCAGACCATCCCCGCGCTCGCGCTGCTGGCGCTGTTCTTCCCGCTGCTGCTGAGCCTTCGCGCTGTATTCGGCGAGGGGCTGCCAACCCTCGGCTTCCTGCCTGCGCTGATGGCACTGACGCTCTATGCGCTGCTGCCGATCCTCAGGAACGCCGTCACCGCGCAGGCCAATCTCGATCCCGGCGTTCTCGAGGCGGCAGACGGCGTGGGCATGACGCGCTGGCAGAAGCTGGTGCTGGTGCAGGCGCCACTGTCGGCGCCATTCATCATGGCCGGTATCCGCACGGCATCAGTGTGGACGATCGGCGCGGCGACGCTCGCCACCACCATCGGCCAGCCGAGCCTCGGCGATCCGATCTTCGCGGGGCTGCAAACGCAGAACTGGGCGCTGGTGCTGGCCGGATGTTTCGCCAGCGCAGGCCTTGCGCTGGCGGCCGACAACCTGCTCTGGATCATCGAGGTCGGTCTCGCCAAACGCTCGCGGCCCATGACCTTCGGCGGGATCGCCGTGGTCGCGCTCGGCATTCTCGCCGCGCTTTGGGCGCAGGGCGGGGGCAGCGATGAGCGCCGGATCATCATCGCGTCGAAGTCCTTCTCCGAGCAATACATCCTCGCCCAGCTGATCGGCGCGCGGCTCGAGGCGGCGGGCTACGAGGTCGAATATCGCGACGGGCTGGGGAGCGCGGTGGTGCACTCGGCGGTTGCGAGTTCGAGCATAGACATTGCGGTCGATTACACCGGCACGGTCTGGACCAATTTCCTCAAGCGCACCGACAATCCTGGGCGCGAGGCGATGTACACCACGATCCGCGACTGGGAGGCGCGCCAGAACGGCGTCAACGTGCTCGGCCGGCTCGGGTTCGAGAACGCCTATGCCTTCGCCATGCGCGCCGACCGCGCGAAAGCGCTCGGCGTGACCAGCCTCGCCGATCTCACCGGCAAGGCCCCCGAGCTGACCGTCGGCGGCGATCCCGAATTCTTCGAGCGGCCCGAATGGATCGCGGTGCGCGATGCCTATGGCCTGCGCTTCGGCAAGAGCCGCAACTTCGCGCCGACCTTCATGTACAACGCGCTCCAGTCCGGCGAGGCCGACGTGATCAGCGCCTACACCTCGGACGGACGGATCGCGGCGGACAAGCTGGTGGTGCTCGCCGACCCCGAAGGCGCGCTGCCGAGCTATGACGCGATGCTGATGCTCTCACCCCGTATTGCCAAGGACAAGGGCGTGATCGCCGCGCTCCAGCCCTTGATCGGCGCGATCAACGTCGAGGCGATGCGCGAAGCCAACCTCGCCGTCGACCGCGAGGACGCGAAGAAGCAGACGCCAAAGCAGGCGGCCCAGGGGTTGGCGAAGGCGGTCGGGTTAGCGGAGTAGGCTAAGGAGCCCTGTTCCAGATTTGCGTCTGGCAGAACGGGCCGATGCAGCCTTTCACCTCAAGCACATTCGCGCTCTTGCGGCGAATTTCCGAGCGGTAGCTCTTGCCCTTCTTGGGGTCATAGATCTGCCCGCGCCAGACGTCGCTGTCCTGAGTGAAGGACGTCAGGATCGCCATGCCGAGCACCCGGCGGGTGCGCTTGGCGGCGTCGGGGTTGTTGACGTCGCGCTGGTCGTTGCCCTGCGGCTGGCGGACGAGAAACTTCTCGATCGTGCCGCACAGCGCCTTGCCGCAAGGTGCAATCGCAACGACCGCGTTCTTCTCGGCGGTGATCCAGCGTCCGGCGATCGGCTCCGCCGCAGCGAGCGGCGACAGCGCGATCGCCGCCGCCAGCAGCATCGCTGCGCGCTTCATATGCCCCGTCATCACAATACCCTTGTTTGCAAAACTCAATCGAAGCCCGCCCCGAACGGCCACCGCCGCCCGCACAGGCCGAGCACCTTGAACAACATCCCCATCTCGCTTTCCTTGACCAGCCGGTCGCGCTGGCGCTGGAATTTCGGCCGCTCGTAGGGCGCGCGGCGGATGAGCGCTTCCATCCGGGTATCGATGCCCATCTGAATCAGCCATTCGCCCTGATACTGCAAACCCATCACATCCGCGCCGTTCTGTTCGGCGACCAGCTTCAGCAGCTCGAAATCAACGTGGGCGGTGAGATCGGCGTCGCCGGGATGCGCGAAGACGTCGACCTTCTTGTGCGATTTCAGCGCCTGCAAGGTCGAGCCCGAGCGCAGTTCCTCGTGCCCATAGTCGATGATCAGCGCAGCCCCGCCCTGCTCTTTCAGGCGCCTTGCGATTTCGGCCATCAAGGCGACCGACGCCGGGCTGGTCTCGACCAGCGTGCCTTGCGAGGCCGTGACCCAGCTGGGCGGCACCAGGTGATCCATCCGTTCCTTGCCCGTCACGAAAGTGAAGGCATCGTCCTCCAGCCCGACCATCCGCGGGTACCAGCCATCGGTCGAGCGGATGAGGTGCTGCACCGGCAAGGCATCGAAGAATTCGTTGGCGATGATCAGCAGCGGCGCATCGTCGGGCAGGGTCGAGATGTCGTGATGGTGGATGCAGTCCGGGAAGGCCTCGCGCTGGATCGCGCGCAGCGTGGCAGAGGTTTCGACGAAATGGACCTGCGGTGACAGGCCCTGCGATGCCGCCGCCCGCAGCGCATCCTTGGCAAGGGTCCCGCGCCCCGGGCCGAGTTCGACGTAGTGGATGTATTTGCGGCGGGTCATCTGCGACCAAAGGTCGGCGAACCACACGCCGATCAGCTCGCCAAACACCTGTGTTATCTCGGGCGCGGTGATGAAATCGCCCTGCTCGCCGAGCGGATCGCGGCTGGCGTAGTAGCGCGCGTTGCTCTCGCCCATGTATTGCGCAAGGCTGACGGGGCCGGTCTCGGTGATCAGGCGCCTGAGCACGGCGGGCACATCGACCTGAGCGCGGGCGAGCACTTCGGCTTCGAGCCGGGCCTGCTCGGCGGCGGCGGCTTCCTCGGCCTCGCGCTTGGCCTGTTCCTCGGCCGCGATGCGCGCTTCTTCCTCGGCGGCGAGCCGTGCGGCTTCGGCAGCGGCAGCCTCTTCGGCTTCGCGCTTGGCCTTCTCCTCGGCAGCGATGCGCGCTTCCTCTTCGGCGGCGAGCCGTGCGGCTTCGGCAGCGGCGGCCTCTTCAGCTTCGCGCTTGGCCTTTTCCTCGGCGGCTATGCGGGCCGCTTCCTCGGCCTCGCGGCGGGCTTTGGCCTCCGCTTCGGCTTTGGCCTTGGCCTCGGCTTTCGCGCGCGCTTTGGCTTCGGCGACGAGGCGGGCCTTCTCTTCGGCTTCGGCTTTTGCCTTGGCTTCGGCTTCCGCCTTGGCGCGAGCCTCGGCCTCCGCCTTGGCCTTTGCTTCGGCCTCTGCCCTGGCTTTGGCCTCCGCCTCGGCTCTGGCCTTGGCTTCAGCCTCGGCTTTCAGCCGCGCTTCTTCCTCGGCGCGGGCTTCGGCCTCGGCTTTCGCGCGGGCTTCTGCTTCGGCGCGGGCTTTGGCTTCGGCCTCCGCCCGCGCGCGCGCCTCGGCTTCGGCGAGCTTGCGGGCACGCGTCTCCGCAGCGGCTTTCGCGCGGGCCTCCCGCTCTGCGGCGGCGCGCGCTTCTGCCTCGGCCTTCTCCCGGGCAAGAGCTTCGAGACGGGCCTGCTTGCGGGCTGCCGCCTCGGCGCGGGCACGTTCTTCGGCTTCCGCCCGGGCGCGAGCCGCCGCCTCAGCACGCGCGGCGGCCTCGGCGGCTGCGGACCTCTTCGCAGCCGGGCGCGGCTTGGTGTCGGTTTTGTCCTCGGGGTCGATGAGCCTCAGCGCGCTGCGCCAGACGCGACCACCGTCCTTCAGGCCGGCGCTGCCGTCCCCGCCGCCAGCGGCTTCTTCCGCAGCGCGTAGATCACGACAATCAATCCAGTCAGGATAAGCGGTATTGTCAGCCATTGCCCCATCGATAGCCCGGTCCGCAGCGCAAAGTCAGCCAGTTGTTGATCCGGCTGGCGGAAAAATTCGTTAACGAAACGCGCGATGCCCATGCCCAGCGTGAACACCCCGGCGAGCAGGCCCGGGCGATAGCGCGCGCGGGTCTTCCAGAACAGCAGCAGCATGATGATCAGCATCGCCAGCCCTTCGAGCCCGGCCTGATAAAGCTGGCTCGGATGGCGCGGAAGGTCGCCCGCGCCGGGGAAGACTATGCCCCACGGCACAGTGGTGACCTTGCCCCACAGCTCGCCATTGACGAAGTTCGCCAGCCGACCAAGCAGCATTCCCATCGGCACGCCGACCGACACGTAGTCGACCACGCGGATGAAGTTCAGCTTGTCGCGCCACGACACCCACGCCATCGCGGCGGTGACGCCCAGCAGCCCGCCGTGGAAGCTCATGCCGCCTTCCCACAGGCGCAGCAGCTTCCACGAGACGAAGCCCTCGCCCGAGAAATCGGTGAAGGCGCTCGGGATGCCGGTCTCGCCGCCGGTGTAGAACAGCGCGTAGCCGAGCCGCCCGCCGAGAATCACGCCCAGCGTGCAATAGAAGAACAGGTCGTCGGCATGGCGTTGCGCCATCGGAGCACCGGGTGCCTTCAGCGCCTTGGAGGTGTGCCAATAGGCGAAAATCACGCCGAGCAGGTAAGCCAGCGAGTAGAAGCGCAGCGTGAAGTATTCGCCGAATTGGATGCCCTTGGTGAGGCCCAGACTGGTGAACTGGATCGGATCGGCGGCGGCGCTTGCGGCAAGTAGTGACAGCACGGGGCGAACCTCTTATTGCAATGATATGCCGTATCGGCGGGCCCTCTCGGCCCCGGTCGCGCTGGCGCTTCTGGCACAGCATCCGGGGCAGGGAAAGGGGCACGGGCTAGCCGCGGGCGCAATGGGACAGGCAGTCCGGACATCGGACGCCGCAACAACGAGAGAGGAAACCACCGCATGCCCACTCAGCTGGACAATGCGCTCGAAGCGATCATGGGCGCGCTGACCGCGCAGGATCAGCCCTTCGCCACTGTGCCATTCACCCGTGACGGGATCGAGCTGCAGGTGTTCGCGGGCGCCCCGCCGACACTCGCGCATTATTTCGCGCACTTCGCAAACCAGAACAAGGATCTGCCCTTCCTCGTCGATGGCGACATCCGGCTGACCTTCGGCGAGGCCTATGCCGCTGCGACCCACGTGGCCGAGGGTCTGGTGCAGATCCACGGCGTCGAGCGGGGTGACCGCATCGCGATTGCCGCGCGCAATTCGGCCAACTGGATGATCGCCTATATGGGGATCATCATGGCGGGCGGCTGCGCGACGCTGCTCAACGGCTTCTCCTCGGGCGACGAACTCGCCTATTCGATCGAGCTGGCCGAGGCCAAGCTGCTGCTCGCCGACGATGGCCGCGCCGCGCGACTTGATGGCCAGTCGCATGGCGCCAAGATCGTCCTGTTCACCCACGGAAACGCGCCGTCAGAAGGCCTCGCCAACACCTGGGCGGTTCCGCAGGGTACCAGCGCGGCGATGGCGCTGCTCGGCACGCTCGGCCCCGATGACCTTGCGACGATCCTCTACACCTCGGGTTCGACCGGCAAGTCGAAGGGCGCGTGGTCGGATCACCGCGGCGTGGTCAACGGCGTTATGAACTATGTCGCCCAGTCGGCGATGGCCAAGGTGCACGTCGAATCGCAGGGCGAGGTGCTCACCGATCAGCCCTGCGCGCTCGTCGCTGTTCCGCTCTTCCACGTGACGGGCGAGGTGCCGCTGTTCCTCCAGAGCTTCGCCATCGCGCGCAAGCTGGTGCTGATGCCCAAGTGGGACGCAGGGCTCGCAATCCGGCTGATGGCCGAAGAGCGCGTCTCCTACTTCGTCGGCGTGCCGCTGATGAGCTACGAGATCGCCAACCACCCCGACCGCGAGAAATACGACCTGTCGGCCTGCAAGAGCTTTGCTGCGGGCGGCGCGCCTCGCCCCGTCGAGCACGTCACCCGCATCAAGGAAGCCTTCCCCGGAAGCTTCCCGCTGCTTGGCTACGGCCTGACCGAAACCAACGCAGTGGGCTGCGGCAACTTCA
This sequence comes from Porphyrobacter sp., assembly GCA_031410495.1. Lineage (GTDB taxonomy): Bacteria > Pseudomonadota > Alphaproteobacteria > Sphingomonadales > Sphingomonadaceae > Erythrobacter. The sequence goes on from JANNZG010000033.1 coordinate 22,829, forward strand.
ACGAGAACTACCTCGCCAAGCCCGGCTCGACGGGGCGTCCGTCAAAGCCGATGGTCGATCTCGCCATTCTCGACGACATGGGCAACGAACTACCCAAGGGTGACGTCGGCGAAGTGTGCATCCGCACGGTCGCCAATTTCCGCGGCTACTGGAAGAACGAGGAAGCGACCAATGCCGCCTTCACCGACAACGGCTACTTCCGCACCGGCGATCTCGGCTATCTCGACGCCGACGACTATCTGTTCATCGTCGACCGCAAGAAGGACATCATCATCCGCGGCGGCGAGAACATCTCCTGCATCGAAGTCGAGGACGCGGTCTACGCGCATGACGATGTCGGCGAATGCTCGGTGTTCGGCCTGCCGGACGAGCGGTTCGGCGAGGTGCCTGCGGCGGTCTACCGCATGAAGGAGGGCCACCCGACAGTGACCCCCGGCGAATTGCGCGCCTTCCTGCTGGAGCGGATCGCGCCCTTCAAGGTGCCGCTCGAACACCAGATCTGGCTGGTCGAGGAAGCCCTGCCGCGGCTCGGCACGCAGAAGATCGACAAGCGCAGCGTCAAGGCCCGCTTCCTTGCCGAAGCCGTCGCCGCGTGATCCGCGCGTGAGGCGACTATGAGCCCGAGGCGCGTCCCCGGACAGCGCGCGATCATCGACCGGCGTCAGCTGGCCGACGAGATCGCCGCGCTGCACGAGGCGGGCGGGGTCACGGCACGCCCCGCGATCGTCGCCGCGCTGCGCACGGCCTTCGACGAGGGGCGCAAGGAACTCGCGCGCCGGCTCGAGGAAACGCCCTCGGCGGGCCACGAGGTCACCGCGGGCTTCAGCTTCCTGATGGACCAGCTGCTGCGGGTGATCCACGATCACGTCACCACGCACCTCTACCCTGTCCCTAACCGCACGCAGGCTGAGCGGCTCGCGATCCTTGCGGTGGGCGGCTACGGCCGTGCCGAAATGGCGCCGCATTCGGACGTCGACGTCGCCTTCATCACCCCCAACAAGCGCGCGCCGTGGTGCGAGCAGGTCATCGAGACGATGCTATACCTGCTCTGGGATCTCGGCCTCAAGGTCGGCCATTCCAGCCGCACCGTCTCCGACACGATCCGTATGGCGAAGGAGGATCTGACGATCCGCACTGCACTGCTCGAAAGCCGCCTCGTGTGGGGCGAGCAGGCGCTTTACGAAGAGCTGCGCACGCGGTTCTGGAACGAGGTCGCCAAGGGCAGCGAACGGCAGTTCCTCAACGAGAAGCTCGCCGAGCGCGACGCGCGGCACAAGCGCATGGGCGACAGCCGCTATGTGGTCGAGCCGAACATCAAGGAGGGCAAGGGGGCGCTGCGCGATCTCCAGACGCTCTACTGGATCGGCAAGTATATCCACCGGGTCCAGAACGGCGCGGAGCTGGTCGATGTCGGCCTGCTGACCGCGTCCGAATACCGCAGCTTCCGCCGCGCCGAGGGCTTTCTGCTGGCGGTGCGCTGCCACATGCACCTCATCACCGACCGCGCCGAGGACCGCCTGACCTTCGATCTCCAGCGGCAGGTTGCCGAGCGGATGCTGTTCGCCGACCGCCCGGGCAAGAGCGCGGTCGAGCGGTTCATGCAATACTACTTTCTGCAGGTGAAACGCGTCGGCAGCCTGACCGGCGTATTCCTGTCGCACCTCGACGAGGAGTTCGCCAAGAAGCGCCCGCGCACCGGGTTCTTCGCCGGATGGACGCAGCGCCCGCGTATGTTCAAGGGCTATATCGTCGATGCCGGCCGCATCCGTGCGCCGGGCGACGACTGGTTCCGCGCCGATCCGGTCAGGCTGATCGAGGTGTTCCAGCTCGCCGAGGCAGAGGGGCTGGAGATCCACCCCGAGACGATGCGTCAGGCCGGGCGCGACGCAAAGCTGATCGACAGCAAGGTGCGCCGCGACAAGCACGCCAATGCACTGTTCCTCGACCTCTTGGCGGGCCGCAAGGACCCCGAAACCGCGCTGCGCTGGATGAACGAGGCAGGCGTATTCGGCCGCTTCGTGCCCGACTTCGGGCGGGTGAATGCGCAAATGCAGTTCGACATGTACCACCACTACACCGTCGACGAGCACACCATCCGCGCCATCGGACTCCTCTCGCAGATCGAGCGCGGGCTGCTCGCCGCCGACCATCCGCGCGGCACTCGCGAGTTTCCCAAGCTCGCCTCGCGCCGCGCGCTTTATGTGGCGGTGCTGCTTCATGACATTGCCAAGGGGCGCGGGGGCGATCACTCCGAGCTCGGCGCGGATGTCGCGCACAAGCTGTGCCCGCGCTTCGGGCTCGACGAGAAGGAGACCGATCTCGTAGCGTGGCTGGTGCTGCAACACCTCCTGATGAGCCGCACCGCGCAGAAGCGCGACCTCACCGACCCAAAAACCATCGAGGATTTCGTCGTCGAGGTGCAGAGCCTCGAACGCCTGCGCAACCTCGCGATCCTCACCGCGGTCGATATCCGCGCGGTGGGGCCGGGGACGTGGAACAGCTGGAAGGGCCAGCTTCTCGGCGAGCTTTACGATGCCTCGCAGGAGCGGCTGCGGCTCGGCCACAAGGGCACGGGCCGCAAGCAGCGGGTGATGGCCAAGAAGGACGCGGTCGGCCAGCTTTTGGCCGAGGCGGATCACCTCGTCGATAATGTCGGCGCACTGCTGGGGGATGCCTACTGGATCGCCGAGCCCGAGGACATCATCGCCAGCAATCTGGTGCAATACGACGCCGCCGTGGCGACCGAGGATCAGCTCTCGATCCAGTGCGAGGTCGACGAGACACGCGGCGCCACGAGGGTCAGCGTCATCGCCGCCGACCACCCCGGCCTGTTCTACCGCATGGCGGGCGGCATCCACCTCGCCGGCGCGAACATCATCGACGCGCGCATCCACACCGCGAGGAGCGGCTACGCGGTCGACAACTTCCTGGTTCAGGATCACAACGCCCAGCCGTTCCGCGAGGCGGCGCAGATGGCGCGGATCGAAAAGGGCATCCGCGACGCCTTGCTCGCCAAGGTCGAACTGGTGCCCAAGCTCGCCGCGCGGCCGCTGGCCCACTCCCGCGCGAAAGCCTTCGATGTCGCCCCGCGCGTGAGCTTCGACAACGACGCGTCGAACCACTTCACCGTTATCGAAGTGACCGCCCGCGACCGTCCCGCGCTGCTCAACCGGCTGGCGCACGCGCTCTACAAAGCGAGCCTGATCGTCCACTCGGCGCACATCACGGCGTATGGCGAGGCGGCGGCGGATACCTTCTATGTGACCGACCTCACCTTCGCCAAGATCAAGGCGCCCGAGCGGCTTGCCGAGATCGAGGCGGCGCTGCTCGCGGCGGCCAGCGACCTGCGTCAGGAGCAGCTCGAGCGCGCCTGACGTCTGTCGCAAATCCGTTGCATTCGTCCGGAGCGTGGCTAAAGGCCCGCTCCACATTTTTGATAGGGGATCACCTGTGACAACCAACACCCGAACCCTCGCGCTCGTGCTGCGCGCAGGCCTGCTTGGCACCGCCGCGCTCCTGCCCGCCGTGGCCCATGCGCAGGAAGCGCCCGCCGCTCCGGCGGACGAGCGCGCCAGCACGATCGACGCGATCACCGAGATCCTCGTGACCGGCACCAAGACCCGCGATCCCGAAAACGTGCAGGACGTGCCGCTCGCCGTCACCGCGTTTAACGAACAGACGCTCGAAGCGTTCAAGATCCGCGACATCTCGGGCCTGTCGTTCCAGACGCCCAACGTCAGCCTTGACCAGGTCGGCACCAGCCGCGGCACCGCCAACTTCACCGTGCGCGGGCTCGGCATCAACTCCTCGATCCCCTCGATCGACCCGACGGTCGGCGTGTTCGTCGACGGCGTGTACCTCGGCATCAACGGCGGCGTGGTGTTCGACCTCTTCGACCTCGCCAGCGTCGAAGTGCTGCGCGGGCCGCAGGGCGTGTTGTTCGGCCGCAACGTCACCGGCGGCGCGGTGGTGATCAATACCGGCAACCCCACCGAGGACTTCCGCGGCAAGTTCCGCGCGGCTGTCGACGGCCCGGTCGATAGTGGCCGCGGCGGCGCCAACTACACGGTCAGCGGCGTCATTTCCGGCCCGATTGTCGAGGACACGCTGCTGTTCAAGGTCGGCGCGTACTACAACAAGGACGAAGGCTACTTCCGCAACCTTGCCAATGGTTCGAATCAAGGCGCAGCGGAAACCAAGATCCTGCGCGGCGCGCTCGAAGCGCGGCTGGGCGACCTCACCCTCGTGGGCAAGCTCGACTACTTCAAGAGCGACGGCGACGGCCCCGCGACCCAGAACCGCGGCTTCTTCGACCGCAACAGCTTTGATCTCGCGATCGACAACCGCGGCCGCTACGACAACACAATCTGGACCGGCGCGCTGACCGGCACCCTGCCGATCGGCCCGGGTACCCTCACCAACGTCTTCGGCTGGCGCAAGTATGACGTCTTCACCGATGGCGACATCGATGGCACGCCGCTGTTCCTGTTCCACTCGACCACCGGCACCGCGCAGGAGCAGTTCTCGAACGAGCTGCGCTACGCGATCTCGACCGGCGGCCTCGACCTCACCTTCGGCGGTTTCTACTTCACGCAGGACCTCGCCTACACCGAACAGCGCGCGCTGCGCCGCGACCTGCCGGTGAACCTCCAGCCGCCGCAGTCCTACGGCGGCGGGCAGCAGGACCACGAGGTGATCGGCGTGTTCGCCAATGCCCAGTACAAGCTGGTCGGCGACCTTTCGGTGATCGCGGGCCTGCGCTGGAACCAGGAGACCAAGGACGCCGCAGTGACCTTCATCACCGCCCGCCCGGAATGCTCAGTGATCGTTGGCAACTGCCCGTTCGGCACCAGCCCCTATCGCCCCGGCGTGGAGACCGCCGGCTTCCGCGACAAGGTGCGCTTCAAGAACCTCTCGCCCAAGCTTGGCCTCCAGTATGACTTCGGCGACAGCCAGGTCTACGGCCACTGGAGCCGCGGCTACCGTTCGGGCGGCTACAACTTCCGCATCAGCAACGTCGCGATCTTCGACCGCGCCTTCCTCGCCACCAACTCGCTCGGGTTCGACGAGGAGAAGGTCGACAATTACGAGATCGGCGGCAAGTTCCAGACGGCGGACAAGTCCTTCACGCTCAACGTCGCGGCCTACATCACCAAGGTCGGCAACATGCAGCGCGAGGTGAACCTTTCCGACCCGGGCGCAGGCGTGGTGCAGAACATCCTCAACACCGCCGACGCGACCGTGAAGGGCGTCGAGGCGGAAGCGCGGATGCGGGTGTCGGACGGCCTCGTCTTCACCGCCAACTTCGGCGTGATCGACGCCAATTACGACAAGGTGCTGTTCGACATCTCGGGCGATGGCCGCATCAGCGATGCCGATCTGGCGCTGAGCCTGCCGCGCGTGGTGCCGGTCACCGTCGGCGCGGGCCTGATCCACGAGCTCGACCTCGGCAGCGGCAGCCTCGTCACCCGCGTGAACTACCAGTACCGCGACAAGGCCGCCTACACCGACGACAACACCGGCTGGCTCAACGACCTCTCGATGCTGGAAGCGAACATCACCTGGAACACGCCGGTCGAGGGCCTCTCGCTCTCGCTCTACGGGCGCAACCTGTTCGACGAAGTGCAGGAAGGCGGCGACACGCAGGTCCCGTTCGGCGGCCCGCTCTCGAGCGGCGTGCGCCAGCCCTTCGGCCAGCGCGCGACGGCAGGCACCTTCTCGCCGCTGATGAAGGGCCGGAACGTGGGCGTGGAAGCTCTGTTCGAGTTCTGATTGAGGCGCGAGCCTGAGAAAAAGAGGGGCGCTCCGGCAACGGGGCGCCCTTTTTTCGTCAGTCCTCGGCAGTTGCCAGCAGCAGCGCGATGGCGGTGTCGTCGAAGGCGACAAAGGCCCATTCGATTGTCGCCGTGGTAATCGGGTTCCAGCCGAAATACATCCGGTTGGTGACGATCTGCCGTGTGCCGGGCTTGAAACAGGCGAGGAAGTCTTCGGCCATCGCCAGCGCAGCCTCCTCGCCGAGCCACGGCTCGCTGGAAAACACCATGTTCTTGGCGAAGGCCTGGACCAGCGCGCCGCGAGCCGAGCGCGGTTCACTCACGCCCGCCTCTGCATCCAGCAATTCCCAGTTCCCGCTGATCGGCACGTAACCCAGCGAGACCACGAAACTGTCGGCGCAGGCGAAATGCAGGCCGGGCGGCGCAGCCAGCGCCTGCGCGGTGAAACGAACCTCGGCGCTGTCTTCGCACAAGCGCTCGCGCCACGCCGTGAAGTAGGCGTCAAGCCGGACGAGCGTGCCTGTCACCCACGCCCGCCGAACAGCGCCGTGCCCACGCGCACATGGCTCGCACCGAGCATCACGGCGGTCTCGTAATCGCCGCTCATGCCCATGCTGAGGCCGGTCACCCCGTTATCGGCGGCGAGCTTGGCGAGGAACGCGAAGAACGGCGCGGCCTCGGTGTCGGCAGGGGGGATGCACATCAGACCGGCGAGCGGGATCGACGTGGCGCGCACCTGCGCAAGGAACGCGGGAAGCTCGGCAATCGAGCAACCGCCCTTCTGGGTCTCGTCGCCGATATTGACCTGCACGAAGCACGGGACCAGCCGCCCCGCCTTGTCCATCGCCTTGGCGAGCGCGGTCAGCAGGCTCGGGCGATCGAGGCCGTGGATATAGTCGAACAGCGCGACGGCTTCGTCGGCCTTGTTCGATTGCAGCTGGCCGATGAGGTGGAGCGCGATCCCGGGATGCGCCTCTCGCAGGGCGGGCCACTTGCCTTGCGCCTCCTGCACGCGGTTTTCGCCGAACACGCGCTGGCCCGCATCGATCAGCGGCTGGATCGCCAGCGCATCGTGGGTCTTGCTGACCGCGATGAGGGTCACATCCTCGGGTGCGCGCCGCGCTTGCTTGCAGGCGCGGGAGATGTTGCTGCGGACGGTTTCGAGGCGGGTGGCTGCACTTTCCATAGCGGCGCTCTATAGCGGCTAGGTGCCCCGCGCAAAGACCCTCCCCGCCCTTTGGCTGATCAGCGACGCGCGCAACGATGCGGGGCTCGAGCAGGCGCTTGCGAGACTGCCGCGCGGGTCGGGGTTCATCTATCGCCACTACCACCTTGATGGCCCAGAGCGCCTTGCCCGCTTTCACCAACTGCGGCGGATCGCCAGGGCGCGCGGCCATATTGTGATCCTCGCGGATTCGGCGCTGACCGCGCGCGAGTGGGGGGCGGACGGCATTTATGGCGCGCCCCGCTCGCTTTACCCCCGACGCAAGGGCCTGATTCACCTCGCCACGGCACACAGCCTCGGCGAGCTGGGGCTGGCGGCGCGGCTCGGAGCGGACGCGGCGCTGCTCTCGCCCGTCTTTCCGACCCGCTCTCACCCGGGCGGGGCGGTGCTGGGGGCCGTGCGCTTCCGGCTGCTGGCTGGCCAAACGCCTCTGACGGTAATCGCGCTCGGCGGGATGAGCGGGCACGATGCGCGCGCGCTCCGGTGGCTCCGCTGGGCAGCGATCGACGGGCTCTCCTAGCCTTTGCCACGTCCCGCCTGCGCTTGACCGCCCCATGTCGTTCGTCGCTCTTTTCTTGACCGGACTCCGCGTAGGATTCATGATGTGTTCCGCACAGGAGACACCCGAATGGCCAGCCGCGCGGCCCAACCCATGAAACCCGGTCGCCAGACCGACGCCGAATGGCGCGCGGGCCTGCGCCGTTCGCTGCGCCGCGTTGCGCAGATGACAGGTGCGGGGCTGCTATTCGGTGCGGCTCTGTTCCTCGCGCTGGCGCTCGCCAGCTACACCCAGACCGACCCCAGCCCCTCGACCGCGGCCGATCCGTCGGCAGTGAAGAACTGGATGGGGGGCGCAGGTGCCTGGGCAGCGGACCGTGTGCTGCTGATCTTCGGCCTCCCCGGCGCGCTGCTGCTGCCCCTGCTTTATGTCTCGGCGCGCAAGCTGTGGCGCGATGTCGAGAACGGGGACGAACCCGAAACCACCGCATGGTGGATGCCCGCCGCACTGCTGCTGATCGCGATGAGCCTGATCGCCACCGTCCTCAGCCTCGCCTTCGAAGGCCCGGGCGGAACGCTGCCCGCGCAAGCAGGCGGCCTCACCGGCTTGCTCGGCGCGAGCGCGATCCAGGCGATCGCCGCGCGCTTCGGCGAGCAGGCGCAGGGCTGGGTGACGCTTGGCCTTGCGGTCACCGGCCTCGCGGTCGGGGTGGCGCTGCTGACCCGCATCTTCGCGATCGACTGGCGGGTGCTGATGAGCCTGCCCGAATTCCTCGGCGGCGGCTCGCTTGCCGGGTTGATGCGCCGCCTGCCTCTGATCGGCAGCAAGGCCGCCCCCGCACTCGCTTTCGCCGGAGCGCCGGACGACGACGAGGACACCCCCGCCGTCCGTCCGCGCCGTCCGGCCAAGGGTGCAGCTCCCACTCCCGACATCGACGAGCGCCCGCGCCGCGCCCCCGAGATCAGCGATCCTTCCGCCCCGCCCAAGCGCGCCGAGGCGGGCAAAACGGCGCAGCGCGACATGTTCGCGCCCTACAACCTGCCTAGCCTCGACCTGCTCGCCGAGCCGCCGGTCGACAAGGCGCCCAAGCTCGACAAGCTGGCGCTGGAGCGCAACGCACGCCTGCTCGAAAACGTGCTCGACGACTTTAACGTGAAGGGCGAGATCACGGCGGTCCGCACCGGCCCGGTCGTGACCATGTACGAGCTGGAGCCCGCCCCCGGCATCAAGGCGAGCCGCGTGATCGGCCTTGCCGAAGACATCGCGCGCAACATGAGCGCGATCAGCGCGCGCGTCTCGCCCATCCCGGGGCGCACGGTGATGGGCATCGAACTGCCCAATCAGGACCGTCAGGTGGTGATGCTGAAAGAGCTCGCCGCCTGCACAGCTTTCGCCGATGCCAAGGGCAACCTGCCGATCATCCTCGGCAAGGATATTGCAGGCGAGCCGATCATCGCCGATCTGGCCGCGATGCCGCACTTGCTGGTCGCCGGGACGACCGGATCGGGCAAATCCGTCGGCCTCAACGTCATTCTGCTCAGCCTGCTCTACCGTTTCACACCGTCCGAACTACGCCTGATCCTGATCGATCCCAAGGTGCTCGAACTCAAGACCTACGACGACATCCCGCACCTGCTCTCGCCGGTGGTGACCGAGCCTGCCAAGTCGGTACGCGCGCTCAAATGGGCCGTCGAGGAAATGGAGCGCCGCTACCGGATGATGAGTGCGATCAGCTCGCGCAACATCAACAACTTCAACGAGAAGGTCAGCGCCGCCATCGCCAAGGGCAAGCCGCTCGGGCGCCGCGTGCAGACCGGCTTCGACCCCGAGACCGGCGAGCAGTTGTTCGAGGAAGAACAGCTCGATTACCAGCCGCTGCCGCAGATCGTGCTGATCGTCGACGAGCTCGCCGACCTCATGGTCACCATCGGCAAGGAGATCGAGGTGCTGATCCAGCGCCTCTCGCAGAAGAGTCGCGCGGCGGGCATCCACCTCATCATGGCCACCCAGCGGCCGTCGGTCGATGTCATCACCGGCGTCATCAAGGCCAACCTGCCGACCCGCATCAGCTTCAAGGTGACCAGCCGGATCGACAGCCGCACCATCCTTGGCGAACAGGGCGCAGAACAGCTGCTCGGCAAGGGCGACATGCTCTACAAGCCCAACACCGGCGCGATGGTGCGCGTCCACGGCCCGTTCGTTAGTGACGAGGAGGTCGAGGCGGTGGCGGACTTCTGGCGCTCGCAGGGCGCGCCCGCCTATGTAGATGCGGTCACCGAAGAGCCCGAAGAGGGCTTCGGCTTCGGCTACGAGGACGAGCTCACCGGCTCGGACAACCCCGAGGAGCGCAAGTATCGCCAGGCCTGCCAGATCGTGGTCGAGAACCAGAAGGCGTCCGGCTCGTGGCTCCAGCGCCAGATGGGCGTGGGCTACAACACCGCCGCCAAGTGGATCGAGCGGATGGAGGAAGACGGCCTCGTCGGCCCCGCCAACCATGTCGGCCGGCGCGAGATCTACCGCGATAAGGACGGCAATCCGTTGTAGCTGCCCCCTGACAGGTGCACAAAGGCAACGTCCCTGAACTGTAATTTCTCCGTCACTTGGCCTTCACGTCTCCGACGCGGCGGCGTCACCATCACCTGTCACCCGCAAGGCCTCTCCACCAACAGGGAAGCCTACCGATGACCCGCATCCTCTCTCCCCGCACCTCGCTGATCGCGCTCGCCGCGACCCTCGCCATCGCTCCGCAGGCCGCCTTCGCGCAGGACAACGCTCCCGCCGAAGACGACAGCGCCTCGGGCAACCAGATCATCGTCACCGCGCAGAAGATCGAGCAGCGCGCCGTCGACGTGCCGATCACCATTACGGTCGCCACCGGCGAGCGCATCCGCGATCTTAGCGTCACCAATCTCGACCAGCTGTCCTATTACGTGCCCGGCCTGCTCATCCAGGAGCAGAGTGCCAACAACCCCGGCGTCGTGATCCGCGGGATCACCTCGGACAGCGGCTCGGCGCAGCAGGGCCCGCGCGTCACGCTCTATTACAACGGCGTCGACATATCGCGTTCGCGCGGGTCGTATCAGGCGATCTACGATCTCGACCGGATCGAGGTCATCAAGGGCCCGCAGGCGACCCTGTTCGGCACCGCCAGCGCCGTGGGCGCGATCAGCCTCGTCTCGGCCCGTCCGCGCGAAGGCTTTGCGGCCGAAGTTCGCGGCGGCTACGGCAACTACAACCAGACCCTGCTCGGCGGCTTCGTCAACGTGGGCAGCGACAAGCTCGCCGCGCGGATCGCGGGCGAGTGGCGCACGAGCGATGGCTACGTCCAGAACCTCAGCAACAACCAGCGCAAGGAGCTCTACGCCAAGGACCAGCTCGGCCTGCGCGGCTCGCTGCGCTGGACGCCGTCGACCGACACCACCGTCGACCTGATCGGCACCTATGACCGCCAGGACCATGGCGGCACGCCCTTCATCTCGGCACGCTTCCCCGCCTATCTCGGCGCGCCGGGCGGCTTCCGCAACGCCTTCGGCCCCGCCAATCTCGGTGGCAATCCGGCAGGCGCAGCGGCGCTCGGCAACGACCAGCTCGGCCTCAAGCGCGAGGTCTACGACGTGAACCTCACGCTCAGCCAGCAGTTCGAGGGCGACTGGACCTTCACCACCGTCAACGGCTACCGCGAGTTCGACAGCCGCGAGGTCTTCGATGCCGACGGCACCGCCGCGCCGTTCCTCGAATTCGCCGAGATCGCGACCGGCTGGCAGTTCAGCCACGAAGGCCGCTTCGCCTATGCGAGCGACAGCTTGCGCGGCAGCTTCGGCTGGAACGCCTTTATCGAGGACGGCCGCCAGAACGTGCCCTTCGCCACTGAAGAAGGCACCTTCCTCCAGTGCCTCTCCTCGCTGTTCGGCAGCCCGCTGATCCCCGGGATCGCCTGCGTCGCGCCCGACGGTTCGGTGCCCGCAAGCGGTGTGACCGCAATCGCCACCGGCGGCGCGCGCACCGCGATCCCCTACACCTCGGTGTTCGAGAACCAGGGCCGCAACGAGGCCTACTCGCTGTTTGCCGACGCCACGTGGATCCCCACGCCTTCGATCGAACTGACCGCAGGCGTGCGCTGGCTCAGCGAATATCGCCGCTCGGCCTTCTTCGCCCGCGTGCCCAACTCCACACTGAGCGGTGCAGCGCTGATCCCGGGCCAGATCGACACCAACGGCCTGACCTTCAGCGCCTACAAGCGCTTCAACGCGTGGCTGCCGCGCGTCAATTTGCTGGGCCGCGTGTCCGATGACGTCAACGTCTTCGCCACCATCTCCAAGGGCCGCCGTTCGCCGGTGGTCAACGTGGCCGCACGCCGCGTCAGCGGGGTGGTTTCGCCCAACGTGACGAACATCGGAGAAGAGACTGTCTGGAACTACGAAGGCGGGGTGAAGTTCGCTGCGAACCGTGTCTCGGGCTCGGTCGGGGTGTATTATCAGGTCTACAACGACTTCCAGGTCTCGGTCGCGCAGCGCGATGCCAACGGCAACCCGACCGGCGCTTTCGTCACGCAGAGCGCGGGCAAGGCGTCGAACCTCGGGGTCGAGGCGGAACTGGCGGTGGACGTGACCGACTGGCTGAACGTATTCGGCAACTTCGGCTACATTCAGGGCGGCATCGACAAGAACGGCGCCTTCTCGCCCGCCTTCTCGGGTGCGCGCTTCCGCTTGCAGCCGGAATGGCAGGCCTCGGGCGGGTTCACCATCGACAAGGACTTCGGCGGCGTCCGCTTCTTCGCCACGCCGACCGTCACCTATCGCAGCAAGATCTTCTTCGAGGTGCCGAACAACCCGCTCATCTCGCAGAAGAAGGTGACGCTGTTCAACGCCCGTGCGGGCGTCAGCTTCGCCGACAAGAAGTACGAGATCGCAGGCTTCATCCGCAACGCGACGGACGAGGATTACCTGCTCGACGCGGGCAACACCGGCGGCGCGTTCGGCATCCCCACCTACATCCCGGCCGAGCCGCGCTTCTACGGCGTGGAAGTGACCGCGAAGTTCTAAGCGCGAGCCGGCACAGTCGCGCTTGGGGCGGGGGGATCGCGCAGGCGATCCCCCCGCACTTTTTTATTGCTGGATCATCACCGGCGGCGGGGCCGAGGGGTCGAAGGGCGTCCCGATCTGGCGGGGAGGCGCATCGCGCTCGGCGCGCTCTGCCGGGGTGAGCGGGCGGAAGCGGATGCTGATCGGCGTGAAGCTGCCGTCCTCGCGCTGGCGGATCGTCACGATCCCGCGCTGGTCGCGGTTCTGGAGCTGCTGCTGGAGCTTCGTGGCCCGCTCCTGACCGATGTAGAGGCGGCCGCGTGACAACCCGCTGACCCCATACACGCCGCCTTCGGTCACCTTGAGCGGGTAGGCACAAGCGGCCGCACCGGGCGCGGGCACGCTGACACTCGCGATCCGCGGGGCGGTGCCTTCGATGCACAGGCGGTCCGGCATGGCGAACGTGTCGTTTGCGAGCCCCGGCCAGTCATAGCTGAACTCGACATAGTGCCCGCGCAGGTAGTCGCGCGGGTCGTAGCCCCGGATCGGCACCTCCCACTCGGTGCCCTCGCTATAGGTCTTGGCGCTCATGCCCCACAGGGCGGCGAGGCCGACGAGCGGGAGGATGGCGCTGGCGAGGCGCGCTGCGCGGATCATGCTTCAGGCTCCGAAGCAGGGGCAAATCGCTTCGACACGCGCACCGCGACCCATGCGACGCCGAGGATCATGATGCCCGACAGGATCAGCCCGAAACCGCTCGTCAGAAGGTCAGCGGCGAGCTCGAAGCTGAGGATGATGAGCCGCAAGGCGATCACCCCGACGGCCATCTGGAACACCCCGCGCCATGAGGCGGCGAGTGCAGCGGCAGCGATCCCGCCCCACAGCGCGAAGAACAGGAGGGCGGCGGGGACGGTGGCGTTACCGGAACCATAGGCGAGCGGCAAGGTCAGCCCGGCCCCGGCGATGATTGCACCCGACATGCGCCCGGAGGTTCCGGGCCGTGCCATGACGACGCCGAGCCCTGCGAGTGCCATCACCCCGCCGCCGAGCAACAGGCTCGCCCATTCATTCGCCGTGTTGTAGTCTCTGAGCCCTTCCGTCCCCGCAACCGCGGTGACGAGGGACGCGCAGCCGACCGCATAGGCGAGCGCGAGCTGCTCAAGCCGCCGCCAGAAATCCGGCCGGGCGCTACGTCCCCGCGCCCATGCGGCAAGCGGCGCGAAGGCGACCGGCAGGGTCAGCACGAAAGCGAGCCACAGGTCACGCAGCAACGGCGTCTGCCCGTCGAAGCCCTTGCTGGCGCTGGTGTATTCGAAGACGCACCACACCGCCCCGCCCAGCACCGCCACCGCCGTCGGCCAGCTCCGTCCGGTCAGCAGCAGCAGCGGCGCGAACAGCACCAGCCACGTCGCCAGCGGCTTCCACATGGGCGAGCCGGTCTGGTAGACCTGCCCCAAGTGCCCGAAGAAGGTGAGGCCCAACGCGGCGGTGATGAAGGCCAGCGCCTCGACCGCCCACGGCGAGCGCTCCGCCAGCCGCGCCTCGCGGAAAAATAGTAGCGCCAACAGGGCAGCGATCAGCGCCAGATGCAGCGCGAGGCGGATGGTGCCCGGGATGTCCTCCCAGTTGGCGGCGATCACCGAGACGAGCCCCAGCCCGATCGCCAGCGCGCCGATGCCCCACACCGCCCATAACACCAGCGGGCGGGCGTGGGCGGCTTCGTAGGCGAGCAGCCGGTCGCGCGTCTCCGCGTCGAACAGTCCGGCGTCGTGCCATTCAGCGATCTTGCGCGCGCTCATGGCGGGCAGACTAGCCGCCCGCCACCGTCACGGCAATCGCGCGCTCCGTTCTCAAGCAGCGCAGCGTTGGGGTGGCAAGAACCTGTTACTTCTTGGCTTCGAGATCGGCCTTGGTCAGCAGCGTCTGGTTCTGCACCTTGGCGGCGTTGGCCGCGATCGCTTCGGGCGGCATCGCCACCATGCCGACCTTGGTCAGCGGACCGCCATTGTCCCAGCTCTTGACCCATTCCTTCATGAACGCCTCAAGCCCCGGGATGGCGCGCATATGCGCCTTCTTGACGTAGACGTAGAGCGGGCGGGCGCCGGGGTAGTCGAAATCGGCGATGTTTTCGTAGGTGGCGGGCACCCCGTTCATCGGCAGATCCTGGATCTTGTCGAGGTTTTCCTCGAGATAGGAGAACCCGAAAATGCCGACCGCGCGCGGGTTGCCGACGATCTTCTGCACGATCAGGTTGTCCTGCTCGCCCTGATCGACATAGCCGCCATCGTCGCGCACTTCGGTGCAGATCTGGGTGTAGCGGGTCTCGTCGCTCTTCTTCAGGGCTTTCATCGCCGGATCGGTGTCGCAGCCGACATGGAGGATCAGTTCCTTGAGCGCGTCACGGGTGCCCGAGGTGCTCGGCGGGCCGTAGACGAGGATCTTCTCGGCGGGGAGCTTCGGATCGACGTCCTTCCACGTCTTGGCGGTCTGCGGCTTGCCGTAAGGCTGCGCCGCGAGCGCCTCGTAGATGGTCTTGGGCGACAGGTTCAGCATGATCCCGCCCTTGGCAGACGCGAAAGCGATCCCGTCGAGCCCGACCTGCAGTTCGATGATCTTGTCCACACCGTTGCTGACGCAGGCGTCGAACTCCGATGCCTTCATGCGGCGCGAGGCGTTGACCATGTCCGGGGTGTTGGGGCCGAGACCGGTGCAGAACAGCTGGATGCCGTTGCCGGTGCCGGTGGATTCGATCAGCGGCGAGCGCATATCGGGGTTCGAGCGGGAGAAGTTCTCCGCGACCACCTTGGCGAAGGGATAGACCGTCGAGGAACCGACCGCGTGCACCGATTGCGCCCCGCCGCCCCCGCCGTCGCAGGCGACAAGCGTGGTGGCCGCCAGCGCGAGAAGCGCGCCGGTCTTGAGGAAGGCGGTGGTGCGGTTTGCCATAAAGGATCCAGATGATTTGCCGCGTGAATAGTCCCGGGGCGGCCGCCGCGCTAGGCCCGTTTCGTGACACGCCTGTGACGCGTTCAGGACGGGCCGTGCCCGCCATAAGCCGGTCCGCGAGAGCCGCCATATTGCACCGGATGCAACCTCTTGAGAACGCTCCATATTACCTCCGAAATGGAGCGATTTCGCTTAACAGCATCGTAAGAGCTTTCATGGTATCGGCCCGTCATGGCATTCTTGCGCCTTCTCTTCCGGCTTGCATCGGCGTTTGCGCTGCTGGTGCTGCTCGCTGCCCGACCGGCAGCGGCAGAGGGGCCAACCGTGCCGACTTTCGCGCCGGTATGCCACGCCGCAACCGATGCTGCGCGTAACGCGCAGGCGATGCAATCGCGCGAAAACTGGAACTGCAAGAATACCGACTGGCGCTCGGGCACCGGCGCCGCCTGGCTGCGGTTCGAGGCGAGCGCATGGCGCGGTGAGGCGCTGCCGCACTACTTCTTCAGCCGCACCGCGCGTTTCCGCTCGATCACCTTCGATGTCATCGATACCGACGGCACGATCCGCACGAGCCGCCTCACCCCGGCTGACGGCATCCCCTTCCCGTCCGGCCCGGTGTTCCAGCTGCCGCTGCCCGAAGTCACCGCCAAGACCGCGGCGATCATCGTCCGCGTCGAGGCGCCGCATTCGGTCCCGCTGCTGACCGAGGCGCGCATCACCCACGATCCGGGCCGCGCCGAATGGTCGCAGATCGACATGATGCTGCTCGCCTTCGTCGCCGGGATGCTGGTGCTGCCGCTGCTCTTCGACATCAGCTTCTTCGTGGTGCTGCGCGAACGCTTCGTGGTCCAGCACGCGGCGATGGTCACTGCAATGATGACCTATGTGCTGACGGCGGGCGGCCTTGTCTCGGCCTTCCTGATCCTGCCCGTCACGCTGCTGGCGATCCTCGCGCCGCTATCCTGGGCGCTGGGCGCCGGAATCTCGGCGCTGTTTCTTGCGAACTTCCTCGAACGCGGCGCGCAGTCGCGGCTGATGCGGCGCATCACGCTGACGACCGGCTGGTTCACGATGATCGTGCCCGGCTTCTTCGCGCTGCAGCTGGATGTGACCCAGTCCTTCGACGATGCCGGCTACTTCATCGCCTTCCTGCCCTGCATCATCGTCATCACCGCAGCGGTGCTCGAAGCGGTGATGCGCGGCAGCCGCTCGGCGCGCTATATCGCGTTTGCCTGGCTGCCGATCATCACCGCCTCGGTCGAGCGTCTGCTGCGCGGGCTGGGGATGCACACCGGCCCCTCCAGCCTCGACCAGATGCTCTATGTCGCCGTCGGCATCGAAGTGGTGGTGATCAGCCTCGCCATCGCCGACCGCTTCCTCGCCCTGCGCCGCGAGCGCGATGCGGCGCTGACCGAAGCGAAGATGCTCGAACAGATTTCGACCCGCGACTCGCTCACCGGCCTGATGAACCGCCGCGCCATCGAGGCGCGCTTCGACGAGCTGCTGGCACAGGGCTTCGACACCTTCGCGCTGGTCGATCTCGACCGTTTCAAGGCGATCAACGATCTCCACGGCCACCAGGTCGGCGATGCCGCGCTGATCGCCTGCGCCAGCGCGCTACGCGCAACCGGCGACCGCGATGCGGTGGCGGTGCGTCTGGGCGGCGAGGAATTCGTGGTGCTGCTGCGCGGCCAGCGCTCGCTGGAACGCGCCGAGGCGCTGCGCCAGGCGATCCCGATGCGCATTGGCAAGGAAGTCCCCGGGCTCGATCTGCCGGTCACCGCCAGCATGGGCGTGGTGATGGTCGCCGACGCGAACCGTCACAAGATGGCCTTCGCCGAGTTCTATTCGCGCGCCGACGCGCTGATGTACGAAGCCAAGGCTTCGGGGCGCAACCGTCTCGCCTACGAACGCCTGACGGTGTTCACCGCCGCGCCGGAGAACCGCCGGGGGCAAGGGGAGCGGGCTGCCTAGACAAACGGCGCCAGCACTTCCGGCCGCACCCGCGCCAGCCGCCCGCTCAACCGATCGATCATCGCCCATGTGGTCGCGGCGCTGACGAGGCGCTTGCCGGAAGCATCCGCGAACTCCACCCGCCGCAGCGATGTGGCGCCCTGCGCGCCGCCTTCGATCCACGTGGTCGCGGTTACGCTTTCGCCCAGCGCAATGTTGCCG
The DNA here is from genome assembly GCA_031410495.1 of Porphyrobacter sp. Classification (GTDB taxonomy): domain Bacteria; phylum Pseudomonadota; class Alphaproteobacteria; order Sphingomonadales; family Sphingomonadaceae; genus Erythrobacter. The sequence goes on from JANNZG010000033.1 coordinate 40,469, forward strand.
CGGTAATCGATCTCGTGCCGCACCACGACCCAGTAGAACGCGTCGCGGTCCTGCGGCCTCGCGACCGAGTCCCAATGCGCGGTCGCCATGTCCTGAATCCACTGCACCCACACCGTGTTGTTGACGTGGCCGAGCTCGTCGATGTGCTCAGGCTGCGCGACATAGGTGCGGGTGAAGATGTTGGGCATGGGCGCGGGGGTAGCCCTGCCGGGGCCGGGGAGCAAGGATCGCAAGGGCTTGTTAGGCCGCGCCCTGTAAGCTGCCCGCATGACTGACGCGCCATCCGATAAGCCTGAACAGCCCAAGAAGCCCGACCGCGGCTTCCGGCCCAGCGTGAACTACATCCAGCCGGAGGGCAGCAGGGGGAAAAGCGTCGTCCTCACCCCGGAAGGCATCTTCTCTTACGAGAACGGCGCGATGACCACGGTCGCCGATGCGGTCGATTTCTTCTGGGCGACCGTGGCGCAGGAACCGCGTGAATGGAACACGGGCCTCAAAGGCTACGACTGGCTGCTCGCAAACGCCGCCGATGCGGACCGCGAGGATGTGCGCCGGACATTGGGCTGGCTGGAGGGCGCGATCGGGCTGAAGGACCGCACCGCAGCGGTCGCCGCCTGCCGCTACCTTGCCGCCATGCCCGCGATGCTGCTCGCAGGCGATTACGGTCGGCTGATGGCGATCTTCAACAGCCGCAAGGTCGGGATGGTGTGGCAGGTGACGCCCGATCTCGACGTGAAGCCGCTCCCCAGCGGCCCGATCCCCAAGTTCGGCGGGGAAGCCGGCTTCGGCCTGATCCGCGCGGTGCCCGAGCTGTACCTGAAGCTCGCGATGTTCGGCCCCGAGATGGAGACCATCGTCGCCAAACTTGCGGAGGAAGCGATCCGCTACGGCGTCTCGCTTCCTCCCGAGCTGGTAGACATGGCGAAGTCTGCTCGCCCGCCCGAGGGGTGATTTGCCTCTCCCCCTCCCGCTTGCGGGAGGGGGTCGGGGGGTGGGGTCGAGGCTGCATAGCGGCGCGGGGGGGGCCCCCCCCCCCCCCCCCCCCCCCCGGGGGCGGGGGGGCAGGAGGGCCCAGCGAGAAGAAACCACCAAACACACCACAAAGCGAGAGCGAAACCACCAGGACA
>JANNZG010000034.1:0-196596 GCA_031410495.1 Porphyrobacter sp.
GATCTTGCCCGTGGCGGTGTGCGGGATATCGTCGACGAATTCGACCGCATCGGGCAGCCACCATTTGGCAACCAGCGGGGCAAGATGGTCCATGACATCCTGCGCGCAACACTCCGCGCCAGGTTTGCGGACCACGAACAGCACCGGGCGCTCGTCCCATTTGGGATGGAAGATCCCGATGCACGCCGCTTCGGCGACGGCAGGGTGGCCGCAGGCGGCGTTCTCGAGCTCGACCGAGCTGATCCACTCGCCACCAGACTTGATCACGTCCTTGGTGCGATCGGTAAGCTGGAGCGTGCCGTCGGGGTGGATGATGCCGACATCGCCGGTGTCGAACCAGCCCTCGTTATTGGTCGCATCGGTCTCGGCCTTGAAATAGCGCCGGATCACCCACGGACCGCGGATCTGCAGCGCGCCGCTGGTCTTGCCATCGCGCGGTAGCTCCGTGGTCATGTCGGAGAGGTCTACCGTCCGCAGTTGCACGCCGAAGATCGGGCGGCCCTGCATCGCGGTCTTCTCGACCTTCTGCTCGAGTGTGAGCGTGTCCCAATCCCAGGTCGGCCCGCCGACGGTGCCAATCGGCGAGGTTTCGGTCATCCCCCAGGCGTGCTGGACGCGGGTGCCGTTCTTGAGCAGCCGCTCGATCATGAACTTGGGCGCTGCGGAGCCCCCGATTGTCGCGGCCTTGAGCGGCGGCAGATCGAGCCCGTTGGCGTCGCAATACTGGAAGTGCGCGAGCCATACGGTCGGCACGCCGGCGCTATCGGTCACGCCTTCGCGCAGCATCAGCTCGTGCAGCACCTTGGGGTCGTTGACCGCAGAGAACACGAATTTGATCCCCGCCATCGCGCCCGCATAAGGCAGGCCCCAGCTGGCCGCGTGGAACATCGGCACAACGGGCAGCATCACCGACGCCGCGCTGAAGTTGAAGCAGGAGGGCTGAAGCCCCGCCGTGGCGTGAAGCACGGTCGAGCGGTGCTCGTACTGCACGCCCTTGGGGTTCCCGGTCGTGCCACTGGTGTAGCAGATCATGCAAGGATCGGTCTCCGGGCCGGTCACCCATTCGAAATCGCCGTCCTCGGCGCCGATCCAGTCCTCGAAGGCCGGCGAGTGCTCGCCGGAATCGTAGCAGATGTAATGCTCCACCGTCGGCCAGCGGCACTTCATCCGGTCGACGATCGGCTGGAAGGCCGCGTCATAGCACAGCACGCGGTCTTCGGCGTGGTTGACGATATATTCGAGCTGATCGTCGAACAGGCGCGGGTTCACCGTGTGGAGCACCCCGCCCATGCCTGCGACGCCATACCAGCTGACAAGGTGACGGGCGTGATTCATCGCGAGACTTGCGACTTTGTCGCCGGGCTTGAGCCCGAGCCGCTGGAGCGCCTGCGCCATCTTCAGCGCATCGCGCCGGACGCCTGCCCAATCGGTGCGCGTTTCGCTCCCGTCCGCCCAGCGACTGACGATCTCGCGCGTGGGCGCCTCGCGCGCGGCGTGATCGATCACCGCGGTTACCCGCATCGTCCAGTCCTGCATTGCCCCGAGCCGTGCGCTGGCCATCTCCGATCCCTCTCCTTTGTGTTGACCCTTGCCGCCATCTGCGGGCGGCAGTTTGAAGGCTTCATGCCCTTGGCTCGGCAGCTTGGCAATCGCTTCGCCCAATCGCGGGCACGCTCTGTCGTATGCCGATGAAACATTTTGCTCTGGACGAGGCTTCCCCTTCACCCGCCGGGAATTCCACACGTCGCAGACGTGGGAAGGGGCTCCTCTCCGGACCGGCGGATCAGTCTATTCTAGGGACAAAGACAATGAACAGAACAGGTCTTCTCATGGCCGGCGTAGCCGCCATCATCATCGCCGCGCCGGCCCAGGCCGACGATGGCCAAGCCTATATCGGCATCGAAGGCGGCGTCAGCCTCCGGGACAAGGTGAAGGTCGGCATCGACACCGCCCCGACCGACGGCAATTACGATCAGGCCGCCGTGGCCCGCACCAAGATGGGCATCGATGCCGACGTCATCGTCGGTTACGACTTCGGTGCCTTCCGCCTCGAAGCCGAGGGCGGCTACAAGCGCAACAGCTACAAGGATCTGACCGTCTACAATTCGGGGATCCTGCCGGGCGGCCTTACCGTTCCCTCGGGCACCGTTGTGGAGAATAGCCGCAAGCTCGAGATCTACAGCGGCATGGTCAATGCCTTGGTCGAATTCGGAAAGGATGATGGCTTCCAGATCTATGGCGGCGGCGGGGTCGGCATTGCCAACCTGCGCCTTCCGGTTGAAGTCGCTGGCGTCGGCACGGTGATCGACGACAACCAGACCGATTTCGCCTGGCAGCTGATTGGTGGCGCGCATTTCCCGCTCTCCGAGAATGTCGATCTCGGTGTGAAGTATCGCTACTTCGTGCTGAACAACTTCGACATTCAAGCCGCCAACGGTGCATCGCTGCAGGCTGACTATTCTGCACACTCGGTGCTCGCGAGCCTGACCTACAGCTTCGGTGGCCGGCCCGCGCCGGAACCGGTGATGGCACCCCCGCCCCCGCCGCCGGTGATGGCACCCCCGCCGCCGCCGCGTCCGGTTGCTCCCCCGCCGCCTCCGAAGGTCGCGTGCAACACCGGTCCGTTCATCGTCTTCTTCGACTTTGACCGTTCGGACATCACGCCGGAAGCTTCGAACATCCTCAACAGCGCTGCCAGTGCCTATGCCAATTGCGGCACGGCGCGGGTGATGCTGGCCGGTCACACCGACCGCGCGGGCAGCACGCAGTACAACGCTGCTCTGGCCGAGCGTCGCAACGAAGCTGTGCGCAATTACATGACCTCGCGCGGCGTGCCGACGGGTCAGGTTTCGGCTCAGGCCTTCGGTGAAAGCCAGCCGCGGGTGCCGACCGCTGACGGTGTGCGTGAAGCGCAGAACCGCCGCGTCGAAGTCACCTACGGTCCGGGTTCGGGCATGTAAGCTCGGCTTTTAAGGGCCAGACTACCAGGGAGGGGCCGGAGCAATCCGGCCCCTTCTTGCGTCAGGCGACCAGCCGCAGGTTGCCGCGCTTCTTGAGCGGGGCGAGCGCAACCCGGGCAATGCCCTCGACTGCGCCGAGCCGCTCGGCAAGTTCTCCGGTCAACACGAAGTCGCGGCCCAGCCGCAACTGCACCCGCCCGCCATCGGCAAGGGCCAACCATACCACCACCTCGCCGGCCCCGCTCGGGCGCTCGCCCCGCGCGGCCGCTAGCTCTATCTGGAGTTCGCGCAGGGCGGTGACGGTCTCGATCTCGCAGCTCAGTTCCATGGCCGTGGTGCCGCTCACCGCCGACAGCGGCCGCGCCCCGCGCACCGTGAGGCGCGGCGGCTCGTCGGGGTTGGGCGCATCGAGCTCGACAGTCAGCAGCAGGCATTCCCCGCTCTGCGCCCAGCGTTCGAAATCGGGCACGAGCGCCTCTTCGAAACAGGCAGCCGAGAACTGGCCCGAAGCGTCGGAGAAGTCGGCGCGCACGAAAGTCCCACCCTTGCGGGTGCGCGCCTTGTTGATGCCCTCCACGAGCGCAGCCATCACCGCCGTACCGCGCCCGCCCGGAGGCGCGCCCGCTTCCATCAGGCTCTGATAGGTGCGCGCGCCGTTGGCCGAGGCGACATCGCGATACTGTTGCACCGGATGGGCGGAGAAGTAGAAGCCGAAGTTCTCGCGCTCCTTGGCCATGCGCTCGGTGCGGGACCACGGTGCGGTGGGCTGGAGGCGGAGGTCCTCGGCGGGGCCCGCGTCTCCGCCGAAGAGCCCGACCTGCCCGCTCGACCGCTCGCGGATCGCGGCGTCCGCCACGGCCATCAGCATATCGGCATTGGCGAACAGCAGCGCGCGATCAGGTTCGAGGCCATCGAAGGCGCCCGCGCAAATCAGGCCTTCCAGTTGGCGGCGGTTCATCGTGCCTTGCGGCAAACGTTCGAACAGGTCCTTGAGGCTGGCGAAAGCCCCGTTCGCCTCACGCTCGGCGACGATCGCATCCATCGCCTTCTCGCCGACGTTGCGGATGCCCGCGAGCGCGTAACGCACCGCATAGCCGCTATCGGTCTGCTCGACGGTGAACTCTGCGTGGCTGGCGTTGATGTCGGGCGCAAGCACCTCGACGCCGCCGTTGCCGTTCGGATAGCGCCGCGCATCATCGACGAAGACGGTAAGCTTTTCCGACTGGTGCATGTCGAAGCACATCGAGGCGGCGTAGAACTCTTCGGGGTAATGGGCCTTCAGCCATGCGGTCTGGTAGGCGAGCAGCGCGTAGGCAGCCGCGTGCGACTTATTGAAGCCGTAGCCAGCGAACTTGTCGATCAAGTCGAACAGCTCGTTGGCGCGCTTGGCTTCGATGCCGGAATTGGCTTTGCAGCCTTCTACGAAGCGCCCGCGCTGGGCATCCATCTCGGCCTGCACTTTCTTGCCCATCGCACGGCGCAGCAGGTCGGCGTCGCCGAGCGAATAGCCCGCAAGCACCTGCGCGGCCTGCATGACCTGTTCCTGATAGACGAAGATCCCGTAGGTCTCCGACAGGATGCCCTCGAGCTTCTCGTGCGGATACTCGATCGGCACTACGCCTGCCTTGCGCTGACCAAACAGCGGGATGTTGTCCATCGGGCCCGGCCGATAGAGCGAGACGAGCGCGATGATGTCGCCGAAATTGGTGGGCTTCACCGCCTTCAGCGTGCGGCGCATCCCTTCGGATTCCAGCTGGAACACGCCGACCGTGTTGCCCGTCTGCATGAGGTTGTAGACGTGAGCATCGTCGAGAGGCAGCGCGCCCAGATCAATGGCGATGCCGCGCGCCTCCAAGAGGTCGACGGCCTTTCTCAGCACCGAAAGCGTCTTCAGGCCGAGGAAGTCGAACTTCACCAGACCAGAGCTCTCGACGTACTTCATGTCGAACTGCGTCACCGGCATATCGGATCGCGGGTCGCGGTATAGCGGCACCAGCTTCGCGAGCGGCCGGTCGCCGATCACCACGCCCGCTGCGTGGGTCGACGAATTGCGCGGCAGGCCTTCCAGCTGCATCGCCAGATCGACGAGGCGCTTCACCTCGGGCTGCGTGTCGTATTCGCGCTTGAAGTCGGCGGCCCCGTTCAGGGCACGCGGCAGCGGCCAAGGATCGGTCGGATGGTTGGGCACCATCTTGCACAGCCGGTCGACCTGCCCGTAGCTCATCTGCAGGATGCGACCGCAATCGCGCAGCACGGCGCGGGCCTTCAGCTTGCCGAAGGTAATGATCTGCGCGACGTGGTCGCTACCGTACTTCGCCTGCACATAACGGATCACCTCGCCGCGCCGCGTTTCGCAGAAGTCGATATCGAAGTCTGGCATCGAAACGCGTTCGGGGTTGAGGAAGCGTTCGAACAGCAGGCCCAGCCGGATCGGATCGAGATCGGTGATGGTCAGCGCCCAGGCAACTGCCGAGCCCGCGCCCGAACCGCGCCCCGGGCCCACAGGAATGCCCTGTTCCTTGGCCCACTTGATGAAGTCGGCAACGATCAGGAAGTAGCCGGGGAAGCCCATGTTGACGATCACGTCGATCTCGAATTCGAGGCGGTCGAAATAGACCTTGCGCTCTTCGTCGGTGAGATCGGGATAGGCCGAAAGCCGTACATCGAGGCCAGCGCGCGAATCTTCGGCCAGCATCCGCGCCTCGCCCGATAGGTCGCCCGCAAGGCTCGGCAGGATGGGCTTGCGATAAGGCGGCGCGAAGGCGCAGCGCTGGGCGATGACGAGCGTGTTCGCGACACCCTCGGGAAGGTCGGCGAAGGCCTCCTCCATCATGCTCGCCGTCTTGACGAAAGCCTGCGGGTTGGAGCGCGGGCGATCATCCGCCTCGATCTGGGTCGAGTTCGCGATGCACAGCATGGCGTCATGCGCCTTGTGCATATGCGGCTCGGCGAAGTTGGCGGGGTTGGTGGCGACAAGCGGGAGGTCGCGCGCATAGGCGAGGTCGATCAGCGCCTCTTCCGCCCGCTCGCTGACCGGATCACCGTTGCGGGCAAGCTCGATATAGAGCCGCCCGGGGAACAGCGCCTGCAGCCTGTCGGCAAGTTTGCCGGCGGCTTCGTGCTGGCCCTCTGCCAACAGCCGCGTAAGGCCGCCCTCGCCTGCGCCGGTGAGCGCAATCAGCCCTTCCGTGCTGCCTTCGAGATCTGCGAGCGTGACGTGCGGATCACGCGCAAGCGGACGGTCGAGGTGCGCGCGCGAGACGAGGTGGCACAGGTTGTCGTACCCCGCATCGTCCTGCGCATAGAGCGGCAGGTAATCGACCGTTCCGCGGGTCTCGTCCCGCGCCAAGCCGAGCAGAGCACCGATGATCGGCTGCACGCCCTCGGACTTGCAGGCGGCGGCGAAGGGCATGATGCCGTAGAGCCCGTTGCGGTCGCAGATCGCGATCGCCGGATAGCCCCGCTCCTTCGCCAGCTTCGCGATGTCTTTCGGGTCGATCGCCCCTTCGAGCATCGAGTAGGACGACAGCACGCGCAAGGGGACGAAGGGGGCGAAGGGCATCCTTCGTAATCTAGGAAGTCGCGCCGATTCTCAAAGCGCCCCGCGCGCTTATGTTGTGCACAGGGCGGCGCAAGCCGTCAGAGAAGCTTCTCGATGTCCTTGGCAATCGCCTCGGGCTTGTCGGTCGGGGCGTAGCGTTTCACCACATTGCCTTCCCGGTCGATCAGGAACTTGGTAAAGTTCCACTTGATCGCGGTCGTCCCCATCAGCCCCGTCTTTTCCGACTTCATCCAGTCGAACAGCGGCGACGCGTCAGAGCCGTTGACCTCGACCTTGGCCATCAGCGGGAAGGTGACGCCGAAGTTGACCTTGCAGAATTGCTCGATCTCCTCGGCATTGCCCGGTTCCTGCCCGCCGAACTGGTTGCAGGGGAAGCCCAGCACCTCGAAACCGCGGTCCTTGTACTGCTGGAACAGCTTTTCGAGACCGTCATACTGCGGGGTGAAGCCGCACTTGCTGGCGGTGTTGACGACCAACAGCACGGTGCCAAGCTTGTCCTTGAGATCGAGCGCGGCGCCCTTGTTGGTGGTGACGCTGAAATCGGCAATGGTCGTCATGAAGCCCCCGCTTGGTTTGGATCAAGGGGTGCCTTCTGCGGGAAAGTCGGGGCGGCTGGCAAGCTCCATCGCTTCTTCGGCGCTGTAAGTGCGGTCTCCTGCCTTTTCGATGACGTAGCCCTGACGGTCGTCTTCGGGGAGCTGCGCCATGTGGCGGATCATCTCGGCGAAGGTGCCGCGCAGCAGCGGAATGCCCTTGCCTGAAAGCTGCTCGCTTTGCGTGGCGGGGACGATCGACGCGCGGTCGTCCCACGCCTCTTCGCCTGAGGTGTTGGTGCTGCCCTGAAATGTGCTGGGATGGTCGGCCATGTGCGGGATCCTCCTATTCCCGCCGCTTGTGCGACGAGGGGAGACAGGGGCCTATCCTAGATCAGAACGCCCTCTTTGAGACGCACCACACGGTCCATACGCGCGGCGAGCCGTTCGTTATGGGTGGCGACCAGCGCCGCGCTTCCCTCGCCCCGCACCAGCGACAAAAACTCGGCGAGCACGTTGTCGGCGGTCGCCTCGTCGAGATTGCCGGTCGGCTCGTCGGCCAGCACGAGCGTCGGCCGGTTGGCAAGCGCGCGGGCGACCGCGACGCGCTGCTGCTCGCCGCCCGAAAGCTGGCTGGGCCGGTGGGTGAGGCGCTGGCCGAGGCCGAGGCTGGTGAGCAGGCTGTCGGCGCGCACCACCGCATCGGCGCGGGGCACGTCGCGGATCATCTGCGGCATCACCACGTTCTCGCGCGCATCGAAATCGGGGAGCAGGTGGTGGAACTGGTAGACGAAGCCGAGATGCTCGCGGCGCAGCTGCGTGCGCTCGTCACCGGCCATGTGCTCGGCCTTTTGCCCGGCAATCGCGATCGAACCTTCGAACCCGCCTTCGAGCAGGCCGACCGCCTGAAGCATCGTCGACTTGCCCGAACCCGAAGGCCCCAGCAGCGCAACAATCTCGCCCGGCATGATGTCGATATCGACCCCGCGCAGCACGTCGATCCGCTGGCCGCCCTGCTCGAACGAACGCCTGAGGCCGCGGAGGCTGACGATGGGCTGGAGGCTATTCATAACGCAGCACCTGCACCGGATCGGTGTTCGCCGCCTTCAGCGCGGGATAGAGCGTCGCCAGGAAGCTCATCGTCAGCGCCAGCGTCACGATGCCGAGGATCTCCCACGGATCGGTGCGCGAAGGCAGGGTCGAGAGGAAGCGCACCTGCGGGTCCCAGATCTGCTGACCAGTGGCAAAGGCAATGAAGGACACGATCGGTTCGCGGAAGAACAGAATGATCGCGCCGAGGATCAAACCCGCCACCGTTCCGATCGCACCGATGGTTGTGCCGGTGGTGACGAAGATCTTGATCATCGAACGCCGCGTTGCGCCCATCGTGCGCATGATCGCGATGTCGCGGGTTTTGGCACGCACCAGCATCACGAGGCTCGAAAGAATGTTGAACGAGGCGACCACGACCATGAAAGAGAGCGCGAAGAACATCGCCACCCGCTCGACCTGCAAGGCCTCGAACAATGCCGAGTTCATCGCCTTCCAGTCGGCAATCACCGCCTGGCCGGTCAGCTGCTTCTGCACAGGGGCGAGTATCTCGCCGACCTTGTCCGGATCGGTGACAGTCACCTCGATCTGCGCGACCGAATCGCCCATCAGTAGAAGGGTCTGCGCATCCTTGATCGGGAGCATCACGAACTTCTCGTCGAAGGTGTAGATGCCCACCTCGAAGATCGCCCCGACCTCGTATCCGACCTGCCGGATCGACGTGCCGAACGGTGTCGGACGGCCCGCAGGGTTGATGACGGTGATCACATCGCCCACCCGCACACCAAGATTCTGCGCCAGCTGGCTGCCGATCGCGACCCGCGTCAGCCCGGATTCGCCGGGCGGCGCATAGAGGCTCTGCATGTTACCGAGCAGCACCTTGTCATTCATCTTCAGGAGGTCTTCCCGGCTCTGGCCGCGCAGGAAGATCCCCTCAACCGTGCCGTTGAAGCTGATCAGCAGAGGCTTTTCGATCATCGGCGAGGCTTCGACCACACCGGGCGTGCGCTGGACATTGGCGAGAATGCTCTGCCAGTTCTCGAGCTTGCCTCCATAGGCCTGCACCACCGCGTGCCCGTTAACCCCGGTGATCTTGTCGAGCAATTCGCCCCGAAAGCCGTTCATGACGCTCATCACGACGACCAGCAGCGCCACAGAGAGCATCACCACCCCGACCGAAATCGCGGCGACCAGCGCAATGAAAGCCTCCCCCTTGCCGGGCCAGAGGTACCGCTTGGCGATCATCCATTCGAAAGGGGAGAGCATGGGTGGAGAGCGGTGCCCGTTGTTCAGTGAACGCTGCCTGTAGAGCGGAGCGCCAATACCCGCAATCCCTGCCCTCGACACCTTGCCCGGTCACGGCGCGGCCAACAAAAAGGCGGGCACCAGACTTCGGCTTTTCCTTGTAATTGCCCTGTCACATCGCCATTGGAACCCTGCGCTACGGAAGCCCTGCGCGCCGACAGTCTGGTGATGCCGATGACACTCCTCAATGTGACCCATCCCTTCCTTGACGCCGATGGCGACAAGCTGCGCGAGGAATGCGGCATCTTCGGCGCGATCCGCGCGAATGATGCGGCGGCGACCACCGCGCTTGGCCTCCATGCGCTCCAGCACCGCGGGCAGGAAGCAGCCGGCATTGTCAGCTTCGACGGCAAGGAATTCTACGCCCGCCGCGGCCTTGGCCATGTCGCCGAGAACTTCACCTCCCCCGATGCGATCGCCTCCCTGCCCGGCCATATGGCGGCGGGCCACGTGCGCTATTCGACGACCGGGGGTGCGGGCCTCAGGAACGTCCAGCCTCTCTACGCCGACCTTGCCAGCGGCGGCTTCGCAGTCGCGCACAACGGCAATATCTCGAACGCAATGACCCTGCGTTCCGACCTTGTCGGCAAGGGTTCGATCTTCCAGTCGACCTCCGATACCGAGGTGATCATCCACCTCGTTGCCACCAGCCGCTACCCGACCATCGCCGACCGGCTGGTCGACGCGCTGCGACTGGTCGAGGGTGCCTATGCCCTGATCGTCATGACGCCCGAAGGCATGATCGCGTGCCGCGATCCGCTCGGCATCCGCCCGCTGGTGATGGGCCGCATGGGCGATTCGATCATGTTCGCCTCGGAGACCGTAGCCTTCGACGTGGTCGGCGCCGAGGTGATCCGCGAAGTCGAGCCGGGCGAGCTGATCATGGTCGATTTCGCGGGCGAGATCCGCTCGATCCGTCCCTTCGGCAGCCCGTCGCCCCGCCCCTGCATCTTCGAGCACGTCTATTTCAGCCGGCCCGACAGCGTATTCGCCGGGCGCTCGGTCTATGAAGCGCGCCGCGCAATCGGCACCCAGCTTGCTATCGAGGCCCCGTGCGACGCCGACCTCGTCGTCCCTGTCCCCGATAGCGGCGTGCCCGCAGCGATCGGCTTTGCCCAGCAATCGGGCCTGCCATTCGAGCTCGGCATCATCCGTTCGCACTATGTCGGGCGCACCTTCATCCAGCCGTCGGACGGCGCGCGCAACTCGAGCGTCAAGCGCAAGCACAACGCCAACCGCGCCCTCGTCGAGGGCAAGCGCATCGTGCTGATCGACGATTCGATCGTGCGCGGGACCACCAGCCTCAAGATCGTCGAGATGATGCGCGAGGCGGGTGCCGCCGAGGTCCACTTCCGCGTCGCCAGCCCGCCGACCGCGCATTCCTGCTTCTACGGCGTCGATACGCCCGAGCGGTCCAAGCTGCTCGCCGCGCGCATGGAGCTTGAGCCGATGCGCGAGTTCATCAAGGCCGACAGCCTCGCCTTCATCTCGATCGACGGCCTGTACCGCGCCGTCGGCAAGAAGGGGCGCGACAAGGCCTGCCCGCAGTTCTGCGACGCCTGCTTCACCGGCGAGTACCCGACCAGCCTCACCGACCTCGCGCTGGCCGAACAGAAGGCCGCCGAGCTTCCCTTCGCTGACCCGAAAGCCGCCTGACCTCTTATGAACGACAATACCCAGCCGCTCGCCGGCAAGACCGCGCTTGTCACTGGCGCCAGCCGCGGCATCGGTGCTGCCACCGCCAAGGCCCTCGCCGCAGCGGGGGCGCACGTCATCCTCGTTGCCCGCAAGGTCAAGGCCTTGGAAGCTATCGAGGATGAGATCCACGCCGCCGGGGGCACCTCGACGATCGCGCCTGTCGACCTGACCGAGCCTGATGCCGTTACCCGCCTTGCCGCCGCGATTGCCGGGCGCTGGCAGACGCTCGACGTCCTCGTGCTGTCCGCGGCCTACCTGCCCGAACTGACCCCCGCCTCGCAGATGGAGCCCAAGCAGTTCAACCAGGCACTGCTCACCAACGTCGTCGCCACGCAGGCGCTGATCGCGGGCTTCGACCAGATGCTGCGCCGCGCGACGGCGGGCCGGATCATCGGACTCACCAGCTCGGTCGGCGCCGCGCCGCGCCCTTACTGGGGCGCATATGGCGCGACCAAAGCCGCGTTCGAGAACCTGCTCGCGACCTACGCTGCCGAGGTCGAGCGCCTCTGCCCCCTGCGCGTCGCTCTCGTCGATCCCGGCGCAACCCGCACCGAGATGCGCGCCCGCGCCTATCCGGGTGAAGACCCCTCGACGGTCAAGGCACCCGAGGTGGTTGCCGACCGTCTTGTGGCGCTGCTTGTCGAGGGTTTCGACGGTCTCCACCGCGAGCGCATCGACTGATCTTGCACCCGGCTCGCGCCGTCTCACTTCCTCGCCGTTAACCCAATTCGCTAGCCACTCATTAGGGAAGATGGGCGCAAACCTGCGTCCGGACCAATTCGCCCCGAGAGACCGCAGGCTTCGAATCAAGGTTATTTAGCGATGCCGCCGAGTACCGACCCCTATCAGTCCGCAGCGCAGGAAGATCGCTGCAGCCCCCGGACTCGTCTGACGATTCCGGCGACGTTGCGCGCCTCGGGTGGCCGCGCTTTCCAGAGCGTGGTGCACGACCTTTCGATCTCCGGCTTCTCCGCCGCTTCGATCAACCGGATGCACGAAGGCCAGCTGTGCTGGCTGACGTTGCCGGGGCTCGAGGCGTTGCAGGCCGAGGTCGTGTGGTGGGACAATTGCGTTGTCGGTTGCGCCTTCTCGGAGCTTTTGAGCCCGATCGTCCACGACAACATCCTGCAGCGCTACAGCAATATTGGTTCGTACCGCCAGACGATCTGATCGGGCCGCTCCAAAGCGGTGTTTCACGTGAAACTGCTTCTGAAGGGGGTCTAACAGGGGTCTAAACGGGGTCTAGAGGGGGTCTAGACCGCGCAAGCGCCTGTCTAAACGGCGCAAGACCACCCTTAGACGCGCATCAGTTCAGGCTCGCGGCGATCTTGCCGACGACCGCGGTGGTCTTGGCGCGGTTCGCCGTGTTGCTCGCCGTGGGCCAGTTGCTCACCACCGCGACCACCAGCTTCTTGGCCGGCACCAGCGTGATCGCCTGACCGAAGATCCCCTGCGCGCCGAAGCTGCCGCCGGGATAGGTCCACCACTGGTAGCCATAGCCGAACCCGGGGCGCGCAGGCGCAAAGTCGACCTGCGCCTTGCCCGCTTCGGCAAACCAGCCATCGGGCACCACGCCCTTGCCGCCTTCAAGCGCGAACTGCCCCATCCGCGCATAGTCCGCGAGCGTGATCGACAGGCAGCACCCGCCGATATTGTTCGCGCCGGGATCAATCATCCAGAACAGCCCGCCCGCAAAGCCGGCCGGATCGACGATCTTGGCCTTGGCATATTCGGCGAGCGGCTTGCCCGTCGCGTTCGCCACCAGCACGCCGATCAGGTTCGTCTCGCCGGTCTTGTAGACCCACTTTACTCCCGGCTCGGCCTCGCGCGGCAGGCGCTTCATCTGCTCGACGATCGCATCGCCGCCATATTCGACCACATAGCGGTTCATCTGCGCGACGTCTGACGTGGGGCTGGTGTAATCCTCGTTCCACTTCACGCCGCTGGTCATGGTGGCGAGCTGACGGACGGTCACGCCGTCATAGGCGGAGCCTGCCAGCTTCGGGATATACTTCGTCACCGGATCATCGAGGCTGGCGATGAAGCCATCCTTGATCGCCGCGCCGAGCAGCGTCGAAGTGAAGCTCTTGGCGACCGAGAAGCTGGTCCAGCGATCGTTCGGGCCGAGGCCGAGGCCATAGGCTTCGTAGCGGACCTTTCCATCGACCAGCACCATGATCCCGGCGGCGTTGGTCTCGGCCATCAGCGTCTTCAGATCAGCCTGAAGCGCGGGGCTGAGGTCGGCACCCTTGGGCAGCACGCGCGGCTTGGCGGCTGCGGGGACTTCGTGTCCGGCGAACCACTGCTCCATCGCGCGGAAGCGTTCGGAACGCTGGGCGTCGTTCCAGAACAGCACCTGCTGATCGGCCGGGCTGCGTTCCGGAGGCTGGGTGATGCGGATGGCAGGCGCGCGGGCAGCGAGCGGCGGATCGCCCGCCGAAGTCGCGGCGCATCCCGTCAGCGCAATCGCCAGCGCCATTCCCGAAACGATGCTCTTGATCCTGCCCATATCCCTCTCCCGTGTCCTTGTTATGGGACGAGGCTTAGGCGCGTGCAGGGCGCAGGAGCAAGCCTTCTCAACCGGTCTTGATCACCTTCAACGCCGCCAGCGCCCGCTCGCGCGCCTGCTTGTGGCCGATGATCTTGCGCGGATAGCCGCTGGGCCGCCGCCCGAACTCGTCGGGATCGTGGATGTAGGGCTCCTCCATGCGCGAAAGCTCGGGCACGTAGGTGTGGATGTAGCGCGCTGCGTCGAACTTCTCCGATTGCGAGAGCGGCGCCATGATCCGGCTGAACATGTTGCAGTCCACCCCCGTGCCCGCCGTCCACTGCCAGTTGGTGGCGTTGGACGCGTAGTCGGCATCGCACAGCGTGTCCCAGAACCACTTCTCGCCCTCGCGCCAATCGATCAGCAGGTGCTTGATGAGGAAGCTGGCGGTGATCATTCGCACGCGATTGTGCATCCACCCGGTCTGCCACAGCTGGCGCATCCCGGCATCGACGATCGGGTATCCGGTGCGGCCCTGCTGCCAGGCCTTGAGGTCACGCGCGGCGGCTTCGTCATTGGCGGGATCGCGCCACGGGAAGCGGTCGAAATCCTCGCGGTAGTTCTGCGTCGCGTAAGAGGGGAATTGCAGGATCGCGTTCTGGGAATAGTCGCGCCAGATCAGCTCGCCCTCGTAGGTGCGCCAGCCCTCGGATTGGTGGTGCCTGAGCGCGTGCCAAATTTGCACCGGCGAGATTTCGCCGAAGTGGAGGTGCGGAGAGAGGCGCGAGACCTTGTCCACGCTGGGGAGATTGCGCTTGTCGTCGTAGGTGTCGACGTCCGCTTCCCATTCGGCGAGGCGGGCGTGGGCGGCCTGTTCGCCGACTTGCCAGAAGTCTGCCATGCCGCCCGACCAGTCGGGTTTTGTGGGGAGCAGGTTCCATGAGGCGAGATCGCCGGAGGCGGGCCATGCGGCGGGCGCTTCGAGGCGTTCCGGCGCTGGGAGTTCGTCGCGCGGTGGATAGGCGGCGCGCAGGGCGCGGCTGAACGGGGTGTAGATTTTGTACTGCCCGCCCGTGCCGCTGGTGATGCTGCCCGGCGGCATGAGGTAGTTGCCGTGGTGGAGCTGCAGGTCGAGGCTCTTGGCGAGCTTGCGCTCGGCATTGAGCCACCACGGCTCGTAATGGTTGTTGGCATGGATGGTCGTGGCGCCGGTCTCGGCGGCCAGCTTGGTGAGTTCCTCCACCGCATCGCCGCGCCGCAGGATCAGCTTGCTGCCCTTGGCCTCAAGGCTTTGCGCGAGGCTGCTAAGCGAGTGATGTAGCCACCACCGCGAGGCCCCGCCATAGGCATGGTGCTTGGGCGCGTCGTCGTCGAGGACGTAGACTGCGACGACGGGGCCAGCCTTGGCGGCGTGGTAGAGCGCGGGATTGTCGGCAAGGCGCAGGTCGCGCCGCAGCCATACGATTTGGGTTTGGGGCATGGAGGTCAGTCATCTTTCGTCATTGCGAGGGGACGACGTCCCCGCGGCAATCCATCATCGAACGGTTCGGGCCATGGATTGCTTCGTCGCTTTCGGCTCCTCGCAATGACGAATTACGGCGCGGGAAGTTCCTCGCAGCGCACATCCGGCAGCGCGAGGCTGAACCTGTCCGCCACGCGCGGATCGGCGAAACGGGCATCGCGCAGGATCACCGAGCCATCGGGCGCGCGGGTGGTGACAGGTGCGCGCGACCAGAACAGGAAGGCGTCGAGCTGAGAATTGTGATCACTACGATAATAGATCGAGACGGGATCGACCCAACAGAGATCGTTTATCGCGATCCGTTTCGATCGGCCGCGAAGCACCGAGTATTCGGAATGCCAATAGAAGGTTGGCGCTCCGTCGATTACGTCACGTTCCCAGAAAGCGAACGGAACTGGACTGGCAATGACAACGCCAGGGACATCGCTATCTTCCGCTAGTGGCAACGTGCTCGCTGCCATCACGCTGATCCCCGCATTCACCCCGATGTACACCAGCATCGCCGCCAACCCCGCTTGCGCAGGCCGCGCCCATGCGAGCGCCCCCGCCTTCTCCCGCCGCCGCGAGAGCCAGATGCCGGCGATCAGCATCGCCCATATCCACGGGTCGATGATGAACAGCGTGTCGCCGTAGAACCACCGCGAGGAGAACGGCTCCAACAGCCGGATGCCGTAGACGTTGAGCCAGTCCATCGCCGGGTGCGTCAGGCAGCCGATGAAGGCGAGCGCGAGCAGCCAGCCGAAGCGCACCGGAAGCCGCCCCTCGGGCCGCGTGCCGCGTTTCGTCTGCCAGCGGTCGAAGCCCCACAGCATCCCGGCGAGGATTAGCGGCAGCAGCACCAGCGCAGGCGGGCCGTGGGTGATGCCGCGGCGGAAGGCGAGGTGCTCGGTGCCGTGCAGCCAGACAAAGCACGCCGCGTCGATATCGGGCAGGTTCGCCCCGATGATCAGCGCGGGCATCGCGAGTCCGGTCTTGCGCTTCAGCCCCGCCTGCCCCAGCACCGCGCCGACAAGGCTATGTGTCAGATTGTCCATGAGTTCGATGGCTAGCGCGGGCCGAGCGATCAAGCGAGTGGAAAACCGCTGCGCCCTCGCCTATCGCCTTGCCCAAGGAGAGAGCCAAGTGACCGACCAGACCCCCTATATCCGCCCCGACATGAAGGCCTTCCTCGACATGATGGCGGCGGCAAGCGGGCCGAAACTCGCCGACATGACGCTGGCCGAGGCGCGTCAGTCGTACATCGTCATGCACGGGATCGCCGACCGCCCTGCCCGCGCGCTGCCGGTGATCCGCGACCTCGCCTGCCCCGGCCCGGCGGGCGACATTCCCCTGCGCCTCTACGACGCCCGTGAGACCCGCGACGGCCCCACGCCGGTGATGGTGTTCTACCACGGCGGCGGGTTCGTGATCGGCGACTTGGACACCCACCACGCGCTGTGCGCTGAAATCGCTGCGCTGATCGACCTGCCGCTGGTCGCCGTGGACTACGCCCGCGCGCCCGAAGCGCCCTTCCCCGCCGCGATCCTCGATTGCGAGGCGGCGACGCGCTGGGTGGCGTCCTCGCCCGCCGAGCTGGGCCGCACGGCGAGCGGCATCGTTACCATCGGCGACAGCGCGGGCGGCAATGCCACCGTGGTGGTGAGCCAGATGCTCGGCGCCAACCCCGCCGCCGTGCCGGTGGTGCTGCAAGTGCCGCTGTTCCCGCTGGTCGCGGACGCGAACGGTTCGGCGAGCATGGAGGCCTTCTCGGAAGGCTACCTGCTGACCGCCGACACGATGGGCTTCTTCGACGCCGCCTACGCCGCCGACCGCGCCGACCCGCGCGGCTTCCCGATCCTTGGCGATCACGGCAATGCCCCGCCGACCATAGTCGTGACCGCCAGCCTCGATCCGATCCGCGATTCGGGCCGCGCCTATGCCAAGGCGCTCGTGGACGCGGGCCGCGACGTGGTGTTCATCGAGATGCGCGGCGTCACCCACTCCTTCACGAACCTGCGCCAGATGGTGCCGAGCACGCAGAACGACCTCGAACGCGTGATCGCGGCGATGAAGTTCATGCTGGAGAACCCGGCATGATCGATCCCGAGGGCCTCCCCTACCGCCCCTGCGCGGGCTTCATGCTGCTGAATGCCGAGGGGCAAGTCTTCGTCGGCCAGCGCATCGACCCTTCGGCGCACGGCTTCTGGCAGATGCCGCAAGGCGGGATCGACAAGGGCGAGGACACCCGCACCGCCGCCCTGCGCGAGCTGGAGGAGGAAACTGGCATCGGCGCGCATCTGGTCGAGGTGATCGCCCCCGCCTCGCGCGCCATCGCCTACGATCTGCCACCCGAGCTGCTCGGCAAGGTGTGGAAGGGCAAGTATCGCGGGCAGGAACAGCACTGGTTCCTCGGCCGCTTCCTCGGCACCGATGCCGACATCAACCTCGAAGCGCACAACCCGCCCGAGTTCAACGAATGGCGCTGGATCGATCCGGGACTGCTGCCGGATGTGATCGTGCCCTTCAAGCGGGCGGTCTATGAGGCGGTGCTGGCCGAGTTCCGCGACCTGATCTAGCCGCCCCGCGCGCGCACCTGTGCGATGATCTGCGCGGTGACCGACCAGTAGACTGAGAGGTCAGCGAGCTCGAGGTTGTCGAGCGTGTCCGCCCCGCCGAGGAACAGCGGCTTGCGGTAGCCGATGCATTGCCCCGGACCGGGCGCTGCGCCTCCGGCGTCGCGCCACGATTGATAGAAGCCCCAGGCCAGCGCCGCATCGGGGTTGTCGACCAGTTCGGAGGCTTCGAACTCCTCACGATCTACCGGGATTTCGAGAGCCTCGCCGGTGCCGGGCTCCAGCAGCAGCACCGTGCCTCCGTCCCCTTGTTCGGCGAAGACGCGGCCGAGCCAGTCCACGCCGAAAATCGTCGATAGCCCGGCGAAATCGGGGAAAGCGGCGAAAAC
This sequence comes from Porphyrobacter sp., assembly GCA_031410495.1. Taxonomy (GTDB): domain Bacteria; phylum Pseudomonadota; class Alphaproteobacteria; order Sphingomonadales; family Sphingomonadaceae; genus Erythrobacter. Next base: position 18,060 of record JANNZG010000034.1, read on the forward strand.
CTCTCCGTTAACCGCAGCGGTTTCTGAATAAGTCAGACGCCGGTAAGCCCCTAGCGCGATCAGATCATCAAGCGTCGGATCGGCGGGCCAATCAATGCCATCCCCGCCGCCTGCGCTTTTTTTCTTGCCGAACCCGAACATCGGATGCCCCCGTCAGTTCGAAGCAGGCGCACCCTCGGGCTTGCTCTCCACCGCCAGCCGCGCCGGAACGCCGCGCGCGATGCTGGTCTGGAGCGCCACCGTCTCGGGGCACTGGTCGCCGCACAGCGATTGCAGCTGGGCGAGGTTGAGCTTCGCCTTCTCCAGCGCGCCCTTTTCGACCAGTGCGGTGCCCTCGCCCGAGATCGCGGCGAAGTTGCCCGGATCGCGGTCCAGCGCCTCACGATAATAGCGGATCGCCTTGCCTTGCAGCCCTTGCTGGCGCGCAGCTTCGGCGAGGTTGACGAGGATCGGCGTGTAGGCGGGATCGACCGCCAGCGCGGCCTCGAACGCGTCGATCGCGGCCTCGGCATCGCCCCCGTTGAGCAGGGCCTGACCCTGCGCAATCAGCGCCGCAGCACGCGGATCGGGAGCGGCCTGCGCGCCCGCGCTGGAGATGCTCGCGGTCATGGCCAGACACAGCGAGAGAGCGGCAGCAGCGGGCGCAAAACGCATCAGAAGATCCTTCAGTGCTTGAGACCGGGAACCGGACGGCTTGGTCATAACACTGGAGGCTATCATGGTGAACGAAGGAGCGCGACGAAAAAACCATCCGTACCGTCGTGGAGCGGAAGCATACGGATGCCGCCCCCGCGCGGCTTGCCGACGGGCAGCGCGAGCGGCTCGGTCGTCCAGCCGGGATGGCGCGTCAGGAAGGCGGCAACGCGGTCCGGCCCTTCGGCATCGAGCACGGAACAGGTGACGAAGGCGATCGAGCCGCCGGGGCGGACCAGATTGACGGCGAGATCGAGCACGTGGTCCTGCAAGGCGTTCAGGCGCGCAAGTTCCGCCGGGTCGAGTCGCCAGCGTCCTTCCGGACTGCGCCGCCAGGTGCCGCTGCCCGAACAGGGCGCGTCGACCAGCACGTGATCGGCCTTCACCACCCACGGGTGGAGCGTGCGCATCTCGCGGCCCGGATCGAGCAGCACGGTGTGATCGACCTCAGCCCCGGCCCGCGCGGCACGCGGCGCAAGGTTGCCGAGGCGGCGCTTGTCGGTATCGGCGGCGATAATGCTCGCCGCATTGCCGAGCCTTGCGGCCAGCGCCAGCGTCTTGCCGCCGCCGCCTGCGCACAGGTCGAGGATCGTGTCGCCTTGCGCAACGGGAAGCGCCTCGACGATCAGCTGGCTGCCGAGGTCCTGGATTTCGATGAGGCCTTGCTCGTAGGCGTCCCATTGCTCGACCGGCGTGCCTGACGCGAAGCGCAGACCCTGCGCGGAAGGCAGCGGCTCGCCCGCTTCGGGAAGCTCGAGTCCCTCACGGTCGGCTTTCAGCGCATTGACCCGTGCGTCGAGCGGCGCACGCGCCAGCAGCGCGGCAATCTCGCGCCCGCCGAGGCCCGAGTTGCGCAGCGCCGAGGCGAGCCACTTGGGCGCAAGGCCGGTGGAAGCCGCTTCCTCGCCCTCTGCCTTGGGCGCGGGGCCGTGGGGGGAGCCATCGAACAGCGCGGCGATGGTCTCGTCGGTTCCGGCAATAGCCAGCATCGCGGCCCGTCCATTGGCAGGCACGGGGCCGCACAGGCGGATCGCCTGATAGACGAGATCGCGCACCGCGCGCCGGTCTTTCGATCCGGCATAGCGGCGGGCGCGGAAATATTCGGCGATGATACGGTCGGCAGGCGCGCCCTTGGTGCGCGCGGCGGGGATGATGCTGTCGAGCAGCTCGATCGCCGCCTCTACGCGTGCGGCGGGGGTCATGCCCCGTCACCGAACATGGGTTTCTCAGCGTGTGGGATAATTGGGTGCCTCTCGGGTGATGGCGACGTCATGGACGTGACTTTCGGAGAGCCCCGCATTGGTGATCCGCACGAACTTGGCGCGTTCCTGAAGATCGGTGATGGTGCGCGAGCCGGTGTAGCCCATCGCGGCCTTGATGCCGCCGACCAGCTGGTGGACGACGTCGGATGCGGGGCCCTTGAACGGCACTTGGCCTTCAATGCCCTCGGGGACGAGCTTCATCGCGGAAACGTCCTGCTGGAAGTAGCGGTCCGCCGAGCCGCGCGCCATCGCGCCGACCGAGCCCATGCCGCGGTAAGACTTGTAGCTGCGGCCCTGGTAGAGGAACACCTCGCCCGGGCTTTCGGTGGTGCCGGCGAGCATCGATCCGATCATCACGGTCGACGCGCCAGCCGCGAGCGCTTTGGCAGCGTCGCCCGAGGTGCGCAGGCCGCCATCGGCGATCACCGGGACGCCCGACTTGGCGGCCTCGGCGGCGCTTTCCATGATCGCGGTAAGCTGCGGCACGCCCACGCCTGCGACGACGCGCGTGGTGCAGATCGAGCCCGGGCCGATCCCGACCTTCACGGCGTCCGCCCCCGCATCGACCAGCGCGCGGGTCGCTTCGGCGGTGGCGACGTTGCCCGCCACCACCTGCACGGAATTGGAGAGCTTCTTCACCCGCTCGACCGCGCGGGCGACTTCGATGTTGTGACCGTGGGCGGTGTCGATGACGATCACGTCGACCTCGGCATCGACCAGCGCCTCGGTGCGCGCAAAGCCCGCGTCACCGACGGTGGTGGCTGCCGCCACGCGCAGGCGGCCGGTGCCGTCCTTGGTCGCGTGGGGGTAATTGACCGCCTTTTCGATGTCCTTGACGGTGATGAGGCCGATGCAGTGGAAGGCATCGTCGACCACCAGCAGTTTCTCGATGCGGCGGGCATGGAGCAGACGGCGCGCCTCTTCCTGACCGGTGCCGAGCGGCACGGTGGCGAGGTTCTCGGTGGTCATCAGCTCGCGCACCGGCTGGAGCGGGTTTTCCGCAAAGCGCACGTCACGGGTGGTGAGGATGCCGCACAGGCGGCCTGCCGTGTCGACCACGGGGATGCCGCTGATGCGGTGCAGCTGCATGAGGGTCTGCGCGTCGCCCAGCGTCGCGTCGGGGTGGATGGTGATGGGGTTCACGACCATGCCGCTCTCGTACCGCTTCACCGCGCGCACCGCGGCGCATTGCGCGTCGATGTCGAGATTGCGGTGCAGCACGCCGATGCCGCCCAGCTGCGCCATCGCGATCGCCATATCGGCCTCGGTCACGGTGTCCATCGCCGAGGAGAGCACCGGAATGTTGAGCTTGATGTCGCGCGTCAGCCGGGTCGAGGTGTCGGCCATGCTCGGCAGCACGCTGCTTTCCGCAGGGCGGAGCAGCACGTCGTCAAAGGTAAGGCCGAGCGGGATATCCATGAGCGCCACTTTCTGAAGGTCGAGAGGTATGTCTCCTCTGGCGGGAGATTCGTGGCGGCCCATGTAACGACAGCGGCACGGTTGCGCTAGGGGGCCGCCCTCGGCTGTGCCGGATAGCGTGCAGGATCGGCAATCTGGCGGATCACCGCCTCGTGCAGGAGCAGGTCGTCGACCGCCCCGCCGTACTCGACAGCCTCAGCCTCGTCCGAGGCCTTGTGGTAGCGGGTGGCGAGGAACGGTTCGAGAATACCGCGCGATCCGTAGGTGCTGCTCATCAGCACGCTCGGCACGCCGGCCTGGGTCAGCACCCAGCCATCCTGCCGCTGGAGGAAGCTATTCGCGAGCGCCTCGTCGCCGATGATCCGCCCGCTCTTTTCCACCGCAGCCGTAATCACCGCATCGAGCGCCGGATCGCGGCCCAGCCCGATCACGCCGACGGGGCTGCCTGCCGGGGCCAGCGCCATCATGTCGAGGTTGAAGGCGGCGGCGATGCTTCCCAGCGCCAGCGGCGGGTCCTTCACGAAGGAGCGGACGCCAAGCAGCCCTGCTTCTTCGGCGCTGGTGGCGAGGAAATAGACGTCGCGCTCCAGCGGCGGACCGGCTTTCAGCCGCCGCGCCAGTTCCAGCATCATCGCCACGCCGCTGGCATTGTCGACCGCCCCGTTGCAGATCCGGTCGATGTCGCCGGGCGCGCCGCATTCGCCGAGGTGGTCCCAATGCGCCAGCACCAGCACCGCGCCCGCGCCCGGCACGCTACCCGGAAGCTTGCCGATGATGTTCTGGCTGGTGAACTCGCGCCGGTCGGAGGTCGCATCGATGCCCACCGCAAGGTTGAGCTCGAGCGGGTCGGAGCCGGCAACGTCCTTGCCGGCATCGGACTTGAACTTCTGCCAGCGCCGCGCGCCGATCACTTTCGCGAAGGCGTTGTCGGTGATGTAGGCGGCCAGATGGTCCTGCTCGTCGCTGGCGAGAATCAGCTTCTCGCGGTCCTCGCGGCGGCGGACGGCCTCGAGCGCGTCGCGGTCGGGCACCACGGTCAGCACTGCGGTCGCTTGCTGGTCGAACAGCGCCTCGCGCCGCGCGGTGTCGCGGCCCGGGTCGGCGAGCATCACCGCCACCGCGCCCGCCAGCTTGTCGCCGAGCACCGAGCCGTCGCCATAGCCGACGAACACCACCGGAGCGCCCGTCCCCGGCCCGCCGATCGCGAGCGCGCGTCGGCGCGGCGTGTAAACCGCCGCATCGGTCTCGGGCACCACGATCCGGCCGCGCCCCTGCCCCAAGGTCAGCTGCGCCGTGTCGGGCTCGATCGCGAGCAGGTCGACCGGCAGCCGCCAGTAGGAGCCGGGGTCGTTGGTCCCGGATTCGAGGCCGATTTCGGCCATGCTCCTTTCGATCCACCCGAAGGTGGCGCGCGCGCCTGCCGTGCCCGGCTGGCGTCCCCCACGCTCGTCGCTGGAGAGGATCTCGACATCGGTGCGCATCCGCTCGGCGATTGCGTCGCGCGCAGCCGTGCTGACCGTGGCAACCGGCGCAGGGGCGCAGGCGCCGAGCGCGAGGCTCGCCAGCAATGCCGCGAGGACAGGAAGGCGCGAAAGCCTCATTCTGCCGTCCAGCCTCCGTCGATCGAATAGTTCGCGCCGGTGATGTTCCGCGCCGCGTCGCCGCAAAGGAAAACCGCCATCGCGGCCACATCTTCGGGCAGGACGAAGCTCTTGGTCGGCTGCTTGGCGAGCAGCACGTCGTTCATCACCTGCTGTCGCGTTAGTCCTCGCGCGGCCATCGTGTCGGGGATCTGGTTCTCGACCAGCGGCGTCCAGACATAACCCGGCGAGATGCAATTGGCGGTGATGCCGTGCGTCGCCAGCTCCAGCGCAATGGTCTTGGTGAAGCCCGCCAGCCCATGCTTGGCCGCGACATAGGCGCTCTTGAACGGCGAGGCGACCAGCGAGTGCGCGCTCGCCGTATTGATGATCCGCCACCAGCCCTTCGCCTTCATCCCCGGCACCGTAAGGCGCGTGGTGTGGAACGCCGCCGAGAGGTTGAGGCCGATGATCGCATCCCACTTCTCGGGCGGGAAATCCTCCACCGGTGCAACGTGCTGCATCCCGGCATTGTTGACGAGGATGTCGATGGGGCCAACTTCGGCCATCATCGCGGCGATGGCGGCAGGCTCCATGAGGTTGGCGCCGTTATACGTCGCGCCCAGTTCCTCGCAGAGCGCTGTGATGGCGTCCGCCTCGCCGAACCCGTTGAGGATTACCTCCGCCCCTTCGGCCGCCAGAGCGCGCGCGATGGCGAGGCCGATGCCTGAGGTCGAACCGGTGACGAGGGCGCGCCTGTCCTTGAGCATTCGCCGCAACTCCTGCACGATCGGGCTATTCGGCATTCGCTTTTGCCGCGCGTATCGCGCCTGTCCAGCAAATTGCTTGGCAAGCGAAATCAAAGGGGAATCACTGATGCGTTTGGGCCCGTTAGACACTTCCAACATCAAGGTCCGTTCCAGCGGTGGCGGTGGCGGCGGGATGGGCCGCGCGGGCGGTTTGGGCTGCGGCACGCTGATCATCGCGCTGATCGGTGCATTGGTGTTCGGGATCGATCCACGCCAGACGATCGGGATGATCGACAGCGTGCAGCAACAAAGCGCGCCAGCCTCACGCAACGCGGGCGGCGAGCAGCTGACCGCCCAGCAGGTGTGCGGGAGCAGCCAGTATGCGACCGAAGCCTGCACCGCGCTCGTCAGCCTCGATCAAACCTGGGCTTCGACCTTCAAGCGCAGCGGTGCGCAATTCACCCAGCCGACGCTCGATCTGTTCCGAGAGGGGCGCGTCAATACCGGCGGCTGCGGCAGCGCGACCTCGGCATCGGGGCCGTTCTACTGCCCGGCCGATCAGGTGATCTACATCGACACCAGCTTTTACGACCAGCTCGCGCAGATGTCGGGCACCGGCGGCGACTTTGCACGGCTCTATGTGATCGCGCATGAATATGGGCATCACATCCAGCACCTAACCGGCCTTGCCGATCAGGTGCGGGCCGCGCAGCAGCGCAACCCGGCAGGCGCCAACCGCTTGCAGGTGGCGATGGAGTTGCAGGCCGATTGCTATGCCGGAATGTGGGCGGGCAAAAACCGCGACAAGGTGGAACCGGGTGATCTCGAGGAAGGTATGCAGGCCGCCAGCGCGATCGGCGACGATACGCTGATGCGCAACGCCGGGCAGGAAGTCCGCCCCGAAGGCTTCACCCACGGCACCAGCCGCCAGCGCATGGCCGCGCTCAAACTGGGGCTGGAAAGCACCAGCGACGCGGCCTGCGACGTCTTCTTCGAAGGAAACTGACTGCGATGATCCGCCCCGCCCCCGCTGCCCCCCTTGTTCTCGGCACGGTGTTTGCCGCGCTTGCCCTTGCCATGCCCGCACAGGCACAGGTGATACCCGAGCCCGACGCCGTGGAAGTCGCCAAGACCCCCTTGCGCGATCTCAACATCGACGCGCGCGACATCCCGGAGGTGCTGCAAGTGGCGGCGCGCGATCCTTACGCAACCAAGGGTCTGGGCAAGTGCGATGCGCTGGTGGCGGAGATTGCGGCACTCGATAGCGTGCTGGGCGCGGATTACGACATCGCGGAAAGCGACGGGCGCGATCGTTTCAGCGAGGGGCGGCTCGGTCAGCGCCTGGTCGGTTCGGTGATCCCGTTCCGCGGTATCGTGCGCGAAGTGACGGGCGCGGCCGATAATGATCGCAACCTGCAAGCGGCCTACACCGCAGGGATGGTGCGGCGCGCCTTCCTCAAGGGCTGGGGATATGGCCGGGGCTGCGCCTACCCTGCGCGGCCCCGGCCAACCGCAGGCGGGAAGTAACCCCTCCCCGCCCGCAATCCGTCGGGCCGTTACTTGCCCTTGTCGCTGAAGCGGGCGATCTGGGCGTCGAGGGTCTCGAGCACCTTCTTGCGCGTGTCCTCGGGGATCGACTTGTCGCCCGCGATTTCGGCGCGCGCTTCCTCGAGGCCGCTGCGGGCTTCCCGCATCCCGGCGCGGGCCGAATCCGCGATGCGCGTCTGGCAGATCATGATCTTCTGCGTGCCGTCCTTGGTCTCGGTCGTGTCGACCATTTCCGAAGAGCCGGGCTTGCATCCCTGCATGACCATCACGCGCGGCGGCATCGGGGGCATCGGGGGCATCGGTGGGCGCGGCCCGTCGATCTCGCGGCGCATCATCACCATGTCACCGCGGGCCCGGCGTGCCTCCATCTCGGCGCGCATCTCGGCAATGGCGGCCTCGCGTTCGGCCTTGTCGGAGCTTTGGAGGGCCTTGAAGCGCTTTTCCATGGCCTCGCGGTCGGGGCGGCCGGGGCCACCTGGGCCATCGGGACCGCCGCGGATCACCATCTTGACCCGGTGCTCTTTGCCATCGGCATCGCGCCAGACCTGCTCGGTGACCTGCGCGTCGCCATCGGTGGTGACCGTGCCGTTGCGGGTGTCGACGATCATGACGTGCGGCGGCGGCGGCGGCGGCGGGGCGTCGGGCGCATCAGGCGCGGCAGGCGGAGCCGGCGGAGCCGGAGGCTCGGGCGCTTCGGCAGCGCTATCGGTCGCGGCATAGCTGATCGAGGCGGTGAGCGGCAGAACCAGCAGGCCTGCGCCAAGCAGCGCGCGGCCCGCCATGCGGCGGCGGGGGGACAGATCGGACATGGTGAGACTCCTCAGGCGGTGAATGATCGACTTCTCGCCGAGAACCGGACAGGCCATCGGCGCGGTGAGAGCGGCATTGTGGATCGCGCCGGGCGTGGCGGCAAAGCGGGCGATGAGCGCGGCATAGGCGGCCCGTTCGTGGGGCTGGCGGCGGGCCATGACCCGCGCATCGCAGGCCGCCTCCTGGTCGCGGCGCAGCGCCATCCAGCCAAAGCGGCCGAGCGGGTTGAACCAGTGCAGCGCGAACAGCGGCTGGACGAGCACATTGACGAGCAGATCCCCGCCGCGGTGGTGCGCAAGCTCATGCGCCAGCGCCAGATCGCGGGCCGCCCGGTCGTGGAGCGCCATGAAGCCGGGCGGGAGCGCGATCACCGGATCGAGCACGCCCATTGCCAGCGGCGCGGTGGTTGCAGGGGTCTCGACAAGGCGGATCCTGAAGAACAGGCCTTTGGCCCGGCCCACCTCGCGCGCGTTGGCAAGCAGCTCGTCGCGCAGGGAGAAATAGGCGGCAAAGCGCAGCCACAGGCTGACAGCCGCGCCTGCGATCCACAGGAGCAACAGCCCCTCGACCAGTGGCCAGTCGGCGATGGTCGCAAGAAGATCGAACCCGGCGTGCGGGGCGGCCTCCATCGGTACGACCTGCGGCACGGAAGCCGCCACCGGAGCCTGAGTCACGGTGTGCGACATGATCGCATCGGCGGGCACGGCAGCGAGGGCTTCGACCGGCGCGGCCACGGCAGGCGCAGCGGCTTGCGGGGCCATCCATGCCGGCAGCGTCACCGGCGGCAGGATCAGCCGGAACAGCGGCAACGCCCACAGGGCATAGGCCGCCTCGGGCCCGAAATGCCGCGTGACCGGGCGGCGCAGCAGCAGGACGGCTACGATCAGAACGCCGGTCCACGCCAGCGTGTGGAGCAGCATGTCGATCATGGCCGCAGCTCCTTCAGCAGAGCTTCGATCTCGTCGAGATCCGCGGGCGTCAGGGCTTCGGTCTCTGCAAGGTGCGCGACCAAGGATGCGGCATTGCCGCCGAACAGGCGCTCGACCAGGCGGCGGCTCTCGCCTCCGACATAGGCCTCGCGCGCCACCAGCGGCGTGTAGAGGAAACGGCGCCCGTCAGGCTCGGATGCCAGCGCGCCCTTCTGGACGAGGCGCGAGAGCAGCGTCTTGACGGTGGCAAGGCTCCAGCCACGCGCGCCGCAGACTTCCTCGCACACCTCGGCGGCGGTCTGACGCGGGCGGTCCCACAGCACTTCCATCACCGCGTACTCGGCTTCGGTGATGCGTTCTCCGTGGCCAAAGCCTGATTTACCTTCGGACGGGGTCACGGGGCGTCTCCCTCGCTTTGTGATTACACCTGTAGTTGTGTCGATTACAGATGTAAACCTTGCGCGCGGATGAACGACGCAAGCCGCCCAGTGTCATTCGACATAGCGACAATGGGAGCGGACGAACGGCATGGCGAGGCCCCGCGCCCGCCCCGGCGCTAGTCGGCGACTGCCGGGCGGCCCACGCGCTTGCTGGCCTGCTGCGGCATCCCGGCTTCGATCACCGGCAGCCACGTCTTCGCCCCCGCCCCGATGCTGACCTGCGGGAGCGAGGCGAGGAAGTTGGAGCGGTTCTCCCACTCCGCGACCGACCGCCCCGCCAGCCGCGCCGCCTCTTCGAAGCCCACCGGCTGGCGCATCGCACGATTGATCAGCGCGTCGCCAAAGTACGTCCAGTCGTTCTCCGCCACGCAGCCGAAGGACGACCGCGTGCTGGCCGCCGCTGTGAGGATCGCGGTGTCGGGGCTCGCCAACACGGGCACGAACACGCCCGAATAGCAAGCCGAGAGGATCAGCACCCGCCGCGCAATACCTGCCTGCTCGAGCGCGGTTTTCAGCGTCCTGGGCGAAAGGACACCATAGCCCGTGTCGCCGAAGTGGTAGGCCAGCCCGACATCCGCGCCGTGGCTGGTGGTGTAGAGCACCAGCACGTCCTCCCTGCCGTCCATCACCGTGCCGAGATGTTCGATGCTGAGCAACAGCGCGGAGATCGAGCCCTGCGGAAGATCGTCGGATACACCGTCCGGCCCCGCCAGCGTCAGCGTGCGGCCCCGCGCGCCGTAACGCGCCTCCAGCACGCGCCCCGCCTCCCGCGCCTCGCGGGCGAACACCGGATCACTGTCGAGCGCGATGGAGAGCACATAGGTATCGGGCTTGCCGGGTTGCTGCGCCGCCAGCCCCGCCAGCGCTGCATCGAGCCGGCGCGTCTGCGCCCGCATCGCGCCGGGCGAGACACCGCGGTGAAGTTCGGGGCTAAGCTCGTAGCTCTTGCGCCGCTCGCCCTCGGTTTGGCCGCTGGCGAGATCCGGATAGGGCAAGGTGTGCGGCGGGGGCTGGATGGACGCGGCGGGCGCGGATTTGGACAGCGCCGGCACAGCCAGCAACGCCGCCAAAACTCCCCCGACGATCATGCCCCTGCTCATCGAGAGCCAAGCTGCCTGCGTGCGGGCAAGCCGTCAAGCGGGGTGCGTTTCAGACTTTAGGCGCGCCACCAGTCCCGACCGTGTCGCCTCGATCAGATAGAGCGCAACCACGGCGGCAGGCGTGCCGACGTAAGCCGAACTGGCGGCACCCATGATTCCGACGAATATGATTGCAATGGCGAGCAAGACGAACGGAAAGCTGATCGCTGCGCTCGCTGCAGGCCGGTCCCTTCGCCAGTTGCCGAGCGGCTGCGGCAGGTCGCCGAAGAGGTATGCTAGTCCTGCCCCCACGACCACACAGGCAACGCCGAGGATCACGAAAAACCCGGTGAGCGCAGCAATGGGAATACCGATCGTATCCGCGCAGGACGGGACTCGCCGCGGCTTTGGTCGATCCCAAGGCTCATTATCTGAGCGAACCAGCTCAAGCCCAGCACGCCTACCCCTAGTGCGAAGAACGAGACGCGCTTGGCCGGTGTCCGCAGGCCGATCCGACCTTCGGCAGCAAACATCTGCCGCAGCGCGAGGATCGTGATCGCGACAAGCAGAAGGCTCAGACCACCCTGCATCAGCGGATGTCGTAACGTCTCAAGCGCGTGAAGCTGCTCGTACCAGCCGGGGACCACCCCTTGGTCGTTGCAAGCATTGCGCTTGAGCGCACTGGCGCGGGGGTAATCGGAGTAAACCGGGAAGGCATAGCCCGAAAGGAAGATGGCGATCCCCGCGCCGCCCATCAGCGTCAGGGCGGTGGTCCGCATGGAAAAGCCTTCGATGCGTTTCATGCGGGAAATCTGCCTGTTGGCGCCATATCATGGGCAAGCTGCCGAGGCGCAGTTCTCCGGTCAAGACGTTAGGTGCCCAAGCCGCAAGCAAAAGGCCCGATCCCTCGCGGGACCGGGCCTTTTCATGCCTCGCACATGGGCGCTCGATTAGTAAACGCGCGCCTTGGGCTCGATGTACTTGATGTCGTCCGTCAGCGTGTACTCGTGGACCGGACGGTAATCGATGCGGCTGTTCGAGCCGCGGCCGCCCCAGCCGTCGAACCAGGCGATCGTGTGCTTCATCCACTCGGCATCATTGCGATCGGGGAAGTCCTCGTGCGCGTGGGCGCCGCGGCTTTCCTTGCGGTTGGCCGCCGATGCCATCGTCACGTTGGCCTGGGCCATAAGGTTGTCGAGCTCAAGCGTCTCGATGAGGTCGGAGTTCCAGATCAGCGACTTGTCGGTGACGTGGATGTCCTGCATTCGGGTGTTCTGCTCGGCCAGCTTGGCGACGCCTTCGTCCATCAGCTTCTGGTCGCGGAACACGGCGCAGTGCTTCTGCATCGCCTTCTGCATTTCGGCGCGGATCTGCGAGGTCGGCGAGCCGCCGCTGGCGTAGCGGAAGTGATCGAGACGGGTCAGCGCGAAGTCGGCGCTATCGGCGGGCAACTCGGGCTGGCTCGCACCGCCCTTGATGTTGTCGCGCAGGTGGTGACCGGTCGCGCGGCCGAACACCACGAGATCGATCAGCGAGTTCGAGCCGAGGCGGTTCGCCCCGTGCACCGAAACGCAGGCCGCCTCGCCCACGGCGTAGAGACCGGGGATCACGGTGTCCGGATTGCCGTCCGGCCCGAGGGTCACGACCTGCCCGTGGTAGTTACAGGGGATGCCGCCCATGTTGTAATGCACCGTCGGGGTGACCGGCAGCGGCTGCTTGGTAAGGTCGACGCCAGCGAAGATCTTCCCACTCTCGGTGATGCCCGGCAGACGCTCGGCGAGCACCTTGGGGTCGATGTGGTCGAGGTGGAGGTAGATGTGGTCGCCATCCGGCCCCACGCCCCGGCCTTCGCGCATTTCCAATGCCATCGAACGGCTGACGACATCGCGCGAGGCGAGGTCCTTCGCCGACGGAGCATAGCGCTCCATGAAACGCTCGCCTTCGGAGTTGGTGAGGTAGCCCCCCTCCCCGCGCGCGCCTTCGGTGATCAGCACGCCCGCGCCATAGATGCCGGTCGGGTGGAACTGCACGAATTCCATGTCCTGGAGCGGCAGGCCGGCACGCAGCACCATCCCGCCGCCGTCGCCGGTGCAGGTGTGGGCCGAGGTCGCGGTGTAGTAGCAGCGCCCGTAGCCGCCGGTCGCCAGAACGACCGACTGCGCGCGGAAGCGGTGGATCTTCCCGTCATCGAGGCACATCGCCATCACGCCGACGCACTTCTTCTCGCCGCCCACATCGCTCATGATGAGGTCGAGCGCGAAGTATTCGATGAAGAAGTCGGCGTCGTACTTCAGGCTCTGCTGATACAGGGCGTGGAGCATCGCGTGGCCGGTGCGGTCGGCGGCGGCGCAGGTCCGCTGCACCGGCGGGCCGGCGCCCATGTTCTGCATGTGCCCGCCGAACGGGCGCTGGTAGATCGTGCCATCGGCTTTGCGGCTGAAGGGCACGCCGGCGTGCTCGAGTTCGTAGACCGCCGCAGGCGCCTCGCGCGCGAGATATTCGATCGCGTCCTGATCGCCCAGCCAGTCGGACCCCTTGACGGTGTCGTACATGTGCCAGGTCCAGTGGTCGGGCGAGTTGTTGCCGAGCGATGCGGCGATCCCGCCCTGCGCGGCAACCGTGTGCGAGCGTGTGGGGAACACCTTGGAGATGTTCGCGGTGCGAAGGCCGCTTTCGGCGGCGCCCATCGTGGCGCGCAGGCCCGATCCGCCTGCGCCGACCACGACCACGTCATACATGTGATCGACGATCGTGTAGGCGCCCTTCAGGTGCGCGCCGCCGACGTCATTAGCGGTGCCCTTTGGTGCTGCGGTTGCCATCAGGCCTTACCTCCGAATGCGATTGAGACGACGCTGAAAATGGCAAAAGCCCCGCCGCCGATGAATGCCAGGTTGAGAAGCGCGGTCAGGCCGAACTTCGTTCCCGCGTCGACCATGTAATCCTCGACCAGAACCTGCAGCCCGAGCCGCGCGTGCCAGAACACCGAGATGACCAGCAGGATGATCGCCGTCGCCGCCAGCGGGGTGGCCAGCCACTTGAGGACGGTCGCGTAACCGAAGTCGCCGAGCATGGCGAAGCTGACGACGAGATAGCTCATCAGCACGAGGTTGCCGATGGCGGTGAAGCGCTGCTGCATCCAGTGATGCGCGCCTTCATGCGCGGTGCCCAGACCGCGAACGCGGCCGATGGGGGTGCCGTTGCCCATTTCGAGTTATCCCTTACTTCAGAAGGACGGCCGCCCAGAAGGCGGCGGTGAGAACAATTCCGATGATCGGCGCGGCGACCGACCACATCCGGTTGATGTCGAGCTCGTAGCCCGCACCGATATCGAGCACAAAGTGACGAAGACCGCTCGTCATGTGCTGGAAGAACGCCCAGGACACGCCGACCAGCACCAGCAGGCCGGGCCACGAGCCCATCACGTTCTGGAAGGTCGTGTAGGCCGCAGGGCCGCTGGCGAGCGCGCCCAGCCACCACACCAGCAGCGGCAAACCGACCAGCGCCATGCCGTCTCCGGTCGCGCGGTGGAGGATGGACACCAGCATGTGCGGTCCCCAGCGCCAGATCTGCAAATGCGGCGACAGCGGCCGCGCGGGGTTTTGTTGGTCTCGTTCGCTCATGACAGTCCCGTCTGATCCCTCGTTACGGCCAATCCACTTAGCGTGCCTTCCGCGTGAGGCAAGCCGCGACAGGTGGACAGGGCTTGCAAAGTTTTGGATAGGCGATTGCATGGGACACATTCTTGTAACCGGATCGAGCCGCGGGATCGGCAAGTCGGCGCTCGATGCGCTGGCGGCGCGGGGGGCGCACGTCATCGGCCATGGCTCGCGGCCGGTCGAGGCTTCGGCAGGCGCCGTGCCTATCATCGCCGCCGATTTCGGCAATCCGCTCGCCGCACAGGCGCTGTGGGAAGCCGCGCTCGAGGTCGCGGGCGGCGAGATCGACGCGGTGGTCAACAATGCGGGGCGCTTCGAGGCGAACCGCCTGGACCGGTCGGACATCGAATGGCTCGATGCGTGGGAGGACACGCTGCGGGTCAACCTCACCTCCACCGCGCAGCTTTCGCGCCTTGCGGTGCTCCACTGGCAGCAGCGCGGCTTTGCCGGACGGTTGGTGCACGTCGCGAGCCGCGCGGCCTATCGCGGCGATTCTCCTGCGCACTGGCACTACGCCGCCGCCAAGAGCGGGATGGTGGGGATGCACAAGACCATCGCCCGCGCCTACGCCAGTGACGGCATCCTGAGCTTCGCCGTCACTCCGGGCTTCACCGACACCTCAATGGCAGACGACTACCTGTCATCGCGCGGCGGGCCGGGGCTGCTGGCCGACATCCCGCTGGGCCGGGTGGCGACGCCGGAGGAAATCGCTGCCATCATCACCTTCTGCGCGCTGGATGCTCCGGCAAGCATGACGGGCGCGGTGATCGACGCCAATGGAGCGAGTTTTGTTCGTTAGAGTATTCGTCGCTGCCGCATGGCTCTTGCTAGGCGCGTGCAGCGCTGCAACGGCCACGACCGGTCAGGCGCCGGCTAACCCCGATATCCGGCCCTCCGAGGACATCGCCCGCTTTGGCACGGTCTGCGAGGATTTCGACGACTGGGACAAGCCGACGCAGCCGTTCCATATCCACGGTGACACTTGGTATGTCGGCACTTGCGGGATCACTGCTCTTCTGGTCCGCGGACCGGACGGGGCAGTGCTGATCGACACAGGCACCGCCAAGGGTTCAGAAGCGATCGCCGCCAATATCAAGAGCCTTGGCGTGAAGCTGAGCGACGTGAAGGCGATCCTCGCAAGCCACGAGCATTTCGACCACGCCGGCGGCTTTGCTCGGATGCAGCGGCTGACCGGCGCTCCGGTGCTGGTGGGCGCGGGCGCGGTGGACGTGATCCGCACCGGCAAGGTCGATCCGCGCGATCCGCAGGCAGGGCAGCTCGAGGCGATTGCCCCCGTCACCGGCACGATCCGCGCGGTCACGAATGGCGAAATCGTGCGGATCGGCGGGCTGGAGATCACCGGCATCTCCACCCCCGGCCACACCGTCGGCGCGATGAGCTGGCAGTGGGAAAGCTGCGACGTCAGCGGCTGCGAGATCATAGTCTATGCGGACAGCCTCTCGCCCGTCAGCGCTGACGGCTACCGCTTTACCGACCACCCCGATTACGTCGCGATGTTCCGCAAGGGTATCGCGCGGCTGCGTCCGCTGGAGTGCGGGATGCTGCTCACCCCGCACCCCTCGGCGAGCGACATGGTCGCTCGCGCCCGGACGGGGACGATGGAAGGCGGCATGACCTGCGCCCAATACGCCGACGCGAAGACCAAGGCGCTGGACGAACGCCTCGCCAAGGAAGCGGCGGCCAAGTGACCTCCACCTGGAAACTCACCGCCCACGCGCCCAAGCTGACCGTGCAGGCCGCGCTTCTCGCACATGACCTGATTGACGACTGGGACTTCGAACTCGTCATCGCCGGGCGCGAGGAGGCCGAGGACCGTCCCGACGACTGGGTGCTGGAGGGCTGGTATCCGAGGAAGCCCGGCAAGGCCGAGAAGCAGGCGCTCGCCGACCTATTCGAGGGCACCGCGCCCACAATCACCGTCGAGGAACTGCCGCCCGAAGACTGGGTGACCCTCAGCCAGCACAACGCGCCGCCGATCCGCGCCGGGCGCTTCCATGTGCATACGCCGGACTACCCCGCCGACCCCGACCTGATCGATTTCGTGATCCCCGCCAGTCAGGCCTTCGGCACCGGCCAGCACAAGACCACCGCCGGATGCCTCGAAATGCTGGGCCACATGAAGGCGAGCGGCGTGGTCGCGCGCAATGTCGCCGATATCGGCACCGGCACCGGGCTGCTCGGGTTCGCGGCGCTGGCCCTCTGGCCGCGCGCCTTGTGCACCCTCACCGATATCGACGCGGTCTGCACCGGCGTGGTCGAGGAGAACGCGCGCCTCAACGGCCTCACCCTCGGCCCCAAGGCGGGCGAGGCGGTGATGATCGTCGCCGACGGAATGGACGATCCGCTGCTGCAATTGCGCGGGCCTTACGACCTGCTGATCGCCAACATCCTAGCAGGCCCGCTGGTGAGTCTCGCCCCCGACTTCGCCAAGGCCGTTCCGCCGGGCGGCAGCCTGCTACTCGCCGGATTGCTGGCGGGCGAGCAGGAAGCGGCGGTCAAGCGCGCCATGCACCGCGCCGGTTTCCGCATGGCCGCAAGGCTCGAGCGCGGCGACTGGGCGATCCTCTGGCTGCGCAGGCGGCAGGTGCGCTAGGTCAGCCCTGCACGCCGCCGCTCCAGCCACAATCGCTCGGCGCGCGGGGGAGCCAGAGCCAGAGCCGCGTCGAGCGCCGCTCTTGCCTCCCCTGCCCTTCCGGCCTTGCTGAGCAGATCGGCGCGCGCAACGTGCCACGGGCGCGCCAGCGCGAGCCGTTCGGCGGGCAAGACTTCGAGCGCCGCCAGCCCCGCCTCCACGCCCTCGGCTTGCGCCAGCGCCAGCGCACGGGAGAGCGCGACCATCGGGCTTGGGCGCAGGGCGAGCAGCACATCGTAGAGCCGCAGCACCGCGCCCAAGTCCACCACCCCGTCAAAGCCGCGCCGCGCATGGGTGAACTGGATTGCCGCCATCACCTGATAGGGGCCGGAGCGCCCGAGCGCCGCTGCGCTATCCATCAGACCCCGTGCCCGCTCGATCCGGGCGTAGTCCCACTTGGCAACGTCCTGCTGGGAGAGCGGCACCATCGCCCCGTCCGCATCCACCCGCGCTCCTGCCCGCGAGCGCGCCAACAGCACCAGCGCGGCAAGGCCGAGCGCCTCGGGCTCTTGCGGGAGAAGTTCGGCGACCAGCAGCGCCAGCCGTTCGACCTCTGCGCCAAGGTCTTCCTCAAGGTCGGCCGATAGCTCTCCGCCCGCGTCCGCATAGGCGGCAGTGAAGGCCAGCTCCAGCGCGAGGAGCACCGCGCCCAGCCGCTCGGGCCATTCGCGGCGCGGGGGGAGTTCGAAAGCGATCCCCGCCTCGCGCACCTTGGCCTTGGCACGGGTGATGCGCTGGAACATCGCCGGCTCGCTCACCACGAAGAGCTGCGCGATCCGCCCGACGGGCAGCCCGCAGATCACCTTCAGCGCGAGCGGCGCACGCACCTCGGCGCCCAATGCGGGGTGGCAGCAGATGAACAGCAGCCGCAGCCGCTCGTCAGGGATCGGATCGGGAAGCGTCAGGATATCGGCCATGTCGGTGATCTCCGTCAGAGCGTCGACGGTGCGCTCCTCGGCCTTCGCCCTGCGGATCGCATCGAGCGCGCGGCGCTTGCCCGCGACGAACAGCCAGGCGGCAATGTCGCGGGGAGGCTCGGCCAGCGCGAGGCAGCGCGCGGCGGCCTCGGCGAAGGCATCCTCCGCCGCGTCCAGATCGCGCAACTGCGCGGCAAGCGCGGCCACCACACGGGGCCGCGCCGCCATGATCGCGTCGGCAGACGCTGCGCTCAGGTTCAGTTCCCCATCGGCCAGATCGGACGCACCTCGACCCCGCCCTTGGGCACGGGAATGCGCTTGGCCCACTCCAGCGCCTCGTCGAGGCTGGCGACATCGATCACGTAGAAGCCGCCCAGCTCCTCGTGGGTCTCGGCGAAGGGACCGTCGTGGATCGTCACGCTGCCATTGTCGGAGCGGACCGTGGTCGCGGTGTCGACTTGAGCCGCTCGCCCGAGAAAGGCACCCCGGCCGCGACCAGATCCCCGGCGAGCTTCATGTGCCCCGCCAGCGTCGCCTCCATCAGCGCCGCACCATCGGGGCCTTCGTAGGGTGCATTGTCCTCGTTGATCATCAACACGAATTGCATGTCACTTCCCTCCGTCATCGGCCTGCCGGAATGGCGAGGCTCTATCAGGGAGACGCGCAGCCCAAGCCGCATTCGACAGGGGTGTGCGAATTTATTCGCCAGTGTCTGCCGGAGGGAGCGCATCCTTGAAAGCTTCGAGCGCGTTCCGGGTGAAGGCTTCCATGTTAGCGATCCGGTCATCGCTGCCTGTTGCGATGGAGCAAGTCACCGTCTTGCCGTCCGGACCGACGATCGCGACAACGCTCCGGCCCGGAGCAGCCCCCGAGGGGTGGCTTGATCCACCGACCGAGCCGCTCTCCGCCAGCCCCCAATCCGCGCCGAAATTGTCGCGGATCGCGCGGGCTTGCAGCAGCGCGTATTCCTCGGTGGCCCCGCGCATTCCCTTGTAGGCCTCGCGCGGGAGATCGAAGAGCACGTCGCGGGCACGCAGCGAATAGACCACGCCCCCGCCAACGAAGAAATCGAGCGCGCCGGGAACGGTGAGCAGGCTCGCGGCGATCAGGCCACCCGTCGCGCCATCAGCGACCGCGACCTTCTCGCCCTTCGCACGAAGCCGCCGTGCGATCTGCGTGGCGAGATGGTGAAAGGCATCGAAGTTCACGCCCCGCCCCCCAGCGCTTCGGCGACGATGGCCGCCCAGCCTGCCTCGTCCATGACCTCGATCCCAAGTTCGGCAGCCTTCTTGAGCTTCGAACCCGCCCCCGGCCCTGCGACCAGCAGGTCGGTCTTGGGCGACACGCTCCCCGCCGCCTTGGCGCCGAGGCGCTCGGCCTGCGCCTTGGCCTCGTCGCGGCTCATGGTTTCGAGCTTGCCGGTGAACACGACCGTCTTGCCTGCGACCCGGCTGGCAACGGTCTTCACCTCGAAGCGCGGCGGGGTGACTTCGGAGAGCAGGTCCTCCCACACCGCGACATTGTGCGGCTCGTGGAAGAAGTCGCCGAGCGCCTCGACCACCGAGGGGCCGATGCCGTCGATGGCGGTGAGTTCACCCGCGGCCTCGGCATCGCCTGCGTGGGCGCGTTCGGCGAGGGCACGCAGAGCGGGAAGCTCGTTGAAGTGCTTCATCAGATCACGCGCGGTCACCTCGCCCACGTGCCGGATGCCGAGCGCAAACAGCAGCCGCGCCGCATCGGGCGCGCGCTTGCCTTCGATGGCGGCGATGAGGTTGTCGACCGACTTCTCCTGCCAGCCCTCAAGGCTCAGGATATCGCTGCGGCGCTTGCGCAGGCGGTAGATATCGGCGGGACTCTCGAGCCAACCCAATGCGAAGAACTGCGCGATGGTCTTCTCGCCCAGCCCCTCGATATCGAGCGCCTTGCGGCTGACGAAGTGTTCGATCCGCTGGGTGCGCTGTGCGGGGCAGATCAGCCCGCCGGTGCAGCGCACATCGACCTCGCCCTCCTCGGCGACTGCCTCGCTGCCGCATTCGGGGCAGTGTTCGGGGAACGGGAATGGCGCGCGCGGCTCCTCGCGGGTGAGGTTCTCCACCACCTGCGGGATCACGTCGCCGGCGCGCTGGATCACCACGCGGTCGCCGATGCGGAGGCCCAGCCGCGCGATCTCGTCGCGGTTGTGGAGCGTCACGTTGGTGACCGTCACCCCGCCGACCAGCACCGGCGCGAGGCGGCCCACCGGGGTGAGCTTGCCGGTGCGCCCGACCTGAATGTCGATACCCTGCACGATGGTCTCGGCCCGTTCGGCCGGGAACTTGTGCGCCAGCGCCCAGCGCGGGGCCTTGGCGACGAAGCCCAGCCGCTCCTGCCAGTCGAGCCGATCGAGTTTGTAGACCACGCCGTCGATGTCATAGGGCAGCGTTGGCCGCGCCCGGCCGATGGCGTCGAAATGGGCGACCAGCGCCGCTGCGTCCCCTTCGATCCGGATGAACAATGGCGAGATCGGGAAGCCCCATTCGCGCAGCTTCGCCACCATTTCGCTCTGGGTCGCGCCGGGGACTGCCGAGGCTGCCCCCCAACCATGCGCCCAGAACCTCAGCGGACGCTTGGCTGTTACGCTCGCATCCTTCTGGCGCAGGCTTCCGGCGGCGGCGTTGCGCGGGTTTGCGAAGATCTTACCGCCGGCCTCATGTTGCGCAGCATTGAGTGCGGTAAAGGCCTGTTTTTCCATATAAACCTCCCCGCGCACTTCGAAGATCGCGGGCACGCCTGCAGGCAGGCTTTGCGGGATGTCGGGGATGTGTGCGACGTTCGCCGTGACGTCCTCGCCGACCTGCCCGTCCCCGCGTGTCGCAGCGCGCACCAGCACGCCGTTCTCGTAGCGAAGCGAGCAGGACAGCCCGTCGATCTTGTCCTCAGCGGTGATCGCCAGCGGAGCGCCTTCGGGCATGTTGAGGAACCGCCGCATCCGGGCCAGCCACTCCGCCACCTCTTCCGGAGAGAAGGCGTTGTCGAGGCTCATCATCCGCACTTCGTGCGTCACCTTGCCGAGTGGCGAGGCAGCGATGGCGTGCCCAACTTTGCGCGAGGGCGAGTCCGCGCGGATCAGGTGCGGAAAGGTCGCCTCGATCTCGGCATTGCGCCGCACCAGCGCGTCATATTCGGCGTCGGTGATCTCCGGCGCGTCTTCGGCGTGGTAGAGCCGGTCGTGGTGCGCGATGGCCTTGGCAAGGCGCATCAATTCGTTGGCGGCGGAGGCCTCGGAGAGGGTTTCGGGCTCGGTCATGGGGTCACTGGCCCTTGATCACCGCCAGCATCGCCGGCTCGTTGGCGATGTAAGCAGGGTTGCCCGGCGTGATGATCGCGAAGTGGCTGACGCCCGCGTTCTCGCGCACCATGACCTTCGCCCCGCCCTCTGCCAGCGCGGCCTGCGTCGCGGCAGAGGGCGCGGGGAGCTTCGCTTGCACGAACAGCAGCCCGGCAAGCTGCGGAGCGTGGGTTGCGGGGGAGATGGCGGCATAGCGCCTCGGGAAGGCCTCGGGCCCCACGCCCATGAAGGGATCGACTGCCGAGAACTGGCATAGTGCATCGAAGGCAGGCCGCTCCGCCCCGACATCGCCGGGGCCGTCGAGGACAATGGCGGCGCGGGCCTTGAGCGCCTTGCGCGCGCCAACCGGGCCATTCGCGCCTTGGGTGCTCGCCAACCACTGCGCAGGCAGAGCGCCTGCCGAGTGGCCGACCAGAGTGACGGCCTCGCGGTCGATCGGATAGCGCGCCGCGACCTGCTCGACCAGCTTGGCCGACGACGCCCAATCCTCGAACGAGCCCGGCCACCCGCCGCCGTCCCCGACCTCGCGGTAATCGACATTGAGCGTCGCGATGCCGAGACTCTGCCAGCGCGTGGCGAGCGGGGCCATGTAGGCCTGCGAGGCGATGCCGGTCTTCCAGCACCCGCCGTGATAGATCACCGCCAGCGGGAATGGGCCGGTTCCTTGCGGGAGCCGGAGTTCCGCGAAGCCGCGTGCGTGGTCGGCGTAGCGCAGGATGGCGTCGGGTGTGGAGGGCGCGACTGCGGCGTCGGTGCCGAACATGGCGTTGCTGGGTTTCACGGCGGTGGAGGCTTTCTCGGGCGCGGGCGTGACAGGGGCGCAGGCAGTGGCGAGGAGGAGGAAGACGGAAAGAAGCAGGCGGGCCATCAGATGATCCAGCGCGTTTCGACTTGGATCACCCGCCACCCGCGAGGGCCCCGCTCCACGGTGTAGCGTGCGCCGTTCGAGCGCATGTCGATATCGATGGTGCAACGCGGCCGAAAGCGGCACTCGGCGGACGCGACGCTGAGCCCGTCGGCGGCCTGCCCGGCCTCGTCGCTCCAGCGTGTGTACCGACCGACCAAGGGATTGGGGTCGATCGCGATGTTGCCCGAACACGCTTGCACCGGAACCGGTCGGAGGTGGCCCGCCGCGACCCGCCGGGCGAGCAGCGGGTAATTGAGCGGGACTGCGGTGTCGATGCACAGGGAGAGCAACGCGGGCGCCTCGCCTGCAGCTGGATCGCGGCTCGCCAGATAAGCGCCGTAATCCTTGTAGGCCGCAAGGATCGCCGCTGCGACCGGTTCTGTCAGGTCGTCCTGCCTCTCGCGGGCGAGAAGCGGCGCCGCGATCAGCATCACCAGCGCAGCCGTCACGAGGCGCATCACACCCCCTCCAAAAGCCGGTCCGCCTGCGCCCTAGCCTCGGGCGTCACTTCGGCCCCCGAGAGCATGCGCGCGATCTCTTCCTGCCGCCCCGCATGGTCGAGCAGCACAACGCTGGTCTTCGTCACAGTGCCCGACGAGGCCTTGGCGATCAGGTAGTGCTGTCCGCCCCGCGCCGCGACCTGCGGCGAGTGGGTGACGGCCAGCAATTGCCCTTCCCGCGCCGCCAGCCGCGCCAGACGCTCGCCAATGGCCGAGGCCACCGCGCCGCCCACGCCGCGGTCGATTTCGTCGAAGATGATTGTCGCCGCCCCGCCCTTCTCGGCCAGCGCGACCTTCAGCGCGAGGATGAAGCGCGACAACTCGCCGCCCGAGGCGATCTTGTTGAGCGGCGCAAAGTCCGCGCCGGGGTTGGTCGAGATCAGGAACTCGACCGCGTCCATGCCCGAGGCCGCCCAGCGCTCCTCGGGAAGCTTGGTGACAGCGGTGCGGAACTTTGCAGCGTCGAGCTTCAGCGGAGCCAGCTCCGCCGCCACCGCCGTATCGAGCCGTTCGGCCCCTGCAAGCCGCGCGATGTGCGCCGTCTCGGCCGCGCGCACGTAAGCGCTGCGGGCTTCGCGGGCGGCGGCTTCAAGCGCATCCAACTGCGCCTCCCCGCCCTCGATCGCGTCGAGCCGCGCGCGCATGGTTCGCATCAGTTCGGGCAGGTCATCGACCTCGCAGCGGTGCTTGCGAGCCGCGGCGCGCAGCTCGAAGAGGCGGGTCTCGGCGCGGTCGAGCTCCTGCGGATCGTGGACCAGTGCCTCGGCCGCCAACCGCAGCTTGTCCTCGGCCTCGGACGCCTCGATCACCGCGCGGTCCAGCGCGGCGAGCGCCTCGACCAGCATCGGGTGTTGCTCGGCGATGCGGTCGAGCTTGCGCGCCGCCACCCGCAGCGCCGCGAGCGGCGAGTCCGAGCCTTCCCACAGGTGCCGGAGCTCCTCGAGATCGCCCGAGAGCTTCTCGCCCTTCTGCATATCGGAGCGTGCGCCCGCGAGCCGCGCTTCCTCGCCCGCGACGGGCTCCAGCGCGGCCAGTTCGGCGAGGTGCGCGATCAGCAGGTCTTGATCCGCCTTGGCCTGATCGACCGCATCGCGCGCTTCGGCCAGTTGCGCCTCGGCCTTCGCCCAGGCAGCATAGGCGCGCTCGAGCCCGGCGACATCCGTGCCCGCATAGCGATCGAGCAGCAGGCGGTGCCCGCGCGGGTTCACGAGCCCGCGATCATCGTGCTGGCCGTGGAGTTCCACGAGCGCGGGCGCGAGTTCGCGCAGCAGGGCGACGCTCGCGGGTTGATCGTTGATGAAGGCCTTGGAGCCGCCGTCCGCCTTGACTTGCCGCCGGATCATCAGCGGCTCGCCCGGCTCGATGGCGATCTCGGCTTCTTCCAGCGCCGCGGCGATCCCCGCAGGCAGCGCCGCGAATTCGAAGCTGGCGGTGACCGCCGCCTTGTCCTCGCCGGCGCGCACCAGCGAGGTTTCCGCCCGGTCGCCGAGGATCAGGCCCAGCGCGTCGAGCAGGATCGACTTGCCCGCCCCGGTCTCCCCCGTCAGCACGCCCAGCCCGCGCGCGAAATCGAGATCGAGCGCTTCGATGAGGACGATGTTGCGGATGGACAGGCGGGTGAGCATGGGCGGCCAAGGGGATAGCGCAGCCCCGCGCCCGCGTCACGCCATGAGGTTAGCAAATCCACCGCACCGTGGCGGCGGACCTCAGTCCCGCAGCATCAGGCCGCCCACTGATCGCGGAAGGGTTCCTCGTCCACACCGCCGGGCGCGCCGTCGAGGCGGAAGGCAGCGACCAGCGTGCGCAGGTCGCTCGATTGCCGTGCGAGGCTGCTCGCCGCTGCGGTCGCCTGTTCCACCATCGCCGCGTTCTGCTGGGTCGTGCGCCCCATGTCACTTGCTGCGGCGCTGACTTGCTGGAGGTGTTCGGCCTGCCCCTGCGAGGCTTCCGCGATGGAGCGGACATAGGTGTCGATATTGCTGAAGCTGCTGGTGATGGTGGTGAAGGCCTCGCCGGTTTTGCCCACCAGCGCCACGCCCCGTCCGACCTGATCGGCGCTCGCCTTGATGAGCGCGGTGATCTCGTTGGCGGCTTCGGCGCTGCGCTGGGCGAGCGCGCGCACCTCGTTGGCGACCACCGCAAAGCCCTTGCCCGCCTCGCCCGCACGCGCTGCCTCGACGCCCGCATTGAGCGCCAGCAGGTTGGTCTGGAACGCGATCCCTTCGATCAGGGTGATGATGTTGCCGACCTCCTGCGAGGACTGCTCGACCGAGGCCATGGTGCTTACCGCCTCGCGCACGATATCGTCGCCCTCGGCAACCTCCTTGCGAGCTTCGGCGATGACGCGCTGCACTTCCTTGGCGTTGGCGGCGGTGCTCTGGACGTTGCTGGCGACCTCGCCGAGCGTGCTGCTGGTCTGGTCGACGCGCGAGGCCTGCAGCTCGTTGCGCCGTGCAAGGTCGCTTGAGGCGCTGTGGATTTCCTCCGCGCCGGTCGAGACGCTCTCGGCCGCCATCGCAACCTGGAGCATCACCGCGCCGAGTTCCTGCGCGGTGCGGTTGAAGTTTTCGCGCAGGGTCTCGTATCCGGGGGCCCATTGCGTCTCGAAACGCTGGGTGAGGTCGCGCGCGGCAAGGCCCTGCAACCCTTCGGCGAGCCGTGCGACGACGACCTGCCGTTCCTGCTCGGCCTTCTGCTGGGCCAGAGCCACTTCGCGAAACTTCTCGGCGGCATGGGCGATCTCGCCGATCTCGTCATCGACATCGGCGCCTTCGACGGGGCTGGAATAGTCCCCCTGCGCCATCCCCTTGAACCGATCCGCCAGGGAATAGAGTCGCAGCACCACGATCTTCTGGATCTCGCGCATGGTCAGCCCGAGCACCCCGAAGGAAACGATCGTGAGTGCGATCAGGAGCCACAGGCTGCTCGCCCGGGTCGCGGCATTGCGCGCGGCAAGCAGGTCCTCGAACTTCAGCCCGATCTTTTCCAGCGACCCTTCCAGCTTGTCGAAGCTCGCATTGAACCGGGGCAACAGCGTTTCTGCATTGGAACGACCGCGCCCGGCAGCGTCCACGATTGTGCGCGCGGTGGCGAGGTAGATGGCGACGTCGCGATCGGCGTTCTTGAGGTCGGCTTCAATCTGGGGATCGCTGGCCAGCTTGACGTTATCAGCCATCACCTTGCGCAGGTTGACGGAATACTGGTCGAGGTCCTCGCTCGCCTTGCGCACCACAGCGGGGTTCTCGATCGCCGCGCCGTAAAGCGCCGTGAACACCGCGCCGCGCACCGCATCGTGCATCATGTCGCCCACCATGTGGTTGCGCAGCATGCTGACGATCACCTCGCCCTCTGCATCGGTCTTGGCGCGCCGGTAGTCGCTCCATGCCGACGACAGGGTTTGCATCATGATGAGGCCAATGAAGATCGATCCGATCAGGATGGCGCGGCGCTTGATGGTCATGGTCGGATCGTCCTTACGGCGAGCTTCGCGCTCACCATTCCTGCGTGAAGGCAAAGATGAAGCGCAGGCCCACGATCACCGCGTCGCGGGCGTCCGCGGTGCGGCTGGGGTTGCGCACATATTGCGCGTCGGACTGGATGGTCAGCCACGGTGCGACGCGGTCGGCATAGGTTATCTCGATGCCGGTTTCGGCGCTGCGCATGGGGTTGCCGTTGTCGTCCTCGTTTAGGCGGAACTTGCCTGCGAGGTAGGCCTGGTTGGCCCCGATCGACAGCTGGCTGTCGGGCCGCGCGGCGAGCACGCGGTTGACGAGAACGCCCGCCTGCCATCCGCCGCTATAGGGCGTGGTATCGCCATCGGAGAACCCGGCGCGCAGGAACAGGCTGGCCTTGCTCGGTGCGTCAACATCGGGGCCGATTGGGCCGCCGACGGGCCATTCGAGCAGCACATAGGCCCCTTGCGCCCGCTGACGCAGCGGATCGCCCGCAGCGTCGATCAGGCGGATATCGTCCTGCCTGCGGGTATAGGACCACGCGCCCAGCGCCACCTTGCCGGCTCCGGTCCAGCCCCCCTCGCCGATCAGCAGCGCGCCTTCCTGAAGCAGCGGTGCCATCCCGCCGACATCGCCGAGCACGCCGGCTTCGGCGTTGACCACGGCAAAGGCGGCATAGGTGTCGGCCGAGGGTTCGATCCGGACAGACGCCGTGAGCGCGGTCGAGGGGAAGATGGCGGGCCCGTTGGGGCCGGTCGCGGCAAGCTCCGATCCGATCCCGAACGCGGGCGCGATCAGCAGTCCGGCGGCGTCATTGCTGTAGAATTCGGCGTTGAGGTCGATGAACCCGGCGCGCAGCGTCACCGGCAAGTCGGCGAGCTTCTGCGCGAGGTAGAGCTCGTAAAGCTTCACGCGGTTGCGGGGGACTTCGCTGTTGTTGATGCCCTGCATGGTCGCGGCAAGGTCATTGGGACGCTGGCCGGTGCCCGCGATCCCCTGCGCCACAAG
This sequence comes from Porphyrobacter sp., assembly GCA_031410495.1. Classification (GTDB taxonomy): domain Bacteria; phylum Pseudomonadota; class Alphaproteobacteria; order Sphingomonadales; family Sphingomonadaceae; genus Erythrobacter. The sequence goes on from JANNZG010000034.1 coordinate 44,990, forward strand.
CGTCGCACCGCGCCATCCGGCGGCGGCATCGAGATCGACTTCGGCGGTGATCGCGGCAAGATCGACATAGCGCACGCCGGTGTCGGCACCGCGCGCGACGGCGACCGTGTCGAGGATGTATTCGCCGCTCAGCGTGATGACGGGGTCTGCGGCGGGGGATGAAGAAGGGTCGGCCTCATCGGCCTGCGCCGGGCTCTCGCTCAACAGCGCGGCGGCCAGCACGGCAGCCCACGCGGCTCCGCGCATCGTGGAGGCAGGCACTCGTCGATAGGTCCGTCGCAAAGCCATGGGTACCCCGCCAATCGAGGGGAAGCGGGGGAGCCGCCCCACGCGGCACCCTCCGATGGCACCGGTTTGTCATGCGGAGTTGAAGATGGTCTGGCGGCACGCCTCGGTGACGCTGCGTATCTTAAATGCGCTCGGCGAGAGTCTGCACCCGCGCGCGAACGAGGGGCTGACGTATGCCATCATGACCTGCTAGAAGACGCGCACGAAATGTGGGTCGGTTTCGATCCGTCCGTACACATGAGCCATCAGCAGAAGCTGTTGCCCATCATGCGCGGCGTGGATCAAGGGGTAGCATGGTCAAGAATCACGACGATTCTCCGCGGTTTATGCCGTGGTCCGAGCGCCTGAGCGCGGCTTCGTACGGCCCCCTCGCCGGTCTTGCCGGCACGCTGGCGATCTTCGGCTTTGCGTGGGCAGCGCGAGTGCTGGTCAATGATGCGCTCCCGACCGGCTTTCCCTACGTCACGTTCTTTCCCGCTGTCATCGTTACCGCCTTCCTGTTCGGTGTCCGTTTCGGCGGCCTGTCCGCGCTGCTGTGCGGGCTCGTCGCGTGGTATTATTTCATTCCGCCGCTTCATTCCTTTGGACTTCAGGGGGCGGAGGTGGCGCTGGGCCTCTATGTCTTCGTCGTTGCCACCGATCTGGCGCTGATCCACGGGTTGCAGGGCGCCAACCGGCAGCTGCGCGAAGAGCGCCAGCTCAGCCTCGATCTTGCCGCCGCCAAGGACGCTGCGGTCGTGGAGCTCCGGCAGGCGGTCGACGCGCTGCGCGAAAGCGACGTGAAGACGCAGCTGGCCACCCAAACCGCGGGGATCGGCATATGGCAGTGGCACGTGCCAAGCGACGCGATCCACTGGGACAGCACGATGTTCGCGCTTTACGGCATCGCTCCGACCCCCGACGGTTCGCTGCACTACGACGACTATATCGCAAGCGTTCATCCCGACGATGTTGCGGCCCAGAACAGAATGCTCGCCTTCACAGTCGACCAGTGCAGCGAGAGCACGCGCGAGTTCCGCATCCGGCGCGGCGACAATGGGCGCGTACGGCACCTGCGGGCGGTCGAGGTCGCGCGGGCGGGCGCGGACGGGAAGACCGAATGGGTCGTGGGCACCAATCTCGACATTACAGACCAGAAGGACCGCGAAAGCCACATCCAGCTGCTGCTCGGCGAGGTCAACCACCGCGCCAAGAACCTCCTTGCGGTGGTCATGTCGGTCGCCAGGCGCACCAGCGGCGCGGATCACGAGACTTTCATGACCAATTTCGCCGCGCGCATCCATTCGCTGTCTGCGGGGCAGGACCTGCTGGTCAAGAATGCGTGGCGCGGGGTCGGGCTGGAGGCGCTGGTTGCGGCGCAGATCGGGCACCTCAAGGACCTGATCGGGACGCGCATCCTGCTCGATGGCGACAACATTCCGCTCACTGCTTCGGCCGTGCAGGCGCTCGGCATGGCGCTTCACGAGCTTGTCACCAACGCCAGCAAGTACGGAGCGCTGTCGACCGATAGCGGGCAGGTCACGCTGGCATGGCGGCGCGTCGCGGATCCCGGCGGGGAGCGTTTCGTGATGACATGGGACGAGACTGGCGGGCCGCAGGTGTCGGCGCCGCAACACCACGGTTTCGGCTCGATCGTCACCGGGGACATGGTCAGGCAAACCCTCGATGCCAGTGTCGAGAGCGCGTTCGCGGCCTCCGGCTTCACCTGGCAGTTCGAATGTGCGCTGGATGTCTTGCTTGAAAAGGATGCTGCATGATGCCCGGACGCGGTGACACACCCCGATGAGCGCGCGTCTGCTCGTCGTCGAGGACGAATACTTCATCGCGCAGGAGATCGCCGACGCGCTGGTCGCGGCCGGCTATGTGATCGTGGGCCCCTGTGCGACCGTCCCGGCGGCGCTCGCGCTGCTCGGGGACGGCACGTCCTGCGACGCTGCGGTGCTCGACGCCTCGCTGCGCCATGTCAGCAGCCTGCCGGTCGCGGATGCTCTGGCGGAGCGCGGGATTCCTTTTGCGGTGGTGACCGGTTTCACCGCAGGCCAGCTCCCGCCCCGGCTGGCGGAAGCGCCGGTCCTCACCAAGCCGGTGCGGGGCGATGATCTGGTTGCAATGGTCCGGCAGCTGCTCGCGTCACGCTGAGAGGCGCGGGATCGCGCTTGATCGGCTGCTAATCAGATAGAAGGCCACGCCTCACGTAGCGCAGCGGTAGGCGACTAGGACGCCTCACGTGGCGCAGCGGTAGGCGATCAGGACGCTTTCACACCCTCGGCGTGCTTGTTCACCAGCTTGAAGGCACGTTCGTACCACTCGCTGCCGGGGTAGTTCGAGCCGAGCACCGCGGCATACTTCACCGCTTCCTGCGGCAAGCCCAGCGCAAGGCTGCTCTCGGTCAGGCGGTAGAGCGCCTCGGGGGTGTGGCTGGTGGTGTCGAACTTCTCGACCACGTTGCGGAAGCGCATATCGGCGGCGAGCCACAGGCCCATCCGCTCGTAGTGGCGACCGATCTCCATCTCCTTACCCGCAAGGTGATCGGCGACAAGGTCGAGCTTCAGCCGCGCGTCGGCCGCGTATTCTGTCTGCGGGAAGCGGCGGTTGACCTCGCGCAGCGCGGTCTGCGCCTGCTCGGTGATCTTCTGGTCGCGGTTCACGTCGCTGATCTGCTCGTAGTAGCTCAGCCCGATCCGGTCATAGGCGAAAGGCGCATCCTTGTTGCCGGGGTGGATCGACAGGAACCGCTGCGCATTGCTGATCGCCTTGTTGTAATCGCGGGCGATGTAATAGCTGAACGCGCTCATCAGCTGCGCGCGGCGGGCCCAGGGCGAATAGGGGTGCTGGCGCTCCACCTCGTCGAACAGCGCGGCGGCCTGCAGCGTGTTGCCCCGGTCGAGCCGGTGCTGCGCCTCGGCGTAGAGCGATTCGACGTCCCGTGCGACGTAGGCGAGGTCCTTGCCCTCACTGCCTCCGGCACAGGCGCTGAGCATGGCGATGGTGGCGGCGGCGAGCGCGGCGCGCGCGATACGCGTGGGGAGTTTGGACTGCATGGCCGCAGGCTATAGCGAGGGGTGCGCTGAACGCCAAGTGAAGCTGCACCTGCGAGGCCCCCCACCCCCACATTTTCCTACTCGGCGGTTTTGTGATGCTCTGCCCATCGGCCGCAAGAGCGAGGAATGACCACAAATGACCCGCAAGAAAGACCCCCGCACCGCCCGCCTCCCCGTCCCCGCCGGAGAGCTCCCCGACTTCGCCCCCGTCCCCCGCCTCAAGGAACGCCACGACGGCTGGACCCCCGACCGCCAGCGCGGCTTCATCGAGGCGCTGGCCGACACCGGCTCGGTCGAGGCGGCGTGCCGCGCCGTCGACATGGCCCAGCGCGGAGCCTACGAATTGCGCCGCCAGCCCGGCGCCGAGGCGTTCCGCGCCGCATGGGAGGCCGCGCTCGCGATCGGCGTGCAGCGGGTCGAGGACGTCGCGATGGACCGCGCGCTCAACGGCGTGGAGGAACCGGTCTACTCCTACGGCGAGCTCGTCGGCACCCGCATCAAGTACAATGACGGCCTGCTGATGTTCATCCTCAGGAACCGCGCCCCCGAACGCTTCGCCGCAGGCGGGGCGCCGAAAGGCCTCAATGCGGTGAGCCAGATGCAGCTCGACCGGCTCAAGAAGCAGTGGACCAAGGAGTACGAGGCCAGCAAGCCCATCGTCACCACCGCCGAGGTGCGGGCCAGCATCGAGCGCAAGTTCGACAACATCCAGCGGCAGGTCGACGCGAAGCGGTGCGGGCCGTGGTCGAAGCTATCGGCAGAGACGCACGCAGCGTGGGCGCACTTCGTCACCCTGCGCGAACGCGACCTCGACGCGATCAAGGCCGATGCCGAAACGCGCCGTCTGGCGACCCCGGAGTGGCAATCGCGCGGCAACATGTTCGAGCCGAAGCCCCAAAAGAAATGGACCCCAGCGCCGAGGCCGCCCGAGGAGGAGGTGATCGTGCCGCAATGGAAAAAGCCGGAAATTCCGGCGCCGCCGCCGCCGAAGACCGAGTGGAGTTTGAAGGATGACTCGTTCGATCCCTAGGCCGTGAAGGCGTGAAACTCGCGGTGCCAACCTAGAAACTGCGGATGCGGACGATCCGCCTCACGCTGCGGCGCGATTAATCGGCCAGTTGGATTTATGATTGCCTCGACGCCCGCGCGATCGTTCACCTTGCGGTGGATCATAATTTCGTGGTTGTCGGAGACACAAATCAGGCCACGGTCGAACATCCAGTGCGCTGTGCCCGATAGCGCCAACCCGTTGCGGGTCGAATCTGGCCCGCCATGTTCGACCGGGCGTATATGCGCCGCCTCAGCTTCTAGCCGCCCGCCACCGTTGACCAGCCTCCAGCCAGTGACCGCGCAGCGCCCGTCATAAGCGTGAAGCACCGCACGCCGAAATGCGCGATCACGGAAGGGGCGTTTGACGAGCGATTGCACCACGGGGCGCTCGATTTGGTAAGGCGTGTGCTCCTCACCGACACGATCAAGCGGCTCGGCATCGCCGACGCGCGGGAGTGTGTCGTCGACGGGCAGGCCGAGCGCAATGATGCGTGCAAAGTCCGAGTTCGAGAGTGGGCGCACCGCTGCTTGTGCATTTGCTAGATCGCGTTCGACAGGCACCCCATCGATAATGTGAGGGACTGTTGGCTCGAACGGCAAATAACTGCCCGGTTCGATTAGAGCGCGATAGCGGTCTGATATATCTGGGTCAGGGATGATGCGCTCAACCTTGGCTACGGCAAAGAAGCCCTTCGATTGCGGTAGCTTCACAGGTTCGCGATAGACGATCCAGTCACCGACCATCTGCTTGGCGCGACTAAGATACGGTTTCGGAAACTGGTAATGCACCTCAGGGATATCGTCGTAGATCGACCCATCCTTGTGCATGAAAACGCCGAAGGTCATGGCAAGAGATTTTCAGTCATATTGTTGAGACCGGTTCGTATGTTATGTCACTCGAAGCGGAGGGTAAAGCGTTCATGGCTAATGCGAGGATTTCGGACGTTGAAGTTGCCTTAATAAAAGGGCTCATGTCACATGAGGGCCTCAATGACCAACAAGTCCTTTCAATTTTTAGCCATCTAGAACGGAATATAAATTCGCGCGAGATTGGGTGGATTAGAAAAAGTGCTAACGCCAGATATGCCGCGATAAATTCTGCAACTTCTATTGAGGTGAAAGAATTCCTCCAGCAATGCGCGAAGCTGGAAGAAGTTGCGGAACGTATTGGTTTATACGAAGTACCAAACGAGCATCTCTCTGCATATCAAGCCCTCGATTATGCCCGCTCTGCAGTAACTATATTCAACAATAACACTATCCTCGCGCGATCACAGATATTTGTAATTCTGATGGTGGTTGCTTGGACATATTTGGCACATGCCAGACTAAGGCTTCTTGGAACTGAGCCTATACATTGCAATGAGGATGGCAGTCCGGTCTTAATTGACGGAAAACCGAAGCATTGGGAGCTTTCCTACTGCTCTAACCGCCCGGAGCTTGGCCTATCAGAAGGCGAAAGAAATAATCTTAAATATATGATATTGCTGCGAAATGAGATTGAGCACAGGTCGTCGGAAGATATCAACGACGAAGTGCAGTCGAAGCTTCAGGCAAACGCGCTAAATTTCGTGGAGTTCGCAAATAGGACATTTGGGAGAAAATTTGATCTTTCAAGGGATTTCAGTTTTGCCATTCAGCTTCAAGCGATGAAGTTGAAGACCATCTCACTTTTGAAATCGGCTAGGGGGCTCAGTAAGTCCGTAGCCGCCGTCAATGCTATAGTTGAGAAAGACATGAGCAGCGCTGAGTTTAATGACCCTCAATACGCTTTCAGGGTCTATGTCGTACCCAAGGTAGTTAATAATGAGAAGAAAGCCGATCAAGCAGTGACATTTAGTCCTGTCGGATCAAATGTTGAGATTGCAATAAAGAATGTGGAACGACCGAAATATCGGATGTCAGAGGTACTAAAGCTTCTTCAAGAGGACGGAGTTGAAGGGGTGACGATGCAAAAGTGCGTCGACGCTTGGAAAGATAATGATCTAAAAAATGCGGGCAAAGGTTTAGCAATTGAATTGGGGAAGCAGTGGTTCTGGTATCAGGAAGGGGTAGACGCAATTAAGGAGGCGCTGCAAAAATAAGATGCCGTTTCACAAACCGCTCTCCACCCTCATTGATGGTCCGCACAACCTTGATGAGAAGATAAGTTCAGCCACGGCAAAGCGGCGGCCATGAGGTGGGCTTCGCCCAGCTTCGCTTCCGAAGGGGCTGGCCTGCGGCCACTAGTCCCCCTCCCGCCTGCGGGAGGGGTTAGGGGTGGGTTAGAGCGGAGCGAGCCTTGCGCTGGCCCACCCCCGGCCCCTCCCGCAAGCGGGAGGGGAGAAGGTTACTCTTCACCCATACGAAGAGCCGCAATGAAAGCTTCCTGAGGAATAGAGACGTTGCCATACTCTCTCATTCTGGCCTTCCCCTTCTTCTGCTTGTCCAGCAGCTTCTTCTTCCGGGAAATGTCGCCGCCGTAGCACTTGGCGGTCACGTCCTTGCGCATGGCGGCGATGGTTTCGCGGGCGATCACCTTGCCGCCGATCGCGGCTTGGATCGGGATCTTGAAGAGGTGGCGGGGGATCAGGTCTTTGAGGCGCTCGCACATCCCGCGGCCGCGTTCTTCGGCGACGTGGCGGTGGACGATCAGGCTTAGCGCGTCGACCGGTTCGGCGTTGACGAGGATGTTCATCTTCACAAGGTCGCCCTCGCGCGTGCCGATCTGCTCGTAGTCGAAGCTGGCATAGCCGCGGCTGATCGACTTCAGGCGGTCGTAGAAGTCGAAAACCACCTCGTTCAAGGGCAGCTCGTAGGTCACCTGCGCGCGGCCGCCCACATAGGTGAGCTCGGTCTGGATGCCGCGGCGGTCCTGGCACAGCTTGAGGATCGGGCCGAGGTACTCGTCGGGGGTGTAGATCACCGCCTTGATCCACGGCTCCTCGATCACGTCGATGCGGTTCACATCCGGCCAGTCGGCGGGGTTGTGAATGTCGATGACCTTGGCGTCCTCGTTCTTGGTGTGGCCAAGATGGATGCGGTAGACCACGGATGGCGCGGTGGTGATGAGGTCGAGGTCGTATTCGCGGGTCAGGCGTTCCTGAATGATTTCGAGGTGCAACAGGCCGAGGAACCCGCAGCGGAAGCCGAAGCCCAATGCGGCGGAGCTTTCCATCTCGAACGAGAAGCTGGCATCGTTGAGGCGCAGCTTGGCAATGCTCTCGCGCAGCTTCTCGAAGTCGGCGGCGTCGACGGGGAACAGCCCGCAGAACACCACCGGCTGCACTTCCTTGTAGCCGGGGAGCGCGACGTCCGAGCCGTTCTTGACGGTGGTGATGGTGTCGCCGACGCGGGCCTGCTCCACCTCCTTGATCTGGGCGGTGATGAAGCCGATCTCGCCGGGGCCGAGTTCCTGCAAGTCGGTGCGCTTGGGCGTGAAGCAGCCGACGCGGTCGACGAGGTGCTGGGTGCCGCCCTGCATGAAGCGGATGTTGAGGCCCTTGGTGAGCTTCCCGTCGATCACGCGCACGAGGATGACGACGCCGAGATAGGGGTCGTACCACGAGTCCACGAGGCTGGCGGTGAGCGGCGCGTCGATCTTGCCCTTGGGCGGGGGGATGCGCTGGACGACGGCTTCGAGCACGTCCTCGATCCCGATGCCCGATTTGGCGCTGGTGAGGACGGCCTGCGATGCGTCGATCCCGATGATTTCCTCGATCTCGTGCCGGACCTTCTCGGGTTCGGCGGCGGGGAGGTCGATCTTGTTGATGACGGGGACGATCTCGTGGTCGTGCTCGATCGACTGGTAGACGTTGGCAAGGGTCTGGGCTTCCACGCCTTGCGCGGCGTCGACCACCAGCAGCGCGCCCTCGCAGGCGGCGAGGCTGCGCGAGACCTCGTAGGCGAAGTCAACGTGGCCGGGGGTGTCCATCAGGTTGAGCTGATAGGTCTCGCCGTCCTTCGCGGTGTAGTTGAGGCGCACGGTCTGCGCCTTGATGGTGATGCCGCGCTCTTTCTCGATGTCCATGTTATCAAGGACTTGCTCGGACATCTCGCGCGCGGTGAGCCCGCCGGTGAACTGGATCAGCCGGTCGGCGAGTGTCGACTTGCCATGGTCGATATGGGCGATGATGCTGAAGTTGCGGATCTTGGAGAGGTCGGTCATTTCCCCCGCCGATTAGCGGTGCAGCGCAGCATTGTCATGCGCCAAAAACGCAACACCCCGCAGGGGCTTCAGCCCACCTCGGCACGCACCGGTTTGGCATAGCCGAACTTGGGCACCGCCCCGCCCTGCTCCGGCCCGAGGAACTTGCCCGCGGTGAGCGCCGCCAGCGGCGTTCCGGCAGCGGCGAGTGCGTAGGGTGAGACACGGTTGCGGGTACACAGGCCGCCCGAGCCATCCTCGACCAGCGACTGCTCGAACTCGAGCCCTTGCACATCGCCGTTGGAGCGGATCACGGTGGCTACCGCCAGCTGCCCGCCGCCGAGGTCGACGACGAACTGCGTGTCGCGCGGCACATCGGCCAGCCCCTGGATCAGCGCGCCCGTCTTGGAGAGGTTGCGCAGCGTCACCTCGTAGGCATAGTCGTCGTGGATCACCTGGATCTTGCGGAACACGGTGCGGCGCCGTGCGCGGCGCGAGCGGCTCGTACCGGGCTCGATCTTCCACGACCCGTCCGCCATCTCGCGTTCGAGAGCATCGGCGTCCACCGGCTCGCTGAAGATCGGGCCTTCGAGGAAGCGCACGCCGCAGGTCTTGAGCGCATCGAGCAGGCTCGCGCTTTCGATGCCGTTGGCGATGGTATCCATCTGGAGCGCGCCCGCCAGCGCGACGATCGCGCGCACGAGGCCCAGCTCGCGGCTGTCGTGGCGCTCGGCCTCGGCGACGAGCTTCTGGTCGATCTTGATGGCATCGAAGGGCGCGCGGCGGAGGTAGGCGAGCGAGGAATAGCCCGAGCCGAATTCGTCCAGCGTCAGCCGCACCCCGAGCTTGAACAGCGCGGCGAGCGTGCGGTCGACCACGTTGGCATCGCCGAAGAACACCGCCTCGCTGATCTCCAGCTCGAGCCTGCCTGCGCTAATCGCCGCGGTATCGATCGCACCGCCGACCAGCTCGACGAAATCGTCGGCGAGGAACAGCGCGACCGGCACGTTGACCGCGACCCGCACGCTTTCCGGCCATTCAGCGGCGCGCTGGCAGGCGGCGCCGATCGCCCAGCGCCCGACATCGGGCAGCGAAGCGGAGCCTTCGACGATCTGGGCGAAGTCCTCCTGATCGATGATCCCGCGCTCATCATGGTTCCAGCACACATGGGCCTCAAGCGCGCAGACCGTGCCGGCTTCGGCAGCGACAATCGGCTCGAAGCGCAGGAACAGCTGCTGCTCGCGCAGCGCCGTGCCCAGATCCTGTTCGAGCCGGCGGCGGAAGATCGTCTCGTTCTCGAGCTCGCCCGAGAAGAAGCGGTACTGCCCGCGCCCGCCGTTCTTGGCGGCGTAGAGTGCAAGGTCGGCGGCGCGTTCGATCTCGTCGCGGCTCACCCCGTCATGCGGAACGATAGCGATGCCGACCGAGGCACCGATGACGCAGCGCCCGTCTTCGAGGCTGTAGGGCTGGCGCAGAATGGAAATGATCTTGGAGGCGAGCTCGCCGAGGATCCCGCGGTCGTCGATGTCGGGGAGGATCACCTGAAACTCGTCGCCGCCCAGCCGCCCGATCTCGCATTCGCGGTCGATCGCCCGGCGGAGCCGCTCGGCAACCTGCTTGAGCAGCTCGTCGCCCGCCGCGTGGCCCAGCGTGTCGTTGACATGCTTGAAGCGGTCGAGGTCGATCATCATCACCGCGCAGTTTCGCCGCGCGGCCTTGAAGGCGATCAGGATCGACTCGAGCTGGTGCGCCATGCGGTGGCGGTTGCTCAGCCCGGTGAGCGAATCGTAGCGCGCGAGGCGGGCGGTCTCCTCCTCGCGGGTGTAGTCGTGGGTGATGTCGACCCCGGTGCCGCGGAAGCCCGCAAAGCGGCCGTCGGACGACATGACAGGCTGGCCGGAAAGCCGCAGCACTGCGCCGTCAGGGCGACGCGCGGCGCGCACGGCTACGCCGCCGAAAGCCTTGTGCGCGCCGAGCATGAGCGGCAGCGACTTGCCCCGCCCCTCGCGGTCGGCAGCGACAAAGATGGATGGTAGCGGCTGGCCGAGCAGGTCCGTCAGCGGCAGATCGAGCCGCGCGGCAATCGCGCCGGAGAGATAGGTGAGGTTGCCGCCCGCATCGCTCGCCCAGAACCAGCCGAGCCCCGACTGCTCAAGCTCGTCGAGCATGGCGAGCCGTTCCCCGTCGCTCAGCGCCGAAGTCACGCCAGCAGCGGACACGCCATGACGAGCCGCGCCGCGCGATGCACCGCCGTTGCGGGATGACAAGAGACCCTTCAGGGACATCTCGTTGACGAACCTCCAGACATCGGCCGCAGCATCGCTGGAAAAGCGTGCCCGGCCTTATTCCCGAGGTGTAAAGGCCGATGGTTATTTTTCCGCTAAAGCGACGCCCGGCATGACACGGCGGGGTCACGTTTTCGGCGCTGGGCTACCAGCCTCCGATGTTGCTTTGCCCCGGCGCGCCCTTGAGCACGGAGAAGGCGTTGTCGGCACGCCGCTTGAGAGGGGCGTGGAACTCGATTCCGACGCGGTTCTCGCGCGACCAGCGCACCTGCGCGGTGACGGTCTTGTCGGCCGAGAACTCGACCCGGACCGCGCTGCCGGCGGGCATATTCCACAGGCCTTCGATCATCGCCCCGCTCTCGGAGATGTTGCGCAGTGTCGCATTGAGGCGGTTGCCGTTGTGAACCACAACCACGCGGCGCAGCAGGTTCTGGCGCGGCGCGCGGGCGGATTGCGGCCCGTCGGGCTCGGCAACGAGATCGCCCGAGACAAGCGCGGTCGCATCCGAGGCGTTCATCGGCTTGAAGTAGATGTAGCCCTGGATATGGCTGCAACCGAGCAGACGGACGAGCTCCAGCTCGTCGAGCGTTTCCACGCCTTCCGCGGTCGTATCCATATGCAGCGCCTCGGCCAGCGAGGTGATCGAGGCGATGATCGCGCCGTTACGGCTGCCCTCTTCGGTGGCGCCCTGCACGAAGCTGCGGTCGATCTTGATTTTGTCGAACGGCGCCTTCTTCAGATAGCCGAGCGACGAATAACCCGTCCCGAAGTCGTCGAGCGCAAGGCGCACGCCGACCCGCTTAAGGGCCTTGAACATCGCATCGGTCCCCGAGCTGTCGTTGAGGAACACGCTTTCGGTGATCTCGAGCTCGAGCCGCGAGGCGGCGACCCCGGCATGGGCGAGCGCATTGGCGACGATTGTCGGCAGCTCGGGATTGGCGAATTGCAGCGCCGAGACGTTGACCGCGCAGCGGATCGAGCGCGGCCAGCGGGCAAGGTCTGCGCACGCGGTGCGCAGCGCCCATTGCCCGATACGGTCGATCAGGCCCGCATCCTCGGCGATCGGAATGAATTTCACCGGGCTGATCCAGCCCTTACGCGGATGCTTCCAGCGCATCAGCGCCTCGAAGCCCACGATCTTCTCGTCAGCAGCATAGACGACCGGCTGGTAATAGAGCTCGAGCTCGCCCTTGGCGATCGCCTCGCGCAGGTCCTGTTCCAGCTCGGCGCGTTCTTCGGCGGCGGCGTGGAGGTCTTCGGCGTAGAAGCGGAACACCCCGCGCCCTGCGTCCTTGGCGGCGTAAAGGGCAAGGTCGACGTTGCGGATCAGCTCGTCGCTGTTGGCACCGTGCTCGGGGGCCAGCGCGATACCGACCGAGGCACCGATGACGACGCTCTGGCCGGTGATCGAATAGGGCTGCGAGAGCGAGGCGATGATCTCCTGCGCCATATGGCCCAGAGCGTGGCGATCCTGGTGGCCGGGGACGATCACCTGGAACTCGTCGCCGCCCAGACGCCCGCAGCGTCCCGCACCGCCGATGGCGCGCTCGAGCCGCTGGGCGACCTGCTTGAGCAGCGCATCGCCCGCCGGGTGGCCGAGGGTATCGTTGACGTGCTTGAAGCGGTCGAGGTCGAGCATCAGCACCGCGCAGGCCCGCTCCCGCCCGCTCGGGGCGGCGAGGATCTGCTCCAGCGCCTGGCTCATCTGCACGCGGTTGGCGAGGCCGGTCAGCGAATCGTAGTGTGCAAGGCGCGAGACCTGCTGTTCGCTGCGGCGCTTTTCGGTGAGGTCGGTACCGTGCCCGCGGAAGCCGCAGAAGTTCTTGTAGCTGTCGTAGACCGGGCGTCCGGCGAGCGCCCACCAGCGTTCGTCACCCGTGGCTGCGGCGCGCACCTCCACGTCGTGGAAAGCAGACCGGGCGGAAAGGTGGAAAGCGAGCGTGCGCTCGGCATCGGCGGCGCCCTGGTTGGGGTCGACGATCTCGCTCAGCGGGATGCCGACGACCTCGTCTGTGGTCTTGCCGAGCACGGTCGCCGCCTTGGGCGAGATGTAGGTCAGCAGGCCGCGGCGGTCGGTTTCCCAGAACCAGCCCTGCCCGGTCTCCTCGAAGGAGCGCAGAATGTCCTCGGCGCGCGCGGCGACGCGTTCGCGGGCCTCGCGGGCGAGGCGGCGGTCGGTGGCGGCCTTCCACTCCAGCCGGGCGATCAGCAGCAGCGTGATCGCCGCGGCGATGACGGCGGCATAGGTGACCGGACCGGGGACCAGCATGGCAAAACCTGCCCAGCTGGCAATCTTGGCGCAGAACAGCGACACGATCCGCATATCGAACAGCGCGGCAGCGGCAGCATTGATGCACACCATCGTAGCGATCGCCCATTGCCACGGCAGACCCTCGCCGACCCACAAGGCCAGCGCGATACCGGCGCAGGCCATGGGCAGCACGATCCCGACAAACACGATGCCGAGGCGCGCGGCGCTGAGCTTCTCGGACTTGCGCTCGGTCTCGGCGAACAGGGTGCCGCAGGCGAACAGCGCCGCCGAGGCCAGAGCCATGCCGCAGGTGAAAGTCGAGGGCAGTCCTTGCGAGACGATCGCGGCGATGGCGTAGGCAGCGACCAGAAACAGGGCCATGCCGCCGGCCTGACGGGGGAGGAAGAAGGTCTGTTCGCTGGCAGGCTCGTCGATCGCAGGGGTGAACCCGCTCATCGCCTCGCCGCGCAGGCGCTCGCCGCCGCGACGCTCGCCGCGTCCGCGCTGCTCACGCGCCTCGGCACCCGCCCGCTCGTTTGCGACGGAGTGCAGATCGCGACCAGAACCGGGCGGCCGCGGGTTGTTCGTGGCAAATTTTCTTATGGGTTCCCCAGCCATCTCGCTTCCTTGCGGCAGGAGGGTTGAGAAAAGCGTTAATCGGAATGCCTAATTCTTTCAGGACTGGCGCGACCGGGCGAATGTACGTCCCCTGCGCAAGCTTGCAACTTGGCAGCCGAGGCTGCATTCTGGAATATGAGGCCACGTTAACGGATTGTCGCCAGAAGAGCGGCTGACGAAGGGCCAGCAAAAGGGGATTCCATGGCACGCAGCGAAGTGAAGCTCGAGAACGAAGCAGCCCAGTCCACCAACGCCCTCGGCCCGCTCGTCGGACTGGCGCGGGAGGACTTCGTGAGCGCGGTTGCGCTGCTGCTGCGCGAGACCGCGACCGACCCCTCGCGCTTCATCCGCCATTCGGCCGGGATGGCGCAGGACATGGTCAAGATCCTGACCGGCAAGAGCGAACTTGCGCCCGATCCCAAGGACAAGCGGTTCATGGACCCGGCGTGGCAATACAACCCCTTCTTCCGTGCCGGCGCGCAGTATTACCTTGCCGTGCAGAAAGGGATGCGCGGCTGGCTTGAGGAGCTCGAACTCGACGAGCTGGAGCGCAACCGCGCCAACTTCATCGCCAACATCATTCTCGACAGCCTGGCGCCCTCCAATACGCTGATCGGCAACCCGACCGCCCAGAAACAGATCATCAATTCGGGCGGGCTGAGCCTCATCAAGGGCCTCCAGAACGCCTATAACGACATGGTCCATAACAAGGGCATGGTCAGCCAGGTCGACAAGCGCCCCTTCAAGCTGGGCGAGAACGTCGCCACGTCGAAGGGCAGCGTGGTCTACCGCGACGAGATCATGGAGGTGCTGCAATATGCCCCCACGACCGACGAGGTCTATGATATCCCGCAGCTGACAATTCCGCCTCAGATCAACAAGATGTATATCAACGATCTGTCGCCCGACAAATCGGTGATCAAGTGGCAGCTCGACAACGGCGTCCAGACCTTCGTGATCTCGTGGCGCAACCCTTCCAAGGAACAGGGCCACTGGGGCATGGCCGAATACATCGCCGCCTGCGAAAAGGCGCTCGAAGTGGTGTCGGACATCACCGGATCGAAGAAGGTCAATGTCTCGGCCGGATGTTCGGGCGGGCAGACCGCCTCGGTGCTCGCTTCCAAGCTGGCCGCGACCGGCAACCCCATCCTCGGCACGCTGACGCTGATGGTGTGTGTGCTCCACCCCAAGCCGACCGATATCGAGGCAGGGTCACTGGTCAGCGAGAACGGCATGGCGCTGGCCCGCCAACGCGCGATGAAGGCCGGGATCATCAAGGCCGACGATCTGGCCCGTGGCTTTGCATGGCTGCGTCCCAATGACCTCATCTGGAACTACGTCATCAACAACTACCTGCTCGGCCAAGACCCGCCGGCCTTCGACGTGCTGTTCTGGAACGCGGACGCCACCAACCTTTCCTCCAGCCTGATGGGCGATTTCCTGACGCTGTTCGAAACGCTCGCCTTCACCAAGCACGGCGAGGTCGAGATGGCCGGCCACAAGGTCGATCTCAGCAAGGTGACCGCGGACCTGTTCATCCTCGGCGGGGTGACCGACCACATCACCCCGTGGAAGGCGACCTACCGTTCGACCCAGCTGTTTGGATCGAAGGACGTAACCTACGTGCTCTCGCAGAGCGGCCACATGCAGGCGATCCTCAACCCGCCCGGCAACCCCAAGGCCAAGTACTTCGTGCAGGCCAAGCCGGGCAAGCTTCCCGCCACTCCCGACGAGTGGTTGCAGGGCACCGAAGAGGTCAAGGGCAGCTGGTGGCCGCTGTGGATGGAGTGGGTGCAGAAGCGTTCGGGCAAGAAGCAGGCCGCGCCCGCCCACCTCGGTAACGCCACCTATCAGCCGATGGAATCTGCACCGGGACTCTACGTCGTCGAAGAAGTCTGATACTGCAGTGCAGCGTAGGAGCTACCGGGGGGTAGCTGCAATCTTGCGCAAGTTTGTGGGCGCGCGCGTTTAGGGATCGACGTGCGCGCCCAACCCGCCCCTGCTTCGGGGCGCTAGAAAGGACGTGAATACGTGACAAATCCCATGGACGACGCGGTCGTCTCGATGGAGCAAGTGGGTGGCCGGACGCTACGGACTGCGACCTGGCGGCTCGATATGCCTTCCGATCATCTGCCGATCCTGTTCTTCAACGGCATCGGCGCCAATATCGAGGCGGTAGCCCCCCTCGCCGCCGCCATGCCGGAGCGTGGCTTCATCATGTTCGACATGCCGGGAACGGGCGAATCGCCTGATCCGCTGGTGCCCTACAACCCCTTCACTATGAGCTGGACGGCCGCGCAGCTGCTCGACAAGCTCGGGCTCGACCAAGTGGACGTGATGGGCGTGTCATGGGGCGGCGCGATGGCGCAGCACTTTGCGCTCCAGCACCCGGGGCGCACCCACCGCCTGACGCTGATCGCGACCACGCCGGGCATGCTGATGGTTCCGGGCAATCCGGCGGCCTTCACCAAGATGGCCGACCCGCGCCGCTACGTGGACCCCGAGTTCATGGCGAAGCACTTCCAGACGCTCTACGGCGGTCTGACGAAGACGGCCGGGCAGGATCACAAGTCGAGCCACATCAGCCGTCTGAAGCCGCCCAGCCCGCGCGGCTACATGTACCAGCTGATGTGCATGATGGGCTGGTCCAGCCTTCCGGCGCTGCCCTTCATGAAGAAGGAAACGCTGATCATGATGGGCGAGGACGACCAGATCGTGCCGCTCATCAACGGCAAGATCCTGAAGGCGATGATCCCGCATTCGCGGCTCGAAACCTTCAAGGGCGGTGGGCACCTGTTCCTGCTGACCCATGCCGACGAGAGCGTCGCGGTGATCCGCGACTTCCTCGACATGGCCGATACCGTGAAAGAGGCGAAGCGGGCCGCCGCCTGAAATCCGACAGGTCCTACAAAGGGAGCGCGGCGGGACAGCTTGTTCACTGTCTCGCTCCCCAGGGGCGCCGCAGGTGTTTCATCAACTTGCTCCGCCCCCTCTTGTAGGGGCGCGCGCTTTGCGACATCCTCTCCAGCATAAGGGAGAGAGACAATGGCGCACTACGACCTCATCATCCGCGGCGGCACGATCGTCGACGGAACCGGCAGCCTCGCCTTCACCGGTGACGTGGGCGTCAGGAACGGTCTGATCGCCGCGGTTGGCCGGATCGAGGGCACCGCGGCCGAGGAAATCGACGCGACCGGCAAGGTCGTCGCTCCCGGCTTTGTCGACATTCACACCCACTATGATGGCCAGGCGACCTGGGATCAGGAAATGGCCCCATCCAGCTGGCACGGCGTCACTACCGTCGTGATGGGCAATTGCGGCGTCGGCTTCGCGCCCGCCCGTCCTGACCGCCACCAATGGCTGATCAGCCTGATGGAAGGCGTCGAGGACATCCCCGGCACCGCGCTCGCCGAGGGGATGACTTGGGACTGGGAGACCTTCCCCGAATATCTCGACGCGCTCGAAAAGCTGCCCCGCACCGTCGACGTCGGCACCCACGTCCCCCACGGCGCCGTGCGCGCCTATGTGCTGGGTGAACGCGAGCAGCCGGGCGCAGTGCCCACAGCCGAAGACATCGCCGCGATGAGCGCCATCGTCGAGGAAGGCGTTTGCGCCGGTGCACTCGGCTTCTCGACCTCGCGCACCGTGCTCCACAAGTCGGTGGACGGCGAGCTCGTCCCCGGCACCACCGCCACGCCCGAGGAGCTGATCGCGATCGGCAAGGCTATGGGCCGCGCCACCGCTGCGGGGGGCTACGCCGTGTTCGAGATGGCGAGCGACCTCAAGCGCGAGTGGAACGAATTCGAATGGATGGGCAAGCTCAGCCGCGAGGCGAAGATCCCCGTCACCTTTGCCGCGTTGCAATCCATCGCCAAGGAACTGCCGCTCGACGAGCAGATCGCCGCTATGCGCGCCGAGAACGACAATGGCGCCAACATCGTCGCCCAGATCGCTTTGCGCGGCAACGGCATCGTCATGGCATGGCAGGGCACCGTCCACCCCTTCCGCTTCCGCCCGAGCTGGATGGCCATCGCCGACCTGCCGTGGGAGGCGCAGAAGGCAAAGCTGCTCGACCCCGCCTTCCGGGCGGCCATGCTTGCCGAGCCCAATGACTACACCGACGCCCCCAAGGACATCGGCGGCGTGGTGATGGCGATCAGCATGGGCTGGACGCTGCAATTCGAGATGGACCCCGACTTCGACTACGAACCGGCCGCCGAGGCGAGCATCAACGCCCGCGCCGCCGCGGCGGGGGTCAGCCCGCAGGAATACGCCTACGACCTGCTGTGCCGCGACGATGGAAAGGGCTTCATCTACCTCCCCATCCTCAACTACGCCGACGGCAATCTCGACTTCCTGCACCCGCTCCAGCACGCCGACGACACGGTGAACTCGCTGTCCGACGGCGGCGCGCATTGCGGGACAATCTGCGACGCGGCCTCGCCCACCTTCATGCTCGAGCACTGGGTCAAGAGCCGCAAGCGCGGCGACCGGATCAGCCTGGAGCAGGCGATCAAGCGCCAGTGCCGCGACACGGCGGTTCTCTACGGACTGGAAGATCGCGGGGTGATCGCGCCCGGCTATCTGGCCGATCTCAACATCATCGACATGGACACGTTGAAGCTCGGCAAGCCGTGGCTCGCCTTCGACCTCCCCGCAGGCGGCAAGCGCCTGCTGCAGAAAGCCGATGGCTACGTGGCGACAATCAAGAACGGCGTGGTGACATTCCGCGACGGTACGTGGACGGGAGAGACCCCCGGCGGGCTGATCCGCGGTCCGCAGCGGGTCGAACTGGCGGAAGCGGCGGAGTAAGCCGCCGCCAGCCTCAGGGCTCGATCACGATACCCTTGGCGGGGTCGATGTGCCCCGCCACCATTGTCGTGAAGACCGACTTGGCGGCTTCGAGACCCTTGTGGCGCTCGATGGCAACGGTGCCATCAGCGGTCTTCAGGAACTCGCGCCACGCCGCCGCGACCAGCTTGCCGCCCTCATCGGGCCCGTGCGCCTTGAAGAAGGCAACCGCGTGGTCGGGGGCGAAGAACAGCGCGGGCTTGGGGCCGGGCAGCGGCTCGCTTTTGCCGAACACGGAACGCGCCTCGATATGGGTTGCGCCGACCAGCACCGAATGCGCGAGCGGGTCGTCGAAGTGGCGGTGAATGCGGGCGAGCAGGTCGGCGTTGCCGGCAAAGTCCACGCTCACGCTGCGGACCACGGCGAGCCGGTCAAGATCGTCGTAGGCCAGGACCTCGTCATAAAGCCCGCTCGCCTCGACAAAGGCGACATTGCCCTTCGAGGTCAGCCCGATGCGCTTCACCTCGGGAGAGGTCTGCCGCGCCACGCAGGCAAGGCCCATCGCAGTCTTGGACGAGGCGCTGGTCAGGATCACCTGCTCCGCGCCGAACCATCCTTCGCCGCGCAGGAAGTATTCGATCAGGAACCCAGTGCGGAACAGCGGTCCGAAGATCATCCGCTCCGCCTCTCGCGCGGGATCGTGCTCCGGGTCGACGGCGAGGCGCGTGTAGCTGTTGTAGACCGGGCTCATCGGCTGGCGGTGCGCGGCGGTGTCGGAGAAGCCGCCGGCGCTGATCCGTCCGGGCAGCACATCAAGGTGGCTCGCCATCGGCAGGTAGCCATAGACCCGTTCGCCCACGGCGATGTCTGCGTGGCGGCTCTCGATCACCCGCGCATGGCCCCACATCGGCACGATGCCCATGCCGTCAGGCGCAGGGAAGAAGTCCCAATATTTGAAGCCGTCGCCGACCACCGCATAGGTCACGTTGTTGGCGGTGACCGAGAAGCTCTCGATCTGGAGCCGCACCTCGCCATCGCCCAGCGAAGCGAGCGGCACCTCGGCCAGCACGGCATCGGTGAGAGCAAGCTTGCGGACGTGTACCTCGGTTGCGTTCATCGCTTGTCCCCTCCCAAAGTGGCGGGGATCACACCCGCATCGGCATCAGCACATATAGCGCGCGCGATGTGTCATTCTCACGGATCAGGGTCGGCGCACCGGCGTCGGCGAGGTGGAGTTCCACGAGGTCGCTGTCGATCTGGCCGAGGATGTCCTTGAGGTAATTGGCGTTGAAACCGATCTCGAGCCCCTCCGAGCGATACTCGGCGGCGATCTCCTCGGCGGCGGTGCCGTTGTCGGGCGAGGTCACCGAGAGGGTCACGCGGTCATTGTCGAGCCCGATCTTCACCGCGCGGGTCTTTTCGGTGGCGATGGTCGCGACGCGGTCGACGCCCGAGTAGAACAGCTTGGGATCGACCTTCAGGAGCTTGTCGTTGCCGGTCGGGATCACGCGGCTGTAATCGGGGAAGGTCCCGTCGATCAGCTTGCTGGTCAGCACCACCCCGCCCTCGCCGCCCAGCGCGAAGCGGATCTTGCTCGCCGAAAGGTCGATCATCACGTTGCTATCGAGCGCCTCTTCGAGGAGCTTGCGCAGCTCGCCCACGGCCTTGCGCGGCACAATCACGTCGGGCATCCCGGCAGCGCCTTCCGGGCGCGGCACGGTGAAGCGGGCAAGGCGGTGGCCGTCGGTCGCGGCGGCCTTGAGCAGCGGCTCGTCCTCGTCGGTGACGTGGAGGAAGATGCCGTTGAGGTAGTATCGGGTTTCCTCTGTCGAGATTGCGAAGCGGGTGCGGTCGATCAGCTCGGCCAGCAGCCGCGCGGGCAGTTCGAAGCTGGTCGGCAGGTCGCCTTCGACGATCACCGGGAAGTCGTCACGCGGCAGGGTCGGCAGCTTGAAGTTGGTCCGACCCGCCTTCACCTCGAGACGGTTCTCGTTGGTGGTGAGGCTGACCTGGCTCCCCTCGGGCAGCTTGCGCGCAATGTCGAACAGCAAGTGCGCCGAGACGGTGATCGCGCCGGGCTGCTCGACCGAGGCCGCCGACATGGTCTCGACCACCTGCAGATCGAGGTCGGTCGCCATGACCCGCACCGAGCCGCCGTCGCTCGCATCGATCAGCACGTTGGAGAGAATGGGGATGGTGTTGCGGCGTTCCACCACGGATTGAACATGGGAAAGGCACCGCAGCAGCGTCGCGCGTTCGATCGTGGCCTTCATCGCTTGTCCCTATCGTTCTGCGTGTACGGCGAAGGGACGCAAGGAATCGCGCCCAAACGCCAAGAATTGCTCCAAAACCTTAGCGCAGGCGCGCAACCGGGCAAGTTGGCGGCCTTACGAGGGGCGACTCCGCTGGGGATAAGGGCGGCGCGGAGCGACCCCAACCCCACAGAGCCCCGTTCAGAGCCCCGTTCAGAGCATCGCCATCCCGCCGTTCACGTGCAGGGTTTCGCCCGTGACATAGGCCGCCTCGCGGCTGGCGAGGAAGGCGACGGCGGCACCGATTTCGGCGCCCTCGCCCATCCGGCCCATCGGGATGCGGCCATTGATCGCGGCCTGCTGCTTCTCGTCGAGCGCCGAGGTCATGGCGGTGCGGATGAAGCCGGGTGCGACGCAGTTGGCGGTGATCCCGCGGCTGGCGACTTCCTGTGCGAAGGCCTTGGTCATGCCGGTAAGGCCCGCCTTGGCCGCGCAGTAGTTCATCTGCCCGGGGTTGCCGGTGTGACCGACGACAGAAGTGATGTTGATGATCCGCCCGAAGCGGGCCTTCATCATCGGCTTGGCGGCGGCGCGCATGAGGCGGAAAGACGCTTCGAGGTTGATGCGGATCACCTGATCCCACTCGTCGTCCTTCATCCGCATGCCGAGATTGTCGCGGGTGATGCCGGCATTGTTGACGAGGATGTCCATCGTCCCGAGCGTGCCCAGCATCGCCGGGATCAGCTCCTCGACCTGCGTGGAGTTGCCAAGATCGCAGGTGATCTCGACATGGCCATCGTGGTCGTGGTGCGCGTAGGTCTCGTTGAGCTCGTCGCGGAAGGCGCGCAGCTTGGAAGGGTTGGAGCCCGAGAGCGCCAGCCGCGCACCTTGCGAGGCAAGTGCATGGGCAATCGACGAACCGATGCCGCCCGATGCGCCGGTCACCAGCGCGTTCATCCCTGTCAGCGAGAACATCCTGTCCGGCTCCTAGTTTTGCGCGGCGAAATTGCGGGCGCTGGCGCGTTGCATGACTTTGGCGGCGAGGTAGACACCTACCTGCTCGGCGGTCTTTTCATCCAATCCGAGCCCGGTCTCGTCCATGAACTGGCCGAAAACCACGGCATTCTCGTCGCTGACCGTAACGTCAGAGTCCGACATTCCGATGCTGAACTGCTCCTCGAGTGCCTTCCACAGCGCCGAGCGGTCGCCTTTGGCAAGCGTGGCATCGATCCTGGCGATCTGTTCCGCCTTGAACGGCCCGTGGCGGCGGAAGCCGACTTCGATCAGCCGCCCGATTTCATGGAGCATGGCAGGCTCGAGCTCGGCGTCGCCCCATGCGAACTTCTCCCCGCAGCTCGTCACGCTGGCAAAGACGATCTGCGCGAAGGCCTCCATCGCCGGATCATCCGCGCTGCCGCCGAGGAAATCGACCTTGGGAAGCAAGGCATCGAGCTCGGTCCGCTGCTCGGCGCTGTAGCCCTTGGCGATACAGCCCAGCTCGCTTGTCTCGCCGGCCTGGGCGGTGGTGGCCATCATCAGGGCAGCGCCCGCCAGCAACATCTTGCGCATCATGCGATCTCCTTCGCGAAGGCCTCGAGATCCTGCATGGTCACGAGGCTGGTCACCTGCGCATCCTTGTCGATCCGGCCCACCATCGGCCCGACGACCTTGCCGCCCAGTTCGACGAAGTGTTCCACGCCATCGGCCCGCATGGCAAGCACGCTTTCGCGCCAGCGCACGCGGCCGGTGACCTGCTCGACGAGCAGCGCGCGCTCTTCATCGGCATCGGTGACGGGGGCGGCGGTGACGTTGGCGTAGATCGGCAAGGCCAGCGCCGAGGGCGGGGTTGCGGCAAGGGCATGGGCCATGCGCTCGGCTGCGGGGGCCATCAGCGAGGAGTGGAACGGCGCGCTGACATTCAGCACCATGCCGCGCTTGATCCCGAACTCCTTGACCATCGCCACCGCCCGCTCGATCGCGCCGGTGTGCCCGGAGAGCACGACCTGCGAGGGGTCATTGTCGTTGGCGACCTCGCAGACTTCACCCTGCGCGGCAGCATCGGCGAGAGCCTGTGCCTGTTCGATGTCCGCGCCCAGCAGCACCGCCATGGTGCCCTCGCCCACCGGCACCGCGGCCTGCATCGCCCAGCCACGCAGCTTCAGGAGGCGCGCGGCGTCGGCCAGCTTGAAGGCGCCGATTGCCGCGAGCGCGGTATATTCGCCCAGCGAGTGGCCCGCGACGCAGTTGGCCTTTTCGAGGAGCTTCACCCCGAAGTCGCGCTCCAGCACGCGCAGGGTGGCAATCGCGTTGGTCATGATCGCAGGCTGCGCGTTCTCGGTGAGGGTGAGCCGGTCTTCGGGCCCGTCGCGCATCAACGCAAAGAGGTTCTGCCGCAGCGCCTCGTCGACTTCGCCGAAGACGTCGCGGGCCGCTGCGCTCGCCTCGGCGAGCTCGGCTCCCATGCCGACCTTTTGGCTACCCTGCCCCGGAAAAAGAAATGCCCGCATACGCGTGCCCCTATTCTGTTATCAGGGGCGCGCCGTTACGTCCGCGCGGGCGGGCTGGCAAGGCCGAAGGGCACAACCCTGTTGGCAGAAGTGTGACCGATCTCGGCCCTGCCAAGGTACGGAATGCCCGCCCGGTCGCACCAGAAGCGGGCAATCTCCTCCTCGGTCTGGCCGAAGGGGAAGACATTTTCCGGCACATCGGTGACGAAGCCGAGCCTCAGCCCCTTCAGTCGCGGCAGGGTGCCGGCAAGGTGGAAGAACAGGCGGTCGATCGAATACATATATTCGCTCACCTCCTCGACCATCAGCACATGGCCAGTGAGGTCGGGCATCATCGGCGTGCCGACCGTCATCGCCAGCGTGATCAGGTTGAACGCCGCGGCAGGCGTCACCCCGTCGAGGCTGGGCTCAAGCCCACTGGTGTCGCCCTGAAGCCAGTTCAGCACCCGCCGGATCGCCTCGCGCCCCCCTTCCGATCGCGCGCTGACGGGCATCGAGCCGTGGACAGACTGGCCGATCCCGGCGCGGTACAGCGCGGCAAGCAGGTAGCCCGCGTCGGAGAAGCCGACATAGGTCTTGGCCCGCGCGCTGCGGTTCATCTGCGCCACTGCGGCTTCTGCGATGCGGTTGGAGCCGTAACCCCCCTTGGCGAACCACACGACGTCGAAGGCCGGGTCGTTGGCGCATTCGAGCAAGGCGGTGAGGCGGCGCAGGTCATTGCCTGCGAAGTGCCCCTCGCGCTCGAAGCATTGGTCGTGGAAGGTGACTCGGTGCCCGGGAAACTCGGCTGCGACCAGCGCCTCGAGCGCCGCCTGATGTTCGCGGGTGATCGGCGTGGCTGGTGCACAGATCGCGATATTCGTCATGCGTCCTAGCCTATGGCGCTTGTCAGGGGCTGCGCAAGCCAATAACCGAGTGGGATATGGATAACGGGACCGACGCCGGGTCGCTCGCAGGGCGGCCGCTGTTCTTTTGCGGCATCGGCGGCTCCGGGATGCTGCCGCTCGCGCAGATCGCGCATGGCCTCGGCCATCCCGTCGCAGGCTCCGACCGCAGCCGCGATCAGGGGCGCAGTACGGACAAGTTCACGTGGCTCGCGGCGAACGGCTTTGCCCTCTTCCCGCAGGACGGTAGCGGCGTCACCTCGCCCGATCAGGTGCTGATCGCGTCTGCCGCGATCGAGGATACCGTCCCCGAAGTCGCGCGCGCCAAGGAGTTGGGCTGCGAGCGGCTGAGCCGCGCGGAACTGCTCTCGCAGCTGTTCAACGCCGCCGATGTCTCCGTCGCAGTGGGCGGCACTTCGGGCAAGTCGACCGTCACCGGGATGATCGCGTGGATCTTCAGCGAGGCGGGCCGCGATCCCACGGTGATGAACGGCGCAGTGATGAAGAACTTCATCTCCGCGTCGAACCCCTTCGCCAGCGCCCGGATCGGTTCGCGCGGCCTGTTCGTGAGCGAGGTCGATGAAAGCGACGGTTCGATCGCGCTCTACCGCCCCACGGTGGGCGTGCTCCTCAACGTCAGCCTCGACCACAAGAGCATCGAGGAATTGCGCGTGCTTTTCGGCAACTACCTTGCCGCCTCGGGCACAGCGGTGATCAACCTCGACAGCGTGGAAGCCGGGTATCTGGCAGGCCGAGCCAAGGCGGCGGTGACCTTCGGGGTGCGGTCGCAACAAGCCGACCTCACGATTGATCCCGACACCATCGCCCAGACCGACCGCGGCATCGAGGCTGTGTTGATCGACAACCGGCGGCGGCAGGCCTTTCCGCTCAGTGTGCCGATGCCGGGGCTGCACAACCTCTCCAACGCACTGGCGGCCATCGCGGCGGCGAGCGCGGCAGGGATCGAGGTTGCACACGCCGCCTTTGCGCTGCGCAGCTTCAAGGGCCTTGCACGGCGGTTCGACGTAATCGGCACCTCGCCCTCGGGCGTGACGGTGATCGACGACTTCGGTCACAACCCCGAGAAATGCGCCGCGACCCTGCGCACCCTCAAGGCGACGCCCGGGCGGGTCATCGCCTTCTTCCAGCCCCACGGTTACGGCCCCTTGCGCCAGATGGGCGAGGAGCTCGCCCGCACCTTCGCGCGCAAGCTGGGCCCCGACGACATCACGCTTCTGTGCGACCCGGTCTACTTCGGCGGCACGGTTGACCGCAGCGTCGGCAGCGAGCGGATCGTCGATCTTATCAATGCCGCAGGGGGCCATGCCGAGCACATCGGTAGCCGCGAGGCCTGCGGGGAGCGCATCCTTGCCCTCGCGCAGGCAGGCGACCGGATCGCAGTGATGGGCGCGCGTGACGATACGCTGACGGAGTTCGCGCAATCGATCCTAACCCGCCTGAGTTGAGCCTTTACGCCCGCGCCGCGCGTCATGGCTGGCGGATGCTCGGCGTCCTGACTTTGTCCGTGCTGCTGGTGGTGGGGGTGGACCGCTTCTACGGCCATTCGAGCCTCGCCTTTGCCGCTGCGATCATCATGCTGATCGTCGCCAATGCCCCGATGCTGCGCTTTAATTGCCCCGAATGCGGCAAGAACGCCTTCTTCCGCGGGGTCTTCGTGGTGCCCTGGCCCAATCGCACCTGCACCCGCTGCGGGCTCGACCTCGGCACTGTGCCTTCGCAAAATCGCTGATGGCTGAACGCGCTGCGGACGGTTAGCGTCCCACCATGCACCCCCGCGACCTCTCCCTCGACACACTGCTGGCGAATTGCGCTACCCGCCACGCGCACCGCCTCGCCACGGTGGATGGCACCCAGCGCCTCACTTGGGCCGAGCTCGATGTGCGGGTCACCAACCTTGCCCGCTGGATGCTGGCGCAAGGGATTGCGCCCGGCGACCGGATCGCGCTGCTGCTCACCGATGGCGCGCCCTACCTCACCACCCTGCTCGCCGCTGCTCGGATCGGAGCGATTTCGGTGCTGCTCAACTGGCGGCTCGCCCCTGCCGAGATCGCGTGGATCTGCGGCAATGCCGAACCGGCGATGACCTTCGTAAACCCCCGTTTTTCCGCGCTTTTGTCCGAGGCCGCGGCGGGCGAAGTGCACCAAGTTGATGAAACACACGCGAGGGACGGGTTTTTCGAAACCATTGTTGGAACCACCCTCGGGCCGATCCAACACACCTATGATCTGGGCCTCAACCTACAGCCCGAGCGTCCGCTCTACATGATGTACACCAGCGGCACGACGGGCAAGCCCAAGGGCTGCCTTCAGGCCGGGAGCGCGGTTGCGAGCGCGGCGCTCGGCTTTGCGCAGCATCGCCGCTTCACAGCTGACGAGGTGCTGCTCTCGGTCAATCCGATGTTCCATGTCGTCGGGATGCAGCAGGTCGCCGCGATGCTCGCCTGCGGGGGCACATCGGTGTTCGCAGGGCGCGATGACGACAATGCCGCGATCCTAGAGCTCGTCCACCGCGAGGGCTGCACCACCACCAGCGCCTTCCCGACGATCTGCTTCCCGTGGCAGGCGATGAACCCGCTGCGCGACGGACGGATGCCGCTCACCAACTACACCGGCGGCGCAGGCATGGGCCGCCCGCAGATGTACGAATTCATCGAAAAGGACTGGGACGCCCGCGTCGTCGGCGGCTACGGCCAGACCGAAATCTGCGGCTTTGCGACCTTCATGGACTACGCCGACATGCTAGAAGCCCCGCGCTCGATCGGCTGGACGCTACCCCACGTGACGATGACCGTGCTCGACCCCGAGGGCCATCACCTGCCCCCCGGCGAGGAAGGCGAGCTGTGCCTCCGCGGCCCCTCAGTGATGCTCGGCTACTGGCGCAACCCTGAGGCAAGTGAGGCGGCGCTGGGCCACGGCTGGCTGCGCACCGGCGACCTCGGCACCATGGACGAACGCGGGCGTGGCTATCTGCTCGGCCGCGCCAAGGAGCTCATCAAGACCGGCGGCGAGAATGTCTATCCGGCGGAGGTCGACGCCATCTTTGCCGCCATGCCCGAGGTTGCGGACGCAGGCTGCTGCGGCGTGCCCGACAAACAGTGGGGCGAGGCGGTCAAAGCCTTCGTGGTGCTGAAAGCGGGCCACAGCCTGACCCGCGAGGAGATCGCCGCGCGCTTCAAGGCGCAGATCGCGGGCTACAAGCGACCGCGCTATATCGAATTCGTCGACCAGCTGCCCCGCGATCCGATCGGCAAGCTGCTGCGCCGCGAGCTTTCGGCGCGGCCCGTCTCGCCCGATCAGGCGGCGTAAGTAAGGCACGGGGGCGGCGCCTTGCCACCCCCGCGCCGCAAGCGTCAGAAGCGGTAGGTCGCGACCGCCTTGACGGTTTGCAGGTTGAAGTCATCATTCTGGCGCTTGAAGTCCACGCCGCCGGCAAGGACGAACGGGTTGGTTGCACCCGCCGTGCCCTGCGTGACGCGGATCAGCGTGTTGTCGTCGTTGTAGCCGGTGTAGAGATACTCGACGCCGAGCGAGAAACGCTCGCCGATCTTCTGCTCGATCCCGCCGCCCAGCTGATAGCCCCAGGCGTTGTCGTCGGCGATCACCTGGAAGGCGTTGGCGGTGTTGCTGGTCTCGAACGACTGGTTGAGCTTGGCATAGGCGACGCCGCCCGTGGCGTAGAGCAGGGTCGTCGGGGTGACGGTGTAACCGCCGCGCAGGCGCAGCGCGGCGGTGTAGTCGATCTCGCGCTCCATGTAGTAGAACGCCGGCGTGGTGCTGAACGCCGAGACCGCATCGCGGACGTCAGCCGTGCCGACTTCGCCCACGAGGCCGACGACCAGCTTGCCCATCTGGCTGTCATATCCGAAACGGCCCTGGAAGGTCACGCCGTCGGAATCCGGGGTGCAGTTGGTGTTCGCGGTCGAGGTCGCCGCGCCGCCGCAGAAGCCCGGCGAGAAGGCGTTGGCACCCGCCGAGGTGGTGACTGTTTCGCCGAAGCTGCCGTTCGAGCCGCGGTCGAAGGTGATGCTTTCATCGCCGTCGCCTGCCTGAATGTCGTAGCCGATCGCGACGCCGGCGTAGAAGCCGTCGAAGGCGTCCTGGGCGTGAGCGGGGGCAGCCAAAGTCACTGCGGTGACAGCGGCAAGTGCATAATTTCGCATTGAAAAACTCCGGGAAAACATCTGTGAAACTGCTTCGGTTGCGAGAGCCCCGACGGACATTTGCCGCGGCGTGTGCCTAGGGGCACCGCTTGCACATGGGACAGCAAAGCAGGCGCGGCTCACCTGTCACGGACGCGGCGCCGGGGGAGACCGGCGCCGGTCATGCGACAAGCGACCGACGCCCGACATGGCAACGCTGCCGTCAGGGTCTCTCGCCCTTGCAGATACGAGGATTTTCAGACGCCCGGATGCGGGGCGGTCAGATGGCCGAAATTTTTCCCAGCGCGATCGGCGTGCTGCTCGGAGCAGTGTGCGGCGCGCCCTGCGGATTCTCCAGCGATACGGCCAGCATCGCCCCGTCGATCACCAGCGGGCGCAGGGCTTCGGGAAGGTTCACCAGCGTCGTGTCGTCCCGCGCGATCAGGCCGAGCGAACGCGGCACCCCGTCGCCGGGGATGACCCACAGCTCGGGCGTCAGATCGCTTTTGGGCAAGGCGACAGCGCGGATCACCAGCTGCCCGGTCTGCGGGTTCACATTGGCCGCCAGCAGCGTGCCATCGGCCCCTGCCAGCTGCGCGATGACGGGCCGCGCCGCGGGCTGTTCCGGGGCGGCGACGGGCGCAGGAGAGGCGAAGGGGTTGAAGACCATGATCGCAGCAAGGCTCGCCGCGACCGCGCCTGCGAGGCCAGCGGCGGTCTTCCAGAACCGCAAGGCTCGGACATTGGTATCCACCGGCTGATCGTCCAGCCGCGCTTCGATTGCGTTCCACAGATTGGGCGGCGGCACTTCGTCGAAACCTTCGCTCAGCGGATCGAGGCGACCCTGCCACTTTGCCACCCGCGCGGCGAAGGCGGGGTTCGACAGCGACAGGCGCATGGCCTCGGCGCGCTCCTCGCCTTCGAGGACGCCAAGAGCGTGCTCTGCTGCCAGCGCCGCCTGTTCCGGGGTAAGGTCGCTATTCACCTTCGAGGCACCCTCGCAATTGGAGCAGACTGCGGCGTATCCAGCTTTTCATGGTCCCCAGCGGGACCTGCATTATGGCAGCAAGCTCTGTGTGGGTCGATCCGTCGAAATAAGCGAGGCGGATGGCCCGCTGCTGGTTGGGCGCGAGCGTTTCGAGGCAATCGAAGATGAGCGCCCGCCCCTCGTCCGCGAGCATCGCCTCCATCGCGTTGCCAATGTCGGATCCGGGCTCTTCGGCGTCGCCGGACGGCGGCAAGGCAGGAGCCCCGTGCTTGCGCACCCAGTCGATCGCGGTGTTGCGGGCAATCGCACAGAGCCATGTGATCGGGCTGGCAACGCCCGCGTCGAAACGGGCTGCACGCTTCCACACCTTGAGGTAGACGTCCTGGAGGATTTCATCCGCCGCCTCGCGGTCGCGGGCGATGCGCAGGCACACGCCGTAGACCTTGGCCGAGGTCCGCTCGTAGACCGCGGCAAGCGCCTTGCGGTCGCCCCTTGCGACCTGGTCGATCAGTCCGCACAGTTCCGCGCGGCGCGCATCGGCAATAGCGTCGTTGGGCATCGGAGCGCGTTATCGCTGCACTCCCTGCAAGACAATTGCGAAGAATGCAGCACCAATACTCAGTCGGCGAGCATCGTTACGGCAACGCTTTGGCTGTTGAGCATCAGCGGGCCGAAGGCGGTGAGGAAGGCCACGTCGCCGCTGTCACGCCCGATGCCGATCTTGGCCATCTCCGCCTCCTTCGCCATGCCGGTCGCGTCAACGAGGTGCCATTCGCCGCCCAGAAACACCTCGGCGACCGCGTGGAAATCGGGCGGGGTGACGCCCGGAGCGTAAACGCTGGCGAACCGCGCAGGGATCTCGCTTGCGCGCGCCAGCGTGATGAGGAGATGCGCATAGTCGCGGCACACGCCCTTGCCGTCATGGAAGGTGTCGACCGCGGTCGTCTCGCCGTGACTGGCGCCGGGAACATAGGACAGATGGCCGCCCACCCAGTCGCGGATGGCGGCCAGTTTCGCGCCGCCGGCAAGCTTGCCGAACTGCCCCTCGACAAAATCGGTGAACTGGTGCGATTGGCAATAGCGCGAGGGCAGCAGGTACTGCACCGTCTCGCCCGGCAAGCGGTGCGGCGGAAGCGCGGGGAGGCTCGCCACATCGCGCACGATCCTCTCGATGCTGACGACGGCGCGGTAATCGACGAGGAACTGGCTGTCGGTGCGCAGCCAGATGCGCTCGCCAATCAGGTCCTGCGCCGGAACCCGCGCGAAATGCTCGCAGGGCGACAGGTCGATATGCGCTTCTTCAATGCGCTGCTCGGGGATGGCCGCGGCCTCGATCTGCAGCAGCAGGTCACAGGGGCGCGATAGGCCGTAATCGAGTTGCACATTGATCTGAAGGCGCACGTGGGTGGGGTTCCGTTCGCGGGTGAGGAGCCGCACGGACCGCGCAGTGGCGCGATAACCTGCCGGGCGCGGCATGTGTTTCGGGGAATGGCGCGGCCATAGGCGGCAGCGCGGGCGGGCGCCAGTGGCGAATGATACCGATGCGCCGATCTGCGCTATCTTCGTGGCGGGATGGAGAGTTGCCGCTCAGGAAACGACCCGTTGCGGTCATTTCATTATGCAAATAGTCGTTGTACGACAAGCCGTTGCCTTGGGCGACGCGCGCAGCGGAGCAAGAACATGACAGGCATCAGAGCGCAGCTATTCCCTGATGAGAAGGTCATTTGGGAAGGCAAGCCGTTTTCAGGCATATTGTTCCGCCCGATCGAGGTGTTCCTCATCCCCTTTAGCCTTTTCTGGGCCGGCTTCGCGGTATTTTGGAACGCCAGCGTCTGGCAGTCCGACGCAGACCTTTTCTTTAAGCTATTCGGCCTGCCATTCCTGATCGCAGGCCTGTATATAACAGTGGGTCGTTTCCTGATCGACATGTTCGCTCGGAAAGCGACGATCTACTTCGTGACCAATAAACGGGTGGTCATCTCGAAAGGTTCAAAGCTGAAATCTTTGGACATCAAGCGTCTACCCTCCTTAGAGTTCGACGAGTTGCCTGATGGATCAGGCACGATCCGATTTGGTGCCTCGGACGGGTTGTTGAGCGGGGCAAACAGCTTCGGCATTTGGCAACCCACGTCTGATCCCACGCCGCAGTTCATTCGCGTGCCGCGGGTCCGCTCCCTTTATAATCTGATCCAGAAGCAGTCAGACGGCTAACCACCGAATCCCTGACTCCGCGCCGTTACGTCGCGCCCACCAAAAGCCGCTTTTCAGCCCGCAGCTGCCAGCGCTTTACGCCCCGCCTCTTCCCGCGCCAACGCCCGCTGATACCCCGCACGCGCAGTCAGCCGCTCGCGATAGGCCTTGAGGCTCTCGGGCACGCCCTCGTCCAGCCCCACGCTGTCCGACAGGATCAGCGCGTAGCCGACGCAAATGTCGGCGATGGTGAAGCGGCTCCCGCACAGGTATTCGCGGCCTTCGAGGCGCTGTTCGACCTTCACGAGGCGCTTCCAGTACCACTTGGCGTAGGCGTGGCCCGCGTCCTGAAGGCCCTTGTCCTTCTCGAACAACACGAAGCGCATGTAGACCGTCTGCGGGAAGGTGATCGTCGCGTCGGCGTGGTAGGTGAAGTCGCAATATTCGGCGTAGTCCGCCTCGCCCGGGGCAATCACCAGATCGCTCGGCCCGTCCTTGCTGGCGAGGTAGTGCGCGATGGCGCAGCTCTCGGTCATGCGGCTTGTCCCATCGACCAGCATCGGCACGGTGCCCAGCGGATTGATCGCAAGGTACTCGGGCGCGAGGTAGCGCGGCGGGAACGGGAGAATCTGGAGGTCGATATCGACCCCCGCTTCCTCGGCGGCCCAAGTAGCGCGAAGGCCCCGCGATCGGGCGCAGGTGTAAAGGACAGGCTGGGTCATGGTGGCGGGCTTAGTGGCCCTCGCCCGCGCCGACACCCAGCACTTTGTGCAGGACGAAGGCGATGACCGTGCCGAGCACCAGCCCGACCACCGCCGAGAGCGCGGTGTTGGTGAGCCAGCCCAGCACGCCGCCCGCAGCGCCGACCATCTCGTGCACGGCGTGTTCGGCCGCATGGATCGGGGCGTAGAGCCCGTCCCAGCCCAGCTTGTGGAGGCTGTCGACGACGATGTGCCCGCCCACCCACAGCATCGCCACGGTGCCGATCAGCGAGAGCGCGACCAGCAGCTTGGGCACGAAGCGCAGGAGGAAGCGCCCGAAGCTCTGGGCCGCCTTGCTCGCCTGCTTGGTGAGGTGCAGCCCGATGTCGTCGAGCTTCACGATCAAGCCGACCACGCCGTAGACGCCGACCGTCACCGCCACCGCGACCACCGCCAGCACCACGCCGCGCATCACCAGCGATTCGTCGGCAACCTCGCCCAGCGCAATCGCCATGATCTCGGCCGAGAGGATGAGGTCGGTGCGGATCGCTCCGGCCACGCGCTCGTTCTCGAAGGCGACCGGATCGGTGATTTCGTCTTCCAGCGTGTCGCCATGCTTGCCGAAGCCGAGCTTCTCGATGACCTTCTCCGCGCCCTCATAAGCGAGGAAGGAGCCGCCCAGCAGCAGCAGCCAGACGATCGCCTGCGGCAGGAACTCGGAGAGGAGGAGCGCGCCCGGGAGCAGGAAGACGAGCTTGTTCTTCAGGCTGCCCTTGGTGATCTTCCAGATGATCGGCAGCTCGCGCGCAGGGCTGAGGCCGGTGACGTAGCTGGGCGTCACCGCCGCATCGTCGATCACCACGCCCGCGGTCTTGGTGCCAGCCCGCCCGGCGGCGACCGCGACATCGTCGAGCGAGGCCGACGCCGCCTTGGCAATCACCGAAATATCATCAAGCAGCGCGACCAGACCTGAAGGCACAGGCATTCCCCCTTTTGCGAATCATGCAAGTGGCAAACCGCCGCCGTGCCGCTCCGGTTCCCGCGCGGCAAGACTTGCAATTGTGCAGCGTTACTGTAAGGGCCGCCGCTTCGCATGGGAACCGCCTGTGCGATTGATCGAAGAAAGCCGGAGGGGCCCTGCACACCTGGTGCAGATCAGCCAGCGATCGGCATGGAATGAAAGGACGCAAGATGGCGCTCTACGAGCACGTCTTTCTTGCGCGTCAGGATCTGAGCCAGGCTCAGGTCGACGCGCTGGCAGCGCAAGCTACCGAAATCGTCGAGGCCGGCAACGGCAAGGTCACCAAGACCGAAACCTGGGGCCTCAAGTCGCTCGCCTACAAGATCGAGCGCAACCGCAAGGCGCACTTCGTCCTCCTCAACATCGACGCCCCCGGCGCCGTGATTGCCGAGCTCGAGCGTCAGACCCGTATCAACGAAGACGTCATCCGCTACATGACCATCCGCGTGGAAGAGCACGAGGAAGGCCCGTCCGTGATGATGCGAAAGAACGACCGCGAGCGTAAGCGCCGCGATGCACGTGAGGATCGCGACTGATGGCACGCCCGTTTTTCCGCCGCCGCAAGTCCTGCCCGTTCGCGGCCAAGGACGCCCCGAAGATCGATTACAAGGACGTGCGCCTGCTGCAGGGCTTCATGTCCGAGCGTGGCAAGATCGTGCCTTCGCGCATCACCGCCGTTTCGGCGAAGAAGCAGCGTGAACTGGCCCAGGCGATCAAGCGTTCGCGCCAGATCGGCCTGCTGCCGTTCATCGTGAAGTAGGAGAAAGACACATGAACATCATTCTCCTTGAGCGCATCGAAAAGCTCGGCTCGATCGGTGACGTTGTCACCGTGAAGGACGGCTACGCGCGCAACTTCCTGCTGCCGCAGAAGAAGGCCCTCCGCGCCAACGAAGCCAACAAGAAGGTCTTCGAAGCCAACCGCGAGCGTCTCGTTACCGAGAATGCCGAGCGTCGCACCGCTGCCGAAGCGCAGGGTGAGAAGGTTGCAGGCGCAGAAGTGGTGCTGATCCGCGCCGCTTCGAACGCCGGCCAGCTGTATGGCTCGGTGAGCGTGCGCGACATCGTCGCCGGTCTCGCCGATCAGGGCCACGACGTCGACAAGCGCATGGTTATCCTCGGCGCGCCGATCAAGAACATCGGCATGCATGACGTGACCGTGGCCCTTCACCCCGAAGTGCGCGTGACCGTCAAGGCCAACGTCGCCCGCTCGGACGACGAAGCCAAGCTCCAGAGCGAAGGCGTCGACGTGCTCAAGGCGATGTTCGACGACGAACAGCGCGAGATCGAGGAACAGGCCGACGCGACCCGCATCGACACCAGCCTCGAGCCGGGCGAAATCCCGGCCGAACTGCTCGACGGCGGCGACGAGGACTGATCCTCGCGCGGCTTCACGGCCAAACCAATACGCGACAAGGGCGCGGGGACCGGAGATGGTTCCCGCGCCCTTCTTGTAATAGCCGCACACTCGCGCGAAGGTGCTGCCATACAACGATAACAACCAGGGTCAGGACCTGTTAGCCGCGCCTTCGAGGTTTGAGTCAAAAGGGCCCAGCGCGAGGAAGTGAGGTGCAGGAATATGTCAATATTTCAAGCCGAACTGACGCTGCGATGGGCCCTTTTGGCCAAATCCCTACGCGACGGCGGAATGGCTTCCATCTCGAACCGATCCACGCTTGGAAAGGCAACCAGCCTTCCCGGCGCGCGGATCGGCCCGATCTGTTCGCCATTCCGCCGCCTCGAAGGTTCGGCTAACAGGTCCTGACCCAATGGAGCAGAACAACTGCCATGATCGACATTCCGACCATCCTCGCCCAGCTCCAGAAGCACTATGACGAGGCGGTGCGCACCCTGCGCGACGACGTGATCGCCTTTGGCCGCGACGGCACCGTGCCCCCGCCCTCGCGCCGCGCCGATGGCTCCTATGCCTATCCGCAGATCACCCTGCGCTATGCCGGGATCGGCGCCCCGCGCGACCGCAGCCGCGCCTTCGGGCGGCTCGAGACGCCGGGCACCTACACCACCACCATCACCCGCCCCGATCTGTTCACCCACTACCTCACCGAGCAGCTCGAACTGATCGCCAGCGAATACGAGGTCGAGGTCAGCGTCGGCCGCTCGCGGCAGGAAATCCCGTTCCCTTATGTGCTCGATGGCGAGGCCGGCGCAGCGATGGTCGGCATCGCCCCGCAGGATATCGCCGCGCACTTCCCGTCGACCGACCTTGCCCTGATCGGTGACGAGCTGGCCGACGGGATCGAGATCGACGGCACCTCGGACATCCCGCTCTCGCTGTCCGATGGCCTTCGCACCGACTACTCGCTCGCGCGGCTCAAGCACTACACCGGCAGCGAAGTCAGCGACTTCCAGGACTTCATCCTGTTCACCAACTATCACCGCTACGTCGACGAGTTCGTGAACTGGGGCGCGCAGCAGATCGGCAAGGACGGCTATGTCGCGCTGACCGGCGCGGCGGGGCTCGATATCCGCGAGCCCACGCCCCACGCGCAGGACCAGCTCAACGACACCGCATGGCGCCGGCACCAGATGCCCGCCTATCACCTGATCCGCGAGGACGGGCGCGGCATCACCTTCGTCAACATCGGCGTCGGCCCGTCCAACGCCAAGACGATCTGCGACCACCTTGCGGTGCTGCGTCCGCACGCGTGGATGATGATCGGCCACTGCGGCGGGCTTCGCTCGACCCAGAAGATCGGCGACTTCGTGCTCGCGCACGCCTATCTGCGTGACGATCACGTGCTTGATCCGGTGCTCCCGCCCGAAGTGCCGATCCCGCCGATTGCCGAAGTGCAGCAGGCGCTCGCCATCGCCGCCGAAACCGTCTCGGGCGTGCAGGGCGCCAACCTCAAGCAGCGAATGCGCACCGGCACGGTCGTCACCACCGACGACCGCAACTGGGAGCTGCGCTATTCCTCATCGGCCAAGCGCTTCTCGCAGAGCCGCGCCATCGCCATCGACATGGAGAGCGCGACCATCGCCACGCAGGGCTACCGCTTCCGGGTGCCCTACGGCACGCTGCTGTGCGTCTCGGACAAGCCGCTCCACGGCGAGATCAAGCTGCCGGGCCAAGCCAACAAGTTCTACGAGGAAGCCATCGCGGCGCACCTCCAGATCGGAATCGTCGCCTGCTCCATGCTGCGCGACGAGGGCGACCGCTTGCACAGCCGCAAGCTGCGGGCGTTTAACGAGCCGCCGTTTAGGTGACGCCCGGGGCCGGGGCGGCCCTTAGAGGTCGTCCCGGTCGCCCGACAGCTTCAGTTCCTCGTCATCGGCAGTTTCGGCCGCGACGTCCATCGCCGCTTCCAGTTGCGCCGAGGAGGCGTCGTCCAAAATCTTGACGACGAAGTAGAGCACGTCGCCGCGGATTTCCCACGAGCCGATCTTCATCGTCGCTGAAGAGGCGAGCAGTTCGAGAGCCTTGCGGCCGTTGATGCCATCCTTTTCGACGCGCCCTGCCGGCGAGAAAACTTCACGGACCGAAAGCCCGCCGACTGTCTCGGTCTTGCCCCCCACGAAGACCAGCTGGGTGCGGTCTTCTTTCGAGTAATTGTAGGTGACCTTGTAGTCGCCGTCACCATCGACCTCGTACTTGATGCCGCGATCCTCAAGGCGAGCCGCGACGCTCGCGTCCTCGGCCGCAGCCGACGTCGGCACGCCAGCCACAAGCCCGGCCAGCGCCAGAGCGGTCAATGTCGAATTGCGGCGTGTCGTCATGTGATTTCCCCCTGCTGGCGCGGTCTTGTCCCGCCATTCCTAAAGCGTGCCGGACTTTGCATGGGCATCATGTTGGCCTAGCCCTTCGATCATTGTCAAACCGGAGAATGCTCGATGCCCCACCCCAGCCCTTCGCGCTCCATCGCCGGACGCGTCGCCATCGTCACTGGTGCGGCGAGCGGCATGGGGCGGGCCACGGCGCGGTTGTTTGCGAGCGAGGGCGCGCAGTTGGCGGTGGTCGATCTCGACCTTGCCGCCTGCGAAGCGGTGGCGGCGGAGTGCGGTGCGGGTGCGCGGGCCTACGCGCTCGACGTGGCCAATGGCGAGGCGATCAGCCGCGTCGTTGCACTGATCGCGGGCGATTTCGGGCGGATCGACATTCTCGTAAACAATGCCGGGGTTTCGAGCTTCTGCGCGCTCGACGATCCCGCCTACGAGGAGACATGGCACCGCGCTCTCGGCGTGATGCTCACCGCGCATCAGCGAATGGTGCGCGCCTGCCTGCCGTGGCTCAGGCAGAGCGATGCGGCCCGGATCGTCAACATCGCCTCGACCGAAGGACTAGGCGCAACCCCGGGGGACACGCCCTATGTCGCGGCCAAGAGCGGCGTCGTCGGCCTGACGCGCGGGCTTGCGGTCGATCTCGGCCCGGAAGGCATCACGGTGAACTGCATCTGCCCCGGCCCGATCCGCACCGCGATGACCGATGCCGTGGCCGAAGAGCACAAGACGATCTTCGCCAAGCGCCGCACCGCATTGCGTCGCTACGGCGAGCCCGAGGAGGTCGCGCACATGACGCTGTCACTGGTGCTCCCTGCCGCGAGCTACATCACCGGCGTGGCCATTCCTGTCGATGGCGGGCTGATAGCGCGGAATGCGTGAGCGGTTTTAGAGGGTGTCCAGATCGTTCCAGACCCCCTTTAGATCCCTTCTAGACCCCCTCTAGACGCGTTTTGACCCCCGCCAGACCCCGTCGTGAACGAGTGTTTCACGTGAAACATGGCTCTTCAGGGGTCTAACCGCGTCCCTTGGTCTTGGTTGTCCCGTTGCTGGCATTGGCGACAATGAAATCGATGACCTGACCGGCAATATCCTTGCCGG
Organism: Porphyrobacter sp.; assembly: GCA_031410495.1. Classification (GTDB taxonomy): domain Bacteria; phylum Pseudomonadota; class Alphaproteobacteria; order Sphingomonadales; family Sphingomonadaceae; genus Erythrobacter. The sequence goes on from JANNZG010000034.1 coordinate 82,978, forward strand.
TGACAGTCTCGATGCCCTCAAGCCCGGGGGAGGAATTGACCTCCATGATCACCGGCCCGTGGTTGCTCCGGAGCATATCCACACCGCACACATTGAGGCCCATCCGCTTGGCAGCGCGCACGGCGGTGGAGCGTTCCTCGGGGGTGATCTTGATCACCTTGGCACTGCCGCCGCGGTGGAGATTGGAGCGAAATTCGTCAGGCGCGCCAGTGCGTTGCATCGCAGCGACGACCTTGCCGCCGACCACCAGCGCACGGATATCGGTGCCGCCGGCCTCCTTGATGAACTCCTGCACAAGGATGTTGACGTTGGCCCCGCGGAACGCCTCGATCACCGACTTGGCGCTCGACATCGTCTCGGCGAGCACCACCCCGATGCCCTGCGTCCCCTCGATCAGCTTGATGACCACCGGCGGGCCCTTGACCGCCTTGATGATCTCCTCGGCCTGCTTGGGGTCGTTGGCATAGGCAGTGAGCGGCAGTCCGAGACCGTGCTTGGCAAGGATCTGAAGCGACCGCAGCTTGTCGCGGCTGCGCCCGATGGCGACGCTCTCGTTCAGCGACCAAATCCCGCGCATCTCGAATTGCCGAAGGATTGCAAGGCCATAGTTGGTGATCGACGCCCCGATACGCGGGATCACCGCGTCATAGGCGGCAATCGGCGCGCCGTTGTAATAGACCTCGGGCCGGTGACTGGCGATGTGCACGGTGCAGCGCAACGTGTTGAGGATGTCGAGCGTATGCCCGCGCTCCTCGGCAGCCTGCTTCAGCCGCTTGTGCGAGTAGAGGTTGGCGTTGCGCGCCAGCATCGCGATTTTCATGAAGACCCTTTCAAGACCGGCGCATTACCGTTGTTTTTTCGTGTGTTCCGGCCGCCGGGTAACTGCACCCGGCTGGCAAACGCTCTAGCGGCGGATGCGCCCCATATGCGCTATCGCAGGTGATTGCAGCCACGAATGGCCACTATCCACCACCATCCTCCGCCGGAGCGCGGAGCGCCCGATCAGCATCGGGAACTGCATCTGGGAGCGGTCCGCCAAGCTTATCTCCGCCCGGAACCGAAGCTTACCGATGGTCAGAGGCGTCTTTATGACAAACCGCGTCTGCTTGTCGCCGTTGGAGCTGGTGATGCCGCGCACATCGACGTGGATCGCCTCGCAGAAATGGCGCTCCCCGCCCCAGTCGACCGCGAACCGCACAAACCGCTCGCCGTCCCGGACAAAGTCGTCGAGCACATGGGCATGGAGCGAGGAGGTACGTGCCCCCGTGTCGATCTTGGCAGGTATTCCGGTAAGGCCAAGCTCCGGCAGGCTGACCATCTCACGCCAGCCGACGACCAGGGGCTGCGGCCTCTCGGCCATCAGGCTGGGCCTGCGAGGAAAGCAACGATCGCCTCGCCGAGCTCGGGCTTGATGACGCTGTTCATGTGGCCGCCCGGCACCTCGACATAGCGGGCGCTGGGCAGAAGCGCGGCGAGCTCCTCGGCCGAACCGTTGTCATGGTCTTCATCCCCGCAGATCACGGCGGTCGGCATGGTGATATTGGCGAGCTTGGCGAGGTCGAAATCGTCCATCGCATCCAGCAACAACCGCGCCGCGACGCGGTCGGTGCCCTGCGACTTCAGGAAGGTGCGCGCGGTATAGGCGGGGTCGCCGGGCTTGATCGTGTCGAATTCGTCGATCACCCGCTTGAAATGGTCCGCACGGCGCGACCAGTCGGCAAGGCCCGCCACGCCCATGCCGCAGATCGCGAGACGACGCGGCTCGAGGATGCCGTAAGCGACGGCATGGATCGCCGTGCGCGCACCGAGCGAGAAGCCCACGAGGTCGAAGTCCCCCGCTTCCAAGCCGAGTTGCTCGGCCAGCGCAGCGACGTCGCGCACCAGCACGCCCGCAGGATAGGCCTCGGGGTCGTGCGGGGCGGCGCTGTCGCCGTGCACCCGGAAGTCGAGCATGATGGCGCGAAAGCCCGCAGCCGCAAGGCGCTCGCCGTGCCCCCACTTGATCCAATTCATTTGTGCGGAGGAAAAAAGCCCGTGCAGCAGGATTACCGGCGGCCCCTCACCCACGATATGGAAGGCCAGATCGGTACCGTCGAAACTCGTGAAATGCTCGGTCGAGGTCATGGCGCGAGTGCTAGCGCGGTTCGCCGCGAGGCACCAGCGGTCGTAAGTCTAATCCGGGCTTGAGAATAGTAAGCACGCTTATTATATGCAGGCATATGACCATCGAGATTGGCTACCGACTCGCGGACAATTCGCGCCAGCTGCGCCGCCTTTTCGACGAGCGCGTGCGCAGCCTCGGGCTCACCGGTCCGCAGGCGCGGCTGCTGCTCTCGCTCGAGCGTTATCCGAAGGAAAATCAGGCCTTCTACGCCGAGAGGCTGGAGATCGAGCCGATCACCCTCACCCGCATCGTCGACCGCCTTGAGGATGCTGGCTGGATCGAGCGTAAAAGTGACCCCGCAGACCGGCGTGCGCGCATCCTGCACCTCACCGACAAAAGCCGCGGCATCGTCGCGCGCCTCACCGCCAGCGTCGATGCGCTGTTCGAGGAAATGCTCGAAGGCGTCGACCCGGCTGAGCGCGTGACCTTCGCGAACCTGCTCGAACGCATTGCCACCAACATTATCGCTGCCCGCCAACCGGAGGTCGCCCATGGCTGAAGCCGATCCCGCCCACGCGCCCCAGACCGGGGACGCGACTGCGCTTTCCTCCCCCGAAACGGATACACCCTCGCGTCGTCCTTGGCTTCGCTGGGGTGTGATGCTCGCGGTGCCGCTGGCGTTGGCGATCGGCGCCTTCCTCTATTGGCAGAGCCTTTCCGGCAAGGTTTCGACCGATAACGCCTACCTCAAGCAGGATATGGTTTCCGTCAGCTCCGAAGTCGGCGGGAAGATCGTCGACGTCAACGTCACAGAGGGTTCCGATGTGACGGCGGGTCAGCTCCTGTTCCGCATCGACCCCGAACCCTTCCGCCTTCAGATCGCCGAAGCCAATGCCGCGATTGCCAGCGCGCAGGCCAACGTCATCGCGCTCAGCAATGCGCCGGAACTGACCGGCACCGATATCGAGGCCGCGCGCAGCGACGTCGCCTTTGCCGAAGCCCGCTTCGAGCGGGTGCGTGCTCTGCGCGACAAGGGCTTCTCGACCAAGGCCGATTTCGAGGCCGCGCAGCAGGCGGTGGTGCAGGCGCGCGAGGCCATCCGGCAGGCGCAGGACCGTCAGCGCGAGGCGCGAGCACGGCTCGCCAGCGGCCCCGCGGTCCCCGGCGTCAATCCGCAGGTCGCCGCCGCCGAGGCGAGCCGCGCCAGTGCCCAGCTCTCGCTGCGCCGCACAGAAGTGCGCGCGCCAGCCGCTGGGCGCATCGCCCAGGCAGATCGCTTGCAGGTCGGCCAGCAAGCCGTCCCCAACCTCCCCGTGCTGACGCTGGTGCGGTCGAACTCGACCTATGTGGAGGCCAACTTCAAGGAAACCGACCTTGCCGACATGGCGGTTGGCCAGCGCGCCGAGATCCGCTTTGATGCCTACCCTGACGTCGTGCTGAAAGGCCGCGTTGCATCGATCGGTGCGGGCACGGGCGCGGAGTTCTCCGTGCTCCCTGCCCAGAACGCGACCGGCAACTGGGTGAAGGTCACGCAGCGCGTGCCGGTGCGGATCGAAATCGAGGGGCAGAGCCCGCGGCGCCTGATCGCCGGCCTCTCGAGCGAGGTGACGGTCTTCACCGACGGCAGCGGCAAGCGCTAGGATGGCCAGCCGGGCCGGGCCCGCTTCTGGCGCACTTCCTGCAGCCGCGCCGCCGGCCGTGCCGGCTGACGTGCCGGAGATCGTGTCCCGCAACTATCCGCTGATGATCGTCGGCGTGATGGCCGCTTCGCTCCTGCAGATCCTCGACACCACCATCGCCAACGTCGCGCTGCCGCATATGCAGTCCTCATTGGGGGCGACGGTCGACACGATCACCTGGGTGCTGACCAGCTACATCATCGCCTCGGCCGTGGCGCTACCGCTTACGGGATGGCTCGCGGACCGCATCGGTGCGCGGCGGCTGTTCATCGGCTCGGTTGCGGGCTTCATCCTTACCTCGATGCTGTGCGGGCTTGCACAGAACCTCGAAGAGATGGTTGCCTTCCGCGCGCTGCAAGGCGTGGCGGGTGCCTTCATCGCCCCTCTCAGCCAGTCATTCATGCTCGATTCCACCCGCCCGAGCCGGCATCCGCAGATCATGGCGGTGTGGGGCATGGGGATCATGATCGGCCCGATCCTTGGCCCCATTCTTGGCGGATGGCTGACCGAGACCGCCAACTGGCGCTGGGTGTTTTTCGTCAACCTGCCGGTCGGCATCGCCTCGCTGGTGATCCTGTTCACCTGCCTGCCGAGCCGCCCCAAGCGCGAGCGGCGTTTCGACATTACCGGCTTCTTGCTGCTGGCACTGGCGCTTGCCTCGTTCCAGCTGCTGCTTGATCGCGGCGCGCAGGAAGACTGGCTCGCCTCGGCCGAGATCTGGGTCTACCTGTTCCTGACGCTGTCGGCGACTTGGATGGTGGTCATCCACTTCGCCACCGCGCGCGCGCCAATGTTCGAGCGGTCGCTGTTTGCCGACCGGAATTTCACGATCGCCCTCAGCTTCATGATCGTGATCGGGATCGTGATGTTTGCCGTGATGGCGCTGCTCCCACCGATGCTCCAGAACCTGTTCGGCTACGGCGTGATCGACACCGGCATGGTGCTGATGCCGCGCGGCGTGGGCATTCTCCTCTCGATGCAGATTTCCGGCCTGCTGATCCGCCGCGGGGTCGACGCTCGGCCAGTGGTTGCGAGCGGTTTCCTCCTCTGCGCCTTCTCGCTGTGGCAGATGTCACACTGGTCGCTCGACGTCGACGTGTTCCACGTGATCATAAGCGGCCTGCTGCAGGGCCTCGGGATGGGCCTCGTCTTCATCCCCTTGCAGGTGAGCGCCTTCGCGACGATCAACCCGCGCTTGCGTACCGACGGGTCAAGCCTCCTCAACCTGTTCCGCTCGCTGGGTGCCTCGGCGGGGATCTCGCTGATGACGGTCCTGCTCGCGCGCAATATCCAAACCTCGCACGCCGACCTCGGGGGCAATGTGACCGCCGCCACCGGCCACATCATCGACTTCTCGACCGTGGACCGCTTCCAGGCCCTTGGCGACACGGCGATGGTGCTGCTCGATGCCGAAGTGAACCGGCAGGCAGCGATGATCGCCTATCTCGACGATTTCTGGCTGATGATGTGGATCACGCTGGCCGCCGCGCCGCTCACCTTGCTGATGCGCAAGAACACGAAGCCGGCAGGGCCGATCGCGCTTTCGGAGTGACGTCAGCCTAGCGGAAGAAGCACTGCGTCCCGGCGTAGAGCATCTCGACGACATCGCCTTCGACAAAGCCGCCGATCTTCTCGCCGAGCGAAAATTCCTCGCCCAGCGTGCTGTCCTTGACCGTGGCGAACCCAGATGCGGCCTCGACGACGCTGCGCGCGCTGCCGAGCTGTACGCCGCCGGTGAGCTTAATCGTGCCGGTAGCGGCGCGGTCGCCGTCCTGCACGATGTGCCAGTTCCACCCGACGAGGCGGCCCTTCTGGAAGTGTGCGGTGAGCCCACCTGCGTAGTCGGTGAAGGTGACCGGCCCGGCCCCGCACTCGCCGTTCTCGCCGCTGCGCAAGGATGGCCCGAGAGCCTTGGCAAGCGCCGCTTCGACCTCTTTCTGCCCCGCTGCGAAGTAGAAGGCCTCAGGCCCAGCCGAAAGCCCCTCGCCGCGCAGTTCGACAGCATTGGCCGCGACTTGCGCCTCGGCGGGCTTGCCCTCCTGCGAACTTGCTGCGTCGGGCGCCTTGCCGCTGTCGCAGCCTGTCAGCGCCAAAGCGGCAGTGAGCGCGAGGAGCGCGATCCGCATCGGCCTTATCCCTTCTTGAGGTGGCGGCGGCCGAGCAGCTCGGCGATCTGCACAGCGTTGAGGGCCGCGCCCTTCCTGAGGTTGTCGGAGACACACCACAGCGTGATGCCGTTCTCTACCGTCGGGTCCTCGCGCACGCGGCTGACGAAGGTCGCTGCGTCGCCGACGCATTCCACGGGGGTGATGTAGCCGCCGTCCTCACGCTTATCGATCAACATGATGCCTGGCGCCTCGCGCAGGAGGTCCATTGCCTGCTCGGCTGAGATCTCGTTCTCGAACTCGATGTTCACCGCTTCAGAGTGGCCGACAAACACCGGCACGCGCACGCAGGTGGCGTTGAGCTTGATCTTGGGGTCGAGGATCTTCTTGGTCTCTACCACCATCTTCCACTCTTCCTTCGTAGACCCGTCGTCGAGGAAGCTGTCGATGTGCGGGATGACGTTGAAGGCGATCTGCTTGGTGAACTTCGACGGTTCCACCGGATCGCCGACGAAGATTGCGCGGCTCTGCTGGAACAGCTCGTCCATGCCCGCCTTGCCCGCGCCGGAAACCGACTGGTAGGTCGAGACGACCACGCGCTTGATCTTGGCGAAGTCGTGCAGCGGCTTCAGCGCCACCACCAGCTGCGCGGTCGAGCAGTTGGGGTTGGCGATAATGTTGCGGGCCTTGTAGCCGTCTATCGCGTCCGGGTTCACTTCCGGAACCACCAGCGGAACGTCGGGGTCCATGCGGTAGAGCGACGAGTTGTCGATCACGATGCAGCCCGCAGCGGCCGCCTTGGGAGCGTACTCCTTGGCCGGACCAGAGCCTGCAGCAAACAACGCAATGTCCCAACCGGCCCAGTCGAAATGCTCGATGTTGCGGCACTTGAGCATCTTGCCCGTGTCGCCGAACTCGACCTCGGTTCCGACCGACCGCGAGGAGGCGACCGCAGCGACTTCATCGCACGGGAACTCGCGCTCGGCGAGAACCTGCATCATTTCGCGCCCGACATTGCCTGTCGCGCCGACCACTGCCACCCGGTAACCCACTTGGCATTCTCCTATGACTTCGGCCTGCGAGATAGTGTGCGCTGGCCCCAGCGCAACCGCTAAGGTCGTGCATGCAGACCTATTCGGCGGGCGGAACGACCCCGTGGGCGGTCAGGAAGCGGAAGATGCTGTTCCACACGTGCGGCCCGATCTTCTCGCCCGTCACGCTGTGGGTGTAGCCGGGGTAGAGCATCATCTCGAAGGGCGTGTTGCTCTCCTGAAGCACGGAGATAAGCTCGGACGAGTTCTCGAAGATCACGTTGTCATCGGCCAAGCCGTGGATGAGCAGCATGGGGTCTGCGATCTTGCGCGCATCGGGGATGGCGCTGGCCTTGTCGTAGGCGTCCTTCACCTCGCGCGGATCACCCATGTAGCGTTCGGTGTAATGGGTGTCGTAGAGCTCCCAGCGGGTCACCGGCGCGCCTGAGACGCCGGCGGCGTAAAGGCCCGGATCGGCTTCCAGCATCTTCAGCGTCATGTAGCCGCCGTAGGACCAGCCATAGGTCGCGATCTTGGCCGGATCGACGAAATCGAGGGTCTTGAGGAACTCTGCGCCTGCCTTCTGGTCGCGCACCTCGACCCCGCCCATCGCGCGGTAGATGGGCTGTTCGAATGCGACGCCGCGATTGGTCGTGCCGCGATTGTCGACGACGAAATAGATGTAGCCCTTGTCGACCACCGCCTGCGCGAGCGAGCCGCCCCAGCCCTGCGTGACCATCTGCCGCGCGGGGCCGCCGTAGTGGCTGAAGAACACGGGATAACGCTTGCCCGGCTCCATCTTGGGCTTGAGCATCATCCAGTGAAGCGGGGTGCCGTCTTCGGCGGGGATCGTGCCGAACTCGGGCGTGACATGGCCGGCGAGGTAGGGCGCATAGGGATGCGCGCCCTCGACGCGGTTTTCCTCGATCCATGCCACGCGCTTGCCGTCAGGCGTGGCGAGATAGGACTGCGGCGGCTGATTGGGGTTCGAGCGGCCGACATAGAGCAGGCGCCCTGCCCCATCCATCGACGCGGCGTTGGTGAAGGCCGGGTCGGTGAGCAATTCCGGCTCACCCGTCCCGTCCAGCCGTGCGCGATAGACCTGCTGGCTGATGACGTTTGCGGTCGCCTGATAGGTGAAGGTCCCCGCCGCCTCGTCAACGCCGACAAGCTTGGTGGTCGGCGACGTGCCGCGGGTCAGCTGCTGCCACTGTCCGTCGGCATAGCGATAGAAATGCCCGTAACCGTCGCGCTCGGACCACCACAAAAGGCTCCCGTCCTTGAGGAAGCGGTAATTGTCGCTGAGGTTGACCCAGGTGTCTGGCCGCGCAGCGGTTTCCGTGAACCAGATGCGCGAGGCCCCCGTAACGGGATCGACCCTGAGCACATCGATCCGGGTCTGCGCGCGGTCTTCCCGCTGCACATAGATCGCGGATGCATCCGGCGCCCAGTCGACACGGGCCATATAGACATCGAGATCGAAGCCGAGGTCGACCTTCACCTTGTTTCCGCCATCGGGGTCCATGACGTAAAGGTCGACCACCGCATTGTCGGTGCCTGCCGAGGGATAGCGTTGGTCAAAGACCTTTGTGCCCTTGGCGCCGATCGCGGCGCGGGTGACGATGCCCACGCTCGCCTCGTCCGTGCGCTGGACGACGATGCGCTTGTCGTCGGGGCTCCACCAATATCCGGCGAAGCGGTCCATTTCTTCCTGAGCGACGAATTCCGCCTCGCCCCAGCGGATGGCGTCGCCCTCCCGCGGGGTGACAGGCTTGGCCTCGCCGCCGACCGGGCCGACCCACAGCCGCCGGTCGCGCACGAAGGAGACGTAGCCGCCGTTGCTGGAGAGGCCGGGGTTAAGTTCGGTGCCTTCGGTATCGGTGAGGCGCGTCACCGTGCCGTCAAGCTTGGCGAGGAAGAGGTCGCCGTCGAGCGGTACCAGCACGCCCGTGCCACTCGTCCACTGGTACGCGATGATCCCCTTGAGGCTGCCGATACGGGCGCGCTCGCGCTGCATCTTCTCATCCTCGGACAATTCGCGCCCGCTTCCCAGCGCCTCTGAATCCACCAACATCCGCCATGCGCCGGTTTCGATGTCATAGCCCCACAGGTCGTAACGCTCCCGCTCCTCGGGGCGGTTGCGAAGCAAGGTGAGATAGCGTCCGTCTGGCGAGAGCTTAACTTGGCGCGGCGCCGGTCCATCGAGGCCGGGAGAGGCAAAGACGCGCTCGAAGGTGAGCGTGGGGGGGGCCTCAGGCATTGCGTCCTCCGCGATGGCGGGGAAAGCGAAAATCAAGCAAACCGCAGCAAGAACCGAACGCATCCAAAGCTCACCTCGTCATTGCAAACCGCGGGGTCGCGGCGCGCTTTGCTCCTCGCAATGACAGGGAAGAATGGCAAGAGGCGCAAACGAAAAGGGCGGCGCCTTCCGGCACCGCCCTTTGTAATTTCAGTGGCTGGTAAGCCTTACGCCTTGGGCGCGTTCATCTTGCGCTCGACGATACGCGCGCTCTTGCCGGTGCGGCCGCGCAGGTAATAGAGCTTGGCGCGACGCACCACGCCGCGGCGGACCACGGTGATGCTTTCGACGATCGGCGAGTAGAGCGGGAAGACGCGCTCGACGCCCTCGCCAAAGCTCATCTTGCGGACGGTGAAGTTGCTGCCCATGCCGCGGTTCGAACGGGCGATGACGACGCCTTCATAGTTCTGAACGCGCTCGCGGTTGCCTTCCTTCACCTTCACGCCGACGCGGACGGTGTCGCCTGCGCGGAATTCGGGGATGTCCTTGCCGGACTTGGCGATTTCTTCGGCTTCAATCTGCTGGATCAGGTTCACTGGTCCGGTTCCTTGTCTTTTCGCCGCGCGCCAGAGGCAGGCTGGACCCGAACGTCCTTATGACGTTCCCAAAGGTCTGGCCTGCGTAACCGTGTGTCATCCTCGCTTCTTGCCTTGCGCCAAGCAGCGATTTTCGCATGATCCCCCGATCGCAGCACTTCGGGGATCGTGCGCCCTTCCCATTCCTGAGGTCGGGTATAGTGCGGGTATTCGATGAGGCTTTGTTCAAAGCTCTCGTCATCCCCGCTGGAAGCGGCGCCCATTACGCCGGGAAGCAGCCGAATGCAAGCGTCAAGGATGGTGAGCGCGGCCATCTCGCCGCCGCTGAGAACAATGTCGGCTAGGGAGACCTGCTCGATCTCCGGGCGGGCTTCGAAGAGGCGCTCGTCGAACCCTTCGAAGCGCCCGCACAGGATGATCACTCCGGGGCCTTGGGCGAGTTCGCGGATGCGTTGCTGGGTGATCGAGCGTCCCCGCGGGGTCATGGCAAGGATGGGGCGTCCGGCGGCCGGCGCGCTGTCGAGCGCCCGCGCCAGGACGTCGCACTTGAGCACCATCCCCGCCCCACCTCCCGCGGGCGTATCGTCGACCGTGCGATGTTTGTCTTCGGCAAAGTCGCGGATTTGCACCGTCTCGCAGGCCCACTTTGCATCGGCCAGCGCGCGGCCCGCCAGCGATACGCCGAGCGGCCCGGGAAACATCTCCGGATAGAGCGTGAGGATGGTGGCGGCGAAGGTCATGGCGCGCGCTTACGCCGGGACTTCAGCCTCCGCAACCGCCGCAGCCACCACCGCTGCAGCCCGAGCCACCGTCGCCTCCGCTATCGCTGCTGTCGCTGCTTGTGCCGCCGCAGTCGCCGCTGCTGCCGGCATTCTGGCGCAGCGCATGGACCGGCTCCCAGGGCGTGCCGACCAGCACAGCCGTGCCGAACAGCGCCACAGCGAGCGGCGCCTCTTCGGGCCGCGGTGCACGGGCGATGCGGCCGCTTTGCGAGCGCAGGTCGTTGACCGCGGAAATGCCCGCCCACGTGCGCGGGTCGCTCTGCACGAAACGGATCAGCGCAAAGACGGCTGTCAGTCCGAGCAGGATGAGGAGAAAGCCGGTCGGTTCCCCCAATGCGCTTCCGGCCCGCTGCCGGTAGAGGCCAAGGACGAAAAGCGCGGCAAAGGGCGTGATCGAGAGCCAGCGCAGCCGCGTATGTTGTTCCGGCCACATCAGCAGCCCGCTGCGCCGCATACGTGCGGCGATGCGCTCGGCATGGAGATCGATGATGCGCCGCGCCTCGCCGCGGGTGACGGGTCCTTCTGCCGCCAGCAGATCCTTGCCCGCCGCTCCGCACGCAACTTCCCGCCTAACCACAGCAAGACGATCCTTGCCCGACGGTTCAAGTGCACCGCGCACGAAGAGGTCGGCCAAGACCGCATCGGCAAATCGGTCGCGTCCCCCGGCCAGCAAGGCGGCATTTTCGACATCAAGCGATTCGCCGCGCCTTCCCGTGTTGCGCAGTTGCGACGGTATCCACCATGCAGCAATGCAGCCCGCGACGAGCAGGCCGCTATAGAAAATCAGGAAGTCGCTGCCCGTCCAGGACGAGAACAGCTGCATCACATCATCCTTCCCGTGAGCCAGCCTCCCAATGCGGCAAGCAGACCCAACGCCAGCGCGACCCGGCGAGACACGACGATAACGCCTGAGAGGTTAACACGAACTCCACGCGGGTCTACTTTGAAGCGCTTGGCTGCAGCCGGCCAGATCGCGGCCGGAGGCGCTTCGCCAAAGGTAGCCTCGTATGCGGCAAGCGTTGCCGCGTATTGGCAGTAGTAGCGTCCAGCTTCGACCGGTCCGCCGCTCGTCGGACCGTGGTGCAGATCGGCTTGAAGCACCTGCGGACAGAACACCTCCCAATAGTCGCGGCTATAGGTGAGATGGAGATGCCAGACCTGATCGACCGCATCCGAGGGCGTCACCTCGTGCCCGGCCGTGACGGCGAGATAGCAGAATCGTCGGTACTCCTCGACGACCTGCTCGGCCTTGGCGAGGGACCAGCGATTTTCTCGTGCGAGGCGTGCGATAAAGGTAAGCGATGCGTCCGCCGGGCCGATCTGGTGGGCGGATATGCACTGCCAAAGATCGTCACGCGGGGGGCTCACGCCCTAATCTTCGGCGAAAGCAGCCCCGATCACAAGCCGGTGTTCGTCCCACTCAATCACGGCAGTGGGGATCATCGGGACCATGAAGGTCTTCGCGCCCTTCTCGGGCGCAGGCTCGCGCGTGATTTCGATGATGTCGGTTGCGCCGAAATTCTCGATGGCGAGGACCGAGCCGACCGTCTCGCCCGCGTCGGTGACAACCGGAAGGCCGAGCAGATCGGCGTGGTAGAATTCGCCCTCGGCAAGCGGAGGGAGCGCATCGCGGGGAACTTTCAGCGTCGTCCCGCGCAATTTCTCGGCATCGCCGCGCGAGGCGCATTCGGCAAGACGGGCAATCGCCCCGCCTTTGCCATCATCGCGGACCTTTACGAGCGTCAGCGCACCTTCATTGAAGGTCTTGTGCCGCGCGAGGCCAGGTACGCCGTCGCCGAAAAGTTTCAGACGTACCTCGCCCGCCACCCCGTGCGCACCGATGATGGCAGCCAGGGTGACGGGCTTGGTCATTGTCACTCAGCCTTCGGCCTGTTCTTCGGAAGCGGCTTCTTCAGCGGGAGCTTCTTCAGCAGCAGCTTCTTCAGCCGGAGCTTCTTCGACGGCAGCTTCTTCAGCGGCAGGCGCTTCTTCAGCAGCGGCTTCTTCAGCGACCGGAGCTTCTTCTTCCACGGCCGGAGCGGCGGCGGCGGCCTTGGCTTCTTCGGCTGCAGCGGCGGCGGCTTCTTCAGCTTCGGCGATCTTGGCCGCACGCTCTTCGGCGCGCTCCTTGGCCTTCTCGCCCGGCTCACCCTTCTTGGGGTTCACGCGAGCCGCACGCTCCTTGATGCCGGCAGCATCGAGGAAACGGGCAACGCGGTCGGTCGGCTGCGCGCCGACGCCGAGCCAGTAGCGGGCGCGGTCTTCGACGAGCTTGACGCGGTCGGCATTGTCCTTGGCGAGCAGCGGGTTGTAGGTCCCGATCTGCTCGAGATACTTGCCGTCGCGCGGGCTACGGCTGGTGGCGACGACGATGCGGTAATAGGGACGCTTCTTGGCACCGCCGCGCGAAAGCCGGATGGAGATGGACATGTGTAGTTACCTTTCGATTGGAATTGTCTGAATTGAAACGAAATACCTGAACTGAAATCTATTTCTTGCGGGGCAGGCCGGGAAGTCCGGGAAGTCCGCCACCGGGTCCGCCGAGTCCGGGCAGGCCGCCCATCGGACCGCTGGGGCCGCCCATTCCGCCCATTCCTCCAGCGCCGCCACCGCCGCCGAACATCGCCGCGAGGCCCTTGAGGCCGCCCATCTTCTTGATCTGCTTCATCGCGCGGGCCATCTCCTGATGCATCTTGAGCACCTTGTTGACGGTCTGCACGTCGGTGCCGCTGCCCGATGCGACGCGCTTCTTGCGCTTGGCGTTCATCAGGTCGGGGTTGGCGCGTTCCTTGGCGGTCATCGAGCCGATGATCGCCTCCATATGGACGAGCACCTTGTCGTCCATGCCCGAGTTGGCCATCGCGGCCTTGGCCTTCTTCATGCCCGGCATCATGCCGGCGAGCATCCCGATGCCGCCCATCGCGCGCATCTGCTTGAGCTGCATGGCAAGATCGTTGAGGTCGAACTTGCCCTTCTCGAGGTTGCGCGCGAGCTTCTCGGCATCCTCTTCCTTGATTGTCGCGGCCGCGCGCTCGACGAGGCTGACCACGTCGCCCATGCCGAGAATGCGGTCGGCGACGCTGCCGGGGCGGAACGGCTCGATGGCGTCGAGCTTTTCGCCCGTCCCTGCAAACTTGATCGGCTTGCCGGTGACCGCGCGCATCGAGAGCGCCGCGCCGCCGCGGGCGTCGCCGTCCATGCGGGTCAGCACCACACCGGTAAGCGGCACTTCGCCGCTGAAACTCTGGGCAACGTTGACCGCGTCCTGACCAGTCAGCGAGTCGACGACCAGCAGCACTTCGTTGGGTGCCGAAACGCTGGCAACAGCCTTCATTTCGGCCATCAGCGCGTCGTCGACGTGCAGGCGCCCTGCGGTGTCGAGCAGCAGGACGTCGAAATTCTGGAGGCGCGCGGCTTCCATGGCGCGGCGAGCGATATCAACCGGCTGCTGGCCAGCGAGGATCGGAAGCGTCGCGACATCAACCTGCGTGCCGAGCACCGCAAGCTGCTCCTGCGCGGCCGGACGGTTGACGTCGAGCGAGGCCATCAGCGCCTTCTTGCCGTGACGTTCACGGATCAGCTTGGCGAGTTTGGCCGTGGTGGTCGTCTTACCCGAGCCCTGGAGGCCGACCATCATGATCACGACCGGCGGTTTGGCTTCGAGCTTCAGCCCTTCGACTTCCATCCCGCCGAGCGTCTCGACCAGCTCATCGTGGACGATCTTGATGACCATCTGGCCCGGCGTGACCGAGCGCAGCACGTCTTGGCCCACGGCCTTTTCAGTGACGGCATCGATGAAGCGGCGGGCGACCGGAAGCGCTACATCGGCTTCGAGAAGAGCGATGCGCACCTCGCGCATGGCGTCGCGCACGTCCTGCTCACGCAGCGCACCGCGACCCTTGAGCTTGTCGAAGACCCCGCCGAGCCGGTCTGACAGCGTGTCGAACATCGCCAACTTCTCCACCCGGGAGCCGAGGCCGCCGGAAAAATGCGAAAAACGCCGGCGGACGAAACCTCGTCGGCCAGCGTTGCGAAAATGCGTCTCTCAGGGAGACTGCCATGTCCGACTTTGATCAGGATGACTGGTGGAGCCTAGCGGGATCGAACCGCTGACCTCAACACTGCCAGTGTTGCGCTCTCCCAGCTGAGCTAAGGCCCCGAGCCAGTCATCATGCGAGCAAGGCTATGTGCCCTGCTTGCGGGAGGCGGCCATTATAAGGGCCACCTCCCCCTTGCAAGCGAAAAATCAGTTCTCGTCGCCGTCGTCTTCGCCGGTGCCGGTCGCAACGCCGAGATCGTCGTCGCCACCGAGGTCGACGTCGTTGTCGGGCGAATCGCCGTCCTCGTCGATGTCTTCGATGTCTTCCAGATCGTCGATCTCATCGTCGCCGCCGAGATCGGCGTCAGCGTCGACATCGACCTTCTTCGCCACTTCCTCGAAGGGAATCGGCTGCTTGGACTTGAGCACCGGCTCGGGGCTCCAGGTTTCGCCGCATTCGATGCAGGTCACCGGGTCTTCCTTGCCGAGATCGTAGAAACGCTCTGCGCACTTGGGGCAGGTGCGCTTGGTACCCCATTCGGGCTTGGCCATGTGTATTCCTCAAACTGGCCGCCCCGTGGGAGGGCGGGCGAAGCGCGGTGTGCGAATTCGCGGGTGTGAACGAGAATTGTGGGAAGCGGCCCACGACGATTCAAGGGCCTTGAATCAACGGGTCCGGTCCGATTTGCGGCGCGCCTTGCCAGAAGCGCGGGGCGCTGTCAAAGACCGCCGCCTTATGACCAGCCATCGTTTTTCGCCCCTCGGCCCGCTCAAGGGCGCGATCAGTGTACCCGGCGACAAGTCGATCAGCCACCGCGCGCTGATGTTTGCCGGACTTGCGGTCGGACGCAGCCGGATCACCGGGCTGCTGGAAGGCGAGGACGTGCTGGCGACGGCCGCGGCGATGCGCCAATTCGGCGCGCAGATTGAGCGTTCGGCTGACGGTATCTGGACAGTCGACGGCGTCGGCGTCGGCAGCCTGCTTGAACCCAGACAGGCGCTCGAGATGGGCAATTCAGGCACCTCGACCCGTCTGCTGATGGGCCTTGTCGCGAGTCATGCGGTCACTGCCACCTTCACCGGAGACGCCAGCCTATCGGGCCGGCCGATGAAGCGCGTGATCGACCCTCTGTCGCAGATGGGCGCGAGCTTCGAGGCCTCGGCGGGCGGCACCCTCCCCCTGATGCTGCGCGGCGCTTCGCCTGCCGTGCCGATTACCTACCGGCTTCCCGTGGCGAGTGCGCAGGTCAAGAGTGCGGTGCTGCTGGCAGGGCTCAACACCCCCGGCATCACCCGCGTGATCGAGCCCGTGCCGACCCGCGACCATACCGAGCGGATGCTGACCGGCTTCGGCGCAAAGCTCGAAGTCGGCATGGAGAACGGCGAGACCGTGATCGCCATCCACGGCGAAGCCGACCTCAAGCCGATGGACGTGACTGTCCCGGGCGATCCCTCGTCAGCCGCCTTCTTCATGGTTGCGGCGACCATCGTGCCCGGGAGCGATCTTACGATCCGCAATGTCGGCCTCAACCCGACCCGCGCCGGACTTCTCGCAGTGCTGCGCCAGATGGGCGCGGACATCGAGGAAGTTGATCCGCGCGACGTGGGCGGCGAATCGGTCGCCGATCTGCGTGTGCGGTACGCCCAACTTTCCGGCATCGATGTCGATCCTGCGATCGCGCCTGCGATGATCGACGAATTCCCGGTCCTGTTCGTTGCAGCCGCCCTTGCCTCGGGCACCACCCGCACCACCGGGCTAGACGAGCTGCGCGTCAAGGAAAGTGACCGCCTCGCCGCAATGGCCGCCGCGCTGACCAGCGTAGGGGCGCGGGTCGAGGAGCATAAGGACGGCCTTACCATCCACGGCACCGGCGGCGAACCGCTGCGAGGAAGCGGCAATGGCAGCGTCAAATCGCTGCTGGACCACCGCATCGCCATGAGCATGGCCGTTGCGGGGCTCGTCAGCTCCGGCGGGGTAGATGTCGACGACATCAGCCCGATCAACACGAGCTTCCCGACCTTCATGGGCCTGCTGGACGAGGCGACGGCGTGAATACGCCCTTCGACTGGGCCAGCATGGTGGGACTGTGCGGCACAGCCTGCATCATCAGCGCCTACGCCTATCTGACACTGGCCAAGAGCACGAACCCGTTCCTGCTGCACGGCACCAACCTCGCAGGTGCTGCGCTGCTGACGGTCTCGCTGGTGGTCCACACCAATTGGGCGAGCCTGATCCTTGAGTTTTTCTGGGCCTCGATCGCGATTGTCGGGCTGGTGCGGGCATGGCGCAGCAAGACGTCCACGGGAGAAAACTCATGATGCGCAAGTTGCTAACCCTCATCGCACTTGCGCTAATGCCCGTCGCCACTCACGCTCAGGTCAAGGAGCAGGCCGGGGTGCCCCTCCCTACCGATCCAGCCACCGACTGGTCCGTCCCGACCTCGGAGCACCGCGTCGCAGTCGAGGGCGGCAAGGTTTGGGTGCGGGTCAACGGCACAATCGGCAAGGGCGCGACCCCCGTTGTCTTCATCCATGGCGGGCCAGGCAGTACGCATGCGGGCTTCGGCGCGCTCCTGAGCCTCGCCGACCAGCGCCCTGTGATCCTGTACGACCAACTCGACAGCGGCATGTCCGACCGCCCGGAAGACCCCGCCAACTGGCGTCCTGAGCGGTTCGTTGCCGAGCTCGAGGCGATCCGCGTGGCGCTAGGCGTCGAGCGCTGGCACGTGATCGGGCATAGCTGGGGCTCGGCCATCGCGCTCGAATATGCGGCGGCATATCCCGAGCACACAGTGTCCGCGGTACTCAGCGGCACCTTCATTTCGACCTCCCATTGGATTACCGGCACCAACCTTGCCATCCGTGACCTGCCCGACGCGGTTGCCGATACGATCCGTGCCTGCGAAAGCCTAACCCCACCCGCACCAGACGTCTGCGAACCAGCCACGCGCGCCTTCTACGCGGCCTATAACGGGCGCGCCGACTGGCCGGCGCCAACGCCGCAGGAGATTGCATACCGCGGGCGTTACGGCGGCAAGGGACCGAACGCGAAGATCTACAACGCGATGTGGGGCCCCAGCGAATTCCGCGCATCTGGATCGCTCGTAACCTACGATGCGACGCCGCTGCTTTCGCGCGTGGACGGCCGGCGCGTCCTGTTCATGATTGGGCAGTACGACGAGGCGCGGCTCGACACGGTGCAGAATTTCGTTGCCCTGACGGCGGGTTCGGAGCTGGCGGTGGTGCCGGGCGGCTCACACTCCTTCATCGGTGAGCGGCCCGAGGTTACCGAGGAAATCTACCGCGACTGGATGAACCGGATCGATGCGCGCGAGGCCGCGCAAGGCACCGGCAAATGATCATCGCCGTCGACGGACCGACCGCCAGCGGCAAGGGCACAATCGCCAAGGCGCTCGCCGGGCATTTCGGGCTGCCGCATCTCGACACGGGCCTGCTCTACCGCGCGGTTGGGCGTCAGGTGCAGCTGAACGGCGGCGATCCCGATAGCCGCGAGGATGCCTTGGCCGCCTGCGCCTTTCCGGGCAGCCTGCTTGGTGAAGAGATCCTGCGCTCCGAGGAAGTCGGCGGTTTTGCGAGCCGTGTCTCGGTCCACCCTACCGTGCGCCGTGCGCTGTATGACCGCCAGCGCGCCTTCGCCCTGCAACCCGGCGGCGCGGTGCTCGACGGGCGCGACATCGGCACGGTGATCGCGCCGGAGGCCGACGTGAAGCTGTTCGTCACCGCCAGTGTCGCCGAGCGTGCCCGCCGCCGCTGGCTCGAGATGACGGGCCGCGGCATCGAGGTGGCGCTCGCCGTGATCGAGAGCGATATCGCCGCTCGTGACGCACGCGATATGGGCCGCGCCGATGCTCCGCTGGTGGTGGCACCCGGCGCGCTGGTGATCGACACGACCCAGCTCGGTCGTGACGAAGCCATCGCAGCAGCGATCGAGGCAGTTGCGGCCCACCGCAACTGAGGGCGGTTTTCCTTGCGTTTGGGACGGTCTTCGCCTAGGCGCGCGGCCGTTCTCGCAATCTTTATCGGTTGAAAGAACCTTCGCGTTGGCATGCGGCCGCGCGGAGCAGACGGCCTCTTGCCCTGCCAGCCCGCGCAATGGTGCTCGGGAAGCAGTTTAAGACCCCGGAAAAACCGGCGGCCGGTAGCATAACGAACACAGGACTAATCCAGCCTATGGCAACCCAGATGCCCACGCGCGCCGATTTCGAGGCGATGCTCAACGAACAACTCGGCGGTGCCGGCGAAGATGGCTTTGAGGGCCGCGTCGTCAAGGGAACCGTCACTGCAATCGAGAACGGTTTCGCCGTGATCGACGTCGGCCTCAAGAGCGAAGGCCGCATCTCCCTCAAGGAATTCTCGCGCGGCGAAGACGACCACGGCCTGACCGTCGGCGGCGAAGTCGAGGTGTTCGTCGATCGTGTCGAGAACGCTGACGGCGAAGCCATGTTGTCGCGTGACCGCGCCCGCCGCGAAGCCGCCTGGGACAAGCTCGAGAGCGAGTTTGGCGAAGGCAAGCGCGTCGAAGGCCGCATCTTCGGCCGCGTCAAGGGCGGCTTCACCGTCGACCTCGACGGCGCCGTGGCCTTCCTTCCTGGTTCGCAGGTCGACATCCGCCCCGTGCGCGACGTCACCCCGCTCATGGATGTGCCGCAGCCCTTCCAGATCCTCAAGATGGACCGTCGCCGCGGCAACATCGTGGTCTCGCGTCGTGCCGTCCTCGAAGAAACCCGCGCCGAACAGCGCAGCGAGCTGATCAACGACCTGGTCGAAGGCCAGATCATCGACGGCGTGGTCAAGAATATCACCGATTACGGTGCGTTCGTCGACCTCGGCGGCATCGACGGCCTGCTGCATGTCACCGACATGAGCTACAAGCGCGTCAACCACCCGAGCGAAGTCATCAATATCGGTGACACCGTGACCGTGCAGATCGTGCGCATCAACGCCGAAACCCAGCGCATCAGCCTCGGCATGAAGCAGCTGGAAAGCGATCCGTGGGATGGCGTCGCTGCCAAGTACCCGGTCGGCGCGAAGCTCAACGGCGTGGTGACCAACATCACCGAGTACGGCGCCTTCGTCGAACTCGAAGCCGGCATCGAAGGCCTGGTCCACGTCTCGGAAATGAGCTGGACCAAGAAGAACGTCCACCCGGGCAAGATTGTCTCGACCTCGCAGGAAGTCGAAGTGATGGTGCTCGAGGTCGACAGCGACAAGCGTCGCATCAGCCTCGGCCTCAAGCAGGCCCAGCGCAATCCGTGGGACGAGTTCGCCGAGAAGCACCCGGTCGGCACCGAAGTCGAAGGCGAAGTCAAGAATGCCACCGAATTCGGCCTGTTCGTGGGCCTCGATGGCGACGTCGACGGCATGGTCCACATGTCGGACATCGCCTGGGGCATCTCGGGCGAGGACGCGCTGGCGCTCCACCGCAAGGGTGAGATGGTCAAGGCCATCGTTCTCGACGTCGATGTCGAGAAGGAGCGCATCAGCCTCGGCATGAAGCAGCTCGAAAAGGGTGCGCCCTCGGCTGAAGGTGCGACCAGCGGCGGCTCGCTGCGCAAGAACCAGACCGTTACCGTGATCGTGCTCGAAGTGCGCGACGGTGGCCTCGAGGTTCAGGTCGGCGACGACGGCGCGACCGGCTTCATCAAGCGTTCGGACCTCGGCCGCGACCGCGACGAGCAGCGTCCGGATCGCTTCCAGGTCGGTCAGAAGATCGACGCGATGGTGATCGGCTTCGACCGTTCGAAGAAGCCGAACTTCTCGATCAAGGCCCGCCAGATCTCGGAAGAGAAGGAAGCTGTGGCCCAGTTCGGTTCGTCGGATTCGGGTGCGTCGCTCGGCGACATCCTCGGCGCCGCGCTGAAGAAGAAGGAAGATTGATCTGGCGGCGCTCGCCCCTTTCGGGTGAGCTTCCCTACTCAATCTGACGTGAACGGGTAACAGGCCCGCTTGCTTCGGCAGGCGGGCCTTTTCCTTTGGAGATTGCGCCTGTAAGCACGCTCCCATGATCCATGTTCACCAGTTCCCGTGCCTTAGCGACAACTACGGCTATCTCGTCCACGACACCGAGAGCCACGAGACGATCGCGATCGATACCCCCGACGCCAAGCAGTACCTGCTCGAGGCGGACATGAAGGGTTGGAAGATCACCCAGATCTGGAACACCCACTGGCACCCCGATCACGCGGGCGGCAACGCGCATATCCAGGAAGAGACCGGTTGCTCGATTCTCGGTCCTGCCGAGGTCGAGGGCAAGTTCCCGATAGGCCGCGTCGTAGCCCACGGCGACATCGTCACAATCGGCGAAGAACGCGCGCAGGTAATCGACGTGTCGGGTCACACCAATGGCCACATCGCCTTCTACTTCCCCGAGGCTGGCATCGCTTTTGTCGGCGATTCGGTCTTCGCGCTCGGCTGCGGGCGGATGTTCGAAGGCGAGCCCAAGCAGTTCTGGGCAAGCCTGAGCCGCATCAAGGCGCTCCCGCCCGAAACGCTGCTTTATTGCGCGCATGAATACACTGCATCGAACGCGAAATTCGCGCTCCATGCCGATCCCGACAACGTCACCTTGCAGGACTACGCCGCAGAGATCGCCGAGAAGCGCGCCAAGGACGAGCCGACGGTACCGACCACCTTGCGCCGCGAGCTTGCCACCAACCCCTTCCTGCGGGCAGACAACCCGGGCATGATGGTGCGCTGGGGCGGGGACACCCCGGCCGACACCTTCGCGGCTCTGAGAGCGGCCAAGGACAACTTCTAGGATGACGGCGGTCGCACCAGCGATCCGGGGTTTCCACGCGCATATCTATTTTGACCCAGACCAGCTTGCCGCCGCGCAGGGCTTCGCAGAGCGGGCGCAGGCGCATTTCAAGGTAGCGGTCGGGCACTTCCACCTCGCACAAGTCGGCCCGCATCCGCGCGGGTCGTGCCAACTCTCCATGTCGCCCGAGACTTTCGCGCAATTCGCACTCTGGGCGATGCACGAGCGGGGCGATCTGACGATCTTCGCCCACGGACTCTCCGGAGACGATCTCGCCGATCACACCCGCTACGTGGTGTGGTTTGGTCCCTCCGAACCGCTCGACCTCACGATCTTCGGCTGATGCAGGCCCTGCGCGTCACGAGCTTGTCGGACGACCTGTCCGGCGTCGCACTCGCAGAGCTGCCCGCACCGGTCCGCGCGCAGGGCGAGGTGCTGGTGCAGGTGCGCGCGGCCTCGCTCAACTTTCCCGACCTGCTGATGACGCGAGGGGAATACCAGTTCAAACCCGAGCTGCCCTTCACCAGCGGGCTGGAATTTGCAGGCGAGGTTCTCGAAGCCGATCCGGAGAGCGGCTTTGCCCCGGGTGACAGGGTGATAGGCGGCAACAAGACAGGCGCCTTTGCCGAACTCGCCAGCGTGCCTGCCGGCAAGCTATCACCCATGCCGCGCGGGATGGACTTCCCCGCCGCCGCCGCAATGGGCGCGGCCTATTCGACCGCTTTCACCGGTCTCGTCGAACTTGGCGGATTGCAGGAAGGCGACTGGGTCCTCGTCCACGGCGCGAGCGGCGGGGTTGGCCTTGCAGCCTGTGACTTGGCCCGGGCGCTCGGGGCGCGGGTGATCGCCACCACCGGCTCGCCCGACAAGCAGGAACGCATTGCCGCCCTCGCCCGGCCTGACGCCGTGATCCTGGCCGAGGGACGCTTCCGCGACGCCGTGGCGAGCCTTACCGGCGGTGCGCTTGCGGACATCGTCTTCGACCCTGTCGGTGGAGACGTGTTCGACGAATCCACTCGCTGCGTCGCCTTCGGCGGAAAGCTCATGGTGGTGGGCTTCACATCGGGCCGGATCGCAGAGGTCTCGACCAATATCCCGCTGATCAAAGGCTTCAGCATCGTGGGCCTGCGCGCGGGAGAATATGCGCGGCGATTCCCCGAACGGGGGCGGGTGATCCAGGGCGCCATCACCAAGCTGGCCGAGGAGGGGCGGATCACCCCCGCAATCGACCGCATCCTCCCCCTCGCCCGCTGGCGCGAAGGGTTTGAAGCGATGGCCCGGCGCGAGCTTGTCGGTAAAGTCGTTTTTCAGCCGGGCGCCTGACGCGCAAAGAAAGGGCGGCCTCGCTGGACCGCCCCCCTCTCCCTGACCGGAAAACTGATTAGGCTCAGAGCGAGGCGATGACCTCGTCGGCGAGCTTCTTGTCGGCCTTGCCGTCGTGGGCCTTGGCAATCAGCACCTTGGATGCGGCGGCAGCGGCTGTCACGGCCTTGGCCTTCACCTCGGCAATCGCAGCACGCTCGGCGGCGGCGATCTTGTCTTCCGCCATGCGCTGGCGGCGAGCAACCATCACTTCGCTGTCGGCCTCGGCCTTGGCGAGGATCGCATCAGCCTCTGCGCGGGCCCCCGCCAGCATCGTTTCAGCATCCTTCTCGGCGCTGGCGATCTTGGCGGCATATTCGGCGCGCAGGGCCTCGGCTTCGGCGCGCAAGGTCTTGGCCTCGTCGAGGGCAGCGCGGATCGCGGCGATCTTGGCGTCGAGCCCGCCGGTCAGGAGACCGGGGACCTTCTTCCAGACGAAAACGCCGAGCAGGACGGCCATCGCAAGCGCGACCCACTGATAGGTGTCCATGCCCAGCACGGAAGGTTCGGCATGGTGCGCCTCGGCGCCGGCGGCGAGCAATGTCAGGATATCAGCCATGTGCCATCACCTCCTTGACCGCAGCCGTAGCGGCGGCGGCATCGACCTGCGCACCGGCTACGCGGGCGACGATGTCGCGTGCGGCATCGGCGGCGACGCCCTCAATCTCGGCCATTGCGCTGTTGCGCGCGGCGTCGATCGCCGTTTCGGCTTCGGCGAGGCGAGCATCCAGACGGGTCTGGGCTGCTGCAAGCTTGGCGGCGTTGGCCGCGGCTCCCTTCGCCTTGGCCTCGCCGATCACCGCCTGCGCCGCAGCGCGGTTGGCGTTCTCGCGGGCCCGCCAGGCGGCTTCTTCGCCGTCGGCAGCGTCGCGCGCGGCCTGTGCGGCAGCGAGGTCGCCCGCGATCTGGTTATCACGCATCTCGACCGTGCCGAGGATCTTGGGCACCATTCCCAGCCCGACGAGGACGAAGGTGAGGCCGAAGAACAGCAGCAGCCAGAAGACCTGGCTTGTCAGTGTTTGCGAGAGTTGTTCGATCTGAGGCATGATGGACCTTTAGCCGGAACGCCAGTGGCGCGGGGGCGCCGGGCCTACGGGGAGTGCCCCGCCAGCCCGGCGTTCCCGCGTGTCGATCTTAGCGGAAGATCAGCAGAACGGCGATGACGAAGGCGAGCAGGCCGAGAAGTTCGGCGGCCGCGAAGCCGATGAACAGGCGACCCTGCTGGCCGTCGGCAGCACCCGGGTTACGCAGCGCGCCTTCGAGGAACGAGGCGAAGACGTTGCCCACGCCGAGCGCGGCGAGGCCAGCGCCAATCGCCGCAAGACCGGCACCGAGAAGAGCTGCAGCAGTAGCGTCCATGATGTAAAACTCCGTTGTAATTCTGATTGTTGTCGAGGGTAGTGAAGAGAGCGTGTGGCCCTCAGTGAAGGTTTTCCGCGTCGTTGATATACAGCGAGGTCAGCAGCGCAAAGACATAGGCCTGGATGCCCGCGACGAGAATCTCGAGCGCGCTGATCGCGACCATCAGGACAAAGCTCGGCACGCCGACCGCGACCCCGATGCCGATTCCGCCGCCTGCACCGGCGATGACGAAGCTCGCCAGCACCTTGAGGAGGACGTGGCCTGCCATCATTGCCACGAACAGTCGCAGGGCAAGGCTGAAGGGGCGCACCATGAAGGACACGAGCTCGATCAGGCTGATCGGAAGCGCGAGGAAAATCGGGGTGTTAGACGGCCAGAACAGCGAGAAGAAGTGGAAGCCGTGCTTCCAGAAGCCGACGATCAGGACGATCGAGAAGCTCATGATCGCCAGCACGCCGGTCGCGGTGAAGTGGCTGGTGAAGGTGAATGCATGCATCCCCGGGATCAGACCGAGCGGCACGAGGCCGAGCAGGTTCCCGAACAGGATGAACATGAAAAGCGTAAAGATATAAGGGACATACTTACGGCCCGCGGCGCCGACATTGGCTTCCAGCAGGTCGTCGATGAAGCCGGTCATCGTCTCGACCGCCATCTGCCAGCGGCCCGGGACCAGCGCGCGCTTCATCCCGCCTGCGACGAACACCCACACCAGAACGGCGGTGATCGCCATCCACAGTGCGGAGTTGGTGAACGCGATGTTGACCCCGTCAGCGATCTGCCAATCGGACCCCAGGAGGGGTTCGATGGTGAACTGCTTCATCGGATCGACCTTGCCTTCTTCGGCTGCCACGATCGAAAGATCCCTAGATGTTTCACGTGAAACACGCCCACTAGGCCGGGTCTGGAAGGGGTCTAGCGGGGGTCTAAACCGGCCTAAAGGGGGTCTAAACCTCGCTATCGCTCCCCTGGTCCGGGTCTGCGGGACGCGTTTTCGCGCTCAGAATGATGCTTCTGAAGGCCGATGCCGTTCCGAGGAACAGTCCGGACAACAGACCCCAGGGCGCAATGTCGAGCAATGCGTCAACCGCAAAGCCGATCACCAGGCCGCCGATAATCCCGCCCAGGAGGTTGGCGAGGACCCGGTCGCCGCTGCGGTAATTCGCATCGACGCCCTTCACCTGCCTGCGGTTGCGCTGCTCTTCACGCTCGCGTGCGGCCCTGAGCCGCGCTTCGAGCGCGTCGATCCGCGCATCCTCTTGAATGGGTTCTCGGGCGGGTTTCTCGTCGCTCATGCCACGATCCTGAAATTGGTAGGACAAAGCACGCGCGAACGAGGTGCCCGCCGAGGGCGCCGCCCCCTTAGAAGGGGGGCAGAAGGGTGTCAACCGTGCGGGGACACGATATGCCGCAAGTGCGAAATACTAGTCCGCCGCGTCGCCCGCGCCGACCTTCGGGCAGCGGTTGTCGCGGACGGGATCGGCGTTGGTGCGGGTCTGCCACGTGCCGTCCGGCGCGCGGTACTTTTCGCCCGGCACGGTGCGCAGCACGGCAGTGCAACCGGCGCTCAGCGCATAGGCTTCAAGCGTCGCATTGTTCTTCTGCGCCTTGTCGGCATAGACCGCGCGGCGCTTGATATTGATGTCGTCCACCAGGCGCTGGGTCGCGGAATCGGCGCTGCCCACCACGCCGAGATAGCCGTCAGGCTGCTCGCCCACTTTGCCCGAGGCGCGGGCGGCGGCATAGGCGGGGTCGCGCTGCTGGGCGATGGCAGGCACGGCCACGGCGCCAATCAGGGCGAGAGCGGCGATGGCCGCACGGGTCGAACTACGCATATTCATTCCTCCAGTGGGAGCTCCGAACATCAGAAGATGTCCTTGTTCTCCTCGACGGTATTGGCCGCGTCTGCCGCGAGCCGGTAGATCACTTCCTGCCGGATATTGATGTTGAGCTCGATCACGATCGGCTTGTCGGGCGCCGCGATGTTCACACATCCCGTAAGCCCCGCGACAATGATCGAGCATCCGGCCATCAACGCCCGGCGCCTATGTCTGCCTTGCCGCCCCGTCATTGCTGCCCCTTCCCCGTTTCTGTCCGGCGATGTGACAGCGCCTGTCCGAGCGGTCAATTCGTGATGCATCATGGCTTGTCCTGCCTTTCGGGAGGTTGAACGGATGGATTGAGGGGGACGAGGCGACCATCTTCCTGCCGGAACAGGCCAAGGTCCTGCGGATCGCGGACATAATCGGCGTCCCAGAAACTCCGCACCATCGTCGCCAGCTGGTAGAAGTTCTGCGAGCGGACATTGATCTTGAACTGGATCGGCAGCTTGGCGAGCTTGCGCGTCACGAAGTTCTGGCTGGTGCCCGCTCCCTGCCGCACCCCGTCGAAGGCGAAGCTGGTGACGATCTCGCCATCAAGCTCGCCGCCCAGCCCGACGCGCATCTGGCGGTAATCGAGCGAACGAAGCGCGGAGAAGGCGTAATTGCCCATCGTCCCGAGGTTCTCGTAGGACAGCTCGCCGATATAGGCGATGTTGCCCCCGCCCGGCCTCGCGGTCAGCACGCCGCCGTCGATCCGCCCGCGGCCGTTCTCGTCAAAGACGATCGGCACGGACCCATCGAAGATCCCGGTGGCGCTGAGGTTGGTGAGCTCCATCTGGGCGACGAACTTGGCGGCATCGAGACCGACAATGTCGAACACGTAGCGGCGTTCCTCGGCTGCGCCGAACTCCATCACCAGCGGGCGCATCACAAGGGTGCCGCCCATGAAGGGGAAGCGCGCGTCCTTGAGGCTGAGGCGCGTGCGATCGGTGATGTCGAACCGCACCTTGCCCGCGAGCACCTCCACACCGGGGTTGATCGCGGCGATGGTCACGCTCTGGTCGGGCGCGGTGGTGAGGTTGAGCAAATCGGTGAAGGTGATACGCCCCGCCGCGCCGCGCACCGGGCCGAAGGCGGCGGCAAAGTCGAAGCCGTCCGAACCGAAGGTGCCGCCACTGGTCACCTTGTCGCCCTTCCAGTCGACGCGGCCCTCTCCGCTGATCGTACCCTTGGCAAGCGCGACCACGCCCTTGGCGAGCGGGGTCAGGTCGTCCGGCTGGAGCGCTTTGTCAAAGATAATGCCGGGGACGAAGAGCTTGGCGCTGCCCACCGCGGTATCGAGGTTGTGCGTGATCGCGACGGTGACGATGCCCTTGCCCGATCCCGGATGGCGCAGCAGCGCGTCGGCGGTGATGCGGTTGTCGGCGAAGGTCAGGGTCGCGCCCTGCGACGTGAGCGGCGTGAAGCGCGCCGCCGCGCCGTCTGCCGGGCGGTCGGAGAGAGTGAAGGCGCCCTCGCCGATCGTCAGCCTGCCATCGGCATAGGCCCAGCGTCCAGTGATCGCGTCGAGATCGAGCGGCACAGGGGCGAGCCGCGCCGTGCCGCCTGCGAAGCTGCCGCCGGGCGTGCCGCCGAGGCTCCCCGTCAGGCTGGCAGCGGCAAGGCGCACCTCGCTGTCGCCGGTGCCGATCCGCGCGGCGAGGTTCTCCACCGCGAAAGGCTGCGGGTAGCGCAAAGCGACGGCGCTGGCGGAGATCGTGGCGGGGCTCTCGCCGAGCTTTCCCGCAAGATCGAGCGCCCCGGTGCGTGCGGCGAGTTTGAGCGCATCGCGGTAGGCGAGGATCTGTGCCCTGCCCTCGGGGCAGAGGGTGAGGGTCTGCTGGCCGAGGACGAGGCCCGACAGTTTGAGGCTGGCGAACTTCACCGGCGTGCAGCGCGTGCCCATCGCGAGGCCCTGCGCAGGCGACCATCTGCCTTCGAGCGGCAGGTTAAGGTCGCTCACCGCGCCGCCCGGCAGGTCGCCGCCTGCGATCATCAGCCCCTCGAAGCTGATGGCCCCGCTCCGCGATCCGGTGACGGCGAGGCGCGGGATGGCGAGGCGGTTGGACCCCGCGGCGTAGTCCGCCATCGCCATGCGCAAGGTCCAGCCGCCCGCCTTGTCCTGCGCGATGCGGCCGTTGAGATTGGGCAAGCCCTCCCCGCCTGCGAGGATGCTGCCGTTGAGGCCCGACAGGCCGTTTGCGCCGATGCTCGCTCCCGCCCGCGAGAGCGCCAGCACCCGCACGCCGCTGCGGCTGGCAAGGCTTGCCTCGGGGATCGAGAGCGTAGCGGCGCTGCCCTTGTGGCGGATCGTCGCCTCGGCCCGCAGGCTTGCCCCGTCGAGCGCGCGGCCCAGACTGGTGCGCGCCTTGGCGAGCAGGGGTGCGAGCAAGGTGCCCTCGAGGCTCTTCTCCGACGCGGCGAGGCCGGTGGTGAGGCGGGGCGCGGGCTTGAGGCCGGCGCCGCGCAGGGTGCCCTCCCACTGCCCGCTCGACCCGTCCGCCGCGCCGCGCCAGCTTCCCTCGGCAGCGAGGCGTGCGAGGCGGCCTTGCGGGTTCGCCACGCCGGTGAGCGCGACATCATGGCCGACGGCCAGGCGTCCGTCCGACCAGTTGATCCGCGCCGTGCCGTTCAGCCCCGCGCCGGTGATATCGGCCAGCGATGCGCCGCCGCCCTCGATCTTGAGGTCACCCTCGGCCGCGGCGAAGTCGCGCCTGAGGACCGCCCGCGTGCCGATATCCGCCCGCGCTAGCCGCGCATTCCCGCAAGCCAGATCGCCGAGCCTCAGCGGCCCGTCGAGCGTCGGCGCGCCATTATCGGTGGTGAGCTTGCCGTAAAGGGTCGCGCTGGCCGCGCGGCATCCCTCGACGCCCAGCCCGGGAGCCGTCGCGGCGAGGTGGCCGGCGAACCCGTCGTCGAGCCGCCCCGCCCCCTCCAGCTTCATGCCGACCCGGCCGTAATCGCTGACGATCAGCGCCCGAGCATCGCTCAGCGCCACGTCGATCGCGGGGAGCGCGGGCGGGGCCGTGCTGCCGGTGAAAACCAGCGGATCGAGCGCACCGAGGCTGAATTTGCCCGCCTTGAAGGTGCCGAACAGCCGCGCGCCCTCCAGCGACACGCGGCGCACCTCAGGCCCGCTCCAGCCGACGCCGAGGTCGATCACCATCCGCTTGACCGTCAGATCAGGCCGCGCCGGATCGCCGACCACGAGGTTTTCGATCACCTGCCGGTCGGGCGTGAGGCTGACGATTGTGTAGGTGGCGGGCACGCGGTGGTCAGCCAGATAGCCGTCGATCACGTCGGCGGCGATTCGCTCGCGGCTCATCCACACCGCGCTGCCGCCCACCAAAACGACCGCCGCCAGCCCGAGCGCAATGCGGCCACGCCAGCGCCAGCGCCGCCGTGCGCTGCCGCCTTCCGGCCCTTCACTGTGCTGCGCGTCCGTCACCGGCATTGTCTCCAACCCTTGCGCGCATCATCGCCTGAAGGCAATGATGCTTGCGGGAACAACGCTTTCCCGGGGGGCGCCTTGCCGGAAGCTGAAGACAGTTTCGAATTTCTCGACGATGCCGTGCCAGCCTTCGACGCCGGAAGGGCGGCAGGCGACGGTCATCGCGCGCGCCTGCGCCATCGGTTGCTGACCGGCGGGGCCGAGGCGCTCGCCGATTACGAGGTGCTCGAATACCTTCTCTTCGCGGCAATCCCGCGCGGCAACACCAAGCCGATGGCCAAGGCGCTGCTGGCGCAGTTCGGCAGCCTTGCAGGCGTGCTCAACGCCGATCCCAAGGCGCTCCAGCGCGTCAAAGGCGTGGGCGAGAATTCCGCCGCCGCGCTGAAAGCCGTCGCCACCGCCGCCCGCCGCATGGCGCGCGGGGAGATCATCAACAAGCCCGTGCTCGGCAGCTGGCAGGCGCTGATCGACTACCTCACCACCGACATGGCGCATCTCACCGTGGAGCGCGTGCGGGTGCTCTATCTCGACACCAAGAACCGGCTGATCGACGATCATCACGTCGGCGACGGCTCGATCGACGAGGCGGCGATTCACCCGCGCGAGGTCATCCGCCGGGCGATGGACGTGGGCGCATCCGCCATGATCCTCGTCCACAACCACCCTTCGGGCAATCCCGAGCCCAGCCGCGCCGACATCCAGATCACCCAGCGCATCGCCGAAGCCGGGCGGCACATGGGCGTGACCGTCCACGATCACGTGATCATCGGCCGCGAGGGCCACACGAGCCTGCGCGCCAAGGGCCTGATCTGATGACCGCAAGCCCCGCCCCGGGCCACCCGGGCGCTGCGACCTACCGTCCCGAGATCGACGGGCTGCGTGCGATTGCCGTGGGCGGCGTGGTCGCGCATCACACCGGCCTAGGGCTGGTGCCCGGCGGGTTCACCGGGGTCGATGTGTTCTTCGTCATCTCGGGCTATCTCATCACCGGGATCATCGCCGCCGAGATGGCCGCGGGAAAGTTCAGCCAGTGGCGCTTTCTGGAACGGCGCATCCGCCGCATCGTCCCGGCGCTGGCGGCGATGCTGGCGGTCACGGCGGTGGCCGCATGGGCGATCCTCACGCCCGAGGATTTTCGCCCCTTCGCCCAGAGCCTCACCGCCGCGAGCCTGTTCGCCTCGAACCTCCTGTTCGTGCGCGAGACCGGATATTTCGATTCGGTCGAGGGGATGCAGCCGCTGCTCCACACCTGGACGCTGGGGATGGAGGAGCAGTTCTACCTCATCTTCCCCCTCGTGCTGATCGCCTGCCTGCGCTGGCGGCGCGCGGCGATGCTGCCGGTGGTGGCGGTGCTGGGCGCAGCGAGCTTTGTTCTGGCGGTGGTGCTGGCCGAGCACTGGCCGCAAGGGGCGTTCTACCTGCTGCCGACCCGCCTCTGGGAATTCGCGCTGGGCGCGGGCTGTGCGCTGCTGCCCTTCCGGCCCCGGGCGCGCGGCTGGCTAGGTCTGGCGGGCCTCGGGCTAATCATCGCAGGCTACGCGCTGATCCGCCCCGGCACCCCTGCACCGGGCGCAATGTTCCTGTTACCGACGATCGGGACCGCGCTGGTGATCCTCTTCGCCGCGCCCGGGAATGCCGCTGGACGGCTGCTGTCGCTCAAGCCGCTGACGTGGCTGGGACTGGTCAGCTTCGGCACCTATCTGTGGCATCAGCCGCTGCTGGTGCTGGCGAATTACGTGTGGTTCGGCGGATTGCCCTTGCCGGTGACCATCGCGCTTGTGGCGGGCTCGGTGGCGCTGGGCGCGGTATCCTACGCTCTCATCGAGCAGCCGGTGCGGCAGAAGCGGATGCTTGCCTCGCGACCCGCGCTGCTACTGGTCTGCGCGGCGGCGCTCGCGATCCCCGCGCTGGTGGGCGTCACCGGGCACCTGCGCTGGCTGCTACCCGCATCGGGCGCCGAAGCGACGCGGCTGGACGCGCTGCGCCCTCCGCTCGAGCTTTCCACCGAGGTCGCCTCCGACGCTGGCACGATCCCCTACGTGCTGTTCGGAGACAGCCATGCCGGGCAATACCGCGCCGCACTCGAGGCCCGGTTCGGCGCGGGCTTGTTGCTCAACCACCCCTCCTGCCTTGCCGTGCCAGGCGTTTCGAACAAGCTGCCAGACGAAGGCGACTACGCCACCTGCCGCGCCATGCCCGATCGCCTCGTCACACTGGCGCATGAGCACAAGGTGCGCACGATTGTCTGGGCGCAGGTGTGGGAGCGCGATCTCTATGCCGATGGCTCCACAACGCCGCTCTCCTTCGCCGAGGGTGCGCGCTTGCTGGAGCGGGGCCTGCAACAGATCGCCGACCGGCTGCCGACGGGCACACGGATCATCATCCTCGGCAATGTGCCCACCGCAGGCGTCGCCGCCCCGCAGATGGAGCGCGGCTGGCTGCGCTGCCGGGCTTACCTCAATGTCGAATGTCCGGCGTCCTATCCGGCGGAAAAGGCGCAAGGGATTGCCATCAACGCGCGGCTAAGGGCGCTGGCGGCGCGTGATCCGCGTTTCACCTATGTCGATACGGCAGCGCCGCTGTGCCCCGCCGGGCGGTGCCTGATCATGCAGGACGGGATGCTCAATTACTGGGACCCGCACCACCTCACTTACGCAGGCGCGCGGCGGGTAGTGGCGACCCTGCCCGATTTGGGGCCAAACTTGCCTTGATCGCCCCCCTTCCCTAGGCGCTCGCGGAACACGCCAACCGGAGTCGAACATGGTCCCCCGCTATTCCCGTCCTGCGATGACTGCCCTGTGGGAGCCGGAAGCGAAGTATCGCATCTGGTTCGAGATCGAGGCGCACGCGACGCAGAAGCTCGCCGACCTCGGCGTCGTGCCGCAGAGCGCGGCCAAGGCGCTGTGGGACTGGTGGGCGACCGATCCAAAGATCGATGTGGAAGCGATCGACGCCATCGAGGCGGTGACCAAGCATGACGTGATCGCCTTCCTCGACTGGGTGGCGCAGCAAGTCGGCGAGGAAGCGCGCTTCATGCACCAGGGCATGACCAGCTCGGACGTGCTCGACACGACGCTTTCGGTGCAGCTGGCCCGGGCCAGCGACCTGCTGCTCGCCGACCTCGATGCGCTGCTGGCCGCGATCAAGACCCGCGCCGAGGAGCACAAGTACACCCCCACCATCGGCCGCAGCCACGGTATCCATGCCGAGCCGGTGACCTTCGGACTGAAGCTCGCGCAGGCCTATGCCGAGTTCGCCCGCTGCCGCAGCCGCCTCGTGGCCGCGCGCGCCGAGATCGCGACCTGCGCCATCTCGGGCGCAGTCGGGACCTTCGCCAATGTCGATCCGCAGGTCGAAGCCTATGTTGCCGAGAAGCTCGGTCTCGAAATCGAGCCGGTCTCGACGCAGGTCATCCCGCGCGACCGGCACGCGATGTACTTCGCCACGCTGGGCGTGATCGCGAGCAGCATCGAGCGCCTCGCCACCGAAATCCGCCACCTGCAGCGCACCGAGGTTCTTGAGGCGGAGGAGTATTTCTCCCCCGGCCAGAAGGGCTCGTCCGCCATGCCGCACAAGCGCAACCCGATCCTCACCGAGAACCTCACTGGCCTTGCCCGCGTGGTGCGCTCCGCCGTCACCCCGGCGCTCGAGAACGTGGCCCTGTGGCACGAGCGCGACATCTCGCACTCCTCGGTCGAGCGTTACATCGGCCCGGATGCCACCATCACGCTCGACTTCGCGCTGGCGCGGCTCACCGGCGTGGTCGACAAGCTGCTGGTCTACCCCGAGCGGATGGCCAAGAACATGAACCGCATGGGCGGCCTCATCCATTCGCAGCGCGTGCTGCTGGCGCTGACCCAGGCGGGCCTGACGCGCGACGACAGCTACCGCCTCGTCCAGCGCAACGCGATGAAGGTGTGGGAGGCAGACGGCGCGCTCAGCCTGCTCGATCTGCTCAAAGCCGATGCCGACGTCACCGCGCGGCTTTCGGGCGAGCAGCTCGAACAGCTCTTCGACCTCGGCTACCACTTCAAGCACGTCGACACGATCTTCGCCCGGGTCTTCGCGTGACGGCGGGGCGGCTGGACTCATTGACGAAATCGCTTAGGCTCGCTTGCTTCGAAGGCCACCGGGAGAGACGCCGCTCGTGAAGATCCTGCGCACCATCATCTGGGTTCTGGCCGCGATCGGCTTCTTGATCTTCGCGGCCTATAACTGGCAGCCGGTCGAGCTGACGCTCTGGCAGAACCTTGTGCTCGAGACCAAGGTGCCGATGCTGGCGCTGCTCGCCTTCCTCGCGGGCTTCGTGCCGATGTGGGCCTTGCATCGCAGCGTAGTGTGGAACCTGAAGCGCCGTATCCGTACGCTCGAAAACTCGCTCAAGGCCGCCGCGACTGCGCAGCGGACCGATCTTGCGGGGGGTGCGGCCACTGTCGTGCCTGCGGACAGCTCTGTGGATAAGCCCGGGACAGGCGGGGGAGAACCGGCCGACGTGTTCAGCCCCTCCGATGCAGGCAGCGACGGGGGTGCCAGCGAATGAGCAACCCGATTTACCTCGCACTCGACATTCCCCAGCTCGAACCAGCGAAGGCACTGGTCGAGAAGGTCAAGGCGCATATCGGCGGCGTGAAGCTCGGTCTCGAGTTCTTCTGCGCCCACGGCTCGCACGGCGTCCACGAGATCGCCCATTGCGGCCTGCCGATCTTCCTCGACCTCAAGTTCCACGACATTCCCAACACCGTCGCCGCAGCGATGCAGGCGATCCACGTCTACGAGCCCGCGATCGTCACCGTCCACGCCAGCGGCGGACGGGCGATGATGGAGGATGCCAAGGCGGCCGCCGCCAACGGCACCAAGGTGGTGGCGGTAACGATGCTGACCAGCCTCGACACCAATGATTTGGGCGCAACCGGCGTCTTCGGCAGCGCCGAGACGCAGGTGATGCGCCTCGCCGAGCTTGCCCATGCGGCAGGGCTCGACGGAATCGTGTGCTCCGGACAGGAAGTCGCCATGGTGCGCAAGGCTTGGAAAGACGGCTACTTCGTCGTCCCCGGCATCCGCCCCACCGGCGCCATGAACGGAGGCGGCACCGGCGACCAGAAGCGCGTCGTAACTCCCAGGCAAGCCCGCGATAACGGCGCGAGCGTCCTCGTCATCGGCCGCCCGATCAGCCGCGCGGAAGACCCGGCAGCCGCGGCGAGGGCGATCGAGGCGACGCTTTAGGTTCGCGCCTTGGCTGACCATGCGACCCCCAACCTTCCCGCCCGCGACTTCGCGGCGACGGCGGCGTTTTATGCCAAGCTCGGTTTCGAGGAAGATTACCGCTCGGACGGGTGGATGATCCTCTCGCGGGGCGACGCGACGCTGGAGTTCTTCCCCTATCCTGATCTCGACCCCTACCAGTCGTCCTTCAGCTGCTGCCTGCGGCTAGATGATCTGGCGGGAATGATGGCGCAGGTCGCGGCGAGCGGCTTGCCCGATGCGCGGGTCGGCATCCCGCGCTATCACCCGCCCCGGTTGGAAGACAGCGGCCTCACCATAGCCTACCTGATCGACCCCGACGGGACGCTGCTGCGGCTTATCCAGAACGATTGAACGTGACCGAGATCTTATCCATCGCCCCCGCCACTACCACCGATGTCCCCGCCCTCAAGGCGCTACTCGAAGCCGCCTATCGCGGCGACTCGGCGCGGGCCGGGTGGAACCACGAGGCCGACATTCTCGACGACGAGCGCATCGCGCCGGGCGAGCTCGAAGCCATGCTTGCCGACCCTTCCGTGACGATCCTGACAGCGCGCGAGGGTGAAAACCTGACCGGCTGCGTCGCGGTGACCGTCAAAGACGCCGCGCTCGCCTACCTCGGGATGCTCTGCGTTGCGCCCAAGCTGCAATCGTCGGGTCTCGGGCGCAGGCTGCTTGATGCGGCGGAGGACCATGCGCGCGGCCTTGGCATCGCGGCGATGGAGATGACGGTGATCGACAGCCGCGCGAGCCTCATCGCGTGGTACGAACGGCGCGGCTATGCCTTTACAGGCGAGCGCCGCCCCTTCCCCGTGCTGCGCGATCCGCCGGTGACCTTCGTGGTGCTCGAAAAGCGGCTCGGCAAATCCTAGCGCGCCGAAGGTGCGGGCTTTGCCTGCACCGCTACGGGCCGGCCATCTCCCTCCGTCAGCTTCCTTACGTCCTCGGGGCTAAGATTGAGCAAGGGCGAATTAACGTTCCATCCCGCCAGTTCCATGTCTTCGCCGCTGCCGTTGAAGACGTAGGTTTCGGTCGCCTCGCCGCGTTCGAAGCGGGTCTGCATCACGATCTTCGTTGTGGTGGTGCCATTGTTGAAGGCGGTGTTGAAGCCGGTCTGCTTGCTCGATTCGATCTTGCCGAGCCTTGCCGAAAACAGACCGATCATCGACTCGACCTGGTCGGCCTGGGCATTCTTGCGCAAGGTGGCGCCCCCTGCCCGGTAGAACGCCTTCGCATCGCCCTTGTTGTAGAGCGCCTGAAACTTCTTGATCTGGACCTGCGCGTCCGCAACCTGCGCCGCGGGATTGCACGCAGACAGCAGCAGAGCGCCCGCAAGTGCCAGCAGAATATGGAATTTCATCGACGACCTCACCCTGTTCAGAGCGGCAAGACTGCCGCGCTTCGCTACGGTGATCAAGCACTTCGCACTTCACCTGCGGCCCTTGCGGGCGTAGAGGGCGCGGCCATGTCCGGCACCTTCGTCAAGATCTGCGGCATTTCGACGCCCGAAACGCTTGCTGCCGCTGTGCAGGCAGGCGCGAGCCATGTGGGCTTTGTCCACTTCGCCAAGAGCCCGCGCCATCTGTCGCTGACCGATGCCGCGCAGTTGCGCCGCGACGTGCCCCCTCATGTCAAGGCGGTGCTGCTGCTGGTGAACCCCTCGCGTGAAGTGCTTGACGAAGCGATCCGAACAGTCGCGCCCGACGTCGTCCAGTTCCACGGCAGCGAGGCCCCCGACGCCCTCGCCCGCTTCCGTTCCGAAACCGGGATCGAGGCATGGCGCGCGATTGCGGTGAAGGACGCTTCTGACCTCGCCAAAGCCGAGCAGTTCCGGGAAGCCGCCGACCGCGTGCTGCTCGATGCCCCGGCCTCCTCGCTCCCCGGCGGCAATGGCACGTCCTTTGACTGGAGCCTGCTCGCCGGATGGCAGGCGCCGCTCGCATGGGGCCTTGCGGGCGGGCTCACCCCCGCCAACGTTGCCGAGGCGATCCGCCTCACCCGCGCGCCGCTCGTCGACACGTCCTCCGGCGTCGAGCGCGCGCCCGGCATCAAGGACGTGGACAGAATCGCCGCCTTCTGCAAAGCGGCGAGGCTATGAACACGCACCCTAACTCCTTCCGCAATCAACCCGATGAGCGCGGCCACTTCGGCCAGTTCGGCGGACGCTATGTCGCCGAAACCCTGATGCCGCTGGTGCTCGATCTCGAGCGCGAATACCGGAAAGCTCAGGCCGACCCGGCGTTTCAGGCCGAGTTCGACGACCTGATGGAGCATTACGTGGGCCGCCCAAGCCCGCTCTACTTCGCACCGCGCCTCACCGAGGAACTGGGCGGCGCGCAAGTGTGGTTCAAGCGCGACGAGCTCAATCACACCGGCGCGCACAAGATCAACAACTGCATCGGCCAGATCCTGCTGGCGATCCGCATGGGCAAGACCCGCATCATTGCCGAGACCGGCGCGGGCCAGCATGGCGTGGCCACCGCGACGGTCTGCGCGCGCTTCGGCCTGCCTTGCGTGATCTACATGGGCGCCGAGGACGTGAAGCGGCAGTCCCCCAACGTGTTCCGCATGAAGCTGCTCGGCGCCGAGGTGATCCCCGTCACCAGCGGCGGCGCGACCTTGAAGGACGCTATGAACGAGGGACTGCGCGACTGGGTCGCGAACGTGCACGACACCTTCTACATCATCGGCACCGCGGCAGGCCCCCACCCCTATCCCGAGATGGTCCGCAACTTCCAGAGCGTGATCGGCAAGGAAGCGCGCGCCCAGATGCTCAGCCGCGTGGGCCGCCTTCCCGACCTGCTGGTTGCGGCCATCGGCGGCGGGTCGAACGCGCTCGGGCTGTTCCACCCCTTCCTCGACGATGCGTCGGTGAAGATGCTCGGCGTGGAAGCGGCAGGCCACGGCCTCGACGGTGACGAACACGCCGCGAGCCTGCTTGGCGGCACCCCCGGCGTGCTCCACGGCAACCGCACCTATCTGTTGCAGGACGAAGACGGCCAGATCACCGAGGGCCACTCGATCAGCGCAGGCCTCGACTACCCCGGCATCGGCCCCGAGCACGCATGGCTCAAGGAAAGCGGCCGCGTGGAATACACCGCCGTTACGGACGAAGAGGCGCTCGACGGCTTCCAGTTGCTCTGCGCGACCGAGGGGATCATCCCTGCGCTCGAGCCCGCCCACGCCATCGCGGCGGTCAAGAAGATCGCGCCGACGATGTCCAAGGACGCGATCATTCTCGCCAACCTGTGCGGCCGCGGCGACAAGGACATTTTCACCGTCGCGGAGCGTCTCGGGGTGGTGCTGTGAGCCGCTTTCCACGCATATTCCTTGCCACTGTCATTGGCATCGGTTTGGCAACGCTGCTGCAATACGGCCTCGCTGCCATGCTGAAGGTGCCAGTGTACTCTACTGCTCTGGAATCTGCTGGAATGCTGGCAGGGATCCTCTGCGCTTTCGCGATTTTCGACGCACTCGAACGGCGAGTCCAGCCCAAATGACCCGCCTCTCAACCACCTTCGCCGCGCTCCGCCCCTCCCTCGTCTGCTTCATCACAGCGGGCGACGGCGACACCGCGGCCAATCTAGACGCGCTGGTGGAAGCCGGGGCGGATGTGATCGAGCTGGGCATGCCCTTCACCGACCCAATGGCAGATGGCCCCGCGATCCAGGCCGCCAATCTGCGCAGCCTCGGCGCGGGCACGACCACTGCCGACGTTCTGCGCTACGCGACCGAGTTCCGCGCCCGGCACCCGAATGTGCCGCTGGTGCTGATGGGCTATGCCAACCCGATGGTGCGCCGCGGGCCGGAGTGGTTCGCCGAGGCCGCCGCTGCGGCAGGCGTTGACGGCGTGATCTGCGTGGACATTCCGCCCGAGGAGGACGACGCGCTCGGCCCGGCCTTGCGCGCCAAGGGCATCGCGCCGATCCGCCTCGCCACCCCGACGACCGACGCCGCGCGCCTGCCGCAGGTTCTCGCAGGCTCCGAGGGCTTCCTCTACTACGTCTCGGTCGCAGGGATCACCGGCAAGCAGCAGGCGGTGCAAGCCAGCATCGAGGAAGCCGTGGCGCGGCTCAAGCAGTCCACCAGTCTGCCCGTCGCGGTCGGTTTCGGTGTGCGCACGCCCGAGCAGGCCGCCGCCATCGCCAAGGTCGCGGACGGCGTGGTCGTCGGCTCGGCGCTGGTGGAAATCTGCGGCCAGTATGGCGCACAGGCGCCTGCCAAGCTAAGGGAGCTGACTTCCGCCCTCGCCAGCGCGGTCCACACCGCCCGACAGGAGCAACTGGCATGAACTGGTTCACCCGCGTCCGCAATTCGATGGGCTTCTCGTCCGAGAAGAAGACCACGACCGAAAAGGATCTGTGGATCAAGTGCCCGTCCTGCCAGGAAATGCTCTTCGTGCAGGAGTACGAGGACAACCTCTCGGTCTGCCCCAAGTGCGAGCATCATGGCCGTATCGGCGCGGATGCACGGCTCGGCCTGCTGCTCGACCCGGGCTTCGAGGTGCTGCCGCTGCCCAAGGTCACCGAAGACCCCCTGCAGTTCAAGGACACCAAGAAGTACACCGATCGCCTCAAGGCCGCGCGCGCCGCGAACCCGCATGAGGACGCCTTCGTGGTCGGCTCGGGCACGATAGAGACCCGCCCCGCCGTCGTCGGCGTGCAGGACTTCAGCTTCATGGGCGGCTCGATGGGCATGGCCGTGGGCCAAGCGTTCTGCGAGGGCGCGCAGAAGGCGATCGACCGCAACTGCGCCTACATCGTGGTGACCGCCGCCGGCGGTGCGCGGATGCAGGAGGGGATTCTGTCCCTGATGCAGATGCCCCGCGCGACGGTGATGACCCGTCGCCTCAAGAATGCGGGCCTGCCCTACATTGTGCTCCTGACCGACCCCACCACTGGCGGCGTGACTGCAAGTTACGCGATGCTCGGCGACATCCATATCGCCGAACCGGGCGCGCTCATCGGCTTTGCGGGCCAGCGCGTCATTCAGGACACGATCCGCGAGCAGCTGCCCGAGGGCTTCCAGCGGGCCGAATACCTCCACAAGCACGGCATGGTCGACATGGTCGTGCCGCGCTGGGAGCTGAAGGCTACGCTGGCGCAGGTGCTGGATTATCTCCAGCCGGTGAAGGCGGCGTAACGCACCCATGCGCGACTTCGGGCGGTCGGACGACCCGCGCGTCCAGGCCCAGCTTTACCGCCTTGCCGCGCTGAGCTTGCCGCAAGGCCGGCTCGGGCTCGAGACGATCCGCGCCCTGATGGAGCGGCTCGGCAACCCGCACCGTAAGCTGCCGCCGGTGTTCCATGTCGCGGGCACCAATGGTAAGGGGTCGACCTGCGCCTTCCTGCGCGCGATGCTGGAGGCGCAAGGCTACCGCGTCCACGTCACCACCTCGCCGCATCTCGTGCGCTACAACGAGCGCATCCGGCTGGCGGGCGAACTGATCTCCGACACGATGCTCGCCGATGTACTGGAGGAGGTGCTCGACGCGGGCGAGGACCTCGGCCCCAGCTTCTTCGAAGTCACCATCGCCGCCGCCTTCCTCGCCTTCTCACGCACGCCTGCGGATGTCTGCGTGGTCGAGGTCGGCATGGGCGGGCGCTTCGATGCGACCAATGTGCTGGAGCCAGAAGCGCTGGCAGCCTGCGGTATCGCGGCGCTAGGCCTTGATCACGAACGCTTCCTGCTCGCGCCCGAGGACGGCGTACCCCAAGAGCCGATGGCCCGGATTGCGTTCGAGAAGGCGGGGATTGCCAAGGCGGGCGTGCCGCTAATTGCCGTGAACAATGGCACTGGTCCGAACCGCGAGATTGCGCTCGCGGCAGAGCGCGTCAGAGCGATTCTCGTTGCTCACAACAAGGATTGGTACATCTGCGCGCATAACGGTTTTCTAGAGGACAGGCGAGGCGAGCTGTTTCTCCCCACCCCTTCGCTCGTCGGCGAACATCAGATGGCAAACGCCGGCCTTGCCGCTGCTATGCTGCGGGCGCAGGTTCGCCTGAATGTATCTGACGACGCTATCCTTGCAGGTGTCCGCGACGCCCGCTGGCCCGCGAGGATGCAGCGCCTCGGCGAAGGGCCGCTGACTGCGCTGGTCTCGGATCAAACCGTGTGGCTCGATGGCGGCCACAACCCCAGCGCAGGAGCCGCCATTGCCGCGCATTTCGACGGGCCGCTCCACCTCGTCATCGGCATGATCGAGGGCAAGGACCCGCGCGCGCTCATCGACCCGCTGGGGGATCGTATCCGTACGCTGACCGTGGTTCCGGTGCCCGGCCACGAGCATCACGGCGTGGCAGCCTTCGGTCCTGAAGCCCGCCCCGCCGCCAATGTCGAGGAGGCGCTGCTGCGCATCCCCGACGACAATTATCCCATCCTCATCGCAGGCTCACTCTACCTCGCGGGCGAGGTGCTGCGCCTCAACGACGAGCTTCCGGACTAGATCTCCGGCTCCGGCGGCGGCGCGTTCTCGGGCCTGCCCGAACGCGCCTGTCTCACCCATTCGATCACGCACAGCACAACGGCAAAGCCGCCGATCCCGGTGGTGAGGATGAACACATCGTAATAGCCGCGCTCCTCGATCATCTGGCCGAGCGCAGGCCGCCCCAAAGTCCCCACCAGCATCGTCAGCGAGGAGAGCAGCGCATATTGCACCGCGCTATAGCCCTTTGCGACCACGCTCGAGAGGTAGGCGACGAAAGCCGCCCCCGCGATCCCGACCGCGATGTTCTCCGCGCCGATGGCCAGCATCAGCCGGCCCATGCGTTCCTCGGCGCCAAATTGTGCAATCAGCCATGTGAAGCCGATGAAGTCGCTCGCTGCCTGCATCCGCGCGCCGCCCAGCGCGAGGTCGGCGTAGAGCAGGTTGGTCAGCGCCGCGATCACCGCGCCCAGCGTCAGCGTGGTCATGCGGCCGATCACGGTGAGCAGCGTCCCGCCCAGCGCCAGCCCGACGATCAGCGCGCCGACACCGAAGAACTTCGATGCGATCGCTACCTCGTCCTTCGTGTAGTGCAGCTCTCCCAGATAGAAGGGGTAGGCAAAGCTCCCCCAGATCGCGTCGGTGATGCGGTAGGAGAGCACCAGCGCGATCACCAGTACCGCGGCCCACTTCAGACGCCCGATGATCTCGGCGAGCGGCAGGATAAGCGCGCGGTAGCCGTGGTCCAGCGCGATGGCGAACCCGCCTTGCGCGGGGACTGCCGCGGTCAGCACATGGCGCCCTTGCTTGCGCATCGCTTCCAGCCATCCGGCGATGAGACCGGGGATCACCACTGTCGCGATGACGATCAGCGGGCCCATCCGGCTGACGAACTCGGTGGAATCCGGCCGCGTCTCGGGGGTCGCGGAGAGCGAGCTCACCATGAAATCGAGGACGATAAACAGTGCCCAGCCCCACAGCAGCGCCACCGCGCCCAGCGCATAGGCGCGGATGCGCGGGACGATCTGGCC
This sequence comes from Porphyrobacter sp., assembly GCA_031410495.1. GTDB lineage: Bacteria > Pseudomonadota > Alphaproteobacteria > Sphingomonadales > Sphingomonadaceae > Erythrobacter. Next base: position 125,061 of record JANNZG010000034.1, read on the forward strand.
CGCGTCGCGCAATGTGTCGAGATTGGCCCGCTCGCTCTCCAGGGCAGCCGCGCTACGCTCGGCATCGGGGGCTAACAGGCCGAGGAAGCCCACGAACAGCAGGATACCGCCCATGCTGGCGAAGACGGTTGGCCAGCCCAGCCGCGCGGCCATGAACAGCGCGAGCGCCCCGCCGACCAGCGCGGCGATGCGGTAGCCCATCTGGAACACGGTCGAGAGAATATCGATGGTCGCCACCTCGTCGGCCACGTCCACGCGCCATGCGTCGATCACCACGTCCTGCGTCGCACTGGCGAAGGCTCCGATCCCGGCCAGCAGCGAGAACAACCCGAGCGATGACAGCGGATCGAGCAGAGCCAGAATCACCAGAATTGCGCCCAGCAGAAGCTGCGCGGTAACAATCCACTGCTTGCGCTTGCCCAGCTTGCGAAGGCCTGGAATGTCGACCCTGTCGAGCGCGGGCGACCACAGGAACTTGAAGGCATAGGCCAGCCCGATCAGCGAGAAGACGCCCATTGTCTCGACATCGACCTTGGCATCACTCAGCCATGCGTAGAGCGTGCCGAGCAGCAGCGCATAGGGCAGCCCGCTCGCAAAGCCGAACAGCAGGACATAGCCGGTCTTAGGATGGCGCAGCGAAGCGAGCAGGCTCAGCCAGCGTGACATGCGCGTGCGGTGTTCGAGGACGGCTTCAGCCATTGACGATCCCATGCTTGGCGGGCGCACAGCGATTTGCTCCGGCCCCGTTTCGTGGCACACTAGGCGTGCCGGAGAGGATGAGAAAAGAGCGATGAACGCCGCAACAACAGATTTACGTCGAGAAGAGTCGGGATTGCGCCCCACACAGGGGCAACTTGCGCTCGCCGAGGCGATCCGCGAGGGCCGCGCTAAGGTCGCCGGTGGCATCCAGACTGTCCCGGCGGCGAACTACACTTGCCCCGATCACTTCGCGCGCGAGAAGGCGGCGCTGTTCGACCGCTTGCCGCAAGTGCTCGCCCCCTCCGCGCTGCTCCCGGAGCCTGACATGGCGGTCCCGCACGACGCGACGGGCCGGCCGCTGCTGATCACCCGCGATGCCGAGGGCCGCACCCACGTGTTCCTCAACGTCTGCCGCCACCGGGGCACGCGGCTCGTGGAGGGCAGCGAGGTCCAATGCGCCAAGCGGCTTGTGTGCCCTTACCATGCCTGGACTTACCGGCTCGACGGTGGATTGCTCGCCCTTCCTCGCCCCGAGACCTTCCCGGGCTTGGAGAAGGCTGACTACGGCCTTGTCGAACTGCCCAGCCTCGAAGCGGGCGGGCTGATCTGGTTCGCACCCGACGACAGCGCGGATTTCACCCATGCGCGCGAACTCGGCGACGATCTCGACGCCTTCGGCGTCGGCAAGGCACACCTGTTCCGGCGGAAACTGCACACCGTGAAGGGCAACTGGAAGCTCATCATGGATGCCTTCCTCGAAAGCTATCACGTTACCCGGCTCCACGCCGCCACGATCGGCCCCTTCTTCAAGGACGGCATCACGGCTGGCGACCAGATCGGCCCGCACCAACGCTCGGCGGTCGGCAGGCTCGAGGAAATGGAAACGGTGGACCTTACCAACATGGCGCAGCTTCGCCGGGTGGTGACCTTCGCCTACCAACTGCTCCCCGCAACGATCATCGTCCCCAGCCCCGATTATGTGAACGTCATGGTTCTGATGCCGCAGGCGGCCGACCTCACGCTGGTCGAGGATTTCATGCTGATCCCCGAGGCGCCCGCCACCGAAAAGGCGCTGGTGCATTGGGAGAAGAGCTGGAACCTGCTCGACGGCGGGGTCTTCGCCTCCGAAGATTTCCGCGCGGCAGAGCTTGGCCAGCAGGGCCTTTCTAGCGGTGCGATCGAGCATCTGACACTCGGCACGCTCGAAGGCGGGATAGCGCGCTTCGACCAGATCGTGAGCGAAGCCTTGCGGGCGGCGGGTTGACCGGCATTTGGCCGGTCGCAATTCTGAACGAAATGCTCTAGGCGCGCCCCCATGCCCACCCTGCCCCCCCGCTCCGAAACACGCCCCGAGGGCGACCGCATCGCCAAGCTGCTAGCCCGTGCCGGTGTCGCCAGCCGCCGCGAGATCGAGCGGATGATCGCTGACGGGCGCGTGGCGCTCGATGGCAAGGTGCTCGATACTCCGGCGACGATCCTGTCCAGCCTTAAGGGTGTGACGGTGGACGGCAATCCGGTTGCCGCTGCCGAGGCCACGCGGCTGTTTGCGTTCCACAAGCCGACCGGCCTCATCACCGCCGAGCGCGATATGGCGGGCCGCGCGACGATCTATACCGCGCTGCGCAATGCGCTTCCCCAAGGCACGCCGCGGCTGATGCCCGTCGGCCGGCTCGATCTGAACACCGAAGGCCTGCTGCTCCTCACCAATGACGGCGGATTGAAGCGCACGATGGAGCTCCCCGCCACGAAGGTGCCGCGCACCTACCGCGCCCGCGCGTTCGGGGAGGTGACCCAGAGCCAGCTCGAGGACCTGATGGACGGGGTCGAGATCGACGGCGTTCGCTACGGCTCGATCGACGCCAATCTCGAGCGCAGCTCGGGGCGCAACCTGTGGATCGAAATGACCATCACCGAGGGCGAGAACCGCGAAGTGCGCCGCTTGCTCGAATATCTCGGCCTCCAGGTGAACCGTCTGATCCGCACCGGATATGGCCCCTTCAACCTCGGCGATCTGCCGCGCGGGCAGGCGGTCGAATTGACCGGCAAGCCGGTGGCGCACTTCATCTCCGAGATGACCGGAACACCGATCCCGCGCGGCGGGGTGAAGAAGGCGGACAAGGTCGTGATAGTCGCCCCCGTAAAGACCCCTCGTCCCCCGCGCCCTCCGGCACGCAAAGGCCCCTCCGCCCGCCCTGCCCCGCGCAAGGACGTTGAGGCACCGGCAAGCAGCACTGCACCGCGCAGAGGCCCGGCAGCGGCGTCGCCGCCCCGCAAAGGACCTGCGGGCCCCGCGACAGTGTCGCACAAAGGGCCTTCGACCCTGACCAATGCGCCGCGCAGGGGACTGGCTGGATCCGACGGAGCCCCGCGCAAAGACCGGGTTGCGCCCGGCAAGCCGCGATCCGGACCGGGCTCGGGTTCGCGCAAACGCCCCGCACCCACACGCAACGCACCGCCGCGCGGGCCGCGCAAATGAGGATTATCGCTGGCGAATGGCGCGGGCGAAAACTTGCCGCGCCCAAGGGCGACGCGACCCGCCCGACGGCGGACCGTGCACGCGAGACCCTGTTCGCGATGCTGACCAGCCGTCTCGGTGATTTCGAGGGGTTGCAGGTCGCAGACCTGTTCGCAGGCTCGGGCGCGCTCGGGCTGGAGGCCTTGTCACGCGGAGCGGCGCAATGCCTGTTCGTGGAGAATGATCGCGCAGCGCTGGATGTCATCCGCGCCAATATCACCGCGCTAGGCGCGCAGACTAAAACCCGCGTCGAGGCCAGCTCGGCCACGCAACTTCGTGCCGCGACCCGCCCGCTGGACTTGATCCTTGCCGACCCACCCTACAATTCAGGCACGGGCGAAGTGGCTCTTGACCGGTTGCTGCGTCTCGGCTGGATTGGGCCGGAGACATGGATCGCACTTGAAACGTCTGCCAAGGAAGACGTAGCGATCAAGGGGCTCGATATCGAAGCCGAACGCCGGGTCGGCAAGGGCAAGCTCAGTCTCCTGAGGCTCGCCGCCGCCGACCCGGATTCACCCGAGGGTGATGACGAGGCCTAGTTGTTCGGCGCACTCTTCAAAGCGCTGATCTGCGTTTCGATATGCGTCCAAGCCGACGCGCGCTGGTCTTCCGGCATATTGCTCAGGCGAACCTTGTCGCTGTCCTGCAATGCCCAGAACATGTCCTGACGCTCGGGCGTGAGCGACTTGTAGTAGGTCTGGGTCTCGGCCGGCCAAGTCTGGACCGCCGCCTGCTTCGCTTCCGGCGTTGTCGGCACCGCAACGGCATCGGCAGTTCCGGTCGTGTCGGCGCTTGTGGTCGAGTCGGTCGTCGTGGTCGAGTCGGTGGTGGTGGTATCGGTCGACTGCGTATCCGTATCCTCGGTCGGCGTGCCCGAGTCAGGGCCGGTGGACGGCGTCGGGGCCGTCGGCGGCGTAGTTCCCGGACCGGTCTGGGGCATGCTGGACGGCGCGTTCTGAGGCGCATTGCCGGGCATGGTCTGATCCTGCGCCCCGGCCATCGCCGGAGCCAGTGCCAAAGCCATGGCCGCACCGGCGAGAGCGAAATTCTTTGAAGACTTGTGCATGGGTAACTCCATCATTGCTGAACCCAAGCATCACGAACGCAATCTGTCTGGCCGCTCAGTCCCCTGCTGGCCTGACCCCCCCAATTATGGAGCGGGGAGATTGGGTGGCAACCACACCCTTGCGACGTTAACCCGCCCGAACCACCGCCGGACGGTAATTGAGGCAGAAAAGCGGCGGGTGGTTCAGAAGCCTGCCTCAAACGATAAGCAAGGGTGCGCGTCGTTGCTTGCCCCTTGGTCAATTGTTCCCTACCTGTTCGCATGAACTCATGAGCACCAACCTGCCCTCCCCGACCGAGTCCCCCCCGGTCCCCGCCTATGCGGCGCGGCTCAATCCGCCGCAGCGCGCCGCCGTGCTCGCCACGGAAGGGCCGGTGCTGATGCTGGCGGGCGCCGGGACGGGCAAGACCGCCGCGCTCACCTCGCGCCTTGCGCATCTTGTGGCGACGGGACGCGCCTATCCTTCGCAAATCCTGTGCGTGACCTTCACCAACAAGGCCGCGAAGGAAATGCGCGAGCGGGTCACGCACCACCTTGGGCCAGCGGCCGAGGGGCTGCCGTGGCTGGGAACCTTCCACTCCATCTGCGCCAAGATGCTGCGCCGCCATGCCGAGCTGGTCGGCCTGCAGCACAATTACACGATCATCGACACCGACGATCAGCTGCGTCTGCTGAAGCAGCTGATCGCCGAGGCCGATCTCGACGAAAAGCGCTGGCCCGCGCGCCAGCTTGCCGGACTGATCGACCGCTGGAAGAACCGCGGCCTCAACCCGGGCGATCTCGATGCGACCGAAAACGAGGCCTACGCCAATGGCCGCGGGGCGGCGCTCTACGGGCGATATCAGGAGCGGCTGAAGCAGCTCAACGCCTGCGACTTCGGCGATCTGATGCTGCACATGTTGAACATCCTGCGGCAGCATCCCGACATCCTAGCCGATTACCAGCGCCGCTTCCGCTACATCATGGTGGACGAGTATCAGGACACCAACGCGGTCCAGTACCTGTGGCTCAGGCTGCTCGCGCAAGGGCACAAGAACATTTGCGTTGTCGGCGATGACGACCAGTCGATTTATTCCTGGCGCGGCGCAGAAGTCGCCAACATCCTGCGCTTCGAAAAGGATTTTCCCGGCGCCGAGGTGATCAGGCTCGAACAGAACTACCGCTCTACCCCGCACATCCTTGGCGCAGCATCGGGCCTCATCCGCGCCAACTCGCAACGCCACGACAAGACCCTGTGGACCGAGGTCAATGGCGGCGAGAAGGTCAAGGTGATCGGCGTGTGGGATGCGCCCGAGGAAGCGCGCCGCGTCGGCGAGGCGATCGAGCGGCTGGAGCGCGAAGGCGCCGCGCTCGACCAGGTCGCTATCCTCGTGCGGGCGCAGTACCAGACCCGCGAGTTCGAAGACCGCTTCATCCAGATCGGCATCAACTACCGGATTATCGGCGGCTTCCGCTTTTACGAGCGCGCCGAGATCCGCGATGCGCTCGCCTACCTGCGTCTGATCGCGCAGCCGCAGGACGACCTCGCCTTCGAGCGCATCCACAACCAGCCCAAGCGCGGGCTCGGCGCCAAGGCGCTCGAACAGATGCACAGCCACGCGCGCCGCACCGGGTTGCCGCTGGCGGCGGCCGCGCTGCAACTCGCCGATAGCGACGAGCTGCCCAAGCGCACCGCGATCACCATCGGCGGGCTGATGCGACAGTTCCTGTTTTGGCGCGAGTCTTCCGAGACCTTGTCGCCAGCGGACCTTCTCAGGTTGGTCATGGAAGAGTCGGGCTACAACGCCATGCTCGCCGCCGACCGTTCGCCCGAAAGCGCGGGCCGCGCGGAGAACCTCTCCGAACTGGCGCGGGCGATGGAGGAATACGAGACGCTCGGCGATTTCCTCGAGCATGTCAGCCTCGTCATGGACAACGACCGCTCGGACGCCGGCGAGACGGTGACGATCATGACGATCCACGCCGCCAAGGGCCTCGAGTTCGACAACGTGTTCTGCGTCGGCTGGGAGGAAGGCGTGTTCCCCTCGCAGCGCGCGATCGACGAAGGCGGGCTCGCCAGCCTCGAGGAGGAGCGCCGCCTCGCCTACGTCGCGATTACCCGCGCACGGCGGCACTGCACGATCCTCCACGCCGCCAACCGACGCATCTATGGCCAATGGACGAGCTCTATTCCCTCGCGTTTCATCGACGACCTTCCAGCCGAGCATATCGAGCAGGAGACCACCCTCACCGGCGGCGCTTCGCTGTGGCGGGCCAACTGGAGCGAGCAGGACGATCCCTTCGCCCACGTCGCGCGCGACCGACCCGACCGCGCCCAGCAGCGCGGCCCAGGATGGCAGCGCGCGATTGCCGGCGGATACGACGCGACGCCCGTCCGCATCCGCGAGAACACGCGTTCCGCCGCAAGCTTTGCCGCTCCCGCACGCTCGGACATCGCGATCGGCGCGATGGTCACGCACACCAAATTCGGCACGGGGTGCGTGATCGATCAGGAGGGCAACAAGCTCACGATCCTGTTCGAGGACGCCGGCGAAAAGCGCGTACTCGACAGTTTCGTGACGGTGGTGGGCTGAGGTTCAGGCCGCGTCAGTTCGCAGGCTGCTCGGATACCGGTGCTTCGGGCTTGCGCCAGTAGCGCGCCTCGAACGGGCGAGCGAGTTCACCGAGATAATCGCGGGTGCCCTCGGCAATGCCGGTCTCGCAATTCACGTATGGCGCCGGGTCGGTATAGGTGCCGAACAGCTTGTCCCACAGGGTGACGGTATTCCCGTAATTGGCGCCCATCAGCTCCTCGTCACGGATGTGATGGAGGCGGTGCGCGGCGGGCGAGATCAGCACCTTGCCGAGCGGGCCCAGCGTCCAGGGAACATCGGCGTGGATGAAATATCCCCACCAGGCGCGCAACAGCAACGCGACCGCGATGGCCCAGTACGGCAGTCCGAGCGAGATAACGATCAGGTTGTCGAGGATCATCGCCAGCACCTCGCCAAGCGGGTGCTTGCGGCGCACGCTCAGCCAGTTCATCGCCTCGTCGGCGTGATGGACAGCGTGAATAGGCCAGAGGGCACGCGCGTGCTCGCCGCGGTGACGCCAATAGGCGGCAAGGTCGATCAGCAAAATACCGGCAATCACCGAGACTGCGCCGGGCAGCCCGGCCCAGAAGGCCACCAGCACATCGGCGCGGGGGATCAGCGAGGTTCCGGTCATCACCGGTATGCCCACCAGCGGCACGACGATGGCGGCGTTGGTCAGCAGCAGCGCCACGTTCGTAACCATCTCGGGACGCGCGCGGTGGAGAGCATCGACGAGCGCATCGCGCTTGGTGCCGATAGCGAGCGCCGCGAACAGCAATGCGAGCTGCGCGAGCTGGGTGAGGTCACCCTTGAGGTTCTGGATGATGGTGTCGATCACCCGCGCGCAATAACAGGGCAACCGCCAAGAATTCGTAAACCGGCCGCTTTTCCCGAGGCGTCAGGTCCAGACCAACGATAGCGGGTACAGCGCAATCAGCCAGACCATGCAGCCATGCACCACGCGGCGGTCGTTAGCGAACATCGCAACTAGGCCCACCGGCCAAAGAGACCAGCTGATTACGATCTGGCGCAAGCCAAAGAGGTTGTCGGGGCCGACGATGCTCGCCACCCAAGCGAACAGCGCTCCGTTGCAGACCAGCACCCCGGCCAGAACCAGCCGATAATTGGCGGCAAAATGCGCCTCGTGGTCCTCGTCTGCGCTCTCAGGGAAGATCAGTGAAGCGGCAACGTAATAGATGCCGGTCACGAGGAAGCCTCCGAACATCATCGGCCAGGTCGCGGTTATCTGCGTTCGCATCTGCCAGCCGAACAACCAGAAGGTGACGACATCGCAGGCGACGAGGATGCCAAGCAGCGCGGTCGACCAGCCGATGCGGACGTGATGGCGCGACTTGAGCGCGCGGGCGAGACCAGCCAAAGCCTCGGTCAGTGCGAGGCCGAGCAGCAGTCCGAAGAGTGTGACGGCGTAATCGAACTCCTGCATCGCGCGGGCGTCAGAGCGCGGAGAGGCCCAGGAAGCCGGGCACCGGGCCATTCCACTCGCCGGGCTTCGTGGGTTCATCGTCCTCGTTGCGACGGCGGGGCTTGCGCTCTTCGCTGGCAGTGACGCGGTCGGTGCGCGGTGCATCCCGCTCGCGGCGCGGCTTGCGTTCCTCACGCTCGGGACGGTCTTCGCGCTCGGGGCGATCTTCGCGCTCGGGACGCTCGGTGCGTGCGGCGGGCTCTTCACGGTCCTCGCGGGCCCGGCGCGGCTTTCTCGCCGGACGCTCTTCGCGCTCTTCGGCTTCCTCAGCGCGGGCCGGCTTGGCGGCTTCAGCCTTGGCGATCGCTTCGCTGAGGTCGACGCGCACGTCGTCCTTGCCGAACACCTTGATCGGGCTACCGGTCAGCTTTTCGACGTTGGAGATAGCCTCGGCGTCTTCTTCAGAGACGAAGGTGAAGGCCCGGCCCTTGGCGCCGGCGCGGCCGGTGCGGCCGATGCGGTGCACGTAATCGTCGGGGTGCCACGGGGTGTCGTAGTTGAAGACGTGCGAGACGCCCTTGATGTCGAGGCCGCGCGCGGCGACGTCCGAGGCAACAAGGATGTTGACCTCGCCCGCCTTGAAGCGGTCGAGCTCCTTGATCCGGCTCGACTGGTCCATGTCGCCATGGATCTCGCTCGACCGGAAGCCGAAGCGGGCGAGGCTCTGGTTGAGCTCGCGCACCGTGGTCTTGCGATTGGCGAAGATGATCGCGTTTTCGACGAGATCGTTCTCGAGGAACCAGCGCAGCGTGTCCTTCTTCGAACGGGACTTAACCGGCACCTTGAAGGCGGTGATGTCGGCATTGGTCGAAGCTGCGCGGCTCACTTCGATGCGCTTGGGATTGGTGAGGAACTTCTTAGCCAGCTTCTCGATCGGCGGCGGCATGGTCGCCGAGAAGAGCATGGTCTGGCGCGTTTCGGGAAGCTTGGAGCAGATGAACTCGATGTCGGGAATGAAGCCCATATCGAGCATCCGGTCGGCCTCGTCGATGACCAGCAGCTCGCAGCCGTTGAGCATGATCTTGCCGCGCTCGAACAGATCCATCAGGCGGCCCGGAGTCGCGATCAGCACATCAACACCGTCCGACAGCGCCTTGAGCTGGTCACCCATCTGAACGCCACCGATCAGAAGCGCCATCTTGAGATCGTGGTTCTTGCCGTATTTCTCGAAGTTCTCGGCGACCTGCGCAGCCAGTTCGCGCGTCGGCTCGAGGATCAGCGAACGCGGCATCAGCGCGCGGCGGCGACCTGCAGCCATCACGTCGATCATCGGGAGCACGAAGCTCGCGGTCTTGCCCGTGCCCGTCTGTGCGATGCCGATGAGGTCCTTCATCATCAGCACGGTCGGGATCGCCTGCGCCTGGATCGCGGTCGGCACGGTATAGCCCGCGTCTTCCACGGCTTTGAGCAATTCGGGCGAAAGGCCGAGATCGGCGAAAGTCATCAGGTGTGTGTTGTCCGAGAATAGCGGGCAGGGTTGCTGCCGGGATTGCTGGTCCGCCGTGCGCGAAAGCGCCGCGTCAGGCTGCCGCGCCTTTCCCGCAAATGGCCGCAAAAGTCAAGGAAACGCGCCCGAGGGCGCGCAGGTTCAGCTGCGCACTTCGACGAGCTGGCGCATCACCTCGACCGCGCAGCTCGCGCCGGTGCGCGACTGGAGCTTGTCGCGCGACACGCAGAGGCGGCCGTCTTTGCTCTTTTCAACGTAGAAGCCCGAGTAGAAGTCACGGGCCCGGCACGATTTTTCGAGGTTGACCGAGAGCATTCGCCGGTCCCGCAGGAACAGCACGAGGCGGTTGCCGCTGCCGGTCTGCACGCCTGCAATATCCTCGAGCGGAACGCACTTTTCCTTGCCGCGCTCCTCAAAACGGGTCGTGGGCGCGCTCTGCGGCACGTCGGCCATCAGGCTCTGGCGCGCGGCAGGTGGCTGCGGCGTTATGCGGATCACCACCCGTTGCTCGATCCGGATCTGCTGGACGACCGACGACTGGCGCATCGCGGACAGGGGATTGAACAGCATCTGTTCGTCCGGGCCCTGCCCCGCTGCAGCAGCCGCGTCGCACTGCTCGCCAGAGCCTTCCGCCAGATTTCCCTCGTCCGACACGCCCGTCGCATCCGCCATTAACGGCAGCATGAACGCGAGCGGCGCAGCAAGGGCAAGCAGGCTGTGCATGGGCGGGGAATATCTCTCCTCGGGGGCGGCCGGGTCGTTGGATTTGAGGGCCATGCCGGATGCCGGCGGGCCATGTGGTTCGCGGTAGCATGAGCAATTGAACCGTGGCTTAACTGCCGCACAGAGGGTGTCCAAAGGATTGGCAATTTCGGCAAGAACTGTGGCATGGAGGCAACAATGAACCGCACTGCCCCGCCCCCACCTATCGCCCCGACCGAAACACGCTCGTTTCTTGACGCGGCCGGCGCGCTGTTGGGGACACGCGGCCTCACTACCGACCCCGACCGGATGGACGCTTGGCTGACAGACTGGCGCGGGCGCTATACGGGCCGGGCTCTGGCGCTGGCCTCTCCTGCCTCCACCCCCGAAGTCGCCGCGCTGGTAAAGCTGTGCGCCGCGCACGGCGTGCCGATCGTCCCTCAGGGCGGCAACAGCGGCATGGCCGGCGGCGCCACGCCCGATGCGAGCGGTGATGCGATCATCCTCTCGCTGCGCCGTATGAACGCCGTTCGCAGTCTCTCGGCTGAAGGCGGCCAGGTGGTGTGCGAGGCAGGCGTGATTCTCCAGAACCTGCACGAGGCCGCCGAGGCAGCCGGAATGCGTTTCCCGCTCACGCTCGGCGGCAAGGGTTCGGCGACCATCGGCGGGCTGATTTCCACCAATGCCGGAGGCACGCAGGTGTTGCGTCACGGCACGATGCGCGCGCAGGTGCTGGGGCTGGAGGCGGTGCTGGCAGACGGGCAGGTGCTCGATCTCATGACCCCGCTCAAGAAGGACAATCGCGGTTTCGACCTCAAGCAGCTGCTGATCGGCTCCGAAGGGACGCTCGGGATCGTCACGGCCGCGACTCTGCGACTGCTCCCCGCTGCGACCGGCCGCGCCACCGCATGGGTGGGCCTTGGCGGGATCGTCGAGGCGCGCACTCTTCTGGGACGAATGGAGCGTGCGCTCGGCGATGCGCTCGAAGGCTTCGAGGTGGTGCCGGCCCATTGCCTCGACTCCGTCCTGGCGCACCAGCCGCAAGCGCGCGCGCCGCTTACAGAGCGGCATGCCTGGAATGCGCTGATCGAATGCGTCTCGCCGTCGCAAGACAGCGCTGCACTTCGCGAGGTCATGGAGACCGCATTGGCCGAGGCGATGGAGGATGGACTCGTCGCGGACGCGGTGATCGCTGCCAACGACACGCAGGCCGAAGCCTTCTGGCAATTGCGCGACGGCATCTCTGCTGCCGAGCGCGCGATCGGCCCGGCGATGCAGCACGACATCTCGGTACCGGTCGAACGGATGCCCGAATTCATCCTTGTCGCCGTGCCGGACGTCGAGCGCGATTTTCCCGGTACCCGCGCCGTCGCCTTCGGCCATCTCGGCGATGGCAATGTCCACTTCCATGTGCTCGCTCCCGCAGGCGCAGTCAGGGGCGTTTGGGAGGAAACCGAAGGCAAGACGGTAAGCGCGCGCGTCCACGATCTCGTCACCCGATGGGGTGGCTCGATTAGCGCCGAACACGGGATCGGACAGATGAAGGCGGACGAGCTTGCCCGCCTCCACGATCCGGTTGCATTGGCGGTGATGAAGCAGGTCAAGCAGGCGCTTGATCCTGCCAATCTGCTCAATCCGGGGAAACTGTTGCAAACCGTCCCACGCGACTGACCTCGCGCGCTTGCACGCGGCGAGCCAAGCGCCTAAGGGCCGCGCTTTCGGCGGGGCAATGCGTTCTTCCGCTGAGGGGATCTTTCACTACAGCTTACCGGAGACGTCGTCATGGCCAGCGCGCCGCAACCCCAACTTCCGCTGTTCTACAAGGACCTTCTGCCCGTTAACAGCCGCGACCACGCGACCTGGAAGGCAGGCGCGCTCGACAGCGCGGCCTATCTCGCCGAGACCCACGCGATCCCGCTGACCTCGGATGAATTCGTTGACGCGCAGCGCGATTACCCGATCGTCTTCACCGCCGGTGACAACCCGCTGCCGATCGCGCTGTTCGGCCTCAACGAAGGCGTCAACACCTTCATCGGCGCAGACAACCTGGTTGCCGAGGTGGTCTACCTGCCTGCATATGCGCGCCGCTATCCCTTCATCCTCGCCAAGCTCCAGCAGGACAACGACGACATGTCGCTGTGCTTCGACCCGACTGCGGGCATGCTCGGCGCCGACAAGGAAGGCATGGAGCTGTTCGACGAGGCCGGCCAGCCGACCGAGTACACTAATGGCGTGCTCGAATTCTGCCGTCGCTTCGAAGAAGCTGGTCAGCGCACCAAGCTGTTCATGGACGAGCTTGCCAAGCTCGACATCCTGATGGACGGCGAAATCGCGATCACCCGCAACGACATGCCCGAAACGCCGTTCATCTACCGCGGCTTCCGCATGGTCGACGAGAACAAGCTGCGCGAGCTTCCGGCCACGACGGTTGAGGAACTCGCCAAGAACGGCATGCTGATGCTGATCTACGCCCACCTCTTCTCGCTCAACCTGATGCGCAATATCTTCGAGCGCCAGATGTCGCAGGGCAAGGTTCCGATGACCGCTGACGGTGCTCCGGCCCCCGCGCTGAACTGATCAACCGCGCCGGGGCAGCAACGCTCCGGCCGGTTCATATGACATGACGGGCAGGTAGCCGCTGGCTGCCTGCCCGTTTTGCGTTGTAGCCAACTTACTCAGCCGCTTGCCGCAGGCCCTCGTGCCCGCCGAGCAGGGCCGTCTCCGCGCCAAGTTCGCGAACCAGCGCGGCGAGCATCGTTGCGATCCCCGGCAGACCCGGCGCCGGTTCGGCGAGGTGGCGATCGAGATAGGTAGAGCGGCACACCTCGATCTGCATGGCGTGGATGCCCGCTTGCGGGGCGCCGTGACGGTCGAGCACATAGCCGCCCGAATAGGGCCGGTTTTGCGCCGCCAGCACATCGCGGCTCTCGAGGTGGGCGAGAGCGCGGCCCATCAGCCCAGTGTGACACGAAGCGCCGAAGCGGTCGCCAAGCACCAGCACCGGCGCGCTGGTCCCTCCCTCGGAACGCAGCGGCGGCATTGAGTGCAGGTCGATCAGCAAAACCGCGCCCCACTCGTCGCGGATGCGCGCCAGCTCCGCCGCGAGTGCCGCGTGATAGGCCCGGTGGATACCTTCGATCCGCGCGGAAAGCTCGTCCGGAGCCAGCCGTCCTCGCCAGATTTCGCCCGACCCGGGCAGGCGCCGCGGCACGAGCCCGAGGCCACTGCGGGCGCGGGCATTGCTGCGCTGCGCAGGCTCTGAGGGTGCGAGGCCATCAGGGCGTCCGCCCTCGATCATGTCCCAGTCGATATCGTCTTCGGCACGGTTGAGATCGAGCAGCGCGCGCGGCGCATGGGCGAGCAGCAGCGTCGCTCCGGTCTCCCGCGCGACCGCTATTCCTAGTCGATCGGCGTGGCGATCTTCGAGACGCAACTGGGCAAGATCCGGGTCGCGCATCCGCGCGGTCACGGCTTGCGGATAGGAGCGCCCCGCATGCGGCACTGCGACCAGCACTGGCAGATGCAGGCGTGGAGGGTTCGTCAGAGTGAAGGCTGGTGCGTCCCCGAGACCCGGCACATGGCCGCCGCTGACGGTCGCGCGGACGGGGGTGGGACCGGGCCGGGAGGAGCGGGCGGGCGGTGACATTTGCGAACCTTGCTGGCGGGTTTGGCAGGGCCTGTCAAAGGCTCATGCAAAGCATCGCGAAGCTGCCTGTCTCGCAATTCGCTCCATCCCGGATTCGATCCGTCGCGCGCACAAAGATTTCTTAAGCCGGGTCTGCTAACACACGCAGCATGACAGCGACACGTACCCACCGCATCCTGCTCGCCGAAGACGAGGACGCGATGCGCGCCTATCTTGAACGGGCGCTGGTCAATGCCGGCTACGAGGTGAGCGCCGTCGATCGCGGGACCGACGCCGTGCCGCTGCTCGAGACGGGCGACTTCGACCTGCTTCTTTCGGACATCGTCATGCCCGAAATGGACGGGATCGAGCTTGCCCAGCGTTGTGCGGAAATCTCTCCGCGCACCAAGGTGATGTTCATTACCGGCTTTGCCGCGGTCAGCCTCCGCGCCAGCCGCGAACAGCCAGCCGCCAAGGTGCTGTCGAAGCCTTTCCACCTGCGCGATCTGGTGCTCGAAGTGGAGCGGGTGTTCGAAGAAGCGGGCGAAGCGCGGGCCAAGTAAGGTTCCGGTTCGAATCGCTTGCACCTTCCCAAGGGCTGCGATAAAGGGCCGCTTTGCGCTCGGAAGGGCGCCGACCGATGGTGCGGGCGTATAGCTCAGTGGTAGAGCACTATGTTGACATCGTAGGGGTCGCAAGTTCAATCCTTGCTACGCCCACCATCGGCAAATCCAAGACAGCCCGCCCCGTTCGGCGGGCTTTTTTGTGCCTGCAGCCTGCGCAACGGATGTTGCGTTTCATTTGCAACCCCTGCGCTTGCAAGCGTGCCCTCCTCTGCTAAAGCCCGCGCGGGATCTTTGGGCCTTGGACGGGCACCGAACAGCTTCCTGTCATCTAAAACGGCCTCCTCGCGTAAGGGGGCAGAAGGATAGGGCAAATCGCATGCAGAAAATCAAAGTCGCCAACCCCGTCGTCGAGCTTGACGGCGACGAGATGACCCGCATCATCTGGCAGTGGATCCGCGAAAGGCTGATCCTGCCCTATCTCGACATCGACCTGAAGTATTACGACCTCTCGATCGAGAACCGCGACGCGACCGACGATCAGGTGACGGTCGATTCCGCGAACGCGATCAAGCAATACGGCGTCGGCGTGAAGTGCGCGACGATCACTCCCGACGAACAGCGCGTCGAGGAATTCGGCCTCAAGAAGATGTGGAAGAGCCCCAACGGCACGATCCGCAACATCCTGGGCGGCGTGGTCTTCCGCGAGCCGATCGTAATCGACAACGTCCCGCGCCTCGTGCCGGGCTGGACCGATCCCATCGTGGTCGGCCGTCATGCCTTCGGCGACCAGTACAAGGCGACCGACACCCTGATCCCCGGCCCCGGCAAGCTTCGGCTGGTGTTCGATGGCGAAGATGGCACCAAGATCGACCTCGATGTGTTCGACTTCCCGAGCGCTGGCGTGGCGATGGCGATGTACAACCTTGACGATTCGATCCGCGACTTCGCCCGCGCCAGCTTCAACTACGGCCTCAACCTCGGCTGGCCGGTGTACCTCTCGACCAAGAACACCATCCTCAAGGCCTATGACGGGCGCTTCAAGGACCTGTTCCAGGAAGTCTTCGACAACGAAGGCTTTGCCGAGAAGTTCAAGGAAAAGGGCATGGTCTACGAACATCGCCTGATCGACGACATGGTCGCCTCGGCGCTCAAGTGGTCGGGCAAGTTCGTGTGGGCGTGCAAGAACTATGACGGCGACGTGCAGTCCGACACGGTGGCGCAGGGCTTCGGCTCGCTCGGCCTGATGACTTCCGTTCTGCTCAGCCCCGATGGCAAGACTGTCGAGGCCGAAGCGGCCCACGGCACCGTCACCCGGCACTACCGCCAGCACCAGCAGGGCAAGTCGACCTCGACCAACCCGATCGCGTCGATCTTCGCCTGGACCCGCGGCCTCATGTATCGCGGCAAGTTCGACAACACCCCCGAGGTGGTCAAATTTGCCGAGACGCTCGAGCGGGTCTGCATCCAGACCGTCGAGAAGGGTCACATGACCAAGGACCTCGCGCTGCTGATCGGCCCCGGCCAGGCATGGCAGACCACCGAGCAGTTCTTCGAGACAATCGTCCAGAACCTCGAAAAGGAAATGGCAAACGCCTGATCGGCCCTTCGACACCAACACGACAAGCCGGGCGGACCTGACGTTCGCCCGGCTTTTTATTGCCCGTGCGAAGGGTGACAGCCCCGCCCCGCCTCGTTAAGCCTATGACGTGGCCGGTGAACTGACCCTCTCTCCCTTCCTCTCCGATGCGCTCGTGATCCTTGGCGCGGCGGGGATCGTGATCCCGGTCTTCGCGCGGTTCCGGATCACCCCGATTATCGGGTTCATCCTCATCGGGGTACTGGTCGGCCCCTATGGCCTCGGCTCGCTGGTCGAGCGAATACCCTGGCTCTACCACGTCACGATCAGCAACCCGGACGGTCTTGCGCCGTTCGCCGACTTCGGCATTGTGTTGCTGCTGTTCGCGATCGGTCTCGAACTCTCATTCAACCGCCTTTGGCAAATGCGCCGCCTGGTGTTCGGGCTTGGCGCGCTAGAAGTGATCCTCAGCGGTGGCGCCCTTGCGCTATTTCTGGGGCTGGTCGGAACCATGAACACGGCCGCGGCGCTGGCGCTCGGCTTTGCGCTGGCCTTCTCCTCGACCGCAATCGTTCTGCCGATCTCGGGCACCCGCTCACCGGTGGGCCGAGCAGCGCTCTCGATGCTGCTCTTCGAGGACATCATGATTGTGCCGATCATCTTCGTCCTCGGCGCATTGGCCCCCAATGCAGCCGACGAAGGTTGGGGCGGCATCATCCAGACCTTGTGGCAAGGCGGCTTGGTGATTGCAGTGCTGCTGGTCGTCGGCCGCTTCGCCCTCCCCCGCCTGTTCGCCCAGGCCGCGCGCACCAAAAGCCCCGAGCTGTTCCTTGCCGCCTCTCTGCTGGTGGTGATCGGCGCGAGCCTCGCCACGGCGCTGGTCGGCCTCTCACCCATTGTGGGCGCGCTGATCGCCGGCCTGCTGATTGCCGAGACCGAGTATCACACCGAAGTCGAACTGATAATGGAGCCCTTCAAGGGCCTCGCTCTGGGGGTCTTCCTGATCACCGTCGGCATGAGCATCAACCTGGCAGAGATCGCAAACCAGATCGGCCCCATCGCGATCGCGGTGGTGGGTGTGGTGGTGTTCAAGGCGCTGGTCACCGGCATCCTGCTGCGACTGATGGGCGCGCGGCGCGGCACTGCCGCGGAGACCGGTCTGCTCATGGCATCGCCGTCCGAGACCACCCTGATCGTGCTAGCGGCCGCCACCAGTGCCTTGGTGCTCGACACGGAAACCGCGCGCTTCTGGCAGACCGTCACCGCAATCGGCCTCACCATCACGCCTCTGCTCGCGCGCCTTGGCGAAGTGATCGCCCGGCGGGTCGACAGTGTAGCGCTGGCGCAGGACGATGACGACAGTGAGGAGGCGCGCACAATCATCGTCGGCGGCGGGCGCGTCGGAAGGCTCGTCGCGGACATGATGCAGACCCACGGCAAGCCCTATGTGATGATCGATTCAAACCCCGATCTGGTCGCCGCCGCCAAGCGTGACCGTTACCGCGCCACCTTCGGCGATGCCGGAAGGAGTGACACACTGTCGCGGCTTGGGGCGGAGCGCGCGCCGGCTGTGGTGTTGACGATGGACGAGCCGGTGCTCGCCCAGCGTCTCGTCACCAAGCTGCGCCAGACCTATCCCGACCTTTTGATCGTCGCCCGCGCGCGCGACACGGACCACGCCGCCGCTATGTATCGCGCAGGCGCCAGCCATGCCGTTCCCGAAACACTGGAAAGCTCCCTGCAACTATCGGAAGC
Source organism: Porphyrobacter sp. (assembly GCA_031410495.1). Lineage (GTDB taxonomy): Bacteria > Pseudomonadota > Alphaproteobacteria > Sphingomonadales > Sphingomonadaceae > Erythrobacter. Next base: position 143,068 of record JANNZG010000034.1, read on the forward strand.
CGTTCTTGTCGATATCGGCGTCGCAATGGGCCCCGTGATCGCCTCGATCCACGCCAAGCGCGACGAATTTCGCGAGCAGCTGGAGCGAGACGGAGGCCTCAGCGAGAAGCCGCGACTGAAGACCACAACATTGCGCGAGCGCGAGGCTTAAGCTCCCAGCACAGCCCTCACCGCCGCCAAAGCTTCTGCCGCCTTGCTGCCATCCGGCCCTCCGCCCTGCGCCATGTCCGGTCGCCCACCGCCGCCCTTGCCACCGAGCGCCTCGACGCCCGCGCGCACGAGGTCGACCGCGCTGAACCGCGCCGTGAGGTCGTCCGTGACCGCTGCAGCAATGCTCGCCTTGCCGTCATTCACCGCGATAATCGCAGCGACGCCTGATCCGATGCGTTGCTTGGCCGCATCGAGCAGGGGGCGCAGATCCTTGGGGTCGAGCCCGTCCAGAATTTGGCCGCTGAACGTCACACCCGCGACAGTCTCGTCTTCGGCAGCCGCGCCGCCGCCCGGGCCGCCACCGCCCAGCGCGAGGGCCTTCCTAGCCTCGGCCAGTTCCTTTTCGAGCCGCTTGCGCTCGTCGAGCAGCGCGGCGAGGCGCACCGGCACTTCTTCCGGCGTGGCGCGAATTACGCTTGCTGCGGCCTTCAGCGCTTCCTCGCGCCCGACCAGCCATTGCCGTGCGCCCTCGCCGGTCATCGCTTCGATCCGTCGCACGCCCGATGAAACAGCGCTTTCCGAGACGATCCGGAAGATGCCGATATCGCCGGTCGCGTTCACGTGGGTGCCGCCGCACAGCTCGACCGAGTAGTTGCGCCCTTCCCCGCCCGCGCGGCCCATCGAGAGCACGCGCACTTCTTCGCCGTACTTCTCGCCGAACAGCGCCAGCGCGCCCGCAGCGACCGCATCGTCGGGGGTCATCAAGCGGGTGCTGACCGTTTCGTTGGCGCGGATTTCCGCGTTTACCTCGGCCTCGACTGCGGCGATGTCCGCAGGGGTCAATGCCACAGGGTGCGAGAAGTCGAAACGTAGCCGGTCTTCTGCGACCATCGAGCCCTTCTGCGTCACGTGCCCGCCCAGGCGGTTACGGAGCGCGGCGTGGGCAAGGTGGGTCGCCGAGTGGTTCGCCCTGATGCGGTCGCGGCGCTCGCCATCGACCTTGAGTTCCACGGTATCGCCCACGGCAACTTCGCCTGCGTCGATGCGAACCTGATGCGCGTGAAGGCGGCCGAGCGGCTTGGACGTGTCTGTTACATGCGCTTTAAGGCCGGAGATGCTCGCCATCGATCCGGCGTCGCCAGTCTGGCCGCCGCTCTCGCCGTAGAAGGGCGTCTGGTTGGTGAGGATGACTACCTCGTCGCCCGCTGAAGCATTTGCAACTTCGGCCCCACCCTTGACGATGGCCACAACCCGGCCTTCGCCGCCGGTGGAGGCATAGCCGGTGAACTCGGTCGCACCTTCGCGCTCGGCAATATCGAACCAGACTTCGCCCGAGGCGGCATCACCCGAGCCCTTCCATGCCGCGCGTGCGGCGGCTTTCTGGCGGGCCATCGCGGCATCGAAGCCGGGCTTGTCCACGCCGATGCCGCGAGCGCGTAGGGCGTCTTCGGTGAGGTCGTAAGGGAAGCCGTATGTGTCGTAGAGGCGGAAGGCGATTTCTCCATCGAGCTCGCCGCCGGTCGCAAGGTCTCCCGTGGCTTCGTCGAGCAGTTTCAGGCCCTTGTCGAGGGTGCGGCGGAACTGGGTTTCCTCGCGTTCGAGCACTTCCTGGATCAGCGCCTGCCCGCGCACAAGTTCGGGGTAAGCCTGCCCCATCTCACCGACGAGTGCGGGGACGAGGCGATGCATCAACGGCTCGGCGGCGCCGAGGAGGTGCGCGTGGCGCATGGCGCGGCGCATGATCCGGCGCAGGACGTAGCCCCGGCCTTCATTCGAGGGGAGCACGCCATCCGCCATCAGGAAGCTGGTCGAGCGCAGGTGGTCGGCAATGACCCGGTGCGAGGCGGCGCTTTCGCCTTGGGCGGCAACGCCGGTCAGCGATTCCGACGCCGAAATCAACGCCTTGAAAGTGTCGGTGTCGTAGTTGTCATGCACGCCCTGAAGCACGGCAGCGACGCGCTCGATGCCCATGCCGGTGTCGATCGAGGGCTTCGGCAGATCGCGGCGGGTGCCGTCGGCCTGCTGATCATATTGCATGAAAACGAGATTCCAGATCTCGACGAAGCGGTCGCCGTCTTCGTCGGGGCTGCCCGGAGGCCCGCCGAAGATGTGGTCGCCGTGGTCGTAGAAGATCTCGGAGCAGGGGCCGCAGGGGCCGGTGTCGCCCATCGACCAGAAGTTGTCGTTGGTGCTGATCCGGATGATGCGCTCTTCGGGAAGGCCCGCGATGCGCTTCCAGAGGGCCGCTGCTTCGTCGTCTGTATGATATACGGTGACAGTCAGGCGGTCCTTGGGGATGCCCCACTCCTTGGTGAGGAGGGTCCAAGCGTGCTCGATCGCCTGCTCCTTGAAGTAGTCGCCGAAGGAAAAATTCCCAAGCATTTCAAAGAATGTGTGGTGCCGCGCGGTGTAGCCGACGTTGTCGAGGTCGTTGTGCTTGCCGCCGGCCCGGACGCATTTTTGCGAGGATGCTGCGCGGGGGGAGGCGGGGGTTTCGAGCCCGGTGAAGACGTTTTTGAACGGCACCATCCCGGCGTTGACGAACATCAACGTCGGGTCGTTGTAGGGCACGAGCGGCGCGCTCGGCGTGGCGGTGTGGCCATTCCTACTGAAGTAATCGAGGAAGGAGCGGCGGATGTCGTTCGTCGAGGTCATGGCGTGCAGTTAGGCAAAGCGCGGGGATTTCGCAATGGAGCGCGAAAAAGCCTGTTCTGGAGGGGGTCTAACAGGGGCCTGATGGGGGTCTAGACCGATCAAGAGGGGGTCTGGAAGTACCCAAGATGGGGTCTAAAACGCGCTGATTTTTGCCGGGCGCCCCAAAATGCGAAAAGCCGACCTGCGACCTGGGGGAGTCGCAAGCCGGCGTTCCGCTTGTCCGGGCGCGGGGGACAGCCGGGAGAGGACACTCCCGGCAAGCGCCCGCTTGGGGATCAGTCGTCCGAGTCCGCGTCCGGCCCGGCCATCATCTCCCCGGCGACCTGATCGGTGCGGCTGCGGATCGCAGCTTCCAAGCGGTCGCATACTTCGGGATTTTCCTTGAGGTACGTCTTGGCGTTCTCGCGGCCCTGCCCGATCCGGATCGAATCGTAGGAGAACCAGCTGCCCGACTTCTCGACGAGGCCGGCCTTGACCCCGAGATCGATAATCTCGCCGATCTTGGAGATGCCTTCGCCGTACATGATGTCGAATTCGACCTGCTTGAACGGCGGCGCGACCTTGTTCTTCACCACCTTCACGCGGGTCGCGTTGCCGGTGATTTCGTCGCGGTCCTTGATCTGGCCGGTGCGGCGGATGTCGAGACGGACCGAGGCGTAGAACTTCAGCGCGTTGCCGCCGGTGGTGGTTTCGGGGTTACCGTACATCACGCCGATCTTCATGCGCAGCTGGTTGATGAAGATCACCATGCAGCGCGAGCGGCTGATCGAGCCGGTCAGCTTGCGCAAGCTCTGCGACATCAGACGCGCCTGAAGGCCGACATGCGAATCGCCCATCTCGCCTTCGATTTCCGCGCGGGGCACCAGCGCCGCGACCGAATCGACCACCAGCACATCGATCGCGTTGGAGCGGACCAGCGTGTCGACGATTTCGAGCGCCTGTTCGCCGGTATCGGGCTGCGAGACGATCAGCTCGTCAATGTCGACGCCGAGCGCCTTGGCATACACCGGGTCGAGCGCGTGTTCCGCGTCCACGAAGGCCGCTGTGCCGCCATTCTTCTGCGCTTCGGCAATGACGTGCAGCGCCAGCGTGGTCTTGCCCGAGCTTTCCGGCCCGTAGATTTCAATCACCCGGCCGCGCGGCAGGCCGCCGATGCCGAGCGCAATGTCGAGCCCGAGCGAGCCGGTCGAAATGGATTCGACCTGCATCGTTTCCTTCGAGCCCAGCTTCATTGCCGAGCCCTTGCCGAAGGCACGATCAATCTGTGCGAGCGCGGCTTCCAGAGCCTTCTGACGGTCCACGGCCTTCTTGTCCTCTTCCACCAATTTCAATTGGGTAGCCATCGCACGCGCTCCTTGTCTTGCCTAGGGGCGGGGAACAGTTTCCCACCCCTGTAGGAGCTATGTATCGCGTTTGTTCTCATGGAACAAGTAGGGAACGAAAATTTTTTCGCGCGGCGCCCGGCGCCCTTCCCTACGCGCGCAGCCCTATCTGCCTGCGTCGCGCAATTGCCAGTCGAAGCTGCGCGACTGGTTGGCGGGAATGATCACCTCGACCGTCTGGTAGCCGTTCTTCACGACCACCTTCTTGCCCGGGAAGCGGATTTCCCGCTGCCCTGCCCAGCCCAGTTGCAGCCGCAGCGTGATGGCGTGGGGATTGGCGTTGGTCAGCTCCGCGCGCATCGCGGTCCACTGGCGCGTATCCACGCCCTTGCGCGGGCTGCCCGCCGGAGCGACCGCGGCGCAGCGGGCGAAAACCTGCCGGCTGGCGCCCAGTTCCAGCTCCATGTCCTGCCCGCGGGCATAATCACGCAGGCTGGTCTTGCCCGCCAGCTGGTCACCCCGTCCCGTCGGCTCGTAGATCGTCATCGCGCCCTGCGGCAGGGCGACGCCGAGGCCCTTGGCTTCCTCGTTCTTGGTAACCAGCAGCATGCCGGCAGGATTGGGTTGCTGGCGCACGTCATCGATCCACGAATAGGGATCGCACGCCGCCTGATAGAGATAGCGCGCCTTGACCGCGTCCTTGTTGAGGAAGGCGACCTGCTTCATCCCCTTGGCCGAAACGTCGACGCGGGCGGGCACGCGGAACAGCTTGAGATCGCCAAGGTTCTCCTCCTTGGCGGTCATGACATCGTTGGCCTTCATCCGCGATCCGGTGACGGAGATCGCTTCGGCCCGCGCCATCATCACCGGAGCAGGCGGAGGCGGCGGGGCGGCCATTGGCATTCCATACCCGGGTTCCGGCATGAACTCGTCGATATCCGTGCCCTCGGCGGTGCTGCCCAGCGGATAGCACGACAGCCGCAGCGGCTGGGCCGTTGGCGGGTCGGCGAGCCCCTCGTAATCGCTCTCCACGTTGAGCCTGCCCGCGACGATCTGGAGCTTGGCATTGTCGAAGCTCTGCCCGTTGTCGTTGACCAGCGTCAGCCAGCTTAAGAGGTGCAGCGGGAATTCACCCGACGCCGCCTTGCCCGCAGGCTTCTCCAGCAAGGTGGCCACATAGTTCGCCTGCCAGTCGAAGCCCCAGGCGAGGTAGGTGAGCGTCACGTCGTAGGTGCCGCCCGCGTCCGAACGGGTGTCGACCGAGAATACGGGGCTGGCCGAGAGCCCCTTGGGGATGCGGTCGAAGGTCAGCTTTTCAGGCAGGCCCGCGCACCGCACCGCCTCGAAGCCCTGCGACGTTTCGAGCACCAGCCCGCCATCGGCGCGGGTGCGGACGATTGCTTGCTCGGCCTTGGCCTCGCCGGTCGCGGGGTTGGTGCGGGTGACGGTGACGCGGTTGCCGAGCGTGCCGTTGACCAGCGCGGCCGGCGAGAGCAGCTCGGCGTTGCGGTTCTTCTCGATGGTGCCGCCGGGCAGGCCGGTTACGATCGCCGAGACGCCGACCATGCCTTCGGCGACGCCCTCGAAGCGGATCGTGGATTCGCCCTTGGGGAGCGTGACGCGGCGGGTCTCGCTGATCATCGCCATCCCTTGCGGGTTGGCGCGCTGGAGCGGCGCGTCGGCGGCGCGGTCGGGATCGCGGTAGATCGTCACCGACAGGTCATTGGGCGCCGAGGCGTCCACCACTTCGCGCGGCCCCATCTGCACCCCCGCTTGCGCAAGGGTCTGGGCAGCAACGGGCGCGGCGATCACCGCTACGCCCAGCATCCACTGTGCGGCCAGCCGCATCGGCCGGGCCTCAGTAACGCGTTTCGTAGGTGACGCGGATCACCCGTTCGCCCTCGGCAGGCACCGCGATCACGTATTTGCGCTGGTCGGCATTGATCTGCTCGCCCTTGATGTCCTCGGAGGTGACGCGGGTGTCGTCGCCCCACCAGCCACGGGTCAGGCCCGACTGGGTCAGTTCGACCGTCGAGGGCGCGGCGCGCGCATTGGTGAGGGTGTAGCGCATGGTGGTGCGGTAGAAGGTCTTGGGCCGCTCGACCTCGACGGTGGTGGTGACCTTGCCGTTTTCGGTGATGCGGTAGCGGGCGGATTTCTCCCACTCGGCGCCGGTGATGGTCTCGCGCTTCTCGATCTCGGCCTTGACGGTGATGTCGAAGGCGTCGCCGGTGACCAGCGAAAGCTCGCTGCCCATCGGGGTGTGGCCGATGCCCTTTTCGCCGATGAACTGCGGCGTGCCCTCGCGGTCGCGCTGGTAGAAGCGCACGGTGCCTGCCGGGAGCGCGTCGCCGAGGCCCTGGTTGCGCGAGGTGGAGAAGGCGATGCGGCTTTGCGCATTGACCGGTTCGCTGTCGTTCTGCTCCCAGCCTACATTGATCGAGTAGACCTTGCGCGCAGGGACCGCCTGCACGTCGAGGAAGCTCACCTGCTTGGTCTGCGCATTGGCGACCGTGGTGCGCCCGCTGATCGGGTAGAGGTAGAAGTCGCCCAGCCGCTCGCGGTCGGCCGCTTCGGTTCCGGCGCGGGTCATGCCGCGATCCTGATAGCCGCTGCTGCGCCCGTTGTCGTAAGGGTTGCCCGCGACCAGCACGGTGTTGGCGTTGCGGAAGGTGGTGCCGGTGTTGTTGGTGAGCGTCACCCAGCCCTGCATATCGATGGTGCCCGCGCCCTCGTTATAAAGCGCGACGTAATCCGCGCTCCAGCCGAGGCCGCCCGAGAGGTAGCGCAGGGAGACCGGGCGCGTGCCGCCGCGGCTCGAATCGAGATTGACCGAGAGCGTGGGGCGCGCGCGCAGTCCCGGGGGGACGCGGTCGAAGATGACGCGCACCGGCAGCCCATCGTCGCGCAGCACCTCGATGCGGTCGCCGATCTGGATTACCACGCCGCCTGCCACGGAGAGCACTTTCGCTCGCTCGCGGGTCTCGGCGCCGGTGGCGGGGTTGGTGCGCAGGAGCGTGACGGTCTGGCCGACCGCCTTCTCCATCAGCTTGCCGGGGGTGAGCAGGTCGTAATCGAAGTTCTGCTCGATGATCGTGGTGTTCGCTGCGGCAAAGCTCAGCGTTTCGGGCTGGATGACCGCCGAGACATCGGGGAACTCGACCCGGCTCTTGCCATTGGCGATGTCGATCTGGCGCACGTCCTGCACCAGCGCGAGGTTGTTGTTGTAGATTGTCAGCGACACGTCGCCCTGCGCGGAGGCGTCGGGGTCGGGCACGGACTGGGCCAAGGCTCCGGTGGCCAGCAGCGCCGCGAGCGAGGCTCCGCAAGCGGTGGCAAGTGCGCGGTCGATCATCATGTCCCCTTCCAAGTCCGTTGTTGGGGGAGATGAACGATTTGTGCGCTTACTCCAAGGTGAACGGAGTGGATTTGCCGATGAAATTCGGCCCCGCCCGCTCTTACGCCCCCGCCCCCGCACTGGCGCGCGCCTCGCTCAGCACCGCCCCGACCTTGTTGCCGATCGAGGCGACACTGAACGGCTTGGCGATGAAGTGCATGTCGGCAATGTCGATGTCGCGGCGCAGCTGTTCCTCGGCATAGCCCGACATGAACAGCACCGGCATCCCGGGGATCTTGGCGCGGATAGCGCGGACCATCGCGGGGCCGTCCATACCGGGCATCACCACGTCGCTGACGACGATGTCGAACTCCCCGCCCTCCTCGATCGCGGCGAGGCCTTCCTCGCCGTTGGCGCAGGCGGTGATCTCGTAGCCTGCGCGGGTCAGGGCGCGTTCGGCGACGGCGCGGACCATGTCCTCGTCCTCGACCAGCAGCACCTTGCCGCCTGCCGACCAGTCCGACGAAACCAGCGGCGCAGCCTCGCGCTTCTTCGGCATCTCGCCGCGGTGGACGGGGAGATAGACCGTGAAGCGCGCGCCCACCGCGCGGCCCGTCTTGTCGGCGATGTTGTCGGCGAAGATGAATCCGCCCGACTGCTTGACGATCCCGTAGGCGGTCGACAGGCCGAGGCCCGTCCCCTTGCCCTGCTCCTTGGTGGTGAAGAACGGCTCGAACAGCTTGGGCAGCACGTGGGGGGGAATGCCCCCGCCGGTGTCCTGCACGATCAGCACAGTGTAGTCCGCCGCGGGCAGCACCTCGGACCCGAGCTGGATCACCTGTTTGGCCTGAAGCGAGCGGGTGAACAGCGATATCCGCCCCTGCCCGTTGCCGCGCGGCTGGCCCCCGTTACCCTGAATCGCGTCCCGTGCGTTCACCGCAAGGTTCATGATCACCTGTTCCATCTGCTGCGGGTCAGCGCGCACCGGGCCGAGGTTGCGGTCGTGCTGGACGTAGTAGGTGATCTTCTCGCCGACCAGCCGCTTGATGAGCGGGCTCACCTCGCTCACCACGTCGGGCAGCTGGATGATCTCGGGCCGCAATGTCTGCTGGCGCGAGAAGGCGAGCAGCTGGCGGGTCAGCGAAGCGGCGCGATTCGAGTTCGCGCGGATCTGCTGGATGTCGTCATAGTCGCTGTCGCCGGGGATATGGCGCAGCAGCATCAGATCACAGGTGCCGATGATTGCGGTCAGCACGTTGTTGAAGTCGTGCGCGACCCCGCCTGCGAGCTGGCCCACGGCCTGCATCTTGGTGGCCTGCGCGACCTGACGGCGCAGCTGGTTCTCCTGGCTGGTGTCGGCAAGGCTGAGCAGCACCGCCGCCTCGCCAAGGCCCCGCACGCCAGCAAGGCCCAGCGACACCGGTTCCTCCGGACTGTTGGTGAGCCGCACCGCGACATCGCCGCTGGTTGCAGGCCCGCGCCCGTGGCGGCGCACCGCGTCGGAAAGCGCGGCCTTGTCTTCGCGGGTAACGAGATCGGTCGGGAAGGCCGGCAGCCCGCGCCCCTCGCGGCCGATGCTGCGCAGAAAGGCTTCGTTGCCGAACAGGAAGCGCCCGTCGCGGTCGGTCATGGCAAGGCCGAGCGGCAGTTGCGCGAGCAGCGCATCAAGCTGCGCCACGCCTGCCTGCGCCGCCCCGTCGAAGCCGCCGCCGATGCCGACGCCCGAATCGATCAGCAGCATCAGCGAAGTGGCTTCGTCGGGCCCGGCGGGCGACACACGTTCCTCGGGATCGACCAGCGGCACGTCGACGAGGGTCTGCGGGGTCCCGCCCCGCCCTTCGCGGGCAAAGAAGATCCGGTCACGCTCGTCGGAGCGCAGGAAGCTGACGAAGTCCTGCCCCATCATGCTGGCCCGCTCGTCGCCCGCCGCGCGCTCGGCAAAGCCTGCGCTGACGGCGCGGATCACCCCGTCGGCGGTGGTGATGGCGGTCTCGATGCCAGCGCGGCTGAGCATCTTGCCGAAGGGCCCGGCAAGGTCGAGCGCGTGGAGGTTCGAGGACACCGCGCGAGCGACCGGCTTCAAGCGCCAGATCAGGTGATCGTCGCCCCGCCCGGCGCGGGTGGCGGAAACCTGCCAGCGCGTCTCGTCCGATGCCTCGACATCCTCGAGCGCTGCCGTCCCGTCGCGCCACGCATTGCGCGCGAGCAGCGTCAACGCCTCAAGGCCCGCGCGGTCGAACGGCAGGGCGGGCGGCGCGGCATTGGCGCCGAAGCTGTCGAGGAAGAAGACGTTGGCGCAGACCATGCGGTTGGCGCGGTCGGTGATCGCAATCGCCTCGCCCGCGCGCTCGATGGCGGCGACGGTGACGCTCCAGTCGGCGGCGGCAGGCCCCTCGCCTACCGGCGCGGTGCGCATCCGGTCGAGCAGCAGCACACCGCCGAGCAGCACGCCTGCGGCCAGCACAAAGGCCAGCGCCACGATGCCGCTGCCGGTCGCGAAATAGAGGATCCCCGCACTCGCCACGAGGCCTGCGCCCAGCGCGCCCAGAAGCTGCGCGGGCGGCGGCTCGATCGCGGACGAGGCTTCGTCAGCGATGATCGGAAGTTTGGAATCGGGGCCGGGGCGGCGGGACAAGCGGCAAGGCTCCTGTGGCTGGCGGCATGACCCCGGGCGTTACTCCGGGGTTGCTTCGGAATTGCTTCCTACTGTGCCTCGAGCCGCTGGTCGAGCCGCGCTTCCATAGCCTTCAACCGTCTGGCCCGCTTACGCGACACTACAGCCCGCCACACCCAGCCCGAGACGACATAGCCGATGACGGGCGTGACAAGCGAGAGCACCAGATAGCCGACCACGGTGGCCCCTGCGACCTGATAGGCGTCCATCAGCCAGACCCAAGTGCCGCTGCCAGCCTTGGCGCTGGCGATGGCGGGCGCGGTGGCATCCCAGCGCAGCGCGAAATCGCCGATGCGGTTGGCGATCACCAGCCAGAACGGAAGGGTGAAGGGATTGGTGACGAAGGTCACCAGCGCGGCGAGCGGCACGTTGGCGCGGGTCGGCAGCGCGAGGAAAGCGGAGAGGAAAATCTGCCCGAGCGGAATGATGAAGGCCGCAAACAGCCCCAAGGCCACGCCGCGCGGCACCGAGCGGCGGGTGAAGCGCCACAGCTCAGGGCTCAGGAAACGGTGCGCGATGGGGGCGAGATACTTGTTCTCGGCCATGCCCTCGCGCGTCGGGGTGTTCTTGCGGATGACTTCGTTTGCCCAGGCCTTGGAGCGATGGGCGATGGTGCGCCGGGGCGAATTGGTCGTGCTCATGCGCACGGCCCCGAGAGGCGCGCGCAAGCGACGGTTTCGCGGAAGATCAGGAATGGCACCATGTCGAACGTCATATGGGTAGCACGACAAGACTGACTAGGTGGTGAATCGGCACCTGCGCGAATTTTGGCGAGAAATTTTCAGCCGCGGTCCCGCATCAACCGCGCCTTATCGCGCTTCCAGTCGCGATCCTTGGTGCTGGCGCGCTTGTCGTGGGTCTGCTTGCCCTTGGCAAGCGCGAGCTCGACCTTCGCCCGGCCGGTGCTGTTGAAGTAGACCATCAGCGGCACCAGCGTCATGCCCTTGCGCTCCACCGCGCCGACGAACTTTTCGATCTCGCGTTCGTGCAGCAGCAGTTTGCGCGGGCGGCGCGGTTCGTGATTGAGACGGTTGCCATGGCTGTATTCAGGAATGTTGGCGTTGATCAGCCAGACCTGCCCGTCCTTCACCTCGGCATAGGACTCCGCGATGCTCGCCTCGCCCGCCCGCAGTGCCTTCACCTCGGTGCCCTGCAGGGCGAGGCCCGCCTCGAACTTGTCCTCGATATAGTAGTCATACCGCGCACGGCGGTTTTCGGCGACGATCTTGAGCTTGTCGAAGGTGAGGGGTTTGGGGCGTGCCATAAGGCGCGGGCATTTAGGTGGTGGGCGGCAAAAAAGCGAGGGGTTTGCGCTTGCCCGCGTTGTGGCTACCTTGACACGCGGGGCAACGAGGCGGGGAGCGCGCGACAATGGATATGGCCGAACCGTTCGTGATTGCAGGCCAAACCATCGCGCCCGGCGCGCAGGCCGACGTGTCCTTTCCGATCACGACGATGGCGACCGGCACCACCTCATCGCTGAGCGTACGGGTGCTGAACGGCGCAAAGCCCGGCCCCGCGGTGTTCGTCAGCGCGGCGATCCACGGCGACGAGATCATCGGCACGGCGGTGATCCAGCGCCTCGCCCAGCAATTGCGGCCCGAGGCGCTCGCCGGCACGGTGCTGCTGGTACCCGTCGCCAACATCTTCGGCTTCATCACCCATTCGCGCTACCTGCCCGACCGGCGCGACCTCAACCGCAGCTTCCCGGGCAGCGCAGGCGGATCGCTCGCAGGGCAGCTTGCGCATATATTCTACCGCGAGGTGGTGCAGCGCTGTTCGCTCGGCATCGACATCCACTCGGCCGCGATCAACCGCTACAACCTGCCGCAAATCCGCATCGCTGCGGGGAACCGGCGGTTGGTGGAGCTGGCGATGGCCTTCGGCGCGCCGGTGATCATCGAGAGCCCCTTGCGCGACGGGTCGCTGCGCGATCAGGCGCAGAAGCACGGGGTCGATATGCTTCTGCTGGAGGCGGGCGAGGCGCTGCGCTTCGACCGCCTGTCGATCGAGACGGGCGTCGAGGGCGTGACGCGGGTGCTCGCGCATCTCGGCATGATCGAGGCGGATGACGGCCTCAGCGCGGTCGGCATCCCGGCCCGCGCCAACCGCTCGGTTTGGGTGCGAAGTCCGCGCGGCGGCGTGGCGCAGATGGTGCGAGAGAGCGGCGATCCGGTGCGCAAGGGCGATCTGCTCGCCTGCGTCTCGGGCCTGTTCGGCGAAGAGCCGGAGGACCTGGTGAGCCCCGTCGACGGCATCATCATCGGCCATGCCACATTGCCGGTCGTCCATCAGGGCGACGCGCTGTTCCACATCGCCGCCATCGACCACCCCGAGCGGGTCGGCGCGCAAATCGATTCGATCACTGAGGCCATTCTGGCGAGCGAACCGCAGGGCAGCCCGCAGCGACTGCTCGACGAGGACGAGGTGGTTTAGTCGGCGATTACGCCTGCCAGCACCAGCGCCTCGTCCACAGCCTTGCGGGCTTCGTCCGAGCACTCGACCAGCGGCAAGCGCACTTCCGGCTCGATCCACGTGTGCACCCGGCTGAGCGCATATTTCACCGGAGCGGGGCTCGCGTCGGAGAACATCGCGTAATGCAGCGGGAACAGGCGGTCGTTCAATTGCCGCGCCAGTTTCAGCTCGTTCGCGGCAATCGCTTCGTGGAACTCGGCGCACAGCTTGGGCGCGACGTTGGCGGTCACCGAGATGCACCCGCGTCCGCCCGCCGCCGCATGGGGCAGCCAAAGCTCGTCATTGCCCGACAGCTGGCAGAACTCGCGCCCGATGCCCATGCGGTGATCGGCAACGCGGCTGAGATCGCCGCTTGCGTCCTTGATGGCGATGATCCGGTCCGGATACTTCCTCACCAGCTCGACCACGGTCTCGTCCAGCAGGTCGGTCACCGTACGCGCGGGCACGTTGTAGAGCACGATCGGCAGGTCGCAGTTTTCGGCGAGGTAGCTGAAATGCGCCACCAACCCGCGCTGGCTGGGGCGGTTGTAATAGGGGGCCACGCACAGACCCGCCGCCGCACCGGCCTTCTTGGCGAAGTTCATGTGCAGCTGCGCGTTGCGCGTGTCGTTCGAGCCGCAGCCCGCGATCACCGGCACGCGGCCCGCGGCCTGTTCGATGCACACCTCGATGACGCGGTGATGCTCGGCATTGGAGAGCGTCGAGGCCTCGCCGGTCGTGCCGCAGGGGACGAGCGCGGCGCTGCCGTTCTCGATCTGCCAGTCGACAAGCCGCCGAAACGCCGCCTCGTCAAACGCTCCGCCGCGAAAAGGAGTCACCAGAGCGGGAATGGAACCGCTGAACATTGCCTTTGTCCTGCCTTGATCGCTAGGTAGCGAAAGGGGTACGGGCACCCCGCTCCCTCCCACTGTTCAGCGCCTGATAAGGAGCCGATTGGCACTATGTCCAGCATGGTCCGTAAGTTTCTGAATTCGTCTCGGATATATGCTGCCACTCTCGGGCTCGGAGTCATGGGGGCTGCGGGCGCCCCGCTGGCCGCGCAGGATTTCGGCGGAAACGACCTCGTCGCGCGGCAACCTGCTGCCATCGACGGCGCCATTGCGCGCTGGGAGATGCTCCAGGCGAGCCGCAGCAACTTCTTTGCCGACTATGCCGGTTTCGTGCTCGCCTATCCGAGCTTCCCGCGCAGCGACATCCTGCGTCAACGCGCCGAGGCCGCGCTCGAGCTTGAAGCACCGCCGCAGGGCGACGTGCTGCGTTTCTTCGACGCCAATCCGCCGGTCACCAATGCAGGCCGCGGACGCTATGCGCTGGCACTGGCCGGAGCGCAGCGTCCCGAGGCGCTTGATGCGGCGCGCAAGGCATGGCGCGGCGGAGCAATGGCCGATCCGGTCGAGATGGCCATCGCCGGGCTCTACGGCGCGCAGTTCACGGCGCAGGATCACGCGGTGCGGATGGATGCGCTGCTGTGGCAGGGCAAGGCCGACGCCGCCTCGCGCCAGATCATGTATCTCGCCCCTGCCGACCAGCCGATGGCGCTCGCGCGTCTGTCGCTGCTGCGCGGCGCGCGGCCCGAGGCTTCAGGCCTTGCCGTGCCGGCCGGAGCAGACGGTGATCCGGGCTACGTCTTCAACCTTGTGAAGTATCTGCGCGCCAGCGGGCAGGCCAGCGAGGCCGCGCGGGTGTTCGCCAATCGCCCTGCTTTCAGCCGCCCCGCGCTCGATCCCGAAGCCTTCGTCGGCGAGCTTCTGAGCCTCGCCAAGGCCAGCGGCGCGCGCGATGCGGCGCGGATCGCCAGCCGCACCGACGATCTCTTCGCGCCTGGCACCGATGTCTCGCTCACCAGCTTCACCCTGCGCGACCGCTACACCGACCTGATGTGGCTAGGCGGCACCAAGGCCCTCTGGGAGATCGGCGACGGCATGGCCGCCGCGCCGCTATTCCAGCGATACGGCGATGCCGCGCGCACCCCGCTCACCAAGTCCAAGGGCTATTTCTGGGCCGGCCGTGCCGCACGGCAGGCAGGCAATCAGACCGAGGCGACGCGCTATTTCGAAATGGCCGCGCGCTGGCCGGATTATTACTACGGCCAGCTCGCGCTCTCGGCATTGGGCCGTCAGATGCCTGCCTTCGCAGGCCTGCCGCAGCCCGCGATGGACGCCAGCGTGCGCGCCGAGTTCGAGAGCCGCCCGCTGGTCAAGGCCATCCGCGCTCTCTCCAAGAACCGCCGCGACTGGCGCACCGAACGGCGCTTCTTCGAGGCGCTGGGCGACGAGGCCGACACGCCGACCGAGATGCTGATGGCCGCGATGCTCTCTCGCGAAGTCGGGATGGACGAACTGGCCGTGGTGCTCGGCATGAAGGCGGGCGAGAACGGCCTCTCCGGCCTCGAACGCATCGGCTTCCCCACCGTGCCCACCCCGCCCGTCGTCAACGACTGGGTGATGGTCCACGCCATCGCACGGCAGGAGAGCGAGTTCGACCGCACGCGCGAGAGCCATGCAGGGGCCCGCGGGATGATGCAGCTGATGCCCGGCACAGCGCGCGAGCAGGCGGGCAAGCTCGGCGTGCAATACCTTTCGGCTGATCTCACCAACTCGCCGGAGTACAACATCCAGCTCGGCGATGGCTATTTCGCGCGGATGATGAGCTATTACGGCGGCTCCTTCCCGCTCGCCGTCGGCGCCTATAATGCCGGGCCGGGTCGCGTGAACGAGTGGCTGCGCCTCAACGGCGACCCGCGCACCGGCGCGATCGACTGGGTCACCTGGGTCGAGAAGATCCCCGCCAATTACGAGACGCGCTATTACATCATGCGCGTGATCGGCAACGCGGTGACCTATTCGCATATGTATCCGGACAAGTCGGGCATGCCGCGCCCGATCGACAGCTTCCTGCGCTGACACTGCCATGATGCCGGGGGGGCCTCCGATCACGCCAGCGGGGATGGCGGCGCTCAAGGCGCGTTACGACCACCTGCTCGGCACCGAGCGGCCCGCGATCGTCGAGATCGTCAGCTGGGCGGCGGGTAATGGCGACCGCTCGGAGAACGGCGACTACCTCTACGGCCGCAAGAAGATGCGCGAGATTGACCGCGAGCTGACGCACCTCATCAAACGGATGAAGGCGCTCCGCGTCGTCGATCCGGCGGCGCAGGTCGACAGGTCGCGGGTGTTCTTCGGCGCGCGGGTGACCATCGCGGACGAGGATGACAACGAGCAGACCGTGACCCTCGTGGGCGACGACGAACAGGACGCGGGCGCAGGCCGGATCGGCTGGAACTCACCGCTGGCGCGCGCGCTGCGGGGCGCGGGCGTCGGGGATTTGCGTGTAGTTACCCTTCCCTCCGGCACGCGGGAGTGGGAAGTGCTGGCGATCAGCTATGATTAGGCTCGCCCCCGCCCTCGCCCTGTTGCTGCTCCCCGCCACGCCCCTCGCCGCGCGCGAGAGCCTTGGCGTTTACGAGAGCTGGGCCGCGTTCAAGGATGCCAGCCCGCTGCGGTGCTATGCCATCGCCAAAGCGCAGGGCACATCCACTGCGGCTGCCTATGCGACGGTCTCCAATTGGCCCGGCAAGGGTGTGCGCGGCGCGGTGCATCTGGTGCTGTCGCGCGATGTCGCCGACAAGGCGCAGGTGCGTCTCGTGGTCGGCGACAAGCGTTTCACCCTCGTCGCCAAGGGCCGCAACGCCTGGGCCAAGGACGCGCGCGACGACGCGGCGATTGTTGCTGCGCTCCGCTCGGCAGCGCGGATGAGCGTTTCGGCGCAAGGCACCAAGGGCGGCACTTTTACTGACCGCTACGCGCTCGCCGGTGTCGCCACCGCGATGGATGCGGCGACCGTGGGATGTGCGCAAAGGCGCTGACTGGTCAAACCGGCCACTTGGCACTATATGCGCCCCACCCATGGCCGATACTGCACTCATGACCATTCCGGGCCTCGTTGACCCGGTCCCCGCTTCGCGCGACATCACGCCGCGTGCCGATGGGCGCGTGGACCTGATCGGCCTGCCCCGCCCCCGCATCCGCGAGCTGTTCGAGGAAGCCGGGCTCGACGCCAAGGCCGCCAAGCTGCGCGCCAAGCAGGTGTTCCACTGGCTCTACCACCGCGGCGTCACCGATTTCGAGGCGATGACCGACATCGCCAAATCGATGCGCCCGTGGCTGGCGGAACGCTTCGTGATCGGACGCCCCGATGTGGTCGAGGCCCAGCATTCGGTCGACGGCACCCGCAAGTGGCTGCTGCGGACCGCCGACGGCCACGATTTCGAGATGGTGTTCATCCCCGACGAGACACGCGGCACGCTGTGTGTGTCGTCGCAGGTCGGCTGCACCCTCACCTGCTCCTTCTGCCACACCGGCACGATGAAGCTGGTGCGCAACCTCACCCCTGGCGAGATCGTCGGGCAGGTGATGCTTGCCCGCGACGCGCTCGGCGAGTGGCCCAAGGGCTCGATGGTCAGCGACGCCGACGTGATCGACGAGGATGACGAGGCGGGCCACTACACCGCCGACGGCCGCCTGCTCACGAACATCGTGATGATGGGCATGGGCGAGCCGCTCTACAATTTCGATCACGTGCGCGATGCGCTGAAGCTGGTGATGGACGGCGACGGCCTCGCCCTTTCCAAGCGGCGCATTACGCTTTCGACGAGCGGCGTCATCCCGATGATGGAGCGCTGCGGCGAGGAGATTGGGGTGAATCTCGCGGTGTCCCTGCATGGCGTGCGCAAGGAAGTGCGCGACGAGCTGGTGCCGCTCAACAAGAAGTACGGCATCGACGATCTGTTGCAGGCCTGCGCCGATTATCCGGGTGCCTCGAACGCGCGGCGGATCACCTTCGAATATGTGATGATCAAGGACAAGAACGACAGCGACGACGATGCGCGCGAGCTTGTCCGGCTGCTGCGCCATTACAATCTGCCCGCCAAGGTCAATCTCATACCGTTCAACCCTTGGCCGGGTGCGGGATACGACACCTCGGCGCCCGATCGTATCCGGAAATTCTCCGAGATCGTGTTCGAGGGCGGCTTCTCTGCCCCTGTGCGGACCCCGCGCGGGCGCGACATCGATGCCGCTTGCGGCCAGCTCAAGACCGCGGCCGAGAAGAAGAGCCGCGCCCAGCGCGACCGCGAAGCCGCCGAGGTCGCCGCCCCGGTCGATTGACGCTAGGTCAGCACGGGCGTAACCTCTGGATATCCGGAGGAGGACCCCTTGGCTTACCCTGCAAACAGGCTTGCATTAGTGCTCGGAGCGGCCGCTCTGACGCTCGGAGCTATCCCTGCGCAGGCGCAATTCGGCCGGCTCCTCAATAGCGGCAAGCGCGGGGCAGACGCCGCCGACAACTGCGGCAAGGGAAAGAAGGGCGACAAGGGCCGCGGCTTCGTGGGCGGGCTCCTAGGCGGCGCCGTCGATGATCTCGCGCGCCGCGCAGGGCTGCCATCCTTCGTTCCGGTGCCCGAGTTCTCCGACCAGATCTCCGCAAGCATTGCCTGCCGCCTCGATCCCGAGGAGCAGAAGCTGGCCGCCGAGGCGACCCTCACCGCGACCCGCACCGATGATGACGCAGGTCCGCCCGAAGTCGGCGCGAGCGCGGAATGGACCTCGGAAACCCGCCAGAACGTCAGCGGCACCTCGACTGTCACCGGCCGCGACAACGGGAACGGGGGCGGCAAGAGCGACTGCATCACCGTCACCGACGTCGTCATCGTCGAAGGCGAGGAAGCCCGCGCCGAGAAGCGGATGTGCCGCGCCCCGGGATCGGCACGCTACTCGATCGTCGCGTGATGCGCGGTCTGCGCGCCCTTGCCCTCGTCGCCGCGATGGCGCTGCTGACCGGGGCGACGGCGATGGACCCGGACAACCCGACCTGCCCCGCCAAGCCCGATTTCGGCCCTAAGACCGCGATGACGCTCACCCCGGCCGACAAGGGCGGCAAGCGCGTGCTGCTCGCCGAAGGGACCATCGATGCGGCCCTTCCCGCCCGCCTCAAGGCGGCGATCGAGGCTGACGACCGGATCGAGGAAATCTGGCTGCGCTCTGCCGGGGGCAATGCCCGCGCCGGGAACGAGGCGGGCAAGGTGATCCGCTCCTATCGCGGGATGCTCACCCGCGTGCCCGCCGGCTGGGCGTGCTTTTCGGCCTGCAACTTCGTGTTCATGGGCGGCGACCGGCGCGTGGTCGACATGGGCGGCGTGTTCATGGTCCACATGTTCACCCACACGCAGGACCGCGCGCTGATCGACGAGGCGGTGATCGAAGGCAGCAAGGCCACCACCGAACTGATCGGCAGTATCGAGCAATCTTCCGCCATGATGGCGAGCGAGGACAATGATTTCCTGATCCGCATGGGCGTGAGCCGCAAGCTGCTCACCGACATCATGTACCGCCAGCAGGCCGTGAAGAGCGAGGACGATCCAAGCACGCGCTACTGCCTCAGCCAGGCCGAGGTGCGCGAATACAACGTCATGCCGACCGAGAAGCCGACGCCTTGAGCCCTTTGCCGCCGGCCGACAGCACCGATCCCGACACCATCGCTTTCTATCAGGCGCGCGCGCCGCATTGGGTGTTCCATTCGGGTGAGACGCATAGCCACCAGCTCGACGCCTTCCTCGACCGCCTGCAGCCAGGCGCGGCAGTGCTCGAACTCGGTTGCGGCGGCGGGCGCGATGCGGCGCGGATCAAGGCGCGCGGCTTTGTGGTCGATGCGACCGACGCAGTCCCGGCGCTGGTCACACGCGCCAATCAGGCCTTCGCGCTCGGCGCACGGGTTATGGCCTTCCACGAATTGGACGCGGAGGCCGTGTATGGCGGCGTCTGGGCCCATGCGAGCCTGCTCCATTGCCCGCGCGATGCTCTCCCCGACGTGCTCGCCCGCATCCACCGCGCGCTCGTGACTGGGGGCTGGCATTTCGCCAGCTTCAAGCTCGGCGACGGTGAGGGCCGCGACCTGCTCGGCCGGCTGCACAATTTCCCCTCGCCCGCGTGGCTGATCGCGGTTTACGAAGAGGCAGGTTTCAGCATCGAATTGCGGGAAATCTACGCCGGAAAGGCGTCCGACGGCACCCAGCGAGACTGGATCGACCTTACCGTGAGAAAATCATGAGCATCTGGACTGTCCAAGCCGTCTGCACCGGCACCGCCCGCCCCTTCCTCGGCGCCGAGACCAGCGCCATCGCCAAGCGCCCGCGCGAGGGGCTTGTGCAGGTGCTTGAGGAGGGCCTCGCCCCCGACGAGCAGGCCGACCGCAGCGTGCACGGCGGGCCGGAGATGGCGCTGCACCTCTATCCGCAAGACCACCATGACTGGTGGCGCGGGGAGATCGGCGATCATCCGGCCCTCGGCGAGCCCGGCGGCTTCGGATCGAACCTCGCAGTGACCGGTCTCACCGAAGAGATGGTCCACATCGGCGACCGCTTCAGGCTCGGCACCGCATTGATCGAGGTCAGCCAGCCGCGCCAGCCGTGCTGGAAGATCGAACACCGCTTCGGCCACAAGGGCATGGTGGCGAGCATCGTCAAGACGGGCCGCTGCGGCTGGTATTTTCGGGTGCTCGAGACCGGCGATGTGGCTGCGGGCGACTCGCTCGAACGAGTCGGCATGGGAGCGACCGACTGGAGCGTCGCACGGGTGTTCCTTGCCTTGGTGGCAGGCAAGGCCACGCCGGAAGAGCTTGGCGAGTTGGCAATTCTCCAATCCCTTACCCCGCGCCTGCGTGCCAAGGCGGCAGCCAGACGCTAATTCGCCACGGTTCAGCTTGCTCTGCACTAGGCTGAACAAATCCTGCTCTTCCCTGACAGCGTTGTTCAGCTCCGGTTCCGGTAATCTGAACGAAAAGGGGTCGTGCTCCATCGGGGAGCCCACTTTAGGGAACACGACCATGAAGAACCTTGCACTCATCATCGCCGCTGGATCGGTTGCCGCCACCGCGGTTCCCGTGCAGGCCTTCGCTCCTCACGCGGCTCCTGCTCCGGTTGTCGCTACCTATAGCGAAGCCGCTTCGCCCTATGCCGAGGTCGCCAGTTACGACCGTCGCTGGGAAGACCGCCGCCATGACGACCGTCGCTATCGCGATGATCGTGGACGCTACGATGACCGTCGCTATGAAGACCGTCGCTATGAAGATCGCCACTACGAAGATCGCCGGGCCGACAGCTACTGGCGCGGTGACGACGGCCGTCTGCGCTGCCGTCGTGCCGACGGAACGACCGGACTCGTGGTCGGAGCCGTTGGCGGCGCCCTGCTCGGCCGCACGGTCGACCGTTACGGTGATCGCACCGTAGGCACCGTCCTCGGCGCGATCGGCGGCGGGCTCCTGGGCCGCGAGATCGACCGCGGCGGCAATCGCTGCCGCTAAGCAATAAACCGGCAGGGCGGCGTCCGTCTTAACCTGGTCACGCCCTGCCGCACGTCCTCTTTTCCCGTTTGCTGCCGTGATGCAGCCCCAAATCCTAAGTGCTGAACCAAAAGGAACTGCCATGAAGAAGTTCGCTCTCATCCTAGCCGCTGGAGCCATGACGTTGCCGATGGCGGCGCCGGTGCAGGCCGATCCTCCGCGGCACGCCCCTGCCTGGGGCAAGCGCGCCAAGGACCACCAACGGGTCTATGACGACCGCGGCCGCTATTACGAACCGCGCCGCCTCGACCGGGGCGACCGCGTGTGGCGTGACGGTGACCGTTACTATTGCCGCCGCGGCAACGGCACGACAGGTCTTGTCGTAGGGGCCGGTGTCGGTGCGCTGCTCGGTCGAACCATCGACACGCGCGGCGACCGGACGGTCGGCACCGTGCTCGGCGCCATTGGCGGCGGCCTGCTGGGCCGCGAGATCGACCGCGGCGGACTGCGCTGCCGCTAATTCGCTCTGTCACTTGGAGGGCCGCACCACGCTCCCCGATTGAAGCGGGCCTCTCGCACTGATAGCGATGCTGTTATGGCCAGTCCTGACAGTATCGAACAATCCGATCGCCCCGCCGTTCTTGTGACCGGCGGGGCGACGCGTATCGGCGCCGCGATCGTTCGCCGGTTTGCAGCAGCCGGATGGCACGTGGTGATCCACTACCGCGCCTCTGCTTTTGATGCCGAGGCGCTGGCGGCCGAATTGCCGTCCGCCGAAACGCTTCGTTTCGACCTTGCCGATGATGTCGCTGCGGTCGCCGCCGTCACGCAACTGGCTGCGCGCCTCCCCGGCTGGCGGTGCCTCGTCAACTCGGCGTCGGTTTTTGATTATGACGGTGTAACCGAACTCGATCCGGTGACGAACCGGGCTGCGATGCAGATCAACGCGCTCGCGCCGGCCCGGCTCGCCCAGGCCTTCATCGCCCATACGGCGAGTGCCTCCCTGCGCACCGTGATCAACGTCACGGACATGAAAATTGAAAATACGAACCCCGATTTCTTCAGCTACACCATGTCCAAACACGCGCTGGCGGCCACCATCGGCATGCTGGCCAAGGGCAATGATGTCGCCCGCGTGAGGGTCTACGGCCTAGCCCCCGGCGCGGTGCTGGCCAGCCACGACCAGCGCGAGGAGGAAACCGAGATCTCGCACCGGCTGAACCTGCTCCAGCGCAAGACCGGTGCGGACGAGATCGCCGATGCCGCGCTGTTCCTTTCGAGCGGCGCGCTGGCGAGCGGACAAACCATCTTCGTCGACAGCGGCCAGCACCTGCTCGACCAGCCGCGCGACGTGATCTGGCTTGCCCGCGAGCAGGCTCAAGGGGGAACAGCATGACCAAGAAACACGCAGGCACCACCCGGTTATGGCACTGGGTGAACGCGGTGGCGATCATCGTGCTGTTCATGTCCGGGCTCAACATCTCCAACGCCCACCCGCACCTCTACTGGGGCGATTACGGCTTCGACAAATCGACCGCGTGGCTCAACGTGGTGCGCTTCCCCGGCTGGGCGACGATCCCGGGGCATTACAACCTTGCGATGGCCCGCGACTGGCACATCACCGCCGCATGGCCCTTCGGCCTCGGCGTATTGTTCGTCTGGGTCGCGATGCTGGTGAACGGCCACTTCCGCCGCGACCTGACAACAAGCCCGCGCGACTGGACGCCGGGCGCGGTGATTGCCTCGCTGAAGGCGCATTCCGGCCCGGGCGCGGGCGCGGCACATGGCTACAACCCGGTGCAGAAAATCCTGTACGGCGGCGTATTCGGCGTGCTGCTGCCGCTGATGCTGTTCACCGGACTTGCGATCAGCCCGGGCTTCGGCGCAGTCGCACCTTGGCTGCTCGATCTCCTCGGCGGACGGCAGAGCGCGCGGTCGCTGCACTTCATCACCGCCTGGGCGATCTTCGCCTTCTTCGTCATCCACCTCGTCCTGGCGCTGTCCGATTGGCGGCTGATCCTCGAGATGTTCACCGGCGGCAAGCGCGAGCCCCACGTCGAAGCACCTATCGCTCCTCCCCTACCCGATCTCGTCCCTGCCGAAATGGAGGCTCCCGCTCATGGTTGAACTGCCCCGCCGTTCGCTCCTTGCCGGGATGGTCGCTCTGGGCGCCTCGGCCTGTTCGAAGATCAACGAGAGCGAGACCACCAAGAGCCTGTTCAAGGCGGCGGAGGACGGGCACCGCGCCGTCCACCGCGCGCTGGCGGGCAAGCAGGGCCTCGCCAAGGAATACACCCGCGACCAGCGATCGCCGACTTTCCGCGGCAACGGCTCGGTCACGGTCGCCGACCCCTTCTATCAGGACCAGCTCGCCAAGGGCTTTCCCGACTGGAAGCTGGAGGTGCGCGGGCTCGTGGAAACGCCGCTCGCGCTCTCCCTCGCCGAAGTCCGCGCCCTGCCGCAGCGCACACAGATCACCCGCCACGATTGTGTCGAGGGCTGGAGCGCAATTGGCGAATGGGAGGGGGTGCAGCTCGCCCACCTACTCGACATGGCGAAGGTCAAGAAGGAGGCGAAGTTCATCGTCTTCCGCTGCGCCGACCTTTACCACGACAAACCCTATTACGAGAGCATCGACATGGTCGACGCCTATCACCCGCAAACCATCATCGCCCACGCGCTGAACGGCGAACCGCTCCCTGAAAAGAACGGCGCGCCCTTCCGAATGCGGATCGAGCGGCAGCTCGGATACAAGCAGGCCAAGTATGTCCAGGCGATCGAGGCGGTGAGGAGCTTCGACCAGATCGGCGATGGAAATGGCGGCTTCTGGGAGGATTACTCCGGCTACCAGTGGTATGCGGGGGTCTAGCGGGTCTGCGGCTCTTGAACCGGCCGCGATCACGTTTCAGCGTCTGCCAGCAACGTTTCGACCAACTGGGTGGTGATTGTCCACTTTGGCTCGCCCATGGTCGTATGCGCGATCCAAGCCTCTGAAATAGCGACGTCTCCATTGGCCACGAAAGGAGCTCCATGAGCAAGCCTCTCCTCGACCGGTTTCTCTCGCGCGGCGTGAAGCAGGGGCGCCTCGGCGTCGTCTTTGCCGACGGCAGCGCGCGGACCTACGGCACGAGCGCCGAGGGGTTCCCCGAGATCGTTATCCGCTTCACCGATGACCGGGTGCCGCGCGACATCATCCTCGACCCGCGATTGGGTGCAGCGGAGGCCTTTATCGACGGGCGGCTGCTGATCGAAGAGGGTGACGTGATGGGTCTCGTCAGCCTGTTGCGGTCCAACAATCCGTGGGACAAGGGCGGCGACATCGGCCCGCCGAGCACCTTGAAGCGCCTGATCAACCGCGCCACCTTCGCCGCCGAGCAGATCAACAACCGCGTCGGTTCAAAGAAGAACGTCGCGCACCACTATGACATCGGCAACGATCTTTACGCGCTGATGCTCGATCCCGAGCATTGGCAATACTCTTGCGCCTATTGGCCCGACGGCGTGACCACGCTGGGCGAGGCGCAGGCCGCAAAGCTTGCGCACATCGCCAAGAAGCTCGCCCTGTCGCCCGGGCAGGAGGTGCTCGACATCGGCTGCGGCTGGGGCGGGATGGCCATCTATCTTGCGAGGCATCACGATGTCCGCGTGACGGGCATTACCCTGTCGGAAGAACAGGCCGCGCTCGCCCGGCAGCGGGTGCGTGATGCCGGGGTGGCAGACAAGGTGACCATCCTGCTGGAGGACTACCGCGACACCGCCGCATCAGGCCGCCGCTTCGACCGGATCGTGTCGGTCGGCATGTTCGAACACGTCGGGCGCGCGCAGTTCGAGACATTCTTCGAAGCCTGCGCCAAGATCCTAGCCGATGACGGCGTGATGCTGCTCCACACCATCGGCAGGTTCGGCTCGCCCGGTACTACCGACGCCTTCACCCGTAAATACGTCTTCCCGGGGGGCTACATTCCCGCGCTGTCCGAGACTGTCGCTGCGTCCGAGAAGTTTCGCCTGATCGCCTCGGACGTCGAGACCCTGCGGCTGCACTACGCCAAGACGATCCGCGCCTGGTACGCCAACTGCATGGCGCACCGCGAGGCGATCATCGCCATGTACGACGAAAAGTTCTTCCGGATGTGGACATTCTACCTCGCAGGCGCGGCGACGGTCTTCGAGCACGGCTCGATGTGCAATTACCAGATCCAATACATCCGCAGCCGCCACGCCGTGCCGATCACGCGGGATTATCTGCTGGAGAGCTAGAGCGCCGGCTCTCCGCTCGATCCCGGGCGGTTGCGGGGACGGTAGACCGGGCCGAAGCCCATCAGCGCCGCGCCGATGAGCGGGAGGGCGATCACCCACAAGCGGACGCCGGATACGCCCTCGGGGCTCGCGATGGTGAGCCCCGCGGTCGCGCCCAGTCCGGCGCAGATCGCCAGCACGCCGAGCACGGCACGCAGGCGCGGCACGGTGCGCCCGCCCCGGATCGGGCCGAAGCTCCGCTCATGCCGCGCGAAGATCGCGATCATCGGCAGCAGCGCAAGGATGTAGATCGCGATCCACAGCGGCCGCGTCGCCCACCATTCGCCGGTGCCGGGGACAGGGCCAAGGCCAATCCCCCCGAGAAGCAAATAGTCGACCGTCATCACCAGCACGAAGGCGGTGAGGTGCCACAGGAAGACGGTCATGATCATGCCGTTCATCAGCACCGTCGCGGTCCAAACGCGGGTGCTGGCGAGCAACCTGCGCCCGGCAGGCTCGAGCGCCAGCACGAGGCCGACCTGCATCGCGCCCAGCGCAAACAGCGCCAGCGTCGGCGGGAGCGAGTTGGAGAAGCCTCCCGGCGCGGAGACCATCGAGACAGGGTAAAAGCCGAAGACGGTGATCTTCACGAGGATGGCTAGCGACACCGCGAACCAACCCAGTGCGAACAGCGGCTGTGCGAACTTGCCCGCGCGCCATGCAAAGCCCAGCTGGTGAAGCGCGAGGAACACCCACAGGAAGTTGGTGAAGTTCACCCACGGCACCTTGGCGGTGAAGGTCAGCCAGTCGGTCAGCATGGCAAGGGGCAGGAACATCGCGAAGCTCCCCCACCCCAGCCGGTCCCAGAGCTTCTGGGCGATCGGCGTGAAGGCCGTGACCAGAAGATAGACCGCAAGGAACCACACCGGGATCAGCGCCGCCTCGGTCGCCATACGGATCTGGGTTCGCGGCAGGCCGACCTGCGTCATCACCACCGCCAGCGCCGCCCATACCAGCAGCACCGGGAAGGTCGGCGTGATCAGCCGCTGCACGCGGCTCGCCAGCCAGTCGCGATAGACGCCGACCTGACCGGGCGCGGCCTTGCGCGTCGTTGCCTCCCAACTCACCTGATTGGCATAACCGCCGACGAGGAAGAACACCGGCATCACCTGGAAGCCCCATGTCAGCCAATGCGCCCACTCGGCGATCGAGAGCAGGTCGCCGCGCCGCAGCTCGCCAGCGGCATCGACATAGAGCCCGGCCATCAGCCAGTGGCCGTTCACCACCGCCAGGATCGAAATTGCGCGCAGGAAATCGACCCAGCGGTTGCGCTCGGGCGGGGTCAGTTCCGCCAGCTCGCGCGCTTTGCTCCACATTGTCAGCATCGTGATCCCCTGCCCGCGCGGCCACCAGCGCCGCCCGACGCCAAACTAGCGGGGAAATAGTGAAAGGAGGATTGCCACGCCCGCCTTCATCCCCAGCATAGAAAGGCCGATTGCCCCGGTAGGCCCGCGCTGTTAGTGGCGCGCCCAAGTTATTTCCAAGGAACCTTCACCCATGGCCCAGCCCAAGAAAGTCGTCCTCGCCTATTCGGGCGGTCTCGATACCAGCGTCATCGCCAAGTGGCTGAGCGTGGAGCGGGGCCTCGAGGTGGTGACCTTCACCGCTGATCTCGGACAGGGCGAGGAAATCGAACCTGCGCGCGCCAAGGCGAAGGCGATGGGCATCCCCGACGATCACATCTTCATCGAAGACGTGCGCGAGGAGTTCGTGCGCGATTTCGTCTTCCCGATGATGCGCGCCAACGCCCGCTATGAGGGCGATTACCTGCTCGGCACCTCGATCGCGCGGCCGCTCATCTCCAAGCGTCTGGTGGAAATCGCGCACCAGACCGGCGCCGACTTCATCGCCCACGGCGCAACCGGCAAGGGCAATGATCAGGTGCGCTTCGAGCTTTCGGCCTATGCGCTCGATCCGGACATCAAGGTAATCGCCCCGTGGCGCGAATGGGAGCTGACCAGCCGCACCGCGCTGATCGCATGGGCCGAAAAGCACCAGATTCAGGTGCCGAAGGACAAGCGCGGCGACAGCCCGTTCTCGACCGACGCGAACCTGCTCCACACCTCGTCCGAGGGCAAGGTGCTGGAAAATCCGTGGGATGAGACGCCCGACTACGTCTATTCCCGCACGGTCAACCCCGAGGACGCGCCGGATACGCCTGAATACATCACGGTCGATTTCGAGCGCGGCGACGGCGTGGCGCTCAACGGCGAGGCGATGTCGCCGGCCACGCTGCTTGCCGCGCTCAACGATCTGGGCCGCAAGCACGGCATTGGCCGGCTCGATCTGGTCGAGAACCGCTTCGTCGGCATGAAGAGCCGCGGGATGTACGAAACCCCGGGCGGCGAGATCTACGCCCGCGCGCATCGCGGCATCGAACAGATCACGCTCGACCGCGGCGCGGCGCACCTCAAGGACGAGCTGATGCCAAAGTATGCCGAGCTCATATACAACGGGTTCTGGTTCAGCCCCGAGCGCGAGATGCTCCAGGCGGCGATCGACCACAGCCAGGACAAGGTCACCGGCACGGTGCGCCTCAAGCTCTTCAAGGGGATGGCGAGCGTGGTGGGCCGCAAGTCGCCCTACTCGCTCTATTCGGAGGCGCACGTAACTTTCGAGGATGACGCAGGCGCCTACGACCAGAAGGACGCCGAGGGCTTCATCAAGCTCAATGGCCTGCGCCTGCGCCTGCTGTCACGCCGCGATCGCGACGCCTGACCTGCCGTCCCTATCCGAGGAAAAGCGAGTCGCAGCGCCGGGCGCGGCGGCTCGCAGGCTTTAATCGGACTGTCTGAAAGCGGTTTTTCGGCTGCTGCTCGTACTCTTCAGCTGCGGATGCGGCGAGGCGTTGAGTTATCCACCCGTGTCCACAGGCTAAAAAGCGGCGAGTGGAAAACTCGGCCTTGGGAATGTTGTCAGATCGCCGATTCAGGCGCACCTTCAACTTGTCTTCGGGACACCAGCAACGGGAAAGACGGGCCGCAAGGCTCTGAATTACCGTAGCTTTAAATCCCAAGGATGGCGGTGACACAGGGTCACGGGCTCATCGAGAGACGGCATGCGGGAGGCTTCGGCCGAAGGCAAGGCGGCTCGCTGACATGAGCACGGCAAGACGGTGACATCGGACAGGCCAAGAACCCGGCCATGCGGAAACGCGGCAGAAACGGCGCAAGCCCGGACGGCAGCGAAAAAGCATCGGTAAAGGAACGCGGCCTCGGCAGACGCGAACGTGCAGGGCGGCGAAAATGCGCGGACTTCGGTCAGGCGGTGGACGCAAACCCGGACAGGAGCGAAAGCCGGATGCCGGCGCGAGCGCCGGTGACAAATCTCTGGCAAGGCCGGTCGCAAGACGCAGGCAGCGAGAGGCTAGACACCGGGCGCGAAAGCATGCGCTGACGGCCGCAGGATCGAAGGTTCGCCGGAGGTCTCGCAAAGTCGGAGCATCCACACGCCGGTGAGAGTGGGGTCGGCAGCAATGCCGGCCCCATTTGCTTTGTGGCTGCTGCGGCCCGCTTGGAACTGCCCCCTCAAGCCGAGTCGCCACCCGAGAATCGCTTCGGAACACGCATTTCGGCGCCGTCCGTTCCCACGGTTCATCGCATTTCGGGCTCGACTCGTTCCCCCGCCGAACCTCCCCGTCGATGAAATGCTAACCTGGTTTGCCTTCTTGAAGCACCCCGGCCTAACGCCCCTGCCATGTGGACGAGAAATCGTAACGACGGCCTCAAGGCTCGCAGCATTGCTCCCCGGAGCCTGCAAGTCCTGACGCTCGCCGCCCTCGCCGGCCTTGCTCCGATCGCAGCGTCGAGCGCGGCCGCCTCCGACACGCCGACCTCCGCGCCTGTCGAAGCCTCCGCTTCCAGCGCGATGATCGAACTGGTGCCCGTCCAGCCGACCGACGATGTCTCGGCCACCACCAATGCCCCCGCGCTGATCGAGGCCGCGCCCTCGGCCCCGCAGGAGACCGTGGTGGGACGCGGCAGCGCCTCCTATTACGCTGCCAAGTTCGATGGCCGCCGCACCGCAAGCGGTGAGCGTTTCAGCAGCACCGGGATGACCGCCGCGCACCGGACCCTGCCCTTCGGCACGCTCGTGCGGGTCACCAATGTCGCCACCGGCAAAAGCGTCGTGGTGCGGATCAATGATCGCGGACCGTTCAGCGCGGGCCGGATGATCGACGTCAGCCGCGCCGCCGCCGAGGAGCTCGGGCTGGTCGCACGCGGGCATGGCACGGTCGAACTCGCTGTAATCGAGGAATAAACCCGCCTCAGGGATTGGCCGAATAGGTCATCCCGAGCGACGAGGTATCCCCCCTGATCTTCAGGCTCAGCTCCGCCACCTCCTTGGCCGAGGTGTTGCGCAGCAGCGCCATTTCGCCCGGGCCGAAGGTGGCTTTGACATCGCCGCCCGGTGCCACGGTGCCGCGTTCCGAGGGCTTTGCGCCCGGCGCCTGCCCCAGCACCACCACCGCGACAGGCCCGCTATTGCGCCCTGTGACGGTGAAACCGCCCTCCTGACCGCCGCCTAGTTCGAAGGTCTGGCCCGGCTCGATCCGGAGGCCGGAGTTGATCGTCCCCGCCATTAACGGAGCAACGAGCACTGCGAGGCCCAGGCCGAGGCCGAGCAGTCGGGTGGGCGTGATGGTCCTGATCTGCATTCGGGCGCTCCTTTTGCGATGCGGCGTTTCAGCAAAAGCTACGCCGACCCACCCGCGCCGGACGCAAATGCTCCGCGAGAGGGGGTCTGGCGGGGGTCTGGAATGGGTCTAAGGGGGGTCTAAACGGGTCTAGAGGGGGTCTAAAACGCGCAAAGGGGGGCCTGGACAGGGGCTAAAATCGCCGCGATCCCAAGCTTTTCAGGCACTTGCCCGGATTTCATGCTGTCTTCACGCGGATTTCGCGCCAATTTGACCCCGTTTTCGGCCCCGGAAGCGGGGCGCGCGCGGCGGGGTGCGCGGGTGGCCGCAAGGGCGCTCGAGCCCCCCTCAACCCCCTCTCAACCGCTGGTCAGCGGCCTTCCCCCCGGAGCACCCGCTCATTGGCGAGGATCGCCGCACGGGCCTCCTCGGTCATGGGAGGGTTATTCCCGATCCGCCCGGCCTCGACATGCGCGAGCCAGTCCGCAACGAACTCACGCGCCCCCGCGCCCCGAGGCTCCGCCGCCGCCTTGCGCGGACGGGTGTTCGGATGGGGCGGAGGGGTGAACGACATGGGCACGCTCCGTGGACAAGCGAGGGACGGCAGAGCGTCACACGCCCCCGCCGCCCCCGCATGGCGCTCCGAGGCTCACCCGAGGCGGTGCCGGAGGGGAGAGCGAACGGCGCGGCATGGCGGGCGAGCGCAAGGCTGACGCCTGCGCGGGAGGATAGAGGGGGTGTGGGGGTGTAGGAAAGGGGCGGTGAAATGGCTAAAGATTGCCTGCGCCAAGATTACGGCATAAGTTAGTCAAATACTACGTATTTAGGACCTAGATCACTTGGCACGCAAGCCATTCAGGCTGTCGCAAAACCAACTTTTCGCGGCAATTTTGGTCGAGTTGACCGAGTCGCTTGGTGATACGTTCGCGACCGCCCGATTGATCGAAGCTGCCGATCAATTGGCGAAACTCATCGAGAAGGAGTTTCGGCCGCAAAAAGCAGAATTAGTCGCACATTCGTCGAACTACTTCACCCACGATACAGCGTCAGCCATCCATGATCGGGCTTGGCAAATCGTCAGGGAAGAGTTGAGATTCAATTCGAACGATGACGATATTTATGACCCATACTTTGTACGAGATCGTCTGAAGCAACTTGGAATTTTTTATGACTGATTTTCAACCAGCATTAGCCCTCCGCGAGCACATGCTCGAGGGCAATCCGGTGTCACTTCTAGAAGCAATTCTATTCTTCGGTGTTCAAAATCCAAATGCGGAATTCACCAGAATAAAGAAGGATGGCTATCGCCTAGAGACAAAGAGGGTTCCGATGGCAAAGATTATCGTCCGAATAAATAAGCATGTGCAATGTTCGGTTCCTGATCATCTACCCTACAGGGAGATCACGATGACTGAATACCGGATCGTAAGGTGACTAGGGCCTTCTCGTGGAGGCAAAGGCAGTTCCTCCGCATAATTTCAGGGAACAGATGCGCGATCTGTGCTGAACAGCTCGGGCAGGACTTTCACGCCGATCACGTAATCGCGTGGTCCAATGGTGGGCCGACCATTACGAAAAATGGTCAAGCTTTATGTCCACCATGTAATCTACGAAAGGGCGCAAAATGAAAGAACTGACTTTAAGGCCTTGGCAGGCCCAAGCGTTGATCAAAGCCGAAAACTGGTTGATTGACCGCGGAAATCGACACTTTCTGATAAATGCCGCTCCTGGCGCAGGCAAAACTATTTGCGCCAGTATCATCGCCAGAAAGATGTTTGAACGTAACGAAATCGACCGCGTAATTGTTATCGCTCCTAGGGCGGAAGTTGTGAAGCAGTGGGGAAACGACTTTGAATATGTGACTGGCAAGCACATGACCAAGGTCACCGCGGCGGACGAGGACGTCACCGACTATGGGAACGACCTGTGCGCTACGTGGCACGCTATCGAAGGTCTATCAGAACCTTTTCAGTATTTGTGCAACAATTTCAGAACGCTGGTTATCTGTGACGAACACCACCACGCTGCCGTCGAAGCCGCGTGGGGGAAGCAAGCGGGAAGCGCCTTCGAAAACGCAAAATATACGCTCATCCTTACCGGAACTCCTGTTCGCTCCGATGGTAAAGACACGATTTGGTTAGCCTACGATGATGAAGGAAACATCATCGACCTCCCGGAGGATGCGACCTTCACACTCACCTACGGCGAAGCGGTAGACAGAGGTTATTGTCGGCCAATTACATTTCATAGGCATGAAGGAAATTTCACTGTTACCCTTCCAGATGGGGAAGGTATTTCAGTTTCAAGTAAAGCTGGCGCTGACGCACTAGGCACTTATTCCGACATACCCGGACTTAAGCGCGCACTCGATTTCTTCAAGCTAGCGGTGACACCCAAGTATAAGCCTGACGGGGTTACACCTGATCCCGATTGCTACCTTGGGTCGATGGCCTCGTGGGGGATCGACAAACTTGAAGACCTTAGAGACACCACGCCAACTGCCGGAGGTTTGGTAATTGCACCGACAATCGCGATTGCAGAATACATAGCAGAATTACTTGAGAATTTAACCGGCGAGAAGCCAATTATAGTCCATAACAACTCTTCGAATTCGGAAGGTAAAATTTCAGCATTTCGGAAAAATCCTGATAAGAAATGGCTCGTCTCGGTAGCCATGATCTCAGAAGGGGTTGATATTCCAAGATTGAGAATTCTTCTATACATTCCTTATGCCAAAACAGAACTCGCTTTTCGTCAAAGCATGGGTCGTGTTGTCAGAACGCTGGGCGCAGACGATTTTTCGAGAGCTTACGTTGTCATGCCTTCATTGGAAGTTCTTGAGGGCTATGCACGAAAAGTAGAACAGGAGATGACGCCACAAGCGCGGATCGAGAAAGAGGTAACATTCAAAATTTGCCCGATCTGTGAATCACAGAATCCCCGGTCTGCTCAGTCCTGCCAAGAATGTGGCCATGAATTTCCTCCGCGCAAAACTAATTACCGGGCTTGCCCGGTGTGCGAAGGACTAAATCCTAAATCGGCACTGTCATGCCAGCGCTGCGGTGAGAAATTCAGCGCGGAGTTCGAAGTGTCTTTGCGGGATGCACTGCGTATCGGCGCTATCGTGCGCGGCATGGATATCGACGAAGAAGATGTCCAAGAATCTGAAGAGATGGCCGATGATTTTCGAGAGTTTGTTCTGAAAAGCGGTGATGATAATTTGTTGCGTATCATGCGAGACTTGCCGCTGGAAGCACTCACAAAGATCACGCAATTTGCTGAGGCCCGCAAGAAATCTCGAGAAAGCTAATACACCAAGTTCGACTAGGTTCGAAGGAGCAGCGGCGCCAGATACTGCCCCGTAAAGCTCCGCGGCTCCTTCACCACCGTCTCAGGTGTGCCGACTGCCATCCTTCGACAAGCTCAGGACAGGCGTGGTTGCCTACCGTTGGAGCAAAGGTGCGAGGTATTGCCCGGTAAATGACCTTGGCTCTTTGACGACCTGTTCGGGTGTGCCCACCGCGACAATCTCCCCGCCCCGCACCCCGCCCTCGGGGCCGAGGTCGATGATCCAGTCGGCGGTCTTGATCACGTCGAGGTTGTGCTCGATCACCACCACGGAATTGCCGCCCTCCACCAGCCGGTGCAGCACTTCGAGGAGCTTGCGCACGTCCTCGAAATGCAGGCCGGTGGTCGGCTCGTCGAGGATGTAGAGCGTCTGCCCGGTCGAGCGGCGGGCGAGTTCTTTCGCCAGCTTCACGCGTTGCGCTTCCCCACCCGATAAAGTGGTCGCCTGCTGGCCGACTTTTACGTAGCCGAGGCCCACCTCGTTGAGCATTCGCATCTTCTCGCGGATCGGGGG
This sequence comes from Porphyrobacter sp., assembly GCA_031410495.1. Lineage (GTDB taxonomy): Bacteria > Pseudomonadota > Alphaproteobacteria > Sphingomonadales > Sphingomonadaceae > Erythrobacter. Next base: position 176,809 of record JANNZG010000034.1, read on the forward strand.
GACAGCCTTGAAGAACTCCTCGGCGTCCTCGATCGTCATGTCGAGCACGTCGGCAATCGAGTGGCCCTTGAACTTCACCTCGAGCGTCTCGCGGTTGTAGCGTTTGCCGTGGCATTCCTCGCAGGTGACGTAGACGTCGGGGAGGAAGTGCATCTCGATCTTGATGAGGCCGTCGCCCTGGCACTTCTCGCAGCGGCCGCCCTTGACGTTGAAGGAGAAGCGCCCGGGCTTGTAGCCGCGCGCGAGGCTTTCGGGGAGGCCCGCGAACCAGTCGCGGATCTGGGTGAAGGCGCCGGTGTAGGTGGCGGGGTTGGAGCGCGGGGTGCGGCCGATGGGCGACTGGTCGATCTCGATCACCTTGTCGCAGTGCTGGAGGCCCGTGATCTCGTCATGCGCGCCGGCGATGACCCGCGCGCCGTTGAGCACGCGGGCGGCGCCGGCCTGCAGCGTGTCGATGGTGAGCGAGGACTTGCCGCTCCCCGAGACGCCGGTGATGCAGCAGAAGGTGCCGAGCGGGATCTTGGCGGTGACGCCCTTCAAGTTGTTCGCCCGCGCGTTCTTGACCACGATGTGCTTGCCGTTGCCCTTGCGGCGCTTGGCGGGCACGTCGATCTTGCGCTTGCCGGTAAGGTAGTCGGCGGTGAGCGACCCCTTGGCCTTGAGGATCTGCTTGAGGGTGCCCTGCGCGACAATCTCGCCGCCATGCACGCCCGCGCCGGGGCCGAGATCGACGATGTAGTCGGCGGTGCGGATTGCGTCCTCGTCATGCTCGACGACGATCACCGTGTTGCCGAGATCGCGCAGGCGTTTGAGGGTTTCGAGCAGGCGGTCGTTGTCGCGCTGGTGGAGGCCGATGCTGGGCTCGTCGAGCACGTAGAGCACGCCCGAGAGGCCGGAGCCGATCTGCGAGGCGAGGCGGATGCGCTGGCTCTCGCCGCCGGACAGGGTGCCGGAGGTGCGGTCGAGGTTGAGGTAGTCTAGGCCGACGTTGTCGAGGAAGCCCAGCCGCTCGTTGATCTCCTTGAGGATGGCCTTGGCGATCTGGGATTGCTGGGGGGAGAGGTGCGCGTCGAGACCGAGGAACCACGCCTTGGCATCGGCGACGCTCATCTGCACCGGGGTGGCGATGTCGGTGGGGCCCTTGGCGCTGGGCACCTTCACGGAGAGGGCCTTCTCGTTGAGGCGCTTCCCGCCGCAGGTCTCGCAGGCCTGGGCGGTCTGGTACTTGGAGAGCTCCTCCTGCATCCACGCGCTTTCGGTCTGCATCATGCGGCGGTTGAGGTTGCCGATCACGCCCTCGAAGGCCTTGTTGACGGTGTATTCGCGGCGACCGTCCTTGAAGGTCAGCGGCACCGGCATCCCGCCCGTGCCGTGGAGGATGATGAGCTTCTGCTCGGGTGCGAGGTCCTTCCACGGGGTGGTGAGGTCGAAGCCGTAGGCCTTGGCGAGGCTGGCGAGCACCTGCATGTAATAGGGCGACGGCGGGTTGGACTTGGCCCAGGGCACGACCGCGCCCTGCTTGAGCGTGAGCGCCTCGTTGGGGACGACGAGCTGCTGGTCGAACAGCATCTTCTCGCCGATCCCGTCGCAGGCTGAGCACGCGCCTTGCGGGGCGTTGAAGGAGAACAGGCGGGGCTCGATCTCCTCGATGGTGAAGCCGGAGACCGGGCAGGCGAACTTCTCGGAGAAGACGATGCGGTTGGCGGGCAGGCCTGCGCCCTTCATCGCGCCGCCCTTGCCCTCGTCCTCGCGGCCCGGAACGACGCCGTCGGCGAGGTCCACGTAAGTCAGCCCCTCGGCAAGCTTCAGCGCCTGTTCGAAGCTGTCGGCGAGGCGCGTCTCGATGCCTTCGCGCACCGCGATCCGGTCGACCACCACCTCGATGTCGTGCTTGAACTTCTTGTCGAGCGCGGGGGCTTCCTCGATCGGGTAGATCTCCCCGTCGATCCGCACGCGGGTGAAACCGGCGCGTTGCCATTCGGCAAGCTCCTTGCGGTACTCGCCCTTGCGCCCGCGCACCACGGGGGCAAGCAGGTAGGCGCGCGTGCCTTCTGGAAGTGCCATGACGCGGTCGACCATCTGGCTGACGGTCTGGGCGCTGATCGGCTCTCCGGTCGCGGGCGAGTAAGGCGTGCCCACCCGCGCCCACAGCAGGCGCATATAGTCGTAGATCTCGGTCACCGTCGCCACGGTCGAGCGCGGGTTGCGGCTAGTGGTCTTCTGCTCGATCGAGATCGCCGGCGAAAGCCCGTCGATATGCTCTACATCGGGCTTCTGCATCATCTCGAGGAACTGGCGCGCATAGGCCGAAAGGCTCTCGACATAGCGCCGCTGCCCTTCCGCATAGATGGTGTCGAACGCGAGGCTCGACTTGCCGCTGCCCGACAGCCCGGTGACGACGATCAGCGCATCGCGCGGCAGATCGATGTCGATGCCCTTGAGGTTGTGCTCGCGCGCGCCGCGCACGGAAATCGTCGTAAGGCTCATGGGCGTGATCTGTTCCGGAAATGTTCGCAAAGGTCAAGGCGCGGGAGAGTGCAGGCGCGCCCGTCGTCCCCAGATGGCGACGCGCCCACCGCGATGCAACGGGCAAGCGGACAGAGGTTTCCCGCGACCTTGAAGGCACAATCTCCGTTCGTCGCTTTCGCTACCGCGCGCGCCGTCCAAAATCGCTGATTTTCCAAAGCCTCAAGGAAGGGTTTATAATTTGATAGTGGGGACTACAGAAAATCTGAAGTCGCCAACCTGCCCGGTTCTGGGCATATCGAAGACCTCTCTGCGGTTCTCCGGCCGGGTCCTTCAGGGTCGCAACCTGGCCTAAGCGAACGAGATCCGATCGGGGCCGGAATGTGCGTGGACAGGGTTACCCGAAACCCTGATCGATGCCTTCCGGTCCCGAGCCGGTCGCCAGAGCCCTCCCCCCCGCCTCGCCCAGCCAACGTGCCGCCACGCCCCAGACTTGCGCAATCACTTGCGGGTCGAGCGCCTCGGCGGGCGGGCCATCGGCGATCAGGCGGGCATCTTTCAGCACCAGCACGCGATCGGCATGGTTCATCGCCAGCGCCAGATCGTGGAGCACCACCACCACACCCTGCCCGGCCCGCGCGCAGGCCTTGAGGTGGGCGATCAGGCTCAATTGATGTGCGAGGTCGAGCGCGGCGAGCGGTTCGTCGGCGAGGATCCAGCGGGGCTCTCCGGCGAGCACCCGCGCCAGCAGCACCCGTGCCCGCTCCCCGCCCGAGAGGCGGCTGACGGGGCGATGCCGCAGCGGCTCGAGATCGAGCGCGGCGAGTGCAGCTTCCACCGCTCCGGTCCCGCGATCACGCCACGGCAGACGACCGAGGGCGACGAGGTTCTCGACGGCCACGTCCCATGCGATGTCGGGGGTCTGGGGCAGATAGCCGATGGCTTGCGCGCGGGCGCGAGGGCGGAGGCTGGCGAGGCTCTTGCCGTCCAGCGTTACCGTGCCTGCGGTGGGGGCGAGCAAGCCCGCGAGACCCAGCAGCAGCGAAGACTTGCCCGCGCCGTTGGGGCCGACGATGGCGGTGATCTGCCCCGGCCGGAGCGTGGCGGAAAGCACGCCCACCACCTCGCGCCCGCCGCGCGACAGGGACAGGATCTCGGCGGCGAGGATCATAGCCGCCCCCGCCGCATTCGCAGCAGCAGCCCAAAGAAGAACGGCGCGCCGATCAGCGACAATGCGATTCCGAGCCGGAGCTCGGTGACCAGCGGCAGGATCCGCACGATGCTGTCCGCCGCCAGCACGAGGGAGGCACCTGCGAGCGCGCTGGGCAGGATCAGGCTCGACGGCAGCCGGTCGGTCAGCGGACGCACCAGATGCGGCACGACAAGGCCGACAAAGCCGATGATCCCCGCGACCGCTACCCCAGCCCCTACGGTCAGCCCGATGCCCACGACCAGCAACAATAGCAGCCGGTTGGGGTTGAGGCCGAGCGAGCGCGCCGCCTCCTCGCCGAGGGTCAGAGCGTCGAGGCTGCGGGCGGCCAGTGCCAGCACCGCGATCCCGATGGCGACCAGCGGAGCAGCGATGGCGACCTCGTGCCACGAGCGGTCGGTCAGCGCGCCATTGAGCCACATCACGATCTCGGAGAGCGCGAAGGGATTGGGCGCAAGCGTGATGGCAAGCGCGGTGAGCGCGCCGGCGAGGCTCGCCAGCATGAGCCCCGCCAGCGTGAACAGCGCGATGCCGCCGCCTGCGCCGCCTTCCGCGTCGGATGAGGTCCGCCCGGCGATGAGCGCCAGCGCCGCCATGCCGAGCCCCGCGCCGGTCAGCGCCAGCAGCGGCAGGCTCCACGCCGCCCATGCGGCTGGCAGCAGCGGGTTCAGCCAGAAGCTCGCCACCGCGCCCAATGCCGCCATCGGCGCGATGCCGAACAGGCCGGGATCGGCGAGCGGGTTCCTGAGGTATCCCTGCATAGCCGCGCCGCCAGCGCCCAGCCCTGCGCCGATGACCACCGCCAGCACCGCGCGGGGCAAGCGCAGTTCGGCGAGGATCAAGGCGGCGTTGCGGGTCGCGCCCATAGCGAGCGGATCGATCCACACGCGCCCCGCTAGCAGCGAAAGCGGAATCAGAACCACCAGCAGAACGGCAAAGACGAGCGTGGCGCGGTTCATGGCCGCCGCTCCCACTCCGCGCGGATATCCCGCAACCGTGCGCGCGCCTTGGGAATGGTCGGCCCGCCGCAATAGATCAGCGCAGGATCGAAGCTGGCCACCAGCATCCGCTTGTAGTTGTCCCTCATCAGCGGATGGCGCTGCCCCCGCGCATCGCCCGCCACCAGCAGCACCGAGGGCGGATCGGCGAGCACGCTTTCGAGGCTCACCCCGTCCGCCTGCTTCAGGCCCCGCTTGGCGGCATGGCTGGCGAAGCCTTCCTCGCGCAGCAGTTCGGCGATCAGGGTGTTCTCGCCCGCGACGATCTCGCCCGGCTGCCACAGCAGCGCGTCGATGGCGCCTTGCGATTGCGATGGCAGCGCGGCGATGCGGGCGGCGAGCGTCTCGCCCTCCGTGTTACGCCCCGCCAGCGCCGCGACCTTGCGAACCTGTGCCGCGCTCTCGGCGACGGTCGTGGGGCTGCCGAAGGTCGCGACCGTGAGCCCCGCCCGCTCGAGCGCGCTTCGGGTCGGCTGGGGCAGGTAGATCGAGGCGAGCACCAAGTCGGGCTGCGCGGCGATCACCTCCTCGGCCGTCCCGCCCGTAACGCCGTAACGGGCGGCGATGGTAGCAGCGATCGAGCTCGACGAGGGATCGCGCGAATAGTGCGACAGCGCCAGCACCTGGCTCGGGGGCGCGACCTCGACGAGGATCGCATCGAGGCAGGGGTTGAGGCTGACGATGGTGGGATGCGCGGGGTCAGCGGCCTTGTGCGGCGCGGCGGGCGCGCAGGCTGCGGCGAGGCAGCAGGCCGCCAGCAGCGCTGCTCCCCTCGCCCCCCGGAGCCCCAAACTGATGCGGAAAAGCGCCATATCCCTCGGCTCGAGGCGATAGGGCTCCGCGCCCGCGCGCGCAACGGGTTAAGGTGGACGCAGCGGCTGTCCAGAAACGGGACGCGCGCCGCGCCGCCCTCGCCCGGCTCGCGGCGCGCGCGTAAGGCGGGCGGCAGATCATGGCATCCCCGCGCACCTCTTTCCCCACCATTACCCCTCGCTCCGCGCGCGGCTGGTCGTGGCCCGCGAAAGTGTGGCGCAAGCGGATCGCGGTGCTGCTGATGGCAATCACTGTCCCCGCAATGGCGGCGACCGGAGGCAATTTCGCCGCGCTGCCCGGCAACGCGGTCGAGAGCACCGCCGCGCTCGCGACGCGCCAGGCTGCCGCAGCGGCTCTGCCGTTCGAGCGGCCGGGGATGAGCTTTCCGGGCTCGGCCTATTACTACATGGCCGACCCCGCCGGGACCGCGCTGGTCGCCCTTCCGTCGGACAATCCACTGGGCGAAGGCGCAGAAAGCGGCCGGGCACTCGGCGCGCTGATCGACGTTGGCGCGGCGGCCAAGCCGTTCTACGGCTCCGGCGTCGGCATCTCCCAGATGCGCGCGCAGGAATGCCTTGCGCAGGCGGTGTGGTACGAGGCCGCGAGCGAGAGCGAGGCCGGGCAGCGCGCCGTGGCGCAGGTCGTGCTCAACCGCGTCGCGCACCCCGCATGGCCCTCGAGCGTCTGCGGCGTCGTCTATCAGGGCTCCGAACGCTCGACCGGGTGCCAGTTCACCTTCACCTGCGACGGCAGCCTTGCGCGGCGGCCGGGCGGAGCGAGCTGGGCGCAGGCACAGCGTATCGCGTCCGAGGCGCTCAATGGCAGCGTCTACGCCCCCGTTGGCCTCGCCACGCATTACCACACGCTCTGGGTCAATCCCTACTGGGCCCCGACGCTCGAGCACATCGGCACGATCGGCGCGCACCGCTTCTACCGTCCGCGCGGGGCGAGCGGGCAGGCGGCGGCCTTCACCAATGCCTATGCTGGATTCGAGCCGTCAGTGAGCGGGCGCACCACGCCCCTGCCCTTCACGCCCACCGCGCAAGGCATCGCTGCTCCGGCGCGGCCCGTGATCGCCTACGATCTCGATCCGGTGCCAGCGGCGAAGCAGGCACAGGGCGGCGCTGCGACGGCGCCGATCGCCAATGAAGTGCCCACCCCCGCCTATGCCGGGGCCGGAGCGGTGAAGTCGGAATATGCCCGCTCGGGCCAGTGGAAAGCCCAGCCGGGCAGCACGCCTTCGCCCGCGCCCAAGGATTGACGCGCGCCTTCGGGCCAGCCCCGCAATCAGGGTTAAGGCGCTGGAAACCCTGTTGCCACACCAAGCCTTAGCGGCGCGCGGCTAGAGAGATCGCCGCACGCCGAGACCATCGCGCGGGCCAAGAACGACGGGAATTTACGCGCCTCATGTCAGTCCGTTTCGCCTCCGCCAACAACCCTGCCCGCCGTCTCGGCTGGCGCGCCGCGGGACGGGGGTTGATCGCTCCGGCACTGGCGCGGGCGGTCAACGATAACGGCGACGCGGTCGAAGGCACGGCGCGCTTCGATCCCCTGCTGACCGATGCGCTGCGACACTTCGCGGTCCACGGCCTAGCCTCGGCAGATGCGGCGGTGGATCTGGCCGCCGAAGCATCGTCGCGCGACGATGCCGATGCGCGCGATCACTGGCTGGCGATCACCCGGATGTTCGACCGCAGGCTCGCCGCGCGCTTGGGCCGCGAACTCGCCCCCGCCTGAACTTTTCGATAGACGCAGAAGGTTGCCTGCCCTTACGGCAGCTGCGCTACGCCGTTACCCTTATACGGTCACCTGCAAGCGTTAATGCAACTGCGAACTGTTTGCAAAGATAGTTGCCGCCAACCACCTTTTGCCGGTTGCAATCCCGTTTTGAGCCGCCTACCGCCGCCAATGTAACGGTGCCCAGCCGCTTGGGACGGGGGGTTGGCACTTGCGCCTTGACCCCGAGTGCGCGCCCATCACTTCGTCCCGATGGATCAGGGAAGGAAGTCCAAACATGGCCCGCAAGAAGATCGCCCTCGTCGGCGCCGGCAATATCGGCGGCACGCTCGCCCACCTCGCCGCGCTCAAGGGCCTTGGCGACATCGTCCTCTTCGACGTCGCCGAAGGTATCCCGCAGGGCAAGGCCCTGGACCTCAGCCAGTGCGGCCCGGTGGAAGGCTTCGACGCCTCGATCACCGGTTCCAATGACTATGCCGACATCGCGGGCGCCGACGTGGTGATCGTCACCGCCGGTGTTGCGCGCAAGCCCGGCATGAGCCGCGACGACTTGCTCGGCATCAACCTGAAGGTGATGAAGGCCGTCGGCGAAGGCATTGCTGCCAACTGCCCCGATGCCTTCGTGATCTGCATCACCAACCCGCTCGACGCGATGGTCTGGGCGCTGCGCGAATTCTCGGGTCTTCCCGCCCACAAGGTCGTCGGCATGGCCGGCGTGCTGGACTCGGCGCGTTTCGCGACCTTCCTCGCGTGGGAATTCGGCGTCAGCGTCAAGGACGTGAACGCCTTCGTGCTCGGCGGCCACGGCGACACGATGGTGCCGGTGCTCTCTTATTCGACGATCAACGGCATCCCGGTCGCGGACATGGCGAAGATCAAGGGCATCTCGGAAGACCGCCTCGGCGAGATCGTCCAGCGCACCCGTTCGGGTGGCGGCGAAATCGTCGCGCTGCTCAAGACCGGCTCGGCCTTCTACGCGCCCGCCACCAGCGCCATCTCGATGGCCGAAGCCTATCTCTACGACCAGAAGCGCATCCTGCCCTGCGCGGTGCAGGTTGACGGCAAGTATGGCGTCGACGGCCTCTATGTCGGTGTGCCGGTGGTAATCGGCGCAGGCGGCGCCGAAGAGGTGATCGAGATCAGCCTGACCGACGAAGAGAAGACCAACCTCGGCGTCAGCGTCGATGCGGTCAAGGAACTGCTCGACGCGTGCAAGGCGCTGGATAGCTCGCTGGCGTGATGGCAGATTCTGATTACCCCAAGCGTATTGGAACCTCGCCCTTCGGGGATAGGGCCCTCGCCTATGGGGTAGGCGCGCTTGTCGTGTTTGCGCTCGCTTTCGGCATTCTCTCATTCGCGCCGTCGATGCTCTTGGCGCTGTTGATTGTGCCGCTGCTTGGCCTTCTTGATCAGAAGAGATGGCGCGGTCGCCTCACCGACTTCTTCTCGCTCTACGCAGTTGCGGTCGCCATTCCCGTAACCGCTGCCGCTCTTCTTACCTAGACGAAGGAATCCTATGTCCATCCTCGTAAACAAAGACACCAAGGTCATCACGCAAGGGATGACCGGCAACACCGGCACCTTCCACACGCAGGCCGCGCTCGATTACGGGACGCAGATGGTCGGCGGCGTGACCCCCGGCAAGGGCGGTACCACCCATATCGGACTGCCGCAGTTCAACACCGTGCGCGAAGCCAAGGCTGCGACCGGCGCGACCGCCTCGTGCATTTATGTCCCGCCGCCGTTCGCCGCTGACGCGATCTGCGAGGCGATCGATGCCGAGATCGAACTGATCATCTGCATCACCGAGGGCATTCCGGTGCTCGACATGGTCCGCGCCAAGCGCGCGCTGTCGGGCTCCAAGTCGCGGCTGATCGGCCCGAACTGCCCCGGCGTGCTGACGCCGAACGAGTGCAAGATCGGCATCATGCCGGCCAACATCTTCAGGAAGGGCTCGGTCGGCATCGTCAGCCGCTCGGGCACGCTCACCTATGAAGCCGTGCACCAGACCACGATGGCAGGCCTCGGCCAGACCACGGCTGTCGGCATCGGCGGCGATCCGGTCAACGGCACCAATTTCATCGACATGCTCGACCTGTTCCTCGACGATCCGGAAACCGAGAGCATCATCATGATCGGCGAAATCGGCGGATCGGCCGAAGAAGAAGCCGCCGCTTTCATCAAGGCCGAACGCGCCAAGGGCCGTGCCAAGCCGATGGTTGGCTTCATTGCCGGCCTCACCGCCCCTCCGGGCCGCCGCATGGGCCACGCTGGCGCCATCGTCAGCGGCGGCCAGGGCGGCGCCGAAGACAAGATCGCGGCGATGGAAGATGCGGGCATCCGCGTCAGCCCCTCGCCCTCGCTGCTGGGCGAAACGCTCGCCGCGATGCTCAAAGAACTCGCCTGACCGAATACCGGCCCTTCGCTCGCGATGAGCGGGGGGCCATCTTTCCTCCTCCCCAGGAGTCCCATCATGGGCAACGAACAGCAGAACTTCATCCCCGCCTTCAGCGATCAGGAAGGCCCGCAGCCCGGTCCTTCGTGGGCCAAGCGCGGCTGGCTCGACACGCTGGCGGACAGCACCGCGGATCTCACCGCGGCGATGGACCCGACCGAGATGAAGCTCGCGGTCACCAAGGCGGCGAAGGACGCTGGCAAAGCGGCCGATCCTGCGGCGATCGAAAAGGCTGCCAAGCTCTCGATCGCGGCGATGACGCTGGTGCGCCTCTACCGTGTTCGCGGGCACATGGCGGCTGATCTCGACCCGCTGGGCCTCGTCAACCGCGAAGGCCCGGGCGACCTCACGCTCGAATGGCACGGGCTGGCAGGCACGGAGAACGAGGACGTCTATGTCGGCGGCGTGCTCGGTATGGAGTGGACCACGGTCGGCAAGCTCCACCAGCGCCTGCGCGAAGTGTACTGTGGCAAGGTCGGCCTCGAATACATGCACATCGCCGACACCGAGGAGCGCCGCTTCCTTCAGGACAAGTTCGAGAAGCCCGGCGAGACGATCCAGTTTACCCCCGAGGGCAAGAAGGCGATCCTCGCCGCCGTGCTGCGCGGGGAAGGCTACGAGGAATTCCTCGCCCGCAAATATGTCGGCACCAAGCGCTTCGGCCTCGACGGCGGGGAGTCGATGATCCCGGCGCTGGAAGCGGTGATCAAGCACGGAGGCAGCGCGGGCGTGCGCGAGATCATCTACGGCATGGCCCACCGCGGGCGTTTGAACGTGCTCGCCAACGTCATGGCCAAGCCCTACCGCGTGATCTTCCACGAGTTCTCGGGCGGCTCGGCCAACCCCGATGACGTGGCCGGATCGGGCGACGTGAAGTATCACCTCGGCACCAGCACCGACCGCGAGTTCGACGGAATCTCGGTGCACATGAGCCTCGTGCCCAACCCCTCGCACCTTGAAGCGGTGAACCCCGTGGTGCTCGGCAAGAGCCGCGCGCAGCAGGCGATCCGCGACGATCTGCCCAAGAAGAACCAGGTTCTCCCCGTGCTGATCCACGGCGACGCGGCCTTCGCCGGGCAAGGCGTGGTGTGGGAGAGCCTCTCGCTCTCGGGCGTGCCGGGTTATGACACCGGCGGCTGCATCCACTTCATCATCAACAACCAGATCGGCTTCACCACCTCGCCCAAGTTCGCGCGCTCCTCGCCCTACCCGAGCGATGTGGCGAAGGGCGTGATGGCGCCGATCCTCCACGTCAACGGCGACGATCCCGAAGCGGTGACCTTCGCCTGCAAGCTTGCGGTCGAGTACCGCCAGACCTTCCACCGCGACGTGGTGATCGACATGTGGTGCTATCGCCGGTTCGGCCACAACGAGGGCGACGAGCCCAAGTTCACCCAGCCGCTGATGTACGAGGCGATCAAGGCTCACCCCAAGGTCAGCGTTTCCTATGAGGCGCGGCTGGTGCGCGAAGGCGTGGTCGCCCCCGGCACCCGCGAGCAGATCGCCAATGATTTCGTCGCGCTGCTCGAAGAGGAGTTCGAGGCCGGCAAGAACTACAAGGCGAACGAGGCCGACTGGTTCGGCGGACGCTGGTCGGGGCTCAACAAGCCCGCTGACCCGGAAACCGCCCGCCGCTCGGTCGAGACTGCCATCGAGCCCAAGACGCTGGATTCGCTGGGCCGCGTGCTCACCGAAGTTCCCGCCGATCTCGAAGTCCACAAGACGCTCGACCGCGTGCTCGCCGCCAAGCGCGAGATGTTCGCGACCGGCGAAGGCTTCGACTGGGCAACCGCCGAGGCACTCGCCTTCGGCAGCCTCGTGATGGAAGGCTACGGGGTGCGCCTTTCGGGGCAGGACTCGGGCCGCGGCACGTTCAGCCAGCGCCACGCGGTGTGGGTCGACCAGAAGACCGAGCGCAAATACGTGCCGCTCAGCACGCTGCCGCACGGCAAGTTCGAGGTCTACGATTCCACCCTGTCGGAATACGGCGTGCTCGGCTTCGAATATGGTTTCGCGATGGCCGATCCGCGCAGCCTCGTGCTGTGGGAAGGCCAGTTCGGCGACTTCGCCAACGGCGCGCAGATCATGATCGATCAGTTCATCGCCAGCGGCGAGAGCAAGTGGCTGCGCGCCAACGGCCTCGTGATGCTGCTGCCGCACGGCTATGAAGGCCAAGGCCCGGAGCACTCCTCGGCCCGCCTCGAACGCTTCCTGCAGCTGTGCGCCGACGACAATATGTGCGTGTGCAACATCACCACCCCGGCGAACTACTTCCACGTGCTGCGCCGCCAGATGCTCCGCAGTTTCCGCAAGCCGCTGATCATCATGAGCCCCAAATCGCTGTTGCGCCACCCGATGGCCAAGAGCGACAAGAGCTCCTTCCTTGGCGAGCGTCAGTTCCGCCGGATCCTCTCGGACCCGAAGGACATCGCCGACGAGACAGTGCGGCGCGTGGTGCTGTGCTCGGGCAAGGTCGCCTACGACCTCATCGAAGCGCGCGATGCGGCGGGGATCGATGACGTGTCGATCATCCGCATCGAGCAGCTCTTCCCCTTCCCCGGCGATCCGCTCGCGTTGCGGCTCCAGCGCATGACGAAACTTCAGGACGTGGTGTGGTGCCAGGAAGAGCCGCGCAACAACGGCGCGTGGTTCTTCGTCAACGAGCGCATCGAGGAATCGCTCACCGCCGCCGGACACGCCGGGATGCGGCCGAGCTATGCCGGGCGCGATGCCTCGGCCTCGCCCGCGACCGGTCTCGCCAGCCGCCACAAGGCCCAGCAGGAGGCGCTGGTCGCCGCCGCGCTGGGGTTATGATGGCCCGCCACACTTCACACCAGTTCTAAGCAAGTTTCAGGAACCCGTTAGATGGCCACCGAAATCAAAGTCCCCGTCCTCGGCGAATCCGTCACCGAAGGCACCATCGCCGAATGGCTGAAGCAGCCCGGTGAAGCGGTCGCCGCCGATGAGGCGATTTGCAGCCTCGAGACCGACAAGGTCGCGGTCGACGTGCCCTCGCCTGTCGCCGGGATCATGTCGCAGCACATGGTCGCAGTGGGCGACACGGTCGAAGTCGGCGCGGTGATCGCGATCATCGAAGCGGGCGCGACTACTGCTGCGCCCGTCGCCGCTCCGGTTGCGGCTGCCGCGCCCGCTGCTGCCAAGGCTGAGAGCCCCGCCCCGGCGGCCACCGAAGAGCTGCTGTACGCCGCGCAGACCATGTCGCCCGCGGTCCGCCGCGCAGTGCTGGAACACGGCGTCGACCCCTCGACGATCAAGGGCACCGGCAAGGACGGCCGCCTGACCAAGGAAGACGTGCTGGCCGCAGCAGAAGCCCGCAAGAGCGGCGCTGCTCCTGCCCCCGCTCCGACGCCCGCTCCGGCCCCGGCTACCGCTCCGGTCGCCACCGGGGGCGCGCGCGGCACCGAGCGGGTCAAGATGACCCGCATGCGCCAGACCATCGCCAAGCGTCTGAAAGCTGCGCAGGACAATGCCGCGCTGCTCACCACCTTCAACGATGTCGATATGACCGCCGTCATCGAAGCGCGCGACAAGTACAAGGACCTGTTCGCCAAGAAGCACGACATCCGTTTGGGCTTCATGGGCTTCTTCGCCAAGGCCGCCTGCCTTGCGCTGAAGGACGTTCCCGCCGCCAACGCCTATATCGACGGCGACGAGATCATCTACCACGACTTCGTAGACATCTCGGTGGCGGTCTCCGCGCCCAACGGCCTCGTCGTCCCCGTCATCCGTGATGCCGACAAGAAGGGCTTTGCCCGCATCGAGCAGGACATTGCCGACTTCGGTGCGCGCGCCAAGGCCGGCACGCTGACGATGGAAGACATGACCGGCGGCACCTTCACCATCTCGAACGGCGGCGTGTTCGGTTCGCTCATGAGCACCCCGATCATCAACCCGCCGCAGAGCGCCGTGCTGGGCCTCCACCGCATCGAGGACCGTCCGGTCGTCCGTAACGGCCAGATCGTGATCCGCCCGATGATGTATCTCGCCCTCTCCTACGATCACCGCCTGATCGATGGCCGCGAGGCCGTGACCGCGCTCAAGATCATCAAGGAAGCGATCGAGGATCCCACCCGGATGCTCATCGACCTCTAAGGGGACACGGTCGCCATGCTCGTCCCGCTTCGCACACGTCTGCAGGTGATCCTCACCGGTCTGAGAGCGGCGTGGCTGCGGCGGGTGTGGGGAATGGATATCGGCACGGACGTGCGAATTTCCGGCAAGGCGTTTCTCGACTTCACCAACCCCAAGGGCGTGCATATCGGGAGCCAGACGCTGATTGCCCCGGGCGCGCGGGTGCTGACCCACGATTACGTCGGCGGCTATCACCGCGACACGCGGATCGGGGCGCGGTGCTTTGTCGGGGCGAATGCGATAATCCTCGCCGGGGTGACCGTGGGCGACCAGTGCATCATCGCTGCCGGCGCAGTGGTGACCGAGGACGTGCCCGCGCACTCGATGGTCGCTGGCAACCCCGCCAAGGTTGTGCGCTCAGGCCTAAGCCTAGGCCGCCACGGACGCACGATGGCCTCGACCTTCGAGGCCATCGAAATTGAAATTGCCGCGCGAAAGCGCACATAGGCCGCATCCGCCGGCGCAAGAGGAAAACGGTACCCCGATCATGGCTGACCACACTTACGACTACGACGTCCTTGTCATCGGCGCTGGCCCCGGCGGCTATGTCGCAGCAATCCGCGCAGCCCAGCTCGGGCTGAAGACCGCTTGCGTCGAAAGCCGCGCCACGCTTGGCGGCACCTGCCTCAATGTCGGCTGCATTCCCTCCAAGGCGTTGCTGCACGGGTCGGAGCTGTTCGACGAGGCCAACAACGGCCACTTCGCCACCTGGGGCATCACCGCCACCCCGACCCTCGATCTCGGTCGGATGATGCAGGAAAAGACCAAGGCCGTGGGCGAGCTCACCGGCGGGATCGAATTCCTGTTCAAGAAGAACAAGGTGACATGGCTGAAGGGCCATGCTGCCTTCGAAGACGCGCACACGGTCGACGTCGCGGGCGCGAAAGTCACCGCCAAGGACATCGTGATCGCCACCGGCTCCTCGGTCATGCCGCTCCCGGGCGTGGCGGTCGACAATGCCGCCAAGCGCATCGTCGACAGTACCGGCGCGCTCGACCTCGATGAAGTGCCCGAGCACCTCGTGGTGATCGGCGGCGGCGTCATCGGCCTCGAACTGGGCTCGGTGTGGCGGCGTCTGGGTGCCAAGGTCACCGTGGTCGAGTATCTCGACCAGCTGCTCCCCGGCATGGACGGCGAGGTCCGCAAGGAAGCGGGCAAGATCTTCAAGAAGCAGGGCATGAACCTCATGCTCGGCCAGAAGGTCACCGGCGCGAGCGTCGAGGGCAAGACCGTGACCCTCACCCTCGAGAAGGCCGCAGGCGGCGACGCGCAGACGCTCACAGCCAGCCACGTGCTGGTGGCTATCGGCCGCCGCGCCAACACCGATGGCCTCGCGCTCGACAAGGCAGGACTTGCCACCAACGCGCGCGGCCAGATCGAGATTGACCACGATTTTGCCACCCCGGTGCCCGGCATCTGGGCGATCGGCGACGTCGTTCCCGGCCCGATGCTCGCCCACAAGGCCGAGGATGAAGGCATCGCGGTTGCCGAGAACATCGCAGGGCTGACCGGCATCGTGAACCATGACGTGATCCCGAGCGTCGTCTACACCGCGCCCGAGATCGCCGGTGTCGGCATCAGCGAGGAACAGGCCAAGGAACGCGGGCTCGCGGTCAAGGTCGGCAAATTCCCGATGATGGCCAACAGCCGCGCCAAGGCGAACCGCGACACCGACGGCTTCGTCAAGGTGATCGCCGATGCCGAGACCGACCGGGTCGTGGGCGTGTGGATCATCGCCAGCCTCGCCGGCTCGATGATCGCCGAAGCCTGCGTCGCGATGGAATTCGGCGCGACCTCCGAGGACATCGCCTATACCTGCCACGCCCACCCCACCCATGCCGAAGCGCTCAAGGAAGCGGCGATGGCGGTGACGGGCAAGCCGATCCACATGTAAGCCGCCGAGGGTGGGGGCACGCATCGCGGATCGCTGGCGGCTGACCCTGCCACTGGTGCTCCCCACCATGGGGGGGCTCGCCTATCTCTCCGCCTTCGGAGCGCCCGTGCGGCTGATTGCAGTGAACGCGGGCGCGCTGGCGTTGGCGCTCGCGTGGGTGTTGTTCGGAAGGATTAGTTCCGCGCCCGCACCAAGGTTGGGGATAGCGGTCGCCTTGGCAGTGGCCCTGTTCGTGCCGCAACTGACCGGACCTGATCTGGGCGGCGTGACCCGCTGGATCCCTGCCGGGCCTATCGCACTGCATTCGGGAGCCTTGCTGCTGCCGCTACTGGTGGTGCTCGCCGCGCGCGAGGCTCGGTGGGGGCCGCTCCTGCTGGCTGCGGCAACTGCGGCGCTCGCCTTTCAACCCGATGCTGCCTCGCTCCTCGCGGTGGGGCTCGCGAGCGCTGTTCTCGCCGCGACGGCGCGTAGCCTGCCATTCGGACTGGTCGCGGCGGCCGCCTTCGCTGCGGCGGTGCTCACATTCCATGCCGGATCGCTAGAGCCGCAGCTCTACACCGAAGGCGTGCTGGCCCACGTGGCCGGGCGCTCGCTGCCGGCAGCCATCGCGCTCGGCTTGCTGCTGCTTGCAGCGCCCATCCTGGTGCTGGGCGCGCCCACGCCGAGGCCGGAGACCTTCGCCCTCGCCGCAGTGATGTCCGGTTTCGGCGCGATGGCAATGATCGGCCCCTTCCCCTTCCCGCTGATCGGCTACGGCGCATCGCCGATCCTCGGCTTCGGCCTCGCGCTCGGTGCCTTGGGGAGGCTTCCGCCCGCGCCCGAGAGCCGCTAGACCCCCCGGGACAGGGGAGATTTCACGCATGGCCTATCCGCAACTGACCCGCGAGCCGGGCGCGCTCGATACTGCTGCGGCGATCCGTGCCGGCAAGATGAGCGTCGTCGAGGCGGTCGATGCCGCGATCGTGCGGCTCGAGCACCTCGATGCCGAGATCGACGCGCTGGCGGTGCCGAACTTCCGCGCTGCCTACGAGGAGGCCAAGGCGCTCGAAGCCGCCGGGCCGCGCGGCGACCAGCCCTTGTTCGGCGTGCCCATGACGATCAAGGAGAGCTTCGACGTCGCCGGGCTCCCCACGACCTTCGGCCACCCCCAATTCCGCGACCAGATCGCTCCGCGCGATGCGCTACTGGTGCGGCGACTGAAGGCGGCAGGCGCGGTGATCGTCGGCAAGACCAACGTGCCGGTCGACCTCACCGATTGGCAGAGCTTCAACCCGGTCTATGGCCGCACCACCAACCCCCACAACCCCGACCGCTCCCCCGGCGGGTCGTCAGGCGGGAGTGCGGCTGCCGTGGCGAGCGGCATGGTCGCTTGCGAATACGGCACGGATATCGGCGGATCGGTGCGGGTGCCGGCCCACTTCAGCGGCGTGTGGGGCCACAAGACGACCTGGGGCCTCGTCCCCAAGCATGGGCATGAACACCCCGCCATGTCGCGGCGCGAGGGCTTCATTGCGGCGGCGGATGGCCCATTGAGCATCGCAGGGCCGCTTGCTCGAAACGCCGCCGACCTTGCGGTGCTCACCGAAGTCGGCGCGGATGTGCCGCTGCGCCGCCGCCCCAAGCCCTTGCGTGAGTGCCGTCTGCTGGCGATCACGTCGCTCCCCGGCGCTCCGGTGGATGCCAGCGTGCGCGAGCCGACCGAGGCCGCAGTGGAAGCCCTCGCTCGCGCGGGCGTCCGGATCGACCGGTCGAGCGACTTCCTGCCCGATCAGGCGGCGCATTATCGCAGCTATCTCAAGATGATGAACATCGTCATGGCCGGCGGTGCTCCTGCGCCCGACGGCAAGCAGGCCACCGCCCGCGACTGGTTCGCGCTGATGAACGCGCAGGCCACCTGCATGGCGCAGTGGGAGGCGCTGTTCGCCGTCTACGACTTCGTCCTCGCCCCGCCCGCCCCCGTCCTTGCCGTACCGCACAGCGACAAGGCGGTGTTCAGGTGCACGCTCAACATCGACGGGACCGAGGAGCCGGGCGGCGGCGCACTCGTCTGGGCGGGGATGGCGACCTTCCCCGGCCTGCCCGCCACCGTGCTTCCCATCGGCAGCGGCACCTATCTCGGCGCAGAACTGCCCTGCGGGATGCAGGTGATCGGCCCGCGCTGGAGCGACCTCGATTGCATCGCCGCAGCCGAGGCGATTGGCACCATCTTGCACGGTTGAGCTTCCTTCGTCATTGCGAGCCGTAGGCGAAGCAATCCATGGCCCAAGCTGTCATCACGCGGCGCACTTCGCTCATGGATTGCCGCGTCACCCCATCGGGGCTCCTCGCAATGACGACAGGTGAAATGAAGCCGATCTTCTCCATGCGCAAACTCGCCAAGTGGCACATCTGGCTCGGCTGGCTGGTCGGCGTGCCGATCGCCATGTGGCTCGCGACCGGCCTGTTCATGACCCTGCGCCCCAACGAGGAAGTGCGCGGCGAGACCCTGCGGCGCGAGGTCACTCCCGCCCCGCTCGTCCTCCCGGGCAGCACCCTCGCCTCGCCCGAAGCCGGGCTCAAGGAAATGCGCGTGGTCGTGCAGCAGGGCCGTCCGGTGGCGATCCTGACCGGGCTCGACGGCAGCGTGCGGCGGGTCGACTTTACGACCGGCGCCGCGCTTCCGGTGGTTGACGCAGCAGCAGCCCGCGCCTTGGTCGCCGGACGCATCGTCGGCGGTGACACAGTCGAGCGCCTCTCGCTCTTCCCCGCCGACAAGGCGCCCGCCGACTTCCGCCGCCCGCTTGCAGTGTGGCAGGTCCGGCTGGCGGACGGCACCAACGTCTATGTCGGGCGCGAGACCGGCGAGATCGAGGCGGTGCGCACCCGCTGGTGGCGGGCATACGACTTCGCTTGGGGCCTGCACATCATGGACCTCTCCGAGCGCGAGGACACCAGCCACCCGGTGCTGATCATCTTCGCCGCCCTGTCGCTGACGGGCGCGCTGATCGGCTGTGTCCTGATGTTCCGGCGGCGCCGTTCGCGTCCCACCAGGCCGCTCAGATGACCCCAACCGTCCTTACCCCAATCCTCGACTGGCTCGATCTTGCCGGCATCGCGCTTTTCGCGCTGTCGGGCGCGGTGCTGGCGGCGCGGCTCAAGCAGACGTTCGTGACACTGGCGTTCTTCGCGCTGGTCACCGGGGTCGGCGGCGGTTCGGTCCGCGACCTGTTGATCGGTGCGCCGGTGTTCTGGGTGCGCGATCCCTGGGTGGCACCGGTGTGCCTGGCCGTGGCGCTGCTCGCCTGGTTCACGCCGCATCGCTGGTGGGAGGGCCGGCTGCTCGAATGGGCGGATGCGGCCGGCCTTGCCGCCTATTCGGTGCTGGGCACGGCCAAGGCGCTCGCCTTCGCGGTTCCGCCCGTCACGGCGATATTGATGGGGGTCGTCACCGGCTGCGTCGGCGGGATCATCCGCGACGTGCTGGCTGGCCAACCGTCGATCCTGATGCGGCCCGAACTCTACGTCACCGCCGCCGCGCTGTCGGCGGCCTTGGCGGCAGGCGGCACGGTGCTGGGCCTGTCCCCGCAGCTCACATGGACGATCGCCGCGCTGGCAGGATTTGCCCTGCGCGGCGCGGCGATCGAATTTCGCATTGCGCTGCCCGCTTATGAACGGACGAGCGAGTAAGGTTCAGATCGCCCGGCCATCCACGGCGATGGAGCGGATCTGCCCGCCGCCATCCACCGTGCAGGTAAAGCCCTGCCCGCTGCGAACATGGCCTTCGACGCGGTAGCCATCCATCGTGCGACTGACGGTATCGACGCTGTCGATCTGGCGGTTGCCGCGCTCGACTTCGCCGGTGCAGGCATCGACCGCATCGTTGATACCCGAGCCATTGCTGCGCGCGCCCGACCGGTAGCCGTCGTCACGCGGTCCGTCGTCGCGACGAGCATCGTCATAGCGATAGCCGTCGTCGCGGCCGTTGCGCGCATCGGGATAGCGGTAATCGGCCTGGCTCTTGGCTTTCGAGGCGCTGCTCGCGGCCGAGGCGATCGCGGCAATGCCGCCGATCACAAGCACGCCG
>JANNZG010000035.1:0-24550 GCA_031410495.1 Porphyrobacter sp.
CACGCGCTGGCCGGCGATGCTGCCCCGGCGGCGGCGGATGGTAAGCGCGTCGAGCAGCGCCTGCGTAGGGTGTTCGTGCCAGCCGTCGCCGGCGTTGAGCACCGGGCAATCGACCTTGTCGGCGATCAACCGCACCGCGCCCGAACTGGCGTGGCGAATAACGATCATGTCGGCGCGCATCGCATTCAGCGTCTGCGCGGTGTCGATCAGCGTCTCGCCCTTCTTCACGCTCGATTGCGCCACCGCCATATTGACGACGTCGGCGCCGAGTCTCTTCCCGGCGATCTCGAACGATAGCAGCGTGCGCGTCGAATTCTCGAAGAAGGCGTTGATGATGGTGAGGCCGGCCAAAAGGTCGGAATGCTTGGTGCGCTGGCGGTTCAATGCGACCCACTGCTCTGCCTGGTCGAGCAGGTAAAGTATCTCGTGGCGCTGCAAATGGCCGATGCCGGTGAGGTCGCGGTGCGGGAACGCCAGCCGCCCGGCCGGGAAGCGGCCCGCGGAAGCGGAAAGATCTGTCATGGCCATTAAAGCCACGCCCTTAGTCGAGGCAGGTTCAACGCTCAACCCCGGGCGGTAAGCTTTCCGATAGAAGTTACGCGCCAAAGCCCCTAGATCGTCGGACCTTGGCATAAGGGAAATGGAATGAGCTTCGTCGGCAAGGTGTGGAAGATCCTCGTGGGGATCAAGGACGGGCTCGTTCTCCTGTTCATGCTGCTGTTCTTCGTTGCGCTGTTCGGCATCCTCTCGGCCCGCCCCAATCCCGGTCAGGTGCGCGATGGCGCGCTGGTGATCGACATGTCGGGGACCTTGGTCGAGGAGAAGTCCGCGCTCAATCCGATTCAGGCGATCCTCCGGCAAAGCGCGCCCGTCGGCGAGGTCCGCGCCCGCGACGTGATCCGTGCGCTGGACGCAGCCGCGACCGACGACCGCGTCAAGGCGGTGGTGTTCGACCTCACCACCTTCCTTGGGGGCGGTCAGGTTCACCTCAAGGAGATCGGCGAAAGCATGGACCGCGTCCGCAAGGCGGGCAAGCCGGTGCTCACCTACGGCAAGGGCTATGCCGATGATCACATGCTGATCGCCGCGCACGCGAGCGAAGTGTGGCTCGATCCCATCGGGGTGGCGCTGATCTCCGGCCCCGGGCGCAACAACCTCTACTATGCCGGGCTGCTCGAGAAGCTGAGCGTCAAGGCGCGGGTTTACCGCGTGGGCGAGTACAAGGCGGCGGTCGAACCCTATTCGCGCGCTTCGATGTCCGACGAGGCGCGGGCCAATATCGGCGGGCTCTACGGCTCGCTGTGGGAGGAGTACAAGGCCAACGTCACCAAGGCGCGGCCCAAGCTTCAGCTGGCGAAGGTGACCGGCGATCCGGCGGCGTGGATTGCCAGCTCTGGCGGCGACATGGCCGAGGCGGCGCTTTCCGCGGGCCTCGTCGACAAGCTCGGGGACAAGGCGCAGTTCGGCGCTCGCGTGGCCGAGCTCGCCGGCAAGGACCCTTGGAGCGAAAAGCCGGGGGCCTATGCCGCGAGCGAGCTGGGCGCCTATCTCGCCGACATCGGGCAGACCCGTAAGGGCAAAAAAATCGGCGTGATCACCATCGCAGGCGAGATCGTCGACGGCGATGCCGGGCCCGGCACCGCGGGGGGAACGCGCATCGCAGACCTTCTCGATGATGCCCTCGACGACGACCTTGCTGCACTGGTGGTGCGGGTCGATTCGCCGGGCGGTTCGGTCACCGCTTCGGAGGAAATCCGCCGTGCCATCCAGCGTTTCCGCGACCGCAAGATCCCGGTTGCCGTTTCGATGGCGAACCTTGCCGCGAGTGGCGGCTACTGGGTTTCTACCCCTGGCGAGCGCATTTTCGCCGAGCCCGAGACGATCACCGGCTCGATCGGAGTTTTCGCGGTGGTTCCGACTTTCGAGCAGGCCGCCGCGCGGATCGGTGTCACCTCGGACGGTGTTCGCACCACGGAACTCTCCGGCCAGCCCGACCCGATCGGCGGCTTCACCCCGGCGATGGACACGCTGCTGCAGACCACGATTTCAGGCACTTACAAGGACTTCCTCGGCCTCGTTTCCAAGGCGCGGCGGATGCCTGTCGAGCGGGTCGATGCCATTGCGCAGGGGCAGGTCTGGGACGGCGGCACGGCGCGCCAGAACGGGCTGGTCGACGAGTTCGGCGGGCTTCAGGAGGCGCTCGAATGGGCCGCCGCCAAGGCCGGTGCCAAGGACGGCGAGTGGCACGCGATCTACCTCGGCGAACGGGCGGACAACTACGATTCGCTGATCCGCAAGCTGGTCGCCAGCGAGGGTTCCGCCGGAGCGCCCGCAGTCAATAATGGCGACCTTTTCGCGATGACCGCGACGCGCAGCGAGGGCCTTGCGGCAAGGCTCACCCACGATGTCGAGCGCCTGATGGGAACGCGCGGAGTGCAGGCGTTCTGCACCGAATGCCCTGCTAGCCCGGCAGTGCCTTCCAACAAAAGCGAGCGCTCCGGAGGGATGCTGACGCTGCTCGCGTGGCTGGCGGGCGGCTAATTCGCACAGGCCACGCAGCGGCGCTTGCCAAGCGCATAGGGCCGCAGTAAAGGCGCCCCCCTGTCTGGGCCGCATGGCCATTTGGACGGGCGCGTAGCTCAGCGGTAGAGCACACCCTTCACACGGGTGGGGTCACAGGTTCAATCCCTGTCGCGCCCACCATCTTTTTCCGGTTTGCCGGGAATGATGGTGCCGAAAGTCCGTCTCCCTCCTCCATCCCCCATTTCGAACCGCCCGCAGCGATGTTTCACGTGAAACATGCCGCGCAGAACGCTGCTGGTGAGGGTCTAAACGCGTCTAGAGGGGGTCTGGAAGGGGCCTAGAGGGGGTCTAAAGCGATCTACGGGGGGTCTAAAACGACACCCCCGCGAACGCCCCCCGCCCAACCCGGCGCACTCCCCCGCTCAGGCCCCCGCCCAACCCTCGCCATTTTGCGTCATTCACCCCTCCCCGCTTGACCGGCTGCACCTTGTCACGGCAAGGTTTGCGGCTCCCGCGTCGTCTGCGGGGCTTTCAAGGGGTTTTCATGAGACACGCATTCCGGGGCGCCCGCCTCCTCATGGCCGCGGCTCTGTGCGCTGCGGCGGCGACGCCCGCTCTGGCGCAGTCGTTTGCGCAAGGCACCTTCGATCCAGCGATCCCGACCCTCACCCAGAGCGCAGGCCACGCGCCGGGCACCCGCATCACCTCGCCCGACCAGACCTATGCCTATCTGAAGGCCCTCGCCGCCGCCGCGCCCGACCGGACCAAGCTGGTGCAATATGCGACCACATGGGAGGGCCGCCCGCTCTACTACCTCGTCCTCTCCGCCCCCGCCAACATCGCCAAGCTCGATGCGATCAAGGCCGACCTCGCGACGATCGCCGCAGGCCGCCCCGGCAATGGCTCTGCGCTCCCCGTCACGTGGCTGACCTACGGCGTCCACGGCAATGAGATCTCCTCGACCGATGCCGCGCTGATGACCGCCTACCAGCTGCTCGCCGCCAAGGACGACCCCAAAGCCGCGAAGATCATGGCGAACACCATCGTCGTCATAGACCCGATGCAGAACCCCGACGGGCGCGCGCGCTTCGTCAACAATTTCAGCGCCTCGACCGGGATCGACCCCGCCGCCGACCGTCAGGCCGCCGAACATGACGAGCCGTGGCCCTCGGGCCGGGTGAACCATTATATGTTCGACCTCAACCGCGACTGGTTCACGCTTTCGCAGCCCGAGACGCGCGGCAAGGTCGCCGCGATCCGCGCGTGGAACCCGGTCGTCGTGGTCGATCTTCACGAGATGGGCGGCGATGGCACCTATTTCTTCTCGCCCGCCGCCGCACCCTTCAGCCCCAACCTCACGCAGGCGCAGATCCGCGCCTACGAGCTGATCGGCCGCTACAACGCCGCCGCCTTCGATGCGCGCGGCGAGCCTTACTTTACCCGCGAGGTCTATGACCTGTTCTACCCCGGCTACGGCGACACGTGGAACGCACACCAGGGCTCGATCGGCTCGACCTACGAGCAGGCCTCTGCGCGCGGATTGGTGTTCGAGCGCAGCGACAAGACCACGCTCACCTATGCCGACGGGGTGAGGAACCACTTCACCACCAGCCTCGCCACGGCAGAAGCGGTTGCCGACAATCCGGCCAAGTTCCTGTCCGACTTTGCCGCCTATCGCGCCGCCAACGCCAGCGGAGCGGCGGGCAAGGCCAGCTATGTGATCGATCTTTCGAAGAAGCGCTGGAACGCCGAGCGCCTTGGTCGCCGCCTCGCCGCGCAGGGCATCACCGTGCTGCGCCGCGAGGGCGCTGCGACGGTCTGCGGCAAGTCCTATCCTGCGGGCTACCTCGCCGTCTCGCAGGCCCAGCCGGCCGCGCGGCTGATCAAGAGCCTGCTCGACCGCGACACCCCGCTGCCGCCCGACTTCCTCGCCGAGCAGGAGCGCCGCCGTTCGGTCGATCTGCCGCACGAGCTTTACGACGTGACCGCATGGTCGGTCGGCCCGATGGCGGGCGTCGATGTCGCTCTGTGCAACGCTGCCGTCAGCGGCGACGCGATGGCCGCCGATGCGCCGATTGCCGCCAAGGCGAGCGGCAGCGGCAGCTTTGCCATCGCGGTGCCGTGGACCGATAGCGGTCAGGCTCGCCTCGTCACGCTCGCGCTACGCGAAGGGATCGACGGGCGCGTCACCGACAAGGCCTTCACCACCGGCGGGCGCAGCTTCCCGCGCGGCACCGTGGTCTTCCCGGCGGGCAGCAACACCCCCGAAAAGATGACGCGCCTTGCCGCCATCGCCAGCGAGGTGGGCGCGGAAACCGTCGCGCTCGAAAGCGGCTGGACCGATAGCGGCCCGAACCTCGGCAGCGAACACTACGCGCGCCTCACCCTGCCCCGCGTCGCGGTGGCGTGGGACGACGGGATCGACCAGCTCAGCGCAGGCGCGCTGCGCTACGTGCTCGAACAGCGCCTCGGCCTGCCGGTCACTCCGATCCGCACCGGCCGCCTCGCCCGCGCCAACCTCGCCGATTACGACGTGATCCTGGTGCCCGAGGGCAATCCGGGCAGCGTGCTCGGCGAAGGCGGTCTGCGCGCGATGCGCAGCTTCGTGCAGCGCGGCGGCGTACTGGTCGCGATCGGGGAAAGCCTCGAGGCCTTCACCAGCGGCGACAATCCGCTGCTGGCGGTGAAGCGCGAGGCCGCACTGGGCCGCGATCCGGCCAAGGCGGGCGGCGACAAGGGCGATCTGGCCGAGGCGCTGGAGATCGGCACCGACAAGGATTACCGCGAGGCGATCAAGGACAAGGCCGCCCTGCCCGACACCCTGCCCGGCGCGTTGCTCAACGTGGTGGGCGAGCCCGACAACTTCCTCTCCGCCGGATATGACGACGGCGGCGTGGTGCTGGCGACCGGCACGCAGATCTGGACCCCGCTCGACCGGGCCAAGGGCGTCAACGTGATGCGCTTTGCCTCCGCGGCGAACCTCATCGCCAGCGGCTATGTGTGGGACGAGAACAAGCGGCAGCTCGCCTACAAGCCCTACCTGATGGCGCAGCCCCTCGGGCGCGGGCTGGTGATCGGCTTTGCGCATGATCCCTCGACCCGCGGCTATCTCGAAGGGCTCGACCTGATGATCGCCAACGCGGTGTTGATCGCGCCGTCGCGGGTGCGGTGAGGAGCGCCTCCCGACCTCCGTTCGCCCTGAGCCTGTCGAAGGGTCGTCCTTTCTTCTGACCAAGACGCTTGGCTCAAGAAGAGCGGTGCTTCGACAAGCTCAGCACGAACGGGATTGGGAACTCTGGAGTGATCTAGGAACCTCGCTCCGATTGTGTCATGCAGGATCGCATGGCGCTGTTCGAGGCTATTGTCGTTGCCCACGTGGCCGCCGGAGCGGTGGGGCTGACGGCGTTCTGGGGGCCGATCGTCACCAAGAAGGGCGCGATCAAGCACCGCAAGTGGGGCCGGATCGCCACCTACGGCTTTGTCGCCGGGGGTGCGCTGGCCATCGCGATGGCGCTACTGTCGCTCTACGGGCCGGAAGCCCGCCACCCCGAAATCACCGACCGCGCTCTGTTCGACGGATTGTTCGGGTGGATGATGCTCTATCTGGGCGTGCTCACTATCGGCTTTGTCGATTATGGTCTGGCGGTGGTGAAGCACAGCCGCGACCGCAAGGCGCTGCGGGCCTTCCGCTATCAGGGTGTGATTGCCGCCGTGGTGGCTTCTGGCGCGTGGTGCGGGTTCTATGGCTGGAAGGTCGGCCATCCGCTGATGATGCTGGTCGCCTTCATCGGCATCACCGCGATGCTGATCCAGCAGCGCTATATCTGGCGTAAGGACGATCCGCCCAAGAGTACGCACGTCGGCGAGCATTTCCGGGCGCTGATCGGGATGGGGATTTCGGCCTACACCGCCTTCCTCTCGGTCGGGCTGATCCGGCTGATCCCGGAGCACGTCTTCAATCCCGCCATCTGGGCCGGACCAAGCGTTGTCGGGGTGAGCCTCATCATTTTCTTCACGCTCAAGGCCAAGAAGGCGGCCGCGAGCCCCCGCGCCTCAGGGGTGCGACCACATCCGCAATAGGTTGGCGATGGTCTTGTCCAGCGTCAGCAGTTCGGGCGACTGGCCGGGCAGCTTCTGGCGGAGCGCGGCGCGCAGGTTCTCAAGGTCGAACAGCATCTCGCGGCGGCCCTGATCCGCGACGAGGCTCTCGATCCAGCCGATGCACACGATGCGCGTGCCGCGCGTCACCGGCTTGACCTCGTGGATGCTGCCCGAGGGGTAGAGCACCAGATGCCCCGCCTCGCCCTTCAGCTCCTGCGTCATGCCGGCGTTATGGACGACCAGCTCCCCGCCCTCGTAATCGCCCGGCGGGGTGAGGAAGAGGGTAAAGCTGAGGTCGGTGCGCAGCCGCTTGGCGCCGCGGCCCATCAGCGCATTGTCGACATGGGCGCCGTAGTGCCCGCCCACGCCGGTGCGGCTGATCATCAGCGGCGAGACACGGCGCGGCTGGGCGGCGGCGCGGAACACCGCGTTGTCCTCGACGACCCGCGCGAGGTCTTCCTGCAGCGCGCGGCCTGCGGTGCTGTTCATCGCCGCCTGCTCGTTGCGCTTGACCTTGCGCGCGGTCGCGCCCGCGGTCTCGCGCCCGTCGCGCCATTCGAGCAGTGCGATGCGCTCGGCAATGGCAGCGAGGTGTTCGGCGTCGGGGATGGCTTCGATAACGAGGATCATGGCGCCCCTTTAGCGCCGCGCCGCCCCCCGCGCTAGCGCCGCGCGATGCCCTCGGCGAGCAGGCGGTTGACCCCGGCGGCGACCGCCTCTGCGGTCATCTCTTCCGAGCCCCACACGGCATAGCGCAGGCCGACGAAGACGTTGATCCCCATCATCGCCCAGGCCTCGATCTCGCCCAGCTCCTCGCGCAATTCGCCCTTGGCAGCGCCCGCGCGCAAGCGATCGACGAAGCGCGCCGCGATGGTCTCGTAATGATCGCGGTAGCTGGCCGGATCGACGAATTCGGCCTCGTCGATGATGCGGTAGACCTCCTTGTGCTCGGCCGCGAAGCGCAGGAAGGCAAGGAGCCCGGCCTTCTCGATTGCGAGCGCGCCCATGCCCTCGCTGATCGCCGAGCGGGCGCTGCTTTTGACCTGCTCGCTCATGTCGGCGACCAGCGCGCGGAACAGGGCATCCTTGCTGTCGAAATAGGTGTAGAAACTGCCCAGAGCGACCCCGGCGCGGCGGGTGATCGAGCTGACCGAAGCCTCGTGAAAGCCCTTCTCGCCAAACTCCACGGCGGCGGCATCGAGGAGCTTGCGCAGCGTCCGCCGCCCGCGCTCGGTGCGCGGCGTCTTGGCGTCGCCATCGGCCACGGATGCGACCCCTGCCGCGATGCCCCGAGTGTTGCCCATCAGCATCTCCCTCCACGGTTTCGGTAGGCGGCGCAAGGGGTGCGCACAAGTCTAAACTTGAAAGGTGGTTCACCTTTCAATATTGGTGCATCCATAAGAAGGCGACAGGAGAGGAACCACCCCATGAACATCAACCACTATGCCCGCGCAGCATTGCTGGCCGGAACCGCCGGCCTTGCAGCATTCGCCGCCCCCGTGGCCGCTCAGGACAACGTTGCCGTCGCAGCCGACGAAGCGGTCGCCGACGCGCAGCCCGATAGCGGCGAGATCCTCGTCACCGCCCGCCGCCGCGAGGAACGCCTGATCGACGTGCCGGTCGCGGTCACGTCCTTCAGCCAGGCCGATCTCCAGCGCACCCAGTCGATCGACCTGTCGGGCCTTCAGGCCGCTGCCCCCAACCTCAACCTCGTGCAGGGCCGCGGCTCGGCGGCGAGCGCCAACATCTTCATCCGCGGCCTCGGCCAGCCCGACGCGCTCCAGACCTTCGACCCGGCGGTCGGCATCTATGTCGACGGCGTCTACCTCAGCCGTATCCAGGGCGCGCTGCTCGGCCTGTTCGATGTCGAACGGATCGAAGTGCTGCGCGGCCCGCAGGGCACGCTCTACGGCAAGAACACCACCGGCGGCGCGATCTCGATCGTCAGCCGCAAGCCTGACTTGAACGACCTGCGCGCCGCAGGCTCGGCGATGTATGGCAGCTACGACCAGATCGTCCTGAACGGCTATGTCAGCGCGCCGCTGGTCACCGACCGCGTGGCGCTCAGCCTTGCGGGCCAGTGGGACAAGCGCGACGGGATCGTCACCGACCCGCGCACCGGCCGCAAGTACAACGACCGCGACAGCCTCACCGTGCGCGGCATCCTGCGCGTGGCGGCGACCGACCGGATCGAGCTGATTGCGAGCGGCGACTACAACCGCCAGCGCAATGCGCTCACCCTCGGCTACCCTGTCGCCAACCTCGGCGGCACGCTGCCGATCCCGGCCCAGCCCTACGGCGCCTATGACTACCGCGCCTCGACCAGCTTCACCGGCAACGAAGGCCAGCGGCTCGACCATTGGGGCACCAACCTCACCGCCAATGTGGAGCTGAGCGACGCGATCACGTTGACCAGCATCACGGCGTGGCGCAAGCTCGAACCCGACCTGTTCATCGACATCGACGCCTCGCAGGCCGAGCTTGGCGACGTGTTCGTCGGCATCGACCAGCGCCAGTTCAGCCAGGAAGTGCAACTGAAGTGGGACACGGCCAAATTCCGCGGCGTGTTCGGCCTGTTCTACCTCAACGAGAACATCCGCTCGCATCAGGAAGCCTATGCCGACAACCTGTTCGGCGTGCCCTTCACCCGTCTGATCGACGATGCGCAGAACACCAAGAGCTACGCGGCCTTCGGTCAGGCGACCTATGACCTGACCGACCGCCTCAGCGTCACCGGCGGCCTGCGCTACACCAAGGAAAAGCGGACCTATAACCGCTTTACCACCACGGTCTCGACCTTCGCCGGGCTGAACGGTCTGGCCTTTAGCTTCCCGGGCAGCCTGCCTGCGCCCCTCAACCTCGACAACGACGCGACCTTCGATGCGTGGACGCCGAGCCTGACACTGTCCTTCAAGCCTAGCCCCGACAGCCAGATCTACGCCTCGGCCTCGCGCGGGTTCAAGTCGGGCGGGTTCAACGGCCGCGCCAACAGCCTTGCCGATCTCACGCTGGTGGTGAACGGCGCGCCCAAGCTGGTCACCAACTTCGAGCCCGAAACGGTGTGGACCTACGAGACCGGCGCCAAGGCGAGCTTCCTTGATGGCCGCATCTATATCGCTGCTGACGTCTTCATGAGCGACTTCAAGAACTTCCAGGCGCGTGTCGGCGGCGGCGCGGTGGGCGTCTTCCCGGTGCTCAACGCCGGCAAGATGTCGATCTGGGGCGCGGAAGTCGAAGCCGTGGTGAAGCCGACCAAGGCGTGGACGGTGCGCACCAGCCTCGGCTATCTCGACGCGCAGTATGACGAGTTCAACGATGGTCGCCGAGCGCCCTCGTTCAGCTGCAACCCGACGGGGACGAAGATCACCTGCGAGCCGGTCTTCGCTCCGCCGCTCACCTTCAATGTCGCGAGCGATTACAAGATCGGGCTCGGCAGTGCGGGCAGCCTCACGCTTGGCGGTGACGCGCGCTTCGTCGACAAGCACTTCCTGTCGGTCGACAACCGCCCGGGTCTGGTCGAGGACGGCTACTGGCTGGTCAACGCCTTCGCGCGCTTCGACGATGCCAGCCGCCGCTTCTACGTGCAGGGCGGGGTGAAGAACCTGACGGGCGAGCTCTACAAGACCGATGGTCAGGAGTTCAGCTCGGTCGGCGGCACGCAGACCGTCTATTTCGGCGACCCGCGCACCTACAACGTGATGGTCGGCTTCAACTTCTGAGTCCCCGGACGGGGCGGCGGCCTCTCGTTCCCGAACACCGCCGCCCCGTTTCTCCGTATTTTAGTAATCGACCGGAGCGGCGACCGGGACCGGGGTGGTCGCGGGCGGA
Source organism: Porphyrobacter sp. (assembly GCA_031410495.1). Taxonomy (GTDB): domain Bacteria; phylum Pseudomonadota; class Alphaproteobacteria; order Sphingomonadales; family Sphingomonadaceae; genus Erythrobacter. Next base: position 10,453 of record JANNZG010000035.1, read on the forward strand.
GGCAGCGCGGGGGCGGTTTTCGCCGCGCCTTCCTGCCGGTCCATGTAACGCTTGGCGACATAGCCGCCCACGCCCATCGCGATCATGCCGGGCAGGCTGAGGCGGCGAAGGACGAAGGGCACGGCAGACGCCAGCACCACGCCGGTCACGCCGCCGGCTGCGGGATGCCGCTTGGCCACGCTTGCGCCGATCGCGGCGCCGATAAGTTTGCGGATCATTGTGGTTACCTCCTGAAGGGACGGGAGGCATGAACCCCGCGCAGGGGCGCAATGTTCCATCGCGATTGCCGCTTTTCTTGGGGCGGCCGAGCGGGCATAGGCCAGCGCCATGCACGACATTCGCCTGATCCGAGAGAACCCCGAAGCCTTCGACGCGGGCCTCGCCCGGCGCGGGCTGTCGCCGATGGCCAAGGGCCTCATTGCGCTCGACGAGGAACGCCGCGCGGTCACCACGCAGGTGCAGGTCGCCCAGAGCCGCCGCAACGAGGCGTCGAAGCTGATTGGCGCGGCGATGGGCAAGGGCGATCATGAAGCCGCCGAGGCGCTGAAGGCAGAAGTCGCGGCGCTCAAGGAGGAAATGCCCGCGCTTGAGGCGCGTGCCGATGAATTGGCGAAGCATCTCAAAGAGGCGCTGGAGATCATCCCGAACCTGCCCGGCGCGGACGTGCCCGATGGCGGGGGCGAGGAGGAGAATGTGGAGGTGTCGCGCTGGGGCACGCCGCGGGAGTTCGACTTTGGTCCGAAAGAGCACGCCGACATCGCGCCCGCTCTGGGCATGGATTTCGAGACCGGCACGCGCCTTTCGGGCGCCCGCTTCACCTTCCTGCGCGGCGGGATGGCGCGCCTGCACCGCGCGCTCGGCCAGTTCATGCTCGACGTGCAAACGGGCGAGCACGGCTATGCGGAATGCAACCCGCCGGTGCTGGTCGGGGACGATGCCATGTATGGCACGGACAAGCTGCCCAAGTTCGCCGAGGACAGCTTCGCCACCACCAACGGACGCTGGCTCATCCCCACCAGCGAGGTCTCCCTCACCGCCAGCGTCATGGGCGAGCTGCTCGACGAGGGCACCCTCCCCATGCGCCTCACCGCGCTCACCTTGTGCTTCCGCTCGGAAGCCGGCGCGGCGGGGCGCGATACGCGGGGGTTCATCCGCCAGCACCAGTTCGAGAAGTGCGAGCTCGTCAGCATCGTGCGTCCTGAAGACAGCGAAGCCGAGCACCAGCGCATGGTCCGCGCTGCCGAGACGATCCTCGAACGCCTCGCCCTGCCCTATCGCAAGCTGCTGCTGTGCACCGGCGACATGGGTTTTGGCGCGCGCAAGACCTATGACCTCGAGGTGTGGCTCCCCGGACAGGGCGCCTACCGCGAGATCAGCTCCTGCTCGAACACCGGCGACTTCCAAGCGCGCCGCATGAACACCCGCTACCGCGTCGCGGGCGAGAAGCGCACCGAGTTCGTCCACACCCTCAACGGCTCCGGCCTCGCGGTCGGGCGCACGCTGGTGGCGGTGATCGAGAACTACCAGAACGCCGACGGCGCGGTGACCGTGCCCGAGGCCCTCTGGCCGTATATGGGCGGATTGAAAGTCATCTCGCCCTAATTACCCCGTTCGCCCTGAGCTTGTCGAAGGGCCGCACTTCTTCTTCGCAACCGGCGCAACCAAAGGAAATACAGTGCTTCGACAAGCTCAGCACGAACGGAATTTGGGGATGGAGCTGTGAGAATCCTCCTCACCAATGACGACGGCATCAATGCCCCCGGCCTCAAAGTGCTGGAAGAAATCGCGCGTCAGTTCTCCGACGATATCTGGATCTGCGCCCCGTCCGAGGAGCAATCGGGCGCGGGCCACTCGCTCACCCTCACCCGCCCCGTGCGCCTGCACCAGCATGGCGAGCGGCGCTTCGCTGTCACCGGCACGCCAACCGACTCTGTGATGATGGCGCTGCGCACGGTCATGCCCGATGCCCCCGACCTGATCCTGTCAGGCGTAAACCGCGGCGCGAACCTGGCCGACGACATCACCTATTCGGGCACTGTCTCGGCCGCGATCGAAGGCGCGCTGGCGGGCATCCGCTCTGTCGCCTTCAGCCAGGTCTATGCCCGCGAAGGCATGGGCGACGACGTGCCCTTCGGCGCGGCGCTGGAATGGGGGCCGAAGGTCTTGAGGCCGCTGATCGACGCGCCGATGGCCGACCGCACGCTCATCAACGTCAACTTCCCCGCCCGCGCCGCCGAAGACGTAAAGGGCATCCGCGTCGTTCGCCAGGGCTTCCACGACTATTCGCGCGGCACCATCGTCGAAGGCCGCGACCCGCGCGGCTACCGCTATTTCTGGTTCGGCCTCGACCAGATCGAGCACACGCTCGATCACGGCACCGACCTCGAAGCGATCGAGGAAGGCTATGTCGCGGTCACCCCGTTGCAGCTCGACCTCACCCACTATTCGACCATCGGCATCCTTGCCGAGCGCTTCGCCGACTGATGGCATCCGGCGCGGGCCAGCCTCGGGGGCGCGGCCCCTTCCGGCGCAAGGTGCTCGCCGCGCAGTTCCGCCCGATCCGGCGGCAGGTGAAGCTGCCCGTCTGGGGCGACCTCGGCATCCGCGCCGGCCTCGCCTTCCTGCTGATTGCCCTCGTCATCGCGATCCACTGGTTCGACCGCACCGGCCTCAAGGACAATCACGATAATGTCGTGAGCTTCCTCGACGTCGTCTATTTCACGATGATCAGCATCACCACCACCGGCTTCGGCGACATCGCCCCGATCTCCGACCGTTCGCGGCTGATCGAGGCGGTGATCGTCACCCCGGTGCGGATCGCCGTGCTGTTCATCTTCGTGGGCGCCGCCTACGATTTCGTCATCAAGCGCAGCTGGGAGAAGTTTCGCATGGCCCGCATCCAGGAACAGCTCAGCAATCACGTGGTGGTGCTCGGCTACGGCGTCTCGAACAGCCAGAGCGTGGGCGAGCTGATCGAGCGCGGCACAGATCCGCGCTGCATCGTCGTCATCGACCCTTCCGAGGAGCGCCTCGCCGAGGCGGAGAAGCTCGGCGTCAACGTCATGGCCGCCGATGCGACCCGTGACGAGACGCTGAAATCGGTTCGGATCGCTGAAGCCGCCAGCGTGCTGGTCTCGGCGGGGCGCGACGACACCTCGATACTGATGGTGCTGACCGTCCGCCACCTTGCGCCCAAGGTGCCGATTAGCGTCGTCGTGCGCGCCGAGGACAACGAGCTGCTGGCGCGGCAGGCTGGCGCCAACCACGTCATCAACCCGGTGCGCTTCACCGGACTGCTGCTGGCAGGCAGCGTCAAGGGCGCGCATATCGCGGAATACCTCGCCGACTTGGCCAGCGTGGGCGGGAGGGTGCAATTGGTGGAACGGGTGGTGACCCCCGAGGAAGTCGGCAAGTCGATCGCCGACCTCACCAGCGGCGGACAGGGCCTGCGCGTCTACCGCGGCGGCCGCGCCATCGGGTTCTGGGAGGAGGAGTGCCAGACGCTCCAGCCCGGCGACGTGGTGGTCGAGATCGTCCCGACGGCAAAGAGCGAGGCTGGGTGAACTGCTGACGACGTCGTAGGAGTAGCGTCATGGCTGGAACAGTTGGCACAACCATCGTCATCAAAGGCAAGAAAATTCGCATCGAAGAAGGCTATGATGAAGAGATCGACGGGTCCTTTGACCTTGCGCTTCGGAAGGTCTCGGAAAGGTCGATTGCGATGCGCAAGGCTGCGGCAGCGGAGGCTACATCAAAGCGCGGCGGCTACAGGAAGCCAAAGGGCTCGAAGAAGAACTGAAACCTTCTCGCCTAGCTCCTGAACCAGACGAACACCCCGCCCATCGCTGCCATGCCGACGAGGAAGTGCCCGGCGTCGATCAGGAACAGGGTCAGCGGCTTGCGCAAATAGAGGTAATTGATCCCGATCGCCGGGATCATCACGCCGAGCGCGAAGCCCACCGCCATCATCATCACCACGAAGTTGGGCGGATCAGTGCGCGTGATCAGGTGCCACAGCACCATCGCGATCAGCATCTCGAAGGCGATCGTGAGCGCGAAAATCACGGCCATGTTGCCGCTCTTGAGCTGGGTGTTGGAAAGCCCCGCCGCGCGCTGCCAGGGCCCTGCGAAAATCACGCCGTACCACAGCGAACCCACCGCGAAGAAGGCGAGCGTTCCGGCCAGCACGGGCCACAGGGCGAAATCATTCATTCTGGCTCTCCGAAGGGTGCGACCCATTCAAGTTCGAGTGATCCGCCCTCGGACAGCGCGCTCCATGCGTCAAGGAAGGCGTTGAGCTTGGCGCGGATCGCGACCAGCTTCCCGGTCACGCCCGCAGGCGGTGCGACGTGGCTGGCCACCCAGGCGGGCTCGGCCATTGCCATGATCGCAGCGTCATCCGCGCCGCCGCTCCAGCTCGCCGCCTCGAGGCATTCAACAAGCCGTTCAGCCTGCACGAGTTCGATGATCGCCGGGTCAGGGGTGACAGCCCGCTTCGCGCTGGCGTGGCCACCGGCTGCGGCGAGTTCCTGCACCGCCTCGGGCGACATGCCGCTGGCGAGCAGACCCCAGAAGCCGCGCGTCATGCCCAGCTCACGCTCGACGAAATAGTGGAATGCGTCGTGCGGATAGGGGCCCTTGCGGGGAAAGCCGAAGACAGCGGACGAGCCATCGGGCCGGGTCACGGCGATCCTGTCGCCGGTTGCTCCCTTGGTGATGGCGATGCGCATGGGTGTCGTGTAGCCCAAGCCGGGCGCCGCGGACAGCGCCTCAGATGACGTAAGCGAATTCCTCGGCACCCGGCGCGGGCTTGCGGCCGCGCATCTCGGCGTCGAGCTGCACGACGGTGCGGCTCGCGGTCTTGACGAACAGGCCGGGGACGAGGGCATGGACCATGCAGGCGAGGCCGCCCACCGTCATCCGCCAGCCGAAGCTGAGGGCCGTGCGGGCGTGCTCGCCATAGGTCTCGCCGATGGTGCGCGGGTGGTCGGTGAAGAGCTTTGCGATCATGCCGCACGGATGCCCGCTCGGCCCCGTCGCCGTCAAGCCTAGCGCTGGGGCCGCACACAGTGTAGGGGCGCGCCGCAATGAACACCCCTGCAACAATCGCCCCCACCGTTCTGGCCGACCAGAAGAAGATCGGCATGGTCAGCCTCGGCTGCCCCAAGGCGCTCGTCGATTCCGAGCGGATCCTCACCCGCCTGCGCGCCGATGGCTATGCCTTCGCCGAGGATTATGCGGGCGCGGACGTGGTGCTGGTCAACACCTGCGGATTCCTCGATTCCGCCAAGGAGGAGAGCCTTGCCGCGATCGGCGAGGCGATTGCCGAGAATGGCCGCGTGATCGTGACGGGGTGCATGGGCGAGGAAGCCGACGCGATCCGCGCCGCCCATCCGCAGGTGCTCGCGATCACAGGCGCGCATCAATACGAGCAGGTCGTCGAGGCGGTGCACATCCACGCGCCGCCGAGCCAAGGCCCGTTCATCGACCTGATCCCGCAGCCCGACATCAAGCTGACGCCGCGTCACTACAGCTACCTCAAGATTTCCGAGGGCTGCAATCACTCCTGCGCCTTCTGCATCATCCCCGCGCTGCGCGGAAAGCTGGCAAGCCGCCGCATCGATGCCGTGCTGCGCGAGGCGGAGAAGCTGGTCGCGGCGGGCACGCGCGAGCTGCTGGTGATCTCGCAGGACACCAGCGCCTACGGGGTCGACACCCGCCACGAGCCTCGGACATGGCAGGGCCGCGAAGTGCGCGCGCACATGACCGACATGGCGCGCGAGCTGGGCGGTTTGCGCACGCCTGATGGCAAAGCGCCGTGGGTGCGGCTGCACTATGTCTACCCCTACCCCCACGTCGATCAGGTCATCCCGCTGATGGCCGAGGGGCTGCTGACGCCCTATCTCGACATCCCGTTCCAGCACGCCAGCCCCAAGGTGCTCAAGCTGATGCGCCGCCCCGCCAACGAGGCCAAGGTGCTCGAACGGCTGAAGAGCTGGCGCGAAATCTGCCCCGACATTGCGATCCGCTCCAGCTTCGTGGTCGGCTTCCCCGGCGAGACCGAGGAAGACTTCCGCTACCTGCTCGACTGGCTGGAAGAAGCGCAGCTCGACCGCGTCGGCGCGTTCCGCTTCGAACCGGTCGAAGGCGCGGCGGCCAATGCCCTGCCCGATCAGGTGCCCGAGGCCATCAAGGAAGAACGCTACGCCCGGATCATGGAAGTGACCGAGCGGATCTCCGCCGCCAAGCTCGCCGCCAAGGTGGGCCGCACGCTCCCCGTCATCATCGACGAGGTCGGCGAGCCGGACGAGGACGGCGACATCGGCGCGACCGCACGCAGTCAGGCCGATGCCCCCGAGATCGACGGTGCGGTCTACCTGCGCAACGTTCCCGAGACGCTCGCTCCCGGCGACATCGTCGAAGCCACGATCGAGGACGCCGACGCGCACGACTTGTTCGGGGTGATCGCCTGAGGCGGTCGCTGTTGCGAGTGATAGCGTAAAACAATGTTCGCAAAAATCCGAAGCTCGTTTTACTCACTCTCAGCACGCGCCGAATAGTCGACCAGCGCCATTGTAATAACGACTTTGGTGATTACATTCTGATCATCCCCAGAGTTCTCAATTTTCATCGGCTCTTTTCCTTTGTCCATTGGCCCTCTGCCGTCTTCGGCAGCCCGCCGGGTCGGCAACACAGGAAAACACCATGAAGACACTCAGCCAAATCACAGCGTTCGCCGTGCTAACCATCGGGCTTGCCGCCTGCGCGGGAACTGCCAGCTCGTCCATGAACGCGGGGCAGAGGCTATCCGAGCGCGGCGGCGAGATCACCCGCTATGGCTCCGACTGGACAGCCGGGAACAAGGCCGTCCACGATGGCGAGAAGCTTGCAGCCAAGAGCACCGACCGGATTGCCGACGCGCGCAAGAAATTGTCGGAGGCCGAGGCCGACCAGGTTCAGGCGCAGCGGATGATCGCAGACGGCAATGTCAGGATGCAGCGCTCGGAAGCAGACTATGCTGCAGCCCGCGCGGGCCCTGCTGCCATCCCGCTTCCGCGCTGAACGTGCGCGCGGCGCGGGGGAGCCCTTCCGGGGCTTCTCCCGCGTTAAGACGTAGGGCCGCGTCGTCCCCGCGAGGGACGGAGCACGGTTAACGGCTGGCAACTTTTCGGCTTACGCGGCATAAATGGCGACATGATCCGCGCCCTCGTATTTCTCGTCGCCGTCGCCGTGCTGCAGTTCGCAGCCTCGGCGCAGAGCACCACCACCCGCGCAGGCGACGCCGCCGAGGCGGTCGCCAAGCGTGCGACGGGGGCGTTCGAGCAGATCGATCCCGACAGCGAAGCGGCACGCAAGGACGAGGCAGCGGCGGCCTATGCCGGCCTGCCGCCGATTGCACCCGAAGCGGCTGAACTTCCCGCCCCGCGCGGTCCCGCTGTGCGGATGATCGCGCAGCCCGTGGTGCAGACCATTCCGGCCGCCGCGACCCCTGCTGCTTCCATGCCGACGGCGGCCAAGGCTCCGGCGGCGACCGCCGGCAGCCGCGATGCCTTCGTCGTCAAGTCGATCCTCCCGATCGAGGGCACGATCCGCTACGGCGACTGGTTCTGGGACGAAAGCGCCGCGCCGGGTGCAGGCCGCCTCGTCATTACCGTCGACCTCGACGCGCGCGTCATCAGCGCTTTTCGCGACGGGCACGAGATCGGCACCGCCGTGGTGCTGGTCGGCACGCAGGAGCACCCGACCCCGCTTGGCGCCTTCCCGATCCTCACCAAGGAACGCGACAACGTCTCCGAGAAGTACAACAACGCGCCGATGCCCTGGACGCTGCGGCTCACCCGCGACGGGATCGCCATCCACGGCTCGCCGGTGATGAACGGCTATGCCAGCCACGGCTGCATCGGGGTCCCGGACGACTTTGCCGCCAAGCTGTTCGCGGTCGCCAAGCGCGGCGACACGGTGATCATCACGCGCGGCAAGATGATCGGCATCGGCGACAAGGTCCTCTGACCTAGTTCACGCTCCCGCGCGCAGGCTCGGGACGGAAGCGCCAGACGCGCATTATCACGCCGATTTTCTCGACACGCTCGACACCCGGCACCGCCAGCACGCCGCCCAGCGAGGCGTTCTCGCCCGCCCATAGCCGGTCCCAAGCCCGCGCTGCCTCGGACCGCGAGGCATGGCCGCCGAGTTCACCGATGATCTTCACGATCGTTTCAATGGCAATCACCCGCGGCACGTTGGCGCAATAGGTGTACCCGACGCCGCCCGGCGCGGTCTCGTCCTTCATGACCATCTCGTGCCAGTCGAGCTCGGCATACCATGCGAACGCCTGCCAGCTTTCCGCCAGATGCGCGGCGCTGGCGGCGATCTGGACGGGGTCGAGCCAGTCCGCCTCGGCCAAATGGGTGCGCAGGCGGGCACGGTCGTAATCGGGGCTGGTGTTGGTAGGGTCCTCGGCTGCCGTGATGCCAGCCGCCGCAACCACCTCGGCAAGCTCCTTCTTCCGCCAGCCGAGGAGCGGACGCAGCAGGGTGACTTCGCTGCCATCGATGGTGCTGCGCGCGCGCACCCCGGCGAGGCCCGCCAGTCCGCTTCCCCGATTGAGGCGCATCAGCAAGGTCTCGGCCTGATCGTCGGCATGGTGGGCTGTGGCGACTGCGCCCAGCCCTGCCCCGGCCGCCCACTGCGCCAGCGCCGCATAACGCGCCTCGCGGGCACGTGCGGACACATTGCCAGGGGCGAGCGAGACGGTCAGCGGCGTGAAGGGAATGCGGCGCTCTGCCGCAATGCGCTCGACCAGCGCGACCTCGCCCGCCGCTTCGGGGCGCAAGCCGTGATCGACGCTGGCGACTGCGATGCGGTCCGGCAGAGCCTCATACGCGAGCATCAGCAGCGCCAGACTGTCCGGCCCACCCGAGACCGCAAGGCCCAGCGGGCCGGTGCGATCATCCTCGGGCCACAGCGCCGCCAGATCGGCGGCGAAGCGCGCCCTTAGCTGCACTTCACCTTGGCGCGGATCGCCTGAAAGTCTGTGGCGAGGCGTCCGGCGGCGACCAGCGGATAGGTGTCGGAGAATTCGGCAAGCGCGATGCAGGCGCGCTTGGTGTCCTTCATCGCGACCATCGACGCGCCGAGATACAGCAAGCTGTCGGGCGCGCGCTCGCCGGCCTTGTTGGCCTGATAGTTCTTGAGGAACCAGCGCGCCCCGTCCTCGGGCATCTTGTCATCGAGGAAGGCGCGGCCGAGCAGGTTGCGCCCGTAGCTGATCTTGGCGTGGGCCGGATATTGCTCGACATACTTGGTGAGCTGCTGGCGCGCTTCGGGGAAGAAGCCGGCGTTCCAGAGGCGGAAACCGTATGAGTATTCGTCGTCGCCCGCATCGGTAGTCTGCGGCTTGGCGATGGCCTGCACCGCGGCAAGACGCGCGGCGCTAGGGGATGCGGTCGTGGTCGTGGCGACGGGGGCAGGCGTCGTCGGCGCAGGCTTGGGTGCGGGAACCGTCGCGGCGGTCTGCACCGGCGGCTTCACCGCGGGCGTCGTCGCGGCCGGCACCGTCGCGGCGGGCGTGATCACGGGGCCGGTCGGGGCGGGTGTGAAGCCAGCCGTCGGCGCCGGGGTGATCGGCGCGTTGCCGGCAGTCTCGAGCACAACCAGCCGCTGCTCCATCAGCGACAGCGCATTGGCCTGCTCTTCCGAGCGCGCGGTCAGCGAGCGGAGCTGGGTTTCGAGCGTGTCGAGGCGAACGAGGATATCGGTTACCGCCGTTGTCGCAGGGGCGCCGGTGGTGGCGGGCGCCGGCGTTGCCGAAGGGCCCGTCGTGCCGGGCGTGATCTGCGGCTCGAAGAACTTGCCGTCACCGCCGGGGAAGACCTTGCGCTGGAGCGCGCGGACTTCGGCTTCGATCTTCTTCAGGCGGGCATCGGCGGTCGCGGCGTCCTGCGCCGCGGCGGGCACCGGAAGCGTGACGAGGCTCGCCGCGCTCGCAGCCATCAGCGCCGCTCCGGCAAGACGCAGGGAGATGGTCTTTACGGGGTTGGTCATGGCTGGTCGTGCTCCCTGATGTGCGGCCTCGGTATCACTGGCGCGGGCCACATGAACGTGCCCCGAATCCCTGCCGTGTGCCGCAGCCCAAGTCGAGAGCGGCAGACTGCCTAATCAACGGGAAAAAGCCTAACGGCCGGGTGTGGTGGCAGGCTCGGCGGCCGGAGCAGGCGCGGGAGCTGCCGCAGTGGGCTCTGTCGCAGGCGCGCTCAGCTGACGCGTGACGGCCCGACGAGCCGGCGCGCGCGCGGGGACCGTCTCGTTGGCAACCGGGTTCACACCCGGGCTCGCTGCTGCGGCCGGAGGCGTGGTCGCCCGCGCCAGCAGGGCTGCGGCCGAAACCTGCGCGCCCGCAATCGTCTGCGGCGTGGCGGCGAGCGGGGCGACCGGCTGTCCGCCGATTGTCACTGTGAGCGCGTCGGGGCGACCGGTGTTGATGCGCGGATCACGCGCCGTCACGGGAACTTCGATCGACTCGCCCTTGGCCAGCGTCCGCTCGGTCAGGCGTTCGCCGCCCTCCTCGAACAGGCGCACCCAGATGCCATCCTGCGTCGCGGTGAGCACCACCGGGCCGCTTGGCAGCACGGTAGGCACAGGCGACGGCGCAGCGGCCGCGACTGTCGGGGTCGGTTCCGGCGTGAGCAACGAGCCCGTATCGGCTCCCGCGCCGAAATAGGTGCGGTAAAAGGCAAAAGCGCCGACCGCGAGGATCAGAACCGCAGCGCCCGCCGCCCAGGCGAGGCCCGACGAGGGCAGGCGCGCCGGATCGCCGGGCTCCATGCTGGACGTGGGGGTGGTGCGCCGCATCGTGCCATCGGCGAGTTCAGCGCGCACTCCATCGGTGATTTCCGCCGGGTCGAGGCCGACCGCCTTGGCGAAAGTGCGCGAAAAGCCGATCGCATAGGCGCGCGACGGCAGTTCCTCAAACTGGTCATCCTCGATCGACTGGAGGTGGCGCAGCGGAATGCGGGTTTCGGCAGCGATGTGCGACAATTCGACGCGCATCGCCTCGCGCGCCGCGCGCAGCCTTGCGCCGGGCCCGGCGACAGGCGTTTCGGACGCAATATCTGCGCTGGTGGAGTTTTCGCTATCCATAAAGACCCGAGGTTCCGCGCCTTCTGTCGAGGCACTTAGGTGATAATGTGTGTGAGTAACCGGGGACGGGACTCACCCTTTGGCAACGTCCTGTCAAGCACACCAATATCACACTACCGCAGGGGGCGCACGCCTCTCCGCAAGACGAACTTAATCATACTCGATATCGCGCGCATCGGCCCATACGGCCAGCTGCTCGCGCAGGTTTAGGCTCGGGTCGGCGAGCCATGCGGTCATCGCCGCGGTCAGCTCGGCCAGATCGACCTTGCGCACCAATTCCTTGATCGGGCCGACCGCGGCAGGCGTGATCGAGAGGCGGCGGTAGCCGATGCCCATCAGCGCCAGCGCCTCCAGACGGCGCCCGCCCATTTCGCCGCACACGCCGATGTCGACGCCGCTGCCGACGCTGTTCTGCATCACGCGGCGCAGGAAGCGCAGGATCGAGGTGCTCAGCCAGTCGTAGCGTTCGGCCAGCTTGGGGTTGGCACGGTCGGCGGCGAACAGGAACTGGGTGAGATCGTTGGTGCCGATCGACAGGAAGCTGAGGCGCGGCAGCAGCAGGTCGAGCACTTCGGCCAGCGCCGGCACTTCGAGCATCGCGCCGAACTTGATGCTGTCGGGCAGAAGCTTGTTCTGCGAGCGCAGGAAGGCGAGCTGTTCGTCGAACACAGTCTTGGCCGCATCGAACTCCCAAGGCTCGGACACCATGGGGAACATTACATAGAGCGTGCGGCCCGCAGCGGCTTCGAGCAGCGAGCGCGCCTGGATCTTCATCAGCCCTTCGCGTTCCAGGGCGAGGCGCAGCGCGCGCCAGCCCATCGCCGGGTTCTCGTCCTGCGCGGCGATCTCGCTGGCGAGGTAGGGTACCGACTTGTCGCCGCCGATGTCGACTGTGCGGAAGATCACCGGCTTGTCGCCCGCCGCTTCGAGCACATCGCGGTAGAGCCGCGTCTGGCGCTCGCGCTGCGGGAGGGTGGCGGAAACAAGGAACTGGAACTCGGTACGGAACAACCCCACGCCGTCCGCGCCGGTCATCGCCAGCGCGCTCATGTCGTCGCGCAGGCCGGCGTTCATCATCACCTGGATGCGGGTGCCGCAGCGGGTGAAGGGCTCGACGTCCTTCAGCGAGGCGTAGGCGGCCTGCTTCTCGCGGCTCTTGGCAAAGCGCGCCTGAAACGCATCAGCGACCTGCGGCAGCGGGCGGACGATGGCGCTGCCCGCGGTCGCATCGAGCAGGATCTCGTCGCCCTCGCGGATGGTGGTGCGCACGCCTTTGGTGCGGCCGATCACCGGCACGTTCATGGCGCGCGCGACGATCACCACGTGGGCGGTGAGCGAGCCTTCCTCGAGGATCACGCCCTTCAGCCGCCGCTTGTCGTATTCGAGCAGCTCGGCCGGTCCGAGGTTGCGCGCGATCAGGATCGTATCCTTGCGCAGGCCTTGCGAGGCGGCGGTGCCGAACCGTCCAGCGACGATCCTGAGCAGGCGGTTCGCCAGATCTTCCAGATCGTGCATCCGGTCGGCGAGCAGCGGATCGTCGATCTCGCGCATCCGCATCCGGGTGTGCTGCTGCACGCGCTCGATCGCGGCTTCGGCGGTGAGGCCGCTATCGATCGCCTCGTTGATACGCCGCGACCATCCCTCGTCGTAGGCGAACATCTTGTAGGTCTCGAGCACCTCTTCGTGCTCGCCCCCGATGCCGAATTCGGCCTGGCTGGCGAGGGTGTCGATCTGCTCGCGCATCTTGTCGAAGGCGCGGTAGACGCGCTGGCGCTCGGCCTCGGTGTCCTGCGCCATGACCTGCGTGATCTCGACGCGCGGCTGGTGGTAGACCGCGACGCCCGCGCCCAGCCCTTTGACCAGCGTCAGGCCGGTGACGCTCTGCGGCCCGGTCTGCTCCTGCGTCAGGCCGCGCGCTTCTTCCTCGTCGACCAGCTCGGCATTGGCGATCAATTCCGAGAGCACCATCGCGGTGGTCTGGAGCGCCTCGATCTCGACTTCTTCGTAGCGGCGCGGCTCGACGTGCTGGACGCACAATACGCCCACCGCGCGCTCGCGGTAGACGATCGGGACGCCGGCGAAGGAGTGGAACTTTTCCTCGCCCGTTTCGGGGCGGTACTGGAAGTCGGGGTGCGCCTTGGCCTCGGCCAAGTTGAGCGTCTCGACCTTCTTGGCGATCGCGCCGGTCAGGCCCTCGCCGATCGCCATGCGGGTAACGTGCACCGCGCTCTGGTTGAGGCCGCGGGTGGCGAACAATTCGAGCATGCCCTCGCGCAGCAGGTAGATCGAGCAGACCTCGCTCGACAGGCATTCGCCGATGATCTCGACGACTTGATCGAGCTTGCCCTGCGCGTGCAGACGCGAGGCCATCACCTCTGTGAGGCGGGTGAGGATCTGGCGGGCGGCGGCAGCGGCGGTCATTGCCTAGCGGATGTATTCCGTCCGCGCGGCAAATGCAAAAGGCGGTCGCACCAAGTGGTCCGATTGCCCCATGCCCCTGCCGACGCGCGCGTTAATGCGCGGAAATTTCTTCCTTAAGTCGCAATTTCTGCTTCTTGAGTGACTGGATCGTCGCAGTGTCGGGCACGGGCCGGGCCATCTCTTCGCGCAGGCGGGCTTCGAGGCCGGCGTGCTTGTGCTGAAGGGCGTTGAGGTGGGAAGACACTGCGGTAGATGCCATTATGCACTCTCCTGTCCTGCGGGGGAATGCCCCCGGAAAGGCGACTCGGCACAATCGCGGCCGAGCCGCAGGTTTCAGTGAAACCACTTTTGACCTAGCTTGCAAAGCACGAATACATCCTTAAGCGGCGCATCCGCGCAACCTTGCGACAAACCGCTGCCAAGGGCTTCGCAAAGCGGGCGATATTTCCGCAAATCCTTCTTACAAATCTTCGCGGGAACGCGTAGCGCAGCGCGGCATTGGGGCGGCAGGTGTCGCATAGGCGAAGGAATCAGGGGC
>JANNZG010000036.1:0-29428 GCA_031410495.1 Porphyrobacter sp.
ATGTGAGGGCAGAGAGCGCCTTTCCCGGACTGGTACGCATCGCTCTGGGCGAAACCGGCGTCCCATATCGTTGGGAATATCCTGATCTGCCGAAGTACTAGGCACTCTCACTGCCAGCTCGCAGCCCTCGCCGCTGATTCCTGGCAAATAACGCACCTTCAGTTCCCAACCGAACTTCAGCCACGAGATGCCGTGCGGTTACTGCTTGAAGCCGATATGGTGCGTCGCCCTCCTTCTGGGTGGGACCTGCCCTTCTGCACCCCGGCCACGCGCCGATTATCGGATCTCTTGAGCTGCCGGTGAGCAAAGCTATGGCACAGCGCAACCGCGTACCCGCAAGTGACACAGCGGAGTTTCCATACCGCGGCCTTAGCAAGTCCTTAACCTTATCGGCGCAGCTCGGGATCCTGTGTGTCATCTCCGACACGAGATCTTGCCGCCAGCCTCCCCCCAAAGCCGGCTGGCGGCTTTTTTGTTGGTCGGACATGCGCCTCGCGCGCAAGCTTCAGTCTCTGTCGCCTCCAACGCAGGAAACATCGGCTGCTGCAAAGGCCCCCCAGCCTGTACCTCGATGATAGCAAAACAGTCATGCCTAGACCGATCTCACAGGTCCTTTTCGGCAGCCAAAGGCCATAGGCCCCTGCCATAGAGATGGCGGGGTTTGAGGGCCCGTTCCGGCGCAGGAAAACCGAACAGCCTGCGCTGCACTTCCCAGCTTGTGGGGACATTGGAATCCAGCAGGGTCTTACGGTCCAGGCCTGCCGGCTGCGTGCCATCAAGGATTGCCGTGGCGATATCAGGGGCGAGGTAATTCAGTCTGATGAGGCGTGCAAAGTGCGTCGGCCGGCAGCCCTGCTTGCTGGCAAGCTCCTCGATCGACATGTCCCGGTGCTCATCGACGAGCCGCTGCGCGTTTCTTGCAGCCTTGATCAAATCGACAAGCCTGGTGTCGGGGCGCACGCCGCGGACATCAGCGCGCGGGGTGATATGTAGCGAGGGCCAACGCTCGGCCGTGACCACCCGAACATCCACGTCGAGAACATGGCGGGCATCGCTGCAAGGCCAGTCGGCCGGTCTGCCTCTGAACGCCGTCTTGCCGTCCCACGCCATGAGGCGGCGCAGCTCGATCGCGCGGAAGGTGATCGAGACGACGTCCTCGGCAATGTCCACTCTTTGGAGGAGAGCCTTGAACAGATCCGGGAGCCATTCCTTCCGCGTGCTCTCGATAAATTCACCGATCACTTTCCCGCGAATGACAAGCCGGTCGAGTTCATCGCCAAACAGGCCGAGGCTTTTGAAAGCGCCCCGGAGTTTGCCTCTGTCGCCGAGAAACTGGCAGACCGCCGCGAGGACCGTCCGGTCGAGCTGATCTGCATTGCAGCGATAAGCGCGCCGGTACTCGGCCTGCGACCAGGCCGCATTGCTCGACACATAGGCACAGTAGGTCCGGCCGCGCTGAAAGTTGAGATCGAGCAACATGTGGCGGCCAAGATCATCCCACAGCAGGCCGGCGAGGAAGTGAAATGTCTCTTTGGCATGAGGCGAGCGTTTTTTGCGCTCTTCGCTCAAAGCCTGCGCAGCCTGCCAGATCTCGTCGCTGATCAGGGGCTCGTGAACACCCCTGTATGTCGTGTCGTGGCCGCGGATCTGGCCAACATAGATCGGGTTGCGCAGGATTCCGTAGACAGTGCCAGGCGACATCGGGGTTCCGCCGCGCGGCACGCCTTGCCGCGACACCTTGATCGAACTGCGGTAGCCTGCCTCGCGCACCGCATTCATAACGGCAGTATAGCGCCGCGTACGAAGGAACTCGGCAAAGATGAAGCGCACGATTTCGGCCTCTGCCTCATCAATGTGGATACCGCCTGCGCCGGCGACATAGCCGAAGGGCGGCATGCCTCCGTGGACACGGCCATGGCGCTTCCTCGTGCGGATACTGTCGCGCACCCGCTCGGCGATCAGCTCGCGCTCGAACTGCGAAAAGGTCAGGAGCACATTGAGGATCATCCTGCCCATGCTGTCCGACGTGTCGAAGGCCTGGGAGATCGACACGAGCGTGATCGATTGCCGGTCAAATATCTCGATCAGGCGCACAAAATCGAGCAGGCTCCGCGTCAGCCGATCGATTTTATAGACCACGACGGCATCGATCTGGCCCGCCTCGATATCCTGCATGAGCTGTGCAAGGGCAGGCCGTTTGAGATCGCCTCCCGAATGTCCGCCATCGTCATAGCGCTGCGGCATTTCGACCCAGCCCCTGTATTGCTGGCTTTTGATATAGGCGCTGCTGATTTCCCGTTGCGTGACCAGCGAATTGACGTTGTGCTCCAGCCGATGTGTCGTGCTCTTGCGGGTATATATTGCGCAGCGCCGTATCGGCAGGTCCTGTTCCGTCATATCTGGCACCCCCCCTGATTTGCCCGGGAGGCTTTATCATCGGCCGGGACCGGTCGCACGGCCTGCGTACAGCGACCCCGAAAAGTCAGGCCTGCTGCGTGGCCAAAGAGGGCGCACGGCAGTCCGGCTCATCGCCCGGGCGAACGGGAATGCATCGCGCTCGCTTACGGCTGCGTGTCATTCGTGCTAGTGCCGCCTGCATGCACAGAGACCCAAGACCGGCGACCGATCTGGCGCGCGAAGAGTTGACCCCTCTGCTCGCGGAACTCCGCAATGGGCATGATGTCTTGCCCTTTATGGACGACCTGATCGCTTCATCGAGCGCAGAATTCGTGCCGATGCCCGAGGCGATGATGGACGTCTTCTGCGGCAATGGCGATTTCGAAGCACCGAGGCGCGGATCGGGCATTACATGGCTCGAAATGATCGATCCGGCAGGCCAGATGTTCCAGCTGGTTGTTGCGCGTCCAAAGGCTGACGGCGAGCTCTGGATGGTTGCGCCGGCGCGCGAGGCGAAGAAGAGCTGAGCATGCCTGTTCGGCACATGATCAGACTGATCCTCTTTCAATGCAGACGTGATCGCGGAAGGGGTGCGGCTGAATTGCGCATTTCCTGATGCTGCCGGACTGCCAGTTCAAGCAAATAGAGGAGATTCGCCACCTCGTCGCACAGCTGCGCGGAAATCTCACCGGGAGTACAATCAGGCGGAGCGCTGGTCGCCTCGGCGAATAGTCGCCGGGTCTCGACGATGTCCAGCGGATCCAATCCACCCAGGAACTCTGCCGTCATGCTTTGCTCACTTCTGTAACGGAACCTCCCTTGTTTAACGGACATAAATTCCGCCGGGGGAAGCAGGATCTCGTCCGATATGGAGGGAATTGGGATGTCCGACGCGTTCGCGCAGGTGCGATGCGCCATCTACACGCGCAAGAGCACCACCAACCGTCTCGACGCCGAAATGAATTCGCTCGAGACCCAGCGCGAGGTTTGCAGCGCCTATATCGCGAGCCAGACGTACAAGTCGTGGGTCGAGCTACCAAGGCGCTACGATGATGGCGGCCAATCCGGCAGTCACCTCGCAAGACCAGCGCTCGCGGCGCTCATGGACGACATCGAGAAAGGAAATGTCAATTCGGTGGTCGTCTACAAGATCGACCGCCTGACACGAAGTCTGGTCGACTTTGTGCGGCTCATCGACCTGTTCGAACAGAAGAACATCACCCTCGTCTCGATATCGCAGGCCTTCGACACGTCCGACAGCATGGGCCGGATGGTGCTCAATATCCTTCTGACGTTCTCGCAGTTCGAACGCGAGATGATCGGTGAGCGGGTGCGTGACAGCCTTCGCGCCAGAAAGCGACATGGCAAGATCCATGGGGGAAAACCGCCCTTTGGCTATCAGGTCGTCAATGACGAACTGGTGATCGACAAGCACGAGGCCGACATCGTCCGCTTCATCTTTTCCGAATTCGTGCGAACCGAGCGCTACATAGCGGTCCAGCGCGCGGTCGAAACGCAGGGCTTTTGCAGCTCGGTGAAAGCCTTGCGGAAGGGCGGGACGCGGGGCGGGACGCCCATATCGGCCACCATCGTCCACTCGGTTTTGCAAAACCCTGTCTATGTCGGCGAGATCCGGGGGCATGACAGAAACTATCCGGGCAAGCACGAGCCGATCATCTCGCGGGAGATCTGGACGGCAGCTGCGGAACTCGTGCGTGCGCGCCGCAAGCCGGAGCCCCACGCGAAAGATAGCGCTCATTGTCTGGTCGGAGTGCTGCGCGACAGCCTTGGCCGGTCCATGTATCTCGATGTGCAGCGCAAAGCAGGCAAGGTCTTCACCTTCTACGCATCGGTGGATGCACAGTGGTCGAGAAACCAGTATCTCAAGGCCTATCGCTGCCACGCGGGACGGCTCGACGATCTGATCGTTGCAGCGCTCGGTGCGTTTCTTTGCGACCGGCTGAAGCTGAGAGCCGCACTCAAGACGCTCGGCATCCATGGGCCCGGACTCGAAAAATGCGCGGAACTGGGAGAGAAGGCGGCCGACCGGCTGGCCGGCTCGTCGCGGGAGAAAATGCCGGACATTATCCGCGCGCTCATATGCGACATAGAAGTGGCACTCGAGAGTGTCACGATCGCGGTCCGCGTAGCGGAACTGAAGAGATTCCTCGATTGGGATGACCAATCGGCATTCCGGTCACGACAGCGCGACTGGCCGCTTAGCGAAGCACGCTACGCGTTCACGATCGAGGTCCGCACCACTGCGGCTGAAAAATGGCCAAACCTGAACGTCAGACCTGCCGATCCAGGAATGCAGAGCAATCCCGACAAGGGCCTGATTGATCTCATCGAGAGCGCGCGCGCTGCACAGGTGCTGATCGACACGCATCGCGATCTTGCCATTCCCGAGCTCGCAATGATGATGCGCATGCGTGCGTCGCAGTTTGCCCGCCTGGTCCGGATCAATTATCTTGCGCCGGACATCGTCGCCGCCATCCTCGACGGCACCCAGCCTTCAGCCCTGACGCGCAAGCATCTCTTGATGTCGAACATTCCCACCGACTGGGCCTTGCAGCGCCGGTTGTTCGGATTTGCTGTTCCGCGCCGCGCAGTGTCGCCAAGACGGTCTGACGGCATGTGGCCCCGCTCCGCGTCGGAAAGGTCTGTGTGACCGCTTCCGGACCGAGGGCTTATGCTGTCCGGCGCGATGCGTAAGCGACGGCAGAGGCCCGCCAGTGTGCTGCTGACGGGCTGCTTCTCGCAATGCGGTTTGGCCGGCAGGCCTTGGACGACGAGGACGGTGTCATCCTTTCACAGCGGCAATCCGCCTATTCGCATGCCTTTCCGTCACCGTCCCGGTCGAGATGGGTGCCGTAACCGGGCTGTCCGCGGTAGATCGGTGCTGCACCAGCCCCGCGCGCCGCAGCGCAGTTGGGATAATAGACAGAGCCATTGCCTGAGGGCTCGGTGGATTTGCCGGCATTTGCGCCGCGATGACAATGTCTGCCGCCATTCTTTCGGTCATTGTGGCAACCATCCGCTGCCAGACCACCCGGGTGGGCCCTGGCCGGCGCCGGCTCGAACCATGCCGCTATCGCGAGGTACA
This sequence comes from Porphyrobacter sp., assembly GCA_031410495.1. GTDB lineage: Bacteria > Pseudomonadota > Alphaproteobacteria > Sphingomonadales > Sphingomonadaceae > Erythrobacter. Next base: position 5,504 of record JANNZG010000036.1, read on the forward strand.
TCGCCAGCACCCAGGCAGCCAGCATCACTGCAGTCTCGACCTGTAACGCGATCGAAGGCTCCTCCTCTTTGTGCTCCCAATCCTTCATTTACAGACATGCCCCGGCCAGTACCGGTTCCATTTCGCCGCCATCTTCTTCGCGACCATCGCGCATGACAGGTCGCCGCCCTTTGGCGAGACACACCACGCGGCCGTGCGTTCACCGCCTGCTGAACCATCGGACATGCACGTCATGGTCGGCCCCCTGACCGTCACATGGCCACGGGACCCAGTACCCGTTTGCCTGCCGATCAGGCGAACCAATGCGTCGCGCGCCTGCAGGGCACCAGCCTTGGTGCACGGATGTCCAGGGCTGCACGTACCATCCATTTCACGCGCAGAAATGCCTGCGAGCCTCACCTTCGGCCCCTCTTCGCACCATACTGGTCCATCGCCATCCCAGACCGCCGTGGGCGTGCAGGTGAACGCCTCACCTGCGGGAACCACCGACAAGAGAAGAAGAGCGAGCATGGCGGGCACATTCCAGACAAGGCAAGGCGCGTGAGCGAGGCGCGCCAAGAGCGTGGCGGATCGCTAATTGCCTGTCTTCATTATCAGAATAGTGGTGACGCCGCCAGCCGGCCAGTCAAGCCGGTTCGCAGGTACCATAGTCGGCAATCAACCCTCGGCGCGCCTCGATCAGGAACAGGGGGAGCGAGCCGATCGATCCTGCAGGTCGGAAAACCTGACGATCGCAGGCTGTTGCAAAGCTCTGCATGTCCGCAGTCTGGCCCGTTCCTGAACGTCAGGCCCGGGCCGAAGGCAAGCAGTTGGCGCCTGGCGGCACTTGGCTCGCCCTGGACGGCTAGCATCCTTGGTCCGCCGGTCCGGCAAGCCTGTCACCGCCACACAGCCGCCAGAATGATCGGCCAGACCAATATGATCGGGACGAAGGTGATGGCCGGGCCCCAGGGAACCGGAGCATGGGCGCGTATCGCCGGGATAACATATATGGCAAGCCAGACAGACTTGTAGATCACCTGGAGCACCAGGATCGCAGCCATTGGCTGCGGCCGGAACAGCCCGAACACCGAGCATAGTAAAATTGCGCCCCACATCGCAGCCACCAGCAGTCTGAGACTGGCGATGTCGGGCGTGCCAGGCCCGAACACCCGATTGGCCGGGCCAGTCAGCAGCAAAGCGACAACGGGCGTAAGAATCACGATGTTTGCGCCATATGCGAGACGCAGAGCAAACTCGGGCATATTGCGATCCCTCAACCAAAGCTGACAGCGCATCTGCTGGTGCAAAAGTGACCGTGGCAGGTCCGAAAACGGTTAGAAAATCTATCCGGGAATGTGGATTCCGCAAAGCTTGTTGCCGTCCGGATCGCGCACGTAGGTCAGGTGGATCGTGCCCATCGCGGATTCCCGCGGGCCAGGCGCGTCTTCGATCGACGTACCGCCGTTGGCCACGGCAGCATCATGGAATTGCTGGACCTGTTCGGGCGAGCTGCACGAGAAAGCGACGGTCGCCCCGTTTGCCACGGTGGCGGGCTCATCGTTGATCGGCTGGGTGACGATGAAGTTGGTGCCGCCCGGGTTGGGGTAGAAGAGGCGCGTATGCCCGCTTCCCGCGATGTTGAGCATCGGCTCCGGCACACCCAGTACACCCAGAACCGCGTTGTAGAACTTGCGCGAACGCTCGATGTCGTTGGAGCCTACCATCGTGTGGAAAAGCAATTTCTTTCTCCTTTTCGTTACCAGAACGCTTGTGGCTACGGCGCGGGACCTCGGCAAGCGGCGCGTTGCCTCACCAGCTAATCAGGCCACGCCATGCCAGACTCTCCGTTCGCCGTCCTGCCGCGAGGCTTAGAATGTCACGCGGGCGGTCAAACGCGCATTGATGGGCGCACCGGGCGTAATGTTATTATTGTTGTGGGCATCCGAAAAGTAGCCCTCGTCAAGCAGGTTCTCGAGGTTGACCTGGAACTCGAGCCGCTCGGTGGCCTTGAAGAACAGCGCCGCATCGACGCGGGTAAAGGCCGGAAGGCGGGTGGTCGTCGCCAAGGTCCGGATCGCGGCAAACTGGCTCGACTGATGAACCACGCCAAGACCAATGCCGATCTCCGGAGTGACGTCGTACCGGTTCCAGAACGCGAACTGGTGCCTCGGCACCTGAGCCAGACGCACAGCGTCGTTTCCGCGCAAACTGGCGTCCTGATAGGTATAGCCGCCGCTCATTTGCCAGTTCGGTGCGATGCGCCCGGTCAGTGCCAGCTCGACACCTTGTGTGCGGGTCGCCCCGATATTGATCGTGGTCGTGACATTGCCGGGGTCCGGCGTTGTCGCATTTGTCCGGTCCAGCCGGAACAGGGCAAGAGTGGCGTTCAGGTCGGGTCGGATGTCCCATTTGGCGCCCACCTCATAATTCGTGAATCTTTCCGGTGCGAGGTCCTGCTGGGTCGTGCTCAAGGCCAGGAACTGGTCGCCCGAACGTGGCAGGAACGACTGGCTGTAACTGCCGTAGACCGAGATGTTTTCCTGCGGCTTGAAGATGACACCAACGCGAGGTGAGACCTTTTCGTCGGTGCGCGCGAAGACCCGCGGCGTTCCGATCCGGTCGGTTCCCCTGATTGCGAAGCGGTCGTAACGCAGGCCAACCACCAGATCGAGGTGCTCGCCGAGGCTCATCTGGTCCTGCGCATAGGCCGAGAAGACTGTGACATCGGACACGGTATCGCGCGCAAGCGCGCCGAAGGTGACGGTCGGATAGACGATGTTGGCAAGGTTCAGCGTGCTGTTCGACAATATGCCGTTGCGACGCTGATTGGTCGAATCCTGGTCGCAATATTCAAGTCCCACCAGGATCTTGTTGGTAACCCCGCCGAAATCGACACCCCACACAAGGTTGGTCTGCGCGATGACGTTCTGCCGTTTGGTGGGATCGATGTAGCCCGACAGCGCCACCGTGCCTGTCTGGCCAGTCGCCGGGCCATTGGCGAAAGCATTGGCGTAATACTTGTCGTAATCACCATAGAGCAGTGTCGTCGACCAGGCGAGACTTTCGGCCAGTTGCCCATCGAGCCGCGCCTTGACGATGTGCGCTTCAAGCCCTGTGCGGTTGACGCCGGGCACACCGAAGAAGGTATCGCGATTGCCGCCGAGCGGCCGGTTCGGCTGGTCGGGGGCCGTGGCGATCGAGGGAATGCCGCGATCGGTGACGCGGTCGTCCTTGACATATTCATAGGACAGCCCGGCCTTCCAGCCGCCGCCGAGGTCCACCGCGACATAGGGATTTACCGCGTAGCGTTCGCCCCCGAAGAAATCGCGGTGGTTGTCCAGTTTCTCGTAAGTGCCGTTGATTCGGATCGCGGCCTCGGGGCTGATCGGCGCGTTGAGGTCGGCAGACACGTCCCATGATCCGAATGTGTTGACGCTGGTCGATCCGCCGAACGCCAGCGCGTCGGCCGACGGGGTCTTCTGCACCCGGTTGATGATCCCGCCGCTGCCGCCGCGGCCGAAGATGAGCGCAAGGGGCCCTTTGAGCACCTCGACCCGCTCGATGTTATAGAGGCTCCGGAAATACTGGACGTCGTCGCGCACCCCGTCGAGGAAGAAGTCGGCAGTCGTGTTCTGGCCGCGCAGGGTGATCTGGTCGCGATTGCCTTCCCCCTGGCCCACGGTGGTGCCGGGCACATAACGCAAAACATCGGCGATACTGCGCGACGCCTGGTCATCGAGCCGTTCGCGCGTCACGACCGTGACCGACTGGGGCACGTCGAGCAGCGGCGTGTCCGTTTTGGTCGCTGTCACCAGATCGCCGGCGAGATATCCGTCAGCCTTGCCTGTGACGATGATCGTGGTTGCATCTGCTTCTTCGGCTTCCGCAGCGTGGGCGATGCCGGGGACCGCAAAGATAGCGACGGAAGCAAGCAGCAGAAATTTCATGAAGGGGGCCCTCGGTGAGTTTAAGAACGGCTTGGGCCAGTAATGCTAATGCGAACGCTTTGCAATTATTCACTGCAGGGATCGGTGCAAATGGCCCCGCGGCCGTTACAGTGGCGCTCCGAGATCGCCGGGAGAATCGGCGCCTTCCGATTGCATCCGCCTCCGGCCGCAGGGAGGTTTCCGGATGCGGAAACCCCCCGACAAGGACCAGCGAAAGGGACATCGGGACAGATCGCAGCAACATCCAGGATTGCCAACGGAACGTTTGCGTCTATTCTTCCAGCCGTGCATCACGCACACCCAAGTTGGTGATCGGGAAGCCGGTGCAAATCCGGCGCTGACCTCGCAACGGTGATCGGGTGACAGGTCGCAACATGCCACTGTCGGGCGTCAGCCGGATGGGAAGGCGCTGCCTGTCTATACCCGTCAGTCCGGAGACCGGCCAATATGGCGTCTGCCACCAGCCGTCCGAGGACTGACGGCCCATCAACAGGTGTTGCCATGAACCGTGCTGCCCGCCCGGGACTTACTGCCATTACCTACACCGCCCTGGGCATAGTGACGCATCTTTTGCCGCACCAGATGGGCGTCTCGACGCTGGGTGCGGTCGGAATGCTCGCCGCAGCCTTTTTGCCGCGCCGCCTCATGCTGCTGCCGGTTCTGGGCACGCTGTTGATGAGCGATGCCGTGACCGGGTTCTATGGCGCGCTGGCGATGACTTTTGTCTATCTGGGCCATGTCGGTGCTGCTGCGGTTTGCGCACCGATTCTGGTCCGGCGCGGACCCGGCCGCATCATCGCCGCCGCCATGGCAAGTGCAGCGGTCTTCTATCTTGTCTCCAATCTCGCCACGATGGCCATGGGCTATTTCCCCAACACCGCTTCCGGTTGGTGGGCCTGCTATGCTGCCGGCCTGCCGTTTCTGGCGCGCGGCATTGCGGCAAACCTTGTGTTCGGCGGGTTTGCCTTCGGCGTGATCGCCGTGATCGGAGGCCTGCGTGCGGATCGTCTCGCTGCTCCCCAGCGCCACTGATATCGTAGTCGCGCTGGGAGCGGGCGCCGAGCTTGTCGGGGTCAGCCACAGCTGTTCCGGCGAATGGGCGCATTTGCCCAGGCTGACCAGCACCTGGATCGACAAGCACGCGGCGGCAGCGGACATCGACGAGGCCGTACGAACCGCAAACCGGCCACTCTACGCGCTCGACATTGCCATGCTCGAAACCTTGGCCCCCGATGTGATCATCAGCCAGTCGCTGTGCGACGTGTGCGCGGTGCCGTCAGGCGATGTGCTGGGTGCGGTGGGGCAGTTGTCGAGCCGCCCGGTGCTGGTCGACCTCGCGCCGCACACGTTAGGCGATGTGCCGCTTTGCTTCGATCAGGTTGGCGATGCAATCAATCGTGCCGCTGCTGCGAAGCAATTAAAGCACGATTGGGACGCTTTGTTCGCCGATTTTGCCGGGCGTTTTACAGCATACGAGCTGACCGCGTTGTTCCTGGATTGGCTCGATCCGCCGTTCGTAGCCGGGCACTGGATACCCGAGATGCTCGCGCATGTGGGCATGGCGCCCCTGTTGGGCCGCGCGGGCAAGCCCTCGTTCCGTAGCGACTGGGATACCATTGCCGCTGCACGGCCGGATCTGGTCATTGTCGCCGCCTGCGGCTTGGACGAAGAGCGGGCAAAAGCCGACGGCGTTCCGGTTGATTGCCCGGTGATCTTCCTCGATGGCCACCTTCACTTCAGCCGGCCTGGTCCGGCGCTGATGCCGAGCCTTGCCTTGCTGTCTGACGCCATTGCAAGGCATCTGGTGGAAAAGGAACGTCAGGCGGCCACTGAAGGTACTGCGGTAAAAGCGCAAGGTTGGCATGCCTTCAGCTTCAATCGCACCGCCTCGGCAATTTACGGCTGATTTCCGATCTGACGGCTCAGACAACCAGTTCATTCGACGCGGTCCCGTTTCCCGCATCCCGGCTTATGAGCCACAACTTTGTCAGCGTCTCGACGATTGCGCGTCCGCATAGCGGCTTCGCCATGACGCAGCATTCCGCCAGATCCCGGGGAAGCATGTGAGAATCATATGCCGTCAGAAATGCGACAGGAACGCCGCGCTCGCGGCACACGCGCGCCAGTCCCGTCGACCACGTCCCCTCGATGTTCACATCGAGCAAGGCAAGGTCGCATGCTGTGTCGCCAAGAGCGGCGTGTGCTGTGGACACCCTGTTGACCACGACGACAATCGCGCCCGCTTGCGTCAGCAAGGCCCTCGTGTCCTCTGCCTGAAAATAATTGTCTTCAAGCACAAGAATGCGACAATCAGCCAGTGGCCGTGCGTTCATAACAAAGGGCCCCACCAATATCCTTATTCTCAAATGGCGGCCTCTCGTCGTATCGCTTTATCTTTTGTTACTTTTCGGAGCGCCTTTGCAGGTTTTGAAATGCGGTACCGTCCCATCAGAACGATACAGTCGGAGTTAAGGCCAAAGCCGCATCTTCCAGATTTCCGCCCTTACCCAGCCTGACATAAACGTTTTGGTATCGCCCTGAGAAGCGTTCGAAGACCAGGCCGCGTCCGGGAGCATGTTCCACTGGCCCCTTCCTCCATGAGGAAATTGGCAAGGAAGGTGTCGGGCGGCAGAGACGCACCTCTCACAGGGCGCGCTGCTGCCACAGCCAGCCTTCGGCGGCCTCGCCCGCTTCGGGTCTGATCCGGAAGGTCCGCATCCGGCCTGGCTTGTCGCACTGGATTCAGCCACCCTGTTCCGGAATTTTCAGGTGCTTGCGAAAGCCGGGCAGCGCCAGGTCGTGCGGGCCCGCACGCTCGAAGGCCGCGGCGGGACCGCTCGCTGCGCGGGCTATCACCGCCCCACAGGTGGAATTGGCAAGGGCTGAAAGATCGGCTCAAGATGCGCCAGGTCGCGGATCGAGACACTTTGCCTGTTGGCTTTGCAATGTGCGGCCAAGGGCGCGGAAAAAGGGGAAAGCCTTCCCCTGTGCGAGAGCCGGCGCGCCGCCTCCGCCTGCCCTGTCGATTCGAACCGATAGCGTGCTGGGGAGGCGATGTCAGCCGTCATTGCCGGCACCCTCACCGAAGACAGCGGACGCGCAGGTCCGGGTTGAAGCCTTGTTGTCTTCGGTGTTAGTCCAATCTCAAAGCCACGACGGGACCGAAAAATGAACGAGCATGCCCAATTCTCCCGTACCGACTGGACCCGCACCGAAATCGCAAACCTCTTCGACCTCCCCTTCACCGAGCTGCTGTTTCAGGCCGCCACCGTCCACCGCGCCTACCATCCTGCGACCGAGGTGCAGCTATGCACGCTGCTCAGCATCAAGACGGGTGGGTGCCCCGAGGATTGCGGCTATTGCTCGCAGTCCGTCCACGCGGATTCGGGCGTGGAAGCCACCAAGCTGATGGACGTGCAGGCCGTGCTCCAGCGCGCGGCGCAGGCCAAGGACGCGGGCAGCCAGCGGTTCTGCATGGGGGCGGCGTGGCGCAATCCCAAGGATCGCGACATGCCCGCGATTGTCGCAATCGTGAAGGGCGTCTCCGCCATGGGGCTTGAGACCTGCATGACGCTGGGGATGCTGGAGCCGCATCAGGCCGCGCAGCTCGCCGAGGCCGGGCTCGATTACTACAACCACAATATCGACAGCTCGCCGGAGTATTACGAGCGCGTCATCTCGACCCGTGATTTCCAGTGCCGGCTCGACACGCTCGATCACGTGCGCAAGGCGGGGATCAATGTGTGCTCTGGCGGGATCGTCGGTATGGGCGAGACGCGCGAGGACCGGGTGGGCTTCATCCACACGCTCGCCACCTTGCCCCAGCACCCGGAAAGCGTGCCGGTCAACGCGCTGGTGCCGGTAAAGGGCACGGTGCTGGGCAATATGCTGGCCGACACGCCGCTCGCCAAGATCGACGATATCGAGTTCGTCCGCACGGTTGCGGCCGCGCGGATCACCATGCCGCGCTCGATGGTGCGGCTGTCGGCGGGACGGGAGTCGATGTCCGAGGCGACGCAGGCGCTCTGCTTTCTTGCAGGCGCGAATTCGATCTTCACCGGCGACAAGCTGCTGACCGCGCCCAATGCGGGAGACGATCGCGACGGCGCGCTGTTCGCCAAGCTGGGGCTCACCGCGCTCAAGGGCGAGGAACCCTTGCGGCAAGCCAAGGCCAAACCGATTTGAGGTCTTCCGCCCCCCGCACTTGCCGATGACGAGAGACAGCGTTGGTTCCGGACTGCCGTCTTCGGGCGCCCGGAAGCCTGAAGCGCTCACACGCCTTCTTAAGGCGAGCCGAGCACCCATTTATGAGTGCAGGTGGTTGCGTATCAGTCTTCTGGCCTTCGGCCGGGCAAGCAAAAAACCCGCCGTTCTGGCTTTTGCGGAGCGGCCAATCACCCTTGACGTCGCTCAAATCTGAAAGGGCAATGTCCGTCTTCGCTTACACGCATATCGACGGTCCAAAGCCCGCCATCGTCTCCAGACAGGCTGTAACAAAGGGAAAATGTCGTCGGGCCATCCTGGCGTCCTGTGCGAAAATCGATTTCGTCTAACCACCATTGTTCTTTGCCGTCGCCACAGGCTCTGGCTCGATCCACGAACAAGTCGAGATAATGAGCTCCATTCGTTTCCAGGAGGGGCAGGCGCTCAGCAATGCTTTGTGCCACGGCAAGCTGATCAGCATCTGGGGCATTTTCCTTGTCGGAAAGCCAGACCCTCACCTGCCCTATCAATGTGGACCAGCCGGCCGTTCCGCCTGTAAATTGCAGCGCCATCGCGGGTGCCTTTCTTCGGTAGTTCTGTTTTGCGGTATACGGCACGGCCGCGGCACCTTCCAAGAAGGCTGGCACAGGACCTGAATGTCCGCGACGGGTTAGGCACACGATCATCTGAAGCTGCCGCAATTGATGCGCAAGCCGCCACTGAGCACGCTCTTTCCCCCATAGGGGAAAGAGACCACGAGATCGGCATTCATCTGCACCGCGTCGACGGGCATGGCGGCGCTGCTTCGTCACGCACCCGGGATACCAGTTTCCAGATTACGTGTAGCACGCGGGCACGTCTGGAAACTGGCGGATCCGCTGGAGGATCTGCGGCGGGGAAGGCCTTCCCCTGCGCCGGAGCCAGTTGCTGTCTCCGGCGACCCCTTCGGGCGGGGACACCCCGCAACGCCCCGGTTCATGCGGAGCGGGTCTGGGGACGCGCTCTGTCCCGCAGGCCCTTCGGTCCTGCTCCTGAGGGCGCGGCGCCTGCTGTTTTGGGCCCCGCGCGCACGCCGCCTCCGTCGGGCATGGAACAAGACTCGGCTCGCCCGGCGACAGGGCCCCGCCGGGGCGTCCGATCCCGGTCATCAAGCAATACCTGCCTGCGGACGGGGTGCGCAATGTTTGCTGGTCAAGCTCGCTGGACGCTCGCCCTTCATAAGGCAGGGGAGCGAATGCGGTCGGCGCACGGGTGTGACATCACCGCATGGAGATCACACCCCAAACACCGCGCGCCGGCGTTGCTGGTTACGGCCCGCGGAAGTGGCAGGGTGGGCGGCGCTCCCGTCTGGGCACGGTTCGGCCAGCCGCAACCCGGCCTCTGCGAGGGCCGGGTCTTCCATTCCATTGCAGTCCTTGTCGCATCGATTGTGCAAGCAGGCAGGTGCGCCATGCGGATGCGGCTGTCCGTCCCGCACCTTCCTGGTCGCTGTCACCGCCCACCCCGCCCCTTCGGGGGCCGGTGCGGCGGATTTGGGCAGTGCGGGAGACGGATGATGGCACGTGGAAATGGCAAGGGCAGTGCGAGTGTCAGGCGCAGCAAAGCAACGCGCGGCGGCGCCGCTGCGCTAGGCGAGCGCGGATCGCTCTATGACGAGGTGACCGCGAGCATCATCTGCCAGCTGGAGGAAGGCGTGTTCCCGTGGGTCAGGCCGTGGAGCAAGACAGCCGCCGCGCCGGGCCTGCCGCGCAATGCGGTGACAGGGCGCGCCTATTCGGGGATCAATGTGCTGATCCTGTGGGGCGCGGTGATCGAGGGTGGCTTCCCTTCGCAGGACTGGCTGACCTTCCGGCAAGCGCTCGCGGCAGGCGGCTGCGTGCGCAAGGGCGAGCGCGGGCGGACCGTGTTCTATGCCGACCGCTTCGTACCCAAAGGGGAGCGCGAGGCTGATACGAACCGCGAGGAGCCGCGCGGGATTGCGTTTTTGAAACGCTTCACCGTGTTCAATGTCGCGCAGTGCGAGGGCCTGCCCGAGGGCCTGGTGACCGCGCCCGCGCCGCTGCCCGATCGCGAGCTGCACGACAGCGCCGAGGCGCTGATCGCAGCGACGGCTGCGGATTTCCGGATGGGCGGTGCCGAGGCCTTCTATTCGCCGTCGGGCGACTATGTGCAGGTTCCCCCGCAGCCCGCCTTCCATCACCAGATCGACTACTACCGCACTGCGCTTCACGAGCTGGGCCACTGGACGGGCCACACCTCGCGGCTGGGCCGCGACCAGACCGGACGCTTCGGTTCCGCCGCCTATGCGCGCGAGGAACTGGTGGCCGAACTCGCCGCCGCCTTCCTCTGCGCCGCGCTCGGCATCCAGCCGACCGTGCGCCATGCCGATTACCTCGCCAGCTGGCTGGCGGTGCTGCGCGCCGACAATCGCGCGATCTTTCGCGCCGCCAGTCAGGCCAGCAAGGCGGCGGAGTTCCTCCTGCAATATCAGCCGACCGCGCAGGAGCAGACAGCATGAGCGCAGCCCGCGATCCGGCAAGCGAAGGCGAGGGCTTCGCTGTCGAGAGCACCGAAGCGGGGCTGCAGACGCTCGTGCCCGGCGTGGTGCCGGTCACGCTCGGCGACCGGCTCGCGGTGCTCGCGGCCGCGCCGCTCATTCCGAAGAAGCGCCAGCGTCCCGCCGATCACGGACTGTTCGACAGGAACGCCCGCAACCAGCTCGAGATGTTCTGAAACGGAGGCCCAAAACATGGAACTGCTGACCCCTGACCTGCACAAGCGGCTGCTCGCCAATGGCGCGAATCCTGCCGACCATGTGCCGGTCGTCAAGTTCTTCAACCCGCTGGGCGCGGCGACCTGGCTGATCAGCGAATGCGATGCAAACCGCGACACGCTGTTCGGGCTTGCCGATCTCGGCTTCGGCTGTCCCGAACTTGGCAGCGTGAGCCTGGCGGAGATTGTGGCTGTGCGCCTGCCGCTCGGTCTGGGTATCGCGCGCGATTCGCACTTTGCCGCGCGGCACCCGCTCTCGGTCTATGCCGAAGCCGCACGGATGCGGGGGCACATGACGGAAAACCCCGCGCATCTCGACGCTGCCGCTGCCGCGCTCGCGCACCGCAAACACCGCTCTCCGCCGTAGCCCCAAGCGGCGGACGACCCCCGCGCGCGCTGCTTGTCGCGCGCGGGGCAACCGGCCCCGCCCTGCTGTCCCCACCGTCCCCCCGGACGGCAGGCGCGGGGCCACCCTTTTTCAAAACCAGTTTGAAGGCGTATTTCCATGCAAATCGACTGTATTCCGCTCGGCCAGCTCTCGGTTGCCGCCATCAATATGCGGCGGGGGCGCAAGGTCCCCGATGTCAGCGACATCCTCCCCTCGATCAAAGCGCGCGGCGTGCTGTCGCCGCTGTTTGTCAGGCCTGCGGTCTGCCCTGCCCCCACAAATGCGGGCAAGAATGCACCAGACCACTTCGAGATCCTCGCGGGCAAGCGCCGCTATTTCGCCAGCCTCGCAGCAGCGCGCGAGCTCGGCGAGGACAGGAGCCTGCCCTGCATCGTGCTGGGGCCGGGCGATGATGCCGAGGCGCTGGAAATCTCGATGATCGAGAACCTGCTGCGCGAGGACCCCGACGAGGTTACGCAGTGGGAGAGCTTCACCCGCCTTGCGAAGGAAGGGCGCAGCATCGAGGATATCGCCGCAACCTTCGCGCTCACCGAAGTGAAGGTGCGGCGCATCCTCGCGCTCGGCAACCTGCTGCCGCGCATCCGCGAGGCCTATCGCGGCGAGGCCATCGATGCCGCGACCATCCGCCACCTGACCCTCGCCAGCAAGGCGCAGCAACAGGCATGGCTGGCGCTGTTCGAGGATGGCGCGGCCCATGCCCCGCGCGGCAGCCAGCTGAAAGCATGGCTGTTCGGCGGCGCGTCGATCGCGACGGGGGTCGCGCTGTTCGACCTCGCCAGTTACACCGGGGAAATCGTCACCGACCTGTTCGGTGACGAAGGCTACTTCACTGATGCCGATAGCTTCTGGGCCGCGCAGCTGGCGGCGGTCGAGGCGCGCAAGGCGGAATACCTTGCGGCGGGCTGGGCCGAGGTGGTGATCGTGCCCGCAACGGCACACTTTGCCAGCTGGGAATATGAGCGCCTGCCCAAGCGCAAAGGCGGGAAGGTCCATATCCAGCTGCGCCGCGACGGCGAGGTGGTGTTCCACGAGGGCCTTGTCTCGCGGCGCGAGGCCGAGGCGGCAGCGCGCCGCGCGCGCGGCGAGGCGGACAGCGCAAAGCCCGTGCGCCCCGAGATGACCGCGACGCTCGCCAGCTATGTCGACCTCCACCGCCATGTGGTGGTGGCGGCGCAGTTGGCCAGCGCGCCCGCGCTGGCGCTGCGGGTCATGGTTGCCCATGCCATCGCCGGATCGCCGCTGTGGAGCGTGCGCCCCGCCGATACCGCAAGCCGCAACGCGGATATCGCGGCCAGCCTTGCGGCTGCGCCCGCCAACATCGCCCTTACAGAGAAGCGCCGCGCGGTGCTGGCCCAGCTCGGGATGGAGGAGCACCGCGCCAGCCTCACGCAGGACCGTTACGGCTCCGATCTGGTTCCGGTGCTGCACCGCCTGCTGGCGCTGTCCGATGACGAAGTGTTGCAGGTGCTGGCGCTGGTCATGGCCGAAACGCTGGCGGTTGGCAGTGAGGCGGTCGAATATCTGGGTGAGCACTGCGTGATCGACATGGCCGACCACTGGCAGGCGGACGCGGCCTTCTTCGGCCTCTTGCGCGACAGGGAGGTGATGCTGGCGATCCTCGCCGAGACCGGCGGCGCGGCAGTCGCCAGCGCCAATGCGGGCGAGAAGGGCACGACCATCAAGGGGCTGATCGCCGACCATCTCACCGGCGCGAACGAGCGGACCAGATGCGCGCGCTGGGTGCCGCGCTGGATGGCCTTCCCGCCTGCCGCCTATACCGAACGCGGCGGGGTGCCGATGGTGGCTGCTGCGCGGCGGGCGACATGGATGGTCGAAGGCGAGGAGGCAAAGCCGGAGGAAGGTGCCGCGAGCCTTGGCAGCGCGGCACCTCAAGCCGATCCGGCTGAAGAGGCCCTGACCGCATCGGACGACCATCCGCAAGGCGCAGCGCTCGCCGCCTGACAGCGGCTGATCGCTATACGGACGACGGGTGGAGGGATTGCTCTCCACCCGACTTCCATTGCGGTTCGTGCGCAGTTGCCAAAAGCCTCCACGACACCCTCCGACGGGGCGGACCGGGGACTGTTCGCGCCGGAGGTTTGCACCTGCCCGACAGCGCCGCACGGCCTGCGCCTTGAGGCCGACTGCCTCGGCCCGGATCGCGGGGCCGGAGAGGTCGAGAGCAAGTCGGGATGCCGGGCTTTCTCGGGGTAGAGCGATCCTTCTTGGGGCGCAGCTCGCCTTTCCGGTACGATAACGCGCTTGCCAGCAGCACGCCGGTTGAGGGATTCGGGATCATGCCTCGCTGTGTGCCTGCCGGAATGCGGATGCCTCCCTTGCACGGGGGTCATGCATCGATCGCAGCCCTTCTGGCGTCGATGCGGAAACTGCCCCTGGCCTGAGCTGTTCATCCTGTCGCACGCACCTGCTCCACCCGCTGCCTCGTCAATGGCCTGTCTGGCGGCGGACGGGCTTCGCCCTCGCGGGGCCTGGGGCGCAACGGCGGGCCAACGGCTATTTTCCGCCGGGCGCGACTGCGCCCTTTGCATCGCGAGGCAAAATAGCCGCTGGCCGCTGCCGTCCTCCGCTTCGCTGCGGTCCCTTCGGGATGCGCCGTCCCCGCACCGCCGCCTGTGCATGGCCATCGAGGCTGCGATGGGCGCAGGCTCGAAAGGACAAGGAACTACATCATGGCCAATATCGGCAACTTCACCCGCACCGCCACCGGCTTCAAGGGCGAGATCGTCACCATGAGCGTGCAGCAGAAGAATGTGCGCATCACGGCGGAAACCGACCAGGCGAACGAGAATGCACCCTCGCACCGGGTCTTCGTCGGCCGCGCCGAGATCGGGGCCGCCTGGACAAAGCAGAGCCAGGAAGGACGCGACTACCTCTCGGTCAAGCTCGACGACCCGAGCTTCTCGGCTCCGATCTACGCCAACCTCTTTGCCGAGGACGACGGCGAGACCTTCAGCCTCGTGTGGACCCGCGCCCGCAAGGCTTCCGGCGAATAAGTCCGCCGATCACGCCCCGCCCGGCACTGCCGGGCGGGGCTTTCTCCCTGCGACAATCAACCGCACGATCGTCCGTGCCTTTACCGCCGGCACCCGCACAGGGACGACAAAAGTGCAGCGGCAAATCTGTCGCTCCCCCCACCCTCCGGCGGTCCGCCATACCTCTCCGCAACCAGCAGCGCTGCGCTGCCTGCACCGTTCCCCAAGCGGAGATTGTCCATGAACGCCGTTCCCGCTCCGATCCGCCCGCGCTATCTGCGCACGCCCGATGCCGCCGTGCATCTCGGGCTCTCGCCGCGCACGCTGGAGAAGCATCGCTGCTACGGCACCGGGCCGATCTATCACAAGCTCGGCGGCCGCATCGTCTACAGACAGGAGGACCTCGACAGCTGGGCCGAGCAGGGTCTGCGCCGCTCGACCAGCGATCCGGGCAGGGGCGTGGTCCATCCCGCCAAGCGGATCGACGGCTACATCCCTCCCGTGCGGCGCTGAGGGGCAGGACCAATGCAACGCCGCGCCGCCTTCGACCAGGCTTCCCTGCAGCTCGACCTGTTTGTCGGTGTCGGCGGCGAGATCGCCGCGCGCGATGCGCAGGACCTGATGGCCTGGCCCTTCTTCAGCCTCGCCAAGCGCAAGCGCGTCACACCGATCGACTTTCGCATGGGCGAGGTTTCGATCCTGGTGGAAGCCACCGCCGAACATGGCATGGCGACCATCTGGGACGCCGACGTGCTGATCTGGGTTGCGAGCCAGATCGTCGAGGCGCGCGATGCGGGGCGCCCGACCTCGCGGCTGATCGCCGCCACCCCGCACGAGATCATGCGCTTCACCCAGCGCAGCACCGGCAAGATCGGCTACGAGCGCCTCAAGGCGGCGCTTGACCGGTTGCAATCGACCAGCATCGCCACCTCGATCCGGCAGGCGAACGCGCGGCGGCGGCATCGCTTCTCCTGGATCAACGAGTGGCGCGAGCGTCTCGACGGCAAGGGCCGCGCGATGGGAATCGAGATGATTGTTCCCGACTGGTTCTATGAAGGCGTGCTCGACCGTGCTCTCGTTCTGACCATCGATCCGGCCTATTTTCGGCTCACCGGAGGGCTTGAGCGCTGGCTCTACCGCATCGTGCGCAAGCATGGCGGGCGCCAGAGGTACGGATGGAGCTTCGATTTGGAGCACCTCTGGCTCAAGTCGGGGGCGCTCTCGCCCTTGAAACGCTTCGCCTTCGAGATCCGCGATATCGTCCAGCGGCAATCGCTGCCCGGCTATACCCTCACGCTTGACCGCCCCCTCGGGCGCGAGAGGCTCAATTTCGTCGCGATCCCGGTCGACCCCTTCACCGCCGCCATGCGCCGGATCGGCATGCGCCCTGTGGACAAGTCGGTGTGATGTTCGGTCCATCGGGAACCCGTTCGCTCGGTCCATCAGGAACCGGAAATTCGGTCCATCAGGAACCGAAACCGGGCACAGCATACTGGAATCACGTCACAAATCCGGCCCGCAACCATCCTAACAAGGAATCCTTCGGATTCCTGCTAACGCCGCAAGGCCTGTCGACAGCCGGGACTGAGCTCCCACCAGGCGCCGCGCGCCCTTTCGCTGACGGCGATCCGCCGCTCACTCATGTGACGCTGGTCTGGCGGGAAGGCGTCAGCGAGGACTGGCTGCGGTTCGGCAAGCCGGTCGCGGAACGCATTCGTGATCGCAGCACCCGCATCGAGAGCTATGCGCCGGGTCAGGTGTTCGCGCTCGTGCGCTGGGCATCCAATGATTACGGCACGCGCCGCTCGGTGCTCTTGGTCGTGCGCGCCGTCGGCCGCGGCGAGGCGTACAGCTCGCTGCCGCAGGTCGATCCGGGGGGCGAAATCCTGCTGTCAGCGCGCGGCTGGCCCAAAGTTCGCACGGTTTTCGAACGCATCGACGCCATCGAGCAGGCGGGTTTCGACCCTTGCGATGTCGCGCCCGATCACTGGCGGCACGTGCACAATCGCCTGTCGGTCGGCATGGCGCCGCGCCCCTATGACCGCCGCCGGCACGAGGCATGGCGCTTGCGCAGGAGGCTGGCATGATCACGCGGCGCACGATGCTCATCGCCGGCACTGTCGCCGCCGCCGCACTGCTCAGCGCCGCACTGCCGGTGTCGCGCGTGCTGGTCTGGAACGTGACCGCCAGCGTGCCGACCGGCCTCTATCACATTCGCGGATCAGCGGGCCTGCATATCGGCGAACGCGTCGCGGTTGATCCGCCGCCCCATCTGCGGCGGTTCCTTGCGGCGCGCGGCTACCTGCCAGATGGCGTCCCGCTGCTGAAGGAGATCGCCGCACTCCCCGGCGACAGGGTTTGCCGCACAGGAGCCCTGATCACGATCAATGGCGAGCCGGCAGGCATGGCGCGCGCCCGCGACAGCCGCGGACGCGCGCTGCCGGAGTGGAAGGGCTGCCGGGTCATTGCTGCCGACGCGCTCTTCGTCATGAACCGGCGTGCGCCGGACAGCTTCGACGGACGCTATTTCGGGCCCTTGTCACGCGCACAGTTAATCGGCCGCGCGAGCCCGGTCTGGACCGACGAAGCGGGCGATGGCGCCCACGTCTGGTTTGCCCGGCCAACCCTTTCCGAACCTGCCAAACCTAGCGAGGAGACTCAGCCATGACCTGTATCGGCACTTTCAAGACCACCCGCGACGGCTTTGCCGGGCGTCTGCAGACGCTGACCATCGACCGCGCCCTGACCATTGTCCCGGCCGATCCGGGGGATGCCGAAAAGGCGCCCGACTTCCGCATCCTTGCAGGCGATGGCGATCGGGGCTTCGAAGTGGGCGCTGGCTGGAAACGGATCGGCGACAAGGCGGGCGATTTCATTGCCGTGCAGATCGAGGACCCCGCGCTGGCGCAGCCGCTGCGCGCCAACCTGTTCCGCGCTGACGCGCACACGCATGTGCTGATGTGGTCGCGCGGCGGCCGCCGCGAAGCGAAAGACTGACCCGGTGGCGCCGCGCCGACTTTCGATCGCGCTGGGCTGCACACTGATCCTGCCGCTGGCCGGTGCCGGTCATGCGCAGCCCGCCCGAACCCCCGCGCACATCTCCGGCATCAACATTGCGCCGCATGTGCGCGAGGCCGCGCAGCGCTTCGGCATGCCGGAAGCATGGATCTATGCCGTGATCCGCATCGAGAGCGCAGGCCGCGTCCGCGCGGTCTCTTCGGCCGGAGCCATGGGACTGATGCAGCTGATGCCCGGGACCTGGGCACGCCAGCGCGCGCGCCTGATGCTGGGGACCGACCCGTTCGATCCGCGCGACAACATCATGGCGGGCACCGCATACCTGCGCGAAATGTATGATCGTTACGGCGCCGTTGGTTTCCTTGCGGCCTACAATGCCGGGCCGGGCCGCTATGAGGAATGGCGCGACAGGGGCCGTCCCCTGCCGCTCGAAACCCGCCGCTATGTCGCGTCCATTGCACCGCTGCTGCAGGGCGGGAACACCACGATTGCAGCGGCCCTGCAGCCAGTGGGAAGCGTGCCACCACCTGCGCTGGGCGGCGCGCTTCAGCCAGAGCCTGTCAGGAGCGATGGCATCCGGCAGGCCCAGGCAAACCCCTTTGCCCGTGCTGCCACGCCCGGGCACGACCTGTTTGCGCCCGTTCGGGCGGCGGGAGACGAGTGAGGTGTCGCCCGATGCAGGTACTCCCCGCCCGGTCTTCCGTCGAGGTCCGGGCGAGCGGGAGGAGGATGAGGACAAAAGGCGGGAGGATGGCAAGATTAAAGCACCGCCGCCGCGCGGGGTGCAGGTGGCTGGATTTGTTGGGGAATTTGCGCCATCTGCGATAGCCTGTCGGCATCGCAGCGGCCGGATTATCCAACGAATTCAGTGCCGGATGCGCTGGCAGCAGCACTTTTGAGCCGTGGCGGACGATGAATTCACTGTCAGGCCGGGACGCGTCGGCGATCGGGGCAGACCTGGTTATCGCAAGGCGACGAGCCTTGTAGGCCGCGTCCAGCAGGTCACCCGGCGGAGCGGGCGATTGCGGGACGGCGGGCGGCAAGGCCTGCGCCGCGGGACTGGTCGTCTGGGCAGAGGTGGACGCACGGCGCTGGGTCGGGGGCAAGCGCGCTTCAGCCGCAGGGTGATCGTCAAGGCCCGCATTGTCCGGCATCGCGGCACGCGCTTTCGCTCGGCGCCGCTTGCCCGTCACGTTGCCTATCTGGAGCGTGACGGTGTGACCCGCGACGGAAGCGACGGCACAATGTTTGACGCGCGTAGCGACGAAGCGAACGCCAAACGCTTTGCAGACCGATGCGAGACCGACCGGCATCATTTCCGCTTCATGGTCTCCCCCGAGGATGCGGCCGAGCTGGCCGACATCCGGATCTTCACCCGCGAGCTAATGGCCGACATGGCGCGCGACTGCGGCACAGCGCTCGACTGGGTGGCGATCGATCACTGGAACACCGCCAATCCCCACGTCCACATCCTGGTTCGCGGCATTGCCGACGACGGCAGCGACCTCGTGATTGATCGGGGCTACATCACGCATGGTTTGCGCGATCGTGCGCAGGAGCGCGTCACCCTTGAACTGGGGCCACGCAGCGAGCGCGATATCGACGCCGCCCTGCGCCGCGAGATCGGCGCCGAGCGGTGGACCGGCCTTGATCAGCAGCTGCGGCGCGTCGGCGGGCCCGAGGGCCTGGTCGATCTGCGGCCCGACGTCTCGGCGGCCAATATGCGCGACCGCGGTTTCCTTATCGCGCGTGCAGAGATGCTCGAACGCATGGGGCTCGCCGAAAGGGTCGGTCCCGCCATGTGGCGCTTGTCGCCCCTTGCCGAGGCAACCTTACGCGATCTCGGAGAGCGCGGCGACATCATCAAGACCATGCACCGCGCCATGGCGGCGCAGGATCGCGAGCTTGTTCCGGACCGGTTGGTCCTTAACCCTTCGCTGTCGAGGGCAGTGGGGGATGGAGCTCTTGAGGGCCGCTTGATCGCGCGCGGACTTCACGATGAGCTGACCGGCGAGGCCTATGCGATCGTCGATGCAAGTGATGGACGGACCCATTATCTGCGCTTCCCCGATATCGAGCGGACCGGCGATGCGGCTCCCGGTGCGATCGTCGCGCAAAGCCGCTGGACCGATCGCATGGGGCGCGAACAAGCAGGACTGCTGGTCCGATCCGACCTTACCATCGAGCAACAGATCGAGGCGCGCGGGGCAACCTGGCTCGACCGGCAGATGCTCGCGCCGCAGCGCGGGGTCGGTGGCCCAGGTTTCGGCGGAGAGGTTGCGGCCGCGCAAGAGAAGCGCACCGATTGGCTGGTGGAGCAAGGACTGGCCACGCGGCAGGGGCAGCGGGTCGTATTCGCGCGCGACCTGCTCGATCGTCTGCGCGCCGAGGAGATCGCGCATGCAAGGAGCGCCATTGCGGAACGGCTCGGGACCGAGGCACGCATGCCAGCGGAAGGCGGGATCGTCGCAGGGATCTATCGCGAGCGCATTGCTCTCGCCTCAGGCCGGTTTGCCATTATCGAGGACGGGCTCAGCTTCCAGCTCGTACCCTGGCGCCACGATCTTGACCGCCACCTGGGCGAGGCAATCAGCGGGCGGATCAATGGGCGCGGCGGTGTCGACTGGAGCTTGGGGCGCAGGCGCGGACCCGCGCTGTGAGGGAAGCGCATTCTCCCGCAATCTTGACATTTCCGTCATATGATGCTTATGTGCGTGTCAGGAGATGCGAAATGGCTCTTGCCGCCGTTCACCACGCCGAGGCCCCGCAGGGGCTCCAGACCTTTGCCGGGGATGAGAATCGGCGGCGCCTGACTGGCGCGGCGGTCAAGGCGGTGCTCCGCCTCGCCGATGCCTGGAATATCAGCAATGCCGAAGGGGCTGCTTTGCTTGGCGTGTCCGAAAGTACCTGGGACCGGATGAAAGCGGGGCGCTGGGAAGGCGCGCTCAGTCAGGACCAGCTCACCCGGGCCTCGGCTCTGATCGGCATTTTCAAGGGACTCCATCTGCTCTTCGCCAATGACCTTGCCGATCGCTGGCCGAGACTGGAGAACCGTGCCCCGGTGTTTGATCGGCGCACGCCGGTCCGGGCCATGATCGAAGGCGGCATTCCGCGCATGCTCGAAACCCGCCAGTACATCGACGCGCTTCGTGGCGGCCTCTGAATCGGCCGGTAATCTCCCGCTCGCCCGTGAAGCCTTTGAGCGAACCATTCGCCTGGTTTCCAGTGCACGGCTGCGCGAGGCCGTGCTTGCTCCGCTCGCGGACACCGCCGAGGAGGAAGCGCTGCTCGCCGAAATCGAGGGGGCGACCAGCAGCCGTCGCATCGCCGAGGAACGGGGTCTGGCCGGGATCGCTGCTGACGAACTGGTGCACGGCGTGCCGCATGCAAAGTTCATCAATGCCAGCTTCGCCTATGCCAAGCCCGGCCAACCCTCCCGTTTCAACCCGGCGGAACGCGGCGCGTGGTACGCCGCTCTCGATGTCGCAACATGCGTCGCCGAGGTCGGGTTTCATCTCACCAGAGCGCTTGCCGATGCGGGCGACTTCGACGCCGTGGTTGAGTATAGCGAGATGATCGCGAGCATGTCGGGCGTCTTCGTCGACCTGCGCGGGGAGCCGGGCCACCCCGCGCTCGATGCCGATCCTGCGGCGGGCTATCCGGCAGGTAATGCACTCGCGGCCCGCGCCCGCGCCGAGGGACACAACGGGATCATCTATCCGTCTGTCAGGCATGAGGGGGGCACCTGCATCGCCGCGCTGTGGCCCAATGTTGTGCAGTCAGTGGTCCAGGGTGCCATGTATCGCCTGACCTGGGCGGGCGGCCCGCTCTATGCTGTCGAGGCGCTCTAGCCCGGCCCTTCCCGTTTCTTCGCTATCTTTCGCTCCGACGAGTTCTGTCTTGTCATGCGCGCCCCAATAGCTCTCCCTTCGCCCGAAAGGAGACGCCCATGTCGGCGACGAGGATCCTGTGGGGGCAGATATTCGCGGTCTTCGCCATTGCGATCGGCGGGGTCTGGGCGGCGACGCAGTGGACCGCCGCAGCGCTGGCCTACCAGCCCGAACTCGGCAGTGCCTGGTTCATGGCCCTGGGCAGGCCGGTCTATCCGCCCTGGTCGATCTTCTGGTGGTGGTTCAGCTACGAGGCCTATGCGCCGCGCATCTTCGAGACTGGCGGGATCATCGCGGCTTCGGGCGGGCTGATCTCGGTGGTCGCGGCGATCGCCATGTCGGTCTGGCGCGCGCGCGAGGCGCGCAGCAGTGCCACCTACGGCTCGGCGCGCTGGGCGAGCCGCGCCGATGTCGCTGCGGCTGGACTACTCGGACAGCGCGGCGTCATTATCGGCCGGCTCGCCAATCTCTATCTGCGCCATGACGGCCCCGAGCACGTTCTGTGCTTCGCGCCGACCCGCAGCGGCAAGGGCGTTGGCCTCGTCGTCCCGACGCTCCTGACCTGGCCGCATTCGGCGATCGTTCATGATATCAAGGGCGAGAACTGGGGCCTGACCGCCGGTTTCAGGGCCCGCTTTGGCCGGGTGCTGCGCTTCGATCCGACCTGCGCTGACTCGGCCGCCTACAATCCGCTCGCCGAGGTCCGCCGCGGGATCAATGAGGTGCGCGACGTCCAGAACATCGCCGATGTCCTCGTCGATCCCGAAGGCTCGCTTGAGCGCCGCAACCACTGGGAAAAGACCAGCCATGCACTGCTGGTCGGCGCGATCCTCCATGTGCTCTATGCGGAAGCCGACAAGACCCTCGCGGGCGTGGCCGCGTTCCTTTCTGATCCCTCGCGCACGATCGAGGCGACCCTTGATGCAATGATGCGCACGCCGCATCTCGGCAAGGACGGGGTTCACCCAGTGGTGGCAAGCGCGGCGCGCGAACTCCTCAACAAGTCGGACAACGAGCGCTCCGGCGTGCTATCGACCGCCATGTCGTTCCTCGGGCTCTACCGCGATCCGGTGATTGCCGCGGTGACCCGCCGCTGCGACTGGCGCATTGCCGATCTTGTCGATCCGCAGCGCCCCACAACGCTCTATCTCGTGGTGCCGCCCTCCGATATCAGCCGTACCAAGCCGCTGATCAGGCTGATCCTCAACCAGCTGGGGCGGCGGCTGACCGAGGACCTGTCCGCCGGCTCCGAACGCCAGCGGCTCTTGTTGATGCTCGACGAGTTTCCGGCGCTGGGACGCCTCGACTTCTTCGAGAGCGCGCTCGCCTTCATGGCAGGCTACGGCATCAAGGCCTTCCTGATCGCACAGTCGCTGAACCAGATCGAGAAAGCCTATGGGCCGAACAACGCGATCCTCGACAACTGCCATGTCCGTGTGTGCTTTGCGACCAATGACGAGCGCACCGCCAAGCGCATCTCGGAATCGCTCGGGACCGCGACCGAGCTGCGCGCCATGAAGAACTACGCAGGCCATCGCCTGTCGCCATGGCTCGGGCACCTGATGGTCTCGCGCACCGAGACCGCGCGCGCGCTGCTTACGCAGGGCGAGATCATGCAGCTTCCCGACACCGACGAGATCGTCATGCTGGCAGGCGCGCATCCGGTAAGAGCGAAAAAGGTACGCTATTACGCTGATCCCCGGCTCGCCGGACGGGTGCTTGCGCCGCCAAATGGCAACGAGGCCATTGAGGCCAAGCCATCAGGGGATTGGGACGAGTGCCTTGCAACGCCGTCGGCTACCCGTGCCTCTGAGAGGCCCATGAACGCGGAGTCCGAAAACGAAAGCGAGGGAGGCATCCGCCGCGAGCCCGAAATCCCCGAGCACGAGGACATTGCGCCCGCACCTGCCACAATCCGCAACGAATTTGCATTTGGCGATGGCGACAGCGATGGCGACGACGAGGAGACGGCCGCGCGCACTCGGCGTCTGACCGGTCAGGTGCAGGACAATGCCCGCCGGGCCGCGCTTGATCCGGGCGACGGGATCGACTTGTGACCAGGGGCAACCGGATAAAGCATACCTTCCGCCTGCCCCCGCAAATATCGCGGCAGCTCGCCGACTATGCGGGGCGCAAGCGCGTATCGCAGGCTGCAGTTGTCGAAGCGGCAATGAGCTCCTTTCTCTCACCCGATGGTTCGGAACGGCTCGAGGCGGCGTTCAGCCGCAGGCTTGACCGGATCTCGCGCCAGCTCGACCGCTTGGGCTATCATGTCGATGTCGGGAACGAGGCCTTTGCCCTCTACCTCCGGCGCTGGCTCGCGGTGACCGCGGCACCATCGGGCGCGGAGACGGCCGCCGCGCGCGCCGAAGTCGAGAAGCGCTTCAACTTCTTCGTCGAGGCGCTCGCTCGGCGTATGGAAACAGGGCGGCTCTTGCATGACGAGCTGGTGCGCAGCGACGACGCCGTCAGGGCGAGCCCCAGGCGAGATGCCACCGAAACCGAATGACTTCTTTCGCCAAAGTCAAAGGGCAGGTGCAACCATTCCAGCTGCTTGCTAGTATCCGCTGATGCGCACCGACCTTGATCATCTGCCCCCGCAAAAGCAGCGCGAGCTTGAGCGCGTGGTGCAGCTGATCTTCGAGGAATTCGACGACGCTTTCGCCCTCGCCAAGCACGAGTGGAAGAAGGCCGGGCGCATTCTCAAGGTC
>JANNZG010000037.1:0-39204 GCA_031410495.1 Porphyrobacter sp.
CCCCGCCCACCCGGTTCTCGGGGGTGTGGTAAACCGCCGCTGCCCTTCCAACACTTCAAACCGGGCCGAGCACCCGCGCCCGTCCCCCACCTGGCTAATTTTGTGGTGGTTTTTATTTGGGTGGGGGTGGTGGGGGCGGGGCGGGAGATCTGCGCCACCAAAGGTGGCCGCCGAACAAAAAACGGCCCGAACCCCAGGGACTGTGAGGGTTCGGGCCGCATGGACTGCACCGCGCGGGGTTGCGGTGCAGGGAGCGAGCGCGGCTCAGCCGCCGCGCTGCTCGTTCGTCATCAGCACCGCGACCTGCCGCTTGG
This sequence comes from Porphyrobacter sp., assembly GCA_031410495.1. Lineage (GTDB taxonomy): Bacteria > Pseudomonadota > Alphaproteobacteria > Sphingomonadales > Sphingomonadaceae > Erythrobacter. Next base: position 315 of record JANNZG010000037.1, read on the forward strand.
CATCGGCGCGAGCCTTGGCGAGGCAGTTCAGCGCGTCGCTGTTCATGATGCGCGTACCGCTATCGAGATTGGTCATCCGGCACACGTGGCGCACCGCCTTTTCGACCCGTTGGTCGAGGATCTTCTGGCCCTTCGCCGTGCTCAGATCGAGGTCGGCATAGGTGACCGAGAGGGTCTTGTGCTCGTATTCCTCGGCAAAGGCCGGGGCGACCGCGGCGGCGGCAAGGCCAAGCGTCGAAAGGGCATGGACTGCTGTTTTCGCAAGGGTTTTCATGACTTCATTCTCCATCTCATGCAGGGGCTGAGATCGGCGGGGGGTCGATCCGGGGGTGGGTGCCAGCCATCCTGCTGACGCCCTTGATACGCCGTGCCGGGAGGAGGTTCATGCGACCTTCGATCAACCCTCTGCCGCCGCTCGACCGGTGCGGCGGCAATGAGACCAATGGCGCGAAAGGGGCGACAAATGGCCATTTCCAATCGACCAGCGCGCGCCCATATTGCGCGCCATGAGCTGGGCGACTTTCATCATCTTCCTGCTCGGTATCGCGAATTTCGCGATCAACCGGGCGGTGTTCGAGAGCGGGCACCCGCTGCTGGTGCGCCTGCCGCAGGTCAGCCAGATGCTCGGCCGCCGCGCCGCGCTGGGGAGCGAGTTTGCAGTGCTGTTCTTCGCGCTGCTGCTTTCGGTGCGGGGCTGGCCGGGCTACGCCTACGCCTATGCCGTCTACACCGCCTTCAACGCCGGAGCCGCGTGGCTCATCCTCAGCCGCAGGGTCTAGGGCGCAAACATTGGCCCCCAGATGAACGCCATCGACAACCCCGCCTGCTGGCTCGTGGTCAACCCCGCGAGCGGGAGCAACGACGCCTCGTCGTCCGAGACGGTCGCCGCCGCGCTCAACGACCGGGGCCTGCGTGTCGACCGCGTGATCGCCTTTCCCGATGACCCCCTCCCAGACAGCGCCGCACTCGACGCTGCCGGCATCGGGCTGGTGGTCGTCTATACCGGCGACGGCAGCGTCAACGCGCTGATCAATCATCTCGCGGGCTGGAGCGGCGCGGTGCTGGTGCTGCCCGGTGGGACGATGAACCTGCTTGCCAAGCGGTTGCACCGCACGCTCGGGTTCGAGGAGATCATCGCCATCGTCGCGGGCGGCGGCGCGCGCCGCGGGCGGGTCGCCTGCGTGCGCTGGCAGGAGGGACTGGCGCTCGCCGACGTGGTGGTCGGCCCGGGCGCCAAGTGGAGCGAAGTGCGCGAATCCATGCGCAGCGGCGGCATTATCGAGGTGGCGGCGGGCGCGATCGAGGCGATCAAGCACACCGCGACCGGGCCGTTCGTCACAGCCCCCGAGACGCCGCTGGCGCGGGCCGAGGGCTATCCGCTGATCGAGCTGAGACCCGGCGAGCACGGCATCCAGATCGACGGCTTCTATGCCGAGGCCGCGGGCGAATATGCGGCGCAGGCCTGGGCGGTGTTGCGGCATCGCTTCCGCGAAGGGCCGCACGACCGGCTCGGCCTGGCCGATGCCATCCTTGTCGAGAGTATCGACGGCAGCCCGCTTTCCTGCCTCATCGACGGAGAACCCGCCGAATGCCCCTCGCCTTTCCGCTTCACTGTCGAGCCCTGCGGCGTCGACCTGCTGGCGACCGCGCATGAGGTCTGATCCGGTGCGGCTGTTCCACCTTTCCGACATCCACTTCGGGCTCGAGGACCGCGAGGCGCTGGCGTGGGTGCGGCGCGAGATCGCGGCCAAGCGCCCCGCGGCGGTGGTGATCACCGGCGACCACACGATGCGTGCCCGCCACCGCGAATGGGATGCTGCGACGGCGTGGATCAACGCGCTCGACGTGCCGGTGACGATCAGCATCGGCAATCACGACATGCCCTATTTCAACCCGGTCGAGCGGTTCCTGACGCCTTACAAACGGTTCGAGGGGATGAAGGCGCTGGTCGAGCGCGAGCTTCACCTGCCCGGCCTCGCGATCGTGCCGCTGAAGACGGTGCGGCGCTGGCAGCCGCGGTTCAACTGGTCGAAGGGCTGGGTGACGCCCGAGGCGCTCGACGAATGCCTCGCCGCACTGGACGCGCTGCCGGCTGGCATGAAGGCGCTCGTCGCGGTGCACCATCCCTTGCGGGAGGTGGGCACCCACGGCACCGCGCTGACCCGCCACGGCGAGCAGGCACTGACCGCACTGGCGAAACGCAAGGTGCTCGGCGTGCTGTCGGGCCATGTCCACGATCCCTTCGACATTGCCGAGCCGACGCGCGAGGGCGTGGTGCGGATGATCGGCGCGGGCACGCTGTCGAAGCGCCTGCGCTCCACCCCGCCGAGCTTCAACGAGCTGGTCTGGGACGGGGCCGAGCTGACCGTGACCGCCCGCAATCTCGAGCACGTGCCGACCCGCGACATGATGATCGCCGATGTCCCGCCCGATGCGATGCCCCCTCGCAGCGAGGGCGAACCCGTCGCGCCGATCCAGCGCGTGCCGCCGGTCGATCCGCCGGTCTATTGAGGGGGAAAGCGCCGGGCTCGGTAACTTCACGGGCCTGCGTTTTAACCTTTCCTCTATCTGCTGCCTTAAGGTTTTGTTGGTCAAATCACTGCGCAGGGCCGGGGGATCCGTTCAGCGCGAGCGGCGTGTCCTTCATCCCTGTCCTGAGCAACCGCTGAGCCGTTTCCACGGAGGCGGCATCGGGAGATTGAGGCAATGGCGATAGATGTGATCAAGGCGTTGACGCTCGGCGCGATCCTGTCGGCGACGCTGGCTCTGGTGATCGGTTCGCAAGGCAGCAGCGCAGGCCCGCTGGCGATCCACCTTGTGAGCCTTGCGGATGCCAAGCTGTACTGGTCGTGGCCGATCTTCTTCTCGGGCAGCGGCCTCGCGTTCGGGATCATGCTGTTGCAGCGCTGACGTCCCACCCCTGGACTGACCCCCAAGCGCTGCAAACGAAAAGGGCGGCTCCCTTGCGGGGCCGCCCTTGACGTATTCCGAGGTTGTAAAGCTTAGCGCTTCGAGAACTGGAAGCTGCGGCGGGCCTTGGCCTTGCCGTACTTCTTACGCTCGACCACGCGGCTGTCGCGGGTCAGGAAGCCTTCAGCCTTCACGGCGGAGCGAAGCTCCGGCTCGTACTTGGTGAGCGCCTGCGCGATGCCGTGCTTCACAGCGCCAGCCTGGCCCGACAACCCGCCGCCGCGAACGGTGCAGATCACGTCGTACTGGCCCGAACGGTCGGTGATGGTGAAGGGCTGGTTGATCACCAGACGCAGGGTCGGACGCGCGAAGTAGGTTTCCTGATCGCGGCCGTTGATGGTGATCTTGCCGGTGCCCGGCTTGACCCACACGCGGGCGACCGCGTCCTTGCGGCGGCCGGTCGCGTAGGAGCGGCCCTGCGCATCGACTTCACGGTCACGCAGCGGAGCGGTGACGCGGGCGATCTCGGCTGCGTCACCCTGCGGAACGCCAGCGGCGATATCCTTGAGGTCGGCGAGATCCGAGACGGTGGTGGTTTCGCCAGTGTTTTCAGGGGACATTATGCGGCCACCTTGTTCTTGCGGTTCATGGAAGCGACGTCGAGCACCTGCGGCTTCTGGCCGTCATGCGGGTGTTCGGTGCCGACATAGAGGTGCAGTGCACGCATCTGGTCACGGCCGAGCGGGCCGCGCGGGATCATCCGCTCGATCGCCTTTTCAAGCACGCGCTCGGGGAAACGACCGCCGAGCACCTTGGCCGGGGTGGTTTCCTTGATGCCGCCGGGGTGACCGGTGTGCTTGTAATAGATCTTGTCCTTCATCTTGTTGCCGGTGAACTGCACCTTCTCAACATTGATGATGATCACGTGATCGCCGCAATCGACGTGCGGGGTGTAGGTCGGCTTGGTCTTGCCGCGCAGGATGTTGGCAACGATCGCGGCGAGGCGACCGACGACGAGACCGTCGGCGTCGATGATGTGCCAGTTCTTTTCGACCTCGGCCGGTTTGATCGACCGGGTCTGCTTGCTGAGTGCCTTCATGGCATGTGTCCTTATTCGAAACTGTCTTGCGGAGGCTGTCCGGAAGAATCACCCCTGCAAGGCGCACGGCCCGGCGGAGAAGTGGGGGGCAAATGTCGCCGAGGGCCTCCAAAGTCAAGCAAAAGCGCCGTTTTGCGATGCGGTAAAATAATACCGCTAGGCAGAAGAGCCCGGTTTGCGCCCCAGAGAATGCATCGCCCGCACTGTCGCGATCACGGTCAGCGCGCCGACCAGCTGGTGCGCGGCGGCGATCCACAGCGAGACGCCGCTCATCACCGTCGCGATGCCGAGCAGCACCATCACGCCGAAAGCCGTGTGGACCGCTACACTCGCGAAGCGGTCGGTCTGGCGCACTTCGCGCGCCAGCCACACCAGAGCGGCGACCGCGACCCAGGCCCACCAGCGGTGCAGGAACTGGAGCAGGAAGGGATCGTGGGTCAGCGTCCAGATCACGCCATCCGACCAGTCGATCTCGGGCACCAGCCGCCCGTTCATCAGCGGCCAGTCGGAGGCGGCGAGCCCGGCATCGAGCCCCGCCACCCACGCGCCGAGCATCAGCTGGATGAACAGCACGCCCGCCACCACCACGGCACCAGCGGTCAAGCGCGAAGGCCGCGCCGCAGGATCGCCCGCCAGCCGCCGCAGGTCGCGCGCGGTCCATACGAGGCCCGCCAGCAGGAACAGCGCGGTCAGGAGGTGCGCGGAAAGACGGAAATGGCTCACGCTGGTCAGATCGGTGCCCACGCCCGAGGACACCATGTACCAGCCCAGCGCCCCCTGCCCGAGGATCAGCCCGAACATCGCCGCCAGCCGCCAGCCATATCCCTGCGGGATCGTCCGGCGCGCTGCAAAGACCAGCAGCGGCAGCAGGAACGCCATCCCGATAACCCGCCCGAGGATGCGGTGGAACCATTCCCAGAAGAAGATGAACTTGAACGCCGCGAGGTCCATGCCCGCAGGGCCACTCTCCACGCGGAACTGGCTGGTCGCCTGATACTTGGCGAACTCCACTTCCCACGCGGCGTGGCTGAGCGGCGGGAGGATGCCGCTGACGACGTTCCACTCGGTGATCGACAGCCCGCTCTCGGTGAGGCGCGTGATCCCGCCCACGACCACGATCATCACCACCAGCAGCGCGACTACCTCAAGCCAGCGGGCGATGGTGAGCGGCCGGGCACGGCCATGCGCGGCGGGCTGGAACAGGTTCGACACGGAGGCGGAGGTTGCCATGATGGCGCGCTATGTGTCCCCGCGCCGCCCCTTGTGCAAGCCCGTTCGGAGCAAACGGCGATGCGAGCCGCGCAAGTCCGTCTTGCGGAATGTAACAACATAACATATATGCCGCCCCCAACATGACCCCCGATGCCCTGCCTCCTGCGAGTCGGACCTCGCTCCGCCCCTCGCTCCGCCGCCGAATCGACCAGATCGGGATCGGGCTGGCGGGTCTGTGCGCGGTGCATTGCCTCGCCACGCTGGTTTTGATCTCGGCCCTGGGCCTTGGCGGGCACTTCTTCCTCCTCGATCCGGCGATCCATCGCATCGGCCTTGCGCTGGCGCTGGCGGTGGCTGGCGTGGCGATCGGCTGGGGCCTGCTGCGCCATGGCCGCGTCCTGCCCTTCGCCATTGCGGCAGGCGGCCTGGTGCTGATGGCGGTCGCCCTGCTGGTGCCGCACGGCGCCAACGAGTTCGTGCTGACGCTCGCAGGCGTCGCGCTGGTCTCGCTCGGCCACCTGCTGAACCTGCGCGCCGCAGCGGCGCACTGAGGGCGCACCTCGCAAAACGCTTGGTTGCACCCTTGTTCCGAGCGCCTATGTCTCGCGCCATGACCAAGAGCATCACCTTGAACGGAGCGCCCCACCGCTCCGCCGCCGCCACCATCGCCGACCTCGTGCGCGAGCTTGAACTCGCCCCCGAGAAAGTCGCGGTCGAGCGTAACGGCGAGATCGTCCCGCGTTCGACGCTTGAAGACGCAGCCCTCGCCGACGGTGACACGCTGGAGATCGTGCACTTCGTGGGCGGCGGCGATCATGCTGCGGATACGTGGAGCGTCGCAGGCCGCACCTTCCGTTCGCGGCTGATCGTCGGCACCGGCAAGTACAAGAGCTTCGAGCAGAACGCGGCTGCGGTGGAGGCCTCGGGCGCGGATATCGTCACGGTCGCGGTGCGGCGCGTGAATGTCAGCGATCCCAAGGCGCCGATGCTCACCGACTTCATCGACCCCAAGAAGATCACCTACCTCCCCAACACAGCCGGCTGCTTCACCGGCGAGGATGCGGTGCGCACGCTTCGGCTGGCGCGCGAGGCGGGCGGCTGGGATCTGGTGAAGCTCGAAGTGCTGGGCGAGGCGCGCACGCTCTACCCCGATATGCGCGAGACGCTGAAGGCGACCGAAGTGCTCGCCAAGGAAGGCTTCCTGCCGATGGTCTACTGCGCCGACGATCCGATCGCGGCCAAGCAGCTGGAAGACGCGGGCGCGGTCGCGATCATGCCGCTGGGCGCGCCAATCGGCTCGGGGCTCGGCATCCAGAACCGCGTGATGATCCGGCTGATCGTCGAGGGCGCCAAGGTGCCGGTGCTGGTCGATGCGGGCGTCGGCACAGCATCCGATGCGGCGGTCGGCATGGAGCTGGGCTGCGACGGCATCCTGATGAACACCGCCATCGCCGAGGCGAAAGACCCGATCCGCATGGCCCGCGCGATGAAGCTCGCGGTCGAAGCCGGGCGCGAGGCTTACCTCGCGGGCCGGATGGCGCGGCGGATGTATGCCGATCCCAGCTCGCCGCTGGCAGGGTTGATCTAGAAAAACTCGCGGCGTGCACTGGATCGGCTGCGTAGCAGCCGCAAGGCCGACCGGCCGCCCGCAGCGACGCTGGCACAGCCAGCATGAGCGAGGAGATCGCGCGCCGGAGGCGTGCGCAAACAAAAACATCACCTAACGCTTAATTAACCATGCTCTGCGACAGTTCTCCTTGTCCGAAGGAGACATCCGCCATGATGATGCCGATTGCCGAAATGCGCGAGTTTGCCGGGTTCGCTCCGTGCGAGCAGCGTTACATCAAGCGCAGCCTCGACATCGGCCTTGCGCGCACCGACGCCTTCCGGCGCTGGGGGCGCAGCGAGGTGGAGAACACCGCGATCCGCCGGCAATATGTCGCCTATCAGGACCTGAAGGCCCTGCGCGCGCTGATCCCGCAGGAGGATACGCCCGCCGAAATCGAGCGGTTCCTCGGCAAGCTGGTGCGCGTCGCTGCCTTCGATCTGGAACAGGAGCGGCTGAAGAGCTTCTCGGCGTTCCGCTTCCTCTACGAGCGCCTGCTCGGCGCGCGGGCGCGGCCCTATCTGCCGGCCGCCTTCTGCGCCGCGAGCGCGCTGCCCTCGATCCGCCCCGAGCGGCGCAAGCTGCTGCTCCAGTCGTTGAGCGAAGCCGCCGCCACCGCCCCCGGCTGGTCGGAGCGCGAGCCGGTGTTCCTCCCCGAATATGTGGACGACTTCGAGGCAGCCTAATCCGGAGCATCGCGCAGAAAAGTGGGAACCGGTTTTCTGCAAATAGCGATGCGACCACAAAGGGGCTAATGGCGGTCTCATGGAGACGCCGTCCCCCTATCACCCCCCGGTCAAGCGCAGCCTAGCAATCGCGGGTCACAAGACCTCGATCAGCCTCGAACCGCTGTTCTGGGATATGCTGAAAGATGCCGCCGCGCGTGAAGGCATGGCCGTCGCCGCGCTGGTGGCCCGCATCGATGCCGAGCGTATCAAGTCGCCGACCCCGCCGGGCCTCGCGAGCGCGATCCGGGTGTGGCTGGTGGTGAACCTTCCGGACGGAAATCCGCCAGGCCCCGTCTGAGTTGGATGTTTCAGACCCCGCCCTGATCGGTTTTGGCGGGCTCTAGATCATTCTAGACCCCCTCCAGACGCGTTTAGACCCCCTCCAGCACCCTGTCAGAACGGATGTTTCACGTGAAACATCGGGTGCGTAGGGGTTCAGTCGTCCACCCGCTCGATATCGGCGCCGACCAGCTGGAGCTTCTCCTCCAACCGCTCGTAACCGCGGTCGAGATGGTAGAGGCGGCGCACCGTGGTTTCGCCCTCGGCGGCCAGCGCGGCGATCACGAGGCTCATCGAAGCGCGCAGGTCGGTCGCCATCACTTCGGCGCCCGTCAGACGTTCGACGCCCTTGACCACGGCGGTGCGGCCCTCGGTGGTAATGTCCGCGCCCATCCGGGTGAGTTCCGGCACGTGCATGAAGCGGTTCTCGAAAATCGTTTCTTTCAGGACACTTGCGCCTTCCGCCTTGCAGAGCAGTGCCATCAGCTGGGCCTGCATGTCGGTGGCAAGGCCGGGGTAGGGGGCGGTTGTGAGGTTGGTCGCCTTGAGCTTGCCGCTCGCGCCGACGGTGATGCTCTTGGCGTCCCACGTAACCTCGCAGCCGATGGCTTGCAGCGCGTGGATGGTGGCCATCATGTCCTCGGCCTTGGCGCCTTCAAGCCGCACCTCGCCGCCAGTGATCGCCGCAGCGCAGGCATAGGAGCCCGCCTCGATCCGGTCGGGCATGACGCGGTAGGTCGCGCCGTGCAGCCGCTTCACGCCGTGGATGGTGAGGTTGGAGGTGCCGATGCCCTCGATCTCCGCACCCATCGCCGCGAGCATGTTGCACAGGTCGACAATCTCGGGCTCGCGTGCGGCGTTGAACAGGCGGCAGGTGCCGTTCACCAGCACGGCGGCCATCAGCGCGTTCTCGGTCGCGCCGACGGAAACGACAGGAAAATCAAAGTCTCCGCCGCGCATCCCGCCATCGGGCTGGGTCGCGCGGACGTAACCGGCGGCCAGCTCGATCTTCGCACCGAAGGCTTCCAGCGCCTTCAGATGGAGGTCGATCGGACGGTTGCCGATGGCGCATCCGCCGGGCATCGAAACGGTCGCTTCGCCGCTGCGCGCCAGCATCGGGCCGAGCACGAGAATGCTCGCGCGCATCTTGCGAACGAGGTCGTAGGGCGCGACGTTGGAGGTTATGCGGGTCGCCTCCATGCTCATCACCCGGCCGAAGTCCTCCGGGCGGGTGCCCTGGATCACCGTGGTGACGCCGAACTGGTTCATCAGGTGCTGGAACCCGTCGATATCCGCGAGGCGCGGAAGGTTGCGCAGAGTCAGCGGTTCCTCGGTCAGCAGCGCGCAGGGAATGAGCGTCAACGCCGCATTTTTCGCGCCGGAAATGGGGATCGTGCCCTGCAGGCGGTTGCCGCCCTTGATGATCAATTTGTCCATGAATCCGCCTTAGCGAAAAGTGCCTTTCGTGCAACTCGCTCCGGAAGGGGCAGCGATCGGTGATTGACCTGCGTTATGGCGCAAGGCACGGGAGCGGCCGACGCGGGCCATCCTATTAGCAGCAGCGAGAGCCACCGATGACTCCCAAGCCGATCCGTAAAGCCGTGTTTCCTGTCGCCGGTCTGGGCACGCGATTCCTGCCCGCCACCAAGGTCGTTCCCAAGGAGCTGCTGCCGGTGGTTGATCGCCCGCTGATCCAATACGCGGTGGACGAAGCGCGCGAGGCCGGGATCGAGCAGCTGATCCTCGTCACCGGGCGCGGCAAGACCGGGATCGTCGAGCATTTCGACATCGCCTTCGAGCTCGAGCAGACCATGACCGAGCGCGGCAAGGACCTCTCGGTGCTCGAGCCGACCCGCGCCACTCCCGGCGACGTGATCGCGGTGCGCCAGCAGGTGCCGCTGGGCCTCGGCCATGCGATCTGGTGCGCCCGCGCGATCGTTGGTGACGAGCCCTTCGCGATCTTCCTTCCCGACGAGCTGATGGTGGCGCGCGAAGGCGGCACCGGCTGCATGAAGCAGATGGTGGAGGCCTATAACGAGGTCGGCGGCAACCTGATCTCGGTGCTGGAAGTGCCGATGGAGCAGGTCTCCAGCTACGGCGTGATCGATCCCGGCGAGGTGCGCGGCAACCTGACCGAGGTGAAGGGCCTCGTCGAAAAGCCCCCTGTATCCGAAGCGCCCTCCAACAAGATCGTCTCGGGCCGCTATATCCTCCAGCCCGAAGTGATGCGGGTGCTGGAGAACCAGGGCAAGGGCGCGGGCGGAGAGATCCAGTTGACCGACGCGATGGCCAAGATGATCGGCACCCAGCCGTTCCACGCCGTGACCTTCGACGGTAACCGCTACGACTGCGGCAGCAAGGTCGGCTTTGTCGAGGCGACGCTGGCTATCGCGCTCGCCCGCCCCGACATGGGCGCCGAAGTGCGGGCGATTGCGCTGAATTTGCTGAAGTAAGCGGCGAGGGGCAGCCGTTTGGCCGCCCCCGCCTCCTGTCACTCCGCCGCTTCGCCAGTCGGCACATCGTCCGCGTCATTGTCGCGGGTGATGGCCTTTTGCTTCGCAGGCTTGGCCGGAGCCGGCGCGGGTGCGGTTCCGAGGTCAGTCGCGGTCTTCACGAGGCCGGAAAGCGAGGAACCGTCGAGACCGAGTTCCTTCATCAGCCCGTCGAGCACCGGCGCCTGCGCGCGGTAGGCGAGCGCAGCGGCCACGGCATCGCTGGCGAGGTTGCCGGACCCGGAGCCGCCATTGCCACCTGACGAACCATCGTTCGCGGCACGGCCGCCGCCAGTGAGCCCGTCGACCTGCACGATCTTGATCGAATCGATCGCTTCCATCGGCTTGGCGCTCTCGCGGATGACTTCGGGCAGCACCTTGAGCAGCGCCAGCTTGGTCTGGAGGCTCACCTGCTCCATCGTCAGGATGTTGGCCGCCTCGTTGATCGCCCGCTGACCGGCAGCCTCGACCTCGAAGCGCACGCGCGCGGCTTCGGCGCGCAGCTTTTCGGCCTCGGCCTGGCCCTGCGCTTCCAGCTGGAGCGCTTGCGAGCGGTTGGTGGCGGCATCCTTCTCGGCTTCCGCCTGCACCCGCACCGCGATGGCGTCGCGCTCGGCCTGCTTTGCCGCCTCAATCAGTTCGATCTTCTTCTGGCGCTCGGCAATCTCGCTTTCACGCGCGGTGGCGACGCGTTCCTCGGCCTCGACCGCCTTGGCGCGCGCGTCATCGGCCTCGGCCTTGGCCTGGCTTTCCTCGCGCGACTTGTTCTGCACCGCGATCTGCTGCTCCTGCCGGGCGATCTCGAGCGCGCGCTGCTGGTCGATTCGGGCTTCCTCGACGAGGCGGTCAGCCTCGATCTGCTGGGCATCGACCTGCTTCTTGGCCTCGATCCGTGCTGCGTCCGCCTCGCGGCTGCGCTCGGCCTGTTCGCGGGCGATCTCGGCCGCTTGGCCTGCGCGCCGCACCTCGACCTCGCGCTCCTGCTCGAGCCGCGCATATTCCTGATCGCGGCTGATCTCGAAGCTGCGCTTGCTGGCTTCGAGGTTCTTGGTCTCGATCTGGACGCGGGTGTCCTGCTCGATATCGTTGCGCAGCTTCTTGCGCTGCTCGATCTGCTCGGTCAGCTTGGTCAGACCCTCGGCGTCGAAGGCGTTGTTGGCATTGAAGTGCTCGATGCTGGTCTGGTCGAGGCCGGTCAGCGACACGGACTCGAGTTCAAGCCCGTTCATCGCCAGATCGTTCGACGAGACCTGCTGCACCTTCTGCACGAAGTCGGCGCGCTGTTCGTGCAGCTCGTTCATGGTCATGCCCGCCGCGACCGAGCGCAGCGCATCGACAAACTTGCCCTCGACGAGGTCCTTGAGGAGCTCGGGCTGCATGGTCCGCTGTCCCAGCGTCTGCGCGGCCATCGCGATGGCGGTCGCATCGGGGCGGACGCGGACATAGAACTCCGCCTTCACGTCGATACGCAGGCGGTCGAGCGTGATCAGCGCCTCGGTGTCGCGGCGCACCACGGGCAGCACCAGCGTGTTCATGTTCACCGGCATCGTCTCGTGGAGCACCGGGAAGACCAGCGCGCCGCCGTTCATCACCACCTTCTCGCCGCCCATGCCGGTGCGCACGAAGGCCGTTTCCTTCGAGGCGCGGCGGTACAGCCTGATGAGGAACGCGAAGACAATGACGACGAACAGCACGGCCCCGAGGCCCGTGACGCCGTACGTGATCAGGTCACCCGTCGAGTTGAAGTCGCCGGTCGTCGCCAGCTCTCCGGTGGTTTTCAAAGCCATGTGCGTTCCCTTTTAGCCATTCAGCCCCAGAAGCGGGCTTTCGTATTGCACGCCGTAGAAGGTCTGCCCTTCGCGGCGAACCAGCAGGACGGTATCGCCTGCCTTCAATTCCTGAGCATCGTCATGCGGTTCGACCATGACGAAGTGCGCCTGTCCGTGGACATCGATCACCTTGGCGCGCGCGGGCGAGCCGGCGCGGGCGGTTCCGATCTGGATTTCGGCATCGCGCCGCACCAGCTGGTCGAGCGTGATCGCGGTGGTCTCGTCCCGGGGCAGCACCGCCGCGAGCGGGCGCATGGCGAGGCTGTTGAGCGGGAACGCCGCGGCGGCCGCGACGAGCGTCGCCCATCCCGCCGAAAGCGGCGCGCCGAACAGGTCCGCAATGAGCGACTGACCGATCAGGCCGATGGCACCGAAGGCGAACAGCAGGCTCGCCAGCCAGATCAGCAGCGGCACCCGGCCAAGTCCGAGTAGCGACGTTAGCGCGTCGCCGAAGCCGCCCATTTCGAGCCCGTCGGGCATATCGAGATCACCCGCGCCCTCGAGCGCCTCGCCGACCCCGGCGAGCTGGATGATGGCAAGCAGCGCGAGGGTTCCGAAGGCGATCAAGAATGGCAGATTGTGGAGTGCAAGCACGCTCATGCGGCCACCCCCTCAGATGCAAGGCTAACGATCAATTCCATGCCCCAAATCTAGGGCAAACTGCGGTGGGGTAACAGGAAAATCGGATTGACGGCCGTCGATTTTCAGCCCGCCGTCACCCGCAAAGGTAGGGTCTTGAGCCCTCCGACAAAGGTGCTGCTCGCCCGCTTCGCCTCGCCTGCAGGCTCCACCGCTGCGACCCGATCGAGGATTGCCTCGAACAGGATCTTCATCTCCAGCCGCGCCAGGTGCAGGCCGAGGCACTGGTGTGCGCCTGCCCCGAATGCGAGGTGGCGGTTCGGCGAGCGGGCCGCGTCGAAGCGGCGTGGGTCGGGGAACTGGGCAGGGTCGTGGTTGGCGGCGACGTAGTTGATCATCAACCACTCGCCCGCCTTGATCTGCTGCCCGCCGAGCTCGCAATCCTCGGCCGCGGTGCGCATGAAGTGCTGCACGGGCGAGGTGCAGCGGATCGCTTCCTCGACGATGCCGGGGAGCAGCGAGCGGTCGGCGCGCACGCGGACATATTGCTCGGGGTCGCGGGCGAGGGCCTGCATCGCACCGGCGGTGCTTGCCGAGGTCGTGTCGTGCCCGGCTGTGGCGACGATGATGTAGTAGCCCGCCATGTCGCGCGGGGGGAGCGGCTGTCCGTCGACCAGCGCGTTGGCGATGACGCTGGCGACGTCTTCAGTGGGGTTGCGGCGACGGTCCTCGGCGATGCCGGCGAAGTAATCCTCGAAGGTCTTCACCGCGCCTGCGACAATCTGCACCACCTGTTCGGGCGTCATCTGGTCCATGCCGGAGCCCGAGAGGTCCTTGTCCTGCCCGCCGAACAGCTGCTGGGTGAGCATCTGCATCCGGAACTCGTCCTCGGGCGGCACGCCCAGAATCTGCATCACGACGCGCAAGGGATAGGGTCCGGAGACCTCCTTGACGAAGTCCACTTCTCCGCCCGAATCCTTTGAGCGCTCCAGCATCCGGTCGACGGTCCGCGCGGCGAGGGCGCGCAGCTCGTCCTCGAGCCGGGCGAGGTTCCTCGGCATGAACCATTCCTGGGTCAGCTTGCGGTACTTGGGGTGGATCGGCGCGTCGAACACCACCAGCGAATCCACCAGCATGTTCGATCCGGTCGCCGCGCGGCTGAATTCGATCGCCTGGTTGAAGCTGAACACCACTGGACGCGGGTTGTTGAGGAAGGCGGCGTTGTCCTTCGAGATGCGCATCACGTCGTCATAGGAGGTGACGAGCCAGAAGGGGTCGAACAGCCCCGGCGTATCGGGCTGCACCTTCACCACCGGCGTTTCCGCGCGGATGGCATCGAAGGTGTCGAGCAGCCCGTCCCATTCGGCATAGGCGTGCGGGTCGATCACCCTGCGGGCGATGTCGCCCGGCAGCACTGCTTCCCGGCTCACGCCGCTTCGGCTTTCGCCTTGGCCGCATATTCGTCTCGCAGTTCGCGCTTGTAGAGCTTGCCATTGGCTTCGCGCGGGAGATCGAGACGGAAGTCGAACAGCTTGGGCATCTTGATCTTGGAGAGGCTCGGCGCGAGGAATTCGCGCAGCTCCGCCTCCAGTTCAGGTCCGGCGGCAGCCATATCGCGGGGTTGAACCACCGCGACGACCTTCTCGCCAAGGTCGGGGCAGGGCGCCCCGATCACCGCGGCGTCCATGATCTTGGGATGGGTGACGAGCAGGTTCTCGATCTCCTGCGGGTAGATGTTCACGCCCCCGCTGATAATCATGTGGCTCTTGCGGTCGGTGAGGAACAGGAAGCCGTCGCTGTCGAGATGGCCAATGTCACCGAGCGTCATCCAGCCCTTGGGATGCATCGCCTCGCGGGTTTTCTCGGGGTCGTTGTGATAGGTGGGAAGCAGCGCGTTCTCGAAGTAGATCAGTCCGTCTTCGCCCGCGCCGACTTCCTCGCCATCCGGGCCGCAGACATGGAGCGTGCCGTAGATCGACCGGCCGACGCTGCCGGGATGGGTTAGCCAATCGGCCGAGCCGATCATGGTCATCCCGATGCCTTCCGAGCCCGCATAATACTCGTTCACGATCTTGCCCCACCACGCGATCATGTCGCGCTTGATCGGCACAGGGCACGGCGCAGCGGCATGCAGCGCGCGCTTGTGGCTGGAGAGGTCATATCGGCCGCGCACTTCGGGCTCGAGCTTGAGGAAGCGCACGAAATGGGTCGGCACCCACTGGCTGTCGGTAATCCGGTATTTCTCGATCGCAGCGAGCGCGGCTTCAGGCTCGAACTTCTCCATCACCACGAGCGTCCCGCCGAGGCGCTGCGCGGCCGAACACCACGCCAGCGGCGCGGCATGATAGAGCGGCGCGGGGGAGAGATAGACCATCGACCCGTCTGTCGGCATCCCTGCGCCCATGGTGGCCAGCCCGATGAACGGGATCATCGCCTGCGGATCGGGATCGGCGGGCGGGGCCGGACGGATGCCCTTTGGCCGTCCGGTTGTGCCCGAACTGTACAGCATGGTCAGCCCGGCGCGCTGGTCGGGGATCGGCGTGGCCGGATTGGCGGCGAGGGCTGCGGCGAAATCCTCGGCGCCGCCCGCGCCTGTGACCAGCACATCAAGATCGGGACATTCGCGACGGATATCGGCCATCACCCCGTCGAAATAGGGCGAGGTGATCAGCAGCTTGGCGTTGCTGTCTTTCAGGATGTAGATGATCTCCGGCGCGGTCAGACGGGTCGAGATCGGCACGAGCAGGGTACCAGCGCGCTGCGAACCCCAGATCAGCGTGAAAAACTCGATCCGGTTCTCGAGCAGAACCGCAAAGGCATCATCCGGCTGGAACCCGCGTGCGCGCAGCAACTGGGCAAAGCGGTTCGCAGCCTCGTCCATCTGGCGATAGGTCATCTGCTCGCCCGATCCGGCCATGATGACAGCAGGATGATCGGGGCGGGTCGCGGCGTGCGCGATCGGGTGCATCGACATGTATTCTCTCTCCCATGCCGCCCCATCTTCAAGCGGGCGTTCGGCTTGGGGAGGAAATTACGCGAGGCGCGCGGCCTCGCAAGCAAAAACGGTACGGGAAATGCTACCGATCATCCGAGCGGGTGTGGAGGGGCTTCGGACAAGAAAAAAGGCGGCGGGTAAACCCGCCGCCATGATCGGACACCCTCTCCAATGTCCGGCCCACTTACAGCGGGCAATATCGTGAAGCCTTACTCGCCGTCACCCTGACCGGTCATGCGAGCATCGCGGGCGTAGGCCAGCTGTGCTTCGCTCTCCACCATATACGGAATCGGATTGACCGCAAGACCCTCGACGCGAACTTCATAGTGGAGGTGAGGACCGGTGGAACGGCCGGTCGAACCGACATAACCGATCAGGTCGCCCTTCTTCACATTGTCGCCCGCGGCAACCGCGAGACGCGACAGATGGGCGTAACGGGTTTCCATCGAAGCGCCGTGCTCGATGCTGATGAAGAGGCCGTAGGTCGAATAGAGATCGGCGCGGCCAACTACGCCGTCGGCGGTGGCATAGACCGGCGTGCCGGTCGGCGCGGCGAGATCGATGCCCTGATGCTGGCGGCGGCCGCCGAGCACGGGGTGATTGCGCATCCCGAAGCCGCTGGTCAGCGCAGCGCCTTCAAGCGGCATGCGCGAGGGCACGGAAATGCCACGCTGCGGGATTGGCGAGGAATAGGCGGGAGCAGCTTCGGTGGCGCCGACAGTCGGCGCGGTGCGCTCGATGGCGGTCCAGCTGGCAAACAGCGACTTGAAACGGGTATCGCCGTGATCGACGACTTCGCCTTGTGCTTCACGCACCGGCGCGGTCATGTCGGCGCTCGTGGTCGTGGTGGCGGCAGCGTTCGCAGTGTTGGCGAAGGCCGGGGCAGCGGCGGAAACCAGCACGGCTGAGCACGCGGTTGCGGCAAGCTTCAGCACAGTGCGCATGGCAGATTTCATAATGTGACCCGGTCCCGATTGCGGCTTTGCGCCGTAGGAATAACCCGACACGTCTGTTGCGCGCCTTTGATGTGTGTTGGTTATCAGGGTGAGTCGTTAATGCGCAATCTCTGCATAGAATTGTCGCGATAAACCGGCTGCAAGACGCGCTGAGTCGTTGAACGGCGGCTTAACGTGTCCCCTGAAGTGCAGTTTCACGAGGTTTTGCCAGAGAGATTCGGGCTCGGACTGCGCCAATTCGGCACATCGCAAAAAGTGCTTGGTGCCCGCCGCGACGTGCCGGATTTCGTCGTCAAGTATGCGCGAGAGAATTTTCGCGCCATTCTCGTCGCCAGCGGCACGCACTCGGTCAAGCGTCGCCGGCGTGACGTCGAGCCCCCGTGCTTCGAGCACCATCGGCACCACGGCTAGCCGCGCCGCAACATCATTCCGGGTGGCGTATGCGGCTTCCCACAACCCGGCATGGGCGGGGAGCGCGCCGTAGTGGCTTCCGAGGCTCGTTAGTTTCCGCGCGAGGAGCGCGAAGTGCATCGCCTCGTCTGCAGCGACGTCTAGAAAGTCCGTGACGAACTCCTCGCCCATTTCGCCGCCGAACCGTCCGGCCATGTCGAGCGCGAGGTCGATCGCGACGAACTCGATATGGGCGAGGCTGTGCCACAGCGCGATCCGCCCGCGCTCAGAGCCGCCTTTCCGGCGCTTGGGCATCTGACCGGGTGAGAGCAACTCGGGCGCATCAGGCCATGCCGGATACTCAGGCATTGCCACGTCGAACTCCCACGCCAGCGCCCCGCGCCGCCACGCCCGCGCCAATTCGCGGGTGGCGAAGCACTTGGCGCGCGGCTCGGGGGTGAGCAGCGCAGCTTGGATGGCACGGGCGACGGTGGTCATGGAACGATCAGAGAGCCTTGGCTGCAGCGAGGACTTCCTCGGCGTGACCGGCGACCTTCACCTTGTCCCAGATGCGCGCGATCTTGCCATCGGCGCCCACGAGATAGGTGGCGCGAACCATGCCCATGTAGGTCTTGCCGTACATCTGCTTTTCCGCCCAGACGCCGAGCGCGTCCGACAGCCCGCCCTTTTCCGCGTCGGTCGCGAGCGGCGCGGTGAGGCCGTGCTTGGCGATGAACTTGGCGTGCTTCTTGGCTGGGTCCTTGCTGACACCGAGCAGCTTCGTGCCCGCTACTTCGAAATCAGCTTTCAGCGCGGAGAAATCCTTGTTCTCGGTGGTGCAGCCCGGGGTATCGTCCTTGGGATAGAAGAAGATCACCAGCTTGGAGCCCGCGAAGTCCGAAGGCTTCACGCTCCCGCCCTCGGGAGTTTCCATGGTGATATCGGGAAGGGCGTCGCCGACGCCGGGGAAGGTGCTCATTGGTTGGTCTCCTGTTGCGAAGGGAGAATGTCGGTGCCGAGGATTTGTTTCCAAGCCTGCGCGACGCACTGCCGTGCGGCGGCGAAGGCGTCCAGAAGGTCGGGGTAGCATTCATAGCCGCAAGCGCGCGCCAAAGCCCGCGCGCCCGATGGCGGCGGCTCGCGCCCGTCGGGGGCGAGCAAGCGTCCGGCGACCAGCATCCGGCTCATCAGCGCATGGGGTTCGGCCAGCGTGTCCGGGACAAGGCCCGCCTTGGCCAGTCCGCCGAGCGCCGCTGCCAGATCGGGGTCGAGCGCTTGCGGGACGGCTTGCCTGAGCGGGCTGCCGTCCGCCGCCTCTCCGCGCAATTGCAGATAGTGGACGAGGAACTCGATATCGACGAGGCCCCCGCGGGCCAGCTTGGCGTCGACGGGACCGGACTGCGGCTTGTGCTTCGCCATTTCGGCCCGCATCGTCAGCACCGCATCGCGCAAGGACCCCTTGTCCCGCGCGGCGCCTAGCACCTCGCCAAGCACCGCCTCGATTTCCGCTCTTGCGGCGTTAGAACCATAGAGCACCCGCGCGCGGGCGAGAGCCATGTGCTCCCACGTCCACGCCGACTCGCGCTGGTATTTTCCGAAAGCCTCGCAGCTCACCGCCAAGGGCCCTTGATTGCCCTGCGGCCTGAGGCGCGTGTCGACCTCGTAGAGCGCCCCTTGCGCAGTCGGCACCGAAAGCGCGGCGCTGACCCGGCTGGCGAGGCGATTGTAGTAGATCGTCCCGCCAAGCGGCCGCTCGCCATCCGATTGCGCCGCGAAATCGCCGGTGAAGAGATAGACGATGTCGAGATCCGAGGCGTGCGTCAGTGCCCCGCCGCCCAGCCGGCCAAGCCCGAGGATCAGCAATTCGCTCCCCGCAATCCGCCCGTACTTGGCGGCGAACTCCTCCACCGTCGCATCGGCTGCCAACTGGAGCGCGGCTTCCGCCGTCCGCGACAGGGCGCGGGCGATGTCGAGCGGGTCGGCGAGGCCTTCGATCAGCTGGATGCCGAGCGCGAAGCGAATCTCCCCGGTGACGATGCGGATCGCGTCGAGCAGTGCCTCGTAATCGTTCCGGATCGCCGCCCCGCGCATGCGTGCGACGATGGCCGCGGTGTCACCTGGCAGATCGAGCGCGGCCTTGTCGATCAGCGTGTCGAGCAGCTCGGGCTTGCGCGCCAATTCGTCCGACAGCACCGGCGCAAGGGTCAGGGCGGCGACCAGACGCTCGATCAGGTCGGGGCGGGCGTCGAGCAACCGGAAGGTGGTGATCGCCGAGGGCACGCTTTCGATAATGCGCTCCCAGCGGGTGATCGCGCGCATCGGATCGTCACTCCGCGCCATCGCCTCGATCAACGCCGGGGCGAGGCGGTCCCAGGCGGCAACGGCCTGCGGCGAGCGGATCGCGGCATGACGCCCGTCACGCCAGCTCTCGATCCGCTCGGCGAGTGCGTCGGGATCGGCAAATCCCCAGCTGGCGAGCTGCGGGGTCAGCGCGCTAGCGGGCATAGCGACCGATGCGGGCGCGGTCTCGCGCCGTCCGATCAGTTCCTCGTAGATGCGCGCGGTGCGGGCGGTGATCGCGGTCAATTCCGCGACCAGCGCCGCGCCGTCCGCCAGCCCGTCGAGCCGCGCGACATTGTCGAGAGCCTCGCCCTCGGGCAAGGTGTGCGTCTGGCGGTCGTGGACCATCTGCAAGCGGTGTTCGACCTGCCGCAGCCGGTCATAGGCGTCGCCCAGCACGTTTGCGTTTTCAGGCGTGATCCACTCCGCTCTGGCGAGCGCATCGAGCGCCGCGCGTGTGCCCCGCACCCGCAACGCGACATCGCGTCCGCCGTGGATCAGCTGGTGGGTCTGGGCGTAGAATTCGATTTCGCGGATGCCCCCGCGCCCGCGTTTGACGTCGAAGCCGGGGCCGGGGACGACCGGGCCCGCATGGCTGTCACGAATGCGGTGAGTGAGCGCGCTGATCTCCTCGATCGCGCCGAAATCGAGCTGGCTGCGCCACACGAAGGGGCGGATTGCGGTGAGGAAATCCTCGCCCGCCGCGATGTCACCGGCTGCGGCTCGGGCGCGAATGAAGGCGGCGCGCTCCCACGCCAGCGCATGGCCCTGGTAGTGGGTAAGCGCCGCGCCGACCGGCACGCAGAGCGGGCTGACCTCGCTCGCAGGTCGCAGCCTGAGGTCGACGCGGAGAGCGTAGCCATCCGCAGTGTTTCCCGCGAGCAGGGCCACGACCCGCCGGGCATAACGCTGCGCCGCCTCGCCCGGATCATCGGAGGGGCGGCGCGCGACGCGCTCACGGTCGAAGAGCAGGATGGGGTCGATGTCCGAGGAATAGTTGAGCTCGCCCGCGCCCTGCTTGCCAAGGGCGAGGGCGATGAAACCGTCGGCGGTCTCTTCGTCCGTCCTTTCGGCGATGGCGGTGCGGATCGCCCGGTCGAGCGCCCGGTCGGCAAAAGCGGTAAGTTCGCCCACCACGCGATTGAGCGGAAATGCGCCCGCCAGATCGCCCACCGCCAGCGCCGCCGCCAGCGCCAGCCGCTCGCGCCGCAGCGCCACCTCGGCATCGGGGTTTTCTCCTTGCGCCTTCGCCCAAGCGAGCGCTGCCTCGCCGTCTCCGGAGGCCAGCAGCTCCGAAAGTTCAGGCAAACGCTCCAGCGCCCGCGCAAGGAACGGCGCATGGCTCCGGGCGCGGTGGAGCGCGTTTTGCCAGTCGGCCCTGTCGGCTTCGCGGTTCTGTCGCATCTCCCGCCCCTCTTAAGGGGCCTGCGGCGACCCGCAAGGGCGCACGCTTGCGCGCCGATGCCGCCTCTGCGATGGGAAACGCCGATCTGACGAGATGATCCGGGAGAGACTTCGCATGGCACGCATCCACTCCGCGCTCGGCGCATTGCTGGCAGGCTCGCTTGCGCTTGCGGCCTGTGAAAGCCTTCCGGGCATGGCCGGCGCCAGCGCGGCGCTCGATGTGCCCGAAGTTCAGGCGGGCCAGATCTCCGAGCAGACCATGAAAGACGTCACGCGCACGCTCTCCAGCGACGCTTTCGAGGGCCGCGCGCCCGGCACTGCGGGCGAGGAGAAGACCATCGCCTTCCTCACCGAACGGTTCAAGGCGGCGGGCCTCAAGCCCGGCAACGGCAATTCGTGGGTGCAGGAAGTGCCGCTGGTCGAGATCACCGGCAAGAACTACGCGCCGCTGACCGTGACCGGCGCGAAGGCTGGCGGTCCGCTCAGCTTCAACTTCGCCAAGGACTGGGTTGGCGTCACCTATCGCGAGGAAGCCAAGACCGCGATCAAGGACAGCGAGCTGGTGTTCGTCGGCTACGGCATCAACGCGCCCGAGCGCGGCTGGAACGACTACGCGGGCCTCGACGTGAAGGGCAAGACGGTGGTGATCCTCGTCAATGACCCCGACTGGCAGACCGCCGGGCTCAAGGGCACCTTCAACGGCAAGGCGATGACCTATTACGGCCGCTGGACTTACAAGTTCGAGGAAGCCGGCCGGCAGGGCGCGGCAGGGGCGCTGATCGTCCACCAGACCGCGCCGGCGGCCTATGGCTGGAACGTCGTCGAAAGCTCGTGGACCGGCGCGCAGGCCTATGCCCAGCGCGGCAAGAACGCCCCGCCGCTCACCCAGATGAATGGATGGGTGACCGAGGACGCGGGCCGCAAGCTCCTCAAGGCTGCGGGGCAGGATCTCGACGCGCTGACCAAGGCCGCGCAAACGAAGGGCTTCAAAGCCGTGCCGCTTGGCCTGAAGCTTTCGACCAGCTTCGATAGCGATGTCCGCAGCTTCAAATCGCACAACGTGATCGGCATCCTGCCCGGCACCGAGAAGCCCGATGAATACGTGCTTCATACCGCGCACTGGGACCACCTCGGGCATTGCACCGCGGCGCCCGACGGCGACGACATCTGCAATGGCGCCATCGACAATGCCACCGGCACCGCCGCGCTGATCGCTCTGGCCGAAGCCCATGCCAAGGCCGGCGCGGCCCGCCGCACATTGGTGTTCCTTGCCGTGACGGCTGAGGAATCCGGCCTGCTCGGCGCGGATTACTATGCGGCGAACCCGGTCTTCCCGCTCGCCCAGACGGTCGGCGGCGTGAACATGGACGCGCTGCAGATGGGCGGCCCGGCCAAGGACCTCACCGTTATCGGTGGCGGCAAGTCGGACCTCGATCGCTTCCTTGAAGCTTCGCTCAAGGCTGACGGACGCACGATCACGCCCGATGCCAAACCCGAAGCGGGCTTTTACTACCGCTCCGACCACTTCGCCTTCGCCAAGCGCGGCGTGCCGATGGTCTATCTCGAATCCGGGCAGGACCTCGTCAACGGAGGGCGTGCTGCCGGGGCGGCGATCGAAAAGGACTACACCGAAAACCGCTACCACGGTCCCAAGGACGAGTTCGACCCGGCCTGGGACTGGTCTGGCGTGATGTCGAGCTTGCAGATCTACTACCGCCTCGGCCGGATGATGGGCACGAGCACCGCCTGGCCGAACTGGATCGCAGGCGACGAATTCCGCGCCACCCGCGACCAGAGCTGCGCGGCGGACGACAAGGGCTGCTGAACCCTCCGATGATGATGATCATGCCGCCCGAGTGGGTGCCGCAGGACTGGATCTGGATCGGCTTCCCGCACCTCGCCGAGGAGTGGCCGGGTTGGCTGGAGCCCGCGCAGGACCAGATGGCCGCCTTCGCCTCCGCCGTCGCGGAGAGCGGGCAGGAAGTGCGCCTGCTGGTGCGTGACGAGGCCAACGAGGCCCGCGCGCGTGCGCTCGTAAGCGGAAAGGTGACGCTCGAGCGGCGCGCTTATGGTGACGTCTGGCTGCGCGATACCGGGCCGCTGGTGGTGCAAGACGCGGGCGGCGCCCGCGCAGCGCGGCGATTCGGCTTCAACGGCTGGGGCGGCAAGTACCTGATGCCGGGCGATCAGGAGATCGGTGCCGAGCTGGCCCGCGATGCGGGGCTTGCCATTGCAACGTCGCCGATGATCCTCGAAGGCGGGGCGGTCGATGGCGACGGCACGGGCCTCGTCGCGACGACCGAGCAGTGCCTGCTCAACCCGAACCGCAACCCTGCTATGAACCGCGAGCAGATCGAGGCCGAGCTTGCTGCAAGGCTCGGCTTCACCCGCGTGCTGTGGCTGGGCGACGGGCTGATCAACGACCACACCGACGGCCATGTCGACAACCTCGCGCGCTTCGTCGGGCCGAACCGGCTGGTGGTTCCGCAAGCGACCGGCAAGGACGATCCCAACGCGGCGAACTATGCCGATGCCGCGGCCCGCGCGGCCGCCGCCGGCGTCGAAGTCGTGCGCATCCCCTCGCCGGGGCGCATCGAGCGGGACGGGATCGTCGAGCCCGCCAGCTACGTGAACTTCGCGATCACATCACACCTCGTGGTGGTGCCGACTTTCGGCTCGCCCCACGATGCCGACGGGGTGGCCGCCATCGCGGCGCTGTTCCCCGACCGCGACACCATCGGCCTTCCGGGCGAGGCCGTGCTCGCAGGCGGCGGCGGCTTCCACTGCGCCAGCCAGCAGATGCCCTCCGCGCTCGTCGCTTAACGCTTCGTTAGGGATTTGGGCGGAAAGTGCGGATTATGAACCGCGCTATTGCTCTTGCCCATCCGCTCCTCGCCGCAACGCGCATCGAGTCGCTGGAAATCGCGCGCCGCGTGATTGTGATCGGCTGCGCTGCGGCGCTGATCCTCGCGGGCAAAGCCTTCCCGTTCTGATCAGAACAGCCGGGCGAAGGCGGCAAGAGCCGCGCCGCCCAGCACTATCCCTACCATCGTGCGCCACAACGGTTCGGCGATCCGGCCCGACACCATCGCGCCCAATCGGTTGCCGCCGATGACCACCGGCAGCATCAGCACCGCGAACAGGAACACTTCCAGCGGCAGGATGCCGAGCCACGCCGCGCTTGCGAGGCCCGTGCTCGCGGCGATGGTGAAGATCAGCTGCATCGAAGCCTTGACCGTGTCTCTCGGCAGTTCGCGTCCGGCATAATATGGCACGACCGGCGGCCCGGGCATTCCGGCATAGCCCGTCATCAACCCACTCAATACGCCCACGCCGCCCGTCACCCACCGGCCCGGCACTGCCGCGCTGCGTTTGGGCAGGAGGATCGCGACAAGCGCGCTCAATGCGATCACCGCGATGGCCAGCCGCGCCGCGTCCTTGTCGGTCACCGATAGCGCCCAAAGTCCGAGCGGCGTCGTCAGCACCACGAGCCCGCCGATTGCCCAGGCGGTCGGCTCGGTGTCGCGCACCAGCGAGCGTAATTCGGTCGCGCCGATCATCAGCGACAGCGCATTGGCGAGCACCACCGCCTCGACCGGCGGCAGCGCGAGAGCGAGTACCGGCACGAGCAGGATCGCCATGCCGAAACCGGTGACCCCGCGCACGAAGCTCGCCCCCAGCGCCGCGGCGAGGGCGACGCCGATCTGCAGTGCGGTGAAGCTCCCGGGGATGTCCACCGCGCCAGCGTCAGCCGGCGGCGAGATCGGGCGGGGTGGCCTCGGCCTTCAGCATCGCGATGGCATCGGCGAGGCTCATCACCTTCTGGTGCTCGGCGCCCAAGGTGCGGACGGCGACGGTGCCTTCCTCGGCCTCGCGCTTGCCGACCACCAGCAGCTGCGCAACCTTGGCGAGGCTGTGTTCGCGCACTTTGTAGTTGATCTTCTCGTTGCGCGTATCGGTCTCGACCCGGATGCCCGCAGCGCGAAGCTGGGCGGCGACATCTTCCGCATAGCCATCCGCGTCCGAGACGATGGTGGCGACCACCGCCTGCACCGGCGCGAGCCATGCAGGGAGACGCCCGGCGAAGTGCTCGATCAGGATGCCGATAAAGCGCTCGTACGACCCGAAGATCGCGCGGTGGAGCATCACCGGGCGGTGCTTGTCGCCGTCCTCGCCGATGTAGTTCGCATCGAGCCGCTCGGGCAGCACCCGGTCCGACTGGATCGTGCCGACCTGCCAGGTGCGCCCGATGGCGTCGGTGAGGTGCCATTCGAGCTTGGGCGCATAGAAGGCGCCCTCGCCGGGGAGCTCCTCGCACTCGAGGCCATTCGCGGCGACCGCATCGCGCAACTCCTGCTCGGCCTTGTTCCAATCCGCGTCGCTCCCGAAACGCTTCTCGGGGCGCAGGGCGAGCTTGATGTCATAGGTGAATCCGAAGTCACGATAGACGGAATCGGCCAGCGCGATGAAGCTCTGCACCTCGGCGACAACCTGCCCCTCGGTGCAGAAGATGTGCGCATCGTCCTGCGTGAACTGGCGCACGCGCATCAGCCCGTGGAGCGCGCCGTGCGGCTCGTTGCGGTGGCAGCACCCCATCTCGCCCAGCCGGATCGGCAGGTCGCGGTAGGAGGTGATGCCTTGCTTGAAGACCATGACGTGCGCCGGGCAGTTCATCGGCTTGATCGCCAGCCACTCGGCATCATCGGCGACCTTGGGGGAGGCCGCACCGCTCTCCTCGTCGACGTCGGGGACGATGTCGGGGACGGCGAACATGTTCTGCGCATACTTCCCCCAGTGGCCCGATTGGGTCCACTGGCGCACGTCCATCAGCTGCGGGGTCTTGATCTCGCGGTAGCCCGAACCGTCCATCTTGCGGCGCATATAGCTCTCGAGCTCGCGCCAGATGGTGTAGCCGTGTGGATGCCAGAACACGCTGCCGTGGGCTTCGGCCTGAAGGTGGAACAGGTCCATCTCGCGCCCCAGCTTGCGGTGGTCGCGTTTGGCGGCTTCTTCCAGCCGCGTGAGGTGCGCCTGAAGCTGCTTCTTGTTGAGCCAGCCGGTGCCGTAGATGCGCGTGAGCTGCGCATTGTTCTGGTCGCCGCGCCAATAGGCCCCGGCGACGCGCATCAGCTTGAAGGCATCGGGATCGAGCTTGCCGGTCGAGGGCAGGTGCGGGCCGCGGCACATGTCGAGCCAGTCGTTGCCGCTCCAGTAGACGGTCAGTTCCTCGCCTTCGGGGAGTTCCTTGGCCCATTCCGCCTTGAAGGTCTCGCCCTCGCCCGCCCACTTGGCGATCAGCGCCTCGCGGCTCCACACTTCGCGGCGCAGCGGCTTGTCGGCGCGGATGAGGCGGCGCATTTCCTCCTCGATGGCAGGGAGATCGTCCATGCTGAACGGCTCGCGTCCCTCGGGGGCCTTGACGTCGTAGTAGAAGCCGTCGTCGGTGGAGGGGCCGAAGGTGATCTGCGTCCCGGGCCACAGCGCCTGCACCGCTTCGGCGAGGATGTGGGCGTAGTCGTGGCGGGCGAGTTCGAGCGCGTCGGCCTCGTCGCGGGCGGTGACCAGCGCGAGCTCGGCGTCACCCTCGAAGGGGCGCGCGAGGTCGCGCAGTTCCCCGTTCACCCGCGCGGCGAGCGCCGCCTTGGCGAGGCCGGGGCCGATCGCGGCGGCGATGTCCGCGGGGGTCGAGCCCGCAGGCACTTCGCGCACCGATCCATCTGGCAGGCTGATCTTGAGCAGTTCGGTCATCGTCGCAGGTCCGTCTCGTTTGCCCCCCTTCCCTCAACGCGGGAAGGCAGATTTGGGTGGCGCCCTGCCACAAGCAGAGCCTCACCGGAAGAGCGGTGTTGTACGATCAACGGTCTGGGGAGAACACCGCGCCGCCCCGGACCGGGCGGCGGATGGCCGGGCTTTACCCCGCGCGCCGCCGCCCCCGGATAGTAGTCCGGGTCGTGGTGGTGCGGGTGGTGGCGAGCAGCGTGGCCATGGGCGGAGACTTAATCTCCCAACAGCCAAAAGTCACGAGCAAGTTGATGAAACACCTCTTGCCGACGGGTTTTTGGAGCCATCAATGGAAAGCCTCCTTGACATACCTGCGACTCAGAAGTAAAGGAAGCTTGTCATTATGACAGAGGAGCTTTCCATGTCCCGCATCCAAGAGGCGTTGCTGCTGACAACGATCCTACTCGCCATCGCAGTGCTGTCGGTGTTCGACATCATACCCGCCGCGTTTGCTCAATATGCCCCGCTGGCGGTGGTGCCGTGGATCATCCGCCGGAACCCGTCCTGCGGCCGCCGCAAGACCGCGCAATGAGCGCGGATGACAGGCCCGCTGCCCGCGCGCCGTGGCTCTGGGCGGCGCTCTACCTTGCCGGCTCGGCAATCGTCGTCACCCTCAAGCTGACAGACGCGATCGGAGCCTGGACCGGCCTGATCCTGTTCGTGCTGACGATGGGCCTGCTTATCCCCATGGTCCGCTCGAGCGAGCGCGCCTGCCACCCCAATCCGGCGATCAAACGCTACAATCGCCGGGTCCTCGGCGCGTCGTTCGGCTATGTCCTGGGTCTTGGTATTGCCATTTCGCTGTTCAAGAACGTCGCACTGCCCGCGCCGGCGGTGTTTGCCATAGCGCTGCTGCCGACCCTGCCGACTTTCGTGATGATCTGGGCAATGGCGCGCTATCTCGCCGAGGAGACGGACGAATACCTGCGCTACCGCAGCGTGCAGGCGGCGCTCGCCGGGCTTGGAATCATGCTGGTGATCGGCATCTTCTGGGGCTTTCTCGAGACGTTCGAACTCGTGCCGCACGTGCCTGCCTGGTGGGTGCTGCCGGTCTGGGCGATCGGTCTGGGCATCGCTCAGCTGTGGATCTGGGCGCGCGACCGATGAACAACCGCCTTCGCGTCCTGCGCGCCGAGCACGGCTGGAGCCAGCAGGACCTGGCCGACCGGCTCGGCGTGAGCCGCCAGAGCGTCAATGCCATCGAAAAGGGCCGCTACGACCCGTCGCTGCCGCTCGCCTTCTCCATAGCCGACGTGTTCGGCCTGCCCATCGAAGCCATCTTCCTGAGAAACGGAGATCCTGAATGACCTTGATCCGCACCCTGCTCACCGCCGCGGCCCCGCTTGCAGCCCTGATCGCACCCGCAATCGCTCATGCCGAGTATGCCGCTGCAGCCTGCCCGCCCTTCGAGGTCGTGGGGTCCGGCCCTGATCTGGTGCTGGTGCCCGGCCTCGGTTCGCCGCCGGCGGTGTGGGACGGTGTGAAGGACAGCCTCGCCAAGAACTACCGGCTCCACCTCGTCCATGTTCCGGGCTATGCGGGGCGTCCGGCGGAGGGCGATCCGGCAACATTATTCGCTCGCATCGAGGCCGAGATCATCCGCCACCTCGATTGCGAGAAGATCAAAAGCGCCGCCTATGCGGGCCATTCGATGGGCGGGTTTCTGGGGCTGGCGCTCGCCGCCGATCACCCCGACCGCATCAGCCGCGTGGTGGTGATCGATTCGCTGCCCTTCTATCCGCTGATCTTCGACCCCTCGTTGACGCCCGAGCGCACCGGCGCTCAGGCCGAGGCGACCCGCAAGGCGCTGCTGGGCATGGACGCGGCGACCTTCGCGGCGAGCCAGCGGCAGGGCGTGCAGATCCTCGTCCGCGACCCGGCCTTTCACGAGCGGGTGGTGCAATGGTCGCTCGATTCTGACCGGGCGAGCTTTGCCGCGGCGGTCTATACCGTGATGACGAACGACATGCGTCCGCGTCTGGGCACGATAAAAGCGCCTGTCACCGTGCTCGCGGCCGCCAACGCCTACGTCCCGCGCGCGCAAGTCGAGAAGCTGTATGGTGATGCCTATGCGGGCCTTCCCGGTGTGAAGCTGGTCATCATCGAGGACAGCTATCACTTCATCATGTTCGACCAGCCCCAGGCCTTCGAAAAAGCACTGCGGGAGGCGCTCAAGGAGTAGGCGCTACCCCGCTCTACTTCTTCCCCCAGCCTCCGTCGGCGTGGGTTTCGTTGAAGTTGGTCGGCCGGGGCGGCTTGGTCGAGACGGAGGGCCGGGTCGAGACGGTCGGCTCGGCCGGCTTGCCGGAGCCCGTATCGCCGGAGCTGTCGCTGTAATAATCGGCCTCGTCTGCGTCCTTCATCCGGTCAGAGGCGGTCTGCTGCGCCTTCTTTTGCAAATTCGCGACCGCCTGCGGGTTGGCCGCGACCGCTGCGGCCATCTTGGCCTGCACCAGCGTTGTGTTGAAGGCCCGACCGTCGAGCGTGGAGTCGACCTTCTCCTCCATCGCGATTTCGGCGATCTCGTTGAGGAAGGGGTCTTCTTCCAGCCCCATCAACGCATCGCCCTTCGTGAAGGCGAATTCGACCTTCACCCGCGTGCCTGCGTCTTCAGGCGCAAGATGCGCACGCACGTCGGCAACGCGCTCCCCTTCGAGCATCAGGTCCCAGCGCACCACCGCCGAGCCGCTGCTGCGCAGCACCAGCTTCACGCGGTCAGCCTCGTTGCGGCCAAGCTCTTCGCCAAAATGCAGCGAAGCGAGCCGCGCTTCGACCGCTGCCGGGTCCATCGCGTAATACTCGCCGCGATCGAAGGCGCCGCTGGCATAGGCGCCGCCGCCCAGCAAGGTCGCCCCGCCAGCCAGCATCATTCCGCGCATGGAAAGCCCCGTCTCGGTCATACGGGACGAAAGCTACCGCCTTTGGCTTAAGGGAACCTTTCGCAGGCCCCGGATCAGACCGCCCGATCAGACCGAGAGCATGCCGGATCCCTTTTCGCTGGTGAGCCGCTTGGTGCCGGCAAGGCGCGTCGACCGCTGCTTCACCCCGGCCACGAAGCGGTATTCGGTGGTGACCCGCGCCGGGGTCAGCTCGACCATCATGTAGCCGCGCTGCGAGGTGTCCGCCCACTTGAGCTCGCTATTCTCGGCCACCAGCGAGGCGGCGAGCGTGTCGGGCTTGATGAAGGTGAGATAGCTTTCATAGCCGGGCGAACTGACCGACTGGCCGCCGAATTCGACGCCGACCGGCTTCCCCTCGTAGCCGAGGTCGAAGGCCCAGGCATTGTGCGAATCCCCCGCCAGCACGACGAGGTTGGCATCCGCATCGAGCGCCGCCTTGAACAACCGCTCGCGTGCGGCCGGATAGCCGTCCCACGCGTCCATGTTGGAAGGAAGGCCCACCTGGCTTGCGGCAGATGCGGCCACGAGCCGCTGGCGCACGAAATCGGGGAGCCCCGCGCCCGCGGCTTCCGCGAAGTTCTTGGGCGTGCGCAGGTTGCCCATCACCACCTGCTGCACCAGCACCTGCCAATGCGTACCTTTGCCGGTGGAATCCGCCAGCGCGCCGGAGAGCCAGCTTTCCTGCGCCATGCCGAGCAGCTGGCGATCGGGTTTCGCCCATTGCCCGTCACGGAAGGCGGTCAGCGCCGCGTTGAGCGCCTGCGGGTCGGTCTTGCCGGCCATCACTTCGGTCAGATTGAACTGCTTCTCGCGGCCCTCAAGCCGCGTGTCGAGCTTGAACAGGGTCGCAAGGTTGCCGACCTGATAGGCGGTGTAGACCTCCTCGCCGACCGGCATCCACTCGCGATAGGCGCGCTTGGCGGCGGCCTTGCGCACTTGCCAGTCGCCCTCGGTGGCGGGTTGGTGGTTCTCCGCGCCGTCCTTGTAGCTGTCGTTGGCGCTCTCGTGGTCGTCCCAAACGGAGATCATCGGCAGGACCTGATGGATGCGCTTGCAATCGGGATCGGCGCGGTAGGTCGCATAGCGCAGGCGGTAATCGGCCAGCGCGACGATCTCGGTGGCAGGCTCGAGCACGCGGTCGGGATGCGTTTGCGCGGCGGTAGGATACGTGCCCGCGGCATATTCGTAGATGTAGTCGCCCAGATGCACCGCGAGGTCGACGTCGTTGGCCTCGGCAGCGTGGCCGTAGGCGTTGAACCAGCCGAACCCGAAGTTGGAGCAGGAGAACACCGCCATGCGGAACGCGGCCGAGGGTCCTTCCGGCAGGGTGCGGGTGCGGCCCACGGGCGAGGCGCTGCCGCCGGGCGCGAGGAAGCGGTAGAAGTACCAGCGGTCAGGCTGAAGTCCGGTCGCCACGCCCTTGGCGCACCAGTCGCGGTCCGGCGAGGCGCTGACGCTGCCTTCCGCCACGGGCCGGGCGAAGTCCTCGCTCTCGCTCACCTGCCAGGTCAGCTTGGTCTCCGCATCGGCGACGTAGCGCGTCCACAGCAGCACCGATTTCGCCGAAGGCTCGCCGCTGGCGACCGCGTGGGTGAAGCCCGTGCCGAAGCTGTGCGCGGCGGCGGGCGCCGCGGCAATCGCGGCCCCTGCGCCTGCGAGCGCGAAGAGGTTGCGGCGGGTAAGGGCGGTGGCGGCGGGCTGACCCGCAGGTTCGGTCTTGATCATGGCTAGGCGCCTATCCCTCTCCGGTTGCGCTTGCGTGACAACCCTGCGCTCTCAATGCTTGCGCTCGCCGCTCCGCGCAAGGCATGGAAGCGCCATGAGCGAAATCTTGCACCACACCCTCTACGATGGCCGCCGCGTGGCCTTCCGCTACACCCACGGCAGCGGCCCCTGCCTGGTGTTCCTGCCCGGCTATATGTCCGACATGAGCGGCAGCAAGGCGACCGCCCTGTTTGCCGAGGCGCAGGCGAAGGGCCGTGCCTGCCTGCTGCTCGACTATTCGGGCTGCGGGCAGAGTGATGGCGACTTTGCAGACGGGATGCTGTCGGCGTGGCGCGACGAGGTGCTGGCGCTGGTGGCGAGTTATGTCAGCGGCCCGGTGCTGCTGGTCGGCTCGTCGATGGGCGGGTGGCTGATGCTGCTCGTGGCCGAGCACCTCAAGCACCGCGTCGCCGGGATGATCGGCATCGCGCCCGCGCCAGATTTCACCCGTTGGGGCTACACTGCGGAACAACGCGCGCAGCTCGCAAGCGGCGAGACGATCTTCGAGCCCAACCCCTACGGCCCCGAGCCCACGCCGACTCACCCCGGCTTCTTCGCCGATGCCGAATGCCACCTCAGGCTGGAGAGCATGATCGATCTCACCTGCCCCGTGCGGCTGCTTCACGGCAAGGCCGATGAAGACGTGCCCTATGATATCTCGCTTCGTCTCAAAGCGGCGCTCCGGTCGGACGACGTTCAGGTGACGCTAGTAGAGGACGGCGATCACCGCCTGTCGCGGGATAGCGACATCGCCCTCCTCAAGGCCCTCGTGGCCGAATTTTACGGATAGCCCGCCCTTGTCGATCCTCCTCGCTTTGGCTCTGCAAGCCGGCCCCAATCCCATGAGCGGCGGGATGCAGGGTGACGATCTCGTCCGCGACCGTCCGGCGCGGATCGACGGGGTGATAGATGATCTTCCCGCCACAAGCGCATGGCTCGAAAGCTGCCTAGACCAGCTCGAGGCGGACCCTGCGCGAGCCAACACGATGGCGCAGATCCGCCGCGGCGAGACCAAGGGCGCGGACCGCGTGCTCGCCAACCTGTGCCTCGGCACCGCGTCCAGCCAGCTCGGGTTGTGGGACGACGCGCGCACCGCCTTCGCCGCCGCGCGGGCCGAGACGCCGGAGGGCGAGATCCGCACCCGCGCGCGCTTCGCGGCGCTGGCGGGCAATGCCGCGCTGGCGGGCGGGGATGCGTCCGGCGCGGTCGATCTTCTTGCCCTCGCCGAAGCTGACGCCCGCACCGCCAGGGTCGCGCCGCTGCAAGCCATCGCCGCCACCGACCGCGCCCGCGCGCTGGTCGCGTTGGGGCGCAATGACGAGGCGCTTGCAGCGCTCGAAACCGCCACCACCGTCGCGCCCGAACGCAGCGAGGGCTGGCTGCTCAAGGCGACGCTGCTGCGGCGGCTCGAGCGACTCGCCGAAGCACAGGCCGCCATCGAACGCGCCGCCACCCTCGCTGCCGAAAACCCCGAGATCGGCCTCGAAGCGGGTCTGATCGCGGTGCTCGGCAACCGCGACGATGCCGCGCGGGCGAGCTGGCGTTCGGTGCTCGCCCTCGCGCCTGAAAGCCTCGCCGCCGCGACCGCGCGCGATTATCTTGCGCAGCTTGGTGAGGTGGTCGAAGCTGCGCCAACGCCCATCCCTCCCGCGCCGCAACCGGCGCAACAGGAGCAGCCGCGATGACCCGTTTTTCCGTCCTTGATCTGGTCCCCGTCCGCGAGGGCGGAACGCTCTCGGAAGCTTTCGCCGCCACCGCCGACCTCGCCCGCGCGGCGGAACGCTACGGCTGCGACCGGTTCTGGGTGGCCGAGCACCACGCGATGGACGGCATCGCGGGCGGCGCGACCTCGGTGGTGCTCGCTCACATCGGCAACGCCACCACTCGCATCCGTATCGGATCGGGCGGCATCATGCTGCCCAACCACACTCCGTTCCAGATCGCCGAGCAGTTCGGCACGCTCGACGCGCTGTTCCCCGGGCGGATCGACCTCGGCCTGGGCCGCGCACCGGGTGCGGGGCCGGAGCTGCAGCGGGCGCTCCGCAAGAACCTCAACCAGGCCGCCGAATACTTCCCGCAGGACGTGGTCGAGCTGCGCGCATTGCTGACGGGCGACTTCGATCTGCCGATCAACGCCACGCCGGGCCTCGGCGCGAAGGTCCAGTTGTGGATGCTGGGGTCGAGCCTGTTCGGCGCGCAACTCGCGGCCAAGCTGGGCCTGCCCTACGCCTTCGCTGCGCATTTCGCGCCCGATCACCTCGACGCCGCGCTCGCCGTCTATCGCCGCGATTTCGAGCCTTCCGAGGCGCTCGACCGTCCGCATGTGATGGTCGCGATGAACGTCTTTGCCGCCGATACCGAGGCCGAGGCGCAGCTGCTCGCATCGAGCCAGCAGCAAAGCTTCGTGCGCCTGCGCAGCGGCAGCCCCGGCAAGCTCCCGCCGCCGATCAATGGGTATAGTGACACGCTGCCCGTGCATGCGCAGGCGATGCTCGCTCACTTGGGGCAGGCCGCCGCAGTCGGCACACCGTCGCAGGTGCGCGAGGGGATTGCCGCCTTCGTGGCGCGCACCGGCGCGGACGAGATCCTGCTGTGCGGCGCGACCTACGATCCCGAGGCGCGCATCCGCTCGCTCGCTATGACCATCGAAGCCTGTCAGACCGTCGCAGCAGCGTAACCTTAGGCGATCATCCGGCTTGCGCCCCAAGGCAGAAAGCGGGTAGTGCGAAAGATACGATTACATCAGCCCGACATAATATTGTTGCGTTGCAGCGCAACCGGGTTCGCAGGATGAGCAGGAGCCTTTCATGGGGTCGAAGTCCGTCGCCGCCGCGCCGTCACGCGCGCTGATCAAGTCCCTTCGCCTTCAGCTGGAAGACTCGCTGCTGCCCGGCGACGCTGCCACCGCCAAGCCCGAGCTGGACGAGGCGTCGGCCTATCTCCTCGCCGCCGCCGAGACCCGCACGCCCGGCCAGTCGCTGGTGCAGCTTGAATCCGCAGGCGGCGAGCGGCGCCACCTCCGGATTGCGCTGGTCAACGACGACATGCCATTCCTTGTCGATTCGGTTGCGGCCGCGATCAGCGCGCTGGGCGTGGGAATCGACCTGCTCCTTCACCCGGTGGTGCAGGTTGAGCGCGACGGCGACGGCGCGATCACCGGCATCGGCAAATCGGGCACGCGCGAATCGATGATTTACATCGAAACCCCGCGCGTCGACGCCCGCCAGCGCCGCGATCTGCTCGAAGCGTTGCAGACGACCCTTGATGACGTCCACGCCGCGGTCAGCGACTGGCCGAAGATGCAGAGCGCCATCGCCGCCGATGCCGAGGCCGTGCAGGCGCTCGACGCGGAGATGGGCGCACTGCTCGCATGGCTCGGCGGGGGGATGCTGACCCAGCTTGGTCACCTCACCCGCCGCCGCGACGGGCGCATCGTGGACCGACTCGGCATCTGCCGCGCGTCGGCGCATGATCTGCTCGCCGAGATTTCCTATGAGCGCGCCTTCGAGTGGTTCGACCGGCAGGAGGCCGCCGGCACGCCCAAGCCGCTGCTGGCGATCAAATCCAACGTGCAATCGCGGGTCCATCGCGCCAGCCCGCTCGATCTGTTCATCGTGCCGGTGCGCGAGGGCGGCACAATCGCCGCACTCTCGATCCACGCGGGCCTGTGGACCAGCGCCGCGATGAACGAGCGCCCGTCCGAAGTACCGGTGCTGCGCGCGATGGTCGCGGACCTGACGGCACGGCTGCATTTCGATCCCGCCGGGCACAACGGCAAGGCGCTGGTCCACGCATTCACCTCTCTGCCCAACGACCTCCTCACCGCCTTCGATCCCGAGCGTGTCGCCGATCTCGTCACCGCCAAGATGGCGCTGATCGACCGCCCGCGCCCGCGCGTCATCATGGTGCGCGCCACGCTGGAGCGGCACGTCTTCGCCTTCGTCTGGCTGCCGCGCGATCAGCTTTCGACCGACGTGCGCCACCAGATCCAGGCGATGCTGCTGGCCAGCCCGGGCGCGGTGCTGCTCGACTGGAGCCTCGCGGTGGAGAGCAACACGCTCGCGCTATTGCGCTTCCTCATCGATGTGCGCGCCTGCGCCGACGTGCCTGACGATGCGGCGATCGAGGCCCAGCTGGTCGATCTGCTGCGCGGCTGGAACGAGGCTGTCGCGACCCATCTGGCTGCCACCGAGGAAGAAGGCCGCGCCGCCGCGCTCGCCGCGCGTTACGCCCCGGCGTTCCCGACCGGCTACCGCCTTGCCTACGGCCCGCAGGAAGCCGCGCGCGACATCGCCAAGCTGCGCACGCTGGCGTTGGGCGAGGGCGAGGGCGAGCGCGCCGAGCGGTTGGTGCGGCTCTACCGCCTTCCTGCCGATGGGCCGCAGACCTTGCGGCTCAAGGTCTATGTGCTGAAGGGCACGCTCGCGCTCTCCGATGCTGTCCCGGCGCTCGAGAATTTCGGCTTCCGGGTGCTGTCCGAAGTGCCGACTTTCCTGTCCGATGCGTCGCTGGGCGCGATCGACGAGTTTCTGCTGACTTTGCCTGCGGGGCGCGATGCCGGGACGCTGCTCGAGCGTGCGGAGCTGATCGAGGACGCGCTCGCCGCAGTGCTGAATGGTGCGTCGGAGGACGATCCCTTCAACCGGCTGATCGCTGCCGCCGGGCTCGCCCCGAGCGAGGCGAACTGGATGCGCGCGATCTATCGCTACCTGCGCCAGACCGGGGTGAGCTTCACGATCTACACCGTGGTCGACGCGCTTGTCGCCGCGCCGCAGGTAACGCGCGCGATGATCCAGCTGTTCGAGGCGCGCCACGATCCGGGCTTTGCGGGCAACCGCGAAGAGGCGCTCGCAGCGGCAGGGTCGGCCTTCACGCGCGGCCTCGCCAAGGTCACCGCGATCAACGACGACCGGTTGCTGCGCCTCTACCGCGCGGTGATCGATGCCGTGCTGCGCACCAACGCCTTCGCGCCTGCCGCTGCTGAAGCGCTCGCGTTCAAGCTCGATTCCGCGCTGGTGCCGGGCCTGCCCAAGCCGCTGCCGTGGCGCGAAATCTTCGTCTATTCGCGCCGCGTGGAAGGCATCCACCTGCGCTCGGGCGCGGTGGCGCGCGGGGGGCTGCGCTGGTCCGACCGCCGCGACGACTTCCGCACCGAGGTGCTCGGGCTGATGAAAGCGCAGCGCGTCAAGAACGCCGTGATCGTGCCGACCGGCGCGAAGGGCGGCTTCTATCCCAAGCAGCTTCCCTCGCCCGCGCTGGACCGCGAAGGCTGGGCCGCCGAGGGCCGCGCCTCCTACGAGATCTTCATCCGCACGCTGCTGTCGGTCACCGACAATATCGAGGGCGGCAAGGTCGTCCATCCGGCGGATGTGACGGTGCTCGACGGAGACGACCCCTATTTCGTGGTTGCCGCCGACAAGGGCACCGCAACCTTCTCCGACATTGCAAACGGCATAGCCCAATCGCGCGACTTCTGGCTCGACGATGCCTTCGCGAGCGGCGGCTCTAACGGTTATGACCACAAGGCGATGGGCATCACCGCCAAGGGCGCGTGGCTCTCGGTCCAGCGCCACTTCCGCGAGCTGGGCGTCGACATCCAGACCCAGCCGGTCCGCGTAGTCGGCTGCGGCGACATGTCGGGCGACGTGTTCGGCAACGGGATGCTGCTATCCAAGGCGCTGAAATTGGTCGCGGCCTTCGATCACCGCCACATTTTCATCGACCCCACGCCCGATGCCGCGGCAAGCTGGAAAGAGCGCAGCCGCATGTTCGCGCTGCAGCGTTCGAGCTGGGACGATTACGATAAGTCGCTGATCTCCAAGGGCGGCGGCGTGTTCCCGCGCACCGCCAAATCGATCAAGCTGTCGAAGCAGGCGCGCGAGGCGCTGGGCATCGACGCCAAGGACATCGAGCCCGAGGCGCTGATCACCGCTATCCTCAAGGCGCCGGTTGACCTGCTGTGGTTCGGCGGCATCGGCACCTATGTGAAGGCCCCGCAGGAGAACCACATCCAGGTCGGCGATCCGGCCAATGATAGCTTGCGGATCGACGGCACCGAAGTGCGCGCGCGAGTGATCGGCGAGGGCGCGAACCTCGGCGTGACGCAGGCCGGGCGCATTGCTTTTGCTCTCAATGGCGGGCGCATCAACACCGACTTCATCGACAACTCGGCGGGGGTCGATTGCTCGGACAACGAGGTCAACATCAAGATCGCGCTCGCGGCGGCGACCGCCTCGGGCAAGCTTTCGCCCAAGAAGCGCAACACGCTTCTCGCCAGCATGACCGACGAGGTTGCCGCGCTGGTGCTCGAGGACAACCGCTTGCAGGCGCTCGCGCTGTCGGTGGCCGAGAGCGGCGGCAAGGGGTCGACCCCTGCCTATGTCCGTCTGATCGAGCGGCTGGAGGAAGTCAGTGACTTCGACCGCCGCACCGAGGGGCTGGCGGACGGCGAGACCCTGACCCGCCGCGCCGCCGACGGGCAGGGGCTTACCCGCCCCGAACTCGCGGTGCTGCTGTCCTCGGCCAAGCTCGCGTTGCAGGACGCGATGGAGCACAGCGCGCTTCCCGACGATCCGGTGCTGGAAGACGTGCTGCTCGCACGTTTCCCCGCGCCGATGCGCAAGACCTATGCGGACGAGATCCGCGGGCACCGGCTGCGGCGCGAGATGATCGCGACCAGTCTTTCCAACCGCATCGTCAACCGGCTGGGCATGGTCCATCCCTTCGAGCTCGCCGAAGAAGAGGGCGTCGGCCTGGCCGAGGTCGCCGCAGCCTTCGTGGTCGCCGAGCGCCTGTTCGGCCTCGACCCGCTGTGGCGCGAGCTCGAGGATGCGCCGATTGCCGAAGGCGCGCGTCTCGTGATGTTCGACCGGCTCGCAGCGGCTGTCGGCAATCTCATGTCCGACGTGCTGCGCACCGCGGCCGGCAAGGTCGCGGTCGGCGCGATGATCGAGGCCCTGCAAGCCAGCGTCACCACGCTGGTCGCAGGCCGCGAGGAACTGCTCACCGACGAGCCGCGGGCCCGGTCCAAGGCCTTGCAGGCAAGCTTCGTCGCCGCCGGCACGCCCGAGCCGCTCGCCGCACGGGTCGCCAACCTGTTCGACTTCGACGGCGCGGTTGGCCTTGCACAGGCTGCGCGCGCCACCGGGATCGAGCCGTGCCTGCTCACCCACGCCTTCACCGATGTCGGCACCCGACTGGGTCTCGACTGGGCGCAGGGGACGGCGGCCTATATGTCGCCTTCCGATATCTGGGAGCGGCTGCTGGTCTCGGGCCTCGCGCGCGATATCCAGCAGATGCGGATCGAATTTCTGCGTCGGCAAATCGCGACCAAAGCCGGAAAGGCCGACCCGCGCGGCGCGGTTGCCGCTTGGGCGGAGCGCAATGCGCAAGGCGTCGCGCAATTCCGCGCGATGATCGCGCGCGCGCAGGCTCGTCCGCCCGTCGGTGCAGCGATGCTGGCGCAGATCGCCAGTCAGGCGCGTAACCTGCTCGAGCGCTGAAGCTCAGACCGCCCGCCCCCCCCCCCCCCCCCCCCCCCCCAAGTAACCCCAATTTATGGTTGGGGGGGGGGGGGGGGGGGGGGGGGGGGGGTGACACCAAAAAGCCGCCAGAAACCCCCGGGGT